>NZ_JAPEPX010000001.1:3777500-4985000 GCF_026339935.1 Streptomyces sp. NBC_01551
AAGTCCGTGAAGCCGTTCCGGACCCTTCGGGGAAAGGAAAGTGGTGGAGCCGACGAACCAGACTTGTAGTAGGTAAGCGATGGGGTGACGCAGGAAGGTAGTCCAGCCCGGGCGGTGGTAGTCCCGGGGTAAGGGTGTAGGCCGAGGGGTAGGCAAATCCGTCCCTCATTAAGGCTGAGACCTGATGCCGAGCCGATTGTGGTGAAGTGGATGATCCTATGCTGTCGAGAAAAGCCTCTAGCGAGTTTCATGGCGGCCCGTACCCTAAACCGACTCAGGTGGTCAGGTAGAGAATACCGAGGCGTTCGGGTGAACTATGGTTAAGGAACTCGGCAAAATGCCCCCGTAACTTCGGGAGAAGGGGGCCATCACTGGTGATCGGACTTGCTCCGTGAGCTGGGGGTGGCCGCAGAGACCAGCGAGAAGCGACTGTTTACTAAAAACACAGGTCCGTGCGAAGCCGTAAGGCGATGTATACGGACTGACGCCTGCCCGGTGCTGGAACGTTAAGGGGACCGGTTAGTGCGCTTTCGGGCGTGCGAAGCTGAGAACTTAAGCGCCAGTAAACGGCGGTGGTAACTATAACCATCCTAAGGTAGCGAAATTCCTTGTCGGGTAAGTTCCGACCTGCACGAATGGCGTAACGACTTCTCGACTGTCTCAACCATAGGCCCGGTGAAATTGCACTACGAGTAAAGATGCTCGTTTCGCGCAGCAGGACGGAAAGACCCCGGGACCTTTACTACAGTTTGATATTGGTGTTCGGTTCGGCTTGTGTAGGATAGGTGGGAGACTTTGAAGCAGCCACGCCAGTGGTTGTGGAGTCGTCGTTGAAATACCACTCTGGTCGTGCTGGATGTCTAACCTCGGTCCGTGATCCGGATCAGGGACAGTGTCTGATGGGTAGTTTAACTGGGGCGGTTGCCTCCCAAAGGGTAACGGAGGCGCCCAAAGGTTCCCTCAGCCTGGTTGGCAATCAGGTGTTGAGTGTAAGTGCACAAGGGAGCTTGACTGTGAGACCGACGGGTCGAGCAGGGACGAAAGTCGGGACTAGTGATCCGGCGGTGGCTTGTGGAAGCGCCGTCGCTCAACGGATAAAAGGTACCCCGGGGATAACAGGCTGATCTTCCCCAAGAGTCCATATCGACGGGATGGTTTGGCACCTCGATGTCGGCTCGTCGCATCCTGGGGCTGGAGTCGGTCCCAAGGGTTGGGCTGTTCGCCCATTAAAGCGGTACGCGAGCTGGGTTTAGAACGTCGTGAGACAGTTCGGTCCCTATCCGCTGTGCGCGTAGGAATATTGAGAAGGGCTGTCCCTAGTACGAGAGGACCGGGACGGACGAACCTCTGGTGTGCCAGTTGTCCTGCCAAGGGCATGGCTGGTTGGCTACGTTCGGGAGGGATAACCGCTGAAAGCATCTAAGCGGGAAGCCTGCTTCAAGATGAGTATTCCCACCTCCTTGAGAGGGTAAGGCTCCCAGTAGACGACTGGGTTGATAGGCCAGATGTGGAAGCCCGGTAACGGGTGGAGCTGACTGGTACTAATAGGCCGAGGGCTTGTCCTCAGTTGCTCGCGTCCACTGTGTTAGTTCTGAAGTAACGACCGTGTTGTCATCCGGTTGATATCTTCATAGTGTTTCGGTGGTCATAGCGTTAGGGAAACGCCCGGTTACATTCCGAACCCGGAAGCTAAGCCTTTCAGCGCCGATGGTACTGCAGGGGGGACCCTGTGGGAGAGTAGGACGCCGCCGAACAATCATTGTGGGAAGCCCCGCACCAGGTAACTGGTGCGGGGCTTTTCTGCGTTTACGGGTCGGTGGGCCGTTCGCACCAGGCCCGGTCGGGTTGTCCTGCGGATGCCCGGCATGGGGTTCGGGTTGACGCGGTCTGACTACTCGTAATGTTGTGACATGGGCTACGACCTCGTCATCTTCGACAACGACGGCGTGCTGGTGGACAGTGAGCCGCTCGCCAACGGGATCCTCGCCGGGTACCTGAGCGAGCTGGGACACCCCACCTCCTACGACGAATCCCTCCGCGACTACATGGGGGCGGCCGTGCACCGGGTTCACGACGTCGTCTTCGAGCGGACCGGGGAGCGGTTGCCGGCCGAATTCGACGAGACCCTCCACGCGCGGACGTTCGCCGCGTTCGAGCGCGAGCTGAAGCCCGTGCCGGGTGTGGAAGACGTGCTCGGGGCGCTGACCGCGCAGGGGGTGGCGTACTGCCTGGCCTCCTCCGGGACCCACGAGCGGATCCGGGTCGGGCACCGGGCCGCCGGGATCGACGGGTGGTTCGAGGAGGAGTGGATCTACAGCTCGGAGGACGTCGGGCAGGGGAAGCCCGCCCCGGACCTGTATCTGCACGCGGCGGACCAGATGGGCGTCTTGCCCTCGCGGTGCGTGGTCGTCGAGGACAGCCCGCTCGGGGTGCGGGCCGCCGTCGCCGCGGGGATGGACGTGTACGCGTTCACCGGGATGCTGCCGGCCGAGCGGCTCCCTGGGGCCACCGGGTACTTCGGGGACATGAAGCAGCTGATCGGGCTGCTCGGACTGGAGGCCTGAGCCCGTCCCGTCACCTGCGGGCTGATCACAGCGGACATTGGTGTGTGATCTCTCTACCCACGGGTAGCCCGCGGCCCTACGCTGTGCCGCCATGACAGCTGATGTGCGGCTCCGGCGTGGGCGCGGGGCCCTGGGGTTCAGTTTCTTCGTGCAGGGCGTGACCTTCGCCCTGCTCGTGACCCGGATCCCGGCCATCCAGGACCGGTACGGGATATCCGACGGGCTGCTGCCCGCCTTCCTCGCCGCCGTGCCCGTCCTCGCCGGGGTCGCGAGCGTGGCGACCGAGCACCTCGTGAAGCGGATCGCGCCCGCCGCCGTACTGCGGTGGGCGCAGCCGCTGGTGCTGCTGTCCCTGCTCGGGGTCGGCGCCGGCACGCAGATGTGGCACGTGGCGGTGGCCCTGGGGGCGTTCGGGCTGTCGGTGGGTGCGCTGGACGCGTCCATGAACATGCTCGGCGTCAGTCTCCAGCGGGCGTACGGGCGCAGCATCATGCTCGGCTTTCACGCGTCGTACAGTCTCGGCGGGATCGTGGGGGCGTCGGCGGCCTGGGCCGGGGCGCACTGGCACCTCTCGCTGCTCGCCGGCTACGCCCCGGCGGTGGCCGCGCTGCTGCCGCTCGCGTTCTACGGGAGCCGGTTCTACGTCGGGCAGCAGGGGCAGGGGCAGGGGCAGGGGGAGGTCGCCGAGAAGGGGCTGGGGGCCGGCGGGTTCACGTTGTTGCTGCCGCTGTGCCTCGTGATGGCGTGCGCGTACATCGGGGATTCGACGGTCTCGAACTGGAGCGCCAAGTACCTCCAGGACGTGCTGGGGAGCTCGGAGCAGCTGGCGACGGTCCCGTACAACGTGTACATGGTGACGACCCTGATCGGGCGGGCCGTCGGGGACCTGGGCGTGCGCCGGTTCGGGGCGGTGGCCGTGGTGCGGGTCGGGACGGTGGTGGCCGCGGGCGGGTTCGCGGTGGTGGCCGCCGCGCCCGGGGCGTGGCTGGGGATGCTCGGGTTCACGCTGCTGGGGATCGGGCTGTGCGTGATCGTGCCGCAGACGTTCGCGGCCGCCGGCAGGTTGTTCCCCGGGGCGTCGGACACGGCGATCGCTCGGCTGAACATCTTCAATTACGTCGGGTTCCTGATCGGGTCGCCGCTCGTCGGCGGGATCGGGGACGCGTGGAGCTACCGGGGCGCGATGCTCGTGCCGATGGTGCTGGTGCTGGTGACGCTCTTCTACGCCCGCTCGTTCGGCGCGGAGGGCGCCCGATACGGTGTCCGGCATGAGCGGCCGCGGGTTGTTGATGTGGGACGAGGCGGTAACGAGGTATGACTTCGGACCGAGCCATCCGATGGATCCGGTGCGCCTGGCGCTGACCATGGGCCTGGTGCGCGCCTTCGGGCTGGACCGGGCGATGGAGGTACGGGCGGCCCCGGAGGCCGGGGATTCGACGCTGCGGCTCGTCCACCGCGAGGACTACGTGGCGGCCGTGCGCGAGGTGTCGGCGGATCCCGGGGTGGCCGACGGTTCGTACGGGCTCGGGACCATGGACGATCCGGCGTTCCACGGCATGCACGAGGCGTCCGCGCTGATCGCGGGCCAGTCGGTGGCGGCCGCGGAGGCGATCTGGCACGGGGAGGCCGAGCACGCGGTGAACTTCGCGGGCGGGCTGCACCACGCGATGCCCGGCGGCGCGGCGGGGTTCTGCGTGTACAACGACGCGGCGCTCGCGATCGCGCGGCTGCTGGAGCTGGGGGCCGAGCGGGTCGCGTACGTGGACGTGGACGTGCATCACGGCGACGGGGTGCAGGCGGCGTTCTGGGACGACCCGCGGGTGCTGACGATCTCCCTGCACGAGCATCCCCGGACGCTGTTCCCGCAGACGGGCTGGCCGGAGGAGACGGGCGGGCCGGCCGCCCAGGGCTCGGCGGCGAACGTCGCGCTGCCCGCCGGGACCGGCGACGAGGGCTGGCTGCGGGCGTTCCACGCGACGGTGCCGGAGCTGCTTGCGGACTTCCGGCCGCAGGTGCTGGTGACGCAGCACGGGGCCGATACGCACTTCGAGGACCCGCTGGCCCATCTGGCGGTGTCGCTGGACGCGCAGCGGGCCGTGCAGGAGGCCTGTCACCGGCTCGCGCACGAGCACGCGGGCGGGCGCTGGCTGGCGCTGGGCGGCGGCGGGTACGCGGTGGTGGACGTCGTACCGCGGTCGTGGACGCACCTGGTGGGGATCGCGGCGCACCGGCCGGTGGATCCGGCGGCGGTGGTCCCGGACGCGTGGCGCGACGAGGTGTACGCGCGGACCCGGCAGCCGGCGCCGGCCCGGATGACGGACGGGCGCGATCCGGCCTGGCGGGACTGGGACGCGGGCTACGACCCGGCGGACCGGACGGATCAGGCCGTTCTCGCGACGCGGCGGGCGGTGTTCCCGTTGCGTGGCCTGCTCACGTAAGCCGCTCGCGCGCCGCCCGGGCGCTGTGATGCATCGTTACGCCAACGGTGGGGCTCCTCAGCGGAATTGATGATCCGTCGGATTCGTTGCGGCAGCATCGGAGGGTGTTGAGCACCGCCGCGCTGCGCGCGCATCTGCTGGCCGCCCGGTTGGCCGGGCCCGTCGCGACGTCCCGGGAGGAGAGCCTGCGCAGTTACCGGCTGTTCGCGGCGCGCGATCCGCGGGTGATGCTGGGGCTCGATCCGGAGTGGTGCTGGGGCGAGGGTGACTTACTGCGGCTGATGGCGGACAAGTGCGGGGTCTCGGCGGACCCTTCGCACGTCAGCGGCCCGGACGTGATCGATCCGGAGCGGACGGTGGCGGCCCTGGAGGCGTTCGCGGAGCGGCTGCGCGAGGCGGCCGGGGCGCGGTCGCCCGTCCTGCTCGGGACGGGGCATCCGCACCGGCTCCTGGGCTTCTACGTCAGCTTGGCGCAGGCGTTGTCGGCGGCGGGATGTGATGTCCTCACCCCGGCGCAGGGGGCCGGTGTCGACATGGCGACCCGGTTCGGCGTACGCCCGCACCGCATCGATTACGTACGGGGGGTCGCACTGGTGCGGGAACCCGGCGCGCGGCCACCCGGGAGTGCCACCGGCGCGCACACCCATTCACCGCTGCCGGTTCGGATCGCGCTCGGGGCGCTGGCGGAGGCCGGCGGGCCGCTGCCGGAGCTGGTGGTGGGGGATCACGGGTGGGTCTGCGGCGCAGGTCAGCTCGGTGTGGACGCGATCGGCCTGGCGGACACGGATGATCCGGCGCTGTTCGTGGGAGAGGCCGAGGGGCGCGTCGCGGTGGCCGTTCCGCTTGATGACGGGGTGCGCTCGGACTACTACCGACCGCTCACTCGGTATGTACTCCATCGGGCGAGTCTTTCGGTGGGCCAGGAGTGGCTGTAGCTCCTCTTCCCCACTCGTATCACACGCCCCTACTCTGGGGAGTGAGCGTGCGACGACGAGGAGTAACCGGAGGGGAAGCCGGTGCCCGTCATGCGCGGAAGGTCAAGGTGTGTCATGGCTGCTGGCGAGAGGCCTCTCAGCGAGGTCGTGTTCCTGACCGTGGCAGAGGTTGCCTCGGTGATGCGAGTGTCGAAGATGACCGTGTACCGCCTGGTGCACAACGGTCATCTGCCCGCAATCCGGGTGGGCCGGTCCTTCCGGGTCCCCGAAAACGCGGTCCACGAGTACCTTCGAGAGTCCTATGTGGGGGTGGAGTCGGCCTGAGGGGGACACCTCGGCTCCCCGCGGATGCCCTCGGATTACAAGCTCAGAGCTCGGGCGGGTAGGCTAGGCCGACGTAGGTCGTGTGGGCCCAGACGCCCCGCACCGAGTGAAGAGAAGTGAGCGAGGGTAGTCGTGGGCTCTGTTATCAAGAAGCGGCGCAAGCGGATGGCTAAGAAGAAGCACCGCAAGCTGCTCAAGCGCACCCGCGTCCAGCGTCGTAACAAGAAGTAAACGGCAGCTGTACGTGTTCTCCGCAGCCCCTCCACCATCCTGGTGGAGGGGCTGCGGTGCAGCCGGGGGACTTCTTCGAGGGAGGCGCTGAGCTCGTGGGGAAGGTCGTGCTCGTCACCGGGGCTGCCCGGCAGCTGGGAGGCCGCTTCGTGCGCCGTATCCAGCGCGACCCGGAAGTGGACCGGGTGATCGCCGTGGACGCGGTGACCCCGCCGCACCGGCTCGGATCGGCCGAGTTCGTCCGTACGGACATCAGACAGTCGGCGATCGTGCGCGTGCTGGCCGAGCACGCCGTGGACACGGTGGTCCACCTGGCGGTCACCGGAGGCACCGCGGTGCCGGGTGGCGGCCGCAGCACCGTCAAGGAAACCAACGTCATCGGGACCATGCAGCTCCTCGGGGCCTGCCAGAAGTCCCCGACGGTCCGGCGGCTCGTGGTGAAGTCCAGTACCAGCGTGTACGGGGGCACCTCGCGGGATCCGGCCGTCTTCACCGAGACCACGCAGCCGAAGTCGCTGCCGTCGGGCGGCTTCGCCAAGGACGCCGCCGAGGTCGAGGGCTACGTACGGGGCTTCGCGCGCCGGCGGCCCGACGTGGCCGTGTGCGTGCTGCGTTTCGCGAACATCCTGGGGCCCTACGCCGACTCGGCGCTCGCCGAGTACTTCTCGATGCCGGTGATGCCGACGGTGCTGGGCTACGACCCGCGGCTCCAGTTCGTGCACGAGGACGACGTCGTGGACGTGCTGCGGCTGGCGGCGCGCGAGCCCCGGCGCGGGACGCTGAACAGCGGGACCTTCAACATCGCGGGCGACGGCGTGATGCTGCTGTCGCAGTGCTCGCGGCGGCTGGGGCGGCCCACGGTGCCGCTGCTGCTGCCCGCGGTGACGTGGGTGGGGGCCGCGCTGCGGGCGGTGGGGGTCACGGACTTCTCGCCCGAGCAGATCAGGCTGCTGACGCACGGGCGGGTCGTGGAGACCGCGCAGATGCGCGACACCCTGGGGTTCAAGCCGATGTACACCACCGCCGAGACCTTCCTCGACTTCGCGCGGAGCCGGGGGAACGGGCTGCTGCCGCCGGAGCGGGCGGCGCGGGCGGTGGACCGCGTGGCCGAGGTGCTGAACGCGGATCTGACGAGTGCCGGGGCTACGGCTGAGGGAGCGAAGCGATAGTGGCGGACGCCAAGGTCATTCCGTTCGACGAGGACCGGCCGAGGCGGCGTCCGCCGCGCCGGGTGCGGGTCGCCGCGGCGGCGGAGCCGGAGGCGGTGGCGCCGGACGCGGCGTCAGAGCGGCCCCTGGAGCCCGTGGAGGCGGGTGGCGGCAGCTGGGACCGGCGGATCGCCGGCGGGCTGGCGTTCCTGCGGCGGCGGGTCACCGGGGAGTACGAGGTCGACGACTTCGGCTACGACAAGGAGCTGACGGACCAGGTCCTGATGTCCTTGTTGCGGCCGCTGTACGACAAGTACTTCCGGGTCGAGGTCAAGGGCATCGAGAACATCCCGAAGGAGGGCGGCGCGCTGATCGTGGCGAACCACTCCGGGACTCTCCCGCTGGACGGCCTGATGATGCAGGTCGCGGTGCACGACCACCACCCGGCGCAACGGCACCTGCGGCTGCTGGCGGCGGACCTGGTGTTCATGCTGCCGGTGGTCAACGAGCTGGCGCGCAAGGCGGGGCACACCCTGGCGTGCGCGGAGGACGCGCAGCGGCTGCTGGAGGCCGGGGAGCTGGTCGGTGTCATGCCGGAGGGCTTCAAGGGGATAGGGAAGCCGTTCGGAGAGCGGTACAAGCTCCAGCGGTTCGGGCGGGGCGGGTTCGTGTCGACCGCGCTGCGGGCGGGGACGCCGATCGTGCCGTGCTCGATCGTGGGGGCGGAGGAGATCTACCCGATGGTCGGCAACGCGAAGACGCTGGCGCGCCTGCTGGGGGTCCCGTACTTCCCGATCACGCCGACGTTCCCGTGGCTGGGGCCGCTGGGGGCGGTGCCGTTGCCGACGAAGTGGACCATCCAGTTCGGCGAGCCGATCGCCACGGACGGGTATCCGCCGGAGGCGGCGGAGGACCCGATGCTGATGTTCAACCTCACGGACCAGGTGCGGGAGCAGATCCAGCACACCCTGTACCGCTTGCTCGTGCAGCGGCGGTCCGTGTTCTTCTGACCCCACGCGTCGAACGCCGGCGAGGCTGGATTGGCCTCGCCGGCGTTCGTTTACCCGGCCCGCTACTCCGGTGCGCCCTCCGCGCCCAGGCCCAGGCCCGGGAGGAGGCCCGGCAGGAGGGGTGGGAGGGTGATGTCCGGCTTCGGGAGTTCCGGGGTGACCGCCGAGGGGGCGGGGGACTGGCCCGAGGGCGGGTTCAGGAGCTCGCCCGTACCCCCCAGGAGGCCGCCGGAGGCCGGGGACTTGCTGGTGGCGCCCCCCGCCGGGGATGACGGACCGGCGGGGTGGCCGCCGGCCGTCGGGGTGCCCGGGGAGGCGGCGGGCTGCTGCTTCCCGGCGGGCGTGCTCGGCTTGGCCGAGGACGGTCCCGTCCCGCCGCGGGTCTGCTCCGGTGGCTTCGGGAGCAGGTTCTGTAGCGGCGCCACGTCTTCGTCTATGGCCTGGAAGACCGACTCCACCTCTCCGCCGACGTCGCCCAGCTGTGGCGGGAGCTTGTCGCGGAGCTTTCCCCACGCGTCGCGGTGCGAGCGGGAGAACGACGACAGGGCCTGGATCGGGCCGAGCGAGCCGTCCCGTTCGTACGCGGCCTGGAGGAGCCGGTGGCCCTCCGACGCGTCGTGCTTCATGCCGGCCAGCGCCCGGCGGATCTCGCCCAGGGACTCGTGGTCCAGGACGCCCGTACGGCCGCGCTCCATCAGCCGGCGGGCCTCCGACAGGCGGTTCGAGGCCTGGTCGAGATAGAGCTCGCCCCGGTCCGAATCGTCGTCGGCCATCCCCAGCTTCAGATCCTCCATGCCCCGCTTGACGGGGTAGAGGGAGTCACCCGGCAGGGCGTCCGTGCTGGCAGCGGCCACTCCGCTGAATGCCCCCGCGGCCACACCGACGGTGAGGCCGCCCGCTGCGATGCCCTTGGACCAGCGGGAGCGGGGCCGCAATTTCCGGAGCGAGGTCGCCCGGTGGGCGCCGCGGCCGGTCCGCTGCTCGGGCACCAGAGGGTCCGAGGCGGCACCGCCCCCGGCCCTCTCCTCCAGCACCATGGCCTCCATGGCGGCAACGAGCTGTGCTCGCTGCACCACTTTGACCTCGGGATCCAGCTCCGGGCGCGGCATACGTTCACCGAGCACGTTCGCCAGGGCCAACAACCGGTCGTGGTCAGCAGGTTCGGCAGGTGCCTCGGACTGCTCGGCCGCCGGGTCCGGTTCCGAAGGATCGGATGGGTTCCGATCCTCCAGGGCCTGGGCGAAGGCGTTCGCCCGCCGGTGCGGAGTCACGTTCGCGATCACTGGCGGCACCTCCTCTCGTCATGACGATCGACTCCCCAAGGTGTCCGGAAGGTTGCCTTCCTTGAGCACATCCACCCTTTCGGGTGAGCGGCTTCGGGCAGGGCGTGTCCACAGGGAGCCTGCATTCCGCACAACGAGCGGCGCGGCACTTGGGTTACGGACGAAGGATGATCGGACCACAGCGTCATCAGAGTCAGGTTGTTTTGTCGTGTAGGCGCGGCAGCGGGCGGGGGAGTGACGTCGGTGCGGGGGCACCCTCAGCGGGCGTCGTCCGGGAGAAGGCGGGCCAGGGTGCGCACCGCCCGGTACTGGAGCGTCTTGATGGCGCCCTCGTTCTTCCCCATCACACGGGCCGTCTCGGCGACCGAGAGGCCCTGGAGGAAGCGCAGGGTCACGCACTCCTGCTGCTGCGGATTGAGTTTCCGTACGGCCTCCAGCAGGGCCGCGTTGGACAGGGACTCCAGGACGGAGTCCTCGGGGGACCGTTCCACCTCGTTGGCGTCCAGCATTTCGCCGGTCGTCACTTCGAGCCGGAAACGGCTCGATTTGAAGTGGTCCGCGACCAGGTTGCGGGCGATCGTCACCAGCCAGGCGCCGAAGTCGCGGCCCTGCCAGGTGAAGGTGGAGATGCGGCGCAGCGCGCGCAGGAAGGTCTCGCTGGTGAGATCCTCCGCCGTCGCCTTGCCGCCGACCCGGTAGTAGATGTACCGGTACACGGTGTCGCTGTACTGGTCGTAGAGCCGGCCGAAGGCCTCGGCCTCTCCGGCCTGGGCGCGTTCGACCAGGTCCATCATGCGGGCCTGGTCGCTGTCCGCGGTGGGGCGGCGGGCGGTGGGGGCGCTCGTGCCGGTGGCACCGCCGCCCGCGTTCCCGGCCGTGCGACCGCGTCTGCCCACGGTCGCTCCGCCGTCGGTCAGGGCATAGCAAGGACCGGCCGGGCCGAGGCCGGCAGGGACGGCGGCGGCGAAGGCGGGGACGGCGTACGCGGTGGGGACGAAGCCGCGCAGGTGGTCGAGGACCGTTGCGCGCAGCGTAGCCAGGCCCGAGGCGTCAACCCCGACAGGTGGGTACACGGGACTCCCAGAGGCAGAGCTTCCATCACGTGCAGTGCGGGACCGTTCACCCGTCGTGGCGACAGATGGCCGGTGGCATGCGTTTGAGGAGAATAACGCTTCGTACAGGCAGCGCTACACCCAGTTGCTCAAATCACCGATTCCGACACTTCTGTTGCGTGTCGAGGGCATATTCAGTCGCAGTTGGTGATCGCTTCTTGATCGGTTGGCGGCGCGGAATGGACGCTTCCGAGGTGGCTCGCGACCGAGTCGGGCATGCCGGAGTGCCGTGCCGAAGGCACGGGTAGGGGTGAGGGATCGCTCCCGGGGCAGCGGGCCGGGAGGGCGGCGCGGAGCCGCCCGCGGGCGTGCGGGTGCTCCGGCGCAGGCGGGCGCCGGGTGCCGGTGCCCCGGTGTGTCAGCGGCGGCGGCGGTGCAGGGCGATGGCGGCGGCCGCGCCGCCCGCGATCGCGCCGACTCCGGCGGCGGCGGGGACGCCGACCTTCACGGCCTTGCGGCCGGTCCGATAGTCGCGCAGCCGCCAGTCGTTGGCCCTGGCATGCTTGCGCAGTTTTGTGTCGGGATTGATCGCGTACGGGTGCCCGACGAGCGACAGCATCGGGATGTCGTTGTGCGAATCGCTGTACGCGGCGCAGCGTTCGAGATCGAGTCCCTCGGCGGCGGCCAGCGCGCGGACGGCCTCGGCCTTCGCGGGGCCGTGCAGCGGCTCGCCGACGAGCCGGCCGGTGTAGACGCCGTCCACGGACTCGGCGACGGTGCCCAGGGCGCCGGTCAGGCCGAGGCGGCGGGCGATGATCGTGGCGGTCTCGACGGGGGCGGCCGTGACGAGCCAGACCTTCTGTCCGGCGTCGAGGTGGGCCTGGGCCAGGGCGCGGGTGCCCGGCCAGATCCGCTCGGCCATGTACTCGTCGTAGATCTCCTCGCCGATCGACATGAGCTCGCTGACCCTGTGGCCCTTGACGATGGACAGGGCGCTGTCGCGGGCGTCCTGCATGTGCTCGGGGTCCTCGACGCCGGCCAACCGGAACCAGGCCTGCTGCCACGCGAAGCGGGCGAGCTCGCGCCGCTGGAAGAACTCCCGCTTGTAGAGGCCGCGTCCGAAGTGGAAGATCGCGGCGCCCTGCATGACGGTGTTGTCGAGGTCGAAGAAGGCGGCGGCCAGTTCGTCACCGGCGACGGGGAACGGGGCCGGGGCGGCCGCGGCGGCCTCATCGGCCTCCGCCTGCGCCGTGTTGACCTCGGCGTTCTCGGTTTCCTCGGTGATTTCGGCATCCGGCGCACCGGTCAGAGCGGTCTTGCGGGCGGCCTCGGCCGAGGCCTCGCCTGCCAGCACGCTCCGCGCGGTCGCGGAGCGCCTACGGGGGGTGAGCCATCCCAGAGCGGCCATGACGCGAGCATAGCCACTGTGTTCGGGAGTTCCCGAACCGATGGGATGCGGAGGCGTGAACTCTTCGGGGCGGGGGTGTTACGGGCGGCGCGGGAGAATGGTGCGCATGAGCCCTTTGCTGCGCCGTAAGGAAAAGAAGCGCCCCGAGGACCGGATGGTCACGCTCATCGGGAAGCCGGGGTGTCATCTCTGCGATGACGCACAGGAAGTGATCGAGAAGGTGTGCGCCGAGACCGGTGCACAGTGGGAGAAGAAGGACATCTCGCAGGACGAAGAGCTCTACCGGCTCCACTGGGAGCAGATCCCGGTGGTCCTGGTCGATGGTGAACAGCACACCTTCTGGCGGGTGAACCCTGAGAGGCTTCGCCGGGCATTGGGAGCCTGACCGCCCGGGCGGTTACCATCATGGGCGATTTATGGGGACTCGGGGGCGTATCGATGAGGAGTGTGTACGGTTTTGCCCCCATCCGGATTTGAACGGGTTCGGCCCGTTCCCGGTTCCCGCCCTGTGCGCCCGGACCGCGTGACCCCGGTCACTTTGCTCGGACAAAGCGGACACAATCTTTGTGCACGCGTTCACAAAGACATAGCCTGCTTTCGACGGGGCGGTCTAGGGACAAGTGACCGCCTGCAGCCCCGCTCATCCCGCAGGAGCATCGTGGCAACTGGCCGAACTCACCGACCGGCGACCCGCAGCCGAGGTATTCCCGAGGCCACGGTCGCCCGGCTTCCGCTGTACTTGCGCGCCCTCACCGCGCTCTCCGAGCGATCGGTGCCCACGGTGTCCTCCGAGGAGCTCGCGGCCGCCGCCGGAGTCAACTCCGCGAAGCTGCGCAAGGACTTCTCGTACCTCGGCTCCTACGGGACGCGCGGTGTCGGCTACGACGTCGAGTACCTCGTCTACCAGATCTCGCGCGAGCTCGGCCTGACGCAGGACTGGCCGGTTGTCATCGTCGGCATCGGTAACCTCGGCGCCGCCCTGGCCAACTACGGCGGTTTCTCCGCGCGCGGGTTCCGCGTCGCGGCCCTCATCGACGCCGACCCGGCCATGGCCGGGAAGCCGGTCGCCGGCATGCCCGTGCAGCACACCGATGATCTGGAGAAGATCATCTCGGAGAACGGCGTCTCGATCGGCGTGATCGCGACCCCCGCGGGCGCGGCGCAGCAGGTCAGCGAGCGGCTGATCGCGGCGGGCGTGACCTCCATCCTGAACTTCGCGCCGACCGTGCTGTCCGTGCCCGAGGGCGTGGACGTGCGCAAGGTCGACCTGTCGATCGAGCTCCAGATCCTGGCGTTCCACGAGCAGCGCAAGGCGGGCGAGGAAGCGGCGGCCGCCGGGATCGTCGACGCCGGCGAGGCGGACGGCGGCGCGGGTGCCAGCGCGGGTGCCGGCGCGGGTGCCGGTTCCGGCGATGACGCCGGCGTCGGCACGGGGGCGGCTCCGGCCGCGGCCCTGATGCCGCCCGCCGGGCGCGGCGCCGCCGCCGCGCGCAAGGGCGGTCCCGAGGGCGACGTTCCGGCGGTGATGCCGGCATGAGTCTGCTCGTCGTGGGGCTGAGCCATCGCAGCGCGCCGGTCAGCGTGCTGGAGCGGGCCTCCCTGAACGCCGACGCCAAGGTGAAGCTGCTGCACGACACGCTGGCCGCGGAGCCGGCGGCGGAGGCGGCGGTGCTCGCCACGTGCAACCGGATCGAGCTGTACGCGGACGTGGACAAGTTCCACGCCGGTGTCGCCGAGCTGTCGACGCTGCTCGCGCAGCACAGCGGGGTGGCTCTGGAGGAGCTCACTCCGTACCTGTACGTGCACTACGAGGACCGGGCGGTGCACCACCTGTTCTCGGTGGCGTGCGGGCTGGACTCGATGGTGGTCGGCGAGGGCCAGATCCTCGGCCAGATCAAGGACGCGCTGGCGCTGGGGCAGGAGCTGCACACCGCCGGGCGCCTGATCAACGATCTCTTCCAGCAGGCGCTGCGGGTCGGCAAGCGGGCGCACTCGGAGACCGGGATCGACCGGGCCGGACAGTCGCTGGTGACGTTCGGCCTGGAGCAGCTGGCCGTGCACCTGCCGGTGGGGGAGTGGGCCGCCGGCAAGCGGGCGCTGGTCATCGGGGCCGGATCGATGTCGTCGCTGGCGGCGGCGACGCTGGCGCGGGTCGGCGTCGCCGAGGTCGTGGTGGCGAACCGGACCGCCGAGCGGGCGGAGCGTTTGGTCGAGATTCTGGTTGCCTCGGGCACCGGGGTGCGGGCCCGTTCTGTCGCGATGGCGTCCGTCGCCGATGAGCTGACACGTGTTGACGTGGTCGTCTCCTGCACGGGGGCCACCGGGCTGGTGCTGACCGGGGACGACGTGGCCGCCGCGCTGGCCGCGGGTGGCCCCGCGGGGCTGATCCCCTCCCCGCCCCTTCCCGATTCCCGGGGCTTCGCCCCGGCCCCCGCGCCTCAAACGCCGATGGGGCTGGATGTGGCCGGCGCCGTTGACGCCGGGGTCGTGGCGCGGCTCGCGGCTGCCGCCGCGGCCGGGGTGCGGCTCGCCGACGGTGGCGTCGCGCGCACCATCGCCCCCGGCGCCGACCGCGACGGCTGCCCGGTCGACGCGCCGGCCGGCGACGGTCGCGCCGCGATCGCCGGGGTGGACGCCAGTTCGCTCGAACTGCACGGGACCTGGGCCGACCAGGGGGAGGCCGCCGCGCAGCGGCAGCCCCGGCGTGGGGTGCGGGCGCACGTGGACGGGGTCGCCGTGCGGCTCGCGCTGCTGGACCTGGCCATGCCCCGGGACATCGACGCCGCCGTGCACCGGATCCCCGGGGTGCGGCTCGTGGACATCGAGTCGCTCGCCGAGGCCTCCGCCGACGCGCCCATGGCTGCCGATGTGGACGCCGTACGTGGGATAGTCGCCGAGGAAGTGGCCGCCTTCGGCGCCGCGCAGCGGGCCGCTCACATCACGCCCACCGTCGTGGCCCTGCGGGCGATGGCCGCCGAGGTCGTGGCCATGGAAGTGGCCCGCCTCGACGGGCGGGTCCCCGACCTCGACGAACGGCAGCGGGCTGAAGTGACTCAGACCGTGCGGCGCGTCGTGGACAAGCTGCTCCACGCGCCCACCGTGCGCGTCAAGCAGCTCGCGAGCGAGCCCGGCGGCGCCGGGTACGCGGAGGCGCTGCGCGAACTCTTCGATCTCGACCCGCAGACGGTGGCCTCCGTCAGCCGGGCGGACGCGGCAGACAAGAACGACGACTCAGGACGGGCATCATGAATCCACGTCTCGACCAGCCCCTGCGGCTCGGCACGCGGCGCAGCAAGCTGGCCATGTCCCAGTCCGGCCATGTCGCCGACGCGGTACGGGCGATCACCGGTCGGCCCGTCGAGCTCGTGGAGATCACGACGTACGGGGACGTGTCCCGTGAGAACCTCGCGCAGATCGGCGGCACCGGCGTCTTCGTGACGGCGCTGCGCGACGCCCTGCTGCGCGGTGACGTCGACTTCGCCGTGCACTCGCTGAAGGACCTGCCGACCGCGCAGCCCGACGACCTCGTGATCGCGGCCATGCCGCTCCGCGAGGACCCGCGCGACGCGCTCGTCGCCCGGGACGGGCTGACCTTCGAGCAGCTGCCCGACGGTGCCCGCATCGGCACCGGTTCGCCGCGCCGCACGGCGCAGCTCAACCACTACGCGCGGGCCCTCGGCAAGCGCATCGAGACCGTCGCCATTCGGGGGAATGTCGACACCCGGATCGGGTTCGTGCGCGACGGCGAGCTCGATGCCGTCGTCCTCGCGGCCGCCGGGCTCAACCGGATCGGCCGCAGTGATGAAGCGACCGACCTGCTGTCCGTGGACAGCGTGCTGCCGGCTCCGGGCCAGGGCGCCCTGGCCGTGGAGTGCCTCGCGTCCAACGCGGAGCTCATCGCCGCGCTCGGCCGGCTCGACGACCCGCACACCCGGGCCGCCGTGACCGCCGAGCGTTCCCTGCTCGCCGCCCTGGAGGCCGGCTGCAGCGCCCCCGTGGGCGCGCTCGCCGACCTTCTGGCCGACGGGCAGATTGTCAATGAAATGCGCCTGCGCGGCGTCGTCGGCACCCTCGACGGCTCGACGCTCGTGCAGCTGTCCACCACCGGACCCGTGCCCCAGTCGTACGACGAGGCCATGGCGCTCGGCCGCGAACTCGCGGACGAGATGCTGGCCAAGGGCGCGGCCGGTCTTATGGGGGAGCGATCGCTTTGAACCCCTCAAGTCCGACCACCTCCGCCTTTCCGGCCGTCGCCGCACAGGGGCACGTCACCTTCCTCGGTGCCGGCCCCGGCGATCCGGGTCTGCTGACGCTGCGCGCCGTCGAGGCGCTCACCGCCGCGGACGTACTGATCGCGGAGCCCGAGGTGCTCGACGTCGTACGGACCCATGCGCGCGCGAGTGTCGACACGCCGCAGCTGACGGTCGCTGACGAGGCGTCAGCAGCCGCCGGGATCCCGGCGATCCGGGACGCCGCCAATCTTGTCATGGAGGCCGCGCGCTCCGGCAGGCGGGTCGTGCGTGCCGTCACCGGAGACCCCGGGCTCGACGGGAACGCGGCCCAGGAGATGCTCGCCTGCGCCACCGCGGGGATCCCCTTCGAGGTGGTTCCCGGTGTCGCGACCGCCGTCGGCGTGCCCGCCTACGCGGGCGTTCCGCTGCGCGGCGAGCAGGGCGCGGACGTCCGCTTCGTCGACGCCCGTACCGCCTCGGCGCGCTGCTGGAGCGAGGTCGGCGCCAGCGACGGTGTCCTCGTCGTCTCCGCGACCCTGGAGACGGTGTCCGCCGCGGCCGCCGAGCTGGTGAGCGCCGGGCGCAAGCCCGACACCCCGCTGACCGTGACCGTGGGCGGCACGACGACCCGCCAGCGCACCTGGTGCGCGACGCTCGGCACCATCGCCGCGGTGTTCAAGCAGGGCAAGGTGCTCCCCTCCCCCGAGGGCGGCCGCCCGGTGATAGCCGTGGTCGGTGAGCACGGTGCCACCGCGCGCCGCGAGGAGCTGGCCTGGTTCGAGTCGAAGCCGCTGTTCGGCTGGCGGGTGCTCGTGCCGCGTACCAAGGAGCAGGCCGCTTCGCTCTCCGACCAGCTGCGTTCGTACGGCGCGGTGCCGCACGAGGTGCCGACCATCGCCGTGGAGCCGCCGCGCACCCCGCAGCAGATGGAGCGGGCCGTGAAGGGGCTCGTCACCGGACGCTACGAGTGGATCGCCTTCACCTCGGTCAACGCCGTGAAGGCCGTCCGGGAGAAGTTCGAGGAGTACGGGCTCGACGCCCGCGCCTTCGCCGGGATCAAGGTCGCCGCCGTGGGCGAGCAGACCGCCGCCGCGCTCGTCGAGTTCGGCGTCAAGCCGGACCTGGTGCCCAGCGGCGAGCAGTCCGCGGCCGGGCTGCTGGAGGACTGGCCGCCCTACGACCCGGTCTTCGACCCGATCGACCGCGTCTTCCTGCCGCGCGCCGACATCGCGACCGAGACGCTGGTCGCGGGCCTGATAGAGCTCGGCTGGGAGGTCGACGACGTCACGGCCTACCGCACCGTCCGGGCCTCGCCGCCGCCGGCGGACACCCGTGAGGCGATCAAGGGCGGCGGCTTCGACGCCGTTCTCTTCACGTCGTCCTCGACGGTGCGCAACCTCGTCGGCATCGCCGGCAAGCCGCACAACGTCACCGTCATCGCCTGCATCGGACCGGCGACCGCCAAGACGGCGGAGGAGCACGGCCTGCGCGTCGACGTCCTGTCGCCCGAGCCGAGCGTCAGCAAGCTGGCCGAGGCCCTCGCCGAGTACGGCGCGGCCCGCCGTGAGGCGGCCAAGGAGGCCGGCGAGACGGTGTTCCGCCCGAGCGAGCGCCGCCCCGGCGCGCGGCGGCGCCGCACCACCTGACCGGTGGGCAGAGGCTGATCAGGGCCCGGACGCACCGCGTCCGGGCCCTGACCCGTGCCGGGGGGGGCGTCCGCGCGGCGGGCCCGGCCGGGAGCGCCGTCGGGCACGCCCTACGCTGGATCCCGACTGTTCTCGAAGCTCGAAGAGGCGACTGAGTATGAGCGCGTACGGATCCTTCCCCGGCTCCCGGCCCCGCCGGCTGCGGACCACCCCGGCGATGCGGCGGATGGTCGCGGAGACCCGGCTGCACCCCTCGGACCTGATCCTCCCCGCGTTCGTGCGCGAGGGCATCAGCGAGCCGCTGGCCATCTCCGCGATGCCGGGCGTGGTCCAGCACACCCGGGACACGTTGCGGAAGGCCGCAGTGGAGGCGGTGGAGGCGGGCGTCGCGGGCATCATGCTCTTCGGCGTCCCGGCCGACGAGAACAAGGACGCGCTGGGCACGGCGGGCACCGAGCCGGACGGCATCCTCCAGGTCGCGATCCGCGACGTGAAGGCGGAGGTCGGCGACGACCTCGTCATCATGTCCGACCTGTGCCTGGACGAGTACACCGACCACGGCCACTGCGGCGTCCTGGACGAGCACGGCCGCATCGACAACGACGCCACGCTGGAGCGGTACGCGGAGATGGCCCAGGTCCAGGCTGACGCGGGCGTCCACGTGGTGGGCCCCAGCGGCATGATGGACGGTCAGGTCGGCGTCGTCCGCGACGCCCTCGACGAGACCGGCCACGAGGACGTCGCGATCCTCGCCTACACCGCGAAGTACACCTCCGCCTTCTACGGCCCCTTCCGCGAGGCCGTCGGCTCCTCGCTCCAGGGCGACCGCAAGACGTACCAGCAGGACCCGGCGAACGCCCGCGAGTCCCTGCGGGAGCTGGCGCTGGACCTGGAGGAGGGTGCCGACATGGTCATGGTCAAGCCGGGCGGCCCCTACCTCGACATCCTCTACCGGGTCGCGCAGGCCGTGGACGTACCGGTGTCCGCGTACCAGATCAGCGGCGAGTTCGCGATGATCGAGGCGGCGGCCGAGAAGGGCTGGATCGAGCGCGACCGCGCCATCCTGGAGTCCCTGCTCGGCTTCAAGCGGGCGGGCGCGGACACGATCCTCACCTACTGGGCGACCGAGGTCGCCGGCTGGCTCCGCCAGGAGCGCTAGGCCGACTGGCCGTACCCCGGTGCCGGGCGCACCCTGGAGGGATAGAGGTCGACCTCTGGAGGTGAGTCACCATGTCCACGCTGGTCGGGTGGCATGTGGAGCTGGAATTCACCGAGGAGGGCAACCGCACGAGCGCGGCTGCCCTGGTCAGACTCGGGGACGGCTCCGAGATGAGGGCGCGCGGCTACGCCATGCGCCACCCCACCGACCCGGAGCAGCTGCGGGTCGGCGAGGAGATCGCGGGATCGCGAGCGCTGATGGATCTCGCGTCCCAGATGCTGCAGAAGGCGCACGCCGAGATCGACGAGGTCTCCGGCAGACATTCCTATCCGCTGACCCAGTGAGTCAGACCCGTCCAGGTTGAGGGCGAGAGCGTGAGGGTCGGGCCGTGCGGGACTTTCGAGTCCCGCACGTGCACTTCGTCTGCCGACGTGCAGGGGGCCACCTCGACGCATGCGCCGCCCTCGCTGCCGCTGTAGCTGGACTTCCGCCAGGCGATGGCGACCTCCAGGCACTGGCCGCCCTCGCTGCCGCTGTAGCTCGACTTGAACCACTTGAGATGGGTGCTCATCACTCTCCTAGCAGCTGGTCCAACAGGCCTTTCGTCTGAACGACGTTGAGGGCCTGGGATCGCAGCATTGCATACTTCTGGGAGAGGATGCTGACCTCGTTGGGGTCCCGAACGAGGATGCTGCCGCGCTGGGTCTCCGAGTACGCGAGGCGCTGGAGGTCGGGGGTTTCCAGGAGGATGAACGGTCCGTCGAGACCGGCGTGAGCGGTGATGCCCAGGGGCAGGACCTGGAGCGAGATGGTCGGGCGGTCGGCGCAGGCCCGCAGGTGGCGCAGCTGCTCGCGGTAGATCTCCTCGCCGCCGATCCGGTCGCGCAGGGCGGCTTCCCAGACGACGAACCCGAGGGTGGGCGGAACCGGGCGGCCCAGTATTTCCTGGCGCTTCATGCGACGGGCGGTCTGGAACTCGATCTTCTCCTCTCCCATGTACGGGACGCGGCAGCGGAACACGGCGCGGGCGTAGGCCTCGGTCTGGAGCAGGCCCGGGACGATCAGCGTGTCGTACCAGGACAGGGAGAAGGCCTCGGCCTCGCGCTCGAAGTACTCCTCCGCCCACGGCGGGATCGAGTCCACCTCGGGCATCTTGTTCGCGGCGACCGCCAGGAGCCCGGGCAGCCCCAGGATCCGGTCCATCCGCTCGGCGACGTCGGGCATCAGTACGCGTCTGCCCTGCTCGATGGAGGCGAGCGTCTCGATGTCCATCACGACCTGCTCGGCGAGCTCGCGCTGGGTCAGTCCTTTGGCGACGCGGGCGGCGGCAACCAGTGCGCCGACCATCTTCATCGCCGTCGCATTGGGCCGGGGCCTTTTCCTGGGTGGCATGAACGTGAACTCCCCACCTGGGCATGAGAGATAGCCGTACCAACCCGTACTCGGCAATCAGTACGGGTTGGACGTCTCACTCACGCTAGTCACGGACGGCGACGATCGTCAGGTGAATCTGAATATTCAACCCGCCCTGATGCGGGACCGCCTCTACCCGCGCAGTCGCCAAACCATCGGCTCTGCCAGGGAGTTCACCGGTGTCACCCTTGACGCGTGGGGTGTGACATCGCGCCGGTACGACCTGTTGCTCTGCGTGAGCGAGCTCGCCACCAACGCCCTGCTGCACGGCGTACCGCCCGGCCGGGGCTACCGGCTGCGGCTGCTCCGGTTCGAGGGCGTCGTGCGGGTCGAGGTCCACGACAGCGGCGCCGGGCGGCCCCGGATCGCCGAGCGGGACCCGTCGGCCGAGCGGGGGCGGGGGCTGCTGCTCGTCGCCGCGCTCGCGGACCGGTGGGGGGTCGGGGTGCGGACGCCCGGAAAGGTGGTGTGGGCCGAGTTCGACGGCTGACGCCGGGGCTCAGCCGAGCCGGGCCTCCAGGCGGGCCATGGCGTCGGCCAACTCGGCCGCCGCGCCCAGCGGGACGATCGCCGCCCGGCCCGGGACGCGGACCCCGCCCGTCAGGGCCACGCGGGTGCCGCCGCCCGGCTCCGGCGCGGCGGCCATGCCGATGATCAGGAACCGGCTCTGCAACCAGCACCAGCCGGGCCGCAGCACGCCCCGGAAGTGGGCCCGCAGCCCCCACCGGCTGCGGGCCAGCGCCTCCACCCGGTCGCCGGTCACCCGCAGCACGCGGACCCGGCGCATGTCCGGCTGGAAGCGGCCGAACTCGCCCTCCAGGTCGGACATGACCGCCCACACCCGCTCGACCGGCGCGGGCAGGACCCGTTCGACGACCCGGGCCCCCCGGATGCCGGCCGCCATGATCCGCAGCCGGGCCACCGTGTCGATCGCGGCCGCGCCACTCGCGTACGCCGTCATGAGAACCACGCCTTCCGAAAGCTCGAACGGGCCCGGTGCAGCCGGGATTTGGCGGTGCCCGCCGGGACGCCGAGGAGGGCCGCCGCGGACTCCTCGTCCAGGCCCTCCACGTCCCGCAGGACCAGGACGGCCCGGTGGCCGGGAGAGAGCCGGGCCAGCACGTCGTCGATGTCGGCGGCCAGCTGCGGATCCCCGCGCTCCGGTACGTCGGCCAGCTCGGCCGGGACGGCGCGCGCCGCGCGTTGGGCGACCCGTACCGCCTCGCGCACCGCGATGGCCCGCACCCAGCCGTACAGGGTCTCCGGCTCGCGCAGGCCCCGTAGCGCCTTGAACACGGCGACCAGCGCCTCCTGCGTGGCGTCCGGGCCGTCGGCCCGCGCGATCGGGGTGCAGATCCGGGCGACGTACGGGGTGAGGTGGTCGAGCAGGTCGTCCATCGCGAGGGTGTTCCCGGCACGGGCCGCCCGGGCGAGGGCGATGCCGCGGTCCCGGTCGGCCGGGCTCACCGGGCGCGGGCCAGCCGGGCCGCCGCCCAGCCCAGGCCGAGGCAGGCGGGCGTGTACAAGGCGAGGTTGAGGAAGCGGAACGGGCCGGGCGGGGTGTCGAGGAGCCCGGCCGCCCAGCCCAGGCCCGCCAGGCCCCGTACGGCCAGCCCGCCCGCGACGGCGCCCGTGACCAGCCGGGTCGCGGCCCCGCCGCGGCCGTGGGCGTGCGCCAGGACGGCGCCGGCGGCCGTGAGGGTCAGCGCCGCCAGCGGGAGCACCACGCGCGGGGCGAAGGACACCTCCGTGCCGAGCACGGCCAGCGACAGCGCCCGCTCGCTCGCGGCGGGCCAGGTCAGGCCGGTGGCCCAGTACAGGTGCGCGAGCCCGTCCGCGGCCAGTACCGCCGCGGCCGCGATCCCCGTACGGCGCCTCCGTGCTGTCTCGTTCATGAGCGCTCCCCCTCGGTGTGGACGGCCGACACCCAAAGGAGGAGGCGCACAGGGAGAAGGTTCCCTGTGCGCCTCGTCACACCGGCGGGGCGAGGGCCGTCAGAGGCGCTCGGGGGTCCGGATGCCCAGCAGGGACATGCCCTTGGTGAGCGTGCGGGCCGTCAGGTCGCACAGGAACAGGCGGTTCTCGCCGACGACGAGCTCCGGCTCCGGCTTGATGACCGGGCACTGGTCGTAGAACGTCGTGAACAGCGAGGACAGCTGGTAGAGGTACGCGGCCAGCTTGTGCGGGGCGTGCTCGGCGGCGGCCTCGGCGATCAGCTCGCCGAACCCGTCCAGGTGCAGGCCCAGCGCACGCTCGGCCGGGGCCAGCTCCAGCTCCGGGTGCGCGACCGGGGTGCGGTCGCCCGCCTCGGCCGCCTTGCGCAGGATCGACTTGATGCGGGCGTACGCGTACTGGAGGTACACGGACGTGTCGCCGTTGAGCGAGACCATCTGGTCCAGGTCGAACTTGTAGTCGCGCGCGGCCGAGGTGGAGAGGTCCGCGTACTTCACGGCGCCGATGCCCACGAACTGGCCGTTCTCGACGATCTCCGCCTCGGACAGGCCGACCTTCTCCGCCTTCTCGCGCACGACGGCGGTCGCCCGGTCCACGGCCTCGTCGAGGAGGTCCACCAGCCGGACCGTCTCGCCCTCACGGGTCTTGAACGGCTTGCCGTCCTTGCCGAGGACCGTGCCGAAGGCGAGCTGGACGGCCTGGACGTCCTCGTTCAGCCAGCCGGCGCGGCGGGCCGTCTCGAAGACCATCTTGAAGTGGAGCGACTGGCGCGCGTCCACGACGTAGATGAGGGTGCTTGCCTTCAGGTTGCCGACGCGGTCGCGGATCGCCGACAGGTCGGTCGCGGCGTAGCCGAAGCCGCCGTCCGACTTCTGGACGATCAGCGGGGTCGGGTTGCCGTCCGGTCCCTTGTACTCGTCGAAGAACACGCACAGCGCGCCGTTGGAGCGGACGGCGACGCCCGAGTCCTCCAGCAGCTTGCAGGTCTCCGTCAGCATGTCGTTGTAGCCGGACTCACCGACCACGTCCGCGTCCTGGATGTCCATGTCCAGCTTGTTGAAGACGGAGTAGAAGTAGATCTTCGACTCGTCCACGAACCGCTGCCACATGGCGAGGGTCTCGTCGTCACCGGCCTGGAGGTCCACCACCCGGGCCCGGGCCCGCGTCTTGAACTCCTCGTCGGAGTCGAAGAGCGCGCGCGAGGCCTTGTAGAGGCGGTTCAGGTTGGACATGGCCTCCTCGCCGGAGACCTCGATGTCCTCTTCGGCGCTCGTGGCGGCCTTGTGGTCCAGCTCGTGCGGGTGCTCGATCAGGTACTGGATGAGCATGCCGAACTGGGTGCCCCAGTCGCCGATGTGGTGGCGGCGGACCACCTTCTCGCCCGTGAACTCCAGGATCTCGACCATCGCGGCGCCGATCACGGCGGAACGCAGGTGGCCGACGTGCATCTCCTTGGCGACGTTCGGCTGCGCGTAGTCGATCACCGTGGTCCCCGCGTTCGGGGAGTACGGGACGCCGAGCCGGTCGTCACCTGCGCGCGCGGCCAGGGTCTCGATGATCGCCCGGTCGGAGACGGTGATGTTGAGGAAGCCGGGGCCCGAGACCTCGATCTCCTTGATCACATCGCCCTCGCCGCCGGTCGGGATCCCCCCGACCACGGTCGTCGCGAGCTCGCGCGGGTTGGCCTTGGCCTTCTTCGCGAGCGCCAGGATGCCGTTGGCCTGGAAGTCGGCCCGGTCGCTTCGTCGCAGCAGCGGGTCGGCGGCGCCGGCCTCCGGCAGGGCGGAGGCGAGGGCGTCCGCGACGCGCTGATTGACGGAAGAAGCGAGGGAAGGGACCGATGCCATGAGCTGCCGTTCCTGTGAGGTGGGGGTGGGTGCTGCGATTGGTTGTTCCGACAAGTGCCGAGTATCCCACGCGTGCGCCATCCGTTTCGCGGCATAAAACAACCACGGAGCGCCCTGTGACGTCTGGGAGAATGGCTGAAGCCAGCATTCGAGATAGAAGGACGTGTCGTGGCTCAGAGCAGCACCGAGACCGACTGGGTCTCCCGTTTCGCGGACGAGGTCATCGCCGAGGCGGAGCGCCGAGCACCCGGCAAACCTGTCGTCGTCGCGTCCGGACTCTCCCCCTCCGGCCCCATCCACCTGGGCAACCTGCGCGAGGTCATGACCCCGCACCTGGTCGCCGACGAGATCCGCCGCCGCGGCATCGAGGTCCGGCACGTCCTGTCCTGGGACGACTACGACCGCTACCGCAAGGTGCCGGCCGGCGTCGAGGGCGTCGACCCGTCGTGGGCGCAGCACATCGGCAAGCCGCTGACCGCGGTCCCGGCCCCGGCCGGTTCGGCGCACGGCAGCTGGGCCGAGCACTTCAAGGCCGCCATGGTCGAGGCGCTGGCCGAGCTGGGCGTCGAGTACGACCCGATCAGCCAGACCGAGCAGTACACCACCGGCGCGTACCGCGAGCAGGTGCTGTTCGCGATGAAGCACCGCGGCGACATCGACGCCGTGCTCGACCAGTACCGGACGAAGGTCAAGCCGGGCGGCAAGAAGCCGCAGCAGAAGCCGGTCGACGAGGCCGAGCTGGAGGCCGCCGAGGGCTCCGGCGCGGCCGCCGAGGACGACGGCAGCGCGGCGGGCTCCGAGTACTTCCCGTACAAGCCGTACTGCGGCGAGTGCGGCAAGGACTTCACCAAGGTCACCTCGTACAACGACGAGACGACCGAGCTGACCTACGTCTGCACCGAGGACGAGTTCACCGAGACGGTCAAGCTCAGCGAGTTCAACCGCGGCAAGCTGGTCTGGAAGGTCGACTGGCCGATGCGCTGGGCCTTCGAGGGCGTGATCTTCGAGCCGTCGGGCGTGGACCACTCCTCGCCCGGGTCGTCCTTCCAGGTCGGCGGGCAGATCGTGCACATCTTCGGCGGCGAGCAGCCGATCGGCCCGATGTACGCGTTCGTCGGCATCAGCGGCATGGCCAAGATGTCCTCCTCGAAGGGCGGGGTCCCGACTCCGGCCGACGCGCTGAAGATCATGGAGCCGCAGCTGCTGCGCTGGCTGTACGCGCGCCGCCGCCCGAACCAGTCCTTCAAGATCGCGTTCGACCAGGAGATCCAGCGGCTCTACGACGAGTGGGACAAGCTGGAGGGCAAGGTCGCCGACGGCTCCGTGCTGCCGGCCGACGCCGCGGCGCACACGCGCGCCGTGCGGACCGCCGCCGGTGAGCTGCCGCGCACCCCGCGCCCGATGCCGTACCGGACGCTCGCGTCCGTCGTCGACATCACCGCCGGGCACGACGAGCAGACCCTGCGCATCCTGTCCGACCTGGACCCGACGACGCCGCTGACCTCGCTCGACGAGGTCCGGCCGCGCCTGGACCGCGCCGAGAACTGGATCACCACCCAGGTCCCGGCGGACCAGCGCACGCTGGTGCGGGAGGACGCCGACACCGAGCTGCTGTCGTCGCTGGACGACGAGGGGCGGGAGTCGCTGCGGCTGCTGGTCGACGGGCTCGACTCGCACTGGTCGCTGGACGGGCTCACCACCCTCGTCTACGGCGTGCCGAAGGTGATGGCGGGGCTGGAGCCGGACGCGAAGCCGACGCCGGAGCTGAAGGTCGCGCAGCGGACGTTCTTCGCACTGCTGTACCGCCTGCTCGTGACCCGGGAGACCGGGCCGCGCCTGCCGACGCTGCTGCTGGCGGTGGGGGCGGACCGGGTGCGCAAGCTGCTGGCCGCCTGACCCCGTAGGCACGGCATGTGAAAGGGCCCGCACCCCGAGGGGGCGCGGGCCCTTTCGCATGCCTTGGTGTTTTCGTCAGGCGATGTGCTCGCTCTCCAGCTCGCGCTGGTAGCGCATCTTCAGGCCCGGCATGAGCTTGCGGATCATCGAGGAGCTGCGGGGGTGCTCGATCCCGTGGCGGTCGGCGAGGTGTATGTCCACCTGCTCCGGGGTCGGGAAGTCGGAGTGCTCGTCGAGGTAGGAGCGGAACACCTCGTAGGCCGCCTCGTTGAACTTGACCTGGTCGAAGCCGGAGTCGTCGTCATCGGCCGTCGCGGGTGCGTCGGCGTCGGCGTCGGCGGGCGGCTCGGGGAGCTCCTCCTGCTGCGGACCCTCCGCCTCCGGAGCCGGCTCCCCGGGGTTGTAGCCGCCCTCGTACGAGGCCTGCGGGGCGAGCGGCGCCGCGAACCAGGCGCTGTTGTGCGCGGCCGGCATGGCGGTCGGATCCACCGCGAACGCGGGGGGAAGGTGCCCGTTCGCCTGGCCGGCGCTCTGACCCGGGAACGGGCCGTTCACCGGGCCCTGGCCCTGGCCCTGGTTGTTCCCCTGGCCGGGGAACTGGCCGCTGAGCTGGCCGGCGGCCTGCGCCTGGAACTGCCCGTTCGCCTGGCCGGCGAGCGGGCCTCCGGCCTGACCCGGCACCTGGCCATCGGCCTGGCCGTTCGCCTGGCCGTTCGCCTGGCCCGCGAACTGACCGTTCGCCTGGCCGTTGATCTGCCCGGGGAACTGGCCTGCGAGCTGGCCGTTCGCCTGGCCCCGGCCCTGGGCGTCGGGCTGGCCGGGGATCAGACCGTTCGCCGCGCCCGCGAGGTGGCCGGTCGTCTGGCCGTTGATCTGCCCGGGTATCTGGCCTGCGGCCTGACCCGCGACCTGGCCCGGGCCGTTCGGCTGCCCGGTCAGCGGGCTCGGGGCCTGGTCGTTGGCCTGCCCCGCGACCTGGCCCGCGAGTTGCCTCGCGGTGGCCTGGTCCTGCCCGGCCAGGGCGGCGGCAGCGGCGGGGTCCTGGTCCCGCCCGGCCAGGACAAGGGTCTCGTCCCGCCCGGCCAGGGCAGGGGGTACCGGCTTCACCGGGGGGAGGAGGACCGGGTCTATGCCCGCCGCGGCCAGGCCTTCCGGGGCCGTCTGGGAGAGGGGGACGCCGATGCGGGCCAGCCGCAGCGGCATCAGCGCCTCGACCGGGGCCTTGCGGCGCCAGGCCCGCCCGTAGCGCGCCTGCAGGCGGGCCTGGTAGATCAGCCGGTCCTGCTCCATCCCGACGGCCTGCTCGTAGGAGCGCAGCTCCCACAGCTTCATCCGGCGCCACAGCTTGAACGTGGGGACGGGGGAGAGCAGCCACCGCGTGATGCGGACGCCCTCCATGTGCCGGTCCGCGGTGATGTCCGCGATCCGGCCCACGGCGTGCCGGGCCGCCTCCACCGTGACCACGAACAGGATCGGGATCACCGCGTGCATGCCCACGCCCAGCGGGTCCGGCCAGGCCGCCGCGCCGTTGAAGGCGATCGTCGCCGCCGTCAGCAGCCACGCCGTCTGCCGCAGCAGCGGGAACGGGATGCGGATCCAGGTCAGCAGCAGATCCAGCGCCAGCAGCACGCAGATGCCCGCGTCGATGCCGATCGGGAACACCAGCGAGAAGCTGCCGAAGCCCTTCTGCAGCGCGAGCGCGCGCACCGCGGCATACGATCCCGCGAAACCGATCCCCGCGATGACCACGGCACCGGCGACCACGACACCGATCAATATGCGGTGCGTACGAGTCAGCTGCATCGCGGCCACCCGCGATCCCCTCCCCTTAATGAGCTATGGCAGGCACAGCGTACGGCCTGTCGTCAGGAGGTCGACTGCGACGGCTGCGGGGACTCCTTCTTGGGCTCTTCCTTGCTCTCTTCCTTGGCCTCGCCCTTGTTGGCCGCCTCGACCGACGCGACCGTCTCCTTGGCCGCCGCGATGGCGTTCTCCATCAGCTTCGCCTGGTCGGGGGCGTCGGCACCCTCGTAGGACGCGCCGTTGTAGTCGACCGTCACGACGACGTTCTGGGTGCGCGCCACGATCGTCGTGTTGAAGAACTGCACGTCCTTCTTCACGCCGTACACGACCGACGTGCCCTCGTCGCCGATGCTGCCCGCCGGCTCCACCTTCACGTCGGTGGCGTCCTGCGTCGCCTTCGCCGTCTCGACCTGCTTCTTGTACTGTTCCTCGGCGCGCTTGTTGCCGCTGCCGAGCGACGCGTGCGACTCGTAGCGGATCAGCGAGACCGAGAGCCAGCGGTACTTCGAGCCCTTCAGGCCGTCCACGTCGAGGCCGTTCCAGGAGCAGCTGGCGCGGCTGGACAGGTCGTTCGACTTGGTCGCCGTACCGCTCTTGTCCTTCGCCTCCGGGACGAGCGAGTCGATGCTCTTCTCGGCTATGGCCTTGCAGGGCTCGGGCAGCGTGGCGTACGCGACCTTCTCCAGCGCGGCGGAGCCCTTCGGGTTCGGCTTGGAGGAGGACGCGGACGACCCGGACTTCTTGCCGTTGTCCGAACCCGAACCCGAGTCCTTGCCCGAATCGGAGGAGCATCCGGCGACGGTGAGGATCACCGGGACGGCTGCGCAGGCGAGAACGCGGGTGAGGCGCGAGGCTGATCGGTGCATGGTTCCTTCAGACGTTGTGGGTCTTCATCGGTCTTCGTACGGGCGTATCGAGGGCACGGGACCCGAGCAACGGTAGCCCGACGCGGCGCGAGCCTGCTGTGCGCGCCGTCACGCGGACCCCCCGTACGCCCCCGGTCACTCGCTGAACCGCTCCGCCAGGGCCTGCGCCAACTGGCGCGCCCGGTCCTGGGTTTCGGTGCTCGGCGGGACGGCGCCGGCCGGTGAGGGCTGGACGCTGTACTCGACGGTGACCAGGACATTGGAGGTGCGGAACACAATCCGCACGCTGCGCGCCTGCGCGGCGGTGGCGCCGGCCGCGCTCAGCTTGTCCTCGATGAAGGCCTCGTCGCCGAGGTCCTCCAGGACGCGGGAGCCGAGCTCGGGCGTGGGGGTGGGGGTGGCGCTGCCGGGGCTCGCGCCGGGGCTGCGGGGGCCGGTGCTCGCGCTCGCGCTGGGGCTCGCACCCGCACCCGCACCCGTACTGGCACTCGCGCTCGGGCTCGCGCTGGGGCTCGCGGTCGTTCCGGGCGTGGGGCTCGTGCCGGTGCTGGGGCTGGTGGTGGGCCCGGGGAAGGGCAGCTTCGCGTCCGTCAGCCGGCGCACGTACACCTGGCGGGCCCGGTCGTCGTCGCTGGCGGTGGCGCGGTCGTACGAGACCACGCGCTCGAATCCGACGTACAGCAGTCGCGTTTCGGCGGGCGTGGTCGCGGTCCAGCGGCAACCGACGTGCCGGTCGCCGTCGTAGGAGGTGTCCGCGGTGCCGGCGTAGAGCTTGTCGAGCGTTTCCTCGGTGAGGGAGTCCGGAGCCGGCAGCATCGCCTTGAGGCGCTTGCTTTCGGGGGCCTTGCAAGGGGAGGGCAGGCTGCGGTACTTCCCGGCGGGCGCGGGGGCGGGGTTGCCGCCGGCCTTCGCGTCGTTGACGGCTCCGCCGCCGCTGCCGCTGGTACACCCGGTGAGACCGACGGTCGCGAGCGCGGTGAGCATCGCGATGCCGGGCAGGACTCGTCGTACTGCATTGGCCGCCTTGGCTGCCTTGCGCTGCACGTCCACTGGCTCCCTTCGACCGGCCGGTCGCCCGGGCCGGTCAGGAAAATGCGTTGCCGCGGCTGGGGCGCGGCTGGACACAATGTCTATCGCACACGCTGGTGCCGGCGCCGGTCCGCTGTCTGTTTTGGGGCTATGAGCGAGGCTTTTGCGTATTGAGACTTTTCTTTGATTAACGGGGTATTGGGGCTGTTATGTCGTATGTAGAGGTGCCCGGGGCGAAGGTCCCGATCCGGATGTGGACCGACCCGAAGTCGGTCGAGCCCGGTGCGATGCAGCAGCTCCACAACGTGGCGACCCTCCCGTGGATCAAGGGCCTGGCCGTGATGCCGGACGTCCACTACGGCAAGGGCGCCACGGTCGGCTCGGTGATCGCCATGAAGGACGCGGTCTGTCCGGCGGCGGTGGGCGTGGACATCGGCTGCGGCATGTCGGCGGTCAAGACGTCCCTGACGGCGAACGACCTGCCGGGCGACCTGTCGGCGCTGCGCTCGAAGATCGAGCGGGCGATCCCGGTCGGGGCGGGCATGCACCGGGATCCGGTGGACCCGGACCGGCTGTACGGGTTTCCGGTGGACGGGTACGGGGGGCTGTGGGAGCGGTTCGACTACCTGGCGGACGAGGTGAAGTTCCGGCGAGAGCGGGCCCTGCGGCAATTGGGTAGCTTGGGCACGGGAAATCACTTCTGGGAGTTGTGTATTGATGTGTCCGGTTCGGTGTGGATCATGCTGCACTCCGGTTCCCGGAACATCGGCAACGAACTCGCCGAGCACCACATCGGCGTGGCCCGGGGGCTCTCGCACAATCAGGGTCTGGTCGACCGCGACCTGGCGGTGTTCCTGGCGGCCACCCCGGAGATGCAGGCGTACCGGAACGATCTCTTCTGGGCGCAGGAGTACGCCAAGTACAACCGTGCCGCGATGATGAGCCTGTCGAAGGAGGTCATCCGCAAGGAGTTCCGGAAGGCCAAGGTCTCCTTCGGTGAGGAGATCAGCTGCCACCACAACTACGTGGCGGAGGAGCGGTACGACGGCATGGACCTGCTGGTCACGCGGAAGGGCGCGATCCGCGCCGGCAGCGGGGACTACGGGATCATCCCGGGCTCCATGGGGACGGGCTCGTACATCGTGAAGGGCCTCGGGAACGAGAAGTCCTTCAACTCGGCCTCGCACGGCGCGGGGCGGAAGATGAGCCGGACGGCGGCGAAGAAGCGGTTCTCGGCGCGGGACCTGGCGGAGCAGACCAAGGGCGTGGAGTGCCGTAAGGACTCGGGCGTCGTGGACGAGATCCCGGGTGCGTACAAGTCGATCGAGCAGGTCATCGACCAGCAGACCGATCTGGTCGAGGTCGTGGCGAAGCTCAAGCAGGTCATCTGCATCAAGGGCTGAGGCCCGCCGGTGCAGTTGTCGGGGGAGTGGAAGGGCCCGGACCGATCTCTCGGTCCGGGCCCTTCCGCGTCGCTCCCCGTGTCCGTCTTTGTCCCCGTCCGCCCCGCCTCAGCCGGGCGGTATCGGGCCGTCCGGCACCTTGTCGGTCCAGTCGGTGTCGAAGACCAGCTCCGCCAGCCGGAAGACGACGCGCGTGCGCGAGAGTCTGCTGTAGACGCGGACGTAGTACGCGTCTTCGCCGCCGTACCGGAACACCATGCGCCGCTTGGGCGATTGCGGGATCCCGGCCACGTACCCGGACTCGGCGACGGCCCGCAGCTGCGCCTGCGCCTCCTCGCGGGTGCCGTCGAACTGCTTCACCGTCTGGAACGCGTGCATGTCGGAGTCGTGATTCTCCGCGGTGATCACCCACTGGGCCATACGGTCCCCCCTGTCAGGTCGTGTGACGTGCCGACGGTGATCCAATCAGACGACCCCGCCCTCAGGGCGCCGTGAGGCCAGGCCGCGCGGCGCGGACGGGGTGGTCGGTGTGGGCGGGGGCAACTGCCTCCGGGCGCGCGGGGTTTTCGGGTCAAGAGACTCTCCGGCGGGGGTTGACGGGGCGAGTTGGTCTAGACCAGGGTGGCGGGCATGTGGAGATCTCGTGTGCTCGTCACCGCGTTCGCTTCGTTGTCGCTCGCCCTTGGGACGGTCGGGTCCGCAGGGGCGGCTCGGGTTGGGTTGCCGCCCGTCGTGTCGCACGTGCCGACCGGCGAGAAGGTCGTCTTCATCACGATCGACGACGGGTGGGTGCATGACCCGGCCGTCGCGCGGAGCCTCGTGGAGAAGCAGATCCCGGCGTCGCTGTTCCTGCTGCCGGGGGCGACCTCGTACGACACCCCGTACTTCACCGGGCTCGTGGAGCGGGGGCGGGTGAGCGTGGAGAACCACACCGTCAACCACCCGGACCTGACCACGCTCGACGCTGCCGGGAAGGACGCCGAGGTGTGCGGCGCCGGGGAGCAGCTGGCGGCGACGTTCGGGCGGGAGCCGAAGCTGTTGCGGCCGCCGTACGGGGCGGTGAACGACGAGGTGCGGCTCGCGGCGAAGGCGTGCGGGGTGAAGGCGCTGGTCACGTGGACGTACGACTTCACGACCTGGGGCGAGACGCCGCCGACTCCGCGGCTCGTGGCGGGGGACATCGTGCTGCTGCACTTCACGCCGACCCTGGGGGCGGACCTGCAGCGGGCCCTGGACGCGGCGAAGGCCGCCGGGTTGAAGCCGGCGGCCCTCATGCCGCATCTCAAGGCCGCGGGAGTCGTGTAGCGGCTGGTCTGCGCTACAGCTCGCGGTGGACCTTCGTGTTCGAGGCCTGGGCGCGGGGGCGGACCACGAGGAGGTCGATGTTGACGTGGCTGGGGCGGGTGACGGCCCAGGTGATGGTGTCGGCCACGTCGTCGGCGGACAGGGGCTGGGCGACGCCCGCGTAGACCTTGGCGGCCTTGTCGGTGTCGCCGCGGAAGCGGGTGGTCGCGAACTCCTCGGTCTTGACCATGCCGGGGGCGATCTCGATGACGCGGACGGGCTGGCCGACGATCTCCAGGCGGAGGGTCTCGGCGAGGACGCGGGCGCCGTTCTTGGCGGCGACGTAGCCGGCGCCGCCCTCGTACGTGGAGTGGCCGGCGGTGGAGGAGAGGACGACCACCGTGCCGTCGCCGGAGGCGGTGAGGGCGGGGAGCAGGGCCTGGGTGACGTGGAGCGTGCCGATGACGTTGACCTCGTACATCGTGCGCCAGTCGGCGGGGTCGCCGGTGGCGACGGGCTCGGCTCCGATGGCGCCGCCGGCGTTGTTGACGAGCACGTCGCAGCGGTCCAGGGAGGCGGCGAAGGCGTCGACGGCGGCGCGGTCGGTGACGTCGAGGGCGTACGCGGTGGCGGCGCGGCCGGCGGCGGTCAGCTCGGCGGCGAGGGCCTCGATGCGGTCCTTGCGGCGGGCGGTGAGGACGACGTGGTAGCCGGCCTCGGCGAGCTGCCGGGCGGTGGCCGCGCCGATTCCGCTGCTCGCGCCGGTGACTACGGCGGTTCGGGTGGCGGCCGTGCTCATGTGCGGGCTCCTCGGTCGTTCGTACGGGCGATTACTCGCCAGCATAGGCGGGGGTCAGCGGCCGCGCGGGGCGTACATGATCACGGCCATGCCGGCCAGGCAGACGAGGGCGCCGGCGATGTCCCAGCGGTCTGGGCGGTAGCCGTCGGCGACGGCGCCCCAGACGAGGGATCCGGCGACGAAGACTCCGCCGTAGGCGGCGAGGACGCGGGCGAAGTCGCCTTGGGGCTGGAGGGTGGCGGCGAAGCCGTAGAGGCCGAGGGCGATGACTCCGGCGCCGATCCAGGCCCAGCCCCTGTGCTCGCGGACGCCCTGCCAGACGAGCCAGGCGCCGCCGATTTCGAGGAGGGCGGCGAGGGCGAAGAGGGCGGCGGAGCGGGCGATCAGCATGGCCGGAAGCCTACGAGGGGTGGCGCGGCGGGCGGTGCGGCGAATGGGGGAGGCTCGCCCTCGTTCGTGTGATGGTCCGACCGGCGGGCGGGTGTGCTGGCTAGCGTCCGCGCGTGGAGGTGGTGGCGGTGCGCCGTGGTGCCGTACGAAGTGTGGTGGTGGCGGGTTCGCTGGTGCTCGGTGTGGCGGGCCTGGCCGGTGGTGCGCAGGCGTCGGCCCGCGACGTCACAGGCGCGTGGGCCGGGCCCGAGGCCGACGTGTCGTATCACGGGCGGGTGAAGCTGACCCAGGGCCGGCTCCGCGTGTGGCTGGTCCCGGAGAACGACGGGCCGTCGGCGCTGCCCAACGCCACGGTGCGGGTGCGGCTGTCGGCCGACCTCGCGGACCGGCAGGCGCTGTCGGAGGGCTGCGCGCGGATCGGGACGCGCGAGGTGGTGTGCGAGACGGGGGCGCTGCCGGAGCACGGGCGGGGCCGGCACATCACGCTGGCGCTGGAGCTGCGCGAGCGCCCGCCGGAGGTGTCGGTGCGGTTCGACACCTGGTGGAACGGCGGCGCCTCCGACCGCAACCGCTCGAACAACGAGCTCGCGGTGCTGGCCCTGGACACGGGCGACTCCTACGCCTTCTGAGCCGGGCGGGGGCCGCTTGGCCGGTCCGGCCGGTCTGGCCGGACGGCCGGTCCTACTGGTCCGACTGGTCCGGCCTGGGCGGCCCGTCCGCCCCGACGGGCAGCAGCCAGGTCCCCACGGCGGCGGCGAGTTCGGCGTCCGTGGCCGCGGGGGCGCTCCAGGCGAGGTATCCGTCGGGGCGTACGAGTGCGCAGGAGCTACGGCTGCTCGTACGCCAGTGCACGTGCGTGAGCGGGGTCGCGGGCGGGGTGGCCGCGCCGGGCGGGGTGATGAGGACGAAGCGGCCCGCGCGCAGCGCCTCGTACAGCCGCTGTCCGCCCGCGAGGGCGACGTCGGGGGCGCGCCGGCCGGCGGGGCGGTGGGTGCCGGGCAGGGGCGGGTAGGAGATGCCGAGGCCGGAGATGGTGCCGAGGGCGCGGTCCTGGGCGGGTCCGATCCGGCCGAGGAGGGAGGCGCCGAGGTCGCGGACGGTGCGCTGGATCGCGCCGCGGGCCATGACGACGCGGACGAGGGCGCCGCTGACGCGCAGGACGAGGCGGCCGACGGGGTGGCGTTCGCGGTGGTAGCTGTCGAGGAGGGCGCCCGGGTCGGGGGCCTGGCCGTGGAGGACGGCGGCGAGCTTCCAGGAGAGGTTGGCGGCGTCCTGGAGGCCGGTGTTCATGCCGAGGCCGCCTGCGGGGGAGTGGACGTGCGCGGCGTCGCCGGCGAGGAAGACGCGGCCGACGCGGTAGGTGGGTACCTGGCGTTCGTCGCTGCGCAGGCGTGAGATCCAGCGGGGGTCGTGCATGCCGTGGTCGGTGCCGAGGGCGGCGGTGGCGATGGCGCGCAGTTCTTCGAGGTCGGCGGGGTCGCCTTCGGCCTCGTGGGCGTCGCGGTGCCAGGCGATGGCGCGGTACCAGCCGTCGCCGAAGGGGACGAGGAAGGCGAAGGCGTCGGCGGTGCCGTTGACGGCGAGGAGGTCCTCGGGCGGATGGGTCAGGCGTACGTCGGCCAGGATCATGGAGCGGATGACGGCCTGGCCGGGGAAGGGCAGGCCGAGGGCCTGGCGGACGGTGGAGCGGACGCCGTCGGCGCCGACGGCGTGGCGGGCGTTGATCCGGCGGATGCCGTCGGGGGTGCGGAAGTCGACGGTGACGCGGCCGGGTTCGCGGTCTTGGTGGAGGCCGATGACCTCGCGGTCATATCGGATGACCGCCCCTGTGGACAGCGCGCGGCGCTCCAGCAGTTTCTCTGTCTCATATTGAGGGGTGATCAGCACGAACGGGTAGCGGGTCCGCAGTCGTTGGAGGGAGAGGGCGGTGCCACCGAAGGGGCTTACGCGGTCGATCTTTCGGCCGGTGGAGACGAGTTCGTCGGCGAGGCCGCGCGCGTCGAGGAGTTCGAGCGTGCGGGCGTGGACGGCGAAGGCGCGGGTGAGGTTGGCGGCGGTGCGGGCGCGTCGTTCGAGGAGGATGACGTCGAGTCCGGCGGCGGCGAGGTCCCCGGCGAGCAGGAGCCCGGTGGGGCCGGCGCCGACCACGACGACATCGGCGGTTTCGGTGATTGCGGCTGCGTCCTCGGCGGCGGTCATGCTTCGGCAGTGTGCCAGCCGGGCGCCTCCGGGTGGTGGTGCTACGCGGTGCCGACGCCGCCGAATTCGGCGACCGCGTCGTCCACGATCCGCTCCAGGCGGGCGTGGTGGGCGCCGCGCCAGTAGACGCGCTCGCAGTCGGTGCACTGGGCGAACACGTCGTACGAGCGGTGCGTGCCGTGTTCGAGGCGGTCGCCGACGCTGTCCTTGTCGGCTTCGTGGAGCGGGCCGTTGCAGGCGGTGCAGCGGGTCCACGGGGCGAGGGTGGGGGCGAACCGGCTCAGGACGTCACGCAGTTGCTCGTCGGGGTTGTCGCTGTAGACGTACGCGCCGGCGAAGATCTCGCGGCGGCGCAGCAGTCCGCGGTCGCGGGAGAGCAGTACGCGCTGCTCGGCGGCCGAGCGGGTGGCGAGCGCGGGGTCGCCGATGTCCTCGTTCTCGTACGCGGCGTCGACGCCGAGCAGGCGCAGGCGGCGGGCGAGGGTGCCGAGGTGGACGTCGAGGAGGAAGCGGAGCGGGGCGCCGGGGATCTGCTGCGGGCGGCTGACTCCGAGTACTTCCACGGACTGGCCGGCCCGGGGCACGTAGGAGACGGGCACTTCCTCGCCGTCGACGAGGAGGCGGCCGACCTCGGTGAGCGGGACTCCGGCCGATTCGACGACGTGGCCGATGCTGGACGCGCCGTCGGTGCTGGTCGCAACGCGGTCGGCGCGCCGGCTGGGCGGCGCGAAGATGCGCAGTTCAGGGGCGAGGGTGAGCTCAATGCCGGGTCCGTTCACGGGCCCAGCATGCCATTGGCCGGCGGCGCGGTGCGGCGGATTTACGCGGATGCCGGATTTACGCGAGCGCTTCGTCGTAGGTGTCGCCGTGCGCTCACCTGGCCCGTCTGGTGGCCGGAACCCGCCCTTGACGCCGCCCCGCGCCAAGGAACCCGCTCCGGCGCGTGCCGGCTCCGGCCCGCGGCGTCACGCACGCTCGCCTTGCGGTGGCGGCGACCGCGAAGGGGCGGGTCGGTTCGGGCGGCGGCTACGGCCAGACCAGGCAGTACGGCTGGTGGCCGGCTTCGTGGAGGCGGTGGGAGAAGTCCTGCCACTCGTGGAGCAGCTGGTAGACGTTGAACGCGTCGCGCGGGCCGCCGCGGTCGGGGACGGTGGACCAGATGAAGGCGGCCGCGCCGACCGACTCCTCGCCGATGCCGCGCAGCGGGTCGACGACCGTCATCGGGAGCTTGACCACGGCGTAGTCGGGGTGGAGGACGACCAGTTCCAGCGGGGGCACCTTGTGCAGGGGTATGCCCTCGATGCCGGTCAGGACCATCGCGGCCACCGTTTCCGGCTTGATCTTGGTGAACATGCCGCCCATGCCGAGCTCGTCGCCGCCCAGCTCCTCCGGCCGCATCGTCACCGGCACCCGGGCCGCCGTCGCGCCGTCGGGGGCGCCGAAGTACTTGTAGGTCACGCCCATGCCGCGGCCCCTGGGCACGCCGTCCTGGTCGTCGTCCTCGGGCGACTGGAACGGGCCCGGTACCGCGTCCGCGGCGTCCGTGGCGCGCCTGCGGTGCTTGCCGCGGCGGCGCGCATCGCGGGCGCGCTGCGGGTCGAGGCCGTCCGTACCCTCGCCCGGTCCACCACCGCGTTGCATATCTCCACCCGACTGGTATTGCCTGCCCCGGCCCCGCGGCCCCCGCCACGCAGCCTGATCATCATGGCAGTGACCTCCCCCGGGGCGGCGCGGTGAAACGCCCGTCCGCAAGTCAGTCGCGGCCTCTGAGACCATGGCTGGTGTGAGCTACCCGTATCCGTATGAAGCCCCAGTCTCGCAGAACCTGTTTACGCGTGCGTCCCTCGTGACGCCGGGCGGCGTGAACTCTCCCGTGCGCGCCTTCCGCGCCGTGGGTGGAACGCCCAGGTTCATGGTGTCTGGTACCGGTCCCTATCTGACCGATGCCGACGGCCGCGAGTACGTCGACCTGGTCTGCTCGTGGGGTCCGATGATCCTCGGACACTCCCACCCGGCCGTCACGGAGGCGGTCATGGCCGCCGTCGCCCGCGGCACCTCCTTCGGTACGCCCGGCGAGGGCGAGGTCGCGCTCGCCGAGGAGATCGTCGCGCGCATCGAGCCGGTCGAGCAGGTCCGTCTGGTGTCCTCGGGCACCGAGGCGACCATGTCCGCGATCCGGCTGGCCCGCGGCTTCACGGGCCGGGCGAAGGTCGTGAAGTTCGCCGGCTGCTACCACGGCCACGTGGACGCGCTGCTGGCCGCCGCCGGCTCGGGCCTCGCGACCTTCGCGCTGCCCGACACCCCGGGCGTGACCGGCGCGCAGGCCGGCGACACGATCGTGCTCCCCTACAACGACCTCGACGCGGTCCGGGCGGCCTTCGCCGCGCACCCCGGCGAGATCGCCTGCGTGATCACCGAGGCCGCGCCCGGCAACATGGGCGTCGTGACCCCGGCGCCGGGCTTCAACCAGGGCCTCGCGGCCGTGTGCCGGGAGAACGGCGCGCTCTACATCTCCGACGAGGTCATGACGGGCTTCCGCACCTCGCGCGCCGGCTGGTACGGCGTGGACGGGGTCAAGCCCGACCTGATGACCTTCGGCAAGGTCATGGGCGGCGGCTTCCCGGCCGCGGCGTTCGGCGGCCGCGCCGACGTCATGGGCCACCTGGCCCCGGCCGGCCCGGTCTACCAGGCGGGCACGCTCTCCGGTAACCCGATCGCCACCGCCGCGGGCCTCGCGCAGCTGCGGCTGCTCGACGAGGCCGCGTACGAGACGGTCGACGCGGTGTCGGCGCAGGTCCAGGCGCTCGTCACCGAGGCGCTGACCAAGGAGGGCGTGGCGCACCGGCTCCAGACGGCCTCCAACATGTTCTCCGTCTTCTTCACCGAGGACGAGGTCACGAACTACGACGACGCGAAGAAGCAGGAAGCATTCCGCTTCAACGGGTTCTTCCACTCGATGCTGGCGCAGGGCGTCTACCTGCCGCCCTCCGCCTTCGAGTCCTGGTTCGTGTCCACGGCCCACGACGAGCAGGCCATCGAGCGCATCGCGGCCGCGCTGCCCGCCGCCGCCCGCGCGGCGGCCGAAGCCACGCCGGAGGCGTCCGCATGAGCGAGATCACCGTCGTCCACCTGATGCGGCACGGCGAGGTGCACAATCCGGACGGCGTCCTCTACGGCCGCCGCGCCGGCTACCACCTCTCCGAGCTCGGCCGCCAGATGGCCGACCGGGTCGCGGAGCACCTGGAGAGCCGGGACATCACGCACGTGGTGGCCTCCCCGCTGGAGCGGGCCCAGGAGACGGCCGCGCCGATCGCGAAGCTGCACGGCCTGGAGCTGGCCACCGACGGCCGCCTCATCGAGGCGGGCAACGTCTTCGAGGGCAAGACCTTCGGCGTCGGCGACGGCGCGCTGCGCAAGCCGGGCAACTGGAAGCACCTGACGAACCCGTTCAAGCCGTCCTGGGGCGAGCCGTACGTCGAGCAGGTCGTGCGGATGATGAGCGCCATCGAGGCCGCGCGCGACGCGGCCCGCGGGCACGAGGCGGTCGCGGTCAGCCACCAACTGCCGATCTGGATCGTGCGCAGCTTCGCGGAGAAGCGGCGGCTGTGGCACGACCCGCGCCGCCGGCAGTGCACGCTGGCCTCGCTGACCTCGTTCACGTACCAGGGCGACGCGCTGGTGTCGGTGGGGTACAGCGAGCCGGCCCGGGACCTGGTCCCGGCGCACCTGCTGGCCGGGGCGAAGCCGGTGAAGGGCAAGTCCAAGGCGTTCGGCGCCTGACCGGCACGAGCGCTGCTGACCAGCGCCTCGGCACCCCGTCGGGGGGCGCGGAAGATCGGCAAATCGCCCATGCGAAACTTTTCACATGAGCCTTAGCCGCGCCCCCCGTCGCCGCCGCTCGACCAGCGGCCGCGCCATCCTGCTGACCGCGGTGACCCTCGCCGGCGCCCTCACCCTTGCGGCGTGCGGCGATTCGGGCAGCGGCAGCAAAAGCGCCGGTTCCGCCGGCGGCAACTACGTGACGGGCCCCAGCGGCATCTCCACCGTCTCCAAGGCGGACCGCACGGACGCGCCCAAGCTCGACGGCGAGACCGTCGACGGCAAGACCCTCGACACCACCACCCTCAAGGGCAAGGTCGTCGTCCTGAACGTCTGGGGCTCCTGGTGCCCGCCGTGCCGGGCCGAGGCGCCGAACTTCGCCAAGGTCTCCAAGGAACTCGCGGACGCCGGCAAGGACGTCGCCTTCGTGGGCATCAACACCCGCGACAACAGCAAGCAGAACGCGGCCGGCTTCGAGGAGACCTTCGGGATCACCTACCCGAGCCTCTACGACCCGGACGGCAAGCTGATGCTCCGCTTCCCCAAGGGCACGCTGAACGCGCAGTCGATCCCGTCCACGATCGTCCTCGACAAGGAGGGCAAGATCGCCGCCCGCACCCTCGTCGCGGTCAACGAGGAGCAGCTGCGCTCGATGATCGACCCGCTGCTCGCGGAGAAGTGACCTCGTGGTCACCGAACTCTCCCCGCTCCTCCTCGCGGCCGAGCAGACCGGCGTGAACACGACGGTCATGAACGGCGCGCTGCTGCTGGCCCTGCCGCTCTCGCTGCTGGCCGGGCTGGTCTCGTTCTTCTCGCCCTGCGTGCTCCCGCTGGTCCCCGGCTACCTCTCCTACGTGACCGGCGTCGGCGGAGCCGATCTCGCCGAGGCCCGGCGCGGTCGGATGCTGGGCGGCGCGAGCCTGTTCGTCCTGGGCTTCTCGGCCGTCTTCGTCTCCACCGGCGCGCTCTTCGGCTACTTCGGGGACACCCTCGCGGCGAACAAGGACGTCATCTCCCGGGTCCTGGGCGGCCTGGTCATCGTGCTCGGCCTGTTCTTCATGGGGGCGATCCCCGGCCTGACGATGCGGGAGTTCCGCTTCCACAAGAAGCCGGCGGTCGGCCTGGTCGGCGCGCCCGTGCTCGGCGTGCTCTTCGGTGTCGGCTGGACCCCCTGCATGGGCCCGACGCTCGCGGCCGTCAACACGCTCTCCCTCGACCAGGCGACCGCCGGCCGCGGCGCGCTGCTGACCGTCGTGTTCTGCCTGGGACTCGGGCTGCCCTTCATCCTCACCGCCCTCGCCTTCCGCAAGGCGCTCGGCGCGTTCGGCTGGGTGAAGCAGCACTACGCGTGGGTGATGCGCATCGGCGGCGGCATGCTGATCCTGACGGGTCTGCTGCTCGTCACAGGAATGTGGAGCAGCATCGTCGGCGAGATGCAGAGCTGGACCAACGGCTTCACGGTGGGGATCTGAGGACTACACGGACATGAGTAAGAACGACTACGCGCCTTCCGAGGCGCCACGCGACTCCGCCGCGGCCTCGGCGGAGGACTCCGCCGAGGCCGCCGCCGGGGCCCAGCTCTCCACCGCCCCCCTCGACGACGCCCCCGCCGACCCCGTCGGCATCGGCGTCTTCGGCTGGGCCCGCTGGTTCTGGCGTCAGCTCACCTCCATGCGGGTGGCGCTGATCCTGCTCTTCCTGCTGTCCCTCGGCTCCATCCCCGGCTCCCTCATCCCGCAGACGCAGGTCGATGCCCTCAAGGTCGCCCAGTGGAAGAAGGAGCACGCCTCCTGGGTCGGGATCGCCGAGAAGCTCCAGCTCTTCGACGTCTACAGCTCGGTGTGGTTCTCCGCGATCTACCTGCTGCTGTTCATCTCGCTGATCGGATGCATCCTGCCCCGCTCCTGGCAGTTCGTCGGCCAGCTCAGGGACCGTCCGCCGGGCGCCCCCAAGCGGCTCGACCGGATGCCCGCGTACGCGACCTGGCGCATGCACAAGCCCGCCGACGAGGTCCTCGCGCAGGCCAAGACGCTGCTCGGCGGCCGGCGCTTCCGTACCGAGGCGTCGGGGAACTCCGTCGCCTCCGAGAAGGGCTATCTGCGCGAGGCCGGGAACCTGGCCTTCCACATCGCCCTGATCGTGATGCTGATCGCGTTCGCCTGGGGCCAGCTGTTCAAGTCCGAGGGCGGCAAGCTCGTCCTGCGCGGCAAGGGCTTCTCGAACACGCTCACCCAGTACGACGACTTCAAGAAGGGCGGCTTCTTCGAGCCCGACGACCTGCCGCCGTTCTCCTTCACGCTCGACAAGTTCGACGCGACCTTCGAGGAGTCCGGCCCGCAGAAGGGCACCCCGCGCGACTTCAAGGCGTACGTCACCCTCAGCGAAGGCGCCGACGGCAAGCCGCAGAAGCGCGAGATCGAGGTCAACACGCCCATGGAGGTCGAGGGCTCCAAGGTCTACCTGCTCGGGCACGGATACGCGCCCGTCATCTCGGTGACCGGCCCCGACGGCAAGGTGATCTTCAAGGACGCCGTGCCGATGCTGCCCCAGGACGCCAATCTGACCTCCTCCGGCGCCGTCAAGGTCACCGACGGCTACAAGAACAAGGACGGCAAGGCGGAGCAGCTCGGCTTCAACGCCTGGTTCGTCCCGACCTACGCGGGCGAGGGCAAGGGGACGATGTTCTCCCAGTTCCCCGAGCTGAAGTTCCCCGTGCTCGCGCTCAACGCGTACCACGGCAGCCTCGGCGTTGACTCGGGCCTCCCGCAGAACGTGTACCAGCTCAACACGTCCAAGATGGAGAAGTTCACCGACGAGAACGGCGAGCTGTTCAAGCGCAAGCTGCTCCCGGGCGAGACGATGACCCTCCCCGCCGGCGCCGGCACGGTGAAGTTCGAGGGCATCGAGCGCTGGGCCACCTTCTCCGTCACCCACCAGCCCGGCAGCGGCCTCGCCCTCGCGGGCGCGATCGCCGCCATCGGCGGCCTGGCCGCATCCCTGTTCATCCAGCGCCGCCGGATCTGGGTCCGGGCGGTGACCGGTGAGGACGGCGTGACCGTCGTCGAGATGGCGGGCCTCGGCCGCAGCGAGTCCGCCAAGCTCCCGGAGGAGCTGTCGGCGCTCGCCGCGGCGCTCCACCAGCAGGCGCCCACCGCGCCCGCGCCCGACCGACCTGCCAAGGAAACCGTTGAAGGGGAGCGCGGATGACGCCGCTCGCAGTCGCAACCGATGAGCATCTCGCTCAGATCAGCAACTACCTGGTCTATTCGTCGATGGCGGTCTACACGCTCGCCTTCTTCGCGCACATCGCCGAGTGGATCTTCGGCAGCCGCAGCAAGGTGGGCCGTACGGCCGCCGCGCTGACCGCCGCCAAGACCGCCGACGCGCCCGCCGTGCAGGTGCGCGGCAAGGGGGGAACGGCCGTCCTCGACCGGCCGGAGGTCGTCACGCGTTCCGCCGTCGGATCCCGTGACGTCCCGGACGGTCCGGGCGCGGCCGGCGGCACCGAGCAGGGCGACCTGTACGGGCGCATCGCGATCTCGCTGACGGCGCTCGCCTTCGTCATCGAGGCGGCCGGCGTCGTCGCCCGCGCCATGTCCGTGCAGCGCGCCCCCTGGGGCAACATGTACGAGTTCTCGCTCACCTTCTCCACGGTGGCCGTCGGCGCGTACCTGGTGCTGCTCGCGCTGAAGAAGAACGTCCGCTGGCTCGGCCTGATCCTGGTCACCACCGTGCTGCTGGACCTCGGCATCGCCACCACCTGGCTGTACACCGACAGTGACCAGCTGGTGCCGGCGCTGCACTCCTACTGGCTGTGGATCCACGTCTCCACCGCGATCTTCTGCGGCGCGGTCTTCTACATCGGCGCGGCCGGCGCGGTCCTGTACCTGTTCCGCGACTCCTACGAGGCCAAGCTCGCGGGCGGCGGCACGCCGGGCCGCTTCTCGACCTCGGTCATGGAGCGCCTCCCCTCGGCGGCCTCGCTCGACAAGTTCTCGTACCGCATCAACGCGGCGGTCTTCCCGCTGTGGACGTTCACGATCGTCGCGGGCGCCATCTGGGCGGGCGACGCCTGGGGCCGCTACTGGGGCTGGGACCCCAAGGAGGTCTGGTCCTTCGTGACCTGGGTGGCGTACGCCTGCTACCTGCACGCCCGTGCCACCGCCGGCTGGAAGGGCCGCAAGGCCGCGTACCTCGCGCTCTTCGCCTTCGCCTGCTGGATCTGGAACTACTACGGCGTGAACATCCTGCTCAACGGCAAGCACTCGTACGCGGGCATCTGAGCGCCCGGAGTGGGACGCTGGTGTCATGCCTCCTGTGAGCCATGGCACCAGCGAGAGCCGGGGCGCGGACCGCCGGCTGCTGAGATTCGAGCTGCACCTGCCGTTCGCCTACGAGACGATCTGGCCCGCCCTGACGACGCCGGACGGGCTGCGCGGCTGGCTGGCGGCGGCGGACGTACTGGAGCGGCGCCTCGGAGGGGCGGTCACGCTGCGTTGGCTGAACGGCGGGCCGACGGTGTCGGGGCAGGTCACGGCCTGGGACGTAGAGCGGGTCGTGGAGTACACGCTGGCCGGGCCCGGGCGGATCCGCTTCCACCTGGAGCCCGTGGGCACCGACTCGACGGTGATCCGCTTCCTGAACGAGCGGGGCGGCGGGACCGACGCGGACCGGCTGGACCACCTGGCCGGCTGGCACTCCCACTTCGAGCTGCTGGAGGCCGCGCTGGAGGGCCGCCCGGCGGACTGGTCCGCCTGGAGCGGCGCCCGCTTCGCCGAGCTGCGGGCCTCCTACGCCCCGCCGGCCGCCGCGGCATGAAGGACGGCCCTCACCACACCGGGCGCAGCGCCGGCAGCGGCCCCTCGCCGTGCAGCGCCCGTACCAGCCGGGCCAGCTCCCCGCGCAGGATCCCGAGGTCGGCGGCGTGCGCGAGTTCGGCCTCCAGCTCGTGCAGGATGCGGCCGGCGACGGCGAGGTGGTCGGTCGCCGCCCGCGTCAGGACGACGAGCTTGCGCCGCCCGCCCTCCGGGTGCGGTTCGCGGCGGACGTAGCCGCGCCGCTCCAGGTCGTCGACGATCTGCCCGGCGGCCTGTTTGGTCACCCCGAGCCGTTCGGCGAGCTCGGTGGCGGTGGCCCCGGCGCGCCCCAGCACCTGGAACGTCATCCCGTGCAGGGGCCGCAGGTCCTCGTACCCGGCCGCGGCGACCCGTCGGGTGAACTCGCCGAGCATCAGCTGGAAGCCCATGCCGAGCAGGAAGGTCAGCTCGACGCCCTCGTCTTGGTTGGTCACGGAAACATGGTGACACGTCCGGGTCAAGGTGCTTTACTCGCTATGAGTAAAGCACCTTGACTCACATTGCCGAGAGAACGAGGACGCCACCCCATGCGCGTGATCAGCGTTTCCCCCGAGCACGTCATCACCACCCCGAACGCCACCATGACCGCGTTCGCCGCCCCCAGCCGGGGCAGCTCCGAACTCAGCACCTGGCACGTGGACATGCCCGCCGGCTCCGCCGGCCCCGAGCACTCCGTCAGCCGCGAGCAGGTCTGGACCCTCACCGCGGGCGCCCTGGAGGTCACCTGCGACGGCCGCACGCAGAAGGTCACCGCCGGCCAGACCCTGGTCCTCCCGCCGGAGGTGCTTCGCACCATCAGCGCCCCCGAGCGCTTCGAGGCGTACGTCGCGATGCGCGCGGACGGCGTCGTCACGGTCCCGGGCGAGGAGGGCACCCGCGTCCTGCCCTGGGCGCGGTGAGGAGGGCGGGCCCCTAGTCCTTGTCGCCGTCCTTCTTGTCCTGCTCGTCGCGCAGCGACTTCAAGAACTCCGGGTTGTCGTCCGGGGCCACCCACTGGGTGCGCCGGGACCGGCCCGTGCCGCCGCCGAAACCGCCGCCGAAGCCACCGCCCGCGATCGTCCGCTTCTTGCCCGCCGCCAGCCACACCACCGGGCCGACGATGGAGAAGAGCAGGATGATGATCACCCAGATCACCTTCGGGAGGTGCTTGACCTCCTCCTCCGGCGTGTTCAGGCAGTCGATGAAGGCGTAGATGGTCAGCGCGATGATCAGCAGGAACGGCAGATAGCGCAGCACGGTGTGGGACCGACTCCCGGGCAGTGGCGGCGGGGGCCCGCGCGGGGCGCCCCGGTGACGTGTCCAGGGTAGTTGGTGACGGATACTGGCCCCTATGGCTTACGACGATCTCCGCTCGCTGCTCCGGGCTCTGGAGCGGGAGGGCGACCTCAAGCGCATCAAGGCCGAAGTCGACCCGTACTTGGAAGTCGGGGAGATCGTCGACAGGGTGAACAAGGCGGGCGGTCCGGCCCTGCTCTTCGAGAACGTCAAGGGCTCGGCGATGCCGCTGGCCATGAACGTCTTCGGGACGGACCGCCGCCTCCTCAAGGCCCTCGGCCTGAAGTCGTACGCGGAGATCAGCGAGAAGATCGGCGGCCTGCTCAAGCCGGAGCTGCCGCAGGGCTTCATCGGGGTCCGCGAGGCCTTCGGCAAGCTCGGCTCGATGGTGCACGTGCCGCCGAAGAAGGTGAAGGGCGAGGCAGCCCCCGTCCAGGAGGTCGTCCTCACCGGCGACGACGTGGACCTGGACCGGCTCCCGGCCCTCTTCACCTGGCCCAAGGACGGCGGGTCCTTCTTCAACCTCGGCCTGACGCACACCAAGCACCCCGAGACGGGCGTGCGCAACCTCGGCCTGTACCGCCTCCAGCGCCACGACAAGCGCACCATCGGCATGCACTGGCAGATCCACAAGGACAGCCGCAACCACTACGCGGTGGCGCAGAAGCGCGGCGAGCGGCTGCCGGTCGCGATCGCCTTCGGCTGCCCGCCGGCCGTGACGTACGCGTCGACCGCGCCGCTGCCGGGCGACATCGACGAGTACCTGTTCGCCGGGTTCGTGGCGGGCAAGCGGATCGAGATGGTGGACTGCAAGACGGTCCCGCTCCAGGTCCCGGCCAACGCCGAGGTCGTCATCGAGGGCTGGCTGGAGCCGGGCGAGATGCTGCCGGAGGGTCCCTTCGGCGACCACACCGGCTTCTACACGCCGCAGGAACCGTTCCCCGCGCTGAAGATCGACTGCGTGACGATGCGCAAGCGCCCGCTGCTGCAGTCGATCGTGGTCGGCCGCCCGCCGACGGAGGACGGCCCGCTGGGCCGCGCGACGGAGCGTTTCTTCCTGCCGCTCCTGAAGATCATCGTGCCGGACATCGTGGACTACCACCTGCCCGAGTCGGGCGGCTTCCACAACTGCGCGATCGTCTCGATCGACAAGAAGTACCCCAAGCACGCGCAGAAGGTCATGCACGCCATCTGGGGCGCCCACATGATGTCGCTGACCAAGCTGATCATCGTGGTGGACTCCGACTGCGACGTCCACGACCTGCACGAGGTGTCCTGGCGGGCGCTGGGCAACACGGACTACTCCCGCGACCTCACGGTCGTCGAGGGTCCCGTCGACCACCTCGACCACGCCTCGTACCAGCAGTTCTGGGGCGGCAAGGCGGGCATCGACGCCACGAAGAAACTCCCGGAGGAGGGCTACACGCGCGACGGCGGCTGGCCCGACATGGTGGAGTCCGATCCCGCGACGGCGGCCCTGGTGGACCGCCGCTGGAAGGAGTACGGCCTGTGAGCATCGCCGTGGGCGGCCCCGCCCTCTTCATCGGCAGCGACACCCCCTGCGTCGCCCTCGTGCGCCCCTCGATCGACCCCACCCAGCCGGAGGTCCGCGAGGCCGCCGAGCGGGCCGGGGTCACCCCCGAGGAGTTCGCCGGGCCGTCGGACCTGTGGCAGCTGATCGCCGACCGGACCGACGGCGAGGGCCGCGAGATCGCCCTCGACACCCTCTCCGACGCCGAGGCCGCCGCCTTCGCCGAGGGCCTGCTGGCCGCGACCGCCGAACCGGACGCCGAGTTCACGCTCGTCCTGACGGTCGCCGCGCACGACGTCCTGCGCCTGGACGGCCGCCCCGCAGGCGAGGGCTTCGCCTTCGTGGCCGCCGTCGTCCCGCCGCCGTCGGAGGGCACCCCGGCCCTGGAGGTCGAAATCGGCCCCCAGTCCCTCACGGACCTCCGCGCCGAACTCGAACAGTTCCGGAGGAACCTCGGATGACGACGACCGCCGATGGGGTGATCGGGCCCGGACCGGCGCCGCAGCCGACCGGGAAGGTCAAGGCGTTCCTGCGGCTCGTGATGATCGAGCACTCGGTCTTCGCGCTGCCCTTCGCCTACATCGCCGCGCTCACCGCGATGTTCGAGCTGGACCGCACCATGCACTGGCGGGAGCTGCTGCTCGTCACCGTCTGCATGGTCGGCCTGCGGACCTTCGCGATGGCCGCGAACCGGATCATCGACCGCGAGATCGACTCGCGGAACCCGCGCACCGCCGGGCGCGAGCTCGTGACCGGCGCGGTGTCGGTGCGGTCCGCGTGGACCGGGGCCGGGATCGCGCTGGTGCTGTTCCTCGGCTCGGCGGCGCTGCTGAACCCGCTGTGCCTGATGCTGGCGCCGCTCGCCGTGGTGCCGATGGTGGTGTACCCGTACGGGAAGCGCTTCACGAACTTCCCGCACGCGATCCTGGGTCTGGCCCAGGCGATAGGCCCGATCGGGGCCTGGCTGGCCGTCACCGGCGAGTGGTCCTGGGACGCGGTCGTCCTCGGCGTCGCCGTCGGCGTGTGGATCGGCGGCTTCGACCTGATCTTCGGCTGCCAGGACGTGGCGGCGGACCGCGCCGAGGGCGTCAAGTCCGTCCCGGCCCGCTTCGGCATCCCGGCCGCCCTGTGGGGCGCCCGCGCGGCGCACGTCGTGACCACCGGCCTGCTCGTCTGGTACGCGCTCGCCACCGACGCGGGCGCGCTGTTCTGGTTCGGCCTGCTGATCGTCGCGGCGGCGTTCCTCTACGAGCACACCATCGTCAAGCCGCACGACCTCTCCCGCCTGAACCGCGCCTTCTTCACGGTCAACGGCTTCATCGGCATCGCCCTCTTCCTCTGCGCCGTCCTCGACCTCGCCACCCGCGGCCTGGCCCTGTAACCCGATCGTGTGGGCGCCGCCGGACCCCGTGGTTCGGATTCCGACCCATTCGCCAGCGTGCGGCCTGCCATCGGGTGCAGGGAAGGAGACCGACGTGACGATCTCGGAGAGAGACCGCCTGCACTCGCAGCTCAGCCGGTTCGAGGACGCATAGAACTCGCCGTCGAAGTGGTCAGCTCGCGGCGGGGGAAGAGGAAGGCCGCCGCCGCGCCCGCGAGCAGGCCGAAGAGGTGCGCCTGCCAGCTGATCACGGAGTTGGTCGGGAGAATGCCGACCAGGGCCGTCGTCCCCCACAGGGCGGCGATGACGACGCCGACGACCACGCCCAGCGGTCTGCGCTCCACGAAGCCGCGCACCACCAGGTAGCCGAAGAGGCCGAAGATCAGGCCCGAGGCGCCCGCGGTGATGGTGTGCGAGGGGGATGTCAGCCACACCGCGAGCCCGTCGGCCACGGTGATCACCGCGCAGACGGCGAGGAAGCGGCGGATGCCGCTGAGCGCGGCGACGAAGCCGAGCACCAGCAGCGGCAGGCTGTTGCCGGCCACGTGGTCGAAGCCGAAGTGCAGGAAGGGGGCGGCGAGGATGCCGCCGAGGGCGTCGGGGTCGCGCGCGACGATCCCGTACGCGTCGAGGGCGTGGCCGGTGGCGAGGTCCAGGGCCTCTATCAGCCACAGCAGACCCACCCAGCCCAGCATGAGCTTCCCGGCCGCCTTGGCCCGATCGGCCTGGCTCCACTCCTCGACCCGCGTGTCCTGACCCGCGTACGCCATGGATCCCCCTTTCCCTTCCGGTGGTCTTCTCGTCCCACCCTGTGAACGTCGGGTCACCTTACTCAGTGCCCACCAGCGGTGGCCGGATAGTCTCGTAGGCATGACTGACGGCAAGCGCACCCCCTGGGTGGTCGGGGTTTCCGGGGCGTCCGGGACGCCGTACGCGGCGGCGGTGATCCGAGGGCTGCTGGCGGCGGGCGAGAGTGTGGACCTGGTGGTCAGCCGGGCCTCGCGGCTCACCCTGCTGGACGAGACCGGGATCGCGTTCCGCGACGCGCACTGGCGCGACGATCTGGGGGAGTGGCTCGGGCACGGGGCCGACGGGAAGCCGGAGACGTTCGCGCGCCCGGACCTGGACGACGTCCGCTACTGGGGCGCCGGCGACCTGGCCGCCGGACCGAGTTCGGGTTCGTACCCGGTGAAGGGGATGCTCATCGTCCCCGCGTCGACGGCGTGCGTGGCGGGGGTGGCGCTGGGGCTCTCGAAGGACCTGCTCCAGCGCGTGGCGAGCGTGACGCTCAAGGAGCGGCGCCGGCTGGTGGTCGCGGTGCGGGAGACCCCGCTGAACGGACAGACGCTGAGGCATCTGGTGGCGCTGGACGAGGCGGGCGCAGTGGTGCTGCCCGCCTCTCCGGCGTTCTACGCGGGTGCGACGCACATCCAGGATCTGGTGGATTTCGTCGCGGGGCGGGTGCTCGACGCGGCAGGGGTGCCGCACGGGCTGTACCGCCGCTGGGAGGGGGAGCTCGGTGGCTCCCGCCCCCGGGAGGCAAGCGGTGGCTAGCGCTTCTTGGAGCGGCCGGGCTTGCGGGTCTTGTCGACGCGGTGGGCCGCGGCGGGCTGGTCGGTGCGGGATCGGTTGGCCAGCTCCTGGAGCTGTCGCATGTGCGCGTAGGCCATCTCGATCGTGTACACGGTGAACCACTCCTGATGTCGTCAGATCGTCGAGATCGTCGCAGATCTGTTGAAAGATTCACAGGGTGTTGACCCTGTGTGCCTTAGATTCTATACCTAAACTTGCAGGATCGCCGAATAATGGAAGGCTCCACGTAATGGACACGGTGGACAGGCAGCTCATCCAGGCACTCCGGGAAAACGGCCGTGCCTCGTACGCGGAGCTGGGCCGTCTCGTGGGCCTCTCCGGCCCCAGCGTCACCGACCGCATCAACCGCCTGGAGACGGCCGGTGTGATCACCGGCTACCGCGCGACCGTGGACTCGGCGTCGCTCGGCATGGGCGTCACCGCCCTCATCGGCATCTCCCTCTCGGACGCCGCCGACCACGAGGACGTGGCCCGCCGGCTGCGCGACCTCGCCGAGATCGAGGACTGCTGGTTCATCGCCGGCGACGACTCGTACATGCTCAAGGTGCGCGCCGGCGACGTGGACGGCCTGGAGCGGATCATCCGCAAGCTCTCCAGCACCAAGGGCGTCTCGCGCACCCGTACCACGATCGTGCTCTCCACGAAGTGGGAGAACCGGGTCGGGGATCTCCCCGAAGAGGCCTGAGAGTACGGTTGCACAGGCAGTACGGGCAGTACGGGACAACGAGGAGGCGACCGGTCGATGGATGCTGGGCTCAAGCGTGAGCTGGAGGAGAAGGTCCGCTCCGGCGAGCGGCTGACCCGTGAGGACGGCATCGCCCTCTACGAGTCGGACGACCTGGCATGGCTGGGCGGTCTCGCCCACGAGGTGCGCACGCGCAAGAACGGCGACGTCGTCCACTTCAACGTCAACCGTCACCTCAACATGACGAACGTGTGCACCGCGTCCTGCGCGTACTGCTCGTTCCAGCGCAAGCCGGGCGAGAAGGACGCGTACACGATGCGCATCGAGGAAGCCGTCCGCCTGGCCAAGGCCATGGAGAACGAGAACCTCACCGAGCTGCACATCGTCAACGGCCTGCACCCGAGCCTGCCGTGGCGCTACTACCCGCGCTCGCTCTCCGCGCTGAAGGAGGCGCTGCCGAACGTCTCGCTGAAGGCGTTCACGGCGACCGAGATCCACCACTTCGAGACGATCTCCGGGATGTCGGCCTCCGACATCCTGGACGAGCTGATCGAGGCGGGCCTGGAGTCGCTCACCGGCGGCGGCGCCGAGATCTTCGACTGGGAGGTCCGCCAGCACATCGTCGACCACCGCACCCACTGGGAAGACTGGTCGCGCATCCACCGGCTCGCGCACGAGAAGGGCCTCAAGACCCCGTCCACGATGCTGTACGGGCACATCGAGGAGCCGCGCCACCGCGTGGACCACGTGCTGCGGCTGCGCGAGCTCCAGGACGAGACCGGCGGTTTCCAGGTCTTCATCCCGCTGCGCTACCAGCACGACTTCGTGGACATGAAGGACGGCAAGGTCCGCAACAAGCTCCAGGCGCGGACGACGATGGCCACCGGCGCCGAGGCGCTCAAGACCTTCGCGGTCTCGCGGCTGCTGTTCGACAACGTCCCGCACGTCAAGGTCTTCTGGGTGATGCACGGCGTGCAGACCGCCCAGCTCGCGCTCCAGCACGGCGCGGACGACATGGACGGCTCGGTTGTCGAGTACAAGATCACGCACGACGCCGACAACTACGGCACCCCGAACAAGCTGGGCCGCGACGACCTCCTGGAGCTCATCCGCGAGGCCGGCTTCCGCCCGGTCGAGCGCAACACGCGCTACGAGATCATCCGCGAGTACCCGGGCCCGAACACCGAGCTGCGCGAGACCCCGCAGCCGATGCGGGTCTGACGCGGTTCGGCAGTGACGGGAAAGCCCCGGTCCCCATGGACCGGGGCTTTCCCGTGTCGTGGCGCCATATCCGTTGCCTTCGAGGTGAGGTAATGGCTAGTCTCGCTATGTGACCCTTACCTTCACCTTCGATCCGGTCGTCGACCCCGCCCTGCGCGACGGCCTCGTCGACCTCTGGACCGACACCTCCAACGCCGGCGGAGCCATCGGCTTCGTGCCGCCCGTCACCCGCGAGGACATCCGGCCCGAGCTGGTCAAGCACCTCGTCGCCATGGCCGAGGGCCGCAACCGCCTCGTCGTCGGCCTCGACGGGAGCGGCCGGGTCCAGGCGGCGGCGTTCCTCGCGCTCAACACGCACCGCCTGCAACGCCACTGGATCTGGGTCTACACGGTCATGGTCCACCCCGACCTCCAGGGCCGGGGCGACGGCCGCGCCCTGATGGCGGCCGTCGCCGACGCCGCCCGCACGCTCGACGGCATCGACGCGATCCGGCTCGGCTGCCGAGGCGGCCACGGCCTGGAGCGCTTCTACGCCGCCTGCGGCTACAAGGAGGTCGGCCGGGTTCCCGGTGCCATCCGGGTGGCCCCGGGCGACGACCGCGACGACATCACGATGCTGCTGCCGCTGCCCTGACCCCGCCGGGCGGGAGGGGGCCCCGGGCGTGCTTCACTGGACGGGCACGTCCGGACGTACGAGAGAGAAGGGGTCACCGTGTCCCTCAAAGCGAGCGCAACGATCCGCTACACCGCGATGCGGCTGGGCATCTTCGTCGGCTGCTTCATCGCCGTCCTGATCCTGGTCCAGCTCCACTGGGTGCCCGCCGGGATCGGCGACGCGAACATCGCCTGGGTCGCGCTGCTCGCCCTGGTGCTGTCCGCCCCGCTCTCCTTCGTCCTGCTGCGCAAGCAGCGCGACGACATGTCCGAGCAGATCGCCGGACGCGTCGCGGGTGCGAAGGAGAAGCTCGCGTCGAACCGTTCGCAGGAGGACGCGGCCGACGACGCCGCCCGGGTGACCTCGTAAGGATCCCGTTAGCTTCATCACACACCGAACCGCCCCAGCGCTGGCCGAACCGCCGGTAGTGCTGGGGCGTTGGCGTTTTCCGGGGACCGTACGGGCCGCGCAAGGGGGCCTGTCGCGCCGCTGGCTCAAAGGGTGCCTTTGAGGTTCTCAAAGGGTAAGTGTTAGCGTGTTCAACATGTTGACCTCAGCTGCGCACCCGATGACCGCGAGCCTTCCGCTCGTGGCGCGCCTGCACGTCGACCTCTGCCGCCGCGTGTCCGCGGCCTGTTGCTGTTGTCGCTGACCGACGTTGAGCCGGTGTCGGGCAGGCGCTGAGCCGGCCCCTCGCCGAATCGATACAGCAGCGGTCCCGGCCGGCACCCTTCCGGCTGCCGCACCGCCTCACCACCGCAGAAAATCCCCCGCCTTTCCTTTGTGCGTCACTTCCGGAGTGTGTCCGTGTCCGCGACCCCGCAGGCCCCCGCCAAGGCCTCGTTCAAGTTCCCCTTCTGGGCCCAGATCATCACCGGTCTCGTGCTCGGCGTGCTGTTCGGCTGGCTCGCCAAGAGCCAGGACATCAGCTGGCTGAAGACCACCCTGGAGCAGGTCGGCGACATCTTCGTCCAGCTGCTGAAGCTGGCCGTCGCCCCGCTCGTCTTCTTCGCGATCCTGGTGTCCATCACCAACCTCCGGAAGGTGAACAACGCCGCGCGGCTCGCCTCCCGCACGCTGCTCTGGTTCATGATCACCTCGCTGATCGCGGTGGGCATCGGCCTCGCGATCGGCCTGCTGACCAACCCGGGCGCCGGCACCGGCCTCACCCCGCAGGACGGCAAGCTGCCGAAGAAGACCGGCTCCTGGATCGACTTCCTGACCGGCATCGTCCCGACGGACGTGGTCACGCCGTTCACCGAGCTGAACGTCCTCCAGATCGTCTTCATGGCCGCCGTAGCGGGCATCGCCGCCCTCCAGCTCGGAGCGAAGGCGCAGCCGGTCCTGAGCCTCGCCGAGTCCGTCCTGGAGCTCCTGCAGAAGGCCCTGTGGTGGGTCATCCGCCTGGCCCCGATCGGCACCGTCGGCCTCATCGGCACCGCGATCGCCACGTACGGCTGGGACCTGATCGGCAAGTACGCCACCTTCACCGCCGACGTCTACGTCGGCTCGGCGCTGGTCATGTTCGGCGTCTACCCGCTGCTGCTCGCGACGGTCGCCAAGGTCAACCCGATCCAGTTCTTCAAGGGCGCCTGGCCCGCGATCCAGCTGGCCTTCGTCTCCCGCTCCTCGGTCGGCACCATGCCGGTCACCCAGAAGGTCACCGAGCGCCTCGGCGTCCCGAAGGAGTACGCCTCCTTCGCCGTCCCGTTCGGCGCCACGACCAAGATGGACGGCTGCGCCGCGATCTACCCGGCGCTGGCGGCGATCTTCATCGCGCAGATCTTCGATGTCCAGCTGGGCATCAAGGAGTACATCCTGATCGCGTTCGTGTCGGTCGTCGGCTCGGCCGCGACGGCCGGCCTGACGGGCGCCACGGTCATGCTGACCCTGACCCTCTCCACCCTCGGCCTCCCGCTGGAGGGCGTCGGCCTGCTGATGGCCATCGACCCGATCCTGGACATGATGCGCACCGCCACCAACGTGGCCGGGCAGGCCGTGGTCCCGGTCATCGTCTCGGCCCGCGAGGGAATCCTCGACAAGGAGGCCTACGAGGCCGCCTCGTCCTCCCCGCTGGACGAGCGCCCCGCGGTCGCCGTCGCCGCCTGACCGCCGCTCGCCTCCGGGCCTGTACGTACGTACCGCAGCCCCTGCCCCCGTCCGGGCGGGGGCTGCGGTGCGTGAACGACGCCCCGCCTGCGACGCCGCGATGGACGCGCTGCCGACCATCGCCACGTTCGAATCGGACGGCAACGACTCCAGCTGGATCCCGTACGAAGACCAGGCCGCCGCGGCCCCCATCGACGACCGCCGCCGAGTTCATGCAGTAGCCGCTGCGGCTCGCGGGCCGGGCGCGGGGCGTCTCACTCCAGGGTGGCCATGCGGATGTAGGCGATGAGCCCGAGGACGAGCGGCGGCGCGAACCACCAGACGCCCATGGCGCGGCGGACGCTGGGGATCAGCGTGATCAGGCCGCCGATCACGCTGAGGCAGAGCGACATGAAGCACGCCGCGGCTACGCCGGTGTACCCCTGGTCGTCCCACGGCCCTTGCGGGCCGGCCGCCACGGCGGCGAAGACGCACAGGGCGTTCAGGAGGTGGATGAGCCCGAGGGGTATCCCCAGCACCCACTGGAGGCACCCTCGGTCCTCGGGCAGGTCTATGTCGTCAGCGATGAGAGGAGTGCCTTACGAATCCGGCCCAGGCGTGCGGGGCGAAGTCCAGTACGGGGCCCTGGAGGTCCTTGGAGTCGCGGACGTGGACGGTGCCGGGGGTGGTGGCCACCTCGACGCAGTCGTTGATGTCGCTGCTGTCGCTGTAGCTGCTCTTGAACCAATCCAGCTCGGGGTTGTGGATCATGTTTCTCCCAGCAGTTCCTCGATGAAGGCCCGCGACTCCCGGGGCGTGAGCGCCTGAGCTCGGATGATGCCATAGCGCAGTTCGAGGATCCGGAGCTGCTTGGGGTCGGAGACCGGTCGTCCGTAGAACGCCCCATCCGACCGGCCGACCGCACTGCCGTCCCCGAACTTCAGCACCTGGATCCGCCCGCCCATACCCCCGTGGTCTTCGAGGGCGGTGGGCATCACCTGGAACTCGATGCCTGGCAACTGAGTCACCCCCAGAAGGTGTTCGAGCTGTCGGCGCAGAACCATTGTGCCCCCGATGGTCCGCCGAAGGGTGACCTCTTCTTGGACGAAGCTCAGCGCGGGCGCCGGTGACCGGTTGAATATCGATCGTCGGGCCATGCGCGCGGCTACTCCTCGGTCCACCTCCTCCGGAGTCTGAACGGGGCGCGCCATCTCGAACAGGGCGCGCGCGTACTCCTCCGTCTGCAACAGGCCATGGATGTTGTGGTTGTTGTATGTCCCGATCTCGACGGCCTGGGCTTCCATCTTCGCCAGGTCCCGCACCCGCTTCGGGTAGCGGACCTGTTCCAAGTCGGTCCGCATCGCGGAGATCTTGCCGCCCGCGCCGAGCACTTCGTCCGAGCGGTCGAGGTACTCGGGACGCGGGATGCGTTTGCCGGCCTCCACCTTTCGAACCTGATCCTCCCCGTACTGAATTCGCGCCCCGAATTCCGCCACCCGCATTCCCGCGGCCTCCCGCCACGCCTTGAGCTGGCGGCCGAGCGCGGCGACCACCGCGGCGCCCTGTTCGTCCTCGGGATCGACGTCCCAGCCGGGCTCTTCCGTACCGTCACTGTCCACGCTCATGCGTGCCCACCTCCGACGAGCCGATTTCCCCAACGCCCTTACCCCGCACTTCACTCCGGACAGGCCGGACGCGGCCGGACAGGCGCCGGACAAACGCGGGACGCACGGGCGGTGTCACTTCTCACAGTACGCACCACCGGCCACGCTCTGTGACGTGAATCATCAACTTGCCCACTTCCACGTCCAACTCTCCGCCACCCCGCGCGGTGCCCGCCTCGCGCGACTGCTCGCGGTCGAGCAACTCCGGAGCTGGGGGCTCCCGTTCGAGCGTCCGGCGCAGATCGTCGCCGAGCTCGCGGCGAACGCCGTGACCCACGGGCGGGTGCCCGGGCGGGACTTCCGGCTGGACCTCGCCGTCACCCCGGGGCTGCTCCGGATCGAGGTGGTGGACACGCGCGGTGACCGGATCCCGGGTTTCCCCGATCCGGCTCCGGACGGTGAAAAGGGGCGCGGGCTGCTCCTCGTAGAGGCTTTCGCAGATCAATGGGGGGTTACCCAGGGTCCGCCGCCTTGCAAATCGGTTTGGGCCGAAATCTCGCTCACCAGGTCGCGGGAAGCCGGGATCCGGTGCGGCACGACGCGTATTTAAGAACCAGAAGCTTTAAAGAAACAGAAGCGAAAACCAACCGACCAACCCCCTCCGTCCCCCGCGGCGCGCGGAAATTGGCGGGGTCCCCCACACGGGTGAACAATCCCAACTGGGCTGGATTTCGGGTTGGTTGGCGGGCATATGCTCGGCCCCGACAAACTCCAGACATGAGACGGCCCCCGTCGGGACTGGCATCCCGGACGAGGGCCTGACCAACCAGGAAGAATCCACCTTCCCAATGGCTCTTGAGCACCCTAGCGGGCGTGTGCCCGCGGCGCCTCGCGAACCCGCCGGAACTCACCGGTCCGGGGTCGTCCACGTCAACATCCGGCACGACTGCCACTTCGTGGTGGTCGGCAATCACCTCGCCCAGCACCGTCACTTGTCGCTGACGGCGATCGGGCTCGCGGTGCACATCCAGTCGCTGCCCGCCGGTACGCCGGTCGGCATCAAGGCGCTCGCGGACCGGTTCCCGGAGGGGGAGGTCCGCATCGCCGGTGCGCTGCGGGAGCTGGAGCAGCACGGCTACCTGGAGCGGCGGCAGGAGCGCCAGGACGACGGCCGGATGGTGACGCGGACGTACTCGTACAACCACCCCTTGGCCGTTGGCCTTTCGTCATCGCCCACCCATGACCCCGAGCCGGGGTCGGAGCCGGGGTCCGTGGCGAACCCGGACCCTGATCCGGGCTGCGACCCCGACCCCGATCCGGGCCCGGACCCGGACCCCGATCCGGATCCGGATCCGGACCCAGGCTCCGACCCGGACCCCGATCCTGGCCCGGGCCCGGGGCCCGACCAGAGCCCGGGCCGGGAGACGGGCACTGACCAGGCGCCGGGGGTTGCACCCGCGCCGGAGGCGGCGCCCGCAGCGCCCGCGCCGGAAGCCGGGCTCGCGCCTTGGCCGGGGCGCACCCCCGGGCCGGTGCCGGGGCGCACCCCCGGGCCGGTGCCGGGGCGCACCTCCGGGCCGGCGCCAGACCGCACCCCCGGGCCGGTGGCGGACGAGATCCCCGGGCCGGTGGCGGACCGTGCCCCCGATCCCGCGCCGCGATTTCGGCGGGAGGCCGCCGAGGTGTTGGCCGGGCTGAGGGACCTGGATCCGCGGCTGCTGCTGGCCGAGCGGGACGTACACCGGCTGGCGCTCGGGCTCGCCGCCTGGCTGGAGCGCGGGGCGGACCCGGCGGCGGCCGGGCGGGTCCTGGCCGCCGGTCTGCCCGAGTCCCTGCGTCACCCGGCCGCCTTCATCGCGCACCGGATCGCCGCGCTGATCCCGCCCCCGACGCCCGTCGCACCACGCCGCACGAGGTTCATCCCACCGGATCCGCTCCAGACCTGCGCCGGCTGCGACAGGGCCTACCGGGCTCCGGCCCCGGGCGGCCGCTGCCGCGACTGCCGCGAGTTTCTGGACCCCGCCGCCTAGTCCGTGCACGACCGTCACCCCGCACGACCGTCACCCCGCGTGGTCAAGATCCGCAGGGTCACGGGTCTGTCCCAGCGGGCGGCGACCGCGCGGGGAAGGGCGGAACGGTGGCGGGAACCGCCGTCCCGGCTGGTCGGCGGTGCGTACCGGCGCGGTGCGGCCGACCGCCGTGCGCCGTGGAGCCGGTGTGCGTGTAACAGGAATGTATGAGGCGGGTGTTGGGCGGAACGGTACGCCCGGCGGGCGGGTCTTGGTGATCAGAAACGCCCGCTCCCACCGGCCCGCACCGAGCGCCCGGCACCGCCACCCCGATCGATCCTGAGGAAGAAACGATGCGCGTTCACAAGCTGACCTTCGCCACCCTGGCCGTTGCCGCCGGCTTCTCGCTCACGGCCTGCCAGAGCGGCGACGGCGCCTCGGGGCAGGCCGGCTCGTCGCCCGCGGCCACCGCGTCGTCCGCGGCCACCGGGTCGTCCTCGGGCGGTTCGGACCAGGGCGGTGGCGCCACCTCCACCGGGAAGCCCGCCGCCGGCAAGCCCTCGGCCGGGAACCCCTCCGCGGGGGCGGCCTCCGGCGGGAAGGGGACGGCTGCCGGGACCGGCTCCGCCGAGAACGGCAAGGGCGGCAAGTGCCGGACCGACGAGCTGACGATCACGGCTCTGGACAACACCATCGACGGCGACCCCAACGGCACTGTGGCCGTGGAGCTGAAGAACCGCGGCAGCCGGGAATGCACGCTCTCCGGGTTCGCGGGCGTCGATCTGAAGACGAACGCCGGGTCGCTGTCCGCGCAGCGCACCGGCGAGGCGGGCGGCCCGGCCGTCCTCAAGCCGGGGAAGACGGTGGGCCTCGGCGTCACCTTCCCGCTCAACACGTCGGGCGGCTCCGGCGTCCGCATCACGGGGCTGGTGGTGACCCCGCCGGGGGAGACGAAGTCGGTCACCCTCGCCTGGCCCGGCGCCGCCACCCTGCCCGTCACGGACGGCTCCGGCTCCCCGGTGAAGGTCGGCCCGATCGGCAGCGCCGGCCAGGGCGAATGACCCGGCCGGGGCGACTGACTCGGACACCGCTCAGCGGCCCCCCGCGTACCGCGCCCAGTCGGCCAGCTCCCGGCGCGTCGCCGCGGTGTCGGGGTGGTCGGGGCCGAGTACCCGGATCTGCTCGTTCAGCAGGTGCGTGAACGAGGTCGCGGCCCCGGCGGCGTCCCCGGCCCGGCCGCGCCAGTGCGCGTGGCCGCGGTGTGCGGCGAACACGTCGAGCCAGCTCAGGTGTCCCGCCGCCGAGGTCTCCCCCGGAAGCCCGGGCCCGCCCGGCGGTCCCAAGTGCCGCATCAGGTCGGTCAGCAGCGCCTCGTACGCCACGGCGGCCCCGTACGCGTCCCCGGACTCGCCCCGCCAGCCCGCGAGCAGGGCGCGGCTCTGGAAGACGTCCGTGTGCGTCGGCCCGTACGTTTGCTGCTGGAGCGGGACCAGCTCGGCACAGGCCGCGGCCGCCCCGGCCGGGTCGCCGGCCCGGGCCCGCCACCGCCCCAGGGCGGCCCGGGTGGGGATGGTGCGCGCGTGCCCCGGGCCGAACGACCGGATCTGCTCGGCGAGGACCGCCTCGTACGCCGCCGCGGCACCGGCCGGGTCCCCGGACTCGCCCCGCCAGTGGGCGAGGCGCTCGCGGGCCCCGTAGAGCACGGAGGACTCCGGACCCTGGCGGCGCAGGGCGTCGCCCGCCAGCCCCTCGAAGTGGTGCCGGGCTGCCTCGGGCCGGCCCGCCGTCCCCAGGAACTCGCCGACGCGGAACAGCAACGGGTGCACGCCGGAGGGCGGTTCGTCGCCGAAGAGCGCGTCCACGGTGGCGGTGAAGGCGTCGCGGCGGGACGAGGCACCCCACAGCGCGGACTCGGCGCTCCGCCTCAACGCATCGGTGCAGGCCACCAGCACCGGGCCGAAACCGGGATCGACCTGAGCCAGGCCGTCCCGAGCCAGGCCGTCCCGATCCCAGCCCGCGTGACCCCCGTCGGCCACGGCCACCAGGGCCGACGCGACGGTCCAGGCGAGTCTCCCGGCCCGGTGCGCGGGCACCGCCTCGCGGGTCACCCGCTGGAGGAGCGGGTGCACCCGTACGGCGCGGAGGGGGTCCTCCGGCGCGTAGTCGACCAGGCCGAGCCGGTCCAGCTCCCGGAGCGCCGCCGTCACCTCGTGCGGGCGCGGCCCGGCCCCGGCTGCCCCGTCGGCGGGCGGTGACGTACGGTTCCGCTCCAGATGCCCACGGGCGGCACCGCCGGTGAAGACGGCCTCGGGCGCTCCCTCGGACGGGAGCAGGGAGGCCAGTTCCAGCAGCGGACGGGCCAGTCCGGCCGGTTGCGTCCGGTCGGCCCGGTCCATCGAGTCCCGCCACGCCTCGTGTACGCCGAAGGGCTGGCCGTCCGGCAACGCGCCGGGACCGGGGACGAGTTCACTGAGCGGTCTCCCGCCCTCCGGGCTCAGCAGACGGCGGTACGCGGCGCAGTCCAGGCCCTCGCGGACCAGCTGGGCGGCGGCCTGGGACAGGGCCAGCGGAAGCAGGCCCAGCTCCCGCGCCAGCCCCGCCAGCTCCTCGGGCCGGTCTCCGTGCCCGCTCGCGGCGAGGACCTCGGCGAGGTACGCCGTCGCCTCGGCGGGGGTGAACCCCTCCACGGGCACCACGGGCCCGCCCGGCCCCGGCCGCGCCAGGTCGCGGCGCCGGGTCGTGACGAGGACCTGCCCGTCCGGGTGCTCCGGGGGCCACAGGCCCCGTACGTCATCGGGGTCGGCCACGCCGTCCAGCACGACCAGCCAGCGCCGCCGCGGGCTCCCGGTCCCGGGCCGCAGCCACGCGAGGAACGACTGCGCGGCCTCCTCCGCAGACGCGGCACCGGCGCCCGCACCGCCACCGGATCCGGTGATCTCGGCGATGGCCTGCGCGTACGAGGCGACGACCGCGGCGCGGTCGGTGGCCGTGACCCACACGAGCAGGTCGAGGCTGCCCTCGTCCCACGCCGCACGGGCGAGGCGCGCGGCCTGCTGCGTCTTGCCCGTGCCCGCAGTGCCGACCAGCAGCCCGAAGCGCCCGTCGAGCGCGGGCCGGGGCCGGAAGCAGCGCGCGGCGGCGGGAACCGTGCCCACCCGGTGCGGCCAGGAGGCCGGGGCGCGCGCGGCCGCGTAGTACGAGACGTGGTCGGCGCGGCCGACGGCCATGCCGTAGTGCCCGGCCCGGACGCCGTACGGGTGTCCGGGGCCGGTGGGGAAGGGGCTTTCGTCAGCCGGTCCGTTCAGCCCTGGGACGGAGCCGGCGGGGGAGGGGGGCTCAGGTGCGCACCCCCGTGGATCACGGCCGCGGCGATCGACCCGTGGTCGGCCCTGACGTGCACGTCTCCGCCGACGGCGAACCCGGAGTCCCCGGCGGACACCCCGGGCGCCGCGTGCGTGTCCAGCAGGGCGCGCAGTTCCTCGGCGGCCCGCTCGCGCTCGTCGTCCGGGAGGTTCTCCAGGAGACCCTCGAACCGGGCCTGCCACATGGCCTCCTGGCGGATGCGGGCCCGTTCCGCGCCCGTATCGCCGTCCGGGCCGGCCGCGGCGAGCTCGGACGCGCTGCGGTCCAGTCGCACCAGCTCGCCGCGCTCGCGGTCGGAGTCCCCGCGCCCGAACCAGCCGGCCAGCCGCCCGCGGAAACCCTCCCAGGCTTCCGTGCCGGCTGCCTGGACCACCGCCGTCCCGCCGGCCGTGGCAAGCGCCAACAACGCTTCCGGCAGCATGCGTTGCCCCTTCCGAGTGGATCGCCGATGACCTGCCTGAGCCTATCCGCACCCCCGGCGGGCGGGTCCTCGGCCCCAACGGGGGTCCAGGCCGTCGGCGCGCAGTTCGGCCAGGTCCTCCTCCGGGAGGGAGGCGACGATCGCCGCCAGTTGGTCGCGGACATCGGGGAGCGGGGACCAGGCCGACTCCGGCAGGGCCGTGGCCGCGAGCAGCAGGTCCCCGGGGTAGAAGTACGCGTCCAGCATCGGGTCCTCGGCCAGCAGCGCCATCGCGAGGGGCAGGACGTAGGGAAGGCCCACGGCCTGGGCGAGCAGCGTGCGCAGGTCCGCCGGGGTCAGCGCCCCGAGGCGCTTGCGGCGCAGGGCGTGGACCTTCGTGACCAGGGTGGTGGAGCGCGCGGGCGGCGCCGGCCAGGGCGGTCCGTCGAGCTCGTCGAGGGTGCGGTCGAGGTGGCGCAAGCGGGTCGCGGGGACGGGCGCGGGGACGGGTGCGGGGACGGGCGCGGGGAGGGTCATGGGGACATCCTCACCTCGTGCCGGTCGTGTGACGGTGGTGCGTGGGTCTTGTTCCGGGGGTGGTCAGCGAGGTTACGCCTGCGTAGATTACCGGCGGTAACCTCCTGTCGAGCCGAGGGGAACGCGCCGTGTATGCCGAGCTGGTGACGGTGGGGTCCGGGCTGCCCGAACCGCCCTTCAAGACGGTCGTCGACGGGGTGGTGCGCGAGGTCGTGGTGCCGCCGCTGGCGGCGCCGCCCGCGAGCGGATCGCTCGGGGACATCCCCTTCGACAACGCCGTCGCCGCGCCCCGGGACGTCGTACTGGCCCGCAAGGACCGCGACGGCACCTGGCGCGACGTCACCGCCGCCGAGTTCGCCGCCGAGGTGCTCGCCGTCGCCAAGGGCCTGATCGCCGAGGGCCTGCGCGAGGGCGACCGGCTCGCCATCATGGCGCGCACCACCTACGAGTGGACGCTGCTGGACTTCGCGGGCTGGGCGGCGGGGCTGGTCACCGTACCCATCTACCCGACCGCCTCCGCCCTCCAGGCGCGCTGGATCATCCAGGACTCCGGGGCCGTCGCCTGCGCCGTGGAGGACACCGAGCAGGCCCGGCTCATCAGCTCCGAGCGCGGAAACCTGCCGGGGTTGGCTCATCTGTGGGAGTTCGACACCGGGGCGATCGAGCGGTTGATCAAGGCCGGGGAGCGGCTGCCCGGCGCCCTGGTGCACGCCCGCCGGGCCGCGCGTACGCCGGATGCGGTGGCCACGCTCGTCTACACCTCCGGGACCACCGGCCGGCCCAAGGGGTGCGTGCTGACGCACGGCAACTTCTTCGCCGAGGTCGACAACGCCGTGCAGCTGCTGCACCCGGTGTTCAAGTCGGTGAGCAAGGAGCCCGCCTCCACCCTGCTCTTCCTGCCGCTGTCCCACGTCTTCGGGCGGATGGTCGCCGTCGGCTGCCTCCGGGCGCGGGTGCGGCTCGGGCACGCGCCGAGCATCGCCACCGAGGACCTGCTGGCCGACCTGGCGGGGTTCCGGCCCACGTTCCTGCTGGCCATCCCGTACGTCCTGGAGAAGGTCTACAACACCGCCCGGGCCACGGCCGAGAAGATGGGCCGCGCCTCCTCCTTCGACCGGGCCGCGCGGATCGCCCGGCGGTACGGGGAGACGGTCGAGGGCAAACGCCCCGGCCTCGGGCTGCGTGCGGCGCGGGCGCTGTACGACCCGCTCGTCTACCGGCGGATCCGGGCGGCGCTGGGCGGGCAGGTCCGGTACGTCCTGAGCGGCGGCTCCCCGCTGGGGCGGCGGCTCGCGGCGTTCTACACGGGCGCGGGGATCGAGGTCTTCGAGGGGTACGGGCTGACCGAGACGACCGGGGCGTCCACCGTGACCCCGCCGCTGCGGCCGAGGCTGGGCACCGTGGGGTGGCCGCTGCCGGGCACGGCGGTACGGATCGCGGACGACGGCGAGGTGCTGCTCGGCGGCCGGCACGTCTTCGCCGGGTACTGGAACGTCGCCGCGCACAACGGGAACCAGTGGCTGGCCACCGGGGACATCGGGGAGCTCGACGCCGACGGGTACCTGACGATCACCGGCCGGAAGAAGGACCTGATCATCACCTCCAGCGGCAAGAACGTCGCCCCCGAGCCGCTGGAGGACTGGCTGCGGGCCCATCCGCTGGTCGGGCAGTGCCTGGTGGTCGGGGACAACCGGCCGTACGTCGCCGCGCTGATCACGCTGGAGCCGGAGGGGCTGGCGCACTGGCGGCAGATGCGGAAGAAGCAGGGCGTGCCGATCGGGGAGCTGGTCGGGGACGAGGAGCTGCGGGCCGATGTGCAGCGGGCCGTCGACGAGGCGAACCGGCTGGTGTCGCGCGCGGAGTCGATCCGGCGGTTCACGGTGCTGCCGGGGGAGTTCACGGAGCGGCGGGGGCATCTGACGCCGTCGATGAAGCTGAAGCGGGGGGCTGTCGCCCGGGATTACGCGCGGGAGATAAACGACCTCTACCGGCGTCCGTGACGCAACTCCCACGGCCGGGCCGGGGGGTGGACCGTATGATCCACAACTCCACAACGTCTGGTTCCGGGGGGACACATGAGGAAGTTCGCGCGCCGCGCGGGTGCCGTCGTCGCAGCAGTGGCCGTGGTCGGCGCGGGCCTGGCCGGGTGCACGTCCGGCGAGCCGGAGCCGAAGGACGCCGGGCCGACCGTGCCCGCGTCGCCCCCGCCGGTGGTCAAGCGGACGCCGACGCCGAGCGCGGCGCCGGCGACGCCCGCCGGGACCGAGGAGTTCGGGCCCGCCGTGGCGCAGCAGGGCGACGTGAGGGCCTACGCGCCCGTCCGGGACGGGGACACCAGGCTCCGCGTGCCCGTCGTGATCACCAACACGGAGACCCGGCAGGGCTTCTACGAGGTCACCGTGCGGGTCACAGGGCCGGACGGGTACGAGGCCTCGGGCGGCTTCGCCACCGACACGGTCGGGGTGTACCACGGGGCTTCCTGGCCCACCGAGGTCACCGTCGAGATGGCGGGGCGGAAGCCGCCGAGCCCGCTCCGCGTGGAGATCGCCGAGGTCAAGCGGCGGTAGCGCGGCCGGCGGCTTATGGTGGGCTGACCGATGCGGGGGACCGCCCCGGGGAGTCATCCGGGGGGATCGCCCGAGGAGGGTGCCGTGTACCGGTCCCGCCGAATCCGCCGAATCCGCCGAATCCGCCGCACACGGCGTCCGTGGCGCCCGTGGCGTCACCGCGGGGCCGCCGCCGGCCTGGCAGCGGCCGTGGTGCTGGCCACCGGGCTCGGGGCCGCGCCCTCGACGCTGGCCGCGTCCGGGGACGGGGACGAGCGCTTTTACGGGCAGGGCATCCGGTGGGGCGACTGCCACGAGGGGCGCCGGGGCGTGCCCGACGGGATGCGCTGCGGGGAGATCACCGTGCCGCTCGACTACGCCGACCCGGCCAAGGGCACGGTGAAGCTGGCCCTCGGCCGCATCCCCGCCACCGGGCCCGGCAAGCGGCTCGGATCCGTGTTCCTGAACTACGGCGGCCCCGGCGGCCCCGGGATCGAGAGCCTCGCCGCCGACCCCAAGCCCTTCGCGGAGCTCGGCAAGCGGTACGACCTCGTCACCTTCGACCCCCGCGGCGTCGGCCGCAGCGAGCCCGTCTCCTGCGGGGGCTCCCTGGAGCCCGACCCGGAGGCCGGCACGGACGCCGCCTCGCAGCTGGCCGCCCTGCGCTCGCTGGTACGGCGGTGCGAGCTGCACTCCGGCCCGGTGCTCCCGTACATCGGCACCGTCAACGTCGCCCGCGACCTGGACGTCATGCGCCAGGTCCTCGGCGACGAGAAGCTCAACTACCTCGGCTTCTCCTACGGGACCCGGCTCGGCGCCGTGTACGCCGCCCAATTCCCCGGGAAGACCGGGCGGATGGTGCTCGACGGGGTCGACACCCTCACCGAGCCGCTCGCCGAGCAGGCCCTCATATCGGCACGCGGGCAGCAGCGGGCGCTGGACAACTTCCTCGCCTGGTGCGCCCATCAGCCGGGCTGCGTGTACGGGACCAACACCCGTACGGCGAAGGAGAAGGTCAACGCCCTCGTGGCGCGGCTCGACGAGCAACCGCTGGTCGACGGCGGCTGGTACGTCACCGGGCAGGACGTGGTGGCGGCGGTCGCGACCGCCCTGTACTCGCCGGGGCTGTGGCCCGCCCTCGCGGACGGGCTGCGGCGGATCGAGCGGGACGGGGACCCGTCCGCGCTGACGGAACTGGCCGCCGAGCCGGTCGAACCGGGCGACGAGGACGGCGGCGACGATCCGGATCGGGTCCCGGCCGACAACGCCGATGCCGCGCTCACCGCCGTGAACTGCGCCGACGACCCCGACCGGGGCGAGGACAAGGCCACCGCGGCGGCGATAGAGAAGGAGATCCGGGGGCTGAGCGAAGAGTTCCGCAAAGCCTCGAAGATCTTCGGGCCGGCCCAGCTGATGACCGTACTGTCCTGCTACGGCCGCCCCGCCGGCACCGACTTCATCCGCAGGATCGACCGGCCGGCCGGAGTCCCGCGCATGCTGCTCGTCGGCACCCGCGGGGACCCGGCGACCCCGTACGAATGGACCGAGGAGACGGCGCGACGCCTCGGCGGAGCGGCGGTGGTCCTGGACCACAAGGGCGAGGGGCACACCGGCTACGCGACCTCGCCCTGCGTACGGGACTTCGTGCACCACTTCCTGGTCGACGGACGGTTGCCGGGCGGGACGCGGTCCTGCCCGGCGGGGGAGTGAGCGGCCCGCGCTCAGCAGTCGGAACGTGCGGCCCGGCCCGCGAAGCGGTCGGCGAGCCAGTTGCCCGCCGCCGACGACTCGGTGATCACGCCGCTGACGTGCTCGCCGAGCAGGATGGTCCGCCACTGGACGTTCGCGCCCTTCGCGCACCACTCGGAGCGCAGCTGCCGGCCGACGGCGTACGGGATGAGCTCGTCGCCGAGCGCGTGGTACTGGTACACGGGCGCGGCCGGGGCGGTGCGGCCGAGGCGGCTCTGGTTCAGGCGGGCCTGCCAGTCGGGCTGGTCGAGGGGGTTGCGGGTGGTGAGGTCGGAGATCCGTTTGAAGGAGCCGGCGATGGCGTCGATGGCGACGCAGCCGTCCTTCATGCCGTTGACCAGGGCCTTGCCCGGCGCGTTGAGGTAGGAGTCGAGGCGGAGCTCGGGGAAGGCGGCGTCCTGGCCGGCGGCGGCCATGAAGATCAGGCCGGAGCCGAAGGAGCCGTCGTTGGCGGCGGCCACCTTGAGGAGGTCGGCGGGGACGCCGCCGGTGGCGGTGCCCTTGACGTTCAGCTCCGGGGCGTACGAGCCCTGCAACTCGGCGGCCCAGCTGCCGGCCTGGCCGCCCTGGGAGTAGCCCATGATGCCGACGGGGGTGTCGGGGCCGAGCCCGGCCTCGGGCAGCCGGGTCGCCGCGCGGGCGGCGTCGAGCACGGCGTGACCGGCCGAGGGGCCGACGGTGTAGGTGTGCGTGCCCGGGGTGCCGAGGCCCTCGTAGTCGGTGACGACCACGGCCCAGCCGCGCAGGGTGAGCTGCTGGATGAGATTGGCCTCCATGGAGGTGCCGTACGGGAGGTTGTTGCTCGGCGCGCAGGAGTCACCGAGCCCGACGGTGCCGACGGCGTAAGTGACGAGCGGCCGGGGCCCGCTGCGCCCGTCCTGCGGGACGATGACGGTCCCGGAGACGACGTTCGGTGCCCCGTCGGCGGTGGTGGAGCGGTAGTGGATCTTCCACGCCTTGGTGTTGGTGGGCTGGAGCGGCAACGGATGAAACGCGGAGGGAACGCTCCCGACGACGTCCCCGGGTCGACCGGTTTCCTCACGGGCGACGGCGGTCCCACCGACGAGCCCGCCGGTCAGGACGGCGGTGGCCAGAACAGCGCAGTGAACACGACTACGACTACGACGACTACGACGACGACTACGGATACGCATGGGCGGCTCTCCCAACGATTCCGGTGCGGGGGGGGTGTGCACGGGTGAGGAGAAGGTAGTGACCGCCGCCCCGGCCCGTCGCTGACCGCACAGCTCACCTTTCCTGACCCGGCGGTACCAACGCCGACGGGGATGGATCTTTCAGCCCCCGCGGGCGTCTGAGGCGCGGGGTCAAGGGGCGCCGGACAGGCGGTAGGCGGCAGGGGTGGTGCCCGTCCAGCGGCGGAAGGCGCGGTGGAAGGCCGTGTCTTCCGAAAAGCCCAGGCGCGCCGCCAGTTCGGCGATCGGTTCGCCGCTCTCCGCCAGGCCGGCGATCGCGGCGTCCCGCCGGACGTGGTCCTTGAGCTGCTGGAACGAAGTGCCTTCCGCACGCAGGCGACGGCGCAGCGTCGCCGGGGAGAGCGCCAGCTGCGCCGCCACCTCCGTCAGGGCCGGGAAGGCACGCAGCCGCCGGGCCAGGGTCCGGCGGACCTGGTCCGCCACCGTCGCCGGCCCGTACTCCGGCCGGGACAGCAAGTCGAACGGCGCCCGCCTCAGCATCGCCTCCACCGCCGCCTCGTCCCGCACCAGCGGCGCCTCCAGCCACGGCGCGCCGAACACCGCCCCCGTCCGCGCCGCCCCGAACCGCACCGGGCAGTCGAAGAGCACCGCGTACTCCTCCTCGTGCGGCGGAGCCGGATACGCGAACTCCGCGTACGCCAGCGGAATGCGGCGCCCGATCAGCCAGCTGCTCAGCCGGTGCCAGATGGCCAGCACGCACTCCGTCAGGAACCGCTCCTCGTCCCGCGCGAAGTCATTGCGCACGGTGAACCGCGCCTCGGCCCCCTCGACTTCCAGTGCCAGCTCCGGTCCGCCGGGGAACAGCCCGTAGAACGCCGCCGCCCGGGCGATCCCCGCGCCGAGATCCGCGCAGCCGAGCGACGCGTAGCACATCATCGCGAACGTACCCGGGCGGCTGGGGACGGACGACAGCCCGAGGAACTCGTCCTGCGTGGTCCGGTACAGCGCCCGGAACAGCCGGGCGAACTGCGCGGGCGTGACCCGCGCCCGGTCGTCGCCGAGCAGCAGCGGTGGGATCTGCGCCGCCTGGAGCAGCGGCACGGTGTCGATGCCGCTGCCGCGCGCGCCCGCGAGCACGGCGCGCACATGGTGCACGGTGATCGTCCGCCTCCCCATGGCCATGGCTCCGACGGTAGCCCCCGTGAGCGCTGCGGTCAGCGGGCGTGACGCTTCCGGTCATGCCGCCGGGGCGCTCGCGCTGCCTAGCGTCTTCGTACGGACCTCGGGAGGCGGCGCGGATGGCGGGACGGGTGCGACCGGAGACGCTGGCGGTGTTCGCGGAGTGGACGGGGGAGCGGTACGGGCCGCAGCCCGCCCTCCGCTTCCGCCAGGGGGACAGCGGCTGGGGCGGCGTCTCGTACGCCGAACTGCGCGCCCGCGTCCGTGAGGTGGGCCGGGCCCTGCTCGGGCCACGGCTGGGGATCGCGCCGGGTGAGCGGGTGGCGGTGCTGGCCGAGACCCGCCCGGAGTGGACGTACACCCACTTCGGCGTGCTCGCGGCGGGGGCCGTGCCGGTGCCCGTGTACCCGACGGCGGGCGAGGAGGAGCTGGCCTGGGTGCTGTCGGACTCGGAGTCGGTCGTGGCGGTCTGCGACGACGCCGCGCAGGCGGCCCGGGTGGAGGCGCTGCGGGGGAAGCTGCCGGCGCTGCGGGCGGTCGTGGAGATGGACGCACTGGCCTCGCTGCCGCGCGCCCCCGAGGCCGAACTCCTCGCACGGGCGGCGGCGGTGACCCCGGCGGCGGACGCCTCGATCGTCTACACCTCGGGGACCACGGGCCCGCCGAAGGGCTGCCGCCTCACGCACGGCAACCTCGGCGCGATCCAGGACGCGACGCTCCCGCTGGTGCGCGGCGGGCCGGGGGACTCGACATACCTGTACCTCCCGCTGGCGCACCTGCTGGCGCAGCTGATCCAGTTCACGACGCTGCTGGAGGGCGGGGAGCTCTGCTACTTCGGGGGCCGGATCGAGGACGTGCTCGCGGAGCTGGCGCAGGCCCGGCCGACGCACCTGCCCTCGGTGCCCAGGCTGTTCGAGAAGCTGCACGCGGTGGTGCTGTCGCTGGCGCAGGCCGAGGAGGGCGGGCGCGAGCGGTTCGCGGAGGCGGTTCGGCTGGGCGTACTCGCGGCGCAGGGCCGGCTTCCGGAGTCGGACACGGCGGCTTGGGAGGCGGCGGAGAAGTCCCTGTACTCCCTGGTCAGGGGCGCGTTCGGGGGTCGGCTGCGGTGGGCGCTGACCGGCGGCGCCCCGATCGCGCCGGCCACGCTGGACTTCCTGCGCGCCTGCGGGATCTCCGTGTTCGAGGGGTACGGGATGACCGAGTCCGGCGGGGTGATCAGCCTCAACCACCCGGACGCGGTGCGGTACGGGACGGTGGGCCGCCCGATCGCGGGCTGCGAGGTCCGCATCGCGCCGGACGGCGAGGTCCTGGCCCGGGGGCCGATGGTGTTCCCCGGCTACCACGGCAACCCGGCGGCGACGGCGGAGGTCCTGGACGCGGAGGGCTGGCTGCACACGGGCGACCTGGGCGCGCTCGACGCCGACGGCTACCTGTCGATCACGGGCCGGAAGAAGGAGCTGATCATCACCTCGGCGGGCAAGAACATCACCCCGACGGAGGTCGAGTTCGCCCTCCAGGGCTCCCGGTACGTCTCGCGCGCGGTCCTGATCGGGGACCACCGCCCGCACCCGGTGGCGCTGATCGCCCTGGACGCGGAGGAGATCGCGGCCTGGGCCGCCCGCGAGTGCCTCGACCCCGGCCCCGCCCCCGGCGGGCACCCGGCGGTCCGCGCCCTGATCGCGGACGCGGTCGCGGCGGCCAACGCGAGCGTCTCCCGCCCGGCCCGGGTCCGCGCGTTCCACATCCTGGCCGAGGACCTCTCCATCGCGGCGGGCACCCTCACCCCGACCCTGAAACTCCGACGCGCGGCCGTCGCGGCGCGCTACGCGGCGGAGATCGACGCTCTGTACGCGAGTTGAGCCGGATTCATCCGGTTTGAGCCTCAGCGGTGGTTGTCGGGCATGGCCGCGAGGCGGGCCTTCTCGGCCGTGTACCGGGTCATGCCCAGGGACACGGTGCCCGAGGTGTACTGGAAGGTGCCGATGGCCGCGAGCGGCAGCGAGACCACCAGGAGGGCGAACATCGGGGCCCAGTCCCGTTCGGCGTCGCAGCGCTCGCCCTCGGCGTCGGCGTACGACTCGTGGCGGTCGGAGTCCCCGTAGAAGACCCGGGAGTCGCAATCGGTGGTGTGGCTCGAGCCGTAGCCGACGCTGAAGGGGGACAGCAGGAGGTAGGCCAGCCAGAGCCAGATTCCGGCTGCCGCGATGAGCAGGCCTCCGCCCCAGGTCCGCTTGCGTTCGGCGAGCCGAGTGAACTCTTCCTCATACACCTGTACCAGAGTGGTCATGGGCGCCGAATTTAGCAGCGGACCGGATTCGGCCAGGCGGGGGCGGGGTTCAGGGGGCGTCTGAGCGGCCGTCGGGGCCGTCGGGGCCGGCCGCAGTGACGTATCTGCCGATGCGGGGCGGGCGCTGGACGAATGGCTCTCGTCCGTGAGCGTCGTGGCCTGAATTGCGCCCGTACACGGGTGGGGTGTTGGGGCTTTTGGGGGCTTTGTGCGTGATGGGCGAAGGCCTGGGCGGGCTCCGCTGGACGCCCCGGCGCACTTGCGGGTGAAGGCGAGACGAATGGTGCGTCACATATCGCAGGGCGACGGCGAGTCATGTGCGAATACCTGATAGACAGAACATTCATGGCTCGACCGGCCGGACGCGACGCTGGCCGCCCTGGGGGGATTTACGCACTGTGAAGCCGCTTCACCGCCACCTTGTCAACACGTCTCGCAAGGTCCTGTGCACCGCCGCGCTCGCGGCCAGTCTGACGACTGCCGCAGTGGCGACCAACCCATCGACCGCCGACGCGGGTGAGTCCGAGCCGAGCCCGGACAGCCCCCAGGCCAACGACCGCGGTGATGCCCGGCTCGACCTGCCGGCGCCGGTCGCGGACCCGCAGACGCCGCCGGCGGCCGGCAGCCCCGAGGGGGCCAGCGGCATACCCGGCACCGCCCTCGACGCGTACAAGCGCGCGGAACTGTCGGTGGCGGCCGCGCTCCCCGGCTGCAAGCTGCCGTGGCAGCTGCTGGCGGGCATAGGCAGGGTCGAGTCCGTGCACGCCTCCGGCTACGGGCTCAAGACCGACGGCTACACCGAGAAGCCGATCCGCGGGCCGCGCCTGGACGGCAACGGCTTCGCTGAGATCCGCGACACCGACCAGGGCGAGTGGGACGCGGACACCTCGTTCGACCGGGCCGTGGGCCCGATGCAGTTCATCCCGTCCACGTGGCGCAAGTGGGGCGCGGACGGCAACGGCGACAGCAAGCGCGACCCGAACAACATCTACGACGCGGCGCTGGGTGCGGGGTTGTACCTGTGCGCCGGCGACCGGAACCTGTCGGACCCGGCCGCGCTGGACCGGGCGATCCTGAGCTACAACAACTCGCGCGAGTACGTGAACACGGTGCTCGGCTTCATGAGGCAGTACAAGGACGGCGGCGTCGCCGAGATCCCGAACCCGCCGGCCGGGAACTACCCGACCCCGCCGCCGTCGGGCATCCTGCCGACGCCGCAGCCGCCGCGCCAGACGCCGGTGCGGCCGACGCCCGCGCCGACTCCGACGAAGCCGCCGACCAAGCCGACGACTCCGACGACTCCGACGAAGCCGACCACTCCGACGACGCCCACCACCCCGACCACGCCCACCACTCCGACGACGCCGACCAAGCCTCCGGAGGTCCCGACCCTGGCCAAGCTGGAGCTGGTCGGGGAATCGGGGATCACGGCCGAGGCCGGGTCCGCGTTCGCGGCGGTGCCGAAGGTCAAGGCGGTGCTCGGCGACGGCAAGCCGGCGGCGAACCAGGTCGTCGTGTTCGTGGTCGACGACGACACCACCGGCGGCACCCGCTTCGCCGCGAAGGACAACCTGGTGGTCCGCACGGACGCCCAGGGCATCGCGGCCGCGCCGGGCCTGAAGGCGGGTGCGAAGGCGGGCACGTTCACCCTGCGGGCGACGGCTTACGGCGCCGCGAACGAGTACACGGTGGCGTTCAAGGGCACCGTCAAGGCGCTGCCGGTGGTGCTGACGCGGACGGACGGCAGCACGTTGCCGCTGGAGGCGGTCGCCGGTACGAGCATCAAGGGCGTGGAGCTCCTCGCGAAGGCCGGCGACAAGCCGGTGGAGGGGCTGAAGACCACGGCCGGGCTGGTGGAGAAGGACGCGGCCGGCAAGTGGCAGCCGGTGAAGCCGGAGGCTGCGGCCAAGGCCCCGTACTTCAAGGGCGGCAAGGACGGCGCGGAGAAGCTGACGTCGCTCGAACTCACCGCCACCGGTGCGGACGGCAAGATCGCACTGCCGGAGCTGTTCACGACGGACGCGGAGCCGGGCACGTACCACCTCCGTGTCCTGACCCCCGAGGGCGTCGCCCTCGTCCTGGAGCTCAAGATCACGGCCAAGCCGGACACGGCCCCGAAGCCGTAGCCCCACCCCGGAGCCCCACCCCCAGAGCCCCCGGCGCCCCACCGGCGCCGGGGGCTCTCCCGTTTCCCGGCCCTGGAGGGGAAAAGGCAGGAGCCCCGCCTCGGCAGAGGCAGGGCTCCTTGGGTACTGCTTAATCCAACCGCGATCCGGTTGGCCCAGGCGACTAGGCCGGGGTGACGTTCTCCGCCTGCGGGCCCTTCGGACCCTGCGTGACGTCGAAGTTCACCAGCTGGTTCTCCTCGAGGGAGCGGAAGCCAGAGGCGTTGATCGCGGAGTAGTGGACGAAGACATCCGGGCCGCCGCCGTCCTGGGCGATGAAGCCGAAGCCCTTTTCAGCGTTGAACCACTTCACGGTTCCGGTAGCCATGAGCCCTCCTATGGGCCAAAGGGTCGCCCTGCTCCAGAACCTGCTAAGAAGTCTGAAAACTACAAAAGCCTGCGGGTCACATTCTCCGCAGGCCTCGTACTGCAAGGGAAACCAAACTGCAACTTGCGTCGAGCCTAGCACGCACCCCGCGGCCGAGACCAGAGGGAAAGATCACGTCACCCGGACGTTTGAGACCCGCGGGAACGCTGACGAACACACGGCGGCTAGTCTCGCGATGTGGACGTCTATCGCAGCCGGCCCCGCGTCGGCCACATCCAGTTCCTGAACTGCCTGCCCCTCTACTGGGGGCTGGCCAGAACCGGCACGCTGCTTGACCTGGAACTGACCAAGGACACCCCCGAGAAGCTGAGCGAGCGGCTCGTGCGGGGGGAGCTGGACATCGCCCCGATCACCCTCGTGGAGTTCCTCCGCAACGCCGATCAGCTCGTCGCGTTCCCCGACCTCGCCGTCGGCTGCGACGGCCCCGTCATGTCCTGCGTGATCGTTTCCCAGGTCCCCCTGGAGCAGCTGGACGGCGCCCGCGTCGCCCTCGGATCGACCTCCCGGACGTCCGTACGCCTCGCCCAGCTGCTGCTCGCCGAGCAGTACGGGGTGCGGCCCGACTACTACACCTGCCCCCCTGACCTGGGGGTCATGATGCAGGAGGCCGACGCGGCGGTGCTGATCGGAGACGCCGCGCTGCGCGCCTCGCTCCACGACGCGCCCCGGCTCGGCCTCGCCGTGCACGACCTGGGGCAGATGTGGAAGGAGTGGACGGGGCTGCCGTTCGTCTTCGCCGTCTGGGCCGCCCGCAAGGACTACCTGGCCCGCGAGCCCGTCGTCGTCCGCAAGGTCCACGAGGCCTTCCTCGCCTCCCGGGACGTCTCCCTGGAGGAGGTCACAAAGGTCGCCGAGCAGGCGGCCCGCTGGGAGGCCTTCGACGCGGAGCTGCTGGAGCGGTACTTCACCACGCTCGACTTCCGCTTCGGCCCCGATCAACTGGCCGGCGTACGGGAATTCGCGCGCCGTACGGGACCGACCACGGGCTATCCCGCCGACATCGCGGTGGAGCTTCTGGCGGCGGTCGAAGCGAGCCATTGATCGCGCTTATGCCCCGCTAAGCGGTACCCCGCGAATCCGAATGTTCCGTTTACCGAGAATTCGTTCCCCTTTCGTTATCGCGTAGCCCTTGGCGGAATGCGGATGAGGCGTACGGGGTTCATGCGTTCTCGGTGAGGAAGGCCATGCCCGCGATGAGTCCGGCGAACGCGAGTACGGCCAGCGCGCAGACGAACAACATGGTCCAGCCGACGAGGATCGCCGCCAGGGCCGTGCCCTTCCCCTCCCCGGCCAGCCGGCGGGCCCGGAATCGGCCCATGTGACCGACCGGGACGGCGGTCAGCGCGCACAGCGCCGTCATGGCGAGGAAGACCGCCGGGTTGATCCAGGCGATGCCGGTGACGAAGTTGGCGGCCGAGGCCACGCTCGCCAGCGCGAAGAACGCGCTCACCCTGGCCGGCCCGTTGCGAGCCGCAGGGGGAGCAGGGGCCTCTGCGGGCGGGGTCGGGGCGGGTTGGGCCGGGTCGGGTCGGGTCGGGGCGGGCGGGGTCGGGTCGGGCTCGGCGGTGTTCACGGGTTCCCCCTTCGGGCACGGCATCGCGGCAACCGTAGGTGATCGCTCCCGGTCCGCCCTAAGGTGCTGTCTGGCCAGAGCCACAAGGACTCGCGGACTCGCGAAGGACTCACGGGGGAGGGGGACGCGATGCACCCGCTCGAAGCCGGCGAACCGCGGACCATCGGCGCCTACCGGCTGCTCGGCCGGCTCGGGGCGGGCGGCATGGGGCGGGTGTACCTCGGGCGCAGCGCCGGCGGCCGGACCGTCGCCGTCAAGATCGTGCACCCGCATTTCGCCTCCGACGAGGAGTTCCGCGCCCGGTTCCGCCGCGAGGTCGAGGCCGCCCGGCGGGTGGGCGGGGAGTGGACCGCGCCCGTGCTCGACGCGGACCCGGACGCTCCGGTGCCGTGGGTGGCCACCGGGTACGTGGCGGGACCCTCGCTGGACCGGGCGGTGGCCTCCCACGGGCCGCTACCGGAGGGCTCGGTACGGGCCGTCGGCGCGGGGCTGGCCCGCGCCCTGGTGGCGGTGCACGGGCTGGGCCTGGTCCACCGGGACGTGAAGCCGTCCAACGTGATGCTGACCCTCGACGGCCCCCGGCTCATCGACTTCGGGATCGCCCGCGCCACCGACGGCACCGCCTCGCTGACCTCCACCGGCGTCTCCGTCGGCTCGCCCGGGTACATGTCGCCCGAGCAGATCCTCGGCAAGGGGATCACCGGCGCCGCCGACGTGTTCTCCCTCGGCGCGGTGCTGGCCTTCGCGGCGACCGGGCGGCCCCCCTTCACCGGGGACAACTCGGCGACGCTCCTCTACAAGGTGGTGCACGAGCCGCCGGAGCTGGGCGCGATCCCGCCCGGGGAGCTGCGCGAGCTGATCGCCGCCTGCCTGGCCAAGACGGCCGCCGACCGGCCGGCCCCGCAGGCCCTCGCGGACGCCCTCGGTGGCGCGCTCGCAGCCCCCGGCTGGCTGCCGGCCCCCCTGGTCGAGGAGGCGAGCCGGGCTGCCGTGGCCCTGCTCGACCTGGAGGCCGGTCCCGCCGGGGACCTGGTCGGCGCGGCGGACCCCTGGCCCGTGGCCGCGGGCGGAACCCCGGAGTCCCCTTCGGGGCCGGTGCCGTTCACGGCTCCCTCGTACGGGAGCCCGGTGGTGGGAGGTTTCGGCCCGGCGGACGCCTCGTACGGAGGCGGGGGCGGCGGCGCCGGTCCCTACGGCAGCCCGACCGAGACCGCCGGCGGAGCCGCGGGAGCCGGGGGCGCCGTTCCGCAGCCGCGGACCGCGTCCGACTCGCCCGGTTCGCCGGCCGGGCGAGCGGTCACCGTCCGCGCGGCCGGGCGCCGCTTCAGCTGCACGCTCGTCCTCGCGACCGCCGCCGTCCTGGCGGGGCTGTCCGGCGGGCTGTACGGGATGGGGATGCTGCCGGGCCAGCGTGACGAGCGCAGCAGCGCGGCCGACGCCGGTCCGAAGCCCTCGGCCTCCGCCCCGGCGACCGGCGCGAGCCGGAGCGCCCAGCCCTCCAAGGGCGCCCGGAACGACGTGCCCAAGGAGCTCACCGGCACCTGGAAGGGCACCGTCACCACCGCCCGCATGGGCGTCTCCAGCGAGTTCGAGATCACCATCAAGGCGGGGAAGGTCGGCGAGGTCGTCGCGCGCGACAAGTCGGTCCTCCCAATCCTCGGCACCGACTGCAGCGGCGACTGGAAGCTCGCCTCCGCGACCGACCGCTCCCTCGTCCTGGACACCGCCGGCGGCCCCAACCCGGCGCCCGGGGTCTGCTCCAACGGCTCCGCCGACGAGCGCTTCACCCTCAACGAGAACGGGACGCTCCACTACAAGTCGGGCGACGGTCCCGCCGGAAACCCCGAGGGCGACCTGACCCGTAGCCCCTGATCCCCGCTCACGGCCGCTGGCGTAGGCTGGATCGGTCCGACCCAGTGATGTCTTGACGTACCGCCTCGACACACCGCCTTGACCCACCGCCGAAAGGTGACGCACCGGTGACCGACCAGGCCGCTCTCCAGTCTGTCCTCGACCGCGCCGCCGCGGGGGGCCGGATCACCAAGGAAGAGGCGCTCGACCTCTACCGCCACGCCCCGCTGCACGCGCTCGGCCAGGCGGCCGACGCGGTGCGCCGCCGCCGCTACGCGGGTACCGAGCACATCGCGACGTACATCATCGAGCGGAACATCAACTACACCAACGTGTGCGTGACGGCGTGCAAGTTCTGCGCCTTCTACGCGGCTCCGAAGGACAAGAAGAAGGGCTGGTCCCGGGACCTCGACGACATCCTGCGCCGCTGCGCGGAGACCGTCGAGCTCGGCGGCACCCAGATCATGTTCCAGGGCGGGCACCACCCGGACTACGGCGTCGAGTACTACGAGCACCACTTCTCCGCCATCAAGAAGGACTTCCCGCAGCTGGTCATCCACTCCCTCGGCGCGTCCGAGGTCGAGCACATGGCCCGCATCTCGGGCGTCTCGGCGGAGGAGGCCATCCAGCGCATCCACGCCGCCGGCCTCGACTCCTTCGCGGGCGCCGGCGCCGAACTGCTGCCGGCGCGGCCGCGCAAGGCGATCGCCCCGCTCAAGGAGTCCGGCGAGCGCTGGCTGGAGATCATGGAGATCGCCCACCGGCTGGGCGTGGAGTCCACCTCCACCATGCTGATGGGCACCGGCGAGACCAACGCCGAGCGCATCGAGCACATCGCGATGATCCGGGACACGCAGGACCGCACCGGCGGCTTCCGCGCCTTCATCCCGTACACGTACCAGCCCGAGAACAACCACCTCAAGGGCCGCACCCAGGCCACGGTGTTCGAGTACCTGCGCATGATCGCGATCGCGCGGCTCTTCCTCGACAACATCGCGCACATCCAGGGCTCCTGGCTGACCGTCGGCAAGGAGGCGGGCCAGCTCTCGCTGCACTACGGCGCGGACGACCTCGGCTCGATCATGCTGGAGGAGAACGTCGTCTCCTCGGCCGGTGCCAAGCACCGCTCCAACCGCATGGAGATCATCGACCTGATCCGCAAGGCGGGCCGCGTCCCGGCGCAGCGCGCGACCACGTACGAGCACCTCCTGGTGCACGACGACCCGGCGAACGACCCGGTCGACGACCGCGTGGTCTCGCACATCTCCTCCACCGCCATCGAGGGCGGCACGGCGCACCCCGAGCTGAAGCTCATCTCGGCCAACTGACGCGCCCGTGCTGACGCTCCACACCGCCGAACTCCTCCTCGCCGGACCGGGGGCCGTGCCGCTGCCCGGCGGGGCGGTCCTCGTCGAGGGCGACCGGATCAGCCGCACGGGCCCGTACGAGGAGCTCGGCGCGCAGTTCCCGCACGCGCGGGTCCGGCGCTGGCCCGGGGTGCTGACCCCGGGGCTGCTCGTGCTCGGCGCGCAGGAGCTGCTGGAGCGCACGTACTACCCGGACGACCCGTACGAGACCGCCGAGCTCGGGACCGATCCGATCAGCGGGGCCGGGGCGCTGGCCGACCTGAAGATCACCGAGTCCCGCTGGGGCAACAGCGCCCGCCGGGCCACGCAGAAGCTGCTGGCCCGCGGGGTGGTGGCGGTGGCCGGGCGGATCACGGTCCCGGCGGTGCGGACGGCGGTGGTCCGCTCGGGGCTGACGGTCGTTCCCCCGGCCGCCGACCCGGGGACGGCGCCCTCGGCGGCGCCCTCTCTGGACCCGTTCGCGGGGCGGGAGTCGGCCGAGGAGGCCTTCCACGGAGTGCTGGCGGCGGGCGTACCGGCCCGCTTCGCGGTGTTCGCCGTCACGGACCCGCAGGAGCTGCTCGCGCGGGGCGCGACCACGTGCGTGGCCACGGTCATCGGCGGACGGCTGCTGCACCGCCGCCGCTAGTCACCGCGGCGGGCCCCTGCGACCGGCTACAGGGACCGGCTACAGGGACCGGCTACGGTGACGATGCTTCCCGGGGTCTGGTGCCCTCGCGGGCCAGGGCGGCAAGCAGGCAGGCCTGGAGGCGGCTGATCCCGCCCAGCTTGGCCCGTATGTTGCCCACGTGGAACTTGACCGTGCTGACGGACAGTTGCAGCTCGGCGGCGAGCTCCGCGTTCGAGGCGCCGGTGGCCAGGCACAGGAACACGGCGGACTCCTGCTCGGTGAGCTGAGCCCGCGGCCGCGCCTCGCCCCGCGCCTCCTCCCCGGTACGTGGTGGAAACCAGGCCGGGACGCTGAAGCTGACGACGCGCACGGTGACCACTCCTCGCCCCGGCCGATGTCCCGACGGTCAACGCACCGGCCTCTGTTGCCCTAGAGGACGTGCGGGCCCGACAGGTAGGTTCCCTTCCGGTCATACGGCCAGGCGTTCGCGGTGCAGCCGAGGAGCCCCTTGATCTGCTGCATCATCGCGGGCGCGGGCTTCCCCGGCCCGGGGCAGGTCTCGTGCTCGCGCCCGATCTCGTGTCCCACCTCGTGGTTGACGATCAGCGCCCGGTACTCCTCCACCGGCCCCTTGAACTGCGGCGATCCTTCCTTCCAGCGCTTGAGGTTGACCACCACCGTGTGCCCGGCGCGGCAGTTGGTCTCGCCCTTGAGCTCGGGGGTGACCACCTCGCACAGCCGGTCGGTGGTGGTGGGCGTGGCTATCTTCACGGTGAAGTCCACCTGCTGCCCGGCCCCGACCAGCTGGAAGCCGTACGCCGGGTCCTTGATCCAGCCCCGCGTGTCCCCGAGGATCGCCTCGACGGCCCGGGCGGCGTCGTCGGCGTCCACCCCGCTGCCCTCCTCGACCTCGATCCGCCAGCGCCGGACGGTGCCCTTGCCCTGCGGCTTCCCGGACACCGACGAGGCCCCGAAAGTGCCGGGGCCGGACGCGGGGACGGAGCCGGATGCCGACGCGGACGCCGAGGCCGACGGGCTGCCCGAGGGCTCGGCGTCCGGGGAGGCGGCGGAATCGGCCGCGCCGGACGAAGGCGAGGGGCCCGGCGCCCGCCGGCCACCCCGTGCGGCGGGGGCCTCGCCCTCCGGGCGCGGGTCCTCCCCGAGCTCCCCGGTCGCGCGGCCGTCCGCGACCGTCCTGAGCGTGCCCTCCGGGGCCAGCGCGTAGCCGGTGCCGGCGAGCGCGACGAGGGCCGCCGAGCCGATGACCGTACGGCGCAGCCGCTTGCGGCGTGCGGCCGCACGCCGCTGGGCGCGGGTGCCGGAGCGGCCGCGCGCGCGAGAGCCGGTGCCGCTGGTTCTGGTGCTGCTGCTGGAGTGACCGGTGGTATGGCCTGCCGGCATGGTGTGAAGCCCTTTGCGTTTCATGGCGGCCACCGAGTGTGACCCTGGGGCGGCCCTCGTACCGGCCGGAAGGATCACCACCCTGTCACGCGGCCGCCCGCCGCCAGTCAACGGGGCGCGCACCGTCCCGCGTAACTGTCCTCCAGGCCAGTTGTGCCCCGGGCGGGCCGGCGCGCGGCCGCCTGCGAGAATGGCCCGGTATCGCCTGCCCGCACCCGATCCGATCCGAGGGGCCTACGCCAGTGACCCGCGCTTCCCTGGACAAGCAGCCGCACGAAGTCGCCTCCATGTTCGACGGTGTGGCGGCGAACTACGACCTCACCAACGACGTCCTCTCCCTCGGCCAGGCCCGGCTGTGGCGCAAGGAGGTCGCCAAGGCGGTCGGCGCGCGCCCCGGGCACACGGTGCTGGACCTGGCCGCCGGAACCGCGACGTCCTCGCTGCCGTTCGCGGAGGCCGGCGCGTACGTCGTCCCCTGCGACTTTTCCCTCGGCATGCTCCGCGAGGGCAAGAAGCGGCACGCCTGGCTGCCGCTGACCGCCGGCGACGCGACGAAGCTGCCGTTCAAGGACGACGTCTTCGACACCGTGACGATCTCGTTCGGGCTGCGCAACGTCCAGGACACCGACGCCGCTCTGCGTGAGCTGTACCGGGTGACCAAGCCGGGCGGGCAGGTCGTGATCTGCGAGTTCTCCCAGCCGACCTGGGCGCCCTTCCGCACGGTCTACACCGAGTACCTGATGCGCGCGCTGCCGCCGGTGGCCCGGGCGGTCTCCTCCAACCCCGACGCGTACGTGTACCTCGCCGAGTCGATCCGCGAGTGGCCGGACCAGCCCGCGCTGGCCGAGCTGCTGCAGAAGGCCGGCTGGTCGAAGGTCGCCTGGCGGAACCTGAGCGGCGGCATCGTGGCGCTGCACCGCGGCACCAAGGCGTAACCCTCCCGTGGATTACCAGCGCCTGCTGGAGCGGATCGAGGCGGACATCGCCCCGCTCGTGGGCAGCGGCACGCCCGCCGAGTACATCCCGGCGCTCGCGACCGTGGACCCGGGGAAGTTCGGGATGGCGATCGCCGACCTCGACGGCAACGTCTTCGGGGTCGGGGACTGGCGGCTGCCGTTCTCCACCCAGTCCATCACCAAGGTGTTCTCGCTGGCCCTGGCGCTCGCCGAGGGCGGCGACAGCCTGTGGGAGCGGGTGGGCCGGGAGCCGTCCGGCAACCCGTTCAACTCGCTCGTACAGCTGGAGTACGAGAACGGCATCCCGCGCAACCCGTTCATCAACGCGGGCGCGCTCGTCGTGACCGACCGGCTCCAGACCCTGACGGGCGACGCGAGCAGCGAACTGCTGAAGTTCCTGCGGGAGGAGAGCGGCAACCCGGAGGTCGGCTTCGACGCCGAGGTGGCGGCCTCCGAGCAGGCACACGGGGACCGCAACGCGGCCGTGGCCCACTTCATGGCCTCGTACGGCAACATCGACAACCCCGTACCGGCGCTGCTGGAGCACTACTTCTGGCAGTGCTCCATCGAGATGAGCTGCGCCGACCTGGCCCGCGCCGGGCGGTTCCTGGCCCGGCACGGGCTGCGCGCGGACGGCTCGCGGCTGCTGACGCGGAGCGAGGCGAAGCAGGTCAACGCGGTGATGCTGACGTGCGGGACGTACGACGCGGCGGGCGAATTCGCCTACCGGGTCGGCCTGCCGGGCAAGAGCGGGGTGGGCGGCGGCATCGTCGCGGTCGTCCCGGGCCGCTGCACCCTCGCGGTGTGGAGCCCGGGCCTCGACGCCCAGGGCAACTCGGTCGCGGGCGTTGCGGCCCTGGACCGCTTCACGACCCTCACGGGCCTGTCCGTTTTCTGACGCGGCCCTCGCACCGCTGGGCGCCGGGGGCGCCCCTGGGCTTCGCCCGCTGCGCCGCTGCGCCGCTGTCCCGCTGCCCCTGCCCCGCTTCGCCGGCCCGCCGGACGCCGGCCCGCCGGACGCCGGCCCGCCGGGCGGGGCCGTGGCCCCACGCGGCGGTACGGCGTCACGCGGCTCAGGCGAGCGTCAGCTCGTAGCGGCGGCCGTGGCGGTGGCCGCTCGGCAGGAGGAACTCCTCGGCCAGGTCCATGCCGAGCCGTTCCGCCACCGCCACCGAACGCGAGTTCCCGGCGTCGATCATCGCCACCACCCGCGGAACCCCCGCCTCCCGGAGCCGGTCCAGCGTGGCCAACGCAGCGGCGTACGCGTAGCCCTGGCCCCACGCCGAGCGGGCCAGCCGCCAGCCGATCTCGATCTCCCCGACCGGCCCCCACTCCTTCTCGCGCGGCCACGGCTGCGCGCCGGTGAACCCGATCACCGCACCCTCCGCGTCCAGCAGCGTCCACAGGCAGTAGCCGAGCTGCGCGTCGTGCATGCGCTGGCGCGCGGTGTACTCCTCGTACACGGACAGCTCGGCGGGCCCGCCGAGGAACTCCATCACGTCGGGGTCGTCGAAGACGCCGTGCCAGGCGTGCGCGTCCTCGTCAGTGGGCACGCGGAGCTGGACGGCGGGGAGCGGCCGGGTCGGCGAGGTGGTCACAGGGGCAGCCCTTCGGATCGTGATCTCTTCCGCTGCATAGACTGCACATGTCCCGTGCCGTTGGGCACCCCTTATCGAGCCTTCGGGAGACCCCGCAGTGACCGAGCCCCTCTCCGAACACTCCGCGGATGTGATCGTCGTCGGGGCCGGGCCCGCCGGCTCCACCACGGCCTACTACCTCGCCAAGGCCGGACTCGACGTCCTGCTCCTGGAGAAGACCGCGTTCCCGCGCGAGAAGGTCTGCGGCGACGGCCTGACCCCGCGCGCCACGAAGCAGCTGGTCGCGATGGGCATCGACATCTCCGAAGAGGCCGGCTGGCTGCGCAACAAGGGCCTGCGGATCATCGGCGGCGGGCAGCGGCTCCAGCTGGACTGGCCGGAACTCGCCTCCTACCCGGACTACGGACTCGTCCGCAAGCGCGACGACTTCGACGAGACCCTGGCCCGCCAGGCGCAGAAGGCGGGCGCCCGCCTCTACGAGCGCTGCAACGTCGGCGAGCCCGTCCGCGACCCCCGCACCGGTCACATCACCGGCGTGCAGGCGAAGCTCGGCGAGGAGAAGACCCCGGTCACCTTCAGCGCCCCGCTCGTGGTCGCCGCCGACGGAAACTCCTCGCGCCTCTCCCTGGCGATGGGCCTGCACCGGCGCGAGGACCGCCCGATGGGCGTCGCCGTACGGACCTACTTCACCTCCCCGCGCCACGACGACGACTACCTGGAGTCCTGGCTGGAGCTGTGGGACCGGCGCGGCGCGCAGGACCGGCTGCTGCCCGGCTACGGCTGGATCTTCGGCATGGGCGACGGCACCTCCAACGTCGGCCTCGGCATCCTCAACTCCTCCTCCGCCTTCAAGGAGCTGGACTGGCGCGAGGTCCTCAAGGCCTGGTGCGCCTCGATGCCGGAGGACTGGGGCTACACCCCGGAGAACATGACGCAGCCGATCCGCGGCGCGGCCCTGCCGATGGCCTTCAACCGGCAGCCGCACTACACCAAGGGCCTGTTGCTGGTCGGTGACGCGGGCGGGCTCGTCAACCCGTTCAACGGCGAGGGCATCGCGTACGCCATGGAGTCCGGCCAGATCGCGGCCGACGTCATCGTGCAGGCGCACGCGCGCGCCACCCCGGCGCAGCGCGAGCTGGCGCTGCACAGCTACCCGAAGGTCCTCAAGGAGACCTACGGCGGCTACTACACGCTGGGCCGCGCCTTCGTGAAGCTGATCGGCAACCCGAAGGTCATGAAGATCGCCGCCCAGCGCGGCCTGACCCACCCGGTGCTGATGCGGTTCACGCTGAAGATGCTGGCCAACCTGACCGACCCGACGGGCGGCGACGCGATGGACCGCATCATCAACGGCCTCTCGAAGGTGGCCCCGAAGGCCTGAGCCGAGGCGCCTTACAGGGCGGGCCGCGGTGGGGTTTCCCCGTCGCGGCCCGCTTCCCCGTAGGGGGCGTCGTCGTACGTCGCTTCGTGGACGGTGCGGACGCAGCGGGCCAGCAGTGCCAGGCCGCACAGCAGCAGGGCCGTCGAGGCCGCCCAGCCCAGGCCGAGCGTGACCGGGCTCCCGGCGCCCTGCCAGGGGCGGGCGGTGCTCAGGAGCCAGCCGCCGACCGCGAGGAGCGCGAGCCCGGCGGCGGCGGGGACGGCCGTGGGGTCGCCGGCGCCCTGGTCCTCGTACGGTTCGGTGATCACGGGACCACCACCTCCAGGGGTCATTCGGTCGGGCGCGCCCCCGCTATCTTCGCAAAGCCTCGGCCGGTTCGACACGGGCCGCCCGCCAGGCGGGATACAGGCCGGCCAGCAGGCCCGTGAGCAGCCCGGCGAGCGGGGCGGCCGCGACGGTGACCGGGTGGATGACCGGCGTCCAGCCGCGGGCCAGGGACACCCCGACGACGGTGAGTTCGCCGAGGGAGGTGCCCACGAGGCCGCCGAGCGCGCCCAGGGCGGCGGACTCGGTGAGGAACTGCGCCGACACGTGCCGCCCGCGGGCGCCGAGCGCGCGGCGCAGCCCGATCTCCCCGGTCCGCTCCAGGACGGCGACCAGCGTGGTGTTGGCGATCCCGACCGCCCCGATGACCAGGCAGACGCCGGCGAGCAGCAGGAACAGCGCGCTGAGGTCGGAGGTCACTCCGGAGCGCAGGGTCCGGGGATCGGGCGGCGGTACGGCCTTCAGGTACTCGGGGTGGTCGGGGCGCAGGGCGAGCGGGACGAGGCCGGCGACCTGGCGGGCGGCGCCGAGTTCGGTGTCGATCAGCATGCTCGCGGAGGACGGCCCGGGCGGGCCCCACAGCTCCTCGGCGGTGGCGCGGGGGACCAGCACCGAGAGCAGGTGCTCGGGTTCGCGGCCGACGTCCGCGATGATCCCGGCCACGGTGAACGGCTGCGCGCCGATGTGGACGACGGGGCGGGTGGCCAGGGTGGTGATGCCGAGGCGGTCGGCGACGCCGCCGCCGATGAGGGCGACGCGGGCGCGGGTCCGCTCGGCGTACTCGTCGTAGAGCCTGCCCTCCCGGAGGGTCGGCGCGAGGGCGGCGACGGCGCCGGGGGAGGCGGCGACGACGGCGGTGGCGGCGGTGCCGCCGCTGCCCGCCCGGCTCGTGGGGAGCAGGCCGACGGGGGTGTCGGGGTCCAGTCGTACGGTCCACATCACCCCGGCGTGCGCGATGCCGGCGACCTGGCGCAGCCGCTGTTCGGCGTCGGCGGGGAACGCGGGGCCGGCGAACTCGTCGTGCTCGGCGGCGACGTCCTGGACGGTCACCTCGGTGGCGGTCAGGACGTTGAAGCGGCCGTCGATCTGGGAGGAGAGGGTGGCGGTCAGCCCGAGCACGGCCACGAAGCTGCCGACGCCGAGGACGGTGCCGAGCGCGGTGAGCACGGCCCGGCCGGGGCGGCGCAGGATCCCGGCGAGAGCCTCGGAGAGGGTGTCGCGGGCGGACAGCCGGGTGGCGCGGAGCTCGCTCACGCGGAGAGCCGGCCGTCGTGGATGGTGACGGTCCGCCGGCCGCGGGCGGCGACCTCGGGGTCGTGGGTGATGACGAGGACGGTCATCCCGGCGCCGTGCAGCTCGTCCAGCAGGGCCAGTACGGCGGCGGCGTTCGCGGAGTCCAGGTTGCCGGTCGGCTCGTCGCAGAGCAGCAGCGAGGGACGGCCGACGAGGGCCCGGGCGATGGCCACGCGCTGGCGCTCGCCGCCGGAGAGCCGGCCGGGGACGGCGGTGGCGCGGGGCGCGAGCCCGACCTGGTCGAGGGCCTCCCGGGCCCGTACGAGGCGCTCCTTGCGCGGGACTTCGGTGTAGAGCATGGCCAGGGTGACGTTCTCCAGGGCGGAGCGGTGGGGGAGGAGGTGGAAGGCCTGGAAGACGAACCCGATCCGGCGCCCGCGCAGGGCGGTCCGGCGGCGGTCGGGCAGCGCGGCGGTGTCGATGCCGTCGAGGAGGTAGCGGCCTCTGGTGGGGGAGTCGAGCAGTCCGGCGACGTTGAGGAAGGTGGACTTCCCTGAGCCGGAGGGGCCGACGACGGTGACGAACTCGCCGCGCCGCACGAGGAGGTCGCAGGGGTGCAGGGCCGTCACGGGCGGGGGCCCGGGGTAGGTCAGCCCGACGCCCCGGAACTCGATGACCGGGGGCGTCGTCATCGCTTCGCCGGCGTCGTGCCGACGACGACCCTGGCCCCGGCCGCGAGGGAGCCCTCCCGTACCGGGGTCACGGCCACGAAGCCGTCGCCGCTGGTGCCGGTACGGACCTCCACGCGGTGCTGCGCGCCGTCCGCGGCGCGGGCGGTGACGACGGTACGGCCGTCCGCGCCGGCGGAGAGCGCGGTGACGGGAACGACGAGGGCCGGCCCGTCGGTCGCGGCGGACTCCACGGTCAACCGCACGTCCTGCCCGGCGAACCCGGCGGGCAACGCCGCTTCGCTCCGCACGACCATCCGATACCCCATCTCACCGCCGCCGCCGGCACCACCCTGTGCACCCTGTGCACCCTGCGGGCCCTGCGCCGCCCGGCTGGACCGCTCCCCGGCCACGACCGCGACCTCCCCCCGGGTGTCCGTCCCGTCAAGCTCGGAGGAGATGACGACCGGCATCCCGGGCCGCAGCATCTGCCTCTTCTCGTCCTTGAGGTACGCCTCGACGACGAGCTCCCCGGCGGACACGGTCAGCACCGGCCCGGACACGGTGACCCCGACCTGCGCGGCCACGCTCGCGACCCGAGCGGGAAACCCCCGGAGGAACACCACCTCACCGGCGGGCAACATCGGCCCCTCCGCCGCCTCCACCGCCGCCAACGCCTCCCGAGCCTCCCCCAACGCCTCCCCGGCCCGCGTCACGCCCAAGTCCCCGGCAGACCCACTGCCCCCGCCGGGGGCAGGCCCCTTTGAACGGCCGACGTCGCCGGACTTCCCGGCGGAACCGGAGCCCCCGGCCGTGGCCGCGCCTCCGTCAGCGGTAGCGCCGCCTGGCCGCCCCCCGGCGGAGCCGGACTCCCCGGCGGCGGCCGGGGTCTTGCGGGTGCCGGGGGTCTGGCCGGCGGGCCAGGCTGCCCGCGCGGCGAAGTCGGCGTCTTCGTCCTTGGCCGAGCCTCCGCCCCCGGCCGCGCCCCCGGCAAGGCCGGAGCGTCCGGCCTTGGCCGCGCTTCCGGGCCCGACGGAGCCGTCGGCCGCGCTCCCGGCGGAGCCGGACACCCCGCCCGCAGCCGCACCCCCGGCGGAGCCGGTGGCCGAGCCGCCGACCGTGGCCGAACTTCCGGTAGCGGCAGCGCCCCCGGCGGAGCGGTCGGCGTCTTCCAGGGCCCATTCCGCCGATCTCACCGCCTCGCGGGCCTCCTTCAGGCGGGCCGGGCCGTCCGGGAAGGCGGGGGCGGGGGTGTAGCCGAGGGCGTCGTAGACGGCCGTGAGGGCCGACTTGGTGCCCGGGCCGAAGACGCCCTTCGGGTCCCGCCCCGTGCCGTGGCCCAGCTCGCGCAGCGCGGCCTGGACCTGGGCGACATCGTCGCCCGTGGCACCGGGCTTCAGGTCCCGGTACATCGGCACCGCACCGTGCAGCGCGAACACCGGCCGCCCCGAGACCTCCGCGAGCAGTCGCCCCGCCCCGACGGCGTCCCCCGCCTTCAGCGGCAGCTTCGTCACCACCCCCGGCGGGGCCACCGCCACGCTCTGGTCCGCGACCACCGTCCCCCGCATCACCACCGTCTCCGCGAGTACCCGCCGCTCCACCTCCGCGGTCAGCACCCCCTGCGCCGGCGGCCCGGTTTCCGCTGCCACCTGCGCCGGTGACTTCACCACCGCCGTCGCCAGCAGCCCCCCGACCGCCATCAGCGCGGCCCCGCCGGCGATCCCGAGTACGCCCCGCCGCCCCCTCACCCCGTCACCTCTTCTCCGCCGGCCGGCACTTCCGCAGCGCGTCCACGTGCTCCCGCTTCAGCGCGGCCCACCGCTCGGCGGGCCGCCCGCGGATCGACCTCACCCGTCACCGGGTCCGGATCCGGGTACCAGGAGACCCCCTCGGCCCGCAGGCACGTGGATTCCTTCCGCGCCGCCGCCAGCCGCCCCGCACTCACCGGCTGCGGCGAAGGCACCGGCGGAACGAGCGGCTCACACGCTTTGTGCGCCTTTTCGTTCCACGGCTTCGACTTGTCCACCCGAGGTGCCCCGTAATCGGTGTGGACGATCGCGACGCCCTCCTTCTTCAGGCAGTCGTAGTAGGCGATCTCGGCCGCCGTGGGCGGCGGACTGTCACTCGCCCGGGGTTCCTCTTCCCCGCCACATCCCGTCAGGGAAATACCCAGGACGAGCATCAGCGGAGCGAAATGGCATGCGCGCACGACGGTGATTCCCTTGCGGCGATAGAAGTGGAGTTCGCGCGTCCATGGAGGGGCGTCACGGGCGTGCGGCCAGATGGTAGGGAGAGCCGATCGCGTGCGGCAAGTCCCGTGCAAGCCAAGTCAGATGATTGTCCATCAGGCGGGAAAACGCCTGTTGCGGAACACGGGTGGACTGTTGAATCCCGGCCGGACGGAAAACCGCACGCGCGGCCCGCCAACCCCCGCACCGTAATTCACCCGAAGAGTGAGGAACGCGTGATGAACAAGGCAATCCGCAGGCTGGCGTCGGGCTGCATGGCCGTCGTCTCGGTAAGCGGCGTACTTCTGGGCACGGCCGCTTCGTCATCGGCCATGGGCAAGGACGGCAATCTGGAAGTCGACGAGTTCGGCCTTTTCTACTACGCGGGCCGCTCTGGCTGTGTTTTCGACCTGTACGGCGAGGACCGGAACTTCAACGACGACACGTTCAAGGGTTCCTGCACGGGCTCCGGTTCCCTCGTGAACGACAACACCGAGTCCTACCGGAACCGGGACGTCTACGCCTGGAAGGTGGCCACCGACAAGGACCTCGACGGCAACGTCGGGGAGATCCCCTCCAAGTACGAGGGGAACGCCTCGGCCACCTTCAAGAACAAGATCAGCTCCTCCACCTACACGCTCCATCCCTGATCCCTGACCCCTGACCCCTGTCCCCCGAGGCCCGCACCGCACCCCGTACGCCGCACCCCACGAAGGAGCCCGCGCGATGCGCAACGCCCGCCCCCGGTCCGCCGTCCTGGCCGTCGCCCTGCCGACGGCGCTGACGGCCGCGCTCCTGGCCGGCTGCGCGGACCCGGGAGGCGGCGGCGCGGCCGGGGGCGGCGAGCCGGAACTCGGCGCGGTCGAGCTCAACCCCGCCACCGCCTCGATCGCGCTGCCGATGGACGCGTACACGGACACCGAGGCCGAGGCCGTCCGGATGGGCCGCGTCCAGGAGGGCCTGGTCTCCCGGTGCATGGCCCGGTACGGGTTCACGTACGAGGGCCCGCGGCCGGCCGCGGGCGCCACCGCCTCTGCCTCCGGGGACCGCCACAAGTACCTCTTCGGGCTGGCCGATCCGGCGTACGCGGCCGCCCACGGCTACGACAAGGGCGCGGGGGCGGGCGCGAACGGAGGAAACCGGGAGAAACCGCCTGCCCCGCAGCTGAGCGACAGCGCGTACGCCGTCCTGCACGGCGAACAGCGCGGCACCCAGGGCGGCGGGAGGGCTCCCGACGCCCCCAACGAGGAGGAGGCCGCCGGGACGGACAGCGGCATCGAGGTCGGCGGGCGGAAGGTGCCGCCCGGCGGCTGCGGGCGCGAGGCGTACCGCAAGCTCTACGCGCCGCGGAAGGACAGCGTGGACCTGCTGTTCGCCTTCGGGCTGGCCTCGGAGGCGCACGACCGCTCCAAGCGGGACTCGCGGGTCGTCGAGGTGCTCGCCAAGTGGTCGGCCTGCATGGACAAGTCGGGCTATCCCGGGATCAAGTCCCCGTACGACGTCGTCGACACGCTCGCCCTGGAGGACGACAAGGGCGGCGCCAAGGCGGTGGCGGCGGCCACGGCGGACGTCGCGTGCAAGCGCGAGGTGAACCTGGTCGGGGTCTGGGCCGCCGTCGAGAAGGCGTACCAGGAGCGGCTCGTGGACGAGCACGCGCAGACGCTGGCCCTCTACGAGAAGCAGCGCGACGCCCGCTTCGAACTGGCGGCGAGCCTCGGCTGAGGGGCGCAAAAGACGCGGAAGGGCCGGTACTCCACCCCCGAGCGGGGGAGTACCGGCCCTTCCGTAAGCCTAAGACGGCTCAGGCGCCTCAGACGGCAGACGCCTCAGACGGCTCAGAGGACGCGCACGGCGCCCGTCGGCCGGTCGTAGCTCAGCGGACGCTCGACGATGCCCGTGCTGGGGTTCTGGGCGCCCACGAACTTGCCGCCGCCGACGTAGATGGCGACGTGGTACGCGCTGCCCTTGCTGCCCCAGTACAGGATGTCGCCCGGCTGGAGGGCGTTCAGCGACACGGAGGTGCCGGCCAGCGACTGCGACTGCGAGGTGCGGCTCAGCGAGATGCCGGCCTGGCGGTACGCGGCCTGGACGAGGCCGGAGCAGTCGTACGCGGAGGAGCCGGTGGCGCCCATGACGTACGCCTTGCCGATCTGGGCGCGCGCGAAGTTCACGATGGCCGCGGCGGAGCCGGTGGCCGGGGTGCTGGAGCCGGAGGTGCTCTTGGAGGGCGCGGAAGCCTTGCCGGAGTCCGAGTTCGACGCGGACGCGTTCGTCAGCGTGGAGCGGTCGGTGCTGCGGTTGGCGCGGTCGGCGGCCGCCTTGCGGTCGGCCTCGTCCTTCGCCTTCTTCTCGGCGTCGGCCTTCTTCTGGGCCTCTTCCTTGGCTTCCTTCGCCTCGGCGGCGGCTCCCGTACGGGCGCTCTCCTCCTGGGCGTTCAGCTCGCCTTCCACGGCGGCCGCGCGGGTGTTCTCGGCGGCCGTGGTGACGGCGGAGGCGACGTCGGAAGCCAGGTCCATGTCGAGGACCGGCATTTCGAGCGTCGTCTCGGTCACGGGCTCGGCGGCGGGGGACGCGCTCGCCGTGCCGGCCATGGCCAGGGTGCTGAGGACGCCACCGGCAACTCCGGCGCGGACCGCGAGCTTCGAGGCGCTACGGCGGGGCTTCCGGTGGCTGGGTATGTGAGCGGTGTGGGACATGAGAACAACCGCTATCAGGGGGTTGCGGTCCGCTTCAAGAAACGTGGTCTGCGCCACAGTTGTGCCAGAAGAGGTTTAACCGGGCGCGTCGCGCGTCTTATTGACGGCCTAACGGACGAATCGGACAGCGCCCCGCAAGCCTGTGATCATGGGGTTTCAGTAATAAGTCCGAATTGATCTGGCGCCTACCATTCCTCGGTACCGGTGGCCAAGCCCGCTTTCGGCGGCTCGGATTCCGCGTGACGCAGGTCACAAGAACGTCACGTCGTGTGGACGCTGTGGGCAGGCCGTGACTCCCCTGTGACGGCGCCTTCGGGCTCGTGAACGGATGCACACCCTCCGTGCACGCCCCGTCGCGTCCACTTCCGTACCCGAGAGCTCCCTCGACCGGGCGACGCGGATCCCTTTACCGCGACCTCCTCCCTGTCGCAAATTTGCTTGCATGGGACATGTTTGATAGTGCGATCACGCGTCTACCTGCGGTAACGCCGCCCAATGTCACCTTTGGTGATCATGTGGATGCTTCGCGTGCGTAGATCACCACTCATCTGACTTCATGATCGTTCGTCAGGTGGTGGAGATCACAAACTCGTTGTTGTTACCCGTGTCGCAGATCACAGACCAGCAGGCATAAGATGCGCACCAGTCCGGCTTGTGAACTGCCTCACATGTACAAGATCCGAGGCGGCGCACTCGGCGCCGGCACAGCGGTCCATCGGTCAAGGACGACTGGAAGGAGCGAGGAGCGTGAATGCGTACGCGCCCATCCTCGTGCTCGGCGCCCTCGGCGCAGGGTTTGCGATCTTCTCCGTGGTCATGGCCACGCTGATCGGCCCGAAACGGTACAACCGGGCAAAGCTCGAAGCGTACGAGTGCGGCATCGAGCCCACACCGGTGCCGGCCGGCGGCGGTCGCTTCCCCATCAAGTACTACCTGACGGCGATGCTCTTCATCGTCTTCGACATCGAGGTTGTCTTCCTCTACCCCTGGGCCGTCACCTTCGACTCCCTGGGGATCTTCGGGCTCGTCGAGATGCTGCTCTTCGTGCTCACCGTCTTCGTCGCCTACGCCTACGTGTGGCGCCGCGGCGGCCTGGAATGGGACTGAGGGGCTGAATTTCCATGGGACTGGAAGAGAAGCTGCCGAGCGGCTTTCTGCTGACCACCGTCGAACAGGCCGCGGGCTGGGTGCGCAAGTCATCCGTCTTCCCGGCCACCTTCGGCCTCGCGTGCTGCGCCATCGAGATGATGACCACCGGAGCGGGCCGGTACGACCTGGCCCGCTTCGGCATGGAGGTCTTCCGCGGCTCCCCGCGCCAGGCCGATCTGATGATCGTGGCCGGCCGGGTCAGCCAGAAGATGGCGCCCGTGCTGCGGCAGGTGTACGACCAGATGCCCGCTCCCAAGTGGGTCATCTCCATGGGCGTTTGCGCCTCTTCAGGCGGAATGTTCAACAACTACGCGATTGTCCAGGGCGTCGACCACATCGTCCCCGTGGACATCTACCTGCCCGGCTGCCCGCCCCGCCCCGAGATGCTGTTGGACGCGATCCTCAAGCTCCACCAGAAGATCCAGGGCTCGAAGCTCGGAGTGAACCGGGAAGAGGCGGCGCGCGAGGCGGAGGAGGCGGCCCTCAAGGCCCTCCCCACCATCGAGATGAAGGGGTTGCTCCGGTGAGCGACGACCCGGCCGTCGAGAACGGCAACGCCCAGAACGGCGACGCGGCGCAGAACGGCAATAACGTGCCTGCGCCGAGGGGGTTCGCCGGCCCCGAGGTGATCGGCGTCCGCAAGGGCATGTTCGGCGCCCGCGGCGGCGGTGACACCAGCGGCTACGGCGGCCTCGTCCGCACCGTGGCCCTGCCGGGCGCGAGCCACCGCCCGTACGGCTCGTACTTCGACGAGGTCGCCGACGAGCTCGAAGGCGCCCTGGAGGAACAGGGCCTCGTCCCCGAGAACGCCATCGAGAAGACGGTCGTCGACCGCGGCGAGCTCACCTTCCACATCGCCCGCGAGCACCTCGTCAAGGTGGCCTCCACCCTGCGCGACGACCCGGCCCTGCGCTTCGAGCTCTGCACCGGCGTATCCGGCGTGCACTTCCCCGGCGACAAGGGCCGCGAGCTGCACGCCGTCTACCACCTGCGCTCGATCACGCACGGCCGGGTGGTGCGGCTGGAGGTGTCGGCGCCGGACGGCGACCCGCACGTCCCCTCGCTCGTCTCCGTCTACCCGACCAACGACTGGCACGAGCGCGAGACGTACGACTTCTTCGGCCTGGTCTTCGACGGGCACCCGGCCCTCACCCGGATCATGATGCCGGACGACTGGCAGGGCTTCCCGCAGCGCAAGGACTACCCGCTCGGCGGCATTCCCGTCGAGTACAAGGGCGCCCAGATCCCGGCTCCCGACCAGCGGAGGTCGTACAGCTGATGTCCACGTCAAACCACGCCTCCTCGAACGCCGCCTCCTCCCGCGAGACGACCGAGGGCACCGTCTACACCGTCACCGGTGGCGACTGGGACGAGATCGTCCAGTCGGCGGCCCGGGCGGACGACGAGCGGATCGTCGTCAACATGGGTCCGCAGCACCCGTCCACCCACGGAGTGCTCCGCCTGATCCTGGAGATCGACGGCGAGACGGTCACCGAGGCCCGCTGCGGAATCGGCTACCTGCACACCGGCATCGAGAAGAACCTCGAATTCCGGAACTGGACGCAGGGCACCACCTTCGTGACGCGCATGGACTACCTGACGCCGTTCTTCAACGAGACGGCGTACTGCCTCGGCGTCGAGAAGCTGCTCGGCATCACCGACCAGATCCCGGACCGCGCCACCGTCATCCGCGTCCTGCTGATGGAGCTCAACCGGCTCTCCTCCCACCTGGTGTGCATCGCCACCGGCGGCATGGAGCTGGGCGCGACCACGATCATGATCTACGGCTTCCGCGACCGCGAGCTGATCCTCGACATCTTCGAGCTGATCACCGGGCTGCGCATGAACCACGCGTTCGTCCGCCCCGGCGGCCTCGCCCAGGACCTGCCGCCGGGCGCCGTCGACCAGCTGCGCGACTTCGTGAAGACCATGAAGAAGAACCTGCCGGAGTACGACAAGCTCGCCACGGGCAACCCCATCTTCAAGGCCCGCATGCAGGACGTCGGCTACCTCGACCTCACCGGCTGCATGGCGCTCGGCGCCACCGGCCCGATCCTGCGCTCGGCCGGCCTGCCGCACGACCTGCGCAAGTCGGACCCGTACTGCGGCTACGAGACCTACGAGTTCGACGTGCCGACCACCGAGAGCTGCGACTCCTACGGGCGGTTCCTGATCCGCCTGGAGGAGATGCGCCAGTCGCTCCGGATCGTCGAACAGTGCCTGGAGCGGCTGGAGCCGGGCCCGGTCATGGTCGCCGACAAGAAGATCGCCTGGCCCGCGCAGCTCGCGATGGGCCCGGACGGCCTCGGCAACTCCCTCGACCACATCAGGAACATCATGGGCACCTCCATGGAGGCCCTCATCCACCACTTCAAGCTGGTGACCGAGGGCTTCCGGGTACCGGCCGGCCAGGCCTACGCGGCCGTCGAGTCCCCCAAGGGCGAACTCGGCGTCCACGTCGTCTCCGACGGCGGCACCCGCCCCTACCGGGTCCACTTTCGCGACCCGTCCTTCACCAACCTGCAGGCCATGGCCGCGATGTGCGAGGGCGGCCAGGTCGCCGACGTCATCGTCGCCGTCGCCTCCATCGACCCCGTGATGGGAGGCGTCGACCGATGACCACCGCGTTTCCTGGAGGGGACACCCCCCAGGCACCCCTGTCTCTGGGCATGCCCCAGCTGCCGGCCCCCGACTTCCCGGCCGACGTACGCGCCCGGCTCGAAGCGGACGCGAAGGAGGTCATCGCCCGCTACCCCGACAGCCGCTCCGCGCTGCTGCCGCTGCTGCACCTGACGCAGTCGGAAGAGGGGTACGTCTCCCGCACCGGCATCCGGTTCTGCGCCGAGGTCCTCGGGCTGACCACCGCCGAGGTCACGGCCGTGGCCACCTTCTACACGATGTACCGGCGCAAGGCCTCCGGCGACTACCAGGTCGGCGTCTGCACCAACACGCTGTGCGCGGTCATGGGCGGCGACGCCATCTTCGAGGAGCTCAAGGAGCACCTCGGGGTCGGCAACAACGAGACCACCCCGGACGGCAAGGTCACGCTGGAGCACATCGAGTGCAACGCGGCCTGCGACTACGCCCCGGTGGTGATGGTCAACTGGGAGTTCTTCGACAACCAGACCCCCCAGTCCGCCAAGGCCATGGTGGACGACCTGCTCGCCGGCCGCCCCGTCGCTCCCACCCGGGGCGCCCCGCTGTGCACGTACAAGGAGACCGCCCGGATCCTGGCCGGCTTCCCGGACGAGCGCCCCGGCGCGGTCGAGGCCAGCGGCGGCGCCGGCCCCGCCTCCCTGATCGGCCTGCGCATCGCGCGCGGCGAGACCCCGCAGCACGGCAAGGTCGTACACCCGCGTGGCGAGGCCGCGGCCGGCACCGAGGAGGGGGAGTGATGTCGGTGACCACCGAGATGCACGAGAACGGCGCCCCGGAGAAGCTGCTGGCACCCGTGCTGTCGGCGTTCTGGGACGAGCCGCGGTCGTGGACGCTGGAGACCTACCGGCGCCACGAGGGGTACGAGGGTCTGCGCAAGGCGCTCGCGATGACCCCGGACGACCTCATCGCGTACGTGAAGGACTCGGGCCTGCGCGGACGCGGCGGCGCGGGCTTCCCCACCGGAATGAAGTGGCAGTTCATCCCGCAGGGCGACGGAAAGCCGCACTACCTCGTCGTGAACGCGGACGAGTCGGAGCCGGGAACCTGCAAGGACATCCCCCTTCTCTTCGCCAATCCGCACTCCCTCGTCGAGGGAATGATCATCGCCTGTTACGCGATCCGGTCGGAGCACGCCTTCATCTACCTGCGCGGCGAGACCGTGCCGGTGCTGCGACGCCTGCACGAGGCGGTGCGCGAGGCGTACGAGGCCGGCTACCTCGGCAAGGACATTCTGGGAAGCGGCCTCAACCTCGACATCACGGTGCACGCGGGAGCGGGCGCGTACATCTGCGGCGAGGAGACGGCACTGCTCGACTCCCTCGAAGGCCGGCGCGGTCAGCCCCGGCTGCGTCCTCCCTTCCCTGCCGTCGAAGGGCTCTACGCGTGCCCCACTGTCGTCAATAACGTCGAGTCGATCGCCTCGGTTCCCGCGATCCTGAACCGGGGCAAGGACTGGTTCAAGGCGATGGGGACCGAGAAGTCCCCCGGATTCACGCTGTACTCGCTCTCCGGGCACGTCGTCGCACCCGGCCAGTACGAGGCCCCGCTCGGCATCACCCTGCGCCAGCTCCTCGACATGAGCGGCGGGATGCGCCCCGGACACCGGCTGAAGTTCTGGACCCCGGGCGGCTCCTCCACCCCGATGTTCACGGACGAGCACCTCGACGTCCCGCTCGACTACGAGGGCGTCGGCGCCGCCGGCTCGATGCTCGGCACCAAGGCCCTCCAGTGCTTCGACGAGACGACCTGCGTCGTGCGCGCCGTCACCCGGTGGACCGAGTTCTACGCGCACGAGTCCTGCGGCAAGTGCACCCCCTGCCGCGAAGGAACGTACTGGCTGGTCCAGTTGCTCCGCGACATCGAGGCCGGCAAGGGCGTCATGTCCGACCTCGACAAGCTGAACGACATCGCCGACAACATCAACGGCAAGTCGTTCTGCGCGCTCGGCGACGGCGCCGCCAGCCCGATCTTCTCCTCGCTCAAGTACTTCCGCGCGGAGTACGAGCAGCACATCACGGGCAAGGGCTGCCCCTTCGACCCCAAGAAGTCGACCCTCTGGGCTGACACGGAGGTGAACGCGTGACCGTCACCAGTAACGCCCCCGCGGGTGGCGGCGAGGTCGCGGGGCGGCCGAAGGCCGCCGAGGACTCGGTGTCCCTGACCATCGACGGCGTCGAACTGTCGGTACCCAAGGGAACCCTGGTCATCCGGGCCGCCGAGCAGATCGGCATCGAGATCCCCCGGTTCTGCGACCACCCGCTCCTGGACCCCGTCGGCGCCTGCCGCCAGTGCATCGTCGAGGTGGAGGGCCAGCGCAAGCCGATGGCCTCCTGCACCATCACCTGCACCGACGGCATGGTCGTCAAGACGCAGCTGACCTCCGAGGTCGCCGAGAAGTCCCAGCGCGGGGTGATGGAGCTGCTGCTCATCAACCACCCGCTGGACTGCCCGGTCTGCGACAAAGGCGGCGAGTGCCCGCTGCAGAACCAGGCGATGTCGCACGGACAGAGCGACTCGCGTTTCGAGGGCAAGAAGCGCACGTACGAGAAGCCGGTGCCGATCTCCACGCAGGTGCTGCTGGACCGCGAGCGGTGCGTGCTGTGCGCGCGCTGCACCCGCTTCTCCACGCAGGTCGCCGGCGACCCGATGATCGAGCTCCTGGAACGCGGCGCGCTCCAGCAGGTCGGCATCGGCGAGGGCGACCCGTTCGAGTCGTACTTCTCCGGCAACACCATCCAGATCTGTCCCGTCGGCGCCCTCACCTCGGCCGCCTACCGGTTCCGCTCCCGCCCGTTCGACCTCGTCTCCTCCCCGAGCGTGTGCGAGCACTGCGCGGGCGGCTGCGCGACCCGGACCGACCACCGGCGCGGGAAGGTGCTGCGCCGGATGGCCGCCGAGGACCCCGAGGTCAACGAGGAGTGGATCTGCGACAAGGGCCGCTTCGGGTTCCGCTACGCGCAGCGCCCGGACCGGCTCACCACCCCGCTGGTGCGCGGCACCGACGGGGTCCTCGCCCCGGCGAGCTGGCCCGAGGCGCTGGAGGCCGCGGCCGCGGGGCTCGCCGCCGCGCGCGGCCGGGCCGGCGTCCTGACCGGCGGGCGGCTCACCGTCGAGGACGCGTACGCGTACGCCAAGTTCGCCCGGGTCGTCCTCGACACCAACGACATCGACTTCCGGGCCCGGATCCACAGCGCGGAGGAGGCCGAGTTCCTGGCCGCCACCGTCGCCGGCACCGGCAAGGACCTCGACGGCAGCGGGGTGACGTACGCGAAGCTGGAGGCGGCGCCCGCCGTCCTGCTCGTCGGCATCGAGTCCGAGGAGGAGGCCCCCGGGGTCTTCCTGCGGCTGCGCAAGGCCCACCGCAAGCACAAGCAGCGGACCTTCGCCCTCGCCCCGTTCGCCACCCGCGGCCTGGAGAAGGCGGGCGGCACACTGCTGGCCGCCGCCCCCGGCACCGAGCCCGAGTGGCTGGACGCCCTCGCCTCCCGGACCGGCCTGGAGGCCGGCGGGGCCGAGGCCGCCGAGGCGCTGCGGCGGCCCGGCGCGGTCGTCGTCGTCGGGGAGCGCCTCGCGGGCGTGCCCGGCGCGCTGACCGCAGCCGTACGGGCCGCCACCGCGACCGGGGCCACGCTGGTGTGGATCCCGCGCCGGGCCGGGGAGCGGGCCGCCGTCGAGGCGGGCGCCCTGCCGTCGCTGCTGCCCGGCGGCCGCCCGGCCACCGATCCGCGGGCCCGAGACGAGGTCAGGGCGGCCTGGGGCCTGGACGAACTCCCGCACCGCTACGGCCGTGACACCGGGCAGATCGTCGAGGCCGCCGCCGGACGCGAACTCTCCGCCCTGCTGGTCGCGGGCGTCGAGATCGCGGACCTGCCGGACCCGGCCCGCGCCCGGACCGCCCTCCAGGAGGCGTTCGTCGTCTCCCTGGAGCTGCGGCCCAGCGAGGTCACCGACCGCGCCGACGTGGTGCTCCCGGTCGCCGCGGTCGCCGAGAAGGAGGGCGCGTTCATCAACTGGGAGGGCCGGGTCCGCCCGTTCGAGGCCGCGCTCAAGCCCGACCAGATGACCCGCCGGCTCGCCCCCGCCGACCACCGCGTGCTGCACATGCTGGCCGACGCGGCCGAGCGGCCGATCGCGCTGCCCGACGTACACGCCGTACGCCGGGAGCTCGACCGGCTCGGCCCGTGGGCCGGGGAGCGCGCCGAGGAGCAGTCCACCGGCACGGAGCCGCTGCCCCGCCCCGCCGCGGGCGAGGCGGTCCTCGCGGGCCACCGGCTGCTGCTGGACCAGGGCCGTCTCCAGGACGGGGACGAGGCGCTGGCCGGCACCCGGCACGAGGCGAGTGCCCGGCTGTCGGCCGCCACGGCCGCCGAGACGGGCGTCAAGGACGGCGACGTCCTCGCGGTCACCGGCCCGGCCGGCTCCGTGGAACTACCGCTGCGGATCACCGAGATGCCCGACCGGGTGGTCTGGCTCCCGCTGAACTCCACCGGCCGCGGCGTCCTCGCCGACGCCGGAGCCCGCCCGGGCACCCTCGTACGGATCGGCCCGGCGACCGCGGCCGACAGCAGCGGCACCGATGCGGAGGTGGGCGCGTGAACGCGGTACAGCTCGCTGCCGAGGACCTCTCCCTGTTCGGCAGGGACGTCTGGTGGCTCGTCGTCGTCAAGGCGGTGTTCTGCTTCGCCTTCCTGATGGTGACCGTGCTCTTCTCCATCGTGTGGGAGCGCAAGGTCGTCGCCTGGATGCAGCTGCGCATCGGCCCCAACCGGCACGGCCCCTGGGGCATGCTCCAGTCGCTCGCCGACGGCGTGAAGCTGATGCTCAAGGAAGACATCATCGTCAAGCGGGCCGACAAGGTGGTCTACGTCCTGGCCCCGATCATCGCGGCGATCCCGGCCTTCATGGCCATCGCGGTGATCCCCTTCGGTCCGCCCGGCGACGAGGTCTCGATCTTCGGCCAGCGCACCACGATGCAGCTCACCGACCTGCCGATCGCGATGCTCTACATCCTCGCGGTCGCCTCGGTCGGCATCTACGGCATCGTCCTCGCCGGCTGGTCCTCGGGCTCGACGTACCCGCTGCTCGGGGGCTTGCGCTCCTGCGCGCAGATGATCTCGTACGAGATCGCGATGGGCGCGGCGTTCGCCTCGGTCTTCCTCTACTCCGGGTCGATGTCGACCTCGGCGATCGTGGAGGCGCAGGCGGACCGCTGGTACATCATCCTGCTGCCGGTCTCGTTCATCATCTACGTCATCACGATGGTCGGCGAGACGAACCGCGCCCCCTTCGACATGCCGGAGTCCGAGGGCGACCTCGTCGGCGGCTTCAACACCGAGTACTCCTCCATCAAGTTCGCGCTGTTCATGCTGGCCGAGTACGTCAACATGGTCACCGTCTCGGCGGTCTCGGTCACCCTCTTCCTCGGCGGCTGGCGGGCCCCGGCCCCCATCTCCACGTACTGGGAGGGCGCGAACCACGGCTGGTGGCCGATGCTCTGGTTCGTCATCAAGGTCCAGCTGCTGCTGTTCTTCTTCATCTGGCTGCGCGGCACGCTGCCCCGCGTCCGCTACGACCAGCTGATGAAGCTCGGCTGGAAGGTCCTGATCCCGGTCTCCGTGGTCTGGCTCATGCTCGTCGCCACCGTCCGCGCGCTGCGGAACGAGAACTACGACTTCCAGCAGATCGTGCTCTACGTCGGCGGCGGAGTCATCGCGATCCTGCTGCTGTCCTTCGTCGCCGACCTCTTCCGCGACAAGAAGGCGAAGGCGGCCGCCGAGGAGGCCGGAAAGACGGCGGCGGGCGCGGACTTCGACCCGCTGGCGGGCGGGTTCCCCGTACCGCCCAAGCCCGGCCAGGAGCTGGCACCCGTACCGCGCAGGCGGCCCCGCCACGAGCGGGAGCTGATTGTCAGTGGCGGGACGAATACTGACAGTGACCGAGAGGAGGGTGCTGAGAATGCCTGACGCGGAGAACGAGAAGTGGCAGAACCCGGTGGCCGGCTTCGGCGTGACCTTCAAGGCCATGTTCAAGAAGCGCCTCACCGAGCAGTACCCGGAGCAGCAGAAGACCACCGCACCGCGCTTCCACGGCCGGCACCAGCTCAACCGGCACCCGGACGGTCTGGAGAAGTGCATCGGGTGTGAACTGTGCGCCTGGGCCTGTCCCGCCGACGCCATCTACGTGGAGGGCGCGGACAACACGGAGGAGGAGCGCTACTCCCCGGGCGAGCGGTACGGCGCGGTCTACCAGATCAACTACGCCCGCTGCATCCTGTGCGGGCTGTGCATCGAGGCCTGCCCGACCCGCGCGCTGACGATGACGAACGAGTTCGAACTGGCCGACTCCAGCCGCGAATCGCTCATCTACACCAAGGAGCAGCTGCTCGCCGGTCTGACCGAGGGCATGGTCGAGGCCCCGCACCCGATGTACCCGGGCGCGGACGACCAGGACTACTACCGGGGGCTGGTGACCGGTGCGGCTCCGGGTACGGAGCGCCAGGTCGCCGTCTCCAAGGGCGAGCAGGCGGCGCCCTCCGAGGGGGTGGGGGCGTGAGCGCCATCGCCGCGGCCGCCACGGTCACCTCCACCGGCGAGGCGGTGCAGTTCTGGGTCCTCGCCACCATCGCCGTCATCGGCGCCCTGTCCACGATCCTGATGAAGAAGGCCGTGCACAGCGCGCTGAGCCTCGCCGGGACGATGATCATCCTGGCGGTCTTCTACCTCGCCAACGGGGCCTACTTCCTGGGCGTCGTCCAGGTCATCGTCTACACCGGCGCCATCATGATGCTGTTCCTCTTCGTGGTCATGCTCGTCGGCGTCACCGCCGCGGACTCTCTCAAGGAGACGCTCAAGGGCCAGCGCTGGATGGCCGTGCTCTGCGCCCTCGGCTTCGGCACCCTGCTGATCGCCGGCATCGCCCACGCCCGGCTGGACCACTTCACCGGGCTCGGCCGGATCAACTCCGGCGGGCACGTCGAAGGCCTGGCCACGCTGATCTTCACCAAGTACGTGTTCGCCTTCGAGATCACCGGCGCCCTGCTGATCACCGCGGCCGTCGGCGCGATGGTCCTCACCCACCGCGAGCGCACGGAGCGGGCCGCCACCCAGCGCGAGCTCGCCGAGCGGCGCGTACGCGAGGGCGTCCAGCTCCCGCCGCTGCCCGCCCCCGGCGTCTACGCCCGGCACAACGCGGTCGACGTCGCCGGTCTGCTGCCGGACGGCACCCCGTCCGAGCTGACCGTCAGCAAGACGCTGCGCGCCCGCGGCCAGATCCGGGACGTCTCCGGCGAGGCGCTCAGCGACCTGAAGGCGCTGGAACAGGCCTCGGCGGAGCGCCTCGGCCGTGAGGAGGCCTCCAAGTGAATCCGGTCAACTACCTGTACCTGGCCGCCCTGCTGTTCACCATCGGGGCCTCCGGCGTGCTCATCCGCAAGAACGCGATCGTGCTGTTCATGTGCGTCGAGCTGATGCTCAACGCCTGCAACCTCGCCTTCGTCGCCTTCTCCCGGATGCACGGCAACCTCGACGGCCAGATCATCGCGTTCTTCACGATGGTCGTCGCCGCCGCGGAGGTCGTGGTCGGCCTGGCGATCATCGTGTCGCTCTTCCGTACCCGCCACTCGGCCTCGGTCGACGACGCCAGCCTGATGAAGCTGTAAGGGGCGCTCACAGTGGAGAATCTGATCGGGCTGCTGATCGCGGCGCCCCTGCTCGGGGCGGTGGTGCTGCTCTGCGGCGGCCGACGCCTCGACAAGGCCGGGCACTGGCTCGGCACCCTGTTCGCAGCCGCCTCCTTCGGGATCGGCGTGGTCCTGTTCGCCGACCTGCTCGGGCGCGCCGCCGAGGACCGGACCCTGCACGAGAAGGTGTACACCTGGATCCCGGTCGAGGGCTTCCAGGCGGACGTCGCCTTCCAGCTGGACCAGCTCTCGATGACCTTCGTCCTGCTGATCTCCGGGGTGGGCACGCTCATCCACGTGTACTCGATCGGGTACATGGAGCACGACGAGCGCCGGCGCCGCTTCTTCGGCTACCTCAACCTCTTCCTCGCGGCGATGCTGCTGCTGGTCCTCGCCGACAACTACCTGCTGCTGTACGTCGGCTGGGAGGGCGTGGGCCTGGCCTCGTACCTGCTCATCGGCTTCTGGCAGCACAAGCCCAGCGCGGCGACCGCCGCGAAGAAGGCCTTCCTGGTCAACCGGGTCGGCGACATGGGCCTGTCGATCGCGATCATGCTGATGTTCACCACCTTCGGGACCTTCGCCTTCGGGCCGGTGTTCGCCTCGGTCGGCAACGCGACCGAGGGCAAGCTGACGGCGATCGCCCTGATGCTGCTGCTCGCCGCCTGCGGCAAGTCGGCCCAGGTCCCGCTGCAGTCCTGGCTCGGGGACGCGATGGAGGGCCCGACCCCGGTCTCGGCCCTGATCCACGCGGCGACGATGGTGACGGCGGGCGTGTACCTGATCGTCCGCTCGGCCGCCGTCTTCAACGGGGCGCCGGACGCCCAGCTGGTGGTCACCGTCGTCGGCGCGGTCACGCTGCTCTTCGGTGCGATCGTCGGTTGCGCGAAGGACGACATCAAGAAGGCCCTCGCCGGGTCGACGATGTCCCAGATCGGCTACATGATCCTGGCGGCGGGCCTCGGCCCCATCGGGTACGTCTTCGCGATCATGCACCTGGTGACGCACGGCTTCTTCAAGGCCGGCCTCTTCCTCGGCGCGGGTTCCGTCATGCACGGGATGAACGACGAGGTGGACATGCGCAAGTACGGCGCCCTGCGCAAGTTCATGCCGGTCACCTTCGTCACCTTCGGCCTCGGCTACCTGGCGATCATCGGATTCCCCGGCCTGTCCGGCTTCTTCTCCAAGGACATGATCATCGAGGCGGCCTTCGCCAAGGGCGGCACCCAGGGCTGGATCCTCGGCGGGGTCACCCTGCTGGGCGCCGGCATCACCGCCTTCTACATGACCCGCGTCATGCTCCTCACCTTCTTCGGCGAGAAGCGCTGGCAGCCGGACGCGGAAGGCCACGCGCCGCACCCGCACGAGTCCCCGAAGTCCATGACCGTCCCGATGGTCATCCTGGCGTTCGGGTCGGTCTTCGCCGGCGCGTTCTTCGAGATCGGCGAGCGCTTCCTGAAGTGGCTGGAGCCCGTCACCGGTTACGAGCACGGCGACTCGCCGGTCAGCGCCGTGGCGGTGACCGCGTCCACCATGGTGGTCCTGGTCGTCGGCGTCGCCATCGCCTGGTCGATGTACGGCCGCAGGCCCGTTCCGGTGGTCGCCCCGCGCGGCTCGCTCCTCACCCGGGCGGCCCGGCGGGACCTGCTCCAGGACGACTTCAACCACGTCGTCCTGGTGCGCGGCGGGGAGCACCTGACCCGCTCGCTCGTGTACGTCGACCACAGCCTCGTCGACGGGGTGGTCAACGGGACGGCCGCCTCGGTCGGCGGGCTCTCGGGCCGGCTGCGCAAGCTGCAGAACGGCTACGCCCGCAGCTACGCGGTCTCGATGTTCGGGGGGACGGCGATCCTCATCGCCGCGACCCTGCTGATGAGGGCGGTGTGAAATGAGTTTCCCGCTTCTGACGGTGACGGCCGCGGTACCCGCGGTCGGAGCCGTCCTGACGGCGGCCGTCCCGGCCGCCCGCAGGACCGCCGCCAAATGGCTCGCGCTGCTCTTCTCCCTGGCGACCCTGGCCCTGGCCGTGCTCGTCGCCGTCCGCTTCGAGCCCGGTGGCGCCCGCTACCAGCTCACCGAATCCCACGCCTGGATCCCCGACTTCGGGGTCCGCTACGAACTGGGCGTGGACGGCATCGGGGTGGCGCTCATCGCGCTCACCGCCCTGCTGATCCCGTTCGTCATCGCGGCGGGCTGGAACGACGCCGACACTTCCCCGAGCTCTTCGAGCAGGGGAGGCCCCAAGGAGACCGCCTCCTACCGCTGGCGGCCGACGCAAGGGTTCTTCGCCCTGATCCTGATGGTCGAGGCGATGGTGATCATCTCCTTCGAGGCCACCGACGTCTTCCTCTTCTACATCTTCTTCGAAGCCATGCTCATCCCGATGTACTTCCTCATCGGCGGCTTCGGGGACCGGGCACACGCAGGCAGCGACGAGAACGCGGCCGCGCAGCGCTCGTACGCGGCGGTCAAGTTCCTCCTCTACAACCTGGCCGGCGGCCTGATCATGCTCGCCGCCGTCATCGGGCTGTACGTGGTCGCCGGGAACTTCTCGCTCCAGGAGATCACCGCCGCCCGCGCCGCGGGCACGCTCGACATGGCGACCAACACCGAGCGGCTGCTGTTCCTCGGCTTCTTCTTCGCCTTCGCGGTGAAGGCCCCGCTGTGGCCGCTGCACACCTGGCTGCCGAACGCGATGGGCGAGTCCACCGCCCCGGTGGCCGTCCTGATCACCGCGGTCGTCGACAAGGTCGGCACCTTCGCGATGCTCCGCTTCTGTCTCGGGCTCTTCCCCGACGCCAGCAAGTGGGCCACGCCGGTGATCCTCGTCCTGGCCCTGATCAGCATCGTCTACGGCGCGCTGCTCGCCGTCGGCCAGCGGGACATCAAGCGGCTGGTCGCGTACGCGTCGATCTCGCACTTCGGCTTCATCATCCTGGGCATCTTCGCGATGACCTCCCAGGGCCAGTCGGGCGCGACGCTGTACATGGTCAACCACGGGCTCTCGACGGCGGCGCTGATGCTGGTGGCCGGCTTCCTGATCTCGCGGCGCGGCTCGCGGCTCATCGCCGACTACGGCGGTGTGCAGAAGGTGGCCCCGGTGCTCGCCGGCACCTTCCTGATCGGCGGCCTCGCCACCCTCTCGCTGCCGGGCCTGGCCCCGTTCGTCAGCGAATTCCTGGTCCTGGTCGGCACGTACGCCCGGTACCCGGTCGTCGGCATCATCGCCACCTTCGGGATCGTGCTGGCCGCGCTCTACACCCTGGTGCTCTACCAGCGCACCATGACCGGCCCCGTGAAGGAGGAGGTCCGCACGATGCCGGACCTGCACCTGCGGGAAATGCTGGTGGTCGCCCCGCTGATCGCCCTGCTGATCGGGCTCGGCGTCTACCCGAAGGTGCTCACCGACATCGTCAACCCGGCGGTCGAGCACACCATGTCCGACGTGAAGCGGACGGACCCGAAGCCCGAGGTGGCTGTCGAGGCCGTGCCCGCGAAGAATGGGGAGGCGGCGAAGTGAGCACCCTGACTGCTGCCCACGGCCTGCCGGTACTGGCGGCCGCCGCTCCGGTGGACCGGATCCCGGCTCCGCACATCGAGTACGCGCAGCTCGCGCCCACGCTCATCGTGGTGGGCGCGGCGATCCTCGGCGTCCTCGTCGAGGCGTTCGTACCGCGCAAGTCCCGCTACTACGTGCAGGTGTTCCTGGCCGTCGCCGCGCTGGCCGCGGCCTTCGCGGCGGTCGTCGGCCTCGCCGCCGGCGGGTACGCGAGCGGCAAGGCGCAGATCGCCGCGATGGGCGCCATCGCCGTGGACGGCCCGGCGCTGTTCCTGCAGGGCACCATCCTGCTGGCCTCGGTCGTGGCGGTCTTCACCTTCGCGGAGCGGCGCCTGGACCCGGCCGCGCACGGCAACCGGGTGGACTCCTTCGCCGCCCAGGCGGCGTCCGTACCGGGCAGCGAGAGCGAGAAGGCCGCCGTGAAGGCGGGCTTCACCACCACCGAGGTGTTCCCGCTCGCGCTGTTCGCGATCGCCGGAATGCTGATCTTCCCGGCGGCCAACGACCTGCTGACGCTGTTCGTGGCCCTGGAGGTCTTCTCCCTCCCGCTGTACCTGCTCTGCGCCGTCGCCCGCCGCCAGCGGCTGATGTCGCAGGAGGCGGCGGTCAAGTACTTCCTGCTCGGCGCCTTCTCGTCGGCGTTCCTGCTCTTCGGCATCGCGCTGGTGTACGGCTACGCGGGCTCCGTCTCGTACGCGGTGATCGCGGACGTGGTGGACGGCACGGTCCAGACGGTCGACCCGGCGCTCGCGAGCACCATGGGCAACGACGCGCTGCTGCTGATCGGCGGCGCGCTGATCCTGACGGGCCTGCTGTTCAAGGTCGGCGCGGTCCCCTTCCACATGTGGACGCCGGACGTCTACCAGGGTGCCCCGACGCCGGTGACCGGCTTCATGGCGGCGGCGACGAAGGTGGCCGCGTTCGGCGCGCTGCTGCGCCTGCTGTACGTGGTCCTGCCGGGTCTGCGCTGGGACTGGCGGCCGGTGATGTGGGGCGTCGCGATCGTCACGATGCTGGCGGGCGCGGTGATCGCCGTGACCCAGACCGACGTCAAGCGGCTCCTGGCCTACTCCTCGATCGCGCACGCGGGCTTCATCCTGGCCGGTGTGATCGCCACCTCGGCGGAGGGCGTCCAGTCCGTCCTCTTCTACCTGGCCGCGTACTCCTTCGTGACGATCGGCGCCTTCGCGGTGGTCACGCTGGTGCGCGACGCGGGCGGCGAGGCGACGCACCTGTCCAAGTGGGCGGGGCTGGGGCGGCGTTCGCCGCTGACGGCGGCCGTCTTCGCGGTGTTCCTGCTGGCCTTCGCCGGCATCCCGCTCACGTCCGGCTTCGCCGGGAAGTTCGCCGTGTTCAAGGCGGCGGCGGAGGGCGGCGCCGGGGCGCTGGTCGTGGTCGGTGTCGTCTCGTCCGCGATCGCCGCGTTCTTCTACATCCGGGTGATCGTCCTGATGTTCTTCAGCGAGCCGAAGGCCGACGGCCCGACGGTCGCGGTGCCGTCGCCGCTGACGATGACCACCATCGCGGTGGGCGTCGCGGTCACCCTGGTCCTGGGCCTGGCGCCGCAGTACTTCCTGGACCTGGCGGGACAGGCGAGCACGTTCGTCCGCTGACCGCTCCGCCCGGCACGGCCAAGGGCCCGGCTCCCGTTGGGGAACCGGGCCCTTCGCCGTGGTCGGGCCGCCGTGGTCGGAACCGTCGCGATCGGATCGCCGCGGGCCGGACGCCGCTAGTGGCCGTGCGCGTGCGCGGGCTTCGCCGGGGCGGCGGCCTTGCCCGGGCAGGTCAGTGCGGGGTTCCAGTTGTGGAAGCGCCCGGCCGGGTTCTCCTTGTACGCCCACATGTGCAGGTCGTAGTGCTTGGGCATGCCCGCCCAGTGGCCCGGCATGGGCCCGTCGAAGGGCAGCCCGAACATGCTGGGCCGGTCATCGGTGGTCTTCAGGTCCTGGTCCCGGTCGGTGGACATCCACTCCACGGTCTGGAGCCGGCGACGGCCGTTGCGGTCCTTCTCCGTGCTGTAGAGGAGCGCGGTCGGCCTGCCGGGGTCCTTCGAACCCCAGTTGGCCTGCTTGACGTAGTGGTAGCCCATGGCGCCCACCCCGAACGGGTTGGTCATGCAGTCCTGGCCGTGGGGGACGTACCCGTCCTTGAGGGCCTGCCGCTCGTCCGCGTACTTGGCCGTCACCGCGATCGCCGTCGCCATGTCCCGCATGGCCTTCCGGTCGCGCGGGTCGGGCGCGGGCCCCTCGACCCCGTGGGCCGGGGCCACGGCGACCAGGCCGAGCGACACGGCGGCCGCGCAGGTGACGAAGGTCTTCAGGCTGCGTACGGTCATGGCGGCGGCTCCTCGCGGTGGGGGTACGGGGTACGGGTTTCCGCGTCCGTTCGTCCGTCCACCATCCCGGCCCGCCCCGACCGGCGCACGCGGCGCGCCTCCGAACGGGGCCCCGGCGACGCCTCAGGCGCGGGCCGCGTACGCCCGTACGTCCGCGTCGGGGTCGGCGACCGCCGTGGCGAGGGCCTTGCGGGCGCCCTCCGCTTCCCGGTGGGTCAGCAGCGCGAGGACGGCTGCCTTGCGCACATCGGCGTTGGCGTCGGCCAGTGCGCCCGCCAGCGCAGCCACGGCCACCCCGGGGTCCGCGGCCGACAGCGCGGCCGCGGCCCCGGCCCGGACCTGCCAGGCGGGGTCGGCCAGCGCCGCCACGGCGGCGTCGGCGTACCGCCCCGGGCAGCCGGCCCGGGCCAGGGCCCCGAGGGCGGCGCCCCGCACCAGCGGATCCGGGTCGCCGAGCAGCGGGTCCAGCGGGGCCGGAGCCGGGGCGTGCACCGCGGCCAGTCCCCTGGCGACCGTCACCCGGACCTCACGCGCCGGATCCCCGGCGGCTGCGGACAGCGCCGACACCGCGTCCACGGAGACCAGCGCCCGCACGGCGTGGACACGGACCTCCACGTCCGGGTCGGCCAGTGCGGCGGCGTACAGCCCGGTGTCCCCCAGCCGCAGCACCCGCAGGGCTTCGAGCGCCGCCGAGCGCACCGCCGGGTCGGGCACGGCGAGGGCGGCGCGCAGCCCGGGGCCCAGCTCCGGCCCGCCCGGCAGGACCTCCAGCAGCTCGCGCAGCGCGGCCGCGGCCGCGCCCCGCACGGCGGGGTCGCGGTCCACGAGCCGGGCGGCCAGCGCCGGCCCGGCCCCGGCGGGGACGGTCTCGCCGAGCGCGGCCACCGCGGCGGCCCGCACGCCCGGATCGGGGTCGTCGAGATAGGGGACCAGGACGTCGAGGCCGGGTGCCTCTTCCACCAGGGCGAGCAGTTCCAGGATCCGGGGCGACGCGTCCCCCGTACGGCCCGCGGCCCGGCCCTGCGGTCCGCCGGTCGCCTCGGGCGGGGCGGCCTCCCCGCCCACGGGCCCGGCTCCGGGTGCCCCCGGCCCTTCCGCCCGCGCCGCCGGAGGCGACAGGCGGGGGCCGGCCGTCGCCACCGGGACCGGTTCGACCTCGCCCAGGTGCCGTTCGGGGCCGCCGAGCGGGGTGAACCCGTCCACCGGCACCAGGTACGGCTCCACCGCCCGCGCGGTGAACTCCATCGCCCCCGAAGCCGACTTGCGCAGGTCCAGGTGGTGCAGCCAGCCCGCGTCGTTCCGCTCCGGATGGTCGGTCCGCTCGTGGTACAGGCCCCAGCGGGACTCGGTCCGGGCCAGCGAGGCCCGGGCGGCCATCTCCGCGCAGTCCCGGATGAAGGACACCTCCGCGCACCGCATGAGCTCGTGCGCGGTGGTGGCCCCCATCCGCTCGATCTCCCCGGCCATGCGGGCGAACGCCTCGACGGCCAGCGACAGCTTCGCGCCGGTCTTGGGCGGAGCCACGTAGTCGTTGACGAAGCGCCGGAGCTTGTACTCCACCTGCGGCTGCGGCGGCCCGTCCGGGTTGCGCAGCGGCCGGTAGACCAGCTCGTGGGCCGCCGCCAGCTGGTCGGCCGGCAACTCGCCCTCGTACGCGGTGTACCGGGACGCGTCCTCGCCCGCCAGGTCGCCGAAGACGAACGCCCCGATCATGTAGTTGTGCGGTACGGAGGCCAGGTCCCCGGCCGCGTACAGCCGGGGCACGGTGGTGCGGGCGTGCGCGTCGACCCGTACGCCCGAGGCGGAGTGGCCGCCGCACAGGCCGATCTCCGAGATGTGCATCTCGATGTCGTGGGTGCGGTAGTCGTGGCCCCGGTTCGCGTGGAAGGTGCCGCGCGTCGGCCGCTCGGTGGTGTGCAGGATCGATTCGAGGGCGGCGACGGACTCCTCGGGAAGGTGGCTTAGCTTGAGGTACACCGGGCCCCGGTCAGAGGCGAGTTCGGCCGCGAACTCCGACATCATCTGGCCCGACCAGTAGTCGCAGTCCACGAACCGCTCGCCGTGCCGGTTGACCTGGTAGCCGCCGAAGGGGTTCGCGACGTAGGCGCACGCCGGGCCGTTGTAGTCCTTGATCAGCGGATTGATCTGGAAGCACTCGATCCCGGTCAGCGCGGCGCCCGCGTGGTAGGCCATGGCGTAGCCGTCGCCCGCGTTCGTGGGGTTCTCGTAGGTTCCGTAGAGGTATCCGGAAGCCGGGAGTCCGAGTCGTCCGCAAGGTCCGGTGGCGAGGATCACCGCGCCCGCGCGGACCGTCACGAAGGCGCCGGTACGGGTGTTGAGGGCGGCGGCGCCGACGGCCCGGCCGTCCTCGGGCGAGGTCAGGACGCGGACGGGCATCACCCGGTTCTCGATGCGGATGCGCTCGCGCATCTCGCGGCGGCGCAGCTGCCGGTAGAGGACCTTCTTGACGTCCTTGCCCTCGGGCATCGGCAGCACGTACGAGCCGGAGCGGTGGACCTGGCGGACCGCGTACTCGCCGTGCTCGTCCTTCTCGAACTTCACCCCGTACGACTCCAGGCGCCGCACCATCGCGAAGCCGCGGGTGGCGGTCTGGCGGACCGTGGACTGGTCGACGACGCCGTCGTTGGCGCGGGTGATCTCGGCGACGTAGTCGTCGGGCTCGGCGCGGCCGGGGATGACGGCGTTGTTGACCCCGTCCATGCCCATGGCGAGGGCGCCGGAGTGGCGCACGTGGGCCTTCTCCAGCAGCAGGACCCGCGCGCCGCGCTCGGCGGCGGTCAGCGCGGCCATGGTGCCGGCCGTGCCGCCGCCGATGACGAGGACGTCGCAGGAGAGTTCCTCGGCGTCGCCGAGCGCGGGGATGTCCATGGTGGGGCCCTTCAGAGGGAGTCGATGATCTGCCGGCGGAGGTCGGCGCGGGCGGGGTGCGGGGCGCGCGAACGGGGCTGGGGGACGTCCAGCACGCGGACCGTGTCACCGCCGAGGAGGGCGACGCGGTCGCCGAGGAACAGGGCCTCGTCGACGTCGTGGGTCACGAAGACGACGGTGGCGCCGGTGCCGGCGAGGACGTCCACGAGGAGGTCCTGCATCCCGGCGCGGGTCTGGGCGTCGAGCGCGCCGAACGGTTCGTCCATGAGGACGGCGCGGGGGCGCGCGGCGAGGGCGCGGGCCAGCTGGACGCGCTGGCGCTGGCCGCCGGAGAGCTGGTGCGGGAGCCTCCGCGCGTGCTCGGCGAGGCCGACGCGGGCCAGCCAGTCCTCGGCGCCACGGCGCCGCTCGCCGCGCGGGACGCGGCGGATGGCGAGGGGCAGCTCGACGTTGCCGCGGACGGTGCGCCAGGGCAGGAGGGCGTCGTCCTGGAACACCAGCGCCCGGTCGGCGTCCGGGCGGGTGATCTCCCGCCCGTCCTGCCGTACGGTGCCGGCGAGCGGGGGCAGCAGCCCGGCCAGGGTGCGCAGCAGCGTGGACTTCCCGCACCCGGAGGGCCCCACGACGGCCAGCACCTCCCCGGCGCGGACCCGGAGCCCGAGCCCGTCGAGGACGGGGCTGCCGTCCCGGCCGAGCCGGACCCCGTCCAGGTGGAGGTCGGCGCCGGGGGGTGCGGTGGCGGGCGCGGTGCCGGTGAGCGCCGGCGCGGTCGCGGGCATGGGTCACTCCTGTCGGTCGAGTCGTCGGACGCCGGTCGCGCCGCGGGTGTGCCGCTGCGCGGACGGTTCCGGGGTGTCCCGGGGTGTCCCGGAGGGTCACGGAGCGGCTGGTTCGCGGGGCGCGCGGCGCGGTCGCGGGCGGGACGACGCCGCGGTGGGGGCGCGCGACGGCAGCCACCGCGTCAGCCGCAGGCCCAGGCGTTCCACCGCCGTCGACGTCAGCCACCCCAGGGCGCCGATGGTGGCCATGCCGACGAAGACGCCGGGGTAGTCCACCACCGTGTAGTCCTGCCAGGTCCGGTACCCGACCCCGTACTCGCCGGAGATCATCTCCGCCGAGATCACGCAGATCCAGGACACCCCGATCCCGACCGACAGCCCGCCGAAGACCCCCGGGAGCGCCCCCGGCAGGACCACCGAGAACAGCACGCGCCGCCGCCCCCCGCCCATCGTCAGCACCGCCTCCTCCCACACCGGGGACTGAGCCGCCACCGCGTGCCGCGTCGAGACCAGCACCGGGAAGAACGCCGCCGCGCAGGTGATGAAGACGATCCCCTGCTCGTTGGACGGGAAGAGCAGGATCGCGACCGGGACCAGCGCGATCGCCGGGATCGGCCGCAGCACCTCCACGAGCGGTCCCACCAGGTCGCAGACGGTCCGCGACCGGGCGATCGCCGTGCCCGCCGCCACCCCCAGCACCGCCGCCAGCGCGAAGCCCGCCGCGATCCGGCGCAGGCTGTAGCCGAGGTCCTGCCAGTACGGGCCGGTCGACGCCCGCTCCGCGAACCTGGCCGCGACCTCCCCGACGGTCGGGAACTGCTCGAAGCGGAGCCACAGGTTCACGTCGAGCGAAGTCAGCAGCTGCCACAGTGCGAGGGCCGCCCCGAGGGACGCCACCCGCAGCAGCCGGCGACCCGGGCTCATGAGGCCAGGCCTGCGGCCTCGGCATACGACACGATCCGCGCGGCGGACCCCCCGCGCCGGTCGACGTACGACTTGGCACCCGACCCGGTGACGAACGCCCGCAGTTCGGAACCCTCCGCCACCCACACGGCCTTGTCCGCGAACCAGAGCGTGCCGGTCACCGCGTCCGGGACGTAGGCCGCCCGGACCTCCTTGCCGCGCGCCGCCCTGAGCAGGGCCGCGGGGGAGTCGAACGTCTCGGCGCGGGAGGCGCCCTGCACCCACAGCTCGGCGCGGGGCGTACCCGCGCCCGCCGACGGGTACGCGGCCGCGCCCGCCGACACCCGCTCCAGCGGCTCCGCGTCCACGAACGCGTCCACGTCCACGTCGTCGACCAGCTTCGCGTCCTTCAGCACCGGCACGTCCTGCTTCAGCGCCTCGATCAGCTCCGGCCGCAGCGCGGGGTCGAAGGTCGCGATGCCGTTCGCGCCGTTGTAGAGGTAGACCACCTCCGCCGGAAGCCCGGTCTCCTTCGCCACCGACTCGGCCGCCGCGACCGGCTCGGCGCGCAGGTAGTCCGTCGCCTTTCGCTGCGCCCGCAGGAAGTCGTCCAGTACGCCGGGCCGCGCGGCCGCGAACTTCTGCCGTACGGTCACGCCGTGGAAGGTCGGCCGGTTCAGCTCGGCGCCGTCGTACAGGGCCTTGGCCTTCCCCTCGTACACCAGCTGCCCCGGCCAGGCCACGAACTGCGACAGCGCGTCCGCGCTGCCCGCCTGGAGCGCCGAAGCGCCCACGCTGGGCTGCTGGTTGAGCTTCTGGATCCCCTTCTCCGGATCGATCCCGGCGCGCCGCAGGGCCCGTACGAGGGTGCCGTCCGCCGCCGAGCCGACGGAGGTCGAGACCTTGCGGCCCCGCAGGTCGGCGAGGGAGTCCAGCTTCGAACCGGGCGCCGTCACCACGGTGTTCAGGCCGCCGCGCAGGTTGTAGCCGGTCACGGACACGAGGCGGGTCGGCTGCTTCAGCTCCCTGCCGCGCGCCGCGTTGATGAGCAGCGGAAAGTCGCCCATCGAGCCGATGTCGATCTTCCCGGCGGTCATCTGGGCGGTGATGGGCGCGCCCGTGGCGTAGTCCTGCCAGTCGACCTTGTACGTGACCCCGTCCTTCTTGCCGCGCGCGGCCAGCTCCTCCTCGAAGTAGCCGAGGGAACGCAGCAGGGTGCCGGCGGTGACGGTGTTGATCGTCTTGGACTGGTAGCCGACGGTCACGGTCACCGTCTTCGGGCCGCCCTTGGCGTCGGCGTCGCCGCCGCACGCGGTGACCAGCGGTGCGAGCAGCAGCAGGAGGGCGGCGGGTGCGGCGGGTGCGAGGGCTCTCGTACGGCGCATCGGATGGGGGCCTTTCACCGGAGCAGGTAGGGCATGTTGACGGTCACCGCGCCCGTGGGGCAGCGGGCGGCGCACGGGCCGCAGTACCAGCACTCGTCCACGTGCATGTACGCCTTGCCGTTGTCCTCGCGGATCGCGAGCGAGTCGAGCGGACACATGTCGACGCAGAGGGTGCAGCCGTCGATGCACAGGGATTCGTCGATGGTCACGGGCACGTCGGCGCGCTGGGGGACCAGAGGCACGGCTGTCTCCAGGGAAGGGGTGAGGGGAAGGCTCAGAGGGAGCGGCGCAGCAGGCCGCTCATGGTGATCCGGTCGCCGCGGAAGCGGATGAACTCCAGGTCCACGGGCCTGCCGTCGCGCAGGTGGGTGAGGCGTTCCAGCATCAGGACGGCGGCCCCGCGCGGGGCCTGGAGCACGGCGGCGGAGTGCGCGTCGGCGTTGACGGCCTCCAGGGTGATCTCGGCGTGGCCGAGGGGCTGCCCGGTCAAGGTCTCCAGCAGCCGGAAGACGTCCGTGTTCTCCAGGTCGCAGCCGAGCAGTCCGGCGCCGATGTCGAGGGGGACGTAGGTGAGGTCGAGGGAGAGCGGCAGCCCGTTCAGCCGCCGCAGCCGTTCGATGTAGAGCACCTCGGCGTGCTCGGGCAGCCGCAGCCGGCCGGCGACGGGGGCGGGCGCGCGGACGGGGCCGACGGTACGGACCTCGTTGGTCACCCGGCCGTGTTCGTGCAGGGTCTCGGCGAGGCCCTGGAGGCGGTCGAGGCCGTGCGGGTACTTCTCGCAGACTACGACGGTGCCCACGCCCGGCCGACGCTCCACGAGCTGCTCGCCGCGCAGCAGGTCGAGGGCCTGGCGGACGGTGTTGCGGCCGGCGCCGTAGTCGGCGGCGAGGGTGTCTTCGAGGGGCAGGACCCCGTCGGGGTAGCCGCCCGCCAGGATTTGGTGGCGCAGCAGGTCGGCGAGCTGCCGCGCCTGGTCCGCGCGCAGCCGGCGCCGGCGCGCGGCGGCGACCGGGACGGTGTGCTCACGGGTGCGTTCGGCTGGCATGGCACGGAACATACCGACGGGCCCCGGCCCGTGGTGTTGCCGCAGTGTTGCGCCACCGGGCGGCGCTCACGCACCGCTGTGACCTGTGGTTTCGGCGGGGCGGCGGGAAGATCCGCCACCCCGCCGACGCGGGTCGTCCCGAGGTGTGGACTAGCGGGATCCCACGATGCGGCCGATGACCTCGCCGAGGCCCACCCGGGTGCCGTTGGCGCCGGGCGCCCACGCGGTCAGGGTGACGGTGTCGCCGTCCTCCAGGAAGGTGCGCTTGCCGTCGGCGAGTTCGATCGCGTCGCGGCCGTTCCAGGTCAGCTCCAGCAGCGAGCCGCGCTGGTCGACGTCCGGGCCGCTGACGGTGCCGGAGCCGTAGACGTCGCCGGTGCGCAGGGAGGCGCCGTTGACCGTCATGTGCGCCAGCTGCTGGGCGGCGGTCCAGTACATGGTGGCGAACGGCGGGCGCGCCACCTCCTGGCCGTTGATGGAGACGGTGATGTGCAGGTCGAAGCCGCCGGGGCGGTCGCTGTCGGCGTCGTCGAGGTAGGGCAGCAGCGGGAAGTCCCGGGCGGGCGGGGCGACGCGGGCCGCGTCGAGGGCCTCCAGCGGGGTGACCCAGGCGGAGACGGAGGTCGCGAAGGACTTGCCGAGGAAGGGGCCCAGCGGCACGTACTCCCAGGCCTGGATGTCGCGCGCGGACCAGTCGTTGAGCAGGAACAGGCCGAAGACGTGGTCCTCGAAATCGGCCAGCGGGACCGGGCTGCCCAGCTCGGAGGGGGCGCCGACGACGAAGCCGACCTCGGCCTCGATGTCGAGCTTGACGGACGGGCCGAAGACGGGCGCCGGGTCGGTGGGCGCCTTGCGCTGCCCGCAGGGGCGTACGACGTCGGTGCCGGACACGACGATGGTGCCGGAGCGGCCGTGGTAACCGATCGGCAGGTGCTTCCAGTTGGGCGTGAGCGCGTCGCCGTCGGGGCGGAACATCTTGCCGACGTTGGTGGCGTGGTGCTCGCTCGCGTAGAAGTCGACGTAGTCGGCGACCTCGTACGGGAGGTGCAGCGCGACCTCGTCCAGCGGCAGCAGGTGCGGCTCGACGGTCGGGCGGTGACCGGGGTCGGTGACCCAGGCGGTCAGCGCGCGGCGCACGTCCCGCCAGGCGGTGCGGCCGGCGGCCAGCAGCGGGTTGAGCGAGGCCTGTCCGAGCAGTCCGGCGTAGGGGGACCCGAGCGCGACCGCGGCCGCCCCGGCGTCGAGCACGTGCCCGCCGATGCGCACGCCGATCCGGCGGCGGGGGTCCCCGGAGGTGGAGAAGACGCCGTACGGGAGGTTGTGCGGGCCGAACGGATCGCCCTCGGGAACATCGAGGGGGCTCTGCTGGGGCATGGGGTACTGCCTCACTTTCGATGCGGTCCGGGGGTGTCCCGGGGGCTGGTTGACACGTTACGTGGCTGATGGGGCCTGTGGGAGGCCGGATTCGGGCGCTATTTGTAGGACTTGTCCAACGAGGTCCGTATCCTTGGCGCCGTGACTTCCGCCCCGCCTCCGGCCCTCCCTTATGCCTTGATCGCCACTGACCTGGACGGGACTCTGCTGCGCGCCGGAGACACCGTCTCGGCCCGCTCGTACGCGGCCCTCGCGACGGCGCGCGCCGCCGGCGCACAGCACATCATCGTGACCGGACGCCCCGTCCCGCAGGTACGCCACGTCCTGGACGGTCTTGGCTACACGGGGCTCGCGGTGTGCGGGCAGGGCGCGCAGGTGTACGACACGGCGTCCGGCACGCTGCTGCGCTCCGTGTCGATGGACCGGGAGCTGGCGGAGGTGGCGCTCGGGAAGATCGAGGCGGAGATCGGCGAGGTCTACGCGGCGGTCAACCAGGAGGGGGTGGACGCGGAGATGCTGATAGGGCCGGGCTACCGGATGTGGCATCCGCACCTGCCGACGGTCCGGGTGCGGCGGCGGGCCGATCTGTGGGCCGCGCCGATCAACAAGGTGCTGTTGCAGCACCCGGAGCTGGACGACGACGAGCTGACGCGGGTGGCGCGGGGAGTGGTGGGCCACCTGGTGAACGTCACCATGGCCGGGGAACACACGGTGGAACTCCAGCCGCCGGGCATCGACAAGGCGAGCGGGCTGGCCCTGGCGGCCGAACTCCTGGGCGTCGGCCGGTCCGGGACGATCGCGTTCGGGGACATGCCGAACGACGTCCCGATGTTCGCGTGGGCCGCGCACGGGGTGGCCATGGCCAACGCGCACCGCGAGCTGGTGGCGGTGGCCGACGAGCTGACCCTGTCGAACGAGGAGGACGGCATCGCGGTCGTCCTGGAACGCCTGTTCGCCTAGCGGCGAGCCGCCGGGGAAGGTCCGGCCCCGCCGGTGATCGGGTGACGGGGGCCCGGCCGGTCAGACGGCTGCGCGGGGGATGCGGCGTTCCCAGGTGCGGTGGAAGACGATCTCGGTGCCTTCCCGGCAGACGAGTTCGTTCGAGGTGAGGAAGCCGCCCTCGTCGCACGAGATCTCCGACCGGGTCTCCACCCTGGTGTCCCAGGACAGGTCGGGGCGGTGCAGGCGGATGCGCCACTGCGAGCGGGTCCGGGCCGACAACGGGTCCCCCTCCTGGATCTCGTAGACCTCCGCCGCGTCCTCGCTGAACTCCAGGCCGTCCGGGTACACCCGCGTGCCCCCGTGCCGGGGGTCGACCTCCAGCCGCCAGGTCCCGCGCGCGACGTCCCGTACGACCACCCGCTCCGGCCGCGGCTCGTCCAGCGTCGCCGGGACGGTCACGCCCAGCGGAGCCGACTGCTCCGGCGGCTCGAAGGTGATCTCCGGTCCGGCGGTGGCCGTGCGGACCGGGAGCGTCAGCGCGCTGCCCGCCGGCTCCAGGGTCCAGCCCGCCTCGGAGCCGGCCCGCGGCCAGATCCACGGCCAGTACGCGGAGGACAGCGCCAGCCGGATCCGGTGCCCGGGCGGGAAGGAGTGGCCGATCGCGTTCAGCTCGAACGTGACGTCCTCGTACGCCCCCACCGGCCACCGGGCCGCCTTGTCCCGCCCCTGCCGCGCCGAGAGGTTCAGCGCGCCCCGGGTGACCAGCGTGGAGGAGCCGTCCGCCGCCACGTCACACAGCCGCGCCACCACCTGGCCGTACGGGACGTCCATGCGCAGGCGCAGGGTGACCGCGGGGCGTCCCAGGATCTCCACCCCCTCCTCCCCGCCGACCGGGAACTCGAAGCACGCCGACTTCGCGTCCTCCTCCCGCTGGTCCGGCGGCAGGTCCGCCTCGTTGCCGAACGGGAGGAACCGCCCCGCGTCCAGCCCCGTGTGCTGCGGGGAGGCCACCAGAACCGGCGCGCCCTGGAGTTCGTAGGAGACCGGTACGACGGACGGCGACGGCCACGCCCGATCCCCGACCCAGCGGCCCTCCAGCCGCTCGTACACCGTCGCCGGACGGTGTGATCGCGAGATCCAGGACCGCAGGACGGGCTCGGCCATGACCCCGTTGTCCACTCCCTTCAGCCAGTGGTCCCACCACCGCAGCGTCTCCTGGAGGAACCCGATCGCCGGACCCGGCGCAAGCCCTCGGTCCGGGTACTGGTGCGACCAGGGCCCGATCAGCCCCCGCACCCGGTCGGCCGGCAGGTGCGCCACCAGCCGCAGCACCGCGTCCCGGTACGGGTCGTGCCAGCCGCCCACCGCCAGCACGGCCGCGCCGATCGCCCCGTAGTCCTCGCAGACGCTGCCGTGCTTCCAGTAGTCGTCCCGCGTCTGGTGCGACAGCCAGGTGTGGACGAGGGGTTCCACCGACTCCAGCCGCGCCAGCCACTGCTCCCGCCAGCCGTCGCCGGCGTACAGCGGGTCCGGCGGCCGCGCCGAGAACGCCAGCATCGCCGCCGCCCACGCGTGCATGTCCACGGCCAGCACCGAGCCGCCCATGTAGTGCGCGTCGTTGTCGTACCGGTCGTCCGTCGAGCAGACGGTGACCACCGCCTTCAGCGGCTCCGGTGCGAGCGCCGCGATCTGGAGCGAGTTGAAGCCGCCCCAGGAGATCCCGAACATCCCCACCGACCCCGTGCACCACGGCTGCGCCGCCAGCCACTCCACCACCGCCACCCCGTCGGCGAGTTCCCGCGCGTCGTACTCGTCGCCCGGCGCACCCCCGCTGCACCCGTGGCCGCGCACGTCCACCCGTACGGACGCGTAGCCGTGGCCCGCGTACCAGGGGTGGCGCTGCCAGTCGCGCGGCGCGGTCCAGTCCGTCAGCCGGTACGGGAGGTACTCCAGCAGCGCCGGAACCGGCTCGTCCGTCACCGGGCGCCAGATCCGCGCGTACAGCTCCACTCCTCCAGGCAGCGGAATCCGGACATCCTCGCGTGTGGTCTCGTACGGGAAATCAGTGCGGATGATCATGCGGAAACCCTCACGAATCGCCTGCCAATCGCCTCAGTGGACGGGGTGCGTCGTGCGCCGCGGCCACGGCGCCGGCGCGAGTACGACCAGGCCCATCGCCACCGCCACGGCGCCGTTGACGCCGAGGTGCGCGGGGTTGGGTGGCCAACACGCCGAAGGCGGCGAGGCCGCCGGTGATCTTCCACACGGCGGCGCGCATCGCGTCGGGCGCGAGCGCGTACTCGGCGGAGTGCTTTCGTCCGGCCAGATGGCGGCGCCCGGCGACGTGGTGGAGGTCCCGTAGGCCGCCGGATCCCGGGGCTCGTCCCTGGCGGTCGCAGTTCTGGACAAAACGTATGCTCCGGTTGATTCGGCTCCTCACGAACATACCGGTGTGGTTCGGGCGCTGCGCGCGTGACGGCGCCCCCGTGGCCGGGAAGGCGCTCTCCGTGATCGAAAACGGACGGGATACGCTGGCTTGAGTGATGGCAGCGACACATCGACAATCCATGTGATCGTCAGCGTGATCGTCAGCAGACAGGAGTACCCCTCGTGACCGTCGTCGGGCCGTTCGGACTGAGCGTGCGGGACCAGGCTCTTGAAACCGATGTCCAGGCCGGACTGGCCGCCGTCGAGGCGGGTCTGCTGGAAGCCACCAAGAGCGAAGTCCCCTTCATCACCGAAGCCGCGCAGCACCTGGTGCGCGCCGGAGGCAAGCGGTTCCGCCCGCTGCTGGTCATGCTCGCCTCGCGCTTCGGTGATCCCTACGCACCGGGGATCGTGCCGTCCGCCGTGGTCGTGGAGCTCACCCACCTGGCGACGCTCTACCACGACGACGTCATGGACGAGGCGGACGTGCGCCGCGGGGTGGCCAGCGCCAACGCCCGCTGGGGCAACTCCGTGGCCGTCCTGACGGGTGACTTCCTGTTCGCCCGTGCCTCGCACATCCTGGCGGACCTCGGGCCCGAGGCCGTACGGATCCAGGCCGAGGCCTTCGAGCGGCTGGTGACCGGCCAGATCCTGGAGACGGCCGGCCCGCGCGACGGGCGCGACCCCGTCGAGCACTACCTGGACGTCATCGCCGGCAAGACCGGCTCGCTGATCGCGGTCTCCGGCCGCTTCGGCGCGCTGATGTCCGGCGCCGACGAGTCGGTCGTGGACATCCTGACCCAGTACGGCGAGCGCCTCGGCACCGCCTTCCAGCTCGCGGACGACGTCCTGGACATCGCCTCCGACTCGCACGAGTCCGGCAAGACCCCGGGCACCGACCTGCGCGAGGGCATCCCGACGCTGCCCGTGCTGCGGCTGCGCGAGATGGCGGCCCGCGACGGGAACCCGGACGACCTGGAACTCGTACGGCTCCTGGACGGCGACCTGACGGACGACGCCCTGCACGCCGACGTGCTGGCCCGGCTGCGGGTGCACCCCGCGCTGGAGCGGGCCCGCCGCGACACGATCCGTTACGCGCAGGACGCGCGGGCCACGCTCGCGCCGCTGCCGGAGTGCTTCGCGAAGTCGGCGCTGGAGGAGCTGTGCGACGCGGTGGTGCACCGCGCCGGATAGCGGCGCCCGCGGGGCACCGCGTACGACAGACGGCACGGGCCCGGGCCCGGCATCCCCTACGGGTGGGGGATGCCGGGCCCGGGTTTTGTCATCCCTGGGGCGTACGCGGAGTTGATTCCGGGGAGTGACGCCGCGCCCCCCCTCCTTTGGTCAGATAGAGGCACATCCCCACCAGATCGGGTGAGAGTGGCGCCGCGGGGTGGACGTGACGCATCTACGGAGGCAGGGCATACAGATGGCAACGAACTCGAAGACCCGCAAGGCCGCACGGTACGCCGTACCGGCGGCGGTGCTCGGCGTGGCCGCGGCGACCATCGCCATGGTCCCGGCGTTCGCCAACGGATCCGGCCCGGACCTGCCGAAGGTCACGGCGCAGGAGCTCATCGAGAAGATCGCGGCCTCGGAAGTGGAGCAGCTGTCCGGCACCGCGAAGATCAGCACCGACCTCGGCCTGCCGACCATGGCGAGCGGCCTCCTCGGCGGTGGCGGTGTCGCGGGCGGCTCGGCCAACCCCGAGGACAAGATCACGCAGCTGGCGAGCGGGACGCACACCTTCCGCGTCGCGGCCGACGGCGAGGACCGCCAGAAGCTCACGTTCCTGGACGGCAAGGACGAGTACACGCTGCTCCACAACGGCGCCGACGTGTGGGGATACGACAGCAAGTCGAACGAGGTCTTCCACGAGAAGGACGCCGACGCCGCCAAGGGCGAGCACAAGAAGGGCGAGCGCGCGAAGGGCGAGGGCCTTCCCGCCTCGCCGCAGCAGCTCGCCCAGGACGTCCTGAAGGCCGCGGGCCCGACCACGGACGTCACGGTCGGCGACACCGCACAGGTCGCCGGGCGGGACGCCTACCAGCTGGTCCTGAAGCCCAAGCAGAGCGGCTCCACCATCGGCTCGGTGCAGATCGCGGTGGACGCCAAGAACGGCGTTCCGCTGCGCGTGCAGGTGCTGTCCAGCCAGGGCGGCAAGCCGATCGTGGACGCGGGCTTCACCAAGGTCGACTTCGCCAAGCCGGCCGCCGACACCTTCGCCTTCACGCCGCCCAAGGGCGCGAAGGTCACCGAGGGCGCGGCGGAGCAGGGCGAGGGCCGCAAGGGCCACGACAAGGAGTTCAAGGCCCTGGAGTCCTTCCCGGGCCTGGAGGGCCTGACCGGCGGCGGCGAGAACGGCGACGTGAAGGTGCTCGGCGAGGGCTGGGCGACGGTCGCCCGCATCGACTCGGGCGCCGGCAAGGGCCTGAAGGACCTGGAGGGCGCGGCGAAGGACAAGAACGCGCCCAAGCAGGCCCAGCAGTTCCTCGACTCCCTCGGGGACAAGGTCAAGGGCAAGTTCGGCGAGGGCCGGATCTTCTCGACCCGCGTGGTCAACGCCCTGATCACGGACGACGGCAAGGTCTACATCGGTGCGGTCACCAAGGACGCGCTGGTGAAGACGGCCGACGCCAACAAGTAGCGGCGCCGGCCTGAAGAAGGGTGGGCGGGGACTGTGTCCCTGCCCACCCTTCGGCCGTTCCGGCCCCCGGTACAGCGACCCCGCTGTACGGTGAAAAACATGTCGAGACACGTCACCATCCGCCTGAACGAAGAGTTCCACGAACGCCTCAAGGCGCGCGCGGCGGCACTGGGGACGACCGTCACCGCGTTGATCACCGAGGTCACGGAGCGCGAACTCGACGAGGACCGGAGCAACTTCCTGTCCGGCATCGAGGAGTTCGCCGACCACTGGGGCTACTTCCAGGAGCGGTTCGGCAATTGAAGATCACCATGGAGTGGGCCTGGACCGCGCTGGCCCACCATCTGCCCTCGGATCCCGCCGTGTGGGATCCCTCCGGGGTGGCCGCAGCGGTCGCCCGGCACCAGAACGACCTCGTCCTGGTCCCCGAACAGCCCGCCCCCGACACCGCGTGGCGGGCCGCCGCGTTTTTGCACACCCTCGCGGTCTGCCCGGCACTGGAGTCCCCGATGAACGAGTTCTACGCGGCCGCCGCGACCCGCTCGTACCTGCGGGTGGCCGGGGCCAGGCAGCTGCCCTCGCCGGAGGAGCTCGGCGATCTGGTCGAGGCGGCGAAGCTGGGGCGCGCGGACGTCGCCGCGGTGGCCGAGGAGCTGCGGGCCCGGATCCAGGAGCCGCAGCCGACCCCCTTACGGGCGGGGACCGAGGGCGCGTAGCACCACCGGGGCCTCGTCCGGGTGCAGCCGCAGCTCGGTGGCGCCGTCCTCGGACCGGAAGGCGATGCTGATGTCGTCGGCGGAGACCGGCTCCAGGGGCGGGAAGTCGATCGCGGCCGTCTCGGTGCGCCCCTTCTCGCGCCAGCGGGCGGGCCCGCCCGGCGGCAGTTCGACGTGGCCCTCGCGCCAGTGCCCGCCGGTCAGTTCGCGGTCCCGCAGGTCGCAGGGGACGTACACGAGCCGGCCCCGGGCGTGGTGCCCAAGACGCCGCAGCCGCCACCACTTCCCCACGAGTCGTGCGGGGTTGCCGACGGTGACGACCACGGCGATCAGGACGAGCAGGGCGGTGATGATCTCCGACATGGCCCGATCGGATCACGGGCGGACCCGGAATCCAAGTGGTTTAGACCATGTTGTCGATCACGCGCCCACCGGGCCTCGCGGCCTTCTCAGAACGTGATCTTCCAGCTGTTGATGTAGCCGACGTCCTGCGCCGCCGTGTCCTTGACCTGGAGCTTCCAGACGCCGTTGGCCACCTCGCTGGAGGCGTTGACGGTGTAGCTCTGGACGAGGTTGTCGGCGCTGCCTCCGCTGCGGTTGTGGAGGTTGTAGACGGTGCCGTCGGGAGCGACCAGGTCGACGACCAGGTCGCCGCGGTACGTGTGGACGATGTTCACGTCCACCTTCGTGGTGGCCGGGGCGTTGCCCGCGACGCCCGAGACCGTGATCGGCGAGTTCACCCCGGCGGCGGGGGAGTCCGGGATGTTCACGTCCGCCGTGTTCTCGAAGGACGGGCCGGGCGGCACCGGGGTGGCCGCGCCGAGGTTCCAGATCGCGTAGGCGATGGCGTCCGCGTTGCGGTCCAGGGCGGTGTCGTTGATGTTCGCCGTGGTGTCGCAGGAGGAGTGGTAGCAGCGGTCGAAGGCCTGACCGGAGGTGCCGCCCCACTTCTGCGCCTGGGCCGCCGTCTTGGTGTAGTCGGCGCCGGAGAACAGGCCGCCGACCGGGACGCCCGCGCTCTTGAACGGCGCGTGGTCGGAGCGGCCGTCGCCCTCGGTCTCTATCTCGGTCGGGATGCCGAGCCCGGCGTAGTAGTTCTTGAAGGTCTGCTCGATGGCCGGGTCGTCGTCGTAGACGAAGTAGCCCGGGTTCGGCGAGCCGATCATGTCGAAGTTCAGGTAGCCGGAGATCTTCGCCTTCTCGGCCGCCGGCAGGTTGTTGACGTAGTACTTCGAGCCGATCAGGCCCAGTTCCTCCGCGCCCCACCAGCCGAACCGCAGGTGCTTCGTCGGCTGGAGCCCCGCTCTGGAGACCGCGAGCGCGGCTTCCAGGACGGCCGCCGAGCCGGAGCCGTTGTCGTTGATGCCGGGGCCCGAGGTCACCGAGTCCAGGTGGGAGCCGGACATCAGGACCGAGTTGGGGTCGCCGCCCGGCCAGTCGGCGATCAGGTTGTAGCCGGTGGCGCCGCTGGAGGTGAAGGTCTGCAGCGTGGTCGTGAAGCCGGCCGCGTCCAGCTTGGCCTTCACGTAGTCGATCGAGGCCTTGTAGCCGGCCCGGCCGTGGGCGCGGTTGCCGCCGTTGGCGGTGGCGATGGACTGGAGCTGCGTCAGGTGTGCCTTGACGTTGGCCAGCGGGATGTCGGGCGGCGTCGGCGCCGCGGTGACCGCGGAAGGCGCGGCGGTCGCGGAAGGCGCGGCGAGCGCGGCGGGTGCGGTGGAGGCGAGCAGCCCCGTGACCGCGATCGCGGTCACGGCGGCGAGACGCCGGGAGACGGACAGGCTCATGTGGGGGCTCCGGGATTCCGTTTGGGGATGTGAACGGAACGTGCGGGGATGGCGCGGGTGAGCGTTCGTGCGTCAGTGCGAGCCCGATGGTCAGTGAGAGTGTGACTGTCCGTCAAGACCAGATTTTGGACAGGGGAGTTCGGAAAACGGACGATCCCCGCTGCGGGAGTTCCGCAGCGGGGATCGTGGGGCGATCGGGAGTCTTGTTACGCGGGCTCGCGGGCCGGCGCGACCTCGGCGGCGGCCGCTCCGCCGGGGGCCGCCCCGGGGGCCGCCGTGCCCTGCGCGGCGACCGCCTCGGCCGCGGCGAGCCGGACCCGCGAGCGGCGGGCCGTGCGCAGCGCGTCCCAGGTCAGCAGCGCCAGCGCGACCCAGACCAGGGAGAAGCCGGCCCAGCGCTCCGGCGGCATCGCCTCGTGGAAGTAGACGACGCCCAGCCCGAACTGGAACACCGGCGCCAGGTACTGGAGCAGGCCGAGGGTGGACAGCGGAACCCGGATCGCGGCCGCCCCGAAGCAGACCAGCGGGATCGCCGTGACCAGCCCGGTCGCCGCCAGCAGCGCCGAGTGCCCGGCGCTCTCGGTGGCGAAGGTGGACCGCCCCTGCGCGCCCAGCCACAGCAGGTAGCCGAGGGCGGGCAGGAACAGCAGCGCGGTCTCGGCGGCCAGCGACTCCACGCCGCCCATGTTGAGCTTCTTCTTGATCAACCCGTACGCGGCGAAGGAGAAGGCCAGGACCAGGGAGATCCACGGCGGCCGCCCGTACCCGATGGCCAGCACCAGGACGGCGGCGACGCCGATGGCGACCGCCGACCACTGGGCACGGCGCAGCCTCTCGCCGAGCAGCAGCACGCCGATCGCGATCGTGACCAGGGGGTTGATGAAGTAGCCGAGGCTGGCCTCGACGACGGCGCCGTTGTTGACGGCCCAGATGTACAGGCCCCAGTTCACGGAGATCACCGAGGCGGCCAGGGCGGTCAGGCCCAGCTTGCGGGGCTGGCGCAGCAGCTCTCGTATCCAGCTCCAGCGGCGCAGGGCCAGCAGCGCCACACCGACCACGGCCACCGACCACACCATGCGGTGGGCCAGGATCTCGACGGCTCCGGAGGGCTTCAGGAGCGGCCAGAAGAGGGGGACCAGGCCCCACATCCCGTACGCGCCGAATCCGTAGAGCAAACCCGTGCGCTGCTCGGTCTGTGCCTTCACGGGGCCTCCAGTGCGAAATTCAGCCAACCTCACGAAGGTAGCGTCGCGGGCCCCGGATGTCATGCCCGTTCACACGAGATACTCATGACATGCCCGGGGCCTTGTGCGGCGGGGCCGGTGTTTGCCGCCCGGGCGGCGTCGGCGACCGAGGCCCGTGTCGGCCGCTCAGGCCAGCGCGGCCGCGATCGCCTGCGCCACCGGGGTCGTCGGCCGCCCGATCAGCCGGGACAGGTCGCCGTCCGTGGCGGCGAGGCGGCCGCGCGAGATCGCCGCGTCCACGTCGACGAGGAGCGCCGCGAAGCCCTCCGGGACGCCGGCGCCCGTCAGGATCGACAGGTGCGCCTCCGCGGGGACCTCCGCGTACGCGACCTCGCGGCCGGCCTGCGCGCCGACCTCGGCGGCGTACTCCGCCAGGCTCCAGGCGGTGTCGCCGGACAGCTCGTAGATCCGGCCGAGGTGACCGTCCTCGGTCAGCACCACGGCCGCCGCGGCGGCGTAGTCGGCCCGCGCCGCCGAGGCGATCCGGCCCTCGCCCGCGCTGCCCACGACCGCGTCGTGCTCCAGGACGACACCCAGGTTGCCGGTGTAGTTCTCGTGGTACCAGCCGTTGCGCAGGAAGGTGTACGGGAGCCCGGAGTCGAGGATCGCCTGCTCGGTGACCTTGTGCTCGGCGGCCAGCTCGAAGTCGGCCTCGGGCCCGCCCAGGATTCCGGTGTACGCCAGCTGCGCCACGCCCGCCGACGTCGCGGCATCGATCACGGCGGTGTGCTGCGGCACGCGGCGCCCGACCTCGCTGCCGGAGATCAGCAGCACCCGGTCGCCTGCGTGGAAGACGTCGGCCAGGCTCGCCGCGTCGTCGTAGTCGGCGATCCGTACGTCGACGCCGCGCTCGGCCAGGTCGGCGGCCTTCTCCTTGTTCCGGACGACGACGGCGAGGCGGTCGGCGGGGATCCGGTTCAGCAGCTCGTCGACGACGAGACGGCCGAGGGCTCCGGTGGCTCCGGTGACGACGATGCTCATGCTGATCTCCTGCTTTCCTTGCTGCGGGGTGATGTCACTACCGTAGGGAGAGCGCTAACTTTTCGGTAGTACCCACTTTGAAGTAAGGTACTGGCATGGGAGTAAGTGTCGAAGTCACGGTGAAGGCCCCGATGTGCCCCTCGCGGGGGGTGCTGGAACACGTCACCAGCCGCTGGGGCGTGCTGGTCCTGGCCACCCTCGTCGAGCGCTCGTACCGCTTCAGCGAGCTGCGCCGGGAGGTCGGCGGCGTCAGCGAGAAGATGCTGGCCCAGACCCTGCAGACGCTGGAGCGGGACGGGTTCCTGGTCCGCGACGCCAAGCCGGTGATCCCGCCGAGGGTGGACTACTCGCTCACGGAGCTGGGGCGCGAGGCCGCCGAGCAGGTGTGGGCGCTGGCGCGCTGGACCGAGCGGCGCACCGCCGACGTCCAGGCGGCCCGGCTCGCCTACGACGCGGCCCGGACCTCCTGAGCGGGGGTCCGGGCCGGGGGCGGGCGACGGCGGCGGGTCAGCCGACGACGGTCCAGGTGTCGTTGCCGGCGAGGAGCGTGGCGAGGTCGCCCTTGCCGCGCTGGTCGACGGCGGTGTCCAGCTGCTGCGCCATGAGCGTGTCGTAGACGGGCCGTACGACGTCGCGCAGGACCCCGATGGGCGTCTGGTGCAGCGTGTCGGCGTCGGCGAGCCGGGAGAGCGCGAAGGCGGTGGTCGGGGACACGGCGTGCGCGTCGTGGACCAGGATCCGCGCCTCGTTCTCGGGCGTCACGGTCACCACCTCCAGATCGCCGGTGGCGTGGTCGCGGACGACGCCCTTGGCGCCGTCGGCGCCGAAGCGGATCGGCCGGCCGTGCTCCAGGCGGATGACGGCCTCCTGCGCCTGGTCTTTGTCCTTGAGGACCTCGAAGGCGCCGTCGTTGAAGATGTTGCAGTTCTGGTAGATCTCCACCAGCGCGGTGCCCTGGTGGTCGGCGGCCGCGCGCAGCACCTCGGTGAGGTGCTTGCGGTCGGAGTCCACCGTGCGGGCGACGAACGTGGCCTCCGCGCCCAGCGCCAGGGACACCGGGTTGAACGGCGCGTCCAGGGAGCCCATCGGCGTGGACTTGGTGACCTTGCCGAGCTCGGAGGTCGGCGAGTACTGGCCCTTGGTCAGCCCGTAGATCCGGTTGTTGAACAGCAGGATCTTCAGGTTCACGTTGCGGCGCAGCGCGTGGATGAGGTGGTTGCCGCCGATGGAGAGCGCGTCGCCGTCACCGGTCACGACCCACACCGACAGGTCGCGCCGCGAAGTGGCCAGGCCCGTCGCGATCGCGGGGGCGCGGCCGTGGATGGAGTGCATCCCGTAGGTGTTCATGTAGTACGGGAAGCGGGAGGAGCAGCCGATCCCGGAGACGAAGACGATGTTCTCCTTCGCCAGGCCGAGCTCGGGCATGAACCCCTGGACGGCCGCGAGGACGGCGTAGTCACCGCAGCCGGGGCACCAGCGCACTTCCTGGTCGGACTTGAAGTCCTTCATGGACTGCCTGGCGTCCGCCTTGGGGACCAGCGAGAGCAGGTGGGGGGCGTCGGTCACCTCAGTCATTGATGGCCTCCTCGAGAACCTTCGCGAGCTGCTCGGCCTTGAACGGCATTCCGTTGACCTGGTTGTACGACTGGGCGTCGACCAGGTATTTCGCGCGGATCAGACCTGCGAGCTGCCCGAGGTTCATCTCCGGCACCACTACCTTCTGGTAACGCCCCAGGACCTCCCCGAGATTCCTCGGGAAGGGGTTGAGATGGCGCAGATGGGTCTGCGCGATCGGCACCCCGGCGCCCCGCAGCCGGCGAACGGCGGCGGTGATGGGGCCGTAGGTGGAGCCCCAGCCGATGACGAGGGTGTCGGCCTGCCCCGGGTCGTCGACCTCCAGGTCCGGCACCGCGATGCCGTCGATCTTGGCCTGGCGGGTGCGGACCATGAGGTCGTGGTTGGCCGGGTCGTACGAGATGTTGCCCGAGCCGTCCTGCTTCTCGATCCCGCCGATCCGGTGCTCCAGCCCGGGTGTGCCGGGCACCGCCCACGGCCGGGCCAGCGTCAGCGGGTCCCGCTTGTACGGCCAGAACACCTCGGTGCCGTCGGCCAGCTCGTGGTTCGGGCCCGTCGCGAACGGGGTCTTCAGGTCCGGGAGGTCGGCCACGTCCGGGATCCGCCACGGCTCGGAGCCGTTCGCGAGGTACCCGTCGGAGAGCAGGAACACCGGCGTCCGGTACGTCAGCGCGATCCGGGCCGCGTCCAGCACCGCGTCGAAGCAGTCCGCCGGGGTCCGCGGCGCCACGATCGGCACCGGGGCCTCGCCGTTGCGCCCGTACATGGCCTGGAGCAGGTCCGCCTGCTCGGTCTTGGTCGGCAGACCCGTCGAGGGGCCGCCGCGCTGGATGTCCACGACCAGCAGCGGCAGCTCCAGCGACACCGCCAGCCCGATCGTCTCCGACTTCAGCGCCACACCCGGCCCGGAGGTGGTGGTCACCGCGAGGGAGCCGCCGAAGGCCGCGCCCAGCGCCGCCCCGATCCCGGCGATCTCGTCCTCGGCCTGGAAGGTCCGCACGCCGAAGTTCTTGTGCCGGCTCAGCTCGTGCAGGATGTCGGAGGCCGGGGTGATGGGGTACGAGCCCAGGTAGAGCGGCAGATCGGCCTGCCGGGCCGCCGCGATCAGCCCGTACGACAGCGCCAGGTTCCCCGAGATGTTGCGGTAGGTCCCGGTCGGGAAGTCACGCGTGGCCGGGGCGACCTCGTAGGAGACGGCGAAGTCCTCGGTCGTCTCGCCGAAGTTCCAGCCGGCCCGGAACGCGGCCACGTTCGCCTCCGCGATCTGCGGCTTCTTCGCGAACTTCTGCCGCAGGAACGCCTCCGTCCCCTCGGTCGGCCGGTGGTACATCCACGACAGCAGGCCCAGAGCGAACATGTTCTTGCTGCGCTCGGCCTCCTTGCGCGGCAGCCCGAAGTCCTTCAGCGCCTCCACCGTCAGCGTCGTCAGCGGCACCGGGTGGATGCTGTAGGCGTCCAGCGAGCCGTCTTCCAGCGGCGAGGTCTCGTACCCGACCTTCGCCATCGGGCGCTTGGTGAACTCGTCGGTGTTGATGATGATCTCCGCGCCGCGCGGCACGTCCGCGATGTTCGCCTTCAGCGCGGCCGGATTCATCGCCACCAGCACGTTCGGGGCGTCGCCCGGCGTCAGGATGTCGTGATCGGCGAAATGCAGCTGGAACGAGGAGACACCCGGCAGGGTGCCGGCGGGCGCCCGGATCTCGGCGGGGAAGTTCGGCAGCGTGGAGAGGTCGTTCCCGAAGGACGCCGTCTCCGAGGTGAACCGGTCACCCGTCAACTGCATACCGTCACCCGAGTCGCCGGCGAACCGGATGATCACCCGGTCGAGGCGGCGGATCTCCTTGCCTTTTCCGTTCCCACCCGCGTGGTCGGCCGTCCGTTGCTCGCCGACCACAGCCCCTTCGGCCCCGTCGGCCTGCTCGGCTGGGCTACTGACCTGGCTGGTCACTGAACTGGACCTCCTTCGAGGCGGGCGCTCGCTCCCGAGGTCAACCCTACGTCCGTGAGGGTGTGCATCCTCGGGGCGCCCGAATTCTGGACCGCCCCCGCGGGCGGCCTGTCCGACAGACGCCGTGCTGCATACCTGACAGAGTGTCAGTCGATCAAGACCGGAGATAGGTGAGAACCGCCAGTACGCGCCGGTGATCCCCGTCACTCGGGGACAGCCCGAGCTTCATGAAGATATTGCTGACGTGCTTCTCCACCGCTCCGTCGCTGACCACGAGCTGCTTGGCCACCGCCGAATTCGTGCGGCCCTCGGCCATCAGGCCCAGCACCTCGCGCTCGCGCGGGGTCAGGCCCGCCAGGACGTCCTGCTTGCGGCTGCGGCCCAGGAGCTGGGCGACGACCTCCGGGTCCAGGGCCGTACCGCCCTTGGCCACCCGGACCACCGCGTCCAGGAACTCCCGGACCTCGGCCACGCGGTCCTTCAGCAGATACCCCACTCCGGTACTCGAACCGGCCAGCAGTTCGGTGGCGTACTGCTCCTCCACGTACTGCGACAGCACGAGCACACCTATGCCCGGGTAGTCGCGCCGCAGCCGCACGGCCGCCCGTACGCCCTCGTCGGTGTGGGTCGGCGGCATCCGTACGTCGGCCACCACCACATCCGGCAGCGCGCCCTCCGCCGCGAGATCCGAAACCGTCTTGATCAGGGCTTCCGCGTCCCCGACGCCGGCCACGACGTCATGCCCCCGGTCGGTCAGCAGCCGGGTCAGGCCCTCGCGCAGCAGCACTGAATCCTCGGCGATGACCACCCGTACCCTGTCTTCCACGATTCAGCAGCTCCCGCGTTCACGACCGTCCGGCAATCCCTGGCACAGCCAAGCATCCCAGCCTCGGGGCCCGATCAAGGGCGGTTCCGAGCCAAAGCGTGGCGCGCGAGCAGGGTTTTCGTGAGCGGGCGGGTGCGGGGCGGTACGGGTGGACCCGTATCGGACACTCCCCAGGGCGTGTCCGGCGGATCATGGCCGGGCCCGGGTCGGACCCCGATCCACCGGACACCCCCTAGTGCTGTGCGCGCCAGGGGAGCTCGGCGGTGACGGTGGTGCCGCCGCCGGCGGGGGAGTCCACGACCAGCACCCCGTCCACGGCGTCCAGCCGCTCCGCGAGCCCGGCCAGCCCGCCGCCCGGCCGGGTGTCCGCCCCGCCGCGGCCGTCGTCGCAGACCTGGAGCAGCAGCCGCTCCCCGGACTTCCACACGTCGACGCTCGCGCAGCGGGCCCGCGCGTGCTTGCTGATGTTCTGCAGCAGCTCCGAGACCGTGAAGTACGCGATCCCCTCGATCGCCGCCACCGGGCGGCCCGGCAGCTCCACCGCCACCTTCACCGGCACCGCGCACCGCGACGCCACCGACGAAAGCGCCGCGTCCAGGCCCCGGTCCGTCAACACCGCCGGGTGGATCCCGCGCGCCAGGTCTCGCAGCTCCTGGAGGGCGATCTTCACCTCGCCGTGCGCCTCGTCGACCATCCGCGCGGCGGCCTGCGGGTCCTCGGTCAGCTTCTCCTTCGCCAGCCCCAGGTCCATGGCCAGCGCCACCAGCCGGGCCTGCGCCCCGTCGTGCAGGTCCCGCTCGATGCGCCGCAGGTCGGCGGCCGCGGTGTCGACGACGACGCCCCGGTCGGACTCCAGCTCGCTGATGCGGTGCGCGAGCCGGGAGGGCCCGAGCAGCCCCGCGACCAGGAGCCGGTCGACGCTGGTCAGCGCCCGCACCACCCACGGCGTGACCAGCGTGAACGCCAGTCCGATCAGGCAGGCCAGGGCGATCTCGGCCGGGCTGTCCAGGTAGAAGGAGTAGTCGTCGTTCTCGAAGAGTTCGAGCCCGGGCTGGTCGGTGTAGGTGGGGAAGACCCAGAACCAGAGCGGGTACAGGAGCATGGCCCACCCGTACGTCCAGAACACCACCGACAGCGTGAAGGTGAACACCGCCCACGGGAAGTGGATCACCGAGTACAGCGCGTGGCGCCAGGCGCTGCCGCTCCCCAGCACCGCCCCCATCGCGGCGAGCACCCCGGGCTTACGGGCCCGGATCGGCTCCGGATCGGCCACCTCCACGCCCAGCAGCCCGCGCACCCGGGCCCGCTCCAGCTGCCCGAACCCGCGGCACATCGCGAGCACCCCGGCCAGAACCGGAATCCCGAGGAAGGTGACGAGCAGCCCGGCGCCGAGGCTGACCCCGGCGATGGCGAGCGCGAAGTACACCGTGCTGAGCGGCAACCCGACCACCACGAACCCGAACTCCCGCCAGGCCCACCCCGACACGGGCGCCCGCAACACCCGTCCGACCCCGCCACGGTTCCCCATAACCCCACTCCGCCCTTCCAAGACCCTGTCCACCCCCCAACCCTGACCCCACCCCACCCCCCAAACCATCCGGCCCGTAGGCGTCCCGCCCGGGGGGTTAACCCCACCTCTCCCGACCCTGCCGACGTAAGAGGCACGGCCTGCTGGGGCGGCGCCCGAGGAGGCGAGCCCGCAGGCCCCGGGCGGCCCGCCGCCGACCGAGCCGGCCGGGCGCACCCAGCGGGCCGGTCCCCGCCGGGGCCGGGCAAACTCCGGTCGCGGCGGCGTTCGAGGCACGGCCTGCTGGGGCGGTGCCCGAGGAGGCGAGCCCGCAGGCCCCGGGCGGCCCGCCGCCGACCGAGCCGGCCGGGGCACCCAGCGGGCCAGTCCCGGCCCGGACCGGGCAACTCCGGCCCCGCCGGCCCTGGAGGCGCGAGGTCTGGGGAACGGCGGCCCGCAGGGCCCACCGAGCCGGCCGGGCGCACCCAGCGGGCCGGTCCCCGCCGGGGCCGGGCAAACTCCGGTCGCGCGGGTCTGGGGCGGCGCCCCAGGAAGCGGGCCCGCAGGGTCCGGGTGGCCCGTGCCGGGCGCCGCTTCCCCCGGTCCCGCCGGCCCGCAGGGCCCGGCCTGCCCGGCCGGGGCGGGCGCTACTTGCCCCGGTCCCGCCACGGCAGCTCGGCGGTGACGGTGGTGCCGCCGCCGGTCGGCGAGTCCACCGCCAGCACCCCGTCCACCGCGTCCAGCCGCTCCCCGAGCCCCGCCAGTCCCGACCCGGCCAGGGCACTGGCTCCGCCCCGCCCGTCATCCGACACCCGGATCAGCAGCCGCGCCCCCGACCGCCACACCTCAACCCCCGCCCCCCGCGCCTGCGCGTGCTTGCTGACGTTCTGCAGCAGCTCCGAGACCACGAAGTACGCGATCCCCTCGATCGCCGCCGCCGGCCGCGCCGGCAGCTCCACCGCCACCCGAACCGGAACCACGCACCGCGACGCCACCGACGACAGCGCCGCGTCCAGCCCCCGGTCCGTCAACACCGCCGGGTGGATCCCCCGAGCCAGATCCCGCAGCTCCTGGAGCGCCAGCTTCACCTCGCCGTGCGCCTCGTCCACCATCGCCGCCGCCCCCTCGGGATCCTCCAGCAGCTTCTCCTTGGCCAGGCCCAGCCCCATCGCCAGCGCCACCAGCCGTGCCTGCGCCCCGTCGTGCAGGTCCCGCTCGATCCGCCGCAGATCCGCCGCCGCCGTGTCCACGACGACCCCCCGGTCCGACTCCAGCTCCGCGATCCGCCGCTCCAGCTCGTCCGACGGGGACAGCAGCCCTCGTACCATCGCCCGGTCCACGTTCGTCAGCCCGCGCGCCACGTACGGCAGCACCGGCCACAGCACGAACAGCCCGACCAGCGCCACCGTGAAGGTCAGCACCCCCCACGGCAGCCGCACCAGCTCGTACAGCACGTTCCGCCAGGCCACCGGGTCCTTGAGCGCCGTCCACAGCCACGGGAAGAACCCGCCCGCCCGCTTCGGACGCGGCAACGGACTCGGCTCGTCCACCCGTACGCCGAGCAGCGCCCGCGCCCGCGCGCGCTCCAGCCGTCCCAGCTGGCGAGACAGGAAAAGACCGCACGCGAGCAGCGGCAGCCCGATCGCGGTCACGGACAAACCGCCCGCGGTCACTACCATGAAGAGGGTGTAAACAAAGCCGATCAGCGCCGCCGGCAGATTGGCCAGCAGGTACGCGATTTCCTTCCAGGTCCCGGCGTTTAGGGCCGGACGTACCCGAGGCGGCCGGTCATGGTCGGAGGCTTGATCGATCACGGTCATGCGGCACAGCCTGCCAAGCGGCGTCGGCTGATGCCATGGGGTGGCCGGGGTGCTGTGAACGGGGGATAACCCCACCCCGTGTGAGGCAGGCCCTAGACTCCCGTGCGTACCAGATCATGCGACAGCGACAACCACAGCACCGACAGTGGCCGAGGAGCGAGGAACGGACGTGTCAGACCCGACGGTATCGAACGCAACCGTGCTCGCGGCGGACTACTTCCGGAGTTATTCGGTCGTCGGCCTGCTCGCGGTCCTCGGTGTGCTCTTCGTCGCCGTGGCCTTCGGCGCCGGCCGCCTGCTGCGGCCCGTCGTCCCGACGCCCGAGAAGCTGCTGACGTACGAATGCGGAGTGGACCCGGTCGGCGAGGGCTGGGCGCACACCCAGGTCCGCTACTACGTCTACGCGTTCCTCTACGTCATCTTCGCCGTCGACTCGATCTTCCTCTTCCCGTGGGCGACCGTGTTCGCCGCCGCCGGTTACGGCGCCACGACGCTCGTGGAGATGTTCATCTTCCTGGGCTTCCTGGCCGTCGGCCTGCTCTACGCGTACAAGAAGGGCGTCCTCGAATGGACGTGACACCGGTGGGGACACCGGCCGAGCCGCAGCTGCCCCAGCCGCCCCAGTCACCCCAGCTGCTTCCGGAGCCCAAGCGTCTGGGAGTCCTCTCCCGCCTTGCGCCCGAACCCATGAAGGTGGTCCTGAACTGGGGCCGCCGCTACAGCCTGTGGGTGTTCAACTTCGGCCTCGCCTGCTGCGCGATCGAGTTCATCGCCGCGTCGATGGCCCGGCACGACTTCATCCGCCTCGGCGTGATCCCGTTCGCGCCCGGCCCGCGCCAGGCCGACCTGATGATCGTCTCGGGCACCGTCACCGACAAGATGGCCCCGGCCGTCAAGCGGCTGTACGAGCAGATGCCGGAGCCGAAGTACGTCATCTCCTTCGGCGCCTGTTCCAACTGCGGCGGCCCGTACTGGGACTCGTACTCGGTGACGAAGGGCGTCGACCAGATCATCCCCGTCGACGTCTACGTCCCCGGCTGCCCGCCGCGCCCGGAGGCCCTCCTCCAGGGCATCCTCAAGCTCCAGGAGAAGATCGCCCGGGAGTCCCTCGCGGACCGCTACGCCACGGATCCGTCCGTCGCCCAGCTCACCAGCGGCCTGGTCACGCCGCCGCCCGCACCGGGGGCCGGCGCATGAACCTGTACGACACCCTTCCCGACGCGGCGGCCACGGTGTTCGGCGCGGAGGCCGTCGGCTCGTCCGCGTACGACGTCCTGACCGTCGACGTCCCCGTCGGCTCCTGGATCTCCTCCCTCGAAATCGCCCGCGACAAGCTGGGCTGCACCTACTTCGACTGGCTGAGCGCGGTCGACGAGCCGGGCACCGGCTTCCGCGTCTGCGCGCACGTCGTCTCCCTCGAAAACCACCGCGTACGCCGTCTCCTCCTGCGCACGACGGTCCCGCACGCCGCGCCCTCCCTCCCGTCCGCCGTCGCGGTGTACGCGGGCGCGGAATGGCACGAGCGCGAGACCTTCGAGATGTTCGGCGTCGTCTTCACCGACCACCCCCACCTCGTCCCCCTCCTCCTCCCGGAGAACTTCGAGGGCCACCCGCTGCGCAAGGACTTCGTCCTCGCCGCGCGCGTCGCGAAGGCCTGGCCGGGCGCGAAGGAGCCGGGCGAGGCCCACGACCCGGATGCCCCGAAGCGCCGCCAGATGCTCCCCCCGGGCGTCCCGGACCCCAACGACTGGGGCCCCCTCAAGGGCCAGCTCCCCCCAGCCCCCACCCGCCCCACCCGCACCCCCCGCACGGGCACGCCCACCCGCACCCCGCGCGAGGGCGCCGCCGCCACCCGCACCCCGCGCGAGGGCGCGGCCACCCCGCCCCGCCGCACCCGCTCAGTAGCGGACGGCTCGGCAAGCCAGGCGACCCCGGACGCGCCGGCCGACGCCCCGTCGGCCGGAACCCCGGAGTCCCCGGCCCGCCCGCCCCGCCGCACCCGCTCGGTAGCGGACGGCTCGGCAAGCCAGGCGACCCCGCCGGAGCCGGCCACCGGCGAACCCGGCTCCCCGGCGAGGCGCACCCGCTCCGCGGGCCAGGCAGTACCCGCACCGGAGGCGGGGACGGAGCCCCCGACCCCGGACACCCACCCGGTTGCCGACGGCTCGGCCGACCCGGCGGGTACGGACGGCTCCGCCGAGACCCCGGCCCGCCCCGCGCGGCGGAGCCGCTCCGCCGCCGACGGCTCGGCGAGCCAGGCAGCCGCTGCCCCGGCGGGCACGGACGCTCCCGCCGAGACCCCGCCCCCGGTGAGTGGCGACGCCCAGAGCCGGCCCCCCGGCGGAGCCGAGCGCCGCAGGCCCGCCCCCCGGAGCGCGGACGCGCCCTGGCACAACCCGAAGCCCGCCTTCGAGGAGCCGGAGCCCACCGCGCCCCCCAAGCCAGACACCGACCCCGACACCGGAGGCGACGCGTGAACGACGTCCTCGACGTCGCCCTGCGACTGATCGTCGTCTTCGCCGTGTTCCTCGTGCTCCCGCTCGTCGTCGGGCAGACGGAGCACAAGGTCATGGCCCACATGCAGGGCCGACTCGGCCCCATGTACGCCGGCGGCTTCCACGGCTGGGCCCAGCTCGTCGCCGACGGAGTCAAGTTCGCGCAGAAGGAGGACGTCGTCCCGGCCAACGCCGACCGGCGGATCTTCCAGCTCGCCCCCGCCGTCGCGCTGCTCCCGTACCTCCTCGTCCTCATCGCCGTCCCCATCGGCCCCGGCGACGGCGCCGTCGGGCAGGTCATCGACGCCGGCCTGTTCTTCGTACTCGCCGTCATGGGCGTCGGAGTCCTCGGCTCGCTGATGGCCGGCTGGGCCTCCGCCAACAAGTTCTCCCTCCTCGGAGGCCTCCGCACCGCCGCGCAGCTGCTCGCCTACGAGCTCCCCATGCTGCTCGCGGCCGCCTCGGTCGCCATGGCCGCCGGAACGGTCTCCCTCCCCGGCATCGTCAACGCCTTCGAGTGGTGGTGGCTGCCCTGGCAGATCGTCGGCGGCCTCGTCTTCTTCACCGCCGGCCTCGCCGAACTCCAGCGGCCCCCCTTCGACATGCCCGTCGCCGACTCGGAGATCATCTTCGGCGCGTACACCGAGTACACCGGACTCCGCTTCGCGCTGTTCCTGCTCGCCGAGTACGCCGGCATCGTCGTCCTCTGCGCCCTCACCACCGTCCTCTTCCTCGGCGGCTGGCACGGCCCCTTCGGCGCCGACGGCCTCGGCTGGGTCTGGACCCTGCTCAAGACCGCCATCCTCGCCTTCGTCGTGATCTGGCTCCGCGTGAGCTACCCCCGCCTGCGCGAGGACCAGCTCCAGAAGCTCGCCTGGACCACGCTCATCCCGCTCGCGCTCGCCCAGATCGCGCTCACCGGCATCGTGAAGGTGGCGATCCAGTAATGCCCATCCCCGGATCCGGCCTCGCCAAGGGCCTCGCCGTCACGCTGCGCACGATGACGAAGCGCTCGCACACCGCCCAGTACCCCGACGTACAGCCCGAACTGCCGCCGCGCTCGCGCGGGGTCATCGGCCTGTTCGAGGAGAACTGCACGGTCTGCATGCTCTGCGCCCGCGAGTGCCCCGACTGGTGCATCTACATCGACTCCCACAAGGAGACGGTCCCCGCCGCCACCCCCGGCGGCCGCGAACGCAGCCGCAACGTCCTCGACCGGTTCGCCATCGACTTCTCCCTCTGCATGTACTGCGGCATCTGCATCGAGGTGTGCCCCTTCGACGCCCTCTTCTGGTCGCCGGAGTTCGAGTACGCGGAGACCGACATCCACGAGCTCACCCACGAGCGCGACAAGCTGCGCGAGTGGATGTGGACCGTGCCGGCCCCGCCCGCGCTGGACCCGGCCGCCGAGGAGCCGAAGGAGATCGCCGCCGCCCGCAAGGCCGCGGAGAAGGCCGAAGCCGCGGCCGAAGCCGCCGCGGCAGCCGAAGCCGCGGCCGCCGCCGAGGCGGCGACCACCCCCGACGCGGACCCCGGCACGACCGGCGGCACGACCCCCGACACCCCGGCCGGAGGCACCGCCTGATGCTGCTCACCGCCCACCTCGCGGCCGCGGCCCAAGGCCCCGCCCCCGGCCCCGGCTTCCTGTCCCCGACCGGCGTCGAGATCGCGTTCGTCCTCGTGGGCCTCGCCACCCTCGGCGCGGCCGTCATCACCGTCAACACCAAGCAGCTCGTGCACGCCGCCCTCTGGCTGGTCGTCGCGCTCGGCGGCATCGCCGTCGAGTACCTGCTGCTGACGGCCGAGTTCATCGCCTGGGTCCAGGTCCTGATCTACCTCGGCTCCGTGGTCGTCCTCCTCCTCTTCGGACTGATGCTCACCAAGGCCCCCATCGGCCGCTCCCCGGACGCCGACTCGGGCAACCGCTTGGTCGCCCTCGGCGTGGCCGGCGTCGCGGCCGTCGCGCTCGTCTGGGTCGTCGTCGACGCCTTCCGGACCACCTGGATCGACCTCGACGGACCGGCCCAGGGCTCCACCAAGGTCTCCGGCGAGATCCTCTTCCAGCACTGGGTGCTGCCCTTCGAGGCGCTCTCCGTCCTCCTCCTCGCGGCCCTGATCGGCGCCATCGTGCTGTCCCGCAAGGACGACGCGACCACCGCCGCGACCGGCGCCACCACCGCCGACGGCCCCGACGAAAGCAAGGGGCAGCGCTGATGCACCTCGCCTACCCTGCCGTGCTCGCGGCGCTCCTCTTCTGCACGGGCCTGTACGGCGTACTGGCCCGCCGCAACGCCATCCTGGTCCTGATGTCCGTCGAGCTGATGCTCAACGCCGTCAACCTCAACCTGGTGGCCTTCGACGTCTGGCTGCGCGACACCCTGCACGCCGGCCAGGCCCTCACCCTCTTCACCATCGCCATCGCCGCCGCCGAGATCGGCATCGGCCTCGCGATCGTGCTGATGGTGTACCGCAACCGGGGCACCTCGGACGTCGACAAGATGCGCGACACCGCCGAGGGCCACGAGCCCGAGCAGCGGGATCGGCCCGACCAGACCACAGCCCGGCCGGAGGTCGCCGCGTGAGCACCACGACCCTCGCGGTCCTCGTCCCCCTCCTCCCGTTCCTGGGCGCGCTGGCGGGACTCCTCCTGGGCCGCACCGCGCCCGGGTTCGTCCGCCCGCTCGCGCTGCTGCCGACGCTGGCCGCCGCCGTACTGGCCGTGCTCGTCGCCATCCGGCAGGGCGGCGGCCCGCCGATCAGCACGGCGACCGAGCTGACCCCGACCGGCTCCGTGCCGATCGACCTGTCGCTGTACCTGGACGGCTTCGCCGTGCTGGTCGCCGTCCTGGTCGGTGTCGTCGCCACCTGCGTACAGCTCTACTCGACGGCGTACCTCCGCGAGGACCCGCGCTACCCGTCCTACGCCGCTCTGGTCTCACTGTTCACCTCCGCCATGCTGCTCGTCGTCTACTCCGGCGACCTGATGGTGCTGATGGTCGGCTGGGAGGTCATGGGCATCTGCTCGTACTTCCTGGTCGGCCACTACTGGGAGACCGAGGCGGCCCGCTCCGCCTCCCTGAAGGCCTTCCTCGTCACCAAGCTCGGCGACGTCCCCTTCCTCATCGGCCTGTTCGCGCTCGCCACCGACGCCGGCTCCTTCCGGATCACCAAGATCCTGGGCACCGTCGCCGCGGGAGGACTCGACCACCCGACGCTGATCGCACTGCTCCTGCTCGCCGGCGTCGCGGGCAAGTCCGCGCAGTTCCCGCTGCACACCTGGCTCCCGGACGCCATGGCGGGCCCCACCCCGGTCTCCGCGCTGATCCACGCCGCGACGATGGTCGCCGCCGGTGTCTACTTCATCGCCCGCCTCCTGCCGGTCTTCGCGGCCTCGCAGGCCGCACTGGTGGTCATGGCCGTCATGGCGGCCGTCACGATGATCGGCTCGGGCCTCGCCGCCCTGGCCCAGGACGACATCAAGCGCGTGCTGGCCTACTCGACGATCGGCCAGCTCGGCTACATGACCGGGGCCCTGTCCGTCGGCGACCGCGAGGCCGCCGTCTTCCACCTCCTCTCCCACGGCGCCTTCAAGGCGCTGCTGTTCCTCGGCGCGGGCGTGATCATCCACGCCGCCGGCACGAACTCCCTGGCCGCCATGTCCCGGATGGACGGCCTGGCCAAGCGCGTCCCCGACGCCTTCTGGACGATGACGATCGCGCTCCTCGCGCTCGCCGCGATCCCCCCGTTCGCCGGCTTCTTCTCCAAGGAAGCCGTCCTCGTCGCCGCCGAGCAGACCGCGACCGGCCACTCGGACCTGGCCCCCGTCACGGCCGGCTGGGTCGTCCTGGTCGCCGGCGTGCTGACCGCCCTGCTCACCGCCGCCTACGCCGCCCGGCTGTGGCTGATGGCCTTCCGGGGCCAGGGCGCCGCCGCCCCCGACCACGGCAAGGAACCCCTCGCCATGACCGGCGTGCTGTGGCTGCTGGCCGTCCCGTCGATCGCCTTTGGACTCGCCTTCGACTCCATCACCGACTGGTTCGACGGAGGCGAGCTCACCCCGACGCTGACCACCTCGCTCCTCGGCACGGGAGCGGCCCTCGTCGGCGCCCTGCTCACCTACGGCCTCTGGCAGCGCGCCACCGCGAAGGCCGCCGCGGCTCCCGCCGCGATCGGCGCCGCGGCCGCGGCCGGAGCCGGTACCGGCCAGCCCGCCGCCGTGTCCGCCACGCTGTCCGCGGCCACCGCCGCCGCGGCCTCGGCGGCCGAGACCCCCGAGGTGGCCGAGGTGACCCACGACCACCCCGCCGTCCCGGCCGGACCCGCCCCCGACCCCGGTCGCGCGCTGCTCGGCCCCCTGTACCGCCACGCGGCCGACGGCTTCCACCTCGACGCCGTCTACGACCGGCTCTTCGTCCGCCCCGTCCGGGCCGCGGCCGGCCTCGTCCGCTTCCTCGACCGCGAGGTCGTCGACACGTACGTCCGCGGTGCGGGCCTCGGCCCCCGGCTGCTCGGCGCCCTCGTCCGCCGCGCCCAGACCGGCAACGTGCAGAGCTACCTGAGCGCCCTGCTCGCCGGCGCCGTGGTCCTGGCGATCGCCACCGCCGTCCTCGCCAACGTCAACGCCGGATCGTGAGCCGTGAGTCAGCCGTGATTGATATCAGCCCGTCCGTGATGCAGTTCCTTCTGGCGTTCATCGTGGCCGCACCGCTCCTCGGCGCCGTCGCGGCCCTCCTGCCGGCCCCGCCCGGGCTCAAGGGCAAGAGCCCCGAACAGGCCGTGCTGCGCCACGGCGTGACCGTGACCGGCGTGATCCTCGCCGCGGCGATCGCCCTCACCCTGGGCTTCGACCACGACGCCCCGTCCCGCTTCCAGGCGACGACGGACATCAGCTGGATCCCGGCGCTGGACGTCCGGATCCACCTCGGCATCGACGGCATCTCGCTCCCCCTCCTCCTGATGACCGCGCTGCTGTTCTTCCTCTGCGCGCTCTACAGCTACTTCAAGCTCCCCGAAGGCCCTTCCCCGAAGGCCTTCATCGCACTGCTCCTCGTCCTCGAATCCGGCACCCTCGCGACCTTCGCCGTCCTCGACCTGCTGCTGTTCTTCCTCGCCTTCGAGATGGTCCTCATCCCGATGTACTTCCTCATCGCCCGCTGGGGCGGTGCTCAGCGGCAGGCCGCCGCCTGGAAGTTCATCCTCTTCACGCTCCTCGGCTCCGTCGTCATGCTGCTCGGTCTGCTGCTGATCGGACTGAACAGCGGCACGTTCGACATGGTGGCACTCGCCTCTGACAACGGCCGCGAACTGACCCACACCACCCAGCTCCTGGCCGTCTTGGCCATCGGCATCGGCCTCGCCGTGAAGACCCCGATGTGGCCGCTGCACAGCTGGCTGCCGGACGCCCACACCGCCGCCCCCACCGTCGGGTCCGTCCTGCTCGCGGGCGTCCTGCTGAAGATGGGCACCTACGGTTTCGTCCGCATCCTGCTCCCCATCACGCCCGACGGCATGCAGACCTTCGCCCCGTACCTGGGCGCCTTCGCCACCACCGGCATCGTCTACGGATCCCTCGCCTGCCTCGCGCTCGCGCGCCACGGCAACAAGGGCGACCTCAAGCGCCTCATCGCGTACTCCTCCGTCGGCCACATGGGCTTCGTGCTCCTCGGCATCGCGTCCATGAGCCCCACCGGCGTCAACGGCGCGCTCTTCGCCAACATCGCCCACGGCCTGATCACCGGCCTCCTCTTCTTCCTGGTCGGCGCCCTCAAGGACCGCTACGGAACCGCCGACCTCGACACCCTCGCCGGGGCCACCGGCGCGGCGCTCTACGGCCGCGCCCCCCGCCTCGGCGCGTTCCTCGCCTTCGCCGCCGTCGCCTCGCTCGGCCTGCCGGGCCTGGCCGGATTCTGGGGCGAGATGCTCGCCCTGTTCGGCGCGTTCGACCCGGCCGAGGGACTGTCCCGGCCAGCGTTCCTCACGTACACGGCCATCGGCGCCTTCGGCACCCTGCTCACCGCCGCCTACCTGCTGATCGTCGTACGGCGCGTCTGCATGGGCGACCCGAAGGCCAAGAGCGCCGCCCCGGCGGCCCTCCCGGACATCCAGCACTACGAGTTCGCCGCCTGGACCCCGCTGGTCGCCCTCACCGTCCTCGCCGGCCTGTGGCCCGCCGTCCTCCTCGGCCTCACCGATCCGGCCGTCCAGAAGCTCCTCGCCGGAGGCAACTCATGACGGTCCTGTCCGCCGTTCCCGCCCTCGCCGCCGCGCCCGCCGGGACCCCGAGCCTGGTCCAGTCCGTCGACTGGCTCGCCATCGCACCCGTGGTCATCGCCGCCGCCGTCGGCCTCGCCGTACTCGTCGCCGACCTCTTCGTTGGGGAGGAGCGCAAGCCGCTGCTCGGCTGGATCTCCGTGGCCGGCCTGGCCGCCGCGACCCTCAGCCTGCTGCCGCTGCGCCCCGGGGACCGCGCCACGTTCTGCCTGACCACCGACCCCGCCGCGTGCAGCTACACCGCCGACCACTTCACGCTGGTCATCCAGTTCCTCGTACTGGCCGGCGCCCTGGTCACCGCCCTGCTGTCGGTGACCGCCGTCCGCGACACCCGCATGCCGGCCGGCGAGTACTGGTTCCTGCTGCTCTCCTCGGCGGCCGGCGCGGCCCTGCTGCCCGCCTCCCGCGACCTCGCCACCCTGATCGTGGCCCTCGAAGTCGCCTCGCTGCCCGCCTTCGCCCTCGTCGGCATGCGCCGCGGCGACCGGCTCTCCTCCGAGGCCGCCCTCAAGTTCTTCCTGTCCTCCGTCACCGCCACCGCCGTCTCGCTGATGGGCGTCAGCTTCGTCTACGCCGTCACCGGATCGCTGCACCTCACCCAGGTCGCCGACCGCCTCGAAGACGTCCCCGGGCAGCTCGACACCCTCGCCATGGCGGGCGTCGCGCTCACCCTCGTCGGCTTCGCCTTCAAGACCGCGGCGGTCCCCTTCCACTTCTGGGTCCCGGACACGTACGTCGGCGCGCCCCTGCCCATCGCCGGCTACCTGTCGGTGATCGGCAAGGCCGTCGGCTTCACCGGCCTCATCCTCGTCACCGTGATCGCCTTCCCGGCGTACTCCGACATCTGGGGCCCGGCCCTCGCCGTCCTCGCCGCGCTCACCATGACGCTCGGCAACGCGGCCGCGCTGCGCCAGTCCGCGGACCGCGTGAACGGCGCCGTACGGCTGCTCGCCTGGTCCTCGGTCGGCCAGGCCGGCTACCTGCTGGTCCCGATCGCGGCCGCCGCCTACTCAGACCGCGACCAGATCGGCTCCACCGTCGCCTACGCGCTGATGTACGCCGCCGTGAACCTCGGCGCCTTCGCCGTGGCCGCTCTGGTCGCCCGTACGAAGCCCCGGCAGCGCCTCAGCGACTACCGGGGCCTGTACGCGCAGCGCCCGCTCGCCGCCCTCTCGCTGGCCTTCTTCCTGCTCTGCCTGGCCGGGCTGCCGCCCGGCATCATCGGGCTCTTCGCCAAGGTCACCGTCTTCCAGTCCGCCGTCGACGCGGGCCTGGGCTGGCTGGCCGTGATCATGGCCATCAACGTCGTGATCGCCCTCTACTACTACCTGCGCTGGACGGCGCTGCTCTTCCGCGCCCCCGAGGAGGGCGTCGCCCCGGCCGCCGGCGCCGCCTCCGCCCGTACGCGGGTCCCGCTGCCGGTCACGGCCGCCATCGTCCTCACCGCCGTCACCGCCGTGGTGCTCTCTGGCGCCCCGCAGCTGGTCCTGCGCTTCGCCTCGGGCAGCCTGTTCCCGCAGTAGGCCGCGCGGCGCCCGCCCCGCGGCCGCCCGCCCTCACCCGTACGGCGTAACGCCCGAAGCCGCCCGCCGCCCCCGCCCCAGGGGCGGCGGCCCCGGCGTGCTCGGGGAACCTGCCGCGCTCACCTCGCGTTGACCAGGAAGGGAGGGTCCACTGGACCGTAGACCCTCAAATCCATGACGGGGCTCCCCTGCCGCACCATTTGGAGGGCGTACCGTGCACCGCCGGCACAACGGGCTGAAGACCGCCGTACTCCTGGGCGGGCTGTCCGCACTCATCATCGTCATCGGGAGCTTCTTCGGGCGGACCGGCCTGATCGTCGCCGTCCTGATCGCCCTCGGGACCAACGCCTACGCGTACTGGAACAGCGACAAGCTGGCTCTACGCGCGATGCGCGCCCGTCCCGTCAGCGAGTTCGAGGCCCCCGCGCTCTACCGCATGGTGCGCGAACTCTCCACGTCCGCGCGCCAGCCCATGCCCCGGCTCTACATCTCCCCGACCGAGGCCCCCAACGCCTTCGCCACCGGCCGCAACCCGCGCAACGCCGCGGTCTGCTGCACGGAGGGGATCTTGCGCATCCTCGACGAGCGCGAGCTGCGCGGCGTCATCGGGCACGAACTGAGCCACGTCTACAACCGGGACATCCTCATCTCCTCGGTCGCCGGAGCCCTGGCCTCCGTGATCATGTTCCTGGTGAACTTCGCCTGGCTGATCCCGGTCGGCCGGTCGAGCGACGATGAGGGCCCGGGCCTCTTGGGTATGCTGCTGATCATGATCCTGGGCCCCATCGCGGCGTCCGTGATCCAGCTCGCGATCAGCCGCTCGCGCGAGTACGAGGCCGACGCGTCCGGCGCCCAGCTCACGGGCGACCCGCTCGCGCTGGCCAGCGCCCTGCGCAAACTGGACGCGGGCACCAAGCAGCTCCCGCTGCCGCCGGAGCCCCGCCTGGAGACCGCGAGCCACATGATGATCGCGAACCCCTTCCGACCGGGCGAGGGCCTCTCGCGGATGTTCTCGACCCACCCCCCGATGGCCGAGCGGATCGCCCGGCTCGAACAGATGGCAGGACACCGGCAGTGAAGACAATCCTGAACGTCATTTGGCTCATACTCAGCGGCGTCTGGCTGTTCCTCGGCTACTGCCTGGCGGGTGTGCTCCTCTGCATCACCATCATCGGCATCCCGTTCGGCATCGCGGCCTTCCGCATCGCCGTCTACGCCCTCTGGCCCTTCGGCTACACCACGGTCGAGCGCCGCGACGCGGGCGCCGGCTCCTGCATCGGCAACGTCCTGTGGCTGCTCCTGGCCGGCTGGTGGCTGGCCCTGAGCCACATCGTCACCGGCATCGCCCTCTGCGTCACGATCATCGGCATCCCCTTCGGCATCGCCAACTTCAAGATGGTCCCGCTGTCCCTGCTCCCGCTCGGCCGTGAAATCGTCCCGACGGACGCACCGTTCGCCTCCCGCTGAGCGCAGAAGCGCAGGTCGGGGCGATTGTCAGTGGCGTCGGTCACCATGAACACATGAACGGGACCGAGCAGTTGCCGATGCAAGGCGCACACCGCGTACGCAACTCCGCGCGCGGCCAGGGGAACCGGCTGCCGGGGTCACCCGGCGCCGGTGCGCCGACCGCGGCCGAGGACATATCCGGGCGGGCGTGACGCCCCGGCCCGGGGGCCGCCGTCTCCGCGCCGCGGAGCGCGGGTTCGGCCTCCGACGCGGCCGGGAAGCTCCGGCCCGAGGTGGCTCCAGGTCGGGGTCCCAGGCCGTGATTCCAGGCCGCGGGCCTTGCGCGCCGGGCGTTCAGGCCCCGCGCGTGAGCCGCGCGCGCACCCCGTAGGTCACCGCGCCCAGCGCCAGCACCGCCGCACCCGCGACCGCCGAAGCGGCCGGCAGCGCGCAGGCCAGCACCACACAGCCGGACAGCCCGACCGCTGCCACGGCACGGCCCTTGACAGCTGAACCGAGAGTCCACGCGGAGGCGTTCGCGATCGCGTAGTAGGCCAGCACTCCGAAAGAGGAGAAGCCGATCGCGCCCCGCAGATCACCGGTCGCCGCGAGCGCCACCACCACCGCGCCCACGGCCAGCTCCGCATGGTGCGGCACCTGATACCGGGGATGTACGGCGGCCAGCGCGCGCGGGAGATGGCCGTCCCGGGCCATCGCCAGGGTGGTCCGCGACACCCCGAGCAGCAGCGCGAGCAGTGAACCCAGCGCGGCCAGCGCCGCGCCCACCCGGACGACGGGGGCCAGTCCGGGCCATCCGGCCGCGCGCACGGCGTCGGCCAGCGGGGCCGCGGACCCCGCCAGACCGTCGGCGCCCAGCACCGACAGCGCCGCCACCGTGACCGCGGCGTACACGCACAGGGCGATCCCCAGGGCGATCGGCACCGCCCGCGGGATCGTGCGCTCCGGATCGCGCACCTCCTCACCCAGGGTGGTGATCCGGGCGTAGCCGGCGAAGGCGAAGAACAGCAGCCCGGCCGCCTGCAACAGTCCGCCCCCGGACCAGCCCCCGGCGGCCCCGCCGCCCAGCCGTCCGGCGTCGGCCGCGCCGGAGGACAGGCACACCACGACGACCCCGGCCAGCACCGCCAGCACCACCGCCACGATCACCCGCGCGATCCGGGCGGACTTCTGCACGCCGCCGTAGCTCGCCGCGGTCAGCGCCACCACCGCCGCGACGGCCACCGCGTGCTGCTGCCCCGGCCAGACGTACGCCCCGACCGTGAGCGCCATCGCCGCGCAGGACGCGGTCTTGCCGACCACGAAACCCCAGCCCGCCAGGTACCCCCAGAAGGGGCCGAGCCGCTCGCGCCCGTACACGTACGTCCCGCCGGAGGCCGGATGGCGGGCGGCCAGCCGCGCCGAGGAACGCGCGTTGCAGTAGGCCACGACCGCCGCCAGGGCCAGGGCGCCGAGGAGCGCGCCCCCGGCCGGGCCCGCCGCGCGCGCCGCCGGGGCGAGCGCGGCGAAGATGCCGGCCCCGACCATCGCGCCCAGCCCGACGACGACCGCGTCGCGGACCCCCAGGGTGCGCTTCAACTCGTTGTCCACGGGCGGAGGGTAGCCGGGCCGGATGACGTGCCGGGATCCCGTCCGCATGCCGTCGCGCTCCGTCCGCCGGGCAGGTCAGGCGACGCCCTCCCGGCCGGGCAGCGGCGGCCGGTTGCGCTCCCAGCCGTCGAGCGCGGTCAGGCAGGCGTGGTCGAGGTGGCGCAGTCCGCTCAGGTCGAGCCGCACCGACGGCCCGTGCGGCAGCGCCTCCAGGGCGTCCAGCAGCTTCGGCAGCCGCAGGAAGCTGGCGTTTCCCAGGACGCGGACGCACAGCTCATCGCCCTCCCACACCTCCTCGACGTGCACGTGGGAGGTTTCCCAGGCGGCCTTGGCGACGGCCAGTCCCAGGCCGATGAGCACGCCCTCGAAGAGGTTGGTGGCCACGATCGCGGCGGCCGTCGCCACCAGCACCACCGCCTCGCCCCGGTGCGTCCGCCACAGGACGGCCACCGCCCGGGCCGGCAGCAGCTTCCAGCCGGCGTGCAGCAGCACCCCGGCGAGCGCGGCGAGCGGCACCACCTCCAGGGCCTGGGGGAGTGCCACGGCGAACAGCAGCAGCCAGCCGCCGTGCATGATCCGGGCCGCGCGGGTGCGTGCCCCGGCCTCCACGTTCGCGGCGCTGCGCACGATCACGGCGGTCATCGGCAGCGCCCCGAGCAGCCCGCAGACGGCGTTGCCGAAGCCCTGGGCGACGAGTTCGCGGTCGTAGTCGGTGCGGTCCCCATCGTGCATCCGGTCCACGGCGGCGGCGCTGAACAGCGTCTCGGCGGAGGCGATCAGCGCGAGCGCGACCACCGTCCCGACGACCCCGACGGAGGCCAGCACTCCGAAGTCCCCCCAGGCGGGCGGGGACACGGCCTCCAGCACCCCCGTGACCCGCACCTTCGCCACGGGCAGCTCCAGCAGTACGGCCGCGCCGGTGGCGGCCGCCACCCCGACCAGCGCGCCCGGTACGAGGCGCAGCCGGTCCGGTACGCGCCGCCACGCCACCAGGACGGCCACGGTCGCGGCGCCCAGCGCCACGGCGGCCCAGTCGGCCCGCCCGCCGAGCTCGGTCATCCCTCCGAGCTTGCCCAGGGTGTCCCCGGGTGCCGGGACACCGCCCAGCGCGTACAGCTGCCCGGCGATCAGCACGAGCCCGATCCCGGCCAGCATCCCGTGCACGACGGCGACGGAGATCGCCCGGAACCACCGCCCGAGCCGCAGCACGCCCATGCCCAGTTGCAGCACGCCCGCCGCCAGCACCAGTACCCCGAGCGCGGCCAGGCCGTACGCGTGCACCGCCTCGTAGACGAGCACGGTCAGCCCCGCGGCCGGGCCGCTGACCTGGAGCGAACTCCCCCGGAACCACCCGGTGACCAGTCCGCCGACCACCCCGGTGACGATCCCCAGCTCGGCCGGCACCCCGGAGGCGACGGCCACCCCGACACAGAGCGGTAGCGCCACCAGTGCGACGACCACGGACGCCCCGAAGTCTTCGCGGAAACTACCGGCCCCAGGCATGCGAGAACCCCCTGCCACACGGTGTGATGGATGACACCCAGCGTGCTGGGCGCATCCGCCCACGCCTAGTGACCACAGGGAGCCCGGGAAGGAGCATGCGCCGCGCACGCCCCGCACACACCCTTGCGCGCACCCGTGGCCGGGGGGCCGGGAAACGCCAATGGGGGCACGGCCAGGGCGGTCGTCGAGGCGGGCCCCGGCGCTGTGCCCCTGCTGTGCCCCCGTGTGCCCCGCGGGGCTGCTCTAGCGGCGTGCGCGCAGGTCGAAGACGCTGATCAGCGGTAGTTCACGAACTGGATCGCGAAGTCCAGGTCCTTGCCCTTGAGGAGCTGCTGGATGGCCTGGAGGTCATCGCGGCTCTTGGAGCTGACGCGCAGCTCCTCGCCCTGGACCTGGGCCTTGACGCCCTTGGGGCCCTCGTCCCGGATGATCTTCGCGACCTTCTTGGCGTTCTCCTGGGAGATGCCCTCCTCGATGCTGGCGAAGATCTTGTACTCCTTGCCGGACAGCTGCGGCTCGCCGGCGTCGAGCGCCTTGAGCGAGATCCCGCGCTTGACCAGCTTGGTCTCGAAGACGTCGAGAACGGCCTTGACGCGCTCCTCGGAGTTCGCCTCCATCAGGATCTTGTCGCCGGACCAGGCGATCGAGGCGCCGGTGCCCTTGAAGTCGTAGCGCTGCGAGAGTTCCTTGGCGGCCTGGTTGAGGGCGTTGTCGACCTCCTGCCGCTCGACCTTCGAGACGATGTCGAAACTGGAGTCGGCCATGTGCTGTGGCTCCTTGAAATCGGCTGTGTTGTGCCCCGGAGGGCGCGGCCGGACATCCCCGGCCCGCTCGGCAAAGCCTAGCCACCACGCCCGCCGGGAGCGCTGATCAATCAGGTGGCGAAGCACCCCCGGACATCAGGTATCGTTTACGTCGTTGCCAGGGAGCGCCGCCGAAAGGCGGAAAAATGGCAGCAATCTTGGCGGTGTGCCCGAGTGGCCAAAGGGAGCAGACTGTAAATCTGCCGGCTCAGCCTACCCAGGTTCGAACCCTGGCGCCGCCACGCGATGCAAGACCCCCGTTACTGCGGAAGCGCAGTGGCGGGGGTCTTCTCGTTGTCGCCCGCGGCCGCCGTACCTGCCCGCCAGGGCGCAGTCACCCCATCGGCCGCTCCGGCCGCACCGATGCAGGCGTCCGGTCGTTCTCCCGGCGTGAAATGGACTTCGGACACACGTGGCAAAGCGGGCGGCGGGGTGCTCCTCGCCCTGCTCGGCGCCGGCATCCCGGCCCTGGTGGGAGCGGCACTGGACCAGCACGTCGGGCAGCCGTACCAAGAGACCCGGCTCTACTTCGGCACCGCCCGCCCCGACGGCCTGCCCCCCGTCGCGGAACCGGAGTTCCTCCGCTTCCTGGACCGGGAGATCACCCCCGCCTTCCCCGAGGGCCTCACCCTCCACGACGGCCGTGGCCAGTGGCGCGGCCAGGACGGGAAGACCATCCGCGAGACCTCGTACGAACTGGTCCTCCTCTACCCGGAGAAGGAGGCCGAGGAGCGCGGCGTGCGCATCGAGCGGATCCGGCAGGCGTACGAGGACCAGTACCGTCAGGACTCGGTCGGCCGGTCCGACGACAAGGTGAGCGCCGAGTTCTGACCCCGTGAACAGGACGGCGCTCAGTTCCCCGCGACGTCCTTCACGGCCACCTCGACCGGCGTCGACCCGGAGACCAGCTCCAGCGTCAGACCGGCCGTCGCCGGAGTCTCGATCAGCTCCGCCAGCACCGCGGCCACGTCGTCGCGCGGGACCGACCCGCGCCCCGTCCGCGCCCCCAACCGGACCAGGCCCCGGCCCGCGTCGTCGAGCAGCGAGCCGGGGCGCAGCACCGTCCACTCCAGACCCAGCCGGGTCCGGACGTGGTCGTCGGCCTCGCCCTTGGCCCGCAGATAGGCGTCGAACACGTCGTCACCCTCGTGCCAGGCGTCCGCGCCCATCGAAGAGACCATCAGGAAGCGGCGCACCCGCGCCCGTTCGGCGGCGTCGGAGAACAGCACCGCCGCGCCCCGGTCCACGGAGTCCTTGCGGGCCACGCCGCTGCCCGGACCCGCGCCGGCCGCGAACACCGCCGCGTCCGCGCCCTGCAGGATCCCCGCCACGTGCTCCACCGAGGCCGACTCCAGGTCGCACAGCACCGGTTCGGCGCCCACTTCCCTGAGGTCGTCGCCCTGCGCCGGATCGCGGATGATGCCCGCGACCTCGTACCCGCGTGCGGAGAGCAGCCGCTCCAGCCGCAGCGCGATCTGACCGTGTCCACCCGCGATGACGATGCGCATGTCCCGACCGTACGACGAGCCGGGCGCGCACGCCCGCGAACGGCGGGCGAACGCTCAGGGACCGGGCTCCATACGGCCCTGCCGGGGCAGGTCCAGGGCCACCGCGACGGCGGAGTCGCAGTACTCCCGCACGGCACTCGTACGGGCTACCACCCGGCCCCGGTGGATCACGATCCGGCTGTACGCCAGGGACAGCACCCCCGCGATCCGGTCCCCGCGCACGGCGAGCAGCTCCGCCGGGAAGCCGGCCTCCACCCGCACCTCCGGCAGCCCCATCGCCTCGCGGGCGGCGCCGCTGACCGACGCGTAGGCCTCGGCGGGCCGCAGCCCGCCCTGGGAGGCCAGCAGGTACGCCGCCTCCAGCGGATCCCCGCGGCCGACCGGGTTCCCGGCGTCCCGCAGCGCCCCGCTCCCGGCCGCGACCCGGACCCCGGCGGCGCGCAGCAGCCGCACGGGCGCGGTGCGCAGGCCGCGGCGCTCCAGGGCCGCGCAGTCGCCCTGGGGCAGGCAGGTCACCCGTACCCCGGCCGCGGCCAGCTGGTCGGCGGCCCGGTGCGCCACGTCCAGCGGGAGCCGGGACAGGCCGCCGCAGGGGCCGATGGTGACCCCGGGGCGCAGCCCGCCGGACATCGCCGCGAGCCGCGCGAGGCGGCCCGGATCGTCACCGTCCGTGTGCAGGTCCACGGGGCAGCCGTGCTCGGCGGCGAGTTCCAGGACGGCTTCGAGGAAGCCGGTCGGGTCGGGGTCCAGGTCCGGGCAGCCGCCGATCACCGCAGCGCCCATCTTCACGGCGTCGCGCAGCATGGCGAGCCCGTCGGCGCCGGCCACGCCGGTGAGCAGGCGGGGCACCGCGACGGCGGTGAGGTCGGTGAGCCCGCGCAGCGAGCGGCGCGCCTGGAGCACGGCCTCCATGGGGCCGAGGCCGTGCATGTCGCCGATCCGCACGTGGGACCGTACGGCCGTGGCGCCGTGGCCGAGCTGGAGCAGGGCCGCCTCGGTGGCGCGGCGCTGAACCTCGTCGGGCGTGTACGAGACCGGCCCCTCGCCGTCGGCCGTCAGGGCGGTGTCCCCGTGGGCGTGCGGCTCGGCGGGGGCCGGGAGCAGCAGGTAGCCGCCGAGGTCCACGCGGGAGAGGGCGGGGGCGGGGAGGCTGCCCGCGGTGCCGACGGCCTGGATCCGGCCGCCGCTGAGCCGGACGTCGACGGTGCGGCCGTCGGTGAGGCGGGCCCCGGCGAGCAACAGGGTGGTGGACTCGGCGGCGGCCGCGTTCCCGCTGCCCCCCTGGCTCCCCTTGCCTCCCTGGCCGGCCGGGCGGAGGTTCCCGGCGCCGCCGCCCTCGCCGCCGCGGCCGCTGCGCGGGGAGTGGGACGGCTGCTGCGGCTGGCTGTCGGACATCGCGCTCCTGCGGTGGCTCGGGCGGTTCCTGGGCCGTGGCCGTGGCCGAGGGGCCCAAGATCACGCAGCGTGCTCAGAGCCTAGGGCGCGGGGGTGCCCGCTTCAGGGAAGAGCGCAATAGTCGTACCGGTGTGGTGCACACGCGCCCCGGCGCGTGCGGGGCCGCCCGGCGTGGTGGTGGTGCGCGGGTGGTGGCTGGGGTTGATGATTGGGGCTGGTGGTGAGCCCGGTCACAAAAGGGGCCGAAATCGGCCCGGGAGGCGTCTGGTCCTTGATCGGGAATCACCGGCGGACCCCCTCGGAGCCCGGTCCCCCCAAAGGATTTGGGCGATGGGCGCGCAACCGTGTAATGTCTTCCTCGCTCGCCCCAATAGCTCAGTCGGTAGAGCGTCTCCATGGTAAGGAGAAGGTCTGCGGTTCGATTCCGCATTGGGGCTCTGGTGAGAGAGGTTCCCCGCCCTCGGGTGGGGAGCTGATCACATCAAAGCGGCGTAGCTCAGTCGGTAGAGCAAGCGGCTCATAATCGCTGTGTCACCGGTTCAAGTCCGGTCGCCGCTACACATAGTAGCCGATTGCGGGGTCGGTCTCCCGGTCGGCTACTCTTGTATGCGTTCATCCGTCCCAATTGTCCGTCAAGGAGCACTCACGTGGCTGCCACCGACGTCCGCCCGAAGATCACGCTGGCCTGCGTGGAGTGCAAGGAGCGGAACTACATCACCAAGAAGAACCGGCGTAACAACCCGGACCGCATGGAGATGAAGAAGCACTGCCCGCGCTGCAACTCGCACACCGCGCACCGCGAGACCCGCTGACCCCAGCGAAGTCTCGAATACAGGCACCGTCATGAGGTCGTCCCCTTCATTGGGGGCGGCCTTGTGTCGTTTCGGCGGTCGCCTTTGTTTTCGTGTCCGTTCAATCAGGAGGTAGTGAGCCATGGCGCTCGACCAGTCCTTCGTGGGGCGGAGCTACCCGCCCACCGATCCGTACGAGGTCGGCAGGGAGAAGATCCGCGAATTCGCGGTAGCGGTGGGTGACGCCAATCCCGTCTACACCGACCCCGAGGCGGCCAAGGCGTTCGGTCACCTGGATGTGATCGCCCCTCCGACTTTTGTGTTTGCCATCACTTTCGCGGCGGCGAGCCAGGTCATCGAGGACCCGCAGCTGGGTCTGGACTACAGCCGCGTCGTGCACGGCGACCAGAAGTTCGCGTACTCCCGCCCGGTGCGGGCCGGTGACCGCCTGTCGGTGTCCTCCACGATCGAGGCCGTGAAGTCGATGGCCGGCAACGACATCATCGACATCCGCGGCGAGGTCCACGACGAGACCGGCGAGCACGTGGTGACGGCGTGGACGAAGCTCGTGTCCCGCGCCCCCGAGGAGGCCTGAGATGACTGCGCAGATCCAGTACGCCGACGTCGAGGTCGGCACCGAACTGCCGTCGGGCTCCTTCCCGGTGACGCGCGCCACGCTGGTGCGGTACGCGGGTGCGTCGGGTGACTTCAACCCGATCCACTGGAACGAGAAGTTCGCCACGGAGGTCGGGCTGCCGGACGTGATCGCGCACGGCATGTTCACGATGGCCGAGGCGATCCGCGTCGTCACCGACTGGGTGGGCGACCCGGGCGCGGTCGTGGAGTACGGCGTGCGGTTCACCAAGCCGGTCGTGGTCCCGAACGACGAGCGGGGCGCGGTGATCGAGGTCTCGGCGAAGGTGGCCGCGAAGCTCGACGACAACCGCGTCCGCGTGGACCTGACGGCGATGAGCGCGGGCCAGAAGGTCCTGGGGATGTCCCGCGCGGTCGTCCAGCTGGGCTGAGGCCTGGGGCGGGCGGGTGCCGGGCGGGTGGTGCAGGCGGTGCGGGCGGTGCGGTGCGGGCGGGTGTGGGCGGGACCTGAGCGTCCCGCCCGGGTCTCGCGGTCGGCTGTCGTGGTCGGCTGTCCCGGCTGGCTGTCCTGGTCGGCTGTCCCGGCCGGTTGTCCCGGCCGACTGCCCTGGTCGGCCGCCTTGGCCGGGGTTGATCCAGAGTGACGTTCGTCGCTCCTTGGCTGCTCGGCCCGGCGGCGCCGGTGTGTGGGCCTCGGTTCCGGCGCGTGCTCGGCTGCCGGGTGCGGTGGTGGGCTGAGCTACAAACGTGACCTGCAAGAAGAGGGCCGCCGGGGGCTCGGCTGGGACGTCACCTGCCGGTTCGAGCACCCGTGATGGCGGCCCGTCCCGGGTGCGGCTCCTTTCGTGCGGCACGGTTCGCCCGTGCCTCCGTAGGAGACCACTGGGTCGGCTGGGTTGGGGGAGTGGTCCCCCGGCCCCAGCCGACTCCAGCCGCCGTGTCCGGCCGACTCCAGCCGCTGTGTCCGGCCGGCCCCAGCCGCCGTGTCCGGCCGGCCCCAGCCGCCGTGTCCGGCCGGCCTGGTCGGCCTGGGCGCCTGGCCGGCCTGGGTGCTGGGTCGACCTGGGTGCTCTGGGCGCTCTGGGTGGTCGCGCCCGCTCTTCCGTCCTCGTGGGCACGTGGCAGTGGAAGCGCTGCCGGCCGTGGGTGTGGGTCGGTCTCCACGCTCGAACCGGCAGGTGACGGCTCAGCCCAGCCCCCAGCGGCCCTCTTCTTGCAGGTCACGTTTGTAGCTCAGCCCAGTACCCGGCCGGCGGCCGAACGCCAGCCGCAGCCGTGCTGTAGCCGTAGCCCCGCAGCCGCAGCCGCAGCCGCAGCCGCAGCCGCAGCCCCCGCAGCCGCAGCCGCAGCCCCCGCAGCCGCAAGCGTGTGCGTACACCGCCCCGGTTGACGGAGTTAGTGATTGAGCACTAACTTTGAACCATGGCAAGGATGAGCGCAGAAGAGCGGCGCGAGAGCGTCATTCGCGCGGCGATGCACGAGTTCGCGCGCGGCGGCTACTACGGGACCTCCACCGAGGCGATCGCCAAGCGCGTCGGGGTCTCGCAGCCGTACCTCTTCCGGCTCTTCCCCAACAAGCAGGCGATCTTCCTGGCCGCCACCACGCGCTGCATGGAGGACATCCGGCTCGTCTTCGAGGAGGCGGCCAAGGGTCGCAGTGCCGACGAGGCGCTCGTCGCCATGGGGGAGGCGTACATGAAGCTGATCGCCGATCACCCCGACAAGCTCCAGATGCAGCTCCAGGTGTACGTCACCGTCGCCGCCGCCGAGGCCGCCGGGGAGCCGGGGTTCGGCGAGCTGGTGAGGGCCGGCTGGGAGAACCTGTGGGACACCGTCCACGTGCCCCTCGGGGCCGATGTCGAAGTGACCACCAACTTCATGGCGCACGGGATGCTCATCAACACGCTCTCCGCACTCGGGTTCCCGCGCGAACACCGGGTCTGGGAGGGGTGCTAGCCCTCGGGGAGGGGCGCTGGTGCTCCGTAGGTGAGGGGGCGGGTGCAGCGCCCGCCCGATCCGCGCGGGCGTAGCCCGCCCGAACCGCGTTCCACGCGCGGCGCTTTCATGGCCGCGAAAGTTAGTCAGCGATCACTAACAAAGCATTGCAGGGGGAATCGTGACCACCACGCACACCGCCATCGACGACGGCACCCGCCTCAGGGGACCCGCCGTCTGGGCCCTCGTCATCACCGGAACCGCCGGCTTCATGGCCGCCCTCGACAACCTCGTCGTCACCACCGCGCTCCCCGCCATCCGCGAGGATCTCGGCGGCAAGCTGGAGGATCTCGAATGGACGGTGAACGCCTACACCCTCACCTTCGCCGTCCTCCTCATGCTCGGCGCCGCCCTCGGTGACCGGTTCGGCCGGCGCAGGCTCTTCATCGCCGGCCTCACCCTCTTCACCGGCGCCTCCGCCGCGGCCGCCCTCTCGCCCGGCATCAACGAGCTCATCGCCGCCCGCGCCGTCCAGGGCGTCGGCGCGGCGGTGATGATGCCGCTCACGCTCACCCTGCTCACCGCCGCCGTCCCGGCCGCCCGGCGCGGCATGGCCCTCGGCATCAACGGGGCCCTCACCGGCCTCGCCGTCGCCTGCGGCCCCCTCATCGGCGGCAGCCTCACCGAGCACATCTCCTGGCAGTGGATCTTCTGGCTCAACGTTCCCGTCGGCCTCGCCCTGATCCCGCTCTCCCGCCTCCGCCTCGCCGAGTCCACCGCCCCGAACGCCCGCCTCGACATCCCCGGCACGCTCCTCATCAGCGGCGGCCTCTTCGGCATCGTCTACGCCCTGGTCAACGCCAACGCCCACGGCTGGACCAGCGCCCCCGTCCTCACCGGCCTGATCGGCGGCGTCGCACTCGTCGGCGGGTTCATCCACCACGGCTTCCGCAACGCCAACCCCATGCTCCCCATGCGCCTCTTCCGCAGCCGGGGCTTCCTCGGGATCAACATGGCCAGCCTGCTGATGTTCCTCGGCATGTTCGGCTCGATCTTCCTGCTCAGCCAGTACCTCCAGGGCGTCGCCGGCTACTCGCCCACCGAGGCCGGGCTGCGGATGCTCCCCTGGACCGGAATGCCGATGGTCCTCTCCCCGATCGCGGGCATCCTCGCCGACCGGATCGGCAGCCGCCCCGTCATCTCCGCCGGTCTGGCCTTCCAGGCCGCGGGCCTCGTCTGGTACGCCATGACGCTGACCACCGACATCTCGTACGCCGCCCAGCTGCCCGCGCTGATCCTCAGCGGCATCGGCATGGGCCTGTACTTCGCGCCCGCCTCCTACGCCCTGATGGCCACCGTGGCCCCCGCCGACCAGGGCAAGGCCTCCGGCACCAACAGCGCCCTGCGCGAGGTCGGCGGCGCCCTCGGCATCGCCGTCCTGGCCACTGTCTTCTCCGCCCAGGGCGGCTACGAGAGCCCGCAGGCCTTCACCGACGGCACCGTCCCCGCCCTGTGGATCGGCGCCGGGGCCGTCGCCCTGGCCGCGCTGTTCGCCCTGCTGCTCCCCGCGAAGGAGAAGGAAGGGGAGAAGCGGAAGAAGCGGAAGGAGGAGCCGTACCCGGCCGTCGGCGCCCGGACGGGCGCGGTCCCCGACGAGATCCCCGCCCGCTGACCGCCGACCCACCAGACCCCGAGGAGTCACGCCATGCCCGACGTCCCCTGGTCCACGCCCACGCGGCCCGAGCCCGCCGCCGAGGTCTACGTCATGGCCTCCCGCTTCGAGACCGCCGGCCTGCTCGGGGCCCTCCGGTTCTTCCTCCGGACCCCGGGGATCATCCTCCAGGTCCGCAAGGCCCCCGGCGCCAACGGCGTCGCCCTGCGGGCCCGGGTGTTCAGCCGCACCTTCCTCACCCTCTCCGCGTGGGAGGACCGCGAGGCGCTCTACCGCTTCGCCCGCAGCGAGCCGCACCGCTCCACCTCCCGCGCCGCGAGCGCGTTCACGAAGGAGTCCGTCTTCACCTTCTGGAGCGTTCCGGCCGCCGAGCTGCCCATCAGCTGGGCCGAGGCCGAGCGCCGCCTCGCCGAGCAGCGGCACCGGCAGCGGACGACCGGCTGAGCGCCTCCGGCGCGTACGGTCCGTGGCCCCGCAGGGATGCGAGGGGCACGGACCGTACTCTTGTCCCCGTGCAGGAACTCCACGACGCCCCCCTCGCCCCGCTGACCACCTTCCGCCTCGGTGGTCCCGCAGCCCGCCTCGTCACGGCGACCACCGACGCCGAGGTGATCGACGCCGTCCGCGCGGCCGACGACAGCGGAACCCCGCTCCTCGTCATCGGCGGCGGCAGCAACCTGGTCATCGGCGACCAGGGCTTCGACGGCACCGCCCTGCGCATCGCGACCACCGGCTTCACCCTGACCGGCACCACCCTGGAGCTCGCCGCGGGGGAGAACTGGAGCGCGGCCGTCGCCCGTACGGTCGAAGCGGGCCTCGCCGGCATCGAATGCCTCGCCGGAATCCCCGGCTCCGCCGGCGCCACCCCGATCCAGAACGTCGGGGCGTACGGCCAGGAGGTCTGCGACACCGTCACCGAGGTCGTCGCCTACGACCGCACCCGCCGCGAGACGGTCACGCTGACCGCCGCCGAGTGCGGGTTCTCGTACCGCAACAGCACCTTCAAGGACCAGCCCGACCGGTACGTCGTCCTGCGCGTCCGCTTCGCCCTGGAGGACGCCGGCGGGCTGTCCGCGCCGATCAAGTACCCCGAGACCGCCCGCGCCCTCGGCGTCGAGGCCGGAGACCGGGTCCCCGCCGCCACCGCCAGCGCCACCGTGCTGCGGCTGCGCGCCGGCAAGGGCATGGTGCTGGACCCCGCCGACCACGACACCTGGTCCGCCGGCTCCTTCTTCCACAACCCGATCCTCGGCGACGAGGCGTACGCCGCCTTCCTCGCCCGCGTCGCGGACCGCCTCGGCCCCGACACCGCCCCGCCCGCCTACCCGGCCGGTGACGGACGTACGAAGACCAGCGCGGCCTGGCTGATCGACAAGGCCGGATTCACCAAGGGCTACGGCACCGGCCCCGCGCGCATCTCCACCAAGCACACCCTCGCGCTGACCAACCGCGGCGAGGCCACCACCGAGGACCTCCTCACCCTGGCCCGCGAGGTCGTCGCGGGCGTCCACGCGGCCTTCGGTGTCACCCTGGTCAACGAACCGGTGACGGTCGGCGTCAGCATCTGAAGGAGCCCCGGCCCCCCATGCAATGCCCCCGGCACGGTGCCGGCACGGACCCCACCCGCCTCGTGGGCCGCGAGATCCAGGGCGCCGTCGCGTCCTGGCACGTCTACGAAGGCGAACGCTCCGAGGCGCCGCTCGACGTCTGGCTGATCGACAGCGAGGGCGAGTCCACCCGGATCACCACCGGGTCCGACGGCTGCCTCATCGTGGAGTCCGCCACCCCGCACGAGCCGTACGACATGGGGGAGTGGGGCCGCATCGAGGTCGGCGAGGACCTCGGCGACCACCCCTTCCTGCGCCACCTCGGCGACACGGTGGCGACCGTCGCCGAGTTCGCGGCCCCGCGGACCGGGCGCACCCACCTGGAGATCGGCTTCGCCGACGGCGACCGGGTCCGGGCCGACTGCTGGGAAGGCGACCTGCGGCTCACCCGCTGACGGCGCCGCCCGCTACGAAGCCAGCCAGTGGTCGATCCCGGCCAGCAGCTTCGCCTGTACGTCCTCGGGCGCGGCCGAACCGCGTACCGACTGCCGCGCCAGCTCGGCGAGTTCCGCGTCGGTGAAGGCGTGGTGGCGGCGCGCGATCTCGTACTGCGCGGCCAGCCGGGACCCGAACAGCAGCGGGTCGTCGGCGCCGAGCGCCATCGGCACCCCGGCCTCGAAGAGGGTGCGCAGCGGGACGTCCTCGGGGCGTTCGTAGACCCCCAGGGCGACGTTGGAGGCCGGGCAGACCTCGCAGGTGACCTGCCGGTCGGCGAGCCGCTTGAGGAGCCGGGGGTCCTCGGCGGCCCGGACGCCGTGCCCGATGCGGGCGGCGTGCAGGTCGTCGAGGCAGTCGCGGACGGAGGAGGGCCCGGTCAGCTCACCGCCGTGCGGGGCGGCGAGCAGGCCGCCCTCGCGGGCGATGGCGAAGGCCCGGTCGAAGTCGCGGGCCATGCCGCGGCGCTCGTCGTTGGAGAGGCCGAAGCCGACGATGCCGCGGTCGGCGTAGCGGACGGCGAGGCGGGCCAGGGTGCGGGCGTCGAGGGGGTGCTTCATGCGGTTCGCGGCGATCAGGACGCGCATCCCGAGGCCGGTCTCGCGGGAGGCGGCGTCGACCGCGTCCAGGATGATCTCGACGGCGGGGATCATGCCGCCGAGCAGGGGGGCGTAGGACGTGGGATCCACCTGGATCTCCAGCCAGCCGCTGCCGTCCCGGACGTCCTCCTCGGCGGCCTCGCGGACCAGGCGGCGGATGTCCTCGGGCTCGCGCAGACAGGAGCGGGCGGCGTCGTAGAGCCGCTGGAAGCGGAACCAGCCGCGCTCGTCGGTGGCGCGGAGCTTGGGCGGCTCGCCCGCGGTCAGGGCGTCCGGCAGGCGCACGCCGTACTTGTCGGCGAGCTCCAGGAGGGTCGATGGGCGCATCGAGCCGGTGAAGTGCAGGTGCAGGTGGGCCTTCGGCAGAAGCGTGAGATCGCGTGCGTGCTCCATCTGGCGATCCTGCCGTATCGGTCACCCGATTGGCAGCGCATTACCTGAACGGGATGTTGCCCGAACGTGAATCTGATGCCGGGGCGGTGTGGGGGCGCGCCGCGACGCCGACGGGGCCGCACGTGCCGGAGCGGCGACACCCCTGGTGGGGTGCCGCCGCTCCGGATGGTCGTGCGGGCCGCTCTAGGCCTTGGCCTCGGCCAGGAGGTTCTGGACGCGGGTCACGCCCTCGACCAGGTCCTCGTCGCCCAGGGCGTACGAGAGGCGGAGGTAGCCCGGGGTGCCGAAGGCCTCGCCCGGGACGACCGCGACCTCGGCCTCGTCGAGGATCAGGGCGGCCAGCTCGATCGAGGTCTGCGGGCGCTTGCCGCGGATCTCCTTGCCCAGGAGCTCCTTGACCGAGGGGTACGCGTAGAACGCGCCCTCCGGCGTCGGGCAGAAGACGCCGTCGATCTCGTTCAGCATCTTGACCATCGTCTGGCGGCGGCGGTCGAAGGCCTTGCGCATCTCCGCGACCGCGTCGAGGTTGCCCGAGACGGCGGCCAGCGCGGCGACCTGCGCCACGTTGGAGACGTTGGAGGTGGCGTGCGACTGGAGGTTCGTCGCGGCCTTGACGATGTCCTGCGGGGCGATGACCCAGCCCACGCGCCAGCCGGTCATGGCGTACGTCTTGGCGACGCCGTTGACGATGATGCACTTGTCGCGCAGGGCCGGGACCAGCACCGGCAGCGAGGTGAACTTCGCGTCGCCGTAGACCAGGTGCTCGTAGATCTCGTCCGTCATGACCCACAGGCCGTGCTCGGCGGCCCACTCGCCGATCGCGCGGGCGTCGGCCTCGCTGTAGACCGAGCCGGTCGGGTTGGACGGGGAGACGAACAGGACGACCTTCGTCCGGTCGGTGCGCGCGGCCTCCAGCTGCTCGACGGAGACGCGGTAGCCGGTGGTCTCGTCGGCGACGACCTCGACCGGGACGCCGCCCGCGAGGCGGATCGACTCCGGGTACGTCGTCCAGTACGGGGCCGGGACGATGACCTCGTCGCCCGGGTCGAGGACGGCCGCGAACGCCTCGTAGATCGCCTGCTTGCCGCCGTTGGTCACCAGTACCTGGGAGGCCTCGACCTCGTAGCCGGAGTCGCGCAGCGTCTTGGCGGCGATCGCGGCCTTCAGCTCGGGCAGACCGCCGGCCGGGGTGTAGCGGTGGAACTTCGGGTTGCGGCAGGCCTCGACCGCCGCCTCGACGATGTAGTCCGGGGTCGGGAAGTCGGGCTCGCCCGCGGCGAAGCCGATCACCGGGCGTCCGGCGGCCTTGAGGGCCTTCGCCTTGGCGTCGATGGCGAGGGTCGCGGACTCGGAAATGGCGCCGATACGGGCGGACACCCGGCGCTCGGAGGAAGGCGTTGCAGAGGTCATGTGGCCAATCGTCCCAGACGCCCCTGAAGCCCCGCACACCGTTTCAGGTACCGGACGAAGTGGGTCCGGATGGCGGCCCCGAGGATGCCGCGGCGACCTCCGGATGACCTCCCGGCGGCTTCTGTTCGACGTCAGGGCCCGGACCACGTACACTCACCTGTCGTTGGTCCTCGCCGATCGCCCAGAGCGTGAGCACTCCGTGCACTCGCTCGGATGCGGTAGGTTGGGGAACGCAAAGGGTCGTAGCTCAATTGGTAGAGCACTGGTCTCCAAAACCAGCGGTTGGGGGTTCGAGTCCCTCCGGCCCTGCTCCACACTCCTTCTCGGACGTGTGCGCAGGTACGTACTTCGATGCAACGCCGTGCGGCGCAACCGGGCGCGGCTACGGCCACGACCCGGATTCAGGTGAGAGACGTGACGGACGCCCTGGGCTCCATCGACATGCCTGACGCCGAGGACGACACCCGCGAGAAGAAGGCCCGCAAGGGCGGCAAGCGCGGCAAGAAGGGTCCTCTGGGCCGGCTCGCGCTGTTCTACCGTCAGATCGTCGCGGAACTCCGCAAGGTTGTCTGGCCCACTCGAAACCAGCTCACGACGTACACCACCGTGGTGATTGTCTTCGTCGTCATCATGATCGGTCTGGTGACCGTGATTGACTATGGGTTCCAGGAAGCCATCAAGTTTGTCTTCGGCTGATCCCCGCGGAGGGCGGCGCCTTGATGGGTGCCGCCCGTTTTCGCATGTTCGACCACCTTTTGTATCCAGGAAGAAGCAGCCACCGTGTCTGACCCGAACCTGAACGTGAGCCCCGACTCCGTCGAGTCCGTCGAGGACGAGCTCGACATCGTCGAGGCTGCAGACGCTGTGGACCCCGACGAGGCCGAGCTCGCCGACGCCGAGGACGGCATCGCCGCCGAGGACGCCGCGCTGCACGTCGAGGACGAGGCCGACGCCGACGTTGAGGACGCCGGCGACGACGAGGCTGCCGATGACGACGCCGAGGACGAGGGCGACGTAGAGGCCGAGGCCGACGCCGACGAGGAGGAGGCCGAAGAGGCCGCCCCCGCCGAGCCCGTCGACCCGATCCAGGCCCTGCGCGAGGAGCTGCGCCTGCTCCCCGGCGAGTGGTACGTGATCCACACCTACGCGGGCTACGAGAAGCGCGTGAAGGCCAACCTGGAGCAGCGCGCCGTCTCGCTGAACGTCGAGGAGTTCATCTACCAGGCCGAGGTGCCCGAGGAAGAGATCGTCCAGATCAAGAACGGCGAGCGCAAGAACGTCCGGCAGAACAAGCTGCCCGGTTACGTTCTCGTCCGCATGGATCTGACGAACGAGTCCTGGGGCGTCGTCCGCAACACGCCTGGTGTCACCGGCTTCGTCGGCAACGCGTACGACCCGTACCCGCTGACCCTGGACGAGATCGTCAAGATGCTCGCCCCGGAGGCGCAGGAGAAGGCCGCCAAGGCCGCCGCGGAAGAGGCCGGTCTGCCCGCGCCCGCCGTCAAGCGCACCATCGAGGTCCTGGACTTCGAGGTCGGCGACTCGGTCACCGTCACCGACGGCCCGTTCGCGACGCTGCAGGCGACGATCAACGAGATCAACCCGGACTCGAAGAAGGTCAAGGGTCTCGTCGAGATCTTCGGCCGCGAGACCCCGGTCGAGCTCAGCTTCGACCAGATCCAGAAGAACTGATCTTCTGAGACAAAGCTTCCGGACAGGTCAGATCGCCCCGTGAAGGGCGGTCTGACCTGCTCGGTTTTTAGCCCCGCTCCGATACCCGTTATCGTGGTGCGGTATGCCTCCATCCGGATGACCGGATTGGCGGCGAAAACTCTCACTAGGACCCGGAGAGAGCAATGCCTCCCAAGAAGAAGAAGGTCACGGGGCTTATCAAGCTCCAGATCAAGGCCGGTGCGGCCAACCCGGCTCCGCCGGTCGGCCCCGCGCTCGGTCAGCACGGCGTCAACATCATGGAGTTCTGCAAGGCCTACAACGCCGCGACCGAGTCGCAGCGTGGCATGGTCGTGCCGGTGGAGATCACGGTCTACGAGGACCGCTCCTTCACCTTCATCACCAAGACTCCGCCGGCCGCGCGCCTCATCCTGAAGCACGCGGGCGTGGAGAAGGGCTCCGGCGAGCCGCACAAGACCAAGGTCGCCAAGCTCACCGGCGCCCAGGTCCGCGAGATCGCCGAGCTGAAGATGCCCGACCTGAACGCCAACGACATCGACGCCGCCGTGAAGATCATCTCCGGCACCGCGCGCTCGATGGGCATCACGGTCGAAGGCTGATCCAGCCACACCCCCCGTACCACCAGTGGTAGGACCAAGCGCTGGTCCGCACCACGACTCCACGCCTGAAGAAAAAACACAGGAGCAGAAGTGAAGCGCAGCAAGACTCTCCGCGCTGCGGACGCCAAGGTCGACCGGGAGAAGCAGTACGCCCCGCTCGAGGCCGTCCGTCTCGCCAAGGAGACCTCCACGACCAAGTTCGACGGCACCGTCGAGGTCGCCTTCCGCCTGGGTGTCGACCCGCGCAAGGCCGACCAGATGGTCCGTGGCACCGTGAACCTCCCGCACGGCACCGGCAAGACCGCCCGGGTCCTGGTCTTCGCGACCGGTGACCGTGCTGCGGCCGCGGAAGCCGCCGGCGCCGACATTGTCGGCGACGACGAGCTGATCAACGAGATCGCCAAGGGCAACCGCCTGAACGAGTTCGACGCCGTTGTGGCCACCCCGGACCTCATGGGCAAGGTCGGCCGCCTCGGCCGCGTGCTCGGTCCCCGTGGCCTCATGCCGAACCCGAAGACCGGCACCGTCACGATGGACGTCGCGAAGGCTGTCACCGAGATCAAGGGTGGCAAGATCGAGTTCCGCGTCGACAAGCACTCGAACCTGCACTTCATCATCGGCAAGGTCTCCTTCTCCGATGAGCAGCTGGTCGAGAACTACGGCGCGGCCCTGGACGAGATCCTCCGTCTGAAGCCGTCCGCCGCGAAGGGCCGCTACATCAAGAAGGCCGCCCTGAGCACCACGATGGGCCCCGGCATCCAGCTGGACTCCAACCGCACCCGGAACCTCCTCGTCGAGGAAGACCCGGCCGCGGTCTGATCGGTTCGGGCCTGACGGCTCACTGATCTGTTGAACGGGCCCGTCGCCCCCTTCCCGGGGGCGACGGGCCCGTTTTTCGTTTCCTGTGCGAACCCTGTGCGATTAGTGTCAGTGGCAAGACGTACAGTCAGTGCTGGCAGCATCACGGGCGAGACCGCCCGGAGCGTCGCTGCCTTGCGCACCCAGGGGTGGGGAAACAAGTGAACGCATACCGCAAGAAGACCGTCGGCGCCGTCCTGGCCGCCCTTCTGCTCGCAGGCGGCGCCACCGCGTGCGAGGACGGGAAGAACGCGAAGAAGGACAACGGGGGGTCCGCGTCCGCGCCTGCGTCCCCGTCCCCGTCCGCGTCCGCGAAGCAGCCGGCGGGGGTGACGCCGGCCGCGTACCTGGAGAAGACGAAGAAGAAGTCCGAGGAGATCACCTCCCTCCGCTACACCATCTCCGGCAAGGCCGCGGGCGAGAGCATCACCGGCGAGGCCGCCATGCGGATCAAGCCCACGGTGGCCATGTCGATGACCATGGAATCGCCCGAGAAGCCGGGCGAGAAGGTGCAGATCCGCCTCGTCGACGGCGCCATGTACATGGGCGCCGAGGGCAAGTGGCTGAAGTTCGACCTCAAGGCCCTGGCCCCGGAGCAGGCCAAGGAGCTGGACTCGCTCGGCTCCGCCCAGCAGGGCCAGAACCCGGCCGACACGGCCGACAGCCTGAGCGCCTCCAAGGACCTCAAGACGGTCGGCGAGGAGACCGTCGACGGGCAGAAGACGACGCACCTGGCCGGCACCGTCACGCTCGACGAGATGCGGGCCCGCAGCGCCGCCTCGACTCCGGAGGCCAAGGAGCGCCAGGAGAAGAACATCAAGGCGCTGGAGGAGCAGGGCATCAAGAGCCTGACGATGGACATCTGGATCGACGAGGCCGACCAGGTCAAGCAGGTCCGCACCCAGGGCCAGGGCACCACCGGCCCGATGGACGTCACCATCAAGTTCCTGGACGTCAACAAGCCGGTCGACGTGGCCGCGCCGCCGGCCGACCAGGTCATGGACCTCGGCGAGATGATGAAGGGCTCGGGCGGCGCGGGCAGCGCCTGACCACGCCCCGCGCACGCTCGAGACCGGGCCCTCCGCCTCCCTTCCGGGAGCCGGGGGGCCCGGTTTCGTCGTGGATGTGGGGATTTTTGATCTTCCGCGTAGGGTCGTGGAGCCGTACAGAGATCCACACATGGGGGAGACCAGATGAACAAGGCTGTCCGGACACGGGTCGGCGCCGCCATGGCGGGCGCCGTACTGCTCGTGGGCGGCCTCACGGCCTGCGGCGGCGACAAGGCCGGCGCGGGCAAGGCCGGCGGGGACGGGAAGGCGGGGGCCTCCGAGGCCGCCCAGACGCCCGCCGAGGCCGTGAAGGCGTCGTACCTGAAGACGGTGAAGGCCGGCTTCGCGAAGGCCGAGCTGTCGACCGCGGGGGCGGACGGGAAGACCACGGGGCAGTCCGGGACCAAGGGCTGGTACCCGTCCACGCACGACATCACGCTGACGGGCGGTGAGAAGCCGCACCGCTCGACCATGATCGGCGACACCGTCTACACGCAGATGGACAAGCCGGTCGACGGCAAGACCTGGATGAGGATCGACCTGGCCAAGGACGGCAAGCCCGGCGTCCGGCTGAACGAGGACCCGGCCGAGTACCTGGCGATGCTGCTGGGCCAGGAGAAGCTCACGCTCGTCGGGACGGAGAAGGCCGGCGGGACCGAGACCCGGCACTTCAAGGCCGTCCTCACCCACGAGGACCTGCTCAAGGCGGACGAGAGCGGCAAGGTCATGGAGCAGAAGAACCGCGATTACCTCCACGAGGCCGTGAAGCACCTCACGGCCTTCGAGGCGGACGTGTGGATCGGCGCCGACGGCTACCCCGTCCGCGTCGACGCCGTGAGCACGGACAAGGACGGGGCGAGCAGGACCACGGCGAAGTTCTCCGACTACGGCAGCGTCCCGGCGATCGCGGCCCCGGCGGCGGACGACGTGATCTCCTTCGACGACCTCATGAAGGGCTCCGGCTCCTGACGGCCGAGGCCGATTTGCCTCGGCTCGACCCCTTCACGTAGTCTTCCCCGGAAGCCAAAGACCGCTGGTCGTTGCCGTGCCCGCAAGGGTTCGGTGGCCGAAGGATCCGCTGATCGCGGACGTCCTGCGCAGGTGACCTTGGAAAGCTCCCGGGATTCGTTCCGGTCGAGCTACGCCCTGGCGCCTGCGCCGGGGCGTTTCGCATGTCAGCCCCTTCTGAGCGGTCCTCATCACCCGGAAGGAGGCGAACGCACCATGCCGACGCCCAACAAGGCTGCATCGGTAGCCGAGCTCAAGGACGCGTTCCAGAGCTCGAACGCCGCCGTGCTGACCGAGTACCGGGGTCTCACCGTCGCGCAGCTCAAGACGCTGCGTCGCTCTCTCGGTGAGAACGCCCAGTACGCCGTGGTGAAGAACACGCTGACCAAGATTGCGGCCAACCAGGCCGGGATCACCGCGCTGGACGAGCACTTCGCTGGTCCGACCGCGGTCGCCTTCATCACCGGTGACCCGGTGGAGTCGGCGAAGAGCCTGCGTGACTTCGCCAAGGAAAACCCCAACCTCATCATCAAGGCGGGTGTCCTTGATGGTAAGGCGCTCACCGCCGATGAGATCAAGAAGCTTGCGGACCTCGAGTCCCGCGAGGTTCTGCTCAGCAAGCTGGCCGGCGCGTTCAAGGGCAAGCAGTCCCAGGCTGCCTCGCTCTTCCAGGCGCTGCCGTCGAAGTTCGTCCGCACCGCGGAAGCGCTTCGCGTCAAGCTCGCCGAGCAGGGCGGTGCCGAGTAATTCGGCTCGCGCACTGATCCACGCCGCCTAGTGCGTGGGTCGTAGCGGGCCGTTACGCCCGCCTCTATATACATCCGGCACCTGCCGATTTAGTGGAAGGATCGCCCATCATGGCGAAGCTCTCTCAGGACGACCTCCTCGCCCAGTTCGAGGAGATGACCCTCATCGAGCTCTCCGAGTTCGTGAAGGCCTTCGAGGAGAAGTTCGACGTCACCGCCGCCGCCGCCGTCGCCGTTGCCGGTCCGGCCGGCACCGGTGCCGCCGTTGAGCCCGAGGAGGAGAAGGACGAGTTCGACGTCATCCTCACCGGTGCGGGCGACAAGAAGATCCAGGTCATCAAGGTCGTGCGCGAGCTGACCTCCCTGGGTCTGAAGGAGGCCAAGGACCTCGTCGACGGCACCCCGAAGCCGGTCCTCGAGAAGGTCAACAAGGAGGCCGCTGACAAGGCCGCCGAGGCCCTCAAGGCCGCCGGCGCCGGCGTCGAGGTCAAGTAACACCTCTGAGGCCCTCTGAGGCCTCTTCGAAGGGCGATCACCCGTAAGGGTGGTCGCCCTTTGGCGTACCCGCAGTGCCTGACTTGCCCTGGTCTCGTTGGGGAGTAGGGTGATCTTCGTTGCCTCGAAGCAGGGTCCGGAGATGATCCGCTCGGAGCAGGGGGCCTTGACGAACGGCACGCGGCGCGCAATTCTCAGTCCCGTTGTGAGATCGGCCCGCCCGCGATCCGAGATCCGAGGCACTGATCGAGGATCCGAGGTATGGATCGACTACGAAGAGGGCAGTACTGATACGCGCTCTGTGTTCGAGGGTCGCAGCGTGAGACGCAGGATTGGTTCGTTTTAAACGACATGGGGAAGGCCTGTTGCCGGTTTCCGGAAACCTGGTCTGGACATCAGTGAGCCGAGTGGCTACACTGACCCTTTGCGCTGCCTGTTAGCTGCCCCCTGCCCGTCGCCAGGGGCATGCCCACGCTCGAGCACACTTGATTGATACGCCTTGACCTGGTCTTTCCGGCCGGATTGGGCGGCCTGTCTTCTGTGTCAGCTGGGACCGGTACGCGCGTAGTGAGTCCGAGCCCTCGGAAGGACCCCCTCTTGGCCGCCTCGCGCAACGCCTCGACCAATACGAACACCGGTGCCAGCACCGCCCCGCTGCGCATCTCCTTTGCAAAGATCAAGGAGCCCCTCGAGGTTCCGAACCTCCTGGCGCTGCAGACCGAGAGCTTTGACTGGCTGCTCGGTAACGCAGCCTGGAAGTCTCGCGTCGAGTCGGCGCTTGAGAGTGGACAGGACGTCCCCACCAAGTCCGGTCTGGAAGAGATCTTCGAGGAGATCTCGCCGATCGAGGACTTCTCCGGGTCGATGTCGCTGACCTTCCGCGACCACCGTTTCGAGCCGGCGAAGAACTCTGTCGACGAGTGCAAGGAGCGCGACTTCACGTACGCGGCTCCGCTGTTCGTCACGGCCGAGTTCACGAACAACGAGACCGGAGAGATCAAGTCTCAGACGGTCTTCATGGGCGACTTCCCGCTCATGACCAACAAGGGCACCTTCGTCATCAACGGCACCGAGCGTGTCGTGGTGTCGCAGCTCGTCCGTTCCCCCGGTGTCTACTTCGACTCCTCCATCGACAAGACGTCCGACAAGGACATCTTCTCCGCCAAGATCATCCCGTCCCGGGGTGCCTGGCTGGAGATGGAGGTCGACAAGCGCGACATGGTCGGTGTCCGCATCGACCGCAAGCGCAAGCAGTCCGTCACCGTCCTCCTGAAGGCTCTCGGCTGGACCACCGAGCAGATCCTCGAGGAGTTCGGCGAGTACGAGTCCATGCGCGCCACCCTGGAGAAGGACCACACCCAGGGGCAGGACGACGCGCTGCTCGACATCTACCGCAAGCTGCGCCCGGGCGAACCGCCGACCCGCGAGGCCGCTCAGACGCTGCTCGAGAACCTCTACTTCAACCCGAAGCGCTACGACCTCGCGAAGGTCGGCCGCTACAAGGTGAACAAGAAGCTCGGCGCCGACGAGCCGCTCGACGCCGGTGTGCTCACCACCGACGACATCATCGCGACGATCAAGTACCTCGTGAAGCTCCACGCGGGCGAGACCGAGACCATCGGTGAGTCGGGCCGTTCGATCGTCGTCGAGACCGACGACATCGACCACTTCGGCAACCGTCGTCTGCGCAACGTCGGCGAGCTCATCCAGAACCAGGTCCGCACGGGTCTGGCTCGTATGGAGCGCGTCGTGCGCGAGCGCATGACCACGCAGGACGTCGAGGCGATCACGCCGCAGACCCTGATCAACATCCGGCCGGTCGTCGCCTCCATCAAGGAGTTCTTCGGCACCAGCCAGCTGTCGCAGTTCATGGACCAGAACAACCCGCTGTCGGGTCTGACGCACAAGCGTCGTCTCTCGGCGCTGGGTCCCGGTGGTCTGTCCCGTGAGCGGGCCGGCTTCGAGGTCCGTGACGTTCACCCGTCGCACTACGGCCGCATGTGCCCGATCGAGACCCCTGAAGGCCCGAACATCGGTCTGATCGGCTCGCTCGCGTCCTACGGTCGCGTCAACGCGTTCGGTTTCGTCGAGACCCCGTACCGCAAGGTCGTCGACGGTGTCGTCACCGACGAGGTCGACTACCTGACCGCCGACGAGGAAGACCGCTTCGTCATCGCCCAGGCGAACGCCGCGCTGAACGACGAGATGCGCTTCACCGAGAACCGCGTCCTCGTCCGCCGTCGTGGTGGCGAGATCGACTACATCGCCGGCGACGACGTCGACTACATGGACGTCTCCCCGCGCCAGATGGTGTCCGTCGCGACCGCGATGATCCCCTTCCTGGAGCACGACGACGCCAACCGTGCCCTCATGGGCGCGAACATGATGCGCCAGGCCGTTCCGCTCATCAAGGCGGAGGCGCCGCTCGTCGGCACCGGCATGGAGTACCGCTGTGCGGTCGACGCCGGTGACTCGATCAAGGCGGAGAAGGACGGTGTCGTCCAGGAGGTCTCGGCCGACTACATCACCGTCGCCAACGACGACGGCACGTACACCACGTACCGCGTCGCCAAGTTCTCCCGCTCGAACCAGGGCACCTCGGTCAACCAGAAGGTGATCGTCAACGAGGGTGACCGGATCGTCGAGGCCCAGGTCCTCGCCGACGGCCCGGCCACCGAAGAGGGCGAAATGGCCCTCGGCAAGAACCTGCTCGTCGCGTTCATGCCGTGGGAAGGCCACAACTACGAGGACGCGATCATCCTGTCGCAGCGCCTCGTGCAGGACGACGTCCTCTCCTCGATCCACATCGAGGAGCACGAGGTCGACGCCCGTGACACCAAGCTGGGCCCCGAGGAGATCACCCGGGACATCCCGAACGTCTCCGAAGAGGTCCTCGCCGACCTCGACGAGCGCGGCATCATCCGCATCGGTGCGGACGTCGTCGCCGGCGACATCCTGGTCGGCAAGGTCACGCCCAAGGGTGAGACCGAGCTGACCCCGGAGGAGCGCCTGCTCCGCGCGATCTTCGGTGAGAAGGCCCGCGAGGTGCGTGACACCTCGCTCAAGGTTCCTCACGGTGAGATCGGCAAGGTCATCGGTGTCCGCGTCTTCGACCGCGAGGAGGGCGACGAGCTTCCCCCGGGCGTGAACCAGCTGGTCCGCGTCTACGTCGCCCAGAAGCGCAAGATCACCGACGGTGACAAGCTCGCCGGCCGCCACGGCAACAAGGGTGTCATCTCCAAGATCCTTCCGATCGAGGACATGCCCTTCCTTGAGGACGGCACGCCGGTCGACATCATCCTGAACCCGCTGGGTGTCCCGTCCCGAATGAACCCGGGACAGGTCCTGGAGATCCACCTCGGCTGGCTCGCCAGCCGCGGCTGGGACGTCTCCGGCCTCGCGGAGGACTGGGCCGAGCGTCTGAAGGTCATCGGTGCCGACCGTGTCGAGCCCGGTACCAACGTCGCCACCCCCGTGTTCGACGGTGCCCGCGAGGACGAGCTCGCCGGCCTGTTCGAGCACACCATCCCGAACCGCGACGGTGACCGCCTGGTCCTGCCGTCCGGCAAGGCGCGCCTGTTCGACGGCCGCTCCGGCGAGCCGTTCCCGGACCCGATCTCGATCGGGTACATGTACATCCTCAAGCTCCACCACCTGGTCGACGACAAGCTCCACGCCCGGTCGACCGGTCCGTACTCGATGATCACGCAGCAGCCGCTGGGTGGTAAGGCGCAGTTCGGTGGCCAGCGCTTCGGTGAGATGGAGGTGTGGGCGCTTGAGGCTTATGGCGCCGCTTACGCCCTCCAGGAGCTGCTGACCATCAAGTCCGACGACGTCACCGGCCGCGTGAAGGTCTACGAGGCCATCGTCAAGGGCGAGAACATCCCCGAGCCGGGCATTCCCGAGTCCTTCAAGGTGCTCATCAAGGAAATGCAGTCGCTCTGCCTCAACGTGGAGGTGCTGTCCTCGGACGGCATGTCCATCGAGATGCGCGACACCGACGAGGACGTCTTCCGCGCGGCGGAGGAGCTCGGTATCGACCTGTCCCGGCGCGAGCCGAGCAGCGTCGAAGAGGTCTGACGGGCCTGACGGGGGGCTCGCTCAAGAGCCCCCCGTCATCCCCGGGACCGTTCAGACCATGATTGAGACTCGACCCCGAAAGAGGGATTGACGCACAGTGCTCGACGTCAACTTCTTCGACGAGCTGCGGATCGGCCTTGCCACCGCGGACGACATCCGAACCTGGTCGCACGGCGAGGTCAAGAAGCCGGAGACCATCAACTACCGCACCCTCAAGCCCGAGAAGGACGGACTCTTCTGCGAGAAGATCTTCGGTCCTACCCGGGACTGGGAGTGCTACTGCGGCAAGTACAAGCGTGTCCGCTTCAAGGGCATCATCTGTGAGCGCTGTGGCGTCGAGGTCACGCGCGCCAAGGTGCGTCGTGAGCGGATGGGCCACATCGAGCTTGCCGCTCCCGTCACCCACATCTGGTACTTCAAGGGCGTCCCGTCGCGCCTTGGCTACCTGCTGGACCTCGCGCCGAAGGACCTCGAGAAGGTCATCTACTTCGCCGCGTACATGATCACGTTCGTCGACGACGAGCGCCGTCAGCGCGACCTGCCGTCGCTGGAGGCCCACGTCTCCGTCGAGCGCCAGCAGATCGAGAACCGCCGTGACGCGGACCTCGAAGGCCGTGCCAAGAAGCTCGAGACCGACCTGGCCGAGCTCGAGGCCGAGGGCGCGAAGGCCGACGTGCGCCGCAAGGTGCGCGAAGGCGCCGAGCGCGAGATGAAGCAGCTCCGTGACCGCGCCCAGCGCGAGATCGACCGCCTCGACGAGGTGTGGAACCGCTTCAAGAACCTCAAGGTCCAGGACCTCGAGGGCGACGAGCTGCTCTACCGCGAGCTGCGCGACCGCTTCGGCACGTACTTCGACGGTTCGATGGGCGCCGCGGCGCTGCAGAAGCGCCTGGAGTCCTTCGACCTCGAGGAGGAGGCCGAGCGCCTCCGCGAGATCATCCGTACCGGCAAGGGCCAGAAGAAGACCCGTGCGCTCAAGCGCCTCAAGGTCGTCTCCGCGTTCCTGCAGACCAGCAACAGCCCCAAGGGCATGGTGCTCGACTGCGTGCCGGTCATCCCGCCGGACCTGCGTCCGATGGTGCAGCTGGACGGTGGCCGCTTCGCGACCTCCGACCTGAACGACCTGTACCGCCGCGTGATCAACCGCAACAACCGTCTGAAGCGTCTCCTTGACCTCGGTGCCCCCGAGATCATCGTGAACAACGAGAAGCGCATGCTTCAGGAGGCCGTGGACGCCCTCTTCGACAACGGTCGTCGTGGTCGTCCGGTGACCGGTCCCGGCAACCGTCCGCTGAAGTCCCTGAGCGACATGCTCAAGGGCAAGCAGGGTCGATTCCGTCAGAACCTCCTCGGCAAGCGCGTGGACTACTCCGCGCGTTCCGTGATCGTCGTCGGTCCGCAGCTGAAGCTGCACCAGTGTGGTCTGCCCAAGGCCATGGCGCTGGAGCTCTTCAAGCCGTTCGTGATGAAGCGCCTGGTCGACCTGAACCACGCGCAGAACATCAAGTCGGCGAAGCGCATGGTCGAGCGCGGCCGCACGGTCGTGTACGACGTGCTCGAAGAGGTCATCGCCGAGCACCCGGTGCTGCTGAACCGTGCGCCCACGCTGCACCGTCTCGGCATCCAGGCCTTCGAGCCCCAGCTGGTCGAAGGCAAGGCCATCCAGATCCACCCGCTCGTCTGCACCGCGTTCAACGCGGACTTCGACGGTGACCAGATGGCCGTGCACCTGCCGCTCTCCGCGGAGGCGCAGGCCGAGGCCCGCATCCTGATGCTGTCCTCGAACAACATCCTGAAGCCGGCCGACGGCCGTCCGGTCACGATGCCGACCCAGGACATGGTCCTCGGTCTGTTCTTCCTGACCACCGACGGTGAGCTCCGTGACGTCAAGGGCGAGGGCCGCGCGTTCGGCTCGACCGCCGAGGCGATCATGGCGTTCGACGCCGGCGAGCTCGCGCTGCAGTCGTCCGTCGACATCCGCTTCCCGGTGGGCACCATCCCGCCGCGCGGCTGGGTCGCGCCGGTCGCCGAAGAGGGCGAGCAGGAGTTCCAGCCGGGTGACAGCTTCCGTCTGAAGACCACGCTGGGTCGTGCGCTCTTCAACGAGCTGCTGCCCGAGGACTACCCGTTCGTCGACTACTCGGTGGGCAAGAAGCAGCTCTCCGAGATCGTCAACGACCTGGCGGAGCGCTACCCCAAGGTCATCGTGGCGGCGACGCTCGACAACCTGAAGGCGGCCGGCTTCCACTGGGCGACCCGTTCGGGCGTCACCGTGGCCATCTCCGACGTCGTGGTTCCCGAGGCGAAGAAGGAAATCGTCGCGGGCTACGAGGCCAAGGACGAGAAGGTCCAGAAGCAGTACGAGCGCGGTCTGATCACCAAGGAAGAGCGCACTCAGGAGCTCATCCAGATCTGGACGCAGGCGACCAACGAGGTCGCCGAGGCGATGAACGCGAACTTCCCCAAGACGAACCCCATCTTCATGATGGTTGACTCGGGTGCCCGAGGAAACATGATGCAGATGCGACAGATCGCCGGTATGCGTGGTCTGGTGTCGAACGCGAAGAACGAGACCATCCCGCGTCCGATCAAGGCGTCCTTCCGTGAGGGCCTCACCGTTCTGGAGTACTTCATCTCCACGCACGGTGCCCGTAAGGGTCTGGCGGACACCGCCCTGCGTACCGCCGACTCGGGTTACCTCACCCGTCGTCTGGTGGACGTCTCGCAGGACGTCATCATCCGCGAGGAGGACTGCGGCACCGAGCGCGGCCTCAAGCTCAAGATCGGTGTCAAGGACGAGGCGGGTGTCCTGCGCAAGGCGGACGACGTCGAGACCTCCGTGTACGCCCGCATGCTGGCCGAGGACGTCGTCATCGACGGCAAGGTCATCGCGCCGGCGAACGTGGACCTCGGTGACGTGCTCATCGACGCCCTCATCGCGAACGGCGTCGAGGAGGTCAAGACCCGCTCGGTCCTGACCTGCGAGTCCGCGGTCGGCACCTGTGCCTTCTGCTACGGCCGCTCGCTGGCCACCGGCAAGCTGGTCGACATCGGTGAGGCGGTCGGCATCATCGCCGCCCAGTCCATCGGTGAGCCCGGTACCCAGCTGACGATGCGTACCTTCCACACCGGTGGTGTGGCCGGTGACGACATCACGCAGGGTCTGCCGCGTGTCGTCGAGCTCTTCGAGGCCCGTACCCCGAAGGGTGTCGCCCCGATCTCCGAGGCCGCCGGCCGCGTGCGGATCGAGGAGACCGAGAAGACGAAGAAGATCGTCATCACGCCCGACGACGGCAGCGAGGAGACGGCGTTCCCGATCTCCAAGCGCGCCAAGGTCATCGTGCACGAGGGCGACCACGTCGAGGTGGGCCAGAAGCTCACCATGGGTGCCACCAACCCGCACGACGTGCTGCGCATCCTCGGCCAGCGTGCCGTCCAGGTCCACCTGGTCGGCGAAGTCCAGAAGGTCTACAACTCGCAGGGCGTGTCGATCCACGACAAGCACATCGAGATCATCATCCGGCAGATGCTGCGCCGCGTGACGATCATCGAGTCCGGCGACGCGGAGCTCCTGCCGGGCGAGCTCGTCGAGCGCTCGAAGTTCGAGACCGAGAACCGTCGTGTGGTCACCGAGGGCGGTCACCCCGCCTCCGGCCGTCCGCAGCTGATGGGTATCACCAAGGCCTCGCTGGCGACGGAATCCTGGCTGTCGGCCGCCTCCTTCCAGGAGACGACCCGAGTCCTGACGGATGCGGCGATCAACGCCAAGTCCGACAGCCTCATCGGCCTCAAGGAGAACGTCATCATCGGTAAGCTCATCCCGGCCGGTACGGGTCTGTCCCGCTACCGCAACATCCGGGTCGAGCCCACCGAGGAAGCCAAGGCCGCGATGTACTCGGCCGTCGGTTACGACGACATCGACTACTCGCCCTTCGGCACCGGCTCCGGCCAGGCTGTCCCGCTGGAGGACTACGACTACGGCCCGTACAACGGCTGACAGCTCGTGTGAAGAAGCCCCCCGTCGCTCCGAGAGGAGCGGCGGGGGGCTTCTTCGTGTTCGCGCGCTGTCCGCGAGCCGTCAGGCGTCGCGGGTGCGCCGGCGGCGGACGAGGGTCGTGGTGGCGACCGAGGTCAGGGTGAGGAGGGCCAGAGTGGCGGCTGCCAGGCCCGGGGGGAGGCCCTTCGGGGTGAAGGTGCAGGTCAGGGGGGAGCCGTCGGGGGGGACGGGGAGGGCGAGGAGGCCGTGGAAGTCGGTGATCGGGGCTGAGCAGTGCCAGCCCGGGGTGGAGGTGACGGCGAAGACGGCGGTGCCCGTGGCGGCGCGCGGGAGGGTGGCTTCGATGGTGTGGCCGCCCGTCTTGACCGAGGTGGCGCCCGTCGTCGTGAGGTGGCGGACCGCCGCGTCGAGGCGGGTGCGGTCCAGGCAGCCGACGGGGTGGTCCCCGGCGGTGGCGCCGGCCGTCAGGGTGTGGACCGCCACGGTGACGCGGCCGGAGGCGGGGACGGGGCCCAGGGGCAGGACGCCGGTCATGCGGTCCTCCAGGCGGCGCCGGGTGCCGTCCGAGAGGGCCGTGCCGTAGATCGTGGGGGAGTACCAGTACGCCTCGGAGCCCGGCGCACACCTGGCCTCGTAGGTCTGCGCGGTGGCGGTACCGCCCCGGCTCACCTGCGGGACCTGGTAGACGGTGGCGCCGAGGACGTTCTCCTGGCGGGCGTAGACGCTGTCCGCCGGGTTCGGCGAGGTGTACGGGGCCGAGCGGACCGTGACCAGTGGCGGGGCGGGGAAGCGCGAGGCGGTCCAGGTGCCCGGCGCGGCTCCGGGGCGGACCCGCGCGCCGATGGAGAAGATCGCGTCCAACACCGGGTTGTCGGCGCCGAAGAAGGTCCGGCCGTCGTTCTTGAAGCCGTATCCGAGGGGCTCCAGGGCCCGGTACGTCGCCTTGGGGAGGTAGCTGCTGTAGTACTGCGGCCCCTCCGCGCCGAGCGCCAGGGCGTCGTTGTACGAGGTCTGCGGCGCGCCCGAATCCGTCCGGTACGCGGGCCAGCCGTCCACCCGTCGGACGGCGTCGTAGTGCCGGGAGATCGAGGCGCCCGACGTGACGGCGGGCTTCGCCCAGCGCTCCCGGGCCCGCCGGGCGTCGGCGTTCGCGGCCGCGGCCGTGGACTCGGCGAAGACGACCCCGGCCATCAGCACGGCCGCCGCCGGGACCAGCACGCGGTGCCCCCGCCCTCCCCCCGAACCCAGCCCCAGAAGGAGCAGCGCCGACAGCGACAGCGCCCCGCCGCCCAGCACGGCGGGCCAGGTCCAGCCGCCGAAGTCGTCGGTGCGCCGGAGCGCGAACGCGGCCGCCACCAGCAGCGCGGCGCAGACCGCCAGGTGCAGCGGGCGCGGCCGGTGGGCCAGCGCCAGCCAGGCGAGGACCACCACCATCGCGCTGAACACGAACGTCTCGCGGTACGGGTTGCCGTTCGGGACGGCGAGCCCGTGCCACACGTACTGGGTCGGCGGGAACTGGAACGAGGCGAGCACCAGCAGCGTCGCGGCCGCCCACACCAGCCGCGTCCGGCGTGCGATCGCCGTGTTGAGTACGAAGGTTCCCGCCAGGATCAGGCCGAGCGAGGCCACGTACAGCCGGGGCCGCCCGCCCCACAGGTGGGTGGCCGGGAGCAGCCCCGTCAGGAACGCGTCCAGCCGCACCGGGTCGAAGGCGCCGGCCCGCGTGGGCTGCGCGTCCCCGCTGGCCAGGAACGACGGCAGCAGGAGCGGGAGGGTGAGCAGGATCCCCGTCACCGCGGCGCTCGCGGCCCGCCCCAGCGCGCGCAGCCGCTCGCGGCCGGTCATCTCGCGGGTGAGCAGCCGGATCCCGAGCAGCACGCAGGCGGCCATCGTCGCCATCATCGCGGTGTAGAAGTTGCCGAACCAGGCGAGCGCGACGAGCAGCGTCGCGCCCGGCCAGCGGCGGCCCTCCAGGCACCACTCGACGGCGATCCCGAGCAGCGGCAGGGCGACCAGGCCCCACAGCCACATCGGGATGTACGAGGCGTCACTGAGCGCCCAGCCGCACAGGCCGTAGCAGGCGCCGAGGATCCCGCGCTGCCACCACGGGCCGGACTGGAGCTTGCCGAGGTACCCGGCCATGAGGGCGGCGGCGGTGCCCATGGTGAGCGGGGTGACGGCGAAGACGGCCAGGTCCACGTGGTCGCGCGGGACCAGCACGGCCAGCCAGGAGAAGGGGTTGGCGAGGTACGTGTGGTAGTCGGCCAGGAACTGCTGGCCGAAGCCGCCGCGCCAGGTGAAGAGCAGGTCGCCGGCGGCCCGGCCGTGCACCAGGTCCCAGAGGCCGCGGTGGAAGGGAACGTACTGGTTGGCCTGGTCGTTGACGGCGTGCCCGGCGCCGCCGAAGGGGTAGCCGCCGCGGAGGGCCCAGGCCGTGCAGAAGGCGCCCGCGGTGATCACGAAGGCGAGCAGCGGCCCGTACAGCCGTGACAGCCGGGGCAGCTGGGACAGCCGGGGCAGCTGGGACAGCCGGGGCAGCCGCGGGAGCCGGCCGAGGCGGCGCGACCCGGAGCCCGGGCCGGGACCGGATCCGGGGGCGCGGGCCGACGGGCCCTCGGCCGTCACGGGATCCGGGCTGCCCGAGGTGACCGTCCCCAATGTCCCACTCCCTGGTGAGTCGTGTAATTCGGGATGAATCGCTGAGGCAGTGTAGTTCTCGGGACGGCCCCGGGGCGGGTCGAGCGGTGTCGCTCGCGCGAGTGTCCGTACCACACCCGAACGACTTCCGCACATCCGCCCTGCCACGCCGGCACGGCGCGGGGCCGTCGGCCGTGCGGCGTCTGGCCTGCGGGCATGCGGGGCGCTCCGGGCCCGCGGTGCGCCGGGGCTTTTGTTTTGACCGGAGTGGATGCGGTAGGTACGCTCAGACCTTGTGCCTGGGGTGTGCCTGGGCTCCCGTGCGTGTCCATCAACCGCACGCGAGTCGAATCGGCCACCGCGATCCATGCGTTTCCGTGCTTGCGCGGAGGTCCGCCGGATCCGACACACCCGACCGCGTGGGTCGGCAAAGTTCCAGGTTAGCTTCACTACACGGCACACAGAAACCGGAGAAGTAGTGCCTACGATCCAGCAGCTGGTCCGTAAGGGCCGGCAGGACAAGGTCGAGAAGACAAAGACTCCCGCGCTTGAGGCCTCGCCCCAGCGTCGCGGCGTCTGCACGCGTGTGTTCACGACCACCCCGAAGAAGCCGAACTCGGCGCTCCGTAAGGTCGCGCGTGTGCGTCTGACCTCCGGCATCGAGGTCACCGCTTACATTCCGGGTGAGGGACACAACCTGCAGGAGCACTCGATCGTGCTCGTGCGTGGTGGCCGTGTGAAGGACCTGCCGGGTGTTCGTTACAAGATCATCCGCGGTGCGCTTGACACCCAGGCTGTCAAGAACCGCAAGCAGGCCCGCAGCCGCTACGGCGCCAAGAAGGAGAAGTAAGAATGCCTCGTAAGGGCCCCGCCCCGAAGCGCCCGGTCATCATCGACCCGGTCTACGCATCTCCTCTGGTGACGTCGCTCATCAACAAGATCCTCCTGAACGGCAAGCGCTCCACCGCCGAGCGCATCGTTTACGGCGCCATGGAAGGCCTCCGCGAGAAGACCGGCAACGACCCGGTCATCACGCTGAAGCGCGCGCTGGAGAACGTCAAGCCGTCCCTCGAGGTCAAGTCCCGCCGTGTCGGTGGCGCGACCTACCAGGTCCCCGTCGAGGTCAAGCCGGGTCGCCAGTCGACCCTGGCCCTCCGCTGGCTCGTGGGTTACTCCCGCGCCCGTCGTGAGAAGACCATGACCGAGCGCCTCATGAACGAGCTGCTCGACGCCTCCAACGGTCTTGGCGCTGCCGTCAAGAAGCGCGAGGACACGCACAAGATGGCCGAGTCCAACAAGGCCTTCGCGCACTACCGCTGGTAGTCCCACCCCACATCGAGACCGAGAGAAGACCGAAGCCTTATGGCTACCACTTCGCTTGACCTGGCCAAGGTCCGCAACATCGGGATCATGGCCCACATCGACGCGGGCAAGACGACCACCACCGAGCGCATCCTGTTCTACACCGGTGTGTCTTACAAGATCGGTGAGGTCCACGACGGCGCTGCCACGATGGACTGGATGGAGCAGGAGCAGGAGCGCGGCATCACGATCACGTCTGCCGCGACGACCTGCCACTGGCCGCTCGAGGACGTCGACCACACCATCAACATCATCGACACCCCGGGTCACGTTGACTTCACGGTCGAGGTGGAGCGTTCGCTCCGCGTCCTCGACGGTGCCGTCACCGTGTTCGACGGTGTCGCCGGTGTGGAGCCGCAGTCCGAGACCGTTTGGCGTCAGGCGGACCGCTACGGCGTCCCGCGCATCTGCTTCGTCAACAAGCTCGACCGTACCGGCGCCGAGTTCCACCGCTGCGTCGACATGATCAAGGACCGCCTCGGTGCGGTTCCGATCGTCATGCAGCTCCCCATCGGTGCCGAGGCCGACTTCCAGGGTGTCGTCGACCTCGTCACGATGAAGGCGTTCGTCTGGTCCGCCGAGGCGACCAAGGGCGAGATGTACGACATCGTCGACATCCCGGCCACGCACACCGAGGCCGCTGAAGAGTGGCGCGGCAAGCTGGTCGAGACCGTCGCCGAGAACGACGACGAGATCATGGAGCTCTTCCTGAACGGCGACGAGCCGTCCGTGGAGCAGCTGCACGCCGCCGTCCGTCGCATCATCCTCGGCTCCGGCAAGGGCAAGGGCGAGCCCACGATCACCGCGGTGTTCTGTGGCACGGCGTTCAAGAACAAGGGCGTTCAGCCCCTGCTCGACGCCGTCGTCCGTTACCTGCCGTCGCCGCTGGACATCGAGGCCATCGAGGGCCACGACGTCCGCGACGCCGAGGCCATCGTGAAGCGCAAGCCGTCCGACGAGGAGCCCCTCGCGGCGCTGGCGTTCAAGATCATGAGCGACCCGCACCTCGGCAAGCTCACCTTCGTCCGGGTTTACTCGGGCCGCCTGGAGGCCGGCACCTCGGTGCTGAACTCCGTCAAGGGCAAGAAGGAGCGCATCGGCAAGATCTACCGCATGCACGCCAACAAGCGTGAAGAGATCGACGCGGTGGGCGCCGGCGACATCGTCGCCGTCATGGGCCTGAAGCAGACCACCACCGGTGAGACGCTGTGTGACGACAAGCAGCCCGTGATCCTGGAGTCCATGGACTTCCCGGCTCCGGTCATCCAGGTCGCCATCGAGCCCAAGTCCAAGGGTGACCAGGAGAAGCTGGGTGTCGCCATCCAGCGCCTGGCGGAGGAGGACCCCTCCTTCCACGTTCACTCGGACGAGGAGACGGGCCAGACCATCCTCGGCGGTATGGGCGAGCTGCACCTCGAGGTGCTGGTCGACCGTATGAAGCGCGAGTTCAAGGTCGAGGCCAACGTCGGCAAGCCGCAGGTCGCGTACCGCGAGACGATCCGCGGGACCGTCGAGCGTCACGACTACACCCACAAGAAGCAGACCGGTGGTACCGGTCAGTTCGCCAAGGTGCAGATCGCGATCGAGCCGATCACCGAGGCCGACGGCCCGGCGTACGAGTTCGTGAACAAGGTCACCGGTGGCCGCGTGCCGAAGGAGTACATCCCTTCGGTCGACGCCGGTGCGCAGGAGGCCATGCAGTTCGGCATCCTGGCCGGCTACGAGATGACGGGCGTCCGCGTCACGCTTCTCGACGGTGGCTACCACGAGGTCGACTCCTCCGAGCTCGCGTTCAAGATCGCCGGTTCGCAGGCCTTCAAGGAGGCCGCGCGCAAGGCGTCCCCCGTGCTCATGGAGCCGATGATGGCCGTCGAGGTCACCACGCCCGAGGACTACATGGGTGACGTCATCGGTGACATCAACTCCCGCCGTGGCCAGATCCAGGCCATGGAGGAGCGTCACGGTGCTCGCGTCGTGAAGGGCCTCGTGCCCCTTTCGGAGATGTTCGGCTACGTCGGCGACCTCCGCAGCAAGACCTCGGGTCGCGCCAGCTACTCGATGCAGTTCGACTCCTACGCCGAGGTTCCCCGGAACGTCGCCGAGGAGATCATCGCGAAGGCCAAGGGCGAGTAACTCTTCCGAGTACACGCTTTAGGCTTGTCACCGGAGCCTCTGGGGCAACAGGAGTAACCCTCCGTTGCCCCGGAGGGGCCGGCTTTCCAGCAAAGATCACCTGGCGCCGATGAGTAAGGCGTACAGAACCACTCTCCAGGAGGACCCCGTGGCGAAGGCGAAGTTCGAGCGGACTAAGCCGCACGTCAACATCGGCACCATCGGTCACATTGACCACGGTAAGACGACCCTCACGGCCGCCATTACCAAGGTGCTGCACGACGCGTACCCGGACCTGAACGAGGCCTCGGCCTTCGACCAGATCGACAAGGCTCCTGAGGAGCGCCAGCGCGGTATCACCATCTCCATCGCGCACGTCGAGTACCAGACCGAGGCGCGTCACTACGCCCACGTCGACTGCCCGGGTCACGCCGACTACATCAAGAACATGATCACCGGTGCCGCGCAGATGGACGGCGCCATCCTCGTGGTCGCCGCCACCGACGGCCCGATGCCGCAGACCAAGGAGCACGTGCTCCTGGCCCGCCAGGTCGGCGTTCCGTACATCGTCGTCGCCCTGAACAAGGCCGACATGGTGGACGACGAGGAGATCCTGGAGCTCGTCGAGCTCGAGGTTCGTGAGCTCCTCTCCGAGTACGAGTTCCCGGGCGACGACCTGCCGGTCGTCCAGGTCTCGGCGCTCAAGGCGCTCGAGGGCGACAAGGAGTGGGGCGAGAAGCTCCTCGGCCTCATGAAGGCCGTCGACGAGCACATCCCCACGCCGCCGCGTGACACCGAGAAGCCGTTCCTCATGCCCGTCGAGGACGTCTTCACGATCACCGGTCGCGGTACGGTCGTCACCGGCCGTATCGAGCGCGGTGTCCTGAAGGTCAACGAGACCGTTGACATCATCGGCATCAAGGAAGCCAAGACCACCACCACGGTCACCGGCATCGAGATGTTCCGCAAGCTGCTCGACGAGGGCCAGGCCGGCGAGAACGTCGGTCTGCTCCTCCGTGGCATCAAGCGCGAGGACGTCGAGCGCGGCCAGGTCATCATCAAGCCCGGTTCGGTCACGCCGCACACCGAGTTCGAGGCCCAGGCCTACATCCTGTCGAAGGACGAGGGTGGCCGTCACACCCCCTTCTTCAACAACTACCGCCCGCAGTTCTACTTCCGTACCACGGACGTCACGGGTGTCGTCACCCTGCCGGCCGGCACGGAGATGGTCATGCCGGGCGACAACACCGAGATGACGGTCGCGCTGATCCAGCCGGTCGCCATGGAGGAGGGCCTGAAGTTCGCCATCCGTGAGGGTGGTCGTACCGTGGGCGCCGGCCAGGTCACCAAGATCACGAAGTAATTCGTGTTCTGACCTGGTAGCCCGCGCGAGCGGGCACCGTGTCTGACAGAAGGGCCCCTCCTTCGACGCTTCGGCGCCGGGGGAGGGGCCCTTCGTCGTGCCAGGGAGGGCGTGCGAGAGGCTGCGCCGTCGCAGGGCGCGGGGCCGATGGCGGGCCGCGCGCGGATCTTCCGGGTGGGGACACGCCCTGCGGTCGGATCTGGTGGCCGACCTGCTGCCGCTCCCGCCCGCGGCTGCGGCGCTGGGGCTGGAGCTGCCGGACCCGGAGCCGGAAGGGGTCATCGAGCCGCTGGAGGAGGTGCTGAGGGCCCCTTCCGAGGCGCATGACCCGCTGGACCTCTTCAGCCGGGCCGACCCCGCAGAGGTCAAGCTCGTGGGTGATGCGGTCAAGGTCCGCGGCCGGATGCGGGTGGAGGCGAGCGCCGAGTGCCCGGGCCAGGTCCACGTGCGGACCGACTACTCCTTCGTCTACCCGTTCGTGCAGGCGAAGCCGGGTGCCGAGCAGGTCGAGCGGACCGTCGACGACACGCAGGAGGACTGCCGGGTCATCTCGCGATCCTGACCGGATTCCGCAACGGATCCAGGGGTGCGGCGCGGTTTGACGTGTCCGCGCGGAGGGGTATTGTTTTCCGCCCGATTGGCGCAGTACGCGTCTCGTATGGCAGACTACTCAAGTTGCTCGGTTGAGTGCCGATGCTGCGCGCCTCCCGCCGGGAGGACCGGAAGCGAGTCCCACAGTACTCGTCGCCTCTATCTGTCCCTCGGGGCAGCAATGGGGGCGGACGTACGGGAATCTTCTGGGAAGTGTCAGCACGGGGCCGACCAGGCACCCGGTGGGTGTTTCTCCCCCGAATCGCGGTCTTGGGACCGCACCCCCTTGAAGAGGGAAATTTCCGTATGGGGATTTTCTGTAGAGGGAGTGCGACACGCCCGACCGCGTGGGTCGGAGAGAAGCGGTGGAGAGATCCACAGCCGCCCGGGAGCCAGAGCGTTTCCACAACAGACAGGACTACGGAGTAGCCATGGCGGGACAGAAGATCCGCATCCGGCTCAAGGCCTACGACCACGAGGTCATCGACTCCTCGGCGAAGAAGATCGTCGAGACGGTGACCCGCACTGGTGCGTCGGTCGCAGGCCCGGTGCCGCTGCCCACTGAGAAGAACGTGTACTGCGTCATCAAGTCGCCGCACAAGTACAAGGACTCGCGCGAGCACTTCGAGATGCGCACGCACAAGCGCCTGATCGACATCCTCGACCCGACGCCCAAGACCGTTGACTCGCTGATGCGCCTGGACCTTCCGGCCGGCGTTGACATCGAGATCAAGCTCTGAGAGGCGTCGAGAAGATGGCAAAGCAGATCAAGGGCGTCCTGGGCGAGAAGCTCGGCATGACCCAGGTCTGGGACGAGAACAACCGTGTCGTCCCGGTGACCGTTGTCAAGGCCGGGCCCTGCGTCGTTACCCAGGTCCGTACGAACGACATCGACGGCTACGAGTCGGTCCAGATCGCCTTCGGCGAGATTGACCCGCGCAAGGTGAACAAGCCCCTCAAGGGCCACTTCGCCAAGGCCGACGTGACCCCCCGCCGCCACCTGGTGGAGCTCCGCACCTCCGACGCCAGCGAGTACACGCTCGGCCAGGAGATCACTGCTGAGGTGTTCGAGTCCGGCGTCAAGGTTGACGTCACGGGCAACAGCAAGGGCAAGGGCTTCGCCGGTGTCATGAAGCGGCACAACTTCCGGGGCCTCGGCGCCGGTCACGGTGTGCAGCGCAAGCACCGCTCCCCCGGTTCGATCGGTGGCTGCGCCACCCCTGGGCGTGTCTTCAAGGGCATGCGCATGGCTGGTCGTATGGGCAACGAGCGCGTCACCACCCAGAACCTGACCATCCACGCGGTAGACGCGGAGAAGGGTCTGCTGCTCATCAAGGGCGCGGTCCCCGGTCCGAACGGCGGCCTCGTCCTGGTCCGTACCGCGGCCAAGGGGGCTTGAGGTTAATGAGCACCATTGACATCCTTTCGCCGGCAGGCGACAAGGCCGGTACCGTCGAGCTCCCCGCGGAGATCTTCGACGCGAAGACCAGCGTTCCGCTGATCCACCAGGTCGTCGTCGCACAGCTGGCTGCTGCCCGTCAGGGCACGCACAAGACCAAGACCCGTGGCGAAGTCCGTGGTGGTGGCCGCAAGCCGTACCGCCAGAAGGGCACCGGCCGCGCGCGTCAGGGTTCGACCCGTGCGCCGCAGTTCGCCGGCGGTGGCGTCGTCCACGGCCCGCAGCCGCGTGACTACTCGCAGCGGACCCCGAAGAAGATGAAGGTCGCCGCCCTCCGCGGTGCCCTGTCGGACCGCGCGCGTCACTCCCGCATCCACGTCGTCACCGGCGTGGTCGAGGGTGCCGCCTCCACGAAGGCCGCCAAGACGCTGTTCGGCAAGATCTCGGAGCGCAAGAACCTGCTCCTGGTCGTCGAGCGTGCCGACGAGGCCGCGTGGCTGTCCGCCCGCAACCTGCCCCAGGTCCACATCCTGGAGCCGGGCCAGCTGAACACGTACGACGTGATCGTCTCTGACGACGTGGTCTTCACTCAGGCCGCGCTTGAGTCCTTCGTGTCTGGCCCCAAGGCCGATGAGACCGAAGGGAGCGACGCCTGATGTCTGAGGCGACCGTTACCAGCAAGACCTTCACTGACCCGCGCGACCTGCTGATCAAGCCGGTTGTCTCGGAGAAGAGCTACGCGCTGCTGGACGAGAACAAGTACACGTTCATCGTCGCGCCCGGCTCCAACAAGACTCAGATCAAGCAGGCCGTCGAGGCGGTCTTCGGGGTCAAGGTCACCGGGGTCAACACGATCAACCGTCAGGGTAAGCGCAAGCGCACCAAGACCGGTTTCGGCAAGCGCGCTGACACCAAGCGCGCCATCGTGACCCTCGCTGAGGGCGACCGAATCGACATCTTCGGCGGCCAGGCCTCCTAACGGAGGTCTAGTCGTCCGGAATCGGACGAGGACTGAGAAATGGGTATCCGCAAGTACAAGCCGACGACCCCGGGCCGTCGTGGCTCCAGCGTCGCCGACTTTGTCGAGATCACGCGGTCCACGCCGGAGAAGTCGCTGGTTCGCCCGCTGCACAGCAAGGGCGGCCGTAACAACACCGGTCGGATCACCGTTCGCCACCAGGGTGGTGGACACAAGCGCGCCTACCGCGTGATCGACTTCCGTCGTCACGACAAGGACGGCGTGCCGGCCAAGGTCGCGCACATCGAGTACGACCCCAACCGCACCGCGCGCATCGCGCTCCTGCACTACGCGGACGGCGAGAAGCGCTACATCATCGCTCCCCGCGGTCTGAACCAGGGCGACCGGATTGAGAACGGCCCCACGGCCGACATCAAGCCCGGCAACAACCTGGCCCTCCGCAACATCCCGGTCGGTACCACGATCCACGCGATCGAGCTCCGTCCCGGTGGTGGCGCCAAGTTCGCCCGTTCCGCGGGTGCCTCCGTGCAGCTGCTGGCGAAGGAGGGCACCATGGCCCACCTTCGTATGCCGTCGGGTGAAATCCGTCTCGTCGACGCGCGCTGCCGCGCGACCGTCGGTGAGGTCGGCAACGCCGAGCAGTCGAACATCAACTGGGGCAAGGCCGGCCGCATGCGCTGGAAGGGCGTTCGCCCCTCCGTCCGCGGTGTCGCGATGAACCCGGTCGACCACCCGCACGGTGGTGGTGAGGGTAAGACCTCCGGTGGTCGTCACCCGGTCTCCCCGTGGGGTCAGAAGGAGGGTCGTACTCGCTCGCCGAAGAAGGCTTCGAGCAAGTACATCGTCCGCCGCCGCAAGACGAACAAGAAGCGCTAGGAGCGGGTTTAGATGCCGCGCAGTCTCAAGAAGGGACCCTTCGTCGACGGACACCTCATCAAGAAGGTGGACGTACAGAACGAAGCTGGTACCAAGAACGTCATCAAGACCTGGTCCCGTCGCTCGATGATCATCCCGGCCATGCTGGGTCACACCATCGCGGTGCACAACGGCAAGACCCACGTCCCGGTGTTCGTCACCGAGTCGATGGTCGGCCACAAGCTCGGCGAGTTCTCGCCGACTCGCACCTTCCGCGGCCACGTCAAGGACGACCGGAAGTCGAAGCGCCGCTAAAGGCGGGGTGGAACGACTAATGACTTACACCGAAGGGACAACCATGGAAGCCAGGGCCCAGGCGCGGTACATCCGCGTCACGCCCATGAAGGCCCGCCGCGTGGTGGACCTTATCCGTGGCATGGATGCCACGGAGGCTCAGGCGGTCCTGCGTTTCGCCCCGCAGGCCGCGAGCGTGCCGGTTGGCAAGGTGCTGGACAGCGCCATTGCCAATGCCGCACACAACTACAACCACCCGGACGCCTCCACGCTGGTCATCAGCGAGGCGTACGTGGACGAGGGCCCGACCCTGAAGCGGTTCCGTCCGCGTGCCCAGGGCCGTGCCTACCGGATCCGCAAGCGGACCAGCCACATCACCGTGGTCGTCAGCAGCAAGGAAGGTTCCCGGTAATGGGCCAGAAGGTAAACCCGCACGGGTTCCGGCTCGGCATCACCACCGACTTCAAGTCGCGTTGGTACGCCGACAAGCTGTACAAGGACTACGTCAAGGAAGACGTCGCCATCCGTCGGATGATGACGTCCGGCATGGAGCGCGCCGGCATCTCGAAGGTTGAGATCGAGCGCACCCGTGACCGCGTGCGTGTGGACATCCACACCGCTCGTCCGGGCATCGTCATCGGCCGCCGTGGCGCCGAGGCCGACCGCATCCGCGGTGACCTCGAGAAGCTCACGGGCAAGCAGGTCCAGCTGAACATCCTCGAGGTCAAGAACCCCGAGCTTGACGCTCAGCTGGTTGCCCAGGCCGTTGCCGAGCAGCTCTCCTCCCGCGTCTCCTTCCGTCGCGCCATGCGTAAGAGCATGCAGGGCACGATGAAGGCCGGCGCCAAGGGCATCAAGATCCAGTGTGGCGGTCGCCTCGGCGGCGCCGAGATGTCCCGCTCCGAGTTCTACCGCGAGGGTCGTGTGCCGCTGCACACGCTGCGCGCGAACGTGGACTACGGCTTCTTCGAGGCCAAGACCACCTTCGGCCGTATCGGTGTGAAGGTCTGGATCTACAAGGGCGACGTCAAGAACATCGCCGAGGTTCGCGCCGAGAACGCTGCGGCCCGTGCGGGTAACCGCCCGGCCCGTGGTGCCGGCGCTGGCGACCGTCCCGCCGGCCGTGGTGGCCGTGGTGGCGAGCGCGGCGGCCGTGGTGGCCGCAAGCCGCAGCAGGCTGCTGGTGCCGAGGCCCCCAAGGCCGACGCTCCCGCCGCCGCTCCGGCCGAGAGCACCGGAACGGAGGCCTGACCGACATGCTGATCCCTCGTAGGGTCAAGCACCGCAAGCAGCACCACCCGAAGCGCAGCGGTATGGCCAAGGGCGGTACTGAGGTCACGTTCGGCGAGTACGGCATCCAGGCGCTGACCCCGGCGTACGTGACGAACCGCCAGATCGAGGCGGCTCGTATCGCGATGACCCGCCACATCAAGCGTGGCGGCAAGGTCTGGATCAACATCTACCCGGACCGTCCTCTGACGAAGAAGCCGGCCGAGACCCGCATGGGTTCCGGTAAGGGTTCTCCCGAGTGGTGGATCGCCAACGTGCACCCGGGTCGGGTCATGTTCGAGCTGTCCTACCCGAACGAGAAGATTGCTCGTGAGGCGCTCACCCGCGCTGCTCACAAGCTTCCGATGAAGTGCCGGATTGTTCGGCGCGAGGCAGGTGAGTCGTGATGGCGACGGGAACCAAGGCGTCCGAGCTGCGTGAGCTCGGCAACGAGGAGCTCGTTGGCAAGCTGCGCGAGGCCAAGGAGGAGCTGTTCAAGCTCCGCTTCCAGGCGGCCACGGGTCAGCTGGAGAACAACGGCCGGCTCAAGTCCGTCCGTAAGGACATCGCTCGCATCTACACCCTGATGCACGAGCGTGAGCTCGGTATCGAGACGGTGGAGAGCGCCTGATGAGCGAGAAGAACGTGACTGAGACCACTGAGCAGCGCGGTTTCCGCAAGACCCGTGAGGGTCTGGTCGTCAGCGACAAGATGGACAAGACCGTCGTCGTCGCCGTCGAGGACCGCGTGAAGCACGCGCTGTACGGCAAGGTCATCCGCCGTACGAACAAGCTCAAGGCTCACGACGAGCAGAACGCTGCCGGCGTCGGCGACCGCGTCCTCATCATGGAGACGCGTCCGCTGTCGGCGAGCAAGCGCTGGCGCATCGTCGAGATCCTCGAGAAGGCCAAGTAAGCATCTGAGGGGTTTCCCTCAGGTTCGTTCCGCCAGGCTCGGTGGGGGGACCGCTAGTCACTAGCGGCCCCCCGCCGGGAACCGGCAGACAATCAGGAGATAGACGTGATCCAGCAGGAGTCGCGACTGCGTGTCGCCGACAACACTGGTGCCAAGGAGATCCTTTGCATCCGTGTTCTCGGTGGCTCGGGTCGCCGCTACGCGGGCATCGGTGACGTCATCGTCGCCACCGTCAAGGACGCGATCCCCGGTGGCAACGTGAAGAAGGGTGACGTCGTCAAGGCGGTCATCGTTCGCACCGTCAAGGAGCGCCGCCGCCAGGACGGCTCGTACATCCGCTTCGACGAGAACGCCGCTGTCATTCTCAAGAACGACGGCGACCCTCGTGGCACCCGTATCTTCGGCCCCGTGGGCCGTGAGCTGCGCGAGAAGAAGTTCATGAAGATCATCTCGCTCGCGCCGGAGGTGCTGTAAGCATGAAGATCAAGAAGGGCGACCTGGTTCAGGTCATCACCGGTAAGGACAAGGGCAAGCAGGGCAAGGTCATCGTCGCCTTCCCCGCCGACAACCGCGTCCTGGTCGAGGGTGTCAACCGGGTCAAGAAGCACACCAAGGCCGGTCAGACCGCTGGTGGCTCGCAGGCCGGTGGCATCGTGATCACCGAGGCCCCGATCCACGTCAGCAACGTTCAGCTGGTTGTGGAGAAGGACGGCCAGAAGGTCGTCACCCGCGTCGGCTACCGCTTCGACGACGAGGGCAACAAGATCCGCGTTGCCAAGCGGACGGGTGAGGACATCTGATGGCTACCACTCCGCGTCTCAAGACGAAGTACCGCGAGGACATCGCCGGCAAGCTGCGTGAGGAGTTCTCGTACGAGAACGTCATGCAGATCCCCGGTCTCGTGAAGATCGTGGTCAACATGGGTGTGGGCGACGCCGCCCGCGACTCCAAGCTGATCGACGGCGCCATCAAGGACCTGACGACGATCACCGGTCAGAAGCCGGCCGTCACGAAGGCCCGCAAGTCCATCGCGCAGTTCAAGCTGCGCGAGGGTCAGCCGATCGGCTGCCACGTCACCCTCCGTGGTGACCGCATGTGGGAGTTCCTGGACCGTACGCTGTCGCTCGCGCTGCCGCGTATCCGTGACTTCCGTGGTCTGTCGCCGAAGCAGTTCGACGGCCGTGGCAACTACACCTTCGGTCTCACGGAGCAGGTCATGTTCCACGAGATCGACCAGGACAAGATCGACCGTACCCGGGGTATGGACATCACCGTGGTCACCACGGCGACCAACGACGCTGAGGGCCGCGCGCTCCTTCGTCACCTCGGCTTCCCCTTCAAGGAGGCGTAAGCGAGATGGCGAAGAAGGCTCTCATCGCGAAGGCTGCCCGCAAGCCCAAGTTCGGTGTGCGTGCGTACACCCGCTGCCAGCGCTGCGGTCGTCCCCACTCCGTGTACCGCAAGTTCGGCCTGTGCCGCGTCTGCCTTCGTGAGATGGCTCACCGTGGCGAGCTGCCGGGCGTGACCAAGAGCTCCTGGTAATTCCCTCTCGTCCGCAAGGACTTGGGAACTTCCAGGCACTCTCGGTAAGCATCTGGACGGTGGGTGCCCGGCCCCGCATGCCGTAGGCTTGTGGGGTTGGGCGTCCGCCGCCCATAACGACTTACTACGCCGTAGGTCCCCGCACCGCACCCGTCCCGCCACTGAGTGGGGAGAGGGATGGCGCATACAGGAAACCCCGGCGAGAGAGGCCGAAGGCCACTTCATGACCATGACTGACCCGATCGCAGACATGCTGACCCGTCTGCGTAACGCTAACTCGGCGTACCACGACACCGTCGTGATGCCGCACAGCAAGATCAAGTCGCACATCGCGGAGATCCTCAAGCAGGAGGGTTTCATCACCGGCTGGAAGGTCGAGGACGCCGAGGTCGGCAAGAACCTCGTCCTCGAGCTGAAGTTCGGGCCGAACCGTGAGCGCTCCATCGCGGGCATCAAGCGGATCTCGAAGCCCGGTCTGCGCGTGTACGCAAAGTCCACCAACCTGCCGAAGGTCCTCGGCGGCCTGGGCGTGGCGATCATCTCCACGTCCCACGGTCTCCTGACCGGCCAGCAGGCAGGCAAGAAGGGCGTAGGTGGGGAAGTCCTCGCCTACGTCTGGTAGTCGGGAACGGAGGAAAAGCAATGTCGCGAATCGGCAAGCTCCCCATCCAGGTTCCCGCCGGTGTGGACGTCACCATCGACGGCCAGACGGTCGCGGTGAAGGGCCCCAAGGGTTCCCTCACGCACACCGTCAAGGCGCCGATCGAGATCGTCAAGGGTGAGGACGGCGTTCTCAACGTCACCCGCCCGAACGACGAGCGTCAGAACAAGGCCCTGCACGGCCTGTCCCGCACGCTGGTGGCGAACATGATCACCGGTGTGACCACGGGGTACGTCAAGGCTCTCGAGATCAGCGGTGTCGGTTACCGCGTCGCCGCGAAGGGCTCCAACCTGGAGTTCCAGCTTGGTTACAGCCACCCGATCCTGATCGAGGCGCCCGAGGGCATCTCCTTCAAGGTCGAGTCGCCCACCAAGTTCTCGGTCGAGGGCATCGACAAGCAGAAGGTCGGCGAGGTCGCCGCCAACATCCGCAAGCTGCGGAAGCCCGACCCGTACAAGGCCAAGGGTGTCAAGTACGCCGGCGAAGTCATCCGCCGCAAGGTCGGAAAGGCTGGTAAGTAGCCATGGCATACGGTGTGAAGATCGCCAAGGGCGACGCGTACAAGCGCGCTGCCAAGGCTCGCCGCCACATCCGCATCCGCAAGAACGTCTCGGGTACGGCGGAGCGTCCGCGCCTCGTCGTGACGCGTTCCAACCGCAACATCGTTGCTCAGGTCATCGACGACCTCCAGGGTCACACCCTGGCGTCCGCGTCGACCCTGGACGCTTCGATCCGCGGTGGCGAAGGCGACAAGAGCGCCCAGGCCCAGCAGGTCGGCGCGCTCGTCGCCGAGCGTGCCAAGGCTGCGGGTGTCGAGACCGTCGTGTTCGACCGCGGTGGCAACCGATACGCCGGGCGCATTGCCGCTCTGGCTGACGCCGCCCGCGAAGCCGGGCTGAAGTTCTAAGCCCCGGTTCCGGGACTCACGGACGTAACAGAGAGAGGTAATCCAATGGCTGGACCCCAGCGCCGCGGAAGCGGTGCCGGTGGCGGCGAGCGGCGGGACCGGAAGGGTCGCGACGGTGGCCCTGCCGCCGAGAAGACCGCTTACGTTGAGCGCGTTGTCGCGATCAACCGCGTCGCCAAGGTTGTCAAGGGTGGTCGCCGCTTCAGCTTCACCGCGCTGGTCGTGGTGGGCGACGGTGACGGCACCGTAGGTGTCGGTTACGGCAAGGCCAAGGAAGTTCCCGCGGCCATCGCCAAGGGCGTCGAGGAAGCCAAGAAGAACTTCTTCAAGGTTCCCCGTATCCAGGGCACCATCCCGCACCCGATCCAGGGCGAGAAGGCGGCCGGCGTTGTCCTGCTGAAGCCTGCTTCCCCCGGTACCGGTGTTATCGCCGGTGGCCCGGTGCGCGCCGTTCTGGAGTGCGCCGGCGTTCACGACATCCTGTCGAAGTCCCTGGGCTCCGACAACGCGATCAACATCGTGCACGCGACCGTGGCGGCCCTCCAGGGCCTGCAGCGTCCCGAGGAGATCGCGGCTCGCCGTGGTCTGCCCCTCGAGGACGTCGCCCCCGCGGCTCTGCTCCGTGCGCGTGCTGGGGCGGGTGCGTAATGGCTCGCCTCAAGATCACGCAGACGAAGTCGTACATCGGCAGCAAGCAGAACCACCGCGACACTCTGCGTTCGCTCGGGCTCAAGCGCCTGAACGACGTGGTCGTCAAGGAGGACCGCCCCGAGTTCCGCGGAATGGTTCACACCGTCCGCCACCTCGTGACGGTTGAGGAGGTTGACTAACATGGCTGAGAACAGCCCGCTCAAGGCCCACAACCTCCGTCCCGCCCCCGGTGCCAAGACCGCGAAGACCCGTGTCGGTCGTGGTGAGGCGTCGAAGGGTAAGACGGCCGGTCGTGGTACGAAGGGCCAGAAGGCCCGCTACCAGATCCCGCAGCGCTTCGAGGGTGGGCAGATGCCCCTCCACATGCGTCTGCCGAAGCTCAAGGGCTTCAAGAACCCCTTCCGCACCGAGTTCCAGGTTGTCAACCTGGACAAGCTCGGCGCTCTCTACCCCGAGGGTGGAGAGGTCACGGTGGCCGACCTGGTCGCCAAGGGCGCGGTGCGCAAGAACAGCCTCGTCAAGGTCCTGGGCCAGGGCGAGATCTCCGTGGCGCTGCAGGTTTCGGTTGACGCCGTCTCCGCTTCCGCCAAGGAGAAGATTGCCGCTGCCGGCGGCACCGTCACCGAGCTCGTCTAAGACGAAACTCTGTGATTAATAGCTGAAACCCGACCGGGGATGCCTCACATATGGGGCATCCCCGGTTGGTCGTTCCACGGGGGGCGCAGTCGCCGGTAAGGTGGCCTGCACCTTTGCTTGTACGTATTCGTCGATCCCTCAGACCGTCACCTCTGACGCAGTAGCGCGGGGGTCGCAGGAGGCACCGTGCTCACCGCGTTCGCCCGGGCGTTCAAGACGCCCGACCTGCGCAAGAAGCTGCTCTTCACGCTCGGCATCATCGTGCTGTTCCGGCTCGGGTCACACATCCCCGTCCCCGGCGTGAGCTACAAGAACGTTCAGATCTGTGTTGACCAGCCGGGCAACAGCAATGGGCTGTTCGGTCTCGTCAACCTGTTCAGCGGCGGTGCGCTGCTGCAGATCACGATCTTCGCGCTCGGCATCATGCCGTACATCACGGCGAGCATCATCCTGCAGCTGCTGACCGTGGTCATCCCGAAGCTGGAGAACCTCAAAAAAGAGGGACAGTCCGGCACGGCGAAGATCACTCAGTACACGCGCTATCTGACGGTCGCGCTCGCGATCCTGCAGGGCACCGGCCTCGTGGCCACCGCCCGCAGCGGCGCCCTGTTCCAGGGCTGCCAGGTCGCCAGCCAGATCGTCCCGGACCGGTCGATCTTCACCACGGTCGTCATGGTCGTCACGATGACCGCCGGTACCTGTGTCGTCATGTGGCTCGGTGAGCTCGTGACCGACCGCGGCATCGGCAACGGCATGTCGATCCTCATGTTCATCTCCATCGCGGCCGGCTTCATCAGCGCCCTGTGGGGGATCAAGGTCCAGGGCAAGATCGCGGACGGCTGGGTCGAGTTCGGCGTGGTCATCCTCGTCGGCCTGGCGATGGTCGCCCTGGTGGTCTTCGTCGAGCAGGCGCAGCGCCGGATCCCGGTCCAGTACGCGAAGCGCATGATCGGTCGCCGCGCCTACGGCGGTACCTCGACCTACATCCCGCTCAAGGTCAACCAGGCGGGTGTCATCCCGGTCATCTTCGCCTCGTCGCTGCTGTACATCCCGGCGCTGATCGTTCAGTTCAGCGGCTCGACCGCCGGCTGGGCGACCTGGATCAACAAGCACTTCGTCAAGGGCGACCACCCGTACTACATCGCGGCCTACTTCCTCCTGATCGTGTTCTTCGCGTTCTTCTACGTGGCGATCTCGTTCAACCCCGAGGAAGTTGCAGACAACATGAAGAAGTATGGTGGGTTCATCCCGGGCATCCGCGCCGGCCGACCTACCGCCGAGTACCTGAGCTACGTACTCAACCGGATCACCTGGCCGGGGTCGCTGTACCTGGGTCTCATCGCTCTTGTGCCGACGATGGCGTTGGCAGGCTTCGGCGCGAACCAGAACTTCCCGTTCGGCGGGACGAGCATCCTGATCATCGTGGGTGTGGGTCTGGAGACCGTGAAGCAGATCGAGAGCCAGCTCCAGCAGCGCAATTACGAAGGGTTCCTCCGCTGATGCGAATCGTCCTCGTCGGACCTCCCGGTGCGGGCAAGGGAACGCAGGCCGCGTTCCTTGCCAAGAACCTGTCGATCCCGCACATCTCCACGGGCGATCTCTTCCGCGCCAACATCAGCCGGAACACGGAGCTGGGCCAGCGCGCGAAGGCGTTCATGGACGCCGGCGACCTCGTCCCCGACGAGATCACCATCGGCATGGCCAAGGACCGCATGGAGCAGCCCGACGCCGTGAACGGCTTCCTGCTCGACGGTTTCCCGCGCAACGTGTCCCAGGCCGAGGCGCTGGACCGGATGCTCGAGGCGGAGGGCATGAAGCTCGACGCCGTCCTCGACCTGGAGGTCGAGGAGGATGAGGTCGTCAAGCGGATCGCCGGCCGCCGGATCTGTCGCAACGACTCCGCGCACGTCTTCCACGTCACGTACGCCCCGCCGAAGACCGACGGCGTCTGCGACGCCTGCGGCGGCGAGCTGTACCAGCGCGGCGACGACTCCGAGTCGACGGTGCGCAACCGGCTGGAGGTCTACCACACGCAGACCGAGCCGATCATCGACTACTACAAGGCCCAGGGCCTGCTGGTGACCATCCCGGCCCTCGGTGAGGTCGCGGACGTCACGCAGCGCGCGATGGACGCCCTCAAGAAGTAGTTCCCTTGCTGTGCAGGAACGGCCGCGGTGTCCCCAGGGCATCGCGGCCGTACTGTTGAGAAGACCCGAATCAAAGGTGGAAGGCCAGTCCATGGTGCAGATCAAGAGCCCCGAGCAGATCGCGAAGATGCGCGAGGCAGGGCTGGTCGTCGCCGCGATCCACGCGGCGACCCGTGAGGCGGCCGTGCCGGGTGCCACGACGCGGGATCTGGACATGGTGGCCCGCAAGGTCATCGCCGACGCCGGCGCGAAGTCGAACTTCCTCGGGTACGGCGGTTTCCCCGCGACCATCTGCACCTCGGTGAACGAGGTCGTCGTCCACGGCATCCCGGACGACAAGACGGTCCTCAAGGACGGCGACGTCATCTCGATCGACGCCGGCGCGATCGTGGACGGCTGGCACGGCGACGCCGCGTACACGGCCTTCGTGGGCACGGGGCACGCCCCTGAGCTCATCGAGCTCTCCCGGGTGACCGAGGAGTCGATGTGGGCCGGCATCGCGGCCATGAAGCTCGGCAACCGCCTCGTGGACATCTCGAAGGCGATCGAGGGCTACATCCGCCGCCAGCCGCGTCCCGCGACCGGCAAGTACGGGATCATCGAGGACTACGGCGGCCACGGCATCGGTTCCGAGATGCACATGGACCCGCACCTGCTGAACTACGTCTCGCGCAAGCGCGGCAAGGGCATCAAGCTGGTCCCGGGCGTCTGCCTGGCGATCGAGCCCATGGTCTCCCTGGGCACCGCCCAGACGGAGGTCCTGGCGGACGACTGGACGGTCATCACGACCGACGGCACCTGGTCCTCGCACTGGGAGCACTCCATCGCGCTGACCGAGGAGGGCCCGATCGTGCTGACCAGCCCGGACTGCGGCAAGGCGAAGCTGGCGGCCTACGGCGTCACCACGGCGCCCGATCCCCTGGGCTGACCCCGCAGGTTAATGATCTAGTGTGTGGGGCAAACTTTCCGGATTCGTCTTTCTGGGTGCCCTGACGTAGACTGACTCGTCGGCTCCTTTGCACCCGCATGTCCGCATGCGAAGCGGGGAGCTGATCAAGGTAGCCGATTCGAAAGGCGAAGCGTGGCCAAGAAGCAAGGTGCCATCGAAATCGAGGGCACCGTGATCGAGTCCCTCCCGAACGCGATGTTCAAGGTGGAACTCCAGAACGGTCACAAGGTCCTCGCGCACATCAGCGGCAAGATGCGGATGCACTACATCCGAATCCTGCCCGATGACCGGGTTGTGGTGGAGCTTTCCCCGTACGACCTGACGCGTGGCCGGATCGTCTACCGATACAAGTAGATCTTGTCCTCGCTCCCGTCTGGGCGTCTCGTCCCGGCGCGGGTGGTGGCACTGACCCGGAGAACCTCACCAACATGAAGGTCAAGCCGAGCGTCAAGAAGATCTGCGACAAGTGCAAGGTGATCCGCCGTCACGGTCGGGTCATGGTCATCTGCGACAACCTGCGCCACAAGCAGCGCCAGGGCTGACGCACGCCGACCGACCTGCCTTCCGCAGTTCTTCGCGCGACGTAAGAAAAACGTACATACGCAGAACCCGCCCAGCCCCCTGTGGGGCCGGCGGCACCTCCGGCGGGGGCCGGGGACCCGGACGTACCACCACCCATCAGGTGTGGTCGGCGGTCGGGGTCGGTTCTGCGGAAGACCCCCGAACACACAGGAGCCATTGAATGGCACGCGTTTCCGGTGTTGACATCCCGCGCGAAAAGCGTGTGGAGATCGCACTCACCTACGTCTTCGGTATCGGGCGCACCCGGTCCAAGGAGATCCTCGCCTCCACCGGCGTGAACCCGAACACCCGCGTTCGTGACCTGGCCGAAGAGGACCTGGTCAAGATCCGCGAGTACGTGGACGCCAACCTCCGTACCGAGGGTGACCTCCGCCGCGAGATCCAGGCCGACATCCGTCGCAAGGTCGAGATCCAGTGCTACCAGGGTATCCGCCACCGTCGCGGCCTCCCGGTGCACGGTCAGCGCACCAGCACGAACGCGCGTACCCGCAAGGGCCCGCGTCGCGCGATCGCCGGTAAGAAGAAGCCGGGCAAGAAGTAGTCCTGTTCAGCGGTCTTGCGCTGTAGGACCGACCACCTCCCGTAGGAGATTTAGATGCCCCCCAAGGGTCGTCAGGGCGCTGCCAAGAAGGTGCGCCGCAAGGAAAAGAAGAACGTCGCTCACGGGCACGCCCACATCAAGAGCACGTTCAACAACACCATCGTTTCGATCACCGACCCCTCGGGCAACGTGATCTCCTGGGCCTCCGCCGGCCACGTCGGCTTCAAGGGCTCGCGCAAGTCCACCCCCTTCGCCGCGCAGATGGCCGCCGAGTCGGCCGCCCGCCGCGCGCAGGAGCACGGCATGCGCAAGGTTGACGTCTTCGTCAAGGGTCCGGGCTCCGGCCGCGAGACCGCGATCCGCTCCCTCCAGGCCACCGGCCTCGAGGTCGGCTCGATCCAGGACGTCACCCCCACCCCGCACAACGGCTGCCGCCCGCCGAAGCGCCGCCGCGTCTGACGCAGCGGACGCACCCGTGCGTCTTTGAGTGTCCGGGCGGTACGTTCTCCTTCGGGGGGACGTACCGCCCGTACCCTTGCTGTACCTGGCTTTACCCGTCGGGCGTCAAATAGTGGGCGTCCACGACTGAAGGAACACAGACATGCTTATCGCTCAGCGTCCTTCGCTGACCGAAGAGGTCGTCGACGAGTACCGCTCGCGGTTCGTGATCGAGCCGCTGGAGCCGGGCTTCGGCTACACCCTCGGCAACTCGCTGCGCCGTACCCTCCTGTCCTCCATCCCGGGTGCCGCTGTCACCAGCATCCGCGTGGACGGCGTCCTGCACGAGTTCACCACCGTGCCGGGCGTCAAGGAAGACGTCACCGACATCATCCTCAACATCAAGCAGCTGGTCGTCTCCTCGGAGCACGACGAGCCGGTCGTGATGTACCTGCGCAAGCAGGGTCCCGGCCTGGTCACCGCTGCCGACATCGCGCCCCCGGCCGGTGTCGAGGTGCACAACCCGGACCTGGTCCTCGCCACGCTCAACGGCAAGGGCAAGCTGGAGATGGAGCTGACCGTCGAGCGCGGTCGCGGCTACGTCTCCGCCGTCCAGAACAAGCAGCTGGGCCAGGAGATCGGTCGCATCCCGATCGACTCCATCTACAGCCCGGTCCTCAAGGTCACCTACAAGGTCGAGGCGACCCGAGTCGAGCAGCGCACCGACTTCGACAAGCTGATCGTCGACGTCGAGACCAAGCAGGCCATGCGCCCGCGTGACGCCATGGCGTCCGCCGGCAAGACCCTGGTCGAGCTGTTCGGTCTGGCGCGCGAGCTCAACATCGACGCCGAGGGCATCGACATGGGCCCCTCGCCGACGGACGCGGCCCTGGCCGCCGACCTGGCGCTGCCGATCGAGGAGCTGGAGCTCACGGTCCGCTCGTACAACTGCCTCAAGCGCGAGGGCATCCACTCCGTGGGTGAGCTCGTCGCCCGCTCCGAGGCGGACCTGCTCGACATCCGCAACTTCGGTGCGAAGTCGATCGACGAGGTCAAGGCGAAGCTGGCCGGCATGGGCCTGGCCCTCAAGGACAGCCCGCCCGGATTCGACCCGACCGCCGCCGCCGACGCCTTCGGCGCCGACGACGACGCGGACGCCGGTTTCGTCGAGACCGAGCAGTACTAAGCACCACCTGTAGATCTTTCCCGCGGCATCCGCCCCGGGGGAACTGACACCGGTACCTGACACGGCCGGTGCAGATATGAAGGAGTATCACCATGCCGCGTCCCGCAAAGGGTGCCCGTCTGGGCGGCAGCGCCGCGCACGAGAAGCACCTCCTCGCGAACCTCGCGAAGTCGCTCTTCGAGCACGGCCGCATCACGACGACCGAGGCCAAGGCCCGCCGCCTGCGTCCGGTCGCCGAGCGTCTGATCACCAAGGCGAAGAAGGGCGACATCCACAACCGTCGCCTCGTTCTGCAGACGATCACGGACAAGAGCATCGTGCACACGCTGTTCACCGAGATCGCCCCGCGCTACGAGAACCGCCCCGGTGGTTACACGCGCATCACCAAGATCGGCAACCGTCGCGGCGACAACGCCCCGATGGCCGTGATCGAGCTGGTCGAGGCCCTTACGGTCGCCCAGCAGGCCACCGGTGAGGCCGAGGCCGCCACCAAGCGCGCGGTCAAGGAGGCGGAGGCCACCGAGGCTCCCGCCGCCGAGGAGACCAAGGAGGCCTGATCCCCTCCGGGATCACGCTGAATGGCTCTGAGCGGGCCCGCCCCTTTCCCGGGGCGGGCCCGTTCTGCTTTTCCTGACGTTCTTGTGCTTCTGAGAGGATCGCTCACGTGAGTGACGAGGTGGAGCCCGGGCACGTCCGGGTGCGGCTGGACCTGTCGTACGACGGGAAGGACTTCTCCGGCTGGGCCAAGCAGCGCACGCTGCGTACGGTCCAGGGCGAGCTGGAATCGGCCCTGAAGACCGTGATGCGGCTGCCCGAGCCGGTCGAGCTGACCGTCGCAGGGCGGACCGACGCCGGGGTGCACGCCCGCGGTCAGGTGGCCCAGTTCGACCTGGCCGAGGAGGTGTGGGCCGAGCACCACGACAAGCTGCTGCGCCGGCTCGCCGGGCGGCTGCCGCACGACGTACGGGTGTGGAAGGCCGCCGAGGCCCCCGAGGGGTTCAACGCGCGCTTCTCCGCCATCTGGCGCCGGTACGCCTACCGCGTCGGCGACCACCAGGCCGGGGTGGACCCGCTGCGCCGCGGGCACGTCCTGTGGCACCAGTGGCCCCTGGACGTGGACGCCATGAACCGGGCGTCCGCCGCGCTGCTCGGGGAGCACGACTTCGCCGCGTACTGCAAGAAGCGCGAGGGCGCCACGACCATCCGTACGCTCCAGCAGCTCAGCTGGGAGCGGGCCGAGGACGGGATCGTCACCGCGACCGTCCGGGCCGACGCGTTCTGCCACAACATGGTCCGCTCGCTGGTCGGCGCCCTGCTGCACGTCGGCGACGGCCACCGGCCCGTCGAATGGCCCGGGCAGGTGCTGGCCGCGGCCGTACGGGACTCCTCGGTGCACGTGGTCAGGCCGCACGGGCTGACCCTGGAGGAGGTCGGCTACCCGGCGGACGAGCTGCTGGCCGCGCGCAGCAAGGAGGCGCGGAACCTGCGCACCCTCCCGGGCGCGGGCTGCTGCTGAGCCGGGCGACGCGGTCCTGCCGTCCCCGCGCCACGTGGTCCTTTCGTCGTCGCGCCGGGGCATGACCGGGTCCATCGGTGCACGGGGAGCCCGGTGTCGCCGCAAAGCATTTGGGCGGCGCCCCGGTGGCCCGGGACAATGCCCCGCATGGGACATCTCGAAGCCAGCCACCTGGAGTACTACCTTCCCGACGGGCGGGTCCTGCTCCCCGACGTCTCCTTCCGTGTGGGGGAGGGGTCGGTCGTCGCCCTCGTCGGGGCGAATGGGGCCGGCAAGACCACCTTGCTCAAGATGATTTCCGGGGAGCTCCAGCCGCACGGCGGCGGCATCACCGTCTCCGGCGGGCTCGGCGTCATGTCGCAGTTCGTGGGCTCCGTACGGGACGAGACGACCGTGCGCGACCTGCTGGTCTCGGTGGCGCAGCCGCGGATCCGGGAGGCCGCGAAGGCCGTGGACCGCGCCGAGCAGCTGATCCTCACGGTGGACGACGAGGCCGCCCAGATGGCGTACGCGCAGGCGCTCAGCGACTGGGCCGACGTCCAGGGCTACGAGGCGGAGACCCTGTGGGACGTCTGCACGATGGCCGCGCTGGCGATCCCGTACGACACCGCGCAGTTCCGCGAGGTGCGCACGCTCTCGGGCGGTGAGCAGAAGCGGCTCGTGCTGGAGGCGCTGCTGCGCGGGCCGGACGAGGTGCTGCTGCTCGACGAGCCGGACAACTACCTCGACGTCCCGGGCAAGCGGTGGCTGGAGGAGCAGCTGAAGGCCACCCGCAAGACGGTGCTGTTCGTCTCGCACGACCGGGAGCTGCTGACCCAGGCCGCCGAGAAGATCATCAGCCTGGAGGCGAGCCCGACGGGCTCGGACGTCTGGGTGCACGGCGCGGGCTTCGACACGTACCACGACGCCCGCAAGGAGCGCTTCGCGCGCTTCGAGGAGCTCAAGCGGCGCTGGGACGAGGAGCACGCCCGCCTGAAGGCGCTGGTGCTGCGGCTGCGCAACCAGGCGGCGAGCAGCCCCGACATGGCCTCGCGGTACCGGGCGATGCAGACCCGCTTCCAGAAGTTCGAGGAGGCCGGGCCGCCGCCGGAGCCGCCGCGCGAGCAGGACATCCGGATGCGGCTCAAGGGCGGCCGTACGGGCGTGCGCGCGCTCACCGTCGAGAACCTGGAGCTGACGGGGCTGATGAAGCCCTTCTCGCTGGAGGTCTTCTACGGCGAGCGGGTCGCGGTGCTCGGCTCGAACGGCTCCGGGAAGTCGCACTTCCTGCGGCTGCTGGCGGGCGAGGACGTCAAGCACACGGGCACCTGGAAGCTGGGCGCCCGCGTGCTGCCCGGGCACTTCGCGCAGACCCACGCGCATCCCGAGCTGTTCGGCCGCACGCTGGTCGACATCCTGTGGACGGAGGCGGCGAAGCCCCTCGGTGCGGCGATGGGCGTGCTGCGGCGCTATGAGCTGGAGCGCCAGGGGGAGCAGCCGTTCGAGAAGCTGTCGGGCGGGCAGCAGGCGCGCTTCCAGATCCTGCTGCTGGAGCTGGCGGGCACCACTGCGCTGCTGCTGGACGAGCCGACCGACAACCTGGACCTGGAGTCGGCGGAGGCCCTGCAGGACGGCCTGGAGTCGTACGACGGCACTGTGCTGTGCGTCACGCACGACCGGTGGTTCGCCCGCACATTCGACCGCTACCTGGTCTTCGGTTCGGACGGTGTGGTGCGGGAGACTCAGGAGCCGGTCTGGGACGAGCGGCGCGTGAAGCGCGAGCGCACGTAGGGTCGGGCGCAAGCGCCGGGGGAGACGCCCCTTGAGCGGCCGATGGGAGGCGTTGTGGGGCTGAGGCCTGGCACCTGGCTCAGGAGACGGGACCTCGCCGGCGGGCGGGGCGGCCCGGGTGTACGGGCCGAGCGGCTGGTCGAACGGCTGCTGCTGCCCGCGTCCCGGCCCTGGAAGGCCGTCTCCCTCGCGGTGCTGCTCGGCATCTGCGTCTCCACCAGCCTGCGCGGGAACTGGGGCTCGGACAACGCGTTCGTGGTCAAGGCCGCCGACGCGCTGCTCGCGGGCGCCTCCCCGTACGAGGACAAGCGGTTCCTGTACCTCCCGAGCGCCGTCGTCATGGCGGTGCCGGAGGCGCTGCTGCCGACGGCGGTGCTGCGCTGGCTGCTGCCGGTCGCGATGTCCGGCCTGCTGGCGGTCGGCTGGTGGGCCGCGCTGCGGCTGTTCTCGGTGCCGCCGCGGTCCCGCTTCGCGGTCGGCGGTTTCGCGCTGTTCGCGATCGCCTACAAGCCGTACGTCAATCTCGTGCTGATCGGGAACTGGACGGCCATCTCCGCCGCCGCCCTGCCGGTGGCGCTGCTGCTCGCGCACCGGCGGTCCTGGGTGGCAGCAGGGCTCGTCGTCGGGCTGGCGATCGCCTGCAAGCCGATGCTGGTGCCGATCGGGCTGCTCTTCGTACTGGCCCGGCAGTGGCGCGGGCTGGCGGCGGCGGTGCTGCTGCCGGTGGCGGTGTCGCTGGCCGGGGCGCTGCTGATGCCGAGCCCGACGCTGTTCTTCACCAAGACGCTGCCGTTCCTGCTCCAGGGGCAGGACGCGTACGCGCTGCCCTGGGACGCCTCGCCGATCGCCGTGCTGCCGCGCCTGGGGGTCCCGCAGCCGGTGGCGGTGGCGGTGGCCTTCGCGGGGGCCGGAGCCGGCCTGTGGGGCGCGTGGCGGCGCTGGCGGCGGCCGGACTCCGCCGAGGGCGAGGGGGGTGACCAGGGGCAGCTGCGGCTGGTGGAGACGGCCTGCATGGTGATGCTCGCCGCATTCCTGGTCTCCCGTCCCTCCTTCGACCACTACCTCCTGGTGGTGCTGCCGCTGCTGCTGGCGTCGGGGGTGCGGCCCGGCTCGATGCCGCGCTCGCCCTGGTTCTGGCTGGCTCTGACGCCCCAGCTGGCCCTGATCCCGTGGCCCTCGGAGCTGGCCCACAAGCGGCGCGCCTTCAAGGACTGCGCCACCCTGTGCGGGCTCGCGATGGTGCTGGTGCGTCGTGCGCTGCGCTCCGCTCGGGTTACTCTGGAGCCCGTAACAACTGCGGGGTCCCCACCCAGGACCGAACCGGAGTGCGCCGCGACGCCAGCAGGACCGGCATCGCGGACCGCGTTTTGACCCGTACGGGTCTGCTTGGGTATCCTGCTGGTTTGTTATGCGTATTGGCTTTCTCATTCTCACGTGAAAGGGCCTTGCGCCGGTCCACCGGACCGATGACCAGCAGTTCACACGGGTTGCGTCCCCGTTGTGAACGAGGGCTGTCGTGATCGTCCGTGGTGACCCTGTCAGGACCTTCCCGTGGGGCTTGCGCCCTTGGGATACCACCACTGAAGAAGCGAAGGCATACGCGTGCGTACGTTCAGCCCCAAGCCCGGCGACATCTCGCGCCAGTGGCTCGTCATCGACGCCCAGGACGTTGTCCTCGGCCGTCTGGCGACCCAGGCCGCTGCCCTCCTGCGGGGTAAGCACAAGCCGACTTACGCCCCCCACATGGACATGGGCGACTTCGTCATCATCGTCAACGCCGACAAGGTGCACCTGTCCGGCAACAAGGCGTCCCAGAAGATGGCGTACCGCCACTCCGGCTACCCGGGTGGTCTCCGCTCGGTGCGCTACGACGACCTCCTGGCGAACAACCCGGAGAAGGCCGTCGAGAAGGCCATCAAGGGCATGCTCCCCAAGAACACCCTGGGCCGTCAGATGCTCTCGAAGCTGAAGGTCTACTCGGGCGACCAGCACCCCCACGCTGCCCAGCAGCCGGTGCCGTTCGAGATCACCCAGGTCGCGCAGTAGTTCCGGCCACCCCCTAAGACGTAGAAAATTCTGAGGAGCATCGTGGCCGAGACCACCGCCGAGACCCCCGTCGAAGAGTTCGAGGGCGTCGAGGAGTACACCACCGAGTCTGAGGTCGTCGTCGAGGGCGACTACACCTCCGAGTCCCTTGCCGGTCGCTTCGGTGACCCCCAGCCGGCCGCCGGCCTGGGCCGTCGCAAGAACGCCATCGCCCGCGTCCGGATCGTTCCGGGCACCGGCAAGTGGAAGATCAACGGTCGCACCCTTGAGGACTACTTCCCCAACAAGGTGCACCAGCAGGAAGTCAACGAGCCGTTCAAGCTCCTTGAGCTCGACAACCGCTACGACGTCATCGCGCGCATCGCGGGTGGCGGCGTTTCCGGCCAGGCCGGCGCCCTGCGCCTCGGCGTGGCCCGTGCGCTGAACGAGGCGGACGTCGACAACAACCGCCCGGCGCTGAAGAAGGCCGGCTTCCTTTCCCGCGACGACCGTGCGGTCGAGCGCAAGAAGGCCGGTCTCAAGAAGGCCCGTAAGGCTCCGCAGTACAGCAAGCGTTAATCTGCGCCTGCTGTTCAGCAACGAAACCGCCCCGGCAGCACTCTCCGTGCTGCCGGGGCGGTTCGTTTACCGCCAAAAGCGGCAATACCTGGCACAAGCGGTCACACACAATCAGTGAACTCGGGAGGACAACAGTGGGACGACTCTTCGGGACGGACGGTGTACGAGGCGTCGCCAACGCGGATCTGACGGCTGAGCTCGCGCTCGGCCTCTCCGTGGCGGCGGCGCACGTACTCGCCGAAGCGGGTACTTTCGCGGGCCACCGGCCGACGGCCGTGGTCGGCCGCGACCCCCGGGCCTCCGGCGAGTTCCTCGAGGCCGCGGTCGTCGCGGGCCTCGCGAGCGCGGGCGTGGACGTCCTGCGCGTCGGTGTGCTGCCCACCCCGGCGGTGGCGTATCTCACCGGTGCGCTGGGCGCCGACCTCGGCGTGATGCTCTCCGCGAGCCACAACGCGATGCCCGACAACGGCATCAAGTTCTTCGCGCGCGGCGGCCACAAGCTCGCCGACGAGCTGGAGGACCGGATCGAGTCGACCTACGAGGAGCACCGCACCGGCGCTCCCTGGGACCGGCCCACCGGCTCCGGCGTCGGCCGGGTCTCCGACTACGACGAGGGCTTCGACAAGTACGTCGCGCACCTCATCGGCGTCCTGCCCAACCGCCTCGACGGGCTGAAGGTCGTCCTGGACGAGGCGCACGGCGCGGCCGCCCGCGTCTCGCCCGAGGCGTTCACCCGGGCCGGCGCCGAGGTGATCACCATCGGTGCCGAGCCCGACGGCCTGAACATCAACGACGGCTGCGGCTCCACCCACCTGGGCCTGCTGAAGCAGGCCGTCGTCGAGCACGGCGCCGACTTCGGCATCGCGCACGACGGCGACGCCGACCGCTGCCTCGCGGTGGATGGCGCCGGCGAGGAGGTCGACGGCGACCAGATCCTCGCGGTGCTGGCGCTGGCCATGCGCGAGGCGGGGCAGCTGCGCGGCAACACCGTCGTCGGCACCGTGATGTCCAACCTGGGCTTCAAGCTGGCCATGGAGGGCGAGGGCATCCAGGTCGTGCAGACCGGCGTCGGCGACCGCTACGTGCTGGAGTCGATGAAGGAGCACGGGTACGCGCTGGGCGGCGAGCAGTCCGGCCACGTGATCATCCTCGACCACGCGACCACCGGTGACGGCACCCTGACCGGCCTGATGCTGGCGGCGCGCGTCGTGGCCACCGGGCGTTCCCTGGCCGAGCTGGCCGGGGTCATGCAGCGGCTGCCGCAGGTCCTGGTCAACGTCCCGGACGTGGACAAGTCCCGCGTCGCCACCTCCGGCGAGCTGGCCGCGGCGGTCGCCGAGGCCGAGCGCGAGCTGGGCACCACCGGCCGGGTGCTGCTGCGTCCCTCCGGTACGGAGCCGCTGGTCCGCGTGATGGTCGAGGCCGCCGACATCGAGCAGGCCCGCGCGGTCGCGGGGCGGCTCGCGGACGTCGTGAAGTCGGCGCTGGGCTAGGCCGACCGGGCCTAGGCACCGGGGGGCCGCAGCCCCTCGGAACGGCGGATCCAGCGACCTCGCTGGGTCCGCCACAGCGCTTTCTGGGCGTACAGGGTCAGCACGCCGGCCAGCATGATCCCGGCCAGGTTCAGCAGCAGCTGCTCGATCGAGCCCCACATTTGGCCGAACTCCCCGTAGCTGAGGGCGACGGCGGCGTTCGCCCCGGCCGGGACGGTGGTCACGGAGATCGCCACGCCGACGAGCGCCCCGGACTTCGCGGAGGTCAGCGAGAGCGTGCCGGCGATGCCCGCGAGCAGCGACACCACGAAGGACAGCGGGTCCGGCTGCCAGATGAAGCCGGTGTTCGGGCGGGGCTGGTCCAGCATCTGCCGCGAGAACTGCCCGATGCCGTCCATCCCCAGGCTGAACACGGTGGTGGCGACGATCCCCACGGCGAAACCGATCAGGAGTGCCGTCAGGGAGCGCAGCGCGAGGCGCGGCTTGGAGCGGACGATTCCGGTGCAGACGCCCGCCAGCGGGCCGAACTCCGGGCCGACGGCCATCGCGCCCACGATCAGGATCGAGTTGTCGAGCACCACACCGCAGGCCGCGATCATGGTCGCGAGGATCATGAACCCGCAGTAGGTGATGGTGAGCGTGGACTCCTCGTGCGTCGCCTCGGTCAGCTGCTCCCACAGGACCGCGTCGGCGGCTTCCCCCGGGGCCTCCTCCTCGGCCGCGTCCGCCCTCTTCGACAGGGACAGGTCGATGTTCTCGACGGCGATCGAGCCGTCCTTCTCGATGCCCAGTGCCTGGAGTTCCCGCAGCAGCTGGTCCCCGGCCTCCCGGGCGACGTCGCAGAGCACGAGGTCGCCCTCGGGGTCGCGGGCGGCGCCGGGCAGCACGACGAGGTGCGTGGTGCCGACCGTCGATTCGATGACCGACACGGCGGACTCCGTGCGCTCGGACGGGACGATCAACCGCAGGTGCAGCATGGCCGCACCCTAGCGGCGAGCGGGTCAGAGCTTGCGGAGGCTGAGCTTCTGCACCTTGTGGTCGGGACCCTTGCGCACGACGAGGGTCGCGCGGCCGCGGGTGGGCGCGACGTTCTCCAGCAGGTTGGGCTTGTTGATCGTGCGCCACATGGTCTGCGCGTACTCCATGGCCTCCTCCTCGGAGACCTGGGTGTACTTGCGGAAGTAGGAGAAAGGATTCTGGAACGCGGTCTCGCGGAGCTTGCGGAACCGGTTCAGGTACCAGCGCTCGATGTCCTCGGGGCGGGCGTCCACGTACACGCTGAAGTCGAAGTAGTCCGCGAGACCGACGCGGGTGCGGCCGTCCTTGCCGGGCAGGGCCGGCTGCAGGACGTTGAGCCCCTCGACGATGAGGATGTCGGGGCGCCGTACGACGAGCTGCTCGCCGGGGACGATGTCGTAGATCAGGTGCGAGTACACCGGGGCCGTGACCTCGTCCTTGCCGGCCTTGATGTCGGCGACGAAGCGGGTCAGCGCGCGGCGGTCGTACGACTCGGGGAAGCCCTTGCGGGCGGTCAGGCCGCGCCGCTGGAGCTCCTTCATGGGGTAGAGGAAGCCGTCCGTGGTGACCAGCTCGACGCGCGGGTGCTCGGGCCAGCGGGCGAGCAGGGCCTGGAGCAGACGGGCCACGGTGGACTTGCCGACGGCGACCGAGCCGGCGACCCCTATGACGAACGGGGTGCCCTGCTGGGCGCCGTGCCCGTTGCCGGCGTCGCCGAGGAAGGTGTTCAGGGTGCCGCGGAGGTTGCTGGTGGCGCCCACGTAGAGGTTGAGGAGGCGGGAGAGCGGGAGGTAGACGTCCCGGACCTCGTCGAGGTCGATGACGTCGCCGAGGCCGCGCAGCCGCTCGACCTCGTCGGCGGTGAGGGGGAGCGGGGTCCGCTCGCGCAGGGCGCTCCACTCGGCCCGGGTGAGGTCGACGTACGGCGAGACCTCGGCCCGGCGGTGGGGGCGCTCGGTCCGGTCGGGGCGCTCCATCGCGCTGTCCGGCGTGCTTCGTGGCGGCGAAGTGATCACAGGGCCATTGTCGGGGCTCGGGGCCGGTTGTGGGTGGTGGGGTCGGTCACGTGCGGGCGTTCCGGCGGTCACGTGCGGGTATCCAGGCGGTCACGTGCGGGCGCCCCGGCGGTGGGTTGTACGCGGTCCGGTCTCGATGGGAAGGCCGTGCGATCTCGCATGGGTCACGATTGGGGGCGGCTGGTGGAAATCGGCCACGGGTGGCCAGTCTTTACCCGTAGATTGCCGTCACCGCCGCTTTTGACGAGCGCCCTCCGCCGTGTGGGTGCCGCTCGCGGCTGCCCGGCCGCCGCTCCAGGGAGACACTCCGTGCGTACCGCTCTTGTCCGTCGTACCGTCCTGACCGCCTCCGCGGTCTCGCTGGCGCTGCTCGCCACCGCTTGCGGCTCGGGTGAGGGTGACAGCAAGGGGGACGCCAAGTCCTCCGCCAAGCCGTCGGCCGCCGCGTCGCCGAGCCCGACGCCCGAGGCCAAGGCGCTGACGGCCGAGGAGCTGGAGAAGGTCAGCCTGGTCAACGGGGACGTCCCGAAGGTGGAGCTGGCCAAGGCCGGCGCGGACGACGTGTCGAAGGTCTCCGAGGTCAGCAGCGACAAGGCCGAGTGCAAGCCGCTCGCGCTGGTCGGCAGCCTGGCCACGCTGGGCGACTCCGTCACCTCCACGGAGCGCATCGCCACGGGCGAGCCGACCGACATGAAGAACCCGCTGAGCATCACCATCACGGCGGTCAAGGTCCAGTCGTACAACGGCAAGGGCGCGGAGGCGGCGCTGGCCTCGCTGAAGACCGCCGGCACCGCGTGCGCGGGCGGGTTCATCGTCACGGCCGGCGGTGACAAGACCACGATCAAGTCGGTGGCCCCGGCCACCGCCACCGCCGGCGACGAGGCCGCCGCGTGGGACGTCACCATGTCGGAGGACGGCGAGGCCATCGAGTCCCGGCTGGTCGCCTTCCGCAAGGGCAGCAACCTGGTGACCATCCAGCACGTCTCGTTCACGGGCAAGCCCGGCACCCCGCAGGCGTTCATCGACGCCCAGCTGAAGAAGCTCGGCTGATCCGGCACTGACCCGGCGTCAACCCCGTTCCGGCGTATGTGCCGGGGCGGGGTTTTCGTCTTGTTCCGCTACGGGTAGGGGACCCGAGTACGGCGTACCCTGCCGCGTATGTGCGGAATTGTGGGTTACGTGGGAGCGCAGTCTGCGCTCGATGTGGTCATCGCCGGACTCAAGCGGCTGGAGTACCGCGGCTACGACTCGGCCGGGGTCGCCGTGCTCGCGGACGGGGAGCTCGCCACCGTCAAGAAGGCCGGCAAGCTGGTCAACCTGGAGAAGGAGCTGGTCGGGCATCCGATGCCGGCCGGTTCCACGGGCCTGGGGCACACCCGGTGGGCGACCCACGGCGGGCCCACCGACGTCAACGCCCACCCGCACCTCGACAACACGGGGCGGGTCGCCGTCGTCCACAACGGCATCATCGAGAACTTCGCCGATCTGCGGGCGGAGCTGGCCGAGCGCGGGCACCGGCTGGAGTCCGAGACGGACACCGAGGTCGTGGCGCACCTGCTGGCGGAGCGTTTCGCGGTGTGCGGGGACCTGGCGGAGGCCATGCGCCAGGTGTGCCGGCGGCTGGCGGGCGCGTTCACGCTGGTCGCGGTGCACGCCGACGCGCCGGACGTGGTGGTAGGCGCCCGCCGGAACTCCCCCCTGGTGGTGGGCGTTGGAGAAGGCGAGCACTTCCTCGCCTCGGACGTGGCCGCGTTCATCGCCCACACGCGATCCGCGATCGAGCTGGGGCAGGACCAGGTCGTCGAGCTCCGCCGCGACGGGGTGACGGTGACCGACTTCAGCGGTGCGCCCGCGGCCGTGCGCGCGTACCACGTGGACTGGGACGCCTCGGCGGCCGAGAAGGGGGGATATGACTACTTCATGCTCAAGGAGATCGCCGAGCAGCCGAAGGCTGTCGCCGACACCCTCCTGGGCAGGATCGACGCGAGCGGCCTGCTGACCCTGGACGAGGTGCGCATCCCCACCTCGGTGCTCCGGGAGGTCGACAAGGTCGTGATCGTGGCGTGCGGTACGGCGTACCACGCGGGCATGATCGCGAAGCTGGCCATCGAGCACTGGACCCGCATCCCGTGCGAGACGGAGCTGGCGAGCGAGTTCCGCTACCGCGACCCGATCCTGGACCAGCGGACGCTGGTGATCGCGATCTCGCAGTCCGGCGAGACCATGGACACCCTGATGGCGCTCCGGCACGCGCGCGAGCAGGGCGCCAAGGTGCTGGCCGTCTGCAATACGAACGGGTCGACGATCCCGCGCGAGTCGGACGCCGTGCTGTACACGCACGCCGGTCCGGAGGTGGCCGTCGCCTCGACCAAGGCGTTCCTGACGCAGCTGGTGGCCTGCTATCTGGTCGCGCTGTACCTCGGGCAGGTGCGGGGTACGAAGTGGGGCGACGAGATCGAGGCGGTGATCCGGGAGCTGTCGGACATCGCCGGCGCGGTGGACACCGTACTGGAGACCATGGAGCCGGTGCGGGCGCTGGCGCGGTCGCTGGCGGACAAGGACACCGTGCTGTTCCTGGGGCGGCACGTCGGGTACCCGGTGGCGCTGGAGGGCGCGCTCAAGCTCAAGGAGCTCGCGTACATGCACGCCGAGGGGTTCGCGGCGGGCGAGCTCAAGCACGGGCCGATCGCGCTGATCGAGGAGGACCTGCCGGTGGTGGTCGTCGTACCGTCGCCGCGCGGGCGCTCGGTGCTGCACGACAAGATCGTGTCGAACATCCAGGAGATCCGGGCGCGCGGGGCGCGGACCATCGTGATCGCGGAGGAGGGTGACCAGGCGGTCGTGCCGTACGCCGACCACCTGATCCGGATCCCGGCCACGCCGACACTGCTCCAGCCGCTGGTGGCGACGGTGCCGCTACAGGTGTTCGCGTGCGAGCTGGCGACCGCGCGGGGCAACGAGGTGGACCAGCCGCGTAATCTCGCCAAGTCCGTGACGGTGGAGTGAGCGCAGAGTAGAGGGCTTGGTGTTGTGATTATCGGTGTGGGGATCGACGTTGCCGAGATCGAGCGGTTCGGCGCCGCGCTGGAGCGGACGCCTCACCTGGCGCAACGGCTTTTCAACGACGCCGAGTTGACGCTGCCGAGCGGCGAGCGGCGCGGGACCGCCTCGCTCGCCGCCCGGTTCGCGGCGAAGGAGGCCCTGGCCAAGGCGCTCGGCGCGCCCGGCGGGCTGCTGTGGACGGACGCCGAGGTGTACGTCGAGGAGAGCGGGCAGCCGCGGCTGCGGGTGTCCGGGACGGTCGAGGCGCGGGCGGTGGAGCTGGGCGTGAAGTCCTGGCACATCTCGCTCAGTCACGACGCCGGGGTGGCGTCCGCCGTGGTGATCGCCGAGGGGTAGCGGGCCGTCGCGCGTCCGGTCGGGCAGGGTGGTGGCATGCGTACTGCTTACAGCGTGGAGACCGTACGGGCCGCCGAGCGCGAGCTGATGGCCAGGCTGCCCGAGGGCGCCCTGATGCAGCGGGCGGCGGCCGGGCTGGCCGCCGTGTGCGCGGGGCTGCTGCGGAAGGTGTACGGGGCGCGGGTCGTCCTGCTGGTCGGGCCCGGGGACAACGGCGGCGACGCCCTGTACGCGGGCGCGCGGCTGGCGCGACGCGGGGCCGGGGTGACGGCCGTGCCGATGGATCCGGCGCGGGTGCACGAGGGCGGGCTGCGGGCGCTGCTCGCCGCCGGGGGGCGGGTGTCGCGGGACGTTCCCGGGGGCCGGGCGGACCTGGTGCTGGACGGGCTCGTCGGGATCGGCGGGCGGGGCGGGCTGAGGCCGGCCGCGGCGGCGCTGGTGGAGCGGATCCCGGCCGGCGCGGTGGTGGTGGCCGTGGACCTGCCGAGCGGGGTGGACGCGGACACCGGGGAAGTGGCGGGGGCGGCGGTGCGGGCCGACGTCACCGTGACCTTCGGGGCGTACAAGCCGGGGCTGCTGATCGACCCGGGGGCGTCGCGGGCTGGCGCGGTACGGCTGGTGGACATCGGGCTGTCGCTGCCGGAGCCGGAGTTGGAGGCGTTGCAGGACGCCGATGTGGCGGGGCTGCTGCCGGTGCCGACGGCGTCGAGCGACAAGTACCGGCGGGGCGTGGTCGGGGTCGTCGCCGGGTCGGCGCAGTACCCGGGCGCGGCGGTGCTGGCCGTGGCGGGGGCGCTGCGGGGCGGCGCGGGCGCGGTGCGGTACGTCGGGCCGGCGGCGCAGGCGGTGCTCGCGCGGTACCCGGAGACGCTGATCGGGCGGGGCCGGGTGCAGGCGTGGGTGGTCGGGCCGGGGCTGGGGGCGGAGCGGGGCGCGGAGGTCGCGGAGGTCCTGGCGGACCCGGTGCCGGTGCTGGTGGACGCGGACGGGCTGCGCGGGCTGGACCCGGAGGTGCTGCGGGGGCGGCCGGCGCCGACGCTGCTGACGCCGCACGCGGGCGAGGCGGCGGCGCTGCTGGGGGTCTCGCGGGAGTCGGTGGAGTCGGCCCGGCTGGCGTCGGTGCGCACGCTGGCGGCGAAGTACGGGGCGGTGGCGCTGTTGAAGGGCTCGACGACGCTGGTCGCCGCCGCGGGCGGGGGGCCGGTGCGCGTGAACCCGACGGGTACGCCGTGGCTGGCGACGGCGGGCAGCGGTGACGTCCTCTCGGGGCTCACGGGGTCCCTGCTGGCGGCGGGCCTGGACGTGCTGGACGCGGCCTCGGTGGGCGCGTACCTCCACGGCCTGGCGGCCCGCCACGCCGCCTCCGGCGCCCCCCTGGTGGCCCAGGAAATCGCCGCGGCCCTCCCCAGGGCCTGGCGCCAACACCCCTGACGGGGCCGACCGGAACCGAAGCCCCGGCCCCCTGGGGCTCGGCCCTCGGGCTAGCTGGAAAGCTCCGCGCCATCCGGCTCCCGGAGCCGTCCGGCGGCAACGGCTGCGTCCGGACCCGGGGAGCCGGTCCCGTCGGCGATGTCGGAGGGCTGGGTCCGCAGTGGGGCCGGATGGTCGGTGCGGGGCGAGCCACGGGAGGGGGTGGGTGGGGGTTCTGAGAGACTGTGCGGGATGAACGAGACAGCGACGCGCGTGTACGCCGAGATCGATCTTGATGCCGTACGGGGGAACGTGCGCGCCCTGCGGGAGCGGGCGCCGCGGGCCCGGGTGATGGCCGTCGTCAAGGCGGACGGCTACGGCCACGGAGCCGTGCCGTGCGCCCGCGCCGCCCTGGACGCCGGCGCGGCCTGGCTCGGTACCGCCACGCCCGAGGAGGCCCTCGCGCTGCGCGCCGCCGGCATCGACGCCCCCGTCATGTGCTGGCTGTGGACCCCCGGCGGGCCCTGGCGGGAGGCCGTCGAGGCCGGCATCGACGTCTCCGTCAGCGCCCTGTGGGCCCTCGACGAGGTCCGCGCCGCCGCCCGCGCCGCCGGCCGCACCGCCCGCGTCCAGCTCAAGGCCGACACCGGCCTCGGCCGGGGCGGCTGCCAGCCCGCCGACTGGGCGGAGCTCGTCGGCGCGGCCGTCGCCGCCCAAGCCGAGGGCACCGTCCACGTCACCGGCCTCTGGTCGCACTTCGCCTGCGCCGACGAGCCCGGCCACCCCTCGATCCCGCTCCAGCTCGCCGCGTTCCGCGACATGCTCGCGTACGCCGAGAAGGAGGGCGTCGAGCCCGAGGTCCGGCACATCGCCAACTCGCCCGCGACCCTCACCCTCCCCGAGAGCCACTTCGACCTCGTCCGCTGCGGCCTCGCCGTCTACGGCGTGTCGCCCGCGCCCGAGCTCGGTACCGCCGCCCAGCTCGGGCTGCGCCCGGCCATGACGCTCAAGGCCTCCGTGGCGCTCGTCAAGGACGTCCCCGCCGGGCACGGCGTCAGCTACGGCCACCACCACGTCACCGCCGAGGACACCCGCCTCGCACTGGTCCCCGCCGGTTACGCCGACGGCATCCCGCGCCACGCCTCCGGCCGCGGGCCGGTGCTGCTCGGCGGGAAGACCCGTACGGTCGCCGGGCGCGTCGCCATGGACCAGTTCGTCGTCGATCTCGGCTCCGGCGACGACGCCGCCCAGGTCAGGGCCGGTGACGAGGCCGTCCTCTTCGGCCCCGGAGAGGGCGGCGAACCCACCGCCGAGGACTGGGCACAGGCCGCCGGCACCATCGCGTATGAGATCGTCACCCGTATCGGGGCCCGGGTGCCCCGGGTGTACCGCAACGGCTGAGCGAGGGCAGCGTGGGTGACGGCGTGGGCGACGGCGTGAGCGAGAACTGGCGCAGGGCCGGCTGGGCCGGCGCCGCCATCGGCATCGTCGCCGCGGGCGCGGCGGCCGGAGTCGCCATAGAGCGGCTCACCGTCGGCCGCGGCATGCGCGTGAAGGCCCGCCTCGCGCTCGACGCCGCCGGGGACTACGGCTCCCTGCGCGGGGCCGAGGGGACCACCCGCGCCGAGGACGCCACCGAGCTCTACTACGAGGTCGACGAGCTGCCCGCGGACAGCCGCAAGGAGAACCGCGGGCGCCTGCTGCGCCGCAAGGCCGCGGCCGCGCCGACCGTCGTGTTCTGCCACGGCTACTGCCTCAGCCAGGACGCCTGGCACTTCCAGCGCTCCGCCCTGCGCGGCGTGGTCCGAGCCGTCTACTGGGACCAGCGCAGCCACGGCCGCTCCGCGCGCGGCCTCGCCCAGGCCGACGGCGAGCCGGTGACCATCGAGCAGCTCGGCCGCGACCTCAAGGCCGTCATCGACGCCGCCGCCCCCGAGGGCCCGCTCGTGCTGGTCGGCCACTCCATGGGTGGCATGACGATCATGGCGCTGGCCGAGCAGTTCCCCGAGCTGGTACGGGACCGCGTGCTCGGTGTGGCCCTGGTCGGCACCTCCAGCGGAGGGCTGGGCGAGGTGACGTACGGGCTGCCGCTGCCGGCCGCCGGGCTGAGCGCCGTACGCCGGGTGCTGCCCGGGGTGCTCAAGGCGCTCGGATCGCAGGTCGAGCTGGTCGAGAAGGGCCGCCGCGCCACCGCCGACCTCTTCGCCGGGATGATCAAGCGCTACTCGTTCGGCTCCCGCGACGTGGACCCGGCGGTCGCGCGCTTCGCCGAGCGGCTCATCGAGGCCACCCCCATCGACGTGGTCGCGGAGTTCTACCCGGCGTTCCAGATCCACGACAAATCCGCCGCGCTCCAGCGCTTCGCGGACATCCCCGTCACCGTCATCGCCGGGGACCACGACATGATCACCCCGGCCGCGCACAGCGAGGCCATCAAGGCCGAGCTGCCGGCCGCCGAGCTGACCGTCCTGGAGTCCGCCGGGCACCTGATGATGCTGGAGCACCCGGAGACCGTGACCGGGCTGCTGGGCGACCTGCTGGCGCGCACCGGAGCCGTGGCCGCAGCGACTAACGTTGGCGGGCATGGAAGAAGTACGGCGGGAAACACCGCAGGAACCGCAGCCTCAGGTACCCCGGGCGCCGCAGGAACCGCAGGAAGTACCGCGCAGCCAGGCCACTGACGCCGCTGCCCAGGCCCTCGTCACCGTCGATTCCCCGGACTCCATGCGGGAGCTGGGCCGCCGGATCGCGGGCCTGCTGCGCCCCGGCGACCTCGTGCTGCTGACGGGCGAGCTCGGCGCGGGCAAGACCACCCTGACCCGGGGCCTGGGCGAGGGTCTCGGCGTCCGCGGGGCCGTGACCTCGCCGACCTTCGTGATCGCCCGGGTGCACCCCTCGCTCGGGGACGGTCCGCCGCTGGTGCACGTGGACGCGTACCGGCTCGGCGGCGGGCTGGAGGAGATGGAGGACCTGGACCTCGACGTCTCGCTGCCCGAGTCCGTGGTCGTCGTGGAGTGGGGCGACGGCAAGGTCGAGGAGCTCTCCGACGACCGGCTGCACGTGGTGATCGCCCGGGCGGTGGGCCACGAGGAGGTCCTGGACGACGTACGGGAGGTCTCGCTGCACGGGGTCGGGGCGCGCTGGACCGACGGGGCCGGGCTCGAAGAGCTCGCCGGGGTCCTGTCGGAGTAGGCGCGGGGAAACGTACCGACAACTCGTCGGCAAGATATTGCGCTGGTGGCGGGGGTCGTGGTCACATGGTACCGAGACTTTCTTAGGTATGCCTAAGTTCAGCGTCCCGGGCCCCCAGGAGGCAGCCATGTCGGCAGACGCAGAAGTGCACGGCGACCCCCGTCCGTCCGTCGTGTCCATGAGGGCGCTGCTGGCCGCGGGCATGGCCGCCAGTGCGGTGTCGACGCCGCCCGCGTGGGGCCGGCCGCGCCCGGTGGAGCCCGAGGGACCCACGACGCAGCAGGCCGCCCCGGAGTCCGAAGCGGCCTGAAGCCTGGTCCCACGTATGGGTGAACGCGCGCCCGCCGCCCGGCGGGGCGCAGGCCCGTCAGGGAACGACGACGACCTTCGAGTTGACCGTCGCGAAGGACCACATCGCGTCGCCGTCCTGGCGCGTCATGCGGATGCCGCCCGTCTTCTTGTCGGGGTTGGGCTCCGGCATCGAGCCGTCCACGCGGGCGCTGAACCCGACCGCGACCCCCTCGGCCGTGGTGAACCGTACGACGTGCTCGATCGGCACCCCGTCCGAGCCGGTGACGGAGCCCGAGCGCGAACCGACCCCGACCACGTAACTGCCCGGCTTCGGGTGCACCGTGCTCGGCATCACCGCGAACGACTTCGGCTCACCGGCCTCGCCGACCAGCCACACCCGCTTCAGGGACACCGAGTACACGACCCGCTTCCCGGTGCCGGAGCCCTCCGGCAGGGCCACCGGCTTGGCCGGGTCCTGCTTGGGGGCCGCCGCGGCGCCGGACGGGCTCGGGGCGGGGCTCGAGGCCTGGCCGCCCGCCTTCGACGGGAGCGCGGGCGCCGTCGCGGAGGCCTGGTAGCCGAGGAAGCCCACGGCGGCCAGCGCCGCTACGGTGAGCCCGGCCACGATTCCCGAGCTGCTGCGTGCCACCTTGCTCCACCTCTCCACGCCTGCCTTGGTCCCGCACCACCGGGCACCTCGGTCGAAAGGTAGCAGCCGGGGTGCCCCACGACCGGCCGCGAGGCCCCCCGGCCCGGGAGTCGTAGGCTGTTCGCGTGCTCTTGCTCGCTGTAGATACCGCCACGCCCGCCGTCACCGTCGCCCTGCACGACGGCGAGTCCGTCCTCGCCGAGTCGAACCAGGTCGACGCCCGCCGCCACGGGGAGCTCCTGCTGCCCTCCGTCGACACCGTCCTCGCCGAGGCCGGGGTCAAGCTCGAAGCCGTCACCGGCATCGTCGTCGGCGTCGGCCCCGGCCCCTACACCGGGCTCCGCGTCGGCCTCGTCACCGCCTCCACCTTCGCCTCCGTCCTCGGCGTCCCCGTGCACGGCCTGTGCACCCTCGACGGGCTCGCCTACGCCGCGGGCGCCGCCGGGATCGAGGGCCCCTTCACCGTCGCCACCGACGCGCGGCGCAAGGAGGTCTACTGGGCCCGGTACGAGGACCCGCGCACGCGCGTCGGCGAGCCCGCCGTCGACCGGCCGGCGGACATCGCCGAACGGGTCGCCGGCCTGCCCGCGGTCGGCCAGGGGGCGCGCCTGTACCCCGAGGTCTTCCGGGACGCCCGCGAGCCCGAGCACCAGTCGGCGGCCGCCCTCGCGGCCCTGGCCGCCGAGCGACTCGCGGCCGGGGCGGAGTTCTTGCCCGCGACCCCGCTCTACCTGCGCCGGCCCGACGCGCAGGTGCCCAAGAACTACAAGGTGGTCACCCCGCAGTGACAGCGGTACTGCGCGAGATGCGCTGGTGGGACATCGAGCCCGTGCTGGAACTGGAGCACGAGCTGTTCCCCGAGGACGCCTGGTCCGCGGGGATGTTCTGGTCCGAACTCGCCCACGCCCGCGGCCCCGAGGCCACCCGCCACTACGTCGTCGCCGAGGACCCGGAGGGCCGCCTGGTCGGCTACGCCGGGCTGTCCGCCGCCGGCGACCTGGGCGACGTACAGACCATCGCGGCCGCGCGCGACCAGTGGGGCACCGGGCTCGGCGCCCGGCTGCTCACTGACCTGCTGCGCGCCGCCACCGCGTTCGAGTGCGCCGAGGTGCTCCTGGAGGTACGGGTCGACAACACCCGCGCCCAGAAGCTCTACGAGCGCTTCGGCTTCGAGCCGATCGGCTTCCGGCGGGGCTACTACCAGCCCGGCAACGTCGACGCGCTCGTGATGCGCCTTTCCGATCCCTCCAGCTCCGTCACCGCAGGCGGACCCGTACAAGGTGAGACCCATGGCTGACGAACCGCTCGTCCTCGGCATCGAGACCTCCTGCGACGAGACCGGCGTCGGCGTCGTCCGCGGCACCACCCTGCTCGCCGACGCGATCGCGTCCAGCGTGGACGAGCACGCCCGCTTCGGCGGGGTCGTGCCCGAGGTCGCCTCGCGGGCGCACCTGGAGGCGATGGTCCCGACCATCGAGCGCGCCCTGAAGGAGGCCGGGGTCAGCGCCCGCGACCTCGACGGCATCGCGGTCACGGCCGGCCCGGGCCTGGCGGGGGCGCTGCTGGTGGGCGTCTCGGCGGCGAAGGCGTACGCGTACGCGCTGGGCAAGCCGCTGTACGGGGTGAACCACCTGGCCTCGCACATCTGCGTGGACCAGCTGGAGCACGGGCCGCTGCCGGAGCCGACGATGGCGCTGCTGGTGTCCGGCGGCCACTCCTCGCTGCTGCTGGCCCCGGACATCACCTCCGACGTACGGCCGCTCGGCGCGACCATCGACGACGCGGCCGGCGAGGCCTTCGACAAGATCGCCCGCGTCCTCCAGCTCGGCTTCCCCGGCGGCCCGGTCATCGACCGGCTCGCGCGCGAGGGCGACCCGAAGGCGATCAACTTCCCGCGCGGGCTCACGGGGCCGCGCGACGCGGCGTACGACTTCTCCTTCTCCGGCCTCAAGACGGCGGTCGCCCGCTGGATCGAGGCGAAGCGGAAGGCGGGCGAGGAGGTGCCGGTGCGCGATGTGGCGGCGTCCTTCCAGGAGGCCGTGGTGGACGTGCTGACGCGCAAGGCGATCCGCGCGTGCAAGGACGAGGGCGTCGACCACCTGATGATCGGAGGCGGTGTCGCGGCCAATTCCCGGCTGCGCTCGCTCGCACAGGAGCGCTGCGACGACGCGGGGATCATCCTGCGCGTGCCGCGGCCGAAGCTGTGCACCGACAACGGCGCGATGGTGGCGGCGCTGGGCGCGGAGATGGTCAAGCGCAACCGTCCGGCCTCGGACTGGGACCTGTCCGCGGACTCCTCGCTGCCGGTGACGGACCCGCACGTCCCGGGCACGGCCGCCGCCGAGGACGACGGGACCGCGCACGGTCACGGGGGTCACGGGCACGCGCACGACCACGACCACGTCCACGAGCTGAGCAAGGACAACCTCTACTCATGAGCACCGTCGCGCTGATGTGGGAGGCCCGGGCCGTCGACGGGCGGGGCAACGAGCTGCTGGAGTGGGCCCGTTCGCAGGTGCTGGCCCGGGAGCCGGTGCGCCGTGAGGTGTTCCGGGCCCCGCAGGACCGGGTGCTCGTCATCACCTGGTGGGAGGCGCCCGAGGGGGTGGCGGCGGAGCTGCCCGAACTCCCCGAGCCCGCGGCCGACTTGATCACCCGGGCCGTGCACCGCTGGCGCTTCGAGTCGGTGGAGGTCGGCGAGGGCTGACGCGCCCCCGTCCCGTCCCCGTCCGTCCCCGCCCCGACCCCGGCTACGGCTGCGCGGGCGCGCCGATCAGCATCGACGGCGCGCCCGCCACCCGGGTCAGGAACACCGTCGCGGAGTTCGGGCCCTGCGGCTTGACCTTCTTGCGCAGTTCCTCGGGCTCGACGGCGGAGCCGCGCTTCTTCACCGTCAGGATGCCGACCTCGCGCTCGCGCAGCAGCGCCTTCAGCTTCTTCAGGCCGAAGGGCAGCACGTCGGTGATCTCGTACGCCGTCGCGTACGGGGTGGCGCGCAACTCGTCGGCGGTGACGTACGCGATGGTCGGGTCGATGAGCCGGCCGTCCAGCTGCGCGGCGACCTCGGCGACCAGGTGGGCCCGGATCACCGCGCCGTCGGGCTCGTAGAGGTAGCGCCCGACCGGCCCGGCCTCGGGGTCGGGCAGCGGGTCGGCGGTCTCCAGCGTGCGCGGCCCGGGGAGCAGGGTGGCGCGGACGGTTCCGGGGGCGGTGCCGAACCAGAGCACGGCCTCCTTGACGTCACCGGAGTCGGAGATCCACTCCGCCTCGGCCTCCTTCGGCACCGCCTCGTGCGGGACGCCGGGGGCGATCTTGATGGCGGCGCGCGGGGCCGACAGGGCGGCCTTCACGGCCCACGACAGCGGTGGGGAGTAGCTCTCCGGGTCGAAGACGCGGCCGCGCCCGCCGCGCCGGGCCGGGTCGATGAACACGGCGTCGTACCCGGAGGTGTCCACCTCCGTCACGTCCGCTTCCCGGACCTCGATCAGGTCCGCCAGGCCCAGCGCCTCGGCGTTGGCGCGCGCCACGGCGACGGTGAGCGGGTCGCGGTCCACCGCCAGGACCCGGATGCCGAGCCGGGCCAGGGCGAGGGCGTCCCCGCCGATGCCGCAGCACAGGTCGGCGACGCTGCGCACGCCGAGGGCCGCGAGGCGCTCCGCGCGGTACGAGGCGACCGATGCCCGGGTGGCCATCTCGCCGCCGCCGGGGGTGAAGTACATCCGGTAGGCGTCCTCGGCGCCGAACTTCGCCACCGCCCGCTGCCGCAGCCGGGCCTGCCCGAGCGCGGCGGAGACCAGCTCCGCGGGGTGCTCGCGGCGCAGCCGGGTGGCGACGGCCAGCTCCTGGGCGGGGTCGTGGTCGCGGAGCGAGTCGAGGAGGGCGTGGCCCTCGGGGGTGAGGAGGGCGGCGAAGTCTTCGGGGGTCACCGCTTCATTGTGGGCCAGTCGGTGGAAGGTCGGCCTCCGCTCGCGGTGTCGCCCGGGCGGCGCGGGCGGGTGGTGTAAGGATCCGCTGCTATGCAGCTAGTAGGACAAAAAGCAAATCAGAAGCAATACGGTCACCGGTCCGCGGGGCGTGCGCGCGGCCGGTTCGGGGTGGCCTTGGCCGCGCTGCTGGTCGCCGGCCTGGGAACGGCGTGCGGATCCTCGGACTCCGCAGCGCCGGACAAGACGGAGAAGACGAAGGCCGCCAAGGGCGCGGAGACGGGCGCCGCCGGCGCGCTGGCCCAGGCGGAGAAGGCCAAGGCCGCCCAGCAGGCCCGTGTCGCCCTCGCGAAGCGCTGGGGCCTGGCCAAGACCCCGCTCCTCGCCCCGGCCGCACCGAAGGAGAAGCCGGAGATCACCACCCGCGAGGGCTTCGAGGTGGAGGACGGCGAGGAACTGCCGCAGGTCTTCACCACCGTCCCGACCGAGGACAAGGTCGTCTTCCTCACCATCGACGACGGCGCCGAGAAGGACCCCGAGTTCCTGAGGATGATGCGGGAACTGAAGATCCCGTACACGGCGTTCCTCAGCGACTACCTGGTGCGGGACAACTACCCGTACTTCAAGGACATGCAGGCGGCCGGAGTCACCCTCAACAACCACACCCTCAACCACCGCTACATGCCCGGGCTCTCGTACGACCAGCAGCGCGAGGAGATCTGCGGCCAGCAGGACACCATCCAGAGGGTGTTCGGCAAGCGCCCGACCCTCTTCCGGCCGCCGTACGGGAACTACAACCAGGACACGCTGCGCGCGGCGAAGTCCTGCGGGATCAAGGCGGTTCCGCTGTGGAACGCCGAGGCGTTCACGAACCGCATGGACTACCGCGAATGGGACCGGGACCTGCACCCCGGTGACATCATCCTCACGCATTTCCGGGGCAAGGAGGACTGGAAGGGGTCGATGCCTGACATGATCCGTCATGTCATGAAGACCGTCACGGACAAGGGGTACGCCGTGGCCCGGCTGGAGGACTATCTGTGAAGCACGCGCGCCGGTTGGTAGCCGGAACGCTGGCGGCCGGCGCGCTCGCGCTGTCCCTGTCGGGGTGCGGGAACAGCGTGGACCCGATCGAACGGATGGGCCGCAAGGCCTCGCAGGGGGCGAGTCCGCAGGCCGCGGCCTCGCCCTCGCCCTCCGCCCGGTCCTCCGCGGGGGCGGAGGCTCCGGCTGACGACGCGTACAAGCGCTGGGGGCTCTCGCAGCCGCTGAAGTTCGCACCGAAGCCCGACCGGAAGCCCGCCCTCGCGTCGGCGGCACCGGGCAAGGCCCCGGTCGTGGACCGAATACCCGTGCCGGCGGGGGAGAAGGTCGTATTCCTGACCTTCGACGACGGCGCCGAGAAGGACCCCGAGTTCCTGAAGATGGCGGCCGACCTGAAGCTGCCGATCAGCATGTTCCTGACGGACAACGTGGCTTCGTCGGACTACGGGCACTTCGAGAAGCTCCGCGACAACGGCAGCGGCAGCACGATAAACAACCACACCCTGACGCACCCGAACCTGCGCACCCTCTCCTTCGCGGCGCAGAAGAAGGAGATATGCGGCCAGCAGGACCGCCTGCAACAGCGCTTCGGCCACCGGCCCCCGCTGTTTCGCCCGCCGTTCGGCAACTACAACGACGACACCCTGAGGGCCGCCTCCGAGTGCGGGGTCTCGTCGGTGGTGCTGTGGCGGGTGTCGATGCAGATCAACAACTTCCAGTACGCCGAGGGCTCGGCGCTGAAACCGGGTGACATCATCCTGGCCCACTTCCGCGGCAAGGCGGAGCTCAAGGGCTCGACGGAGATCGAGATGACGACGCGCATGCTGCGCCGCATCCAGGACCAGGGCTACGCGATAGGGCGGCTGGAGGACTACCTGTAGGGCGGCGCCCCCGCCGCCACCACAGGCGTGATCGTGGTTTCCACCGGGCCGCGGGCGTCCGCCTGGCGTTGGCGTTCCGCGCTGTCGCTGATGCGCAGGAGGAGCGCGATCATGATCCAGTTGGCCAGGAGTGACGAGCCGCCCTTCGCGAGGAAGGGCAGGGCCTTGCCGGTCAGGGGGATCAGGCCCGTCACGCCGCCCGCGACCACGAAGACCTGCAGGGCCAGCGCCGCCGAGAGGCCCACGGCCAGGAGCTTGCCGAACGGGTCGCGCGCGCCCAGGGCCATGCGCAGGCCCCGCTGCACGAGCAGGGCGTAGAGGATCAGGACGGCCATGACGCCGGCCAGGCCCAGTTCCTCGCCCACCGTGGTCAGGATGAAGTCGCTGCGGCCCGCGAACTTGATCAGCTCCGGGTGGCCCATGCCCAACCCCGTCCCGGACACCCCGCCCGTGCCGAAGCTGAACAGCGCCTGCGCCGACTGGTCCGAGGTGACGCCCGGCGGCCGGTCCTTCCAGTAGTAGGACAGCGGGTTGAGCCAGGCGGCCACGCGGGCCTTGACGTGCGGTTCGGTCGAGCCCACCACGAAGGCGCCCACCGACGCCATGAGCACCCCGCACACGATCCAGCTGGTGCGCTCGGTGGCGACGTACAGCATCACCACGAACACGCCGAAGAAGATCAGCGACGTGCCGAGGTCGCGCTCGAAGACGAGCACCAGCATCGACAGGATCCACACCGTGATGATCGGCCCGAGCTGGCGCATCGGGGGCAGCCGCATGCCCAGGAACTTCCGGCCGGTCAGGGACAGCGAGTCGCGGTGGATGACCAGGTAGCCCGCGAAGAAGACCGCGATCATGATCTTCACGAACTCGCCGGGCTGGAGCGAGAACCCGAACAGGATGATCCAGCGCTTGGCGCCGTACGTGTCCGCGCCGAAGAACACCGGCGCGATCAGCAGCACCAGCGCCACCGCCATGGTGATGTAGATGAACCGCTGGAGCAGCCGGTGGTCGCGCAGCAGTGCCAGCACCAGCAGGCACGCGGCGACCCCGACCACGGTCCACAGCAGCTGGTCCGGGGCGTTCGGATCGCCCCCGTACCGCTCGATGTAGCTCTGGTCGAGCCGGTGGATCAGCACCAGTCCGAGCCCCGTCAGCAGCATCGCGATCGGCAGGATCAGCGGATCCGCGTAGGCCGCGAACCGGCGCACGCCCAGGTGCCCCACCAGCGACAGCAAGGTCATGCTGAGGGTGAAGCCGGCGAGGTTCGGCGGCAGCTCGCCGTTCATCGCCAGGCTCGCGCTCGCGTGCCCGAAGACGGCGATGGCGATGACGAAGACGAGCAGCAGCGCTTCCGTGCGGCGGCGCGCGCCGGCCGCCGTCAGGGGCCTCAGTCCACGCACGGGATGCCGCCACCGTCCGCGGCGCTCTTCGGCGAGGCGCTGGGGGAGGGTGACGAGGGAGGTGCCGCGGAGTGCGCCTCACCGGATGCCGGAGGGGTGCTCGGGCCTGCGGAAGCCATGCGTCCGATCTGCTCGGCAATGAGGCGCTTTATCTTCATATCATCTACGACGTTGATGTCCTCCCCATGGTTCCTTCCGAAGCGCTCTATGGGGAGTGTCATGAACCTCGTTTTGCCGCCGGACAGGTTTTTGGCCTGTTTCACGAACGACAGCAGGTCCCACCCGGCATCCGTCACCACGTCCTTCTTCGCGGAGTCGATCAGCTTGATCAGCTTCGTGGGATCGGTGAACGTCCCGACCGAGTTCAGCTTCTGCGTCGCGCCAGCAAGGAAGGCCTGCTGCCGCTTCGTGCGGTCCAGGTCGCCCCCGTCCAGGCCGTGCCGCTGCCGTACGAAGGCCAGCGACTGCTGCCCGTCGAGGGTCTGCCGGCCCGCCGGGAAGTCGGCGCCCGAGTACCGGTCCTTCACCGCCTTGTTCAGGCAGACCGGTACGCCGTCCAGCGCGTCGGCCAGGTGGTAGAAACCGGCCAGGTTCAGCTCGGCGAAGTGATCGATCGGGACGCCCAGGAAGTCGCGTACGGTCTCCAGCTGCGCCTTGCGCCCCGCCTCGCGGCCCTCCCGCTCCAGTTCCCGCCGGTCCTTGACCCCCTGGGCGGCGAGGGCGTCCTCCCTGGCCGCCTTGGCCAGCCCGTACGCCTTCTTGATCTTGTCCTTCCCGTGCCCGCGGATCGCCACGAAGTCGTCGCGCGGGATGGAGAAGGCCGTCGCCCGCCCGCCGTCGCCGGGTACGTGCAGCAGGATCAGGGTGTTCGCGTTGTAGCCGCCGATGTCGGAACTCCCGGCGTGCAGCTTGTCGAGGACCTCCTCCGGCAGCTTCTCGCCGTTCTGGTCGCGGCGGCTGTCCAGGCCCATGAGCAGGATGTTCGTGTCGCCGAACCTCGACTTCTCGGCGCCCTCCAGGGCCTTGGAGCTGCCGATGCTGCCCGCCAGGTCCAGGTACGCGTACCAGGCGGTGCCGCCCGCGACCGCCGTCAGGACGCAGCCGGTGATCAGCAGCGTGCGGCCGAGCCGGCGGGACGGGTGCCGGCGGCGGGGCTTCCTCCGTTGCGCGCTCATGCCTGTCGATGCTGGGGGAGCGGCGCTGAAGGAAACCTGAGGGTCCTGAAGGCGCCTTCAGGAACGGGGCCGTCAGGAGCAGGGCCGTCAGGAGCAGGGCCTTCAGGAGCAGGGCCTTCAGGAGCGGGGCCGTCAGCCCCGGGGTGTCATGGCCGGGCCGTCAGGAGCCGGCCGTCAGGAGCCCGCAGGGCGCCCCGCCGTGCGCCCCGGCACGCGCAGGACCAGCCGTGCGCCCCCGGCGGGGGAGGGGAGTACGTGGACGTCCCCGCCGTGCGCCCGCGCGATCTCCCGGGCGATGGCCAGCCCCAGCCCGGTGCCGCCGCCGGCCCGGCTCCGGTCCGGATCCAGGCGTACGAAGCGCTCGAACACCCGGTCCCGGTCCGCCTCCGGGATCCCCGGGCCGTCGTCCGCGACCTCCAGCAGCGCCCAGCCCCCGGCCGGGTCCGCGTCCGCCCGGACGGTGACCCCGGCGCGGGCGTGCCGCAGCGCGTTGTCCACCAGGTTGGCCAGCGCCCGCTCCAGCCGCGCCGGATCCCCGGCCGCCGGTACGGGCGCCCCCGCGTCCAGACGTACCGGAACCCGGGGATCCGGGCGCCGCGCCACGTCCTCGGCGGCCAGCAGCGCCAGGTCCACCGGCTCGGAGCGGGCGCCGTCGCCGTCCCCGTCGAGCCGGGCCAGCAGCAGGAGGTCCGCCGCGATCCGCTGGAGCCGCTCGGTGTCGGCCAGTGCGGCGGCCACCGACTCCCGGTCGGGCCGCTCCAGCGCGACCTCCAGCCGGGACCGGACCGCCGCCAGCGGATTGCGCAGCTCGTGCGAGGCGTCCGCCGTGAACTGCCGCTGCCGGGCGTCGCTGCGCTCCAGCCGGTCGAGCGTGTCGTTGACGGCCCGGGCCAGTTCGGCGATCTCGTCCGCCCCGCCCGGGTCCGGAACCCGCCGGTCCAGCTCGCTCGCCGTGACCGCCGCCAGCCCCGTCCGGATCGCGGTGACGGGGCGCAGCGCCTGCCCCGTCACCCACCAGGCCAGGGCCGCCGCGAAGCCGATCAGCGGGGGCGCGCCGGCCAGCATGCCGACCGCGACGGCCCGTGTGGCGTCGTCGACGTCGCCGAGCACCGTGACCGCGACGACCTCGCGCGCGCCGGGGGCCGCCACCGCGACCGCCGCGCGCCGTTCCGCGCCGGGGCGCGCGGGCGGCAGTACGGCCGACCGGGAGTCCTCGCCGGACGGGGGGCGCAGCGGGCCGAGGTCGGGGGTGTCCTTCGGGTCCCCGCTGGAGGCGAGGATCCGGCCGGCCGCGTCCCGTACGAGGACCAGGTCCACGCCGCCTTCCGGCCCGGGCAGCCGCCCGCCGGGCGGGAGGGGCCGGGCGTCGAGCTGCGCGGCGACCTTGCGGGCGGCGAGTTCGGTGCGTCCGGTGGTGTTGTCGAGCAGGTTCGCCCGCAGCAGCGCGTACAGCCACAGCCCGCCGGCGCCGAGGACCGCTGCCATCGCGAGGGCAGCGGCCGCCGCGGTGCGCGCCCGGACACCCCTAGCCACCGTCGGGGGCCATCCGGTAGCCGGTGCCGTGGACGGTGAGGATCGAGCGGCGGCCGAAGGGGGCGTCGATCTTCCGGCGCAGGGAGGAGACGTACACCTCCACGATGTTCGGGTCGATGGCCTGCGGGCCGTCCCAGACCTGGTCGAGGATGTCCTGCTTGGCGACGGCCTCGCCGGGGCGTTCCAGCAGGCAGGCGAGGACGCCGAGCTCACGGGCGGTCAGCTCGATCTCGCGCTCGCCCCGGCGGCAGCGGCGGGCGGGCGGGTCGAGGACGAGGTCCCCGGCCCGCAGGGTGCTGCCGGCGCCGGGCGTGCCGGCGCGGCGGGCGAGGGCGCGCAGGCGGGCGGCGAGTACGACGAAGGAGAACGGCTTGGTGAGGTAGTCGTCGGCGCCGCGGTCCAGGCCGTCCGCCTCGTCGTGTTCGCCGTCCCGGGCGGTCAGCATCAGCACCGGCGTGGTGTCGCCGTGGGCGCGCATGCGGGCGCAGATCTCGTAGCCGTTCAGGCCCGGGAGCATCAGGTCGAGGAGGACGGCGTCGTACGGTCCGCCGGCGAGGGCGAGGTCCAGGCCGCGGTGGCCGTCGTGGGCGACGTCGACCCAGTGGCCCTCGGCGGACAGGCCCCGCCGCAGGGACTCGGCCAGGCCTTCTTCGTCTTCGACCACGAGGATGCGCACCGCACAAGCCTCACATATGGTGCGGCGGTCCGACCGGGGCCCTGACCGCCGAGCCGTCGCCGGCCGGGCTGCCGTCGCCGGCCGCGCCGTCCTCCCCGCCGGCATCGCCCTCACCCGCCGCGCTGCCGTCCCCGATCGTGCCGCGCCGGCGCCCGATGGCGTCCCGTACGGCCGCGATCACCGCCCAGACGGGGAAGATGCAGGCGAGCACGCCTATGCCGATGGGCAGCAGCGACGTGAGGAGGTCCGTCTGCACGACGGTGTCGGCCGAGGGCCCACTGACCCGGGCGGCCATCGGCTGCGTCGGCCGCTCGTCGAACAGGCCGTCGATGTCGATCCCTCGGAGCGTGAACGATCCGTCGGCGGCGGTGAAGGATCCCGTGCACGCCGCGTGCCGTTCCCCGTGCGTGTTCTCCTCCCAGCGGCACCGCTCGGCGACGAAGGTGCCCTCCACCCCGGTCAGCTGGGTCACCAGCCGCGGTACGGCCACCGAAAACGCGAAGATCCCGATCCCGAAGCCGATGAGGATCGGGATGGCGTGCCGCCAGCGGACGCCTGAGTTTGCCCTGGTCATGAGGCGGACAGTAGTGCTCCCGCCCGTACGCGCGTACGGGTTTTCGCGAGCCGGGAGGCCGGATCCGCGCAACGCCCGCCGACGGGAATTGGCACTCCGCTTGACCGAGTGCTAATCGCCGGAATAGTGTCGCACCTGGCACTCGCCACCGGTGAGTGCCAACACAGCGACAGGCAGGTCCGGCACCCGCGACGACGGATCGACCTGGTCGCCACCTCAGACAGTTAACCCCGGATCTCCGAAGGGGGAGGTCGGATCGTGACGACCGCCAGCTCCAAGGTTGCCATCAAGCCGCTTGAGGACCGCATTGTGGTCCAGCCGCTCGACGCCGAGCAGACCACGGCCTCCGGCCTGGTCATCCCGGACACCGCGAAGGAGAAGCCCCAGGAGGGCGTCGTCCTCGCCGTGGGCCCGGGTCGCTTCGAGGACGGCCAGCGTCTCCCGCTGGACGTCACCGTCGGCGACATCGTGCTGTACAGCAAGTACGGCGGCACCGAAGTGAAGTACAGCGGCGAGGAGTACCTCGTCCTCTCGGCTCGCGACGTCCTCGCGATCGTCGAGAAGTAATCACTTCTTCAGTTTTGCTTTGAGCTGCGCCCCTGGTCACCCCGCTGATTGCCGGGCGGCGAGGGGCGCTGCTCGTTAAACCCGAGTTTTCGAGAGGGCTGAACCGCTCCCATGGCGAAGATCCTGAAGTTCGACGAGGACGCCCGTCGCGCCCTCGAGCGCGGCGTCAACAAGCTTGCCGACACGGTCAAGGTGACGATCGGCCCCAAGGGCCGCAACGTCGTCATCGACAAGAAGTTCGGCGCCCCCACCATCACCAACGACGGTGTCACCATCGCCCGCGAGGTCGAGCTGGACGACCCGTACGAGAACCTGGGCGCGCAGCTCGTGAAGGAGGTGGCGACCAAGACCAACGACATCGCGGGTGACGGCACCACCACCGCCACCGTGCTGGCCCAGGCGCTCGTCCGCGAGGGTCTGCGCAACGTCGCCGCGGGTGCCTCCCCGGCCGCCCTGAAGAAGGGCATCGACGCCGCGGTCAAGGCCGTGTCCGAGGAGCTCCTCGCGACCGCCCGCCCGATCGAGGACAAGTCCGACATCGCCGCCGTGGCCGCGCTCTCCGCGCAGGACCAGCAGGTCGGCGAGCTCATCGCCGAGGCGATGGACAAGGTCGGCAAGGACGGTGTCATCACCGTCGAGGAGTCGAACACCTTCGGCCTGGAGCTCGAGTTCACCGAGGGCATGGCCTTCGACAAGGGCTACCTCTCGCCGTACATGGTCACCGACCAGGAGCGTATGGAGGCCGTCCTCGACGACCCGTACATCCTGATCAACCAGGGCAAGATCTCGTCCATCCAGGACCTGCTGCCGCTGCTGGAGAAGGTCATCCAGGCGGGTGGCTCCAAGCCGCTGCTGATCATCGCCGAGGACGTCGAGGGCGAGGCGCTCTCCACCCTCGTCGTCAACAAGATCCGCGGCACGTTCAACGCCGTGGCCGTCAAGGCCCCCGGCTTCGGCGACCGCCGCAAGGCGATGCTCCAGGACATGGCCACCCTCACCGGTGCCACCGTCATCGCCGAGGAGGTCGGCCTCAAGCTCGACCAGGCCGGTCTGGACGTCCTCGGTTCCGCGCGCCGCGTGACCATCTCCAAGGACGACACCACCATCGTCGACGGCGGTGGCGAGTCCTCCGAGGTCCTCGGCCGCGTCAACCAGATCAAGGCCGAGATCGAGTCGACCGACTCGGACTGGGACCGCGAGAAGCTGCAGGAGCGCCTGGCGAAGCTCGCCGGCGGCGTCTGCGTCATCAAGGTCGGCGCCGCCACCGAGGTGGAGCTCAAGGAGAAGAAGCACCGCCTCGAGGACGCCATCTCGGCGACCCGCGCCGCGGTCGAGGAGGGCATCGTCTCCGGCGGTGGCTCCGCGCTCGTCCACGCCGTGAAGGTGCTGGAGGACAACCTGGGCCTGACCGGCGACGAGGGCACGGGTGTCGCGGTCGTCCGCCGCGCCGCCGTCGAGCCGCTGCGCTGGATCGCGGAGAACGCCGGCCTCGAGGGCTACGTCATCACCGCGAAGGTGGCGGAGCTGGAGAAGGGCAACGGCTTCAACGCCGCCACCGGCGAGTACGGCGACCTGGTCAAGGCCGGCGTCATCGACCCGGTCAAGGTCACCCGCTCCGCGCTGGAGAACGCCGCTTCCATCGCCTCCCTGCTGCTCACGACCGAGACCCTGGTCGTCGAGAAGCCGGCCGAGGAAGAGGCCGACTCGCACGGCCACGGTCATGGCCACAGCCACTGATCGCGTCCCACGCCGAGAAGGCCCCGTTCCGCAGTCGCGGAACGGGGCCTTCCCCGTTTCACCCCGTTCGGGTTCAGGATCCGTACGGCGATCCCGAGCCGCCCATTTCGCGTTGCAGCTGTCCGGGGTTGTAGTGCCACCAGCCCTCGGCGATCTCCCCGTTCAGGATCCGGAACGTGGTGGTGCCCGACATCTCGTACGTCTTGCCGGTCGAAGCGACCCCCATGAACTCGCCCTTCTGGGTGCCGCGCCAGTTCCACACCGTGGTGACGAAGTCGCCCTCGCACACCTGGGCCACCGGCTCGAAGTTCATGTCGAAGGCCGCGCGCCACGTCTGCATGTCCGAGCGCATGCCGTCGCGTCCGACGACGGTGGACTCCTCCTTGCTGGCGTCGTGGTCGATGTAGTTCGCCGCGAAGCACTCGTCGAGGACGCTCATGTTCCCGTCCGTGACGGCTTCCTGGAACACCCGGTTGACGAGCTGCTTGTTGAGGTGCTCGTCGCGGACCACGTCGAGGTTCATGAACTTCGGCATTCCCTCGCAGAGAGCCACCATCTGCTGGAACATCCGGTCCGTCTCCGGCAGATGAGAGTTCTTCATGGCGTCCTCGTACGAGGCGAATTCCACCATGTCCACGTAGTGGTTCCGGGCTTCGCGGTCCTGGCCGATCATCGTGTGGGTCGCGGTGCGCTTCCCGCTGCTCTGCTCCGCCCAGCGGTCGATGAGCGCGTTCATCTCATCGAACCGCTTGGTCTCGTAATCGATCACCTGTACGAATGTCATCGCGTCGCCTCCCGCTGGAGATGGGACAAGTCCAGTTTAGGGAGGGTTCGCCCGTTTAGCGGCTTACTGGGGCCCGTACTTGCGGCCGGTGCGCGAGGACACCCCGCCCAGCAGGCCGCGCGGCGTCAGCTTCACCACGCTCATCAGAGCCTTGTACCGGGGGTCCGGGATCGACACCGTCCTGCCGCGCGCCAGGTCGGCCAGCGCCGCCGCCACCAGCTTGTCCGCGTCGAGCCACATCCAGCCGGGGATGTTGTCCGTCCCCATGCCGGCCCGCTGGTGGAACTCCGTGCGCACGAAGCCCGGGCACAGCGCCATCAGCCGCACCCCGGAACCCGACAGGTCCCGCGCCGCGCCCTGGGTGAACTGCACGACCCACGCCTTGCTCGCCCCGTACGTGCCGCGCGGTACGAACGCGGCGACCGAGGCCACGTTGATGACCCCGCCGCGGCCGCGTGCGCGCATCGACCCGGTGGCCGCCGAGGTCAGCCGCAGCACCGCCTCGATGTGCACCTTCAGCATGGTCAGCTCGTCGGCCATCGAGACTTCGAGGTAGCGGCCCTTGTTGCCGAATCCCGCGTTGTTGACCAGCAGGTCCACCGGGTGCGTCCGGTCGCCGAGGCGCTGCTCGACCGCCGCGATGCCCTCCTCGGTGGCGAGGTCGGCGGCCAGCACCTCGGCCTCGATGCCGTGCCGGTCGTGCAGCTCGGTCGCCTGTTCGGCGAGCCGCTTCGTGTCGCGGGCCACCAGTACCAGGTTGTGCCCCTGGGCGGCGAGCCGCCGGGCGAAAGCGGCGCCGATGCCCGCCGTGGATCCCGTAATCAACGCAGTCGTCATAGGCGCAACCTAGCCGCCCGCGCCGACGGCGCCGAGAGGACCCGGCCCGCAGGGCCTACGGGGCGCCCCGGGTCCCGTACTTCTCCACGTACCGCCGGACGGCGTCGTGCGCCTGCGGCTCCATCGCCGCGCCCGCCGCCGCCGTGCGCGGGAGCAGCGCCCGCTCGGTGGTGAAGGCGCGGAACCAGAACCCCACCGTCACCTCGTGGTCCGGGCGGTACAGGACCTCGACCCGGTCGCCGGGGCGGACCGCGCCCTCCTCGATCACCCTCAGGTACGCGCCCGGCCGCGCCGCCCGGGTGAACCGCCTGACCCACGCCGGCTCGCCGAGCGCGCCCTGGAAGGTCCGGCAGGGGATGCGCGCCGAGGCCACTTCGAGGACGAGGTCCGCGCCGACCCGCCAGCGCTCGCCGAGCAGCGCTCCCGTCACGTCGATGCCGGAGGTGGTGAGGTTCTCGCCGAAGACCCCGGCGGGCAGCTCCCGGCCCAGCTCCTCCTCCCAGCGGTCCAGGTCCTCGCGGGCGTACGCGTAGACCGCCTGGTGGTCGCCGCCGTGATGGCGCAGGTCGCAGACGGCGTCGCCCTCGACGCCGCTGCCGGCCGTGCCCTTGGGGCCCGGCGCGAACACCCGGACCGGTCCCGGGACGGGCCGCTTGCCGATGCCCGTCACGCCGCCCTCGGCGTCGGTGTGGTCCGAGGCCGTGGCGCGGCCCAGGTTGACGGAGATGAGGTGCATGCCCACCACGCTAGCCGAGCCGCCTCAAAGCCCCGGAGGGACATTCGCGCCGCGGTCAAAGCAGGGCTTATGCTCGAAGGGTGATCGAGGCACGTCATCTCCGCGTCCTGCGCGCCGTCGCCGGGACCGGGTCCTTCTCCGCCGCCGCCCGCGAGCTCGGCTGCACCCAGCCCGCCGTCTCCCAGCAGATGAAGGCGCTGGAGCAGTCGGCCGGCACCCCGCTGCTCATCCGCACCGGGCGCGAGATGCGGCTCACCCAGGCCGGTGAGGCCCTGGTGCGGCACGCCGCCGGGATCCTCGCCGGGCTGACGGCCGCCGAGGAGGAGGTCGCGGCCATCGCGGGGCTACGCGCGGGCCGGGTCCGGCTGGTGTCCTTCCCCAGCGGGAGCTCGACCCTGGTGCCGACCGCGCTCGCGGCGATGCGCGCCGAGCACCCGGGCACCCGCATCTCGCTGGTCGAGGCCGAGCCGCCGCGCTCCGTGGAGATGCTGCGCGAGGGCGACTGCGACCTGGCGCTGGCGTTCCGGTACGGCGGGGCCGCCCATTCCGCCGCGGAGTGGGAGGACCTGGTGGTGCGGCCGCTGCTGACCGACCGGCTCGTCGGGCTGGTTCCCGACGGGCACCGGCTGGCCGGCGCGGAGCGGGTGGGCATGGCGGAACTCGCCGACGAGCCCTGGATCGCGGGCTGTCCGCGCTGCCGCCGCCATCTCGTGGAGGTGTGCGAGGGCGCGGGCTTCACCCCGCGCATCGACTTCGCCACCGACGACTACCCGGCCGTGGTGGGCCTGGTCGGCGCCGGGCTGGGCGTGGCGGTGCTGCCGGAGCTCGCGGTGGAGTCCGTCCGGGCCAAGGGTGTGAGCACCCTGAGCGTGGAACCGGCCGTTGAGCGGGAGGTCGTGGCGCTGACGCTGCCCGACCTGGCCAGGGTGCCGGCCGTGGCGGCGACCCTGGCCGAGCTGGAGCGGGCCGCCACGCGCTGACCGTACGTACGGCCGGACGCGTGACGGCTCGGGGGCGAGGAAACGTTCCTTCGGGTGTTCCCCGCCCGTCGGTCAATGCGGCGCGATCGGTCCGATCGCGCTGGATGCGGGGATCAGGCGGTGCCGTGCGCGGCCCATCAGCTCTTCGCGTTCGTCTTCCGTGAGGCCGCCCCACACCCCGTAGGGCTCGCGGACGGCCAGTGCGTGGGCGGCGCATTCCGAGCGCACCGGGCAGCGCATGCAGACCTCTTTAGCCGAGGCCTCGCGCGCGCTCCTGGCCGCGCCCCGCTCGCCTTCCGGGTGGAAGAACAGGGAGCTGTCGACCCCGCGGCAGGCTGCCAGCAGCTGCCAGTCCCAGAGGTCGGCGTTCGGTCCGGGGAGGCGGGAGAAATCTGCCATGGGTAGTCCTCTTGGTGCCGGTACTGAGGCGGATACGGTCCATGTCTCCAACGGGTCTCCACACCTACTGTCTGAGTAGATGTAAATATGACTCATTGGGAATCTAGCCTCAGACACGTGCCAAACGGAAGGAAAGCCGCCAAATAGGGCATAGCTCCAGATGGAGGACAGATGAGTTGCGCCTCCCGCGTGGTGATCGGTTCCTCACGTAGAGTGCCGAAGGTGTCCGTCCAACCCGTAACTCTTTCGAGTGACCATCGTTGAGAGTGCGAAGGCGGTTGAAAGAAGAAGTTCCCGGACATGTGTCCGAGAGCATCGACCGCACAGGTGACGATACGTACCAGCCTGGAGGCTCAAGGTGACGCGCATCAGCAGCTGCGGAGGGCGGTCATGACATCCGTCCTCGTCTGCGACGACTCCCCGCTTGCCCGAGAGGCGCTCCGTCGCGCGGTTGCCACCGTGCCCGGCGTCGAGCGTGTGACGACGGCTGCCAACGGCGAGGAAGTCCTCCGCCGCTGGGGTGCCGACCGCTCCGACCTGATTCTGATGGATGTACGGATGCCCGGGCTGGGCGGTGTGGAGACGGTCCGCCGGCTGCTCTCGGCCGACCCGGGCGCCCGCATCATCATGCTGACGGTCGCCGAGGACCTGGACGGCGTGGCCCTCGCGGTCGCCGCCGGCGCCCGGGGCTATCTGCACAAGGACGCCTCGCGCGCCGAACTGCGGGCCACGGTCACCCAGGCCCTCGCCGACCCGACCTGGCGACTGGCCCCGCGCCGGCTCCGCTCGGCCGAGATGGGCGCCGCGCCCACGCTCACCGCGCGCGAGATCCAGGTCCTGGAGGGCATGAGTCACGGCCGGTCCAACGCGGAGATCGGGCGCGAGCTCTTCCTCTCCGAGGACACGGTCAAGACGCACGCCCGCCGGCTGTTCAAGAAGCTGGGCGCCTCGGACCGGGCGCACGCCGTGGCGCTCGGATTCCGCTGGGGCCTGGTCCGCTGACCGTCCGCCCGACCGCACGCCCGCCGGCCGGCCACCGCCCCTGACCGCGACCGGCCGGCCGCGCGTGTCCCGCCGTACCCGGTGCGCGCCCGGGGATTGGCGGGGCACAATCCGGGGGACGTGTCGCGGGGACGTGTCGCTTCGTGCGCGATGCCGCATCCTTGAGTGTGTGGCCGCGTTTTTCGGAGATGGGGCCGCGGGGATGATTCGGGCCGAGCGGAGGGGAGGGGGGACGATGAGTACCGGCGTACCCGCTCACAACGCTTCGATGCACAACAGTGACGACCGGGGTGCCACGAATGCTCCGGCGCCAAGGCACCATGGATTGATGCGTGACGACGAGGCCCTGGGGTCACCCGCGGCCACAGGCCCGAGCGGCACCGCCAAGAGCGGCAGTGCCGCGGGTGTCAGCGCGCTCGTACGCCGGGCGGTGGAGGGTGACGAGCAGGCCACGCACGACCTGCTCGCCTTCGTGCACCCGCTCGCCATCCGGTACTGCCGCACCCGGCTCTCGCGGCTTCCCGGTGACGCCCGCCACTTCGTGGAGGACCTCGCGCAGGAGGTCTGCGTCGCCGTCCTGATGGCCCTGCCGAGGTACCGGGACACCGGGCGGCCCTTCGAGGCCTTCGTCTTCGCCATCGCCGCGCACAAGGTCGCCGACCTCCAGCGCGCCGCCATGCGGCACCCGGGGAGCACCGCCGTGCCCTCCGACGAGATGCCGGAGCGGCCGGACGACTCGCTGGGCCCGGAAGAGCGGGCGCTGCTCAGCAGCGACGCCGCATGGGCCAAGAAGCTGCTGGCCAACCTCCCGGAGAACCAGCGCGAGCTGCTGGTCCTGCGGGTGGCCGTCGGGCTGACCGCCGAGGAGACCGGGCAGATGCTCGGGATGTCCCCCGGCGCGGTGCGGGTCGCGCAGCACCGGGCGCTCAGCCGGCTCCGCGCGCTCGCCGAGCAGTGACACCCGAATCCTCGTAGGACTCGCAGGAACATGGGTGGGACATGGGACTCGTAGGAACAGACGAAACTTCTGCTTGACCTTGGTCGTGGAATGAGACGCGTCGGGATCCCGTTAGCATGGACATCCGCGCTGAGCAAGACCATTTGGGAAGGTGTCATGACCGCCGACGGAGTGCCCGACAAATTCGCCACGCTCGGACTGACCTACGACGACGTGCTGCTGCTGCCGGGCGCGTCGGACATGGCGCCGGACCAGATCGACACCTCTTCCCTCATCTCGCGCAACGTCCGCGTGAACGTGCCGCTGCTCTCCGCCGCCATGGACAAGGTCACCGAGGCCCGCATGGCCATCGCGATGGCCCGACAGGGCGGCGTCGGCGTCCTGCACCGCAACCTCTCCATCGCCGACCAGGCCAACCAGGTCGACCTGGTCAAGCGCTCCGAGTCCGGCATGGTCACCGACCCGATCACGGTGCACCCGGACGCGACGCTGCGCGAGGCCGACGAGCTGTGCGCGAAGTTCCGCATCTCCGGCGTCCCCGTCACCGACCCGGCCGGCAAGCTCCTGGGCATCGTCACCAACCGCGACATGGCCTTCGAGTCGGACCGCAGCCGCCAGGTGCGCGAGGTCATGACCCCGATGCCGCTGGTCACCGGCAAGGTCGGCATCTCCGGCGTCGACGCCATGGAGCTGCTGCGCCGCCACAAGATCGAGAAGCTTCCGCTGGTCGACGAGGCCGGCATCCTCAAGGGCCTCATCACGGTCAAGGACTTCGTCAAGGCCGAGAAGTACCCGAACGCCGCGAAGGACAAGGACGGCCGGCTGCTCGTCGGCGCGGCCGTCGGTGTCGCCGGTGACGCGTACGACCGCGCGCAGGCCCTGATCGAGGCGGGCGCCGACTTCATCGTCGTCGACACCGCCCACGGCCACTCCCGCCTGGTCGGCGACATGGTCGCCAAGATCAAGTCGAACTCCTCGGTCGACGTCATCGGCGGCAACATCGCCACCCGCGACGGCGCCCAGGCCCTCATCGACGCCGGCTGCGACGGCATCAAGGTCGGCGTCGGCCCCGGCTCCATCTGCACCACCCGCGTCGTCGCCGGCATCGGCGTCCCGCAGGTCACCGCGATCTACGAGGCCTCCCTCGCCGCCAAGGCCGCGGGCGTCCCGGTCATCGGCGACGGCGGCCTCCAGTACTCCGGCGACATCGCCAAGGCCCTGGTCGCGGGCGCCGACACGGTGATGCTCGGCTCGCTGCTCGCGGGCTGTGAGGAGTCCCCGGGCGAGCTGCTCTTCATCAACGGCAAGCAGTTCAAGTCGTACCGCGGCATGGGCTCGCTCGGCGCGATGCAGTCCCGCGGCGACCAGCGCTCCTTCTCCAAGGACCGCTATTTCCAGGAGGGCGTGGGCGGCGACGACAAGCTCATCCCCGAGGGCATCGAGGGCCAGGTCCCCTACCGCGGCCCGCTCTCCGCGGTCGTGCACCAGCTCGTCGGCGGCCTGCGCCAGTCGATGTTCTACGTCGGCGGCCGCACGGTGCCGGAGCTCCAGGACCGCGGCCGGTTCGTCCGGATCACCTCGGCGGGCCTCAAGGAGAGCCACCCGCACGACATCCAGATGACGGTCGAAGCGCCGAACTACTCCCGTAAGGGGTAGCGGCCAGAGTCAGCGCATGGGGCGGGTCCGGAGCAACCGGGCCCGCTCCTCGCCGTTGCGGGGGCTGCGACCCCGGGCCCCCGCGCCTCACACTCCGGTGGGGCCCGAGCGGTGTCCGTACAGCGGTCGCCGGAACGCGGGCCCCCGGGGTTCGGGGATACTGGACAGGCAGACCCAGAGGAAAGGCCACCACACGTGACTGAGATCGAGATCGGGCGCGGCAAGCGCGGCCGCAGGGCGTACGCGTTCGACGACATCGCCATCGTCCCGAGCCGGCGTACCCGGGACCCGAAGGAGGTCTCGATCGCCTGGCAGATCGACGCGTACCGCTTCGAGCTCCCCTTCCTGGCCGCCCCCATGGACTCGGTCGTCTCCCCGCAGACCGCCATCCGCATCGGCGAGCTCGGCGGCCTCGGCGTGCTGAACCTCGAAGGCCTGTGGACCCGGTACGAGGACCCGCAGCCGCTGCTCGACGAGATCACGGAGCTGGACGAGGAGTCCGCGACCCGCCGTCTCCAGGAGATCTACTCCGCGCCGATCCAGGCGGACCTGATCCGGCAGCGGATCAAGGAGGTGCGCGACTCGGGCGTCGTCACCGCCGCCGCGCTCTCCCCGCAGCGCACCGCCGAGTTCTCCAAGGCCGTCGTCGACGCCGGTGTGGACATCTTCGTGATCCGCGGCACGACCGTGTCGGCGGAGCACGTCTCCGGCGCCGCCGAGCCGCTGAACCTGAAGCAGTTCATCTACGAGCTCGACGTCCCGGTCATCGTCGGCGGCTGCGCCACCTACACCGCGGCCCTGCACCTGATGCGCACCGGCGCGGCCGGTGTCCTCGTCGGCTTCGGCGGCGGCGCGGCGCACACCACGCGCAACGTGCTCGGCATCCAGGTCCCGATGGCCACCGCCGTCGCGGACGTGGCCGCGGCGCGCCGCGACTACATGGACGAGTCCGGCGGCCGCTACGTGCACGTCATCGCCGACGGCGGCGTGGGCTGGTCCGGCGACATCCCCAAGGCCGTCGCCTGCGGCGCCGACGCCGTGATGATGGGCTCCCCGCTGGCCCGTGCCACCGACGCGCCCGGCAAGGGCAACCACTGGGGCATGGAGGCCGTCCACGAGGACGTGCCGCGCGGCAAGAAGGTCGACCTGGGCACGGTCGGCACCACCGAGGAGATCCTCACCGGCCCGTCGCACACCCCGGACGGCTCGATGAACATCTTCGGCGCGCTGCGCCGCTCGATGGCGACCACCGGCTACAGCGAGCTCAAGGAGTTCCAGCGGGTCGAGGTCACCGTCGCGGACTCGCAGCACAGCCGCTGACGATCGCGCAACGCGTTGGGCCCGGCACCCCGGAAACGGGGTGCCGGGCCCTTCGGCGTTACGGGGCGGGCCGGCTCAGGCGGAGGCCTTGCGGGTCGTCTGGAACGCGACGTAGGCGCCGATCAGGAAGAACACGACCGAGATCGGGTCGAAGTTGTCCAGGTAGGACTGGTGGGTCTCGGCGATCCGGCTGGTGAGGCCCTCGGTCACCGAGATCGGCGGAAAGCCCTTGTGGATGAGGACGGCCTCGCACAGCACGTAGCCGGCGTACACGCCGACGAGCGTCAGCAGGGCGCTGACGGCCGGGAGGATCGGGTTGCGGCCGCCGAGGCGGGAGGCGACGAGGCCGACGAGGAGGCCGACGCCGGCCGCCAGGTAGCCGATCTGGTACTCGATCGCGCCCATGATGCCGCCGTAGGCGCAGCCCGAGGCCAGCGCGGTGAGCGCGGCGGCCCCGACGGCCAGGGCCACGTTGCCGCTGCGGGCGGGGGCGGGTGCGGGGGCCGGGGTGTAGGAGTCGGGCGCGGGCGGCTGGACGGACTGCTGGCTCATGCGGGTGATCCCCCCTGGGATGCGGATTGCACGTGTGTCCAGGGGACATAAGTGCGAGATAAGTGGACGCAGGCTAGCAGTCGTCCATGCCGTCCGCAGAGGGGATTCCCGAGGTGAAAAACGCCTTCTAGAGGCGGTGCGCCGCGCCGACGGGGCTGGCGCCGCGGGTGTCGAGGAGCAACTGGGCCTTCACCGCGAGGCCTTGGAGGTCGTACGTGCGGTGGTGCTGGAGCAGGATCGTCAGATCGGCGTTGGCGGCGGCCTCGTAGAGCGACTCGGCGCGCGGGACGGGCTGGTCCCGGACCCGCCACCCGGCGATGTACGGGTCGTGGTAGCTGATCATGGCCCCGAGGTCGAGGAGGCGGCTGGCGATCTCGCGGGCCGGGGAGCCCTCCTGGTCGGCGAGGTCGGGCTTGTACGTGACCCCGAGCAGCAGGACCCGGGCGCCGCGGGCGGATTTTCCGTGCTCGTTCAGCAGAGTGGCCGAGCGCTGGATGACGTACTGGGGCATCCGGTTGTTGATCTCCTGCGCCAGGCCGACCATGCGCAGGGGGTGGCCGGGGGTGCGCGTGGTGTGGGGGAGGTAGTTGGGGTCCAGGGGGATGCCGTGGCCGCCGACGCCGGGGCCGGGGCGGAAGGCCTGGAACCCGTACGGCTTGGTCTCGGCGCAGCGGATGACGTCCCAGAGGTCGACGCCGAGGTCGTGGCAGAGGACCGCCATCTCGTTCATGAGGGCGATGTTGACGTGCCGGTAGTTGGTTTCGAGGAGCTGTACGGTCTCGGCCTCGCGCAGCCCGCGGGCCCGGACCACCTTCTCGGTGAGGCGGGCGTAGAAGGCGTGCGCCGACTCGGTGCAGGCGGGGGTGAGGCCGCCGATCACCTTGGGGGTGTTGGCGATGCCGTGGGTGCGGTTGCCGGGGTCGAGGCGGCTGGGGGAGTAGGCGAGGTGGAAGTCGCGGCCGGCGCGCAGCCCGGAGCCCTCTTCGAGGATCGGGCGCAAGTAGTCCTCGGTGACGCCCGGGTGGACGGCGGATTCGAGGATGACGGTGGTGTGCGGGCGCAGCCGGGCGGCGAGGGTGCGGCCGGCCTCGCCCACGGCGGTCAGGTCGAGCGCGCGGTCGGCCCCGAGCTGGGTGGGGGCGCAGATGACGGCGGTGCGGACCCGGCCGAGTTCGGCGGGGTTGGTGGTGACCCGGAAGCCGGCCGCCGACATGCGGCGGATCTCGGCGGCGGTGAGGGTGCTGTCCGTGGCCGGACCGCTGTCGTAGCCGACGGTCTCGATTCTGGCGGCGACGGCCGCCTGGGCGAGGGGGAGGCCGAGGTGGCCGAGGCCGATGACGGCGAGATCTGCGGGCATGGGGGGCCGTCCCTTCCCTTCCCTGACATGCATGAGGGGGCGGTGCGCGCAAGTCCTGTGGACCGGGGGAGCAGGCTGGAGCTGGCGCAATGTCAGACTAGGCGTATATATGACAGAAATGTCGCATTACGGGGCGGTGGTCACGCTTGTGTTGTCCACAGGCGGTGGCCGATGTGGGTGCGGGCGGTCAGAATCATGAAACGGGGGATGTGAGCGGGATCACCAACGGGAGGCAGTCGTGAGGACAGCGGCACTGGGACCGGTCCAGCGCGCCGAGGCGCTCGCCCGGATGGCCGAGCGGGAACTGGACGTGCTGGTGGTGGGCGCGGGCGTGGTGGGAGCCGGAACCGCGCTGGACGCCGTCACCAGAGGACTCTCGACCGGGCTGGTCGAGGCGCGGGACTGGGCGTCGGGCACCTCCAGCCGGTCCAGCAAGCTGATCCACGGCGGGCTGCGGTACCTGGAGATGCTCGACTTCGCCCTCGTGCGGGAGGCGCTCAAGGAGCGCGGCCTGCTGCTGGGGCGGCTGGCGCCGCACCTGGTGAAGCCGGTGCCGTTCCTGTACCCGCTCCAGCACAAGGGGTGGGAGCGGCTCTACGCGGGCTCGGGCGTCGCGCTGTACGACGCCATGTCGGTCTCCAGCGGGCACGGGCGCGGACTGCCCGTGCACCGGCACCTCTCGCGCAAGCGGGCGCTGCGGGTCGCGCCGGCGCTGCGCAAGGACGCGCTGGTGGGGGCCCTGCAGTACTACGACGCCCAGATGGACGACGCGCGGTACGTCACCACGCTGGTGCGGACGGCCTCGGCGTACGGGGCGCACTGCGCCAACCGGGCGAGGGTGGTCGGGTTCCTGCGCGAGGGCGAGCGGGTGGTCGGCGCGCGGGTGCGGGACGTGGAGGGCGGCGGAGAGTACGAGATCCGCGCGAAGCAGATCGTGAACGCCACGGGGGTGTGGACGGACGACACCCAGGCGCTGATCGGGGAGCGCGGACAGTTCCACGTCCGGGCGTCCAAGGGCATCCACCTGGTCGTGCCGAAGGACCGGATCCATTCGAGCACCGGGCTGATCCTGCGGACCGAGAAGTCGGTGCTGTTCGTGATCCCGTGGGGGCGGCACTGGATCGTGGGCACCACGGACACCGACTGGGACCTCGACAAGGCGCACCCGGCGGCGTCCAGCGCGGACATCGACTACCTGCTGGAGCACGTGAACTCGGTGCTGGCGGTGCCGCTGACGCGGGACGACGTCCAGGGCGTGTACGCGGGCCTGCGGCCGTTGCTGGCCGGCGAGTCGGACGCGACGAGCAAGCTCTCGCGGGAGCACACGGTGGCGCACCCGGTGCCGGGGCTGGTGGTGGTGGCGGGCGGCAAGTACACGACGTACCGGGTCATGGCGAAGGATGCGGTGGACGCGGCGGTGCACGGGCTGGCCCAGCGGGTGGCGGACTGCGTGACGGAGGACGTGCCGCTGGTGGGCGCGGAGGGGTACCGGGCCCTGTGGAACGGCCGCGCGCGGATGGCGGCGCGGACGGGGATTCACGTGGCGCGGGTGGAACACCTGTTGAACCGGTACGGGTCGATGGTGGAGGAGCTGCTGGACCTGATCGCGGAGGATCCCGGGCTCGCGGAGCCGCTCGGCGGGGCGGAGGACTACCTGCGGGCGGAGGTGGCGTACGCCGCCTCGCACGAGGGTGCGCGGCACCTGGACGACGTGCTGACGCGGCGGACGCGGATCTCGATCGAGACGTTCGACCGGGGGACGCGGTCGGCGCGTGAGGCGGCGGAGTTGATGGCTCCGGTTCTGGGGTGGGACAAGCAGCAGATCGAGAGGGAAGTGGAACACTACGAGAAGCGGGTGCAGGCGGAGCGGGAATCGCAGCGCCAGCCGGACGACCAGACGGCGGACGCGGCGCGGCTGGGGGCGCCCGACATCGTTCCGTTGTAACTCCGGGATCTGGAACGGGGAACCGCAGACCCGGGGCTTCCGTCCGTTGCGGAGTGAGGAACAATGAGGGTTCTGCCGGGGCGGGTTCTGCCGGGGTTGGTCACCTGACACCCCGGCCGCCGGGGCTGCCTGGGCAGCCTGAGCAGGCGGCACGATCGCAGAGGGGACGCATGTCGAAGCCGGAGCACACCGAGTCGCCGGAGCCGTCTGTCGGGGCCGGTTCGCCTGCGGCGAAGCCGGGCGCGTCTCCGCGACCCCCCAAGCCGACGGGGTCCACCGGGTCCACCGGGCCTGCGGGGCCGGACCTGCGCAAGGCCGCGCCCGCGGAGCCGGAGGACGCCAAGCCCGCGGCGGCGGGGCCGGGCAAGGCCGCGCCCGCGGCGGCGAAGTCGGCCGCTGCGGCGGACGCGTCCGCGGAGCCGGAGGACGCCAAGCCCGCGGCTGCGAAGACCGGGTCTGGCAAGTCCGCTTCGGCGGCGGGCACGGGCGGCGGTTCGGCGAAGCCGGGTAGCGCCAAGCCGACGGCCGCCGGCCCGAGCCTGGGCAAGGGCGCGCCCGCCGAGCCGGAGGACGCGAAGCCCGCGCCTTCCGGCCTGAATCCGGGCAAGGCCGCGCCCGCCGAGCCCGAGGACGCGAAGCCCGCGGCGGCGAAGGCCGGGGCCGGCAAGCCTGGTTCCGCTGCGTCCTCGGACGCCAAGCCCGCGGCCAAGGGGCCCAATCCGGGCAAGGCGGTGGCCGGGAGTGGCGGGGGGAACCCCGTGGCGGAGAAGGCCGACGCGGTGGCCGCCGAGGTCAAGGCGCGGGCCGAGGCGGCGAAGGCCGCCGGGAACGGGCAGGACAAGGGCCGGCTGCTCGCGGGCCGGTACCGGCTCGGGGCCGTGCTCGGCAAGGGCGGCATGGGCACCGTCTGGCGTGCCGAGGACGAGACCCTCGGCCGGACGGTCGCCGTCAAGGAACTCCGCTTCAGCACCGGGGTCGACGAGGACGAGAAGCGTCGCCTCATCACCCGTACCCTCCGCGAGGCCAAGGCCATCGCGCGCATCCGCAGCGGCGGCGCCGTCACCGTCTACGACGTCGTGGACGAGGACGGCCGCCCGTGGATCGTCATGGAGCTCATCGAAGGCCCCTCGCTCGCCGAATTCATCCGCGAGCGCGGCACGCTGACGCCCCGCCGCGCCGCCGAGGTCGGCCTCGCGGTGCTCGACGTACTCCGCGCCGCGCACGGCCAGGGCATCCTGCACCGCGATGTGAAGCCCTCCAACGTGCTCATCGCCGGCAACGGCCGCGTCGTCCTGACCGACTTCGGCATCGCGCAGGTCGAGGGTGACCCCTCCGTCACCTCCACCGGCATGCTCGTCGGCGCGCCCTCCTACATCTCCCCCGAGCGCGCCCGCGGCCAGCGGCCCGGTCCGCCCGCCGACATGTGGTCGCTCGGCGGTCTGCTGTACGCGGCCGTCGAGGGCGTGCCCCCGTACGACAAGGGGTCCGCGCTCGCCACCCTCACCGCCGTGATGACCGAGCCGGTGGACCCGCCCAAGAACGCCGGTCCGCTGACCGAGGTCATCTACGGCCTGCTGGCCAAGGACCCGGCACGGCGCCTCGACGACGAGCGCGCCCGGGCGATGCTCAACGCGGTCGTCAACGCGCCCGACGAGCCCGAGCCCGCGCCCGAGCCGGTTCCTTCCCCGGAGGAGACCCGCCAGATCTCGCTCGTCGAGGCCAAGCAGGCCGCCGAGAAGATCGCCGGGGCCAAGGCTGCCGAGAAGGCGGAGAAGGCCGAGAAGAAGGAGCGCGAACGCCGCGAGCGCGAGCAGCGCGAACGCGCCCGCGCGGCCTTGAAGGCGGCCCGCAAGGCGGCGGCCGTCCCGGCCGCCTCGGCGGCCGAACCGCCGGCGCCCCGGCCCACCGCCCCGGTCGCCGCGTCGCTCACCGACGTCATGCCGCGCCGCACCATCGCGCTCGCGATAGCCGGCCTGGTCGTCGTACTGGCCGTCATCGGCTCGCTGCTCGTCTACGCGTTCAGCGGCGACGACTCGGAAGGCCGCAAGAACGAGGGCAAGGGCGGCGCGACCCCGAGCGCCTCCGGCAAGGCCTCCCCGGGCGGGGCGGACGGCAGCGCCAAGGGCGGCGGTGACGCCAAGGGCGGCGGGGAGCCCGGCACGGGCCAGTCGCCCAGCGCCCAGCAGAGCAGCCAGGGGCAGGGCCAGGGTCAGGTCCAGGGCCAGAGCGAAGGCCAGGGCCAGGGCCAGGGACAGAGTCAGGGGCAGGGGGCCTCGCCCGGAACGCCGGGCGGAGCGCTGCCGGCCGGGTACACCACGGTGACGGACCCCCGGTTCCACTTCAGCATGGCGATGCCCGAGGGCTTCCACCAGACCGACACGGCGGGTGAGAACTCCGGCGCGATATACAGCCGCGACGGAGGATTCCCCCGCATACAGGTCGACTTCAACGCCCGCCCGCTCGACGACGCGCGCGCCGCGTGGGCCTCGCTGGCCCCCGCCGTGGCCGGCAGCAGCAAGAACTACAAGGTGATCCGGATCGACTCGGTGAAGTACCGGGACTACCCGACCGTCGCCGACTGGGAGTTCGAGCGCGACCAGAAGGGCATCCGGGTCCGGGTGCTCAACCGCGGTTTCAAGGCGGACTCCAAGCACGGCTACGCCATCATGATCAGCTGCGCCGCCGACGAGTGGGACGGCGAGGAGTGCACGCGGATGCGCGAGACGGCGTTCGAGACGTTCCAGATCCTGGGTTGACGCGGATCCCCCGACCGGGGCGGGCCTTGTCAGCCCCGGGACGCGGGCGGCCCCGGCGACGTATCGTGTCCGAGGGGCCATGGGGAGCCCCGCCGCACTCGGGGGAGGCGATGTGGAGGACTACGCGGGCCGGATCCTCGCCGACCGCTACCGTCTGCCGCTGCCGCCGTCGGACGAGTACGAGCTGATCGAGACCCGGGCCTTCGACACGCGCAGCGGCCAGGAAGTCCTCGTACGGCAGGTGCCGTTGCCGGAGGTCGTGGACGCGGAGCTGCTGGACGGCCGGGGCGCCGGTCCGGCCGTGGCCGGGCGGGGGCCGGTGGGGGAACTCCCGGCGGTGCGGCGGGCGATCGCGGCCGCGCAGGCGGCGGCGTCGGTGCCCGACCATCCGCGCCTGGACCAGGTCTTCGACGTGTTCGCGGAGGGCGGGTCGCTGTGGATAGTGAGCGAACTGGTCCCCGCGAGGCCGCTGGCCGCGCTGATCGCCGACGAACCGCTGAACCCGTACCGGGCGGCGGAGGTCGCGGCCGATGTGCTGACCGCGCTGCGGGTGTTGCACGCGCACGGCTGGACGCACCGGAACATCACGGTGCGGACCGTGTTGATATGCGATGACGGTCGCGTCGTCCTGACGGGCCTGGCGGCGGGCGCCGCCGAGGAAGCCCTGTGCGGCTACGACCCGGTCCCGCCACCGGACGGCTCCACCACCGACCCGGAATCGGACTCCCGCTGGGGCGCCCCCGCCCCCGCCGCCCCAGCCGCCGACCCGTCCTGGGGCACACCGCCCCCCGGCCTTCCCGTCAGGTCCGCCGCACCCGCACACCCCGCCGACGACCCCGGTACGGGCGCGCCCGGCGGTGAGGGCGGCTCGGATTCCGCTGGCGGGGCGGCCGGCTACGCGCCGCTCGTCGCGCCCGGGTACGACACCGGGCCGCGGTACTCCGACCACATCACCCCCGGGCGGCCTCCGGAGCAGTCCGATGCGAAGGCCGCCGCGCGGGCCGGGGCCATCGCCGCCTACCGGGCCGGGGCGCAGGCCGCCGCCGCGCGCAAGGCGGAGGCGCGGCCCGAGGGGTCGAACCTGCCCGAGGGGTACGCGTACCCCTACGGCGGCCCGGAAGCGAACGCGGCCGCGCCCTGGCCGGGGGTCACCCGGCGCGACCAGCCGCTCCCCGAGCAGGAGCAGGAGCAGGAGCAAGAGCAGGAGCAGGAGCAGGAGCCGGAAGCGCCCACCCGGCCCGCGCTGCCCGCGCAGCTCGCCCTCCCGCAGGGCTACCGCCAGGCCGAGACCGCCGAACAGCCGCGTGCGGACGCCCCCGAAGACGACTGGGCCGGCCCCCGTGCCGGGGCCGGGGCGTACCCCGCCGGGGCCGCAGTGGCGCCGGGGCGGGGCTACGGCGGGGACGGCGGGCCGCGGAGCGGGCTTGACGCCGAGCGGGCCCGGCAGACGCGGATGGCGGTCGTCGGGGCCGTTACCGAGCGGTGGGCGCCCGAGCAGGCGCGGTCCGTGCAGGGGCCCTGGCAGCTGGCCGCGCCCGTCGGGCCCGCCACCGACCTGTGGGCGCTCGGCGCGCTGCTGTACCGCGCCGTCCAGGGGCACGCCCCGTACCCCGAGGACAGCGCCGCCGAGCTGGTCGAGATGCTCTGCGCCGAGGCCCCCGCGTTCGCCGAGGAGTGCGGCCCGCTGCGCCCCGTCGTGGAGTCGCTGCTGCGTCAGGACCCCACCGAGCGCCCCGACTTCGAGGAGCTGCGCGGCTGGCTGCGCTCGCTCGTACGGTCCGCCCCCGAGCCGGACGGGGGTTTCGGCGCGCTCCCGATGCCGGAACCCGACCCCGCGAAGCTGCCCGTCGTACGCAGGCGCGGCGACCTCCACGGGCGCCACCGCAACCCCGCCGCGCCCCGCAGGTCCCGCTCCCTCGGGCGGATCCTGCTCGTCGGCGTCCTGGCCCTGCTCGCCGCGGCGGTGGCGTACGCGATGGTGTTCATGCCCCGCTCCGGCGAGACCGGGCAGTCGCCGCAGAACGCGGGCAAGCCCGTCCCCCAGCAGTCCCAGCCCCGGTCCCCCGAACCCACGAAGCCGCAGCCCCAGCCCCAGCAGAGCAGCGGCGCGCCGCAGTCCAAGCCCGCCCAGCAGACCGCCCCGGAGGGGTACACGATCCAGCAGGACCCCGAGCACTTCGAGATCGCCACGCCCAACGGCTGGGAGCGCCACGGCATCAACGAGGCCGGCCAGGTGCGGTACACCGAGGGCGCGTTCACGCTGATCGTCGTCCCCGGCCGGGACAAGGTGCAGGGCAATCCGGACCCGGCGACGTACCAGAAGGACAAGGAGCCGGAGTTGAACGCGTACCGCAACTCCACCTGGACGACGAGCGGCGACGTCAAGTCCACCACGGTCGGCCAGCAGCTCCGCGTCACGGGCCGCTACACCTGGCACGACGCCAACGGCCGGAGCGTGTTCGCCCGCAACTTCGTCGTTGCCCTCGGCAACGGCTACCACGTCGTCATGGTCACGGGCCCGGAGGACGAACAGGACAAGGTGACCGAGGTCTTCGAGAAGGCCACGGGGAGTTACAAGTCGGGCGGGTGAACGGGTCCTGACGGGCGATCAAGTACGGCAATTGCGTCACAGTGCGGTCTCACCGCCCCCGTGCGGTTCCGGCTTCACCCGCGGGATCCGTAATCTGGCCGCAAGTGCAAAGGGTGGCGGGGATTCGTGGAACAGCAGACAGGCGCGGGTGCGGTGCTCGCGGGCCGGTACCGGCTCGTCGAGCCCATCGGCAGTGGCGGCATGGGCAAGGTGTGGCGCGCGCACGACGAGCTGCTGCACAGGACCGTCGCCGTCAAGGAACTGACGGCGGGCCTGTACGTCGCCCAGGCCGATCGGGACGTGCTGCACGCCCGGACGCAGAAGGAGGCCCGGGCCGCGGCCCGGATCCAGCACCCCGCGGTGGTCACCGTCCACGACGTGCTGGAACACGACGACCGGCCGTGGATCGTCATGGAGTACATCGACGGCCCCTCCCTCGCCGAGGCCGCCAAGGCGGCCGGCCGGATCGAGCCCCGCGAGGCGGCCCGGATCGGGCTGCACGTGCTGGGCGCGCTGCGCGCCGCGCACGCGGTCGGCGTGCTGCACCGGGACGTGAAGCCGGGCAACGTGCTGCTGGCCAAGGACGGCCGGGTGCTGCTCACGGACTTCGGGATCGCCGCGATCGAGGGCGACTCCTCCATCACGCGCACCGGTGAGATCGTCGGCTCCATCGACTACCTGGCCCCGGAGCGGGTCACCGGCGGGTCCCCCGACCCGTCCTCGGACCTGTGGTCGCTGGGCGCCACCCTCTACACGGCCGTGGAGGCCCGCTCGCCGTTCCGCCGTACGTCGCCCATCTCCAGCCTGCAGGCGGTGGTCAACGAGGAGCCGCCGCCCCTGAAGCAGTCGGGGGCGCTGGGGCCGATCATCACCGCCCTGCTGCGCAAGGACCCGGCGCAGCGCCCCTCGGCCGCGGAGACCGAGCGGATGCTGATCGAGGCGATGGAGGGGCGCGCGTCGAAGGCGGCGCACGCGTACGTGCCCACGGGCCCGGTGAGCGCGGAGGATCTGGCGACGATCCAGCCGGCCCCGCACCCGGCGGAGTCCCGGCCGTTCGCGCAGCCCGGCGTGACCAAGGCCCTGCCCGAACAGCCCGCGCCCGCGTCGGCGCCGCCCGCGACCCCGCCGCCCGGCCCGGTACCGCCCGGCTCGGTGCCCCCCGGCTCGGTACCGCCGGGCACCGCGGCCCCCGGCACCGCGGCCCCCGGCTCCACGCCGTCCGGTTCCGCGCGGCCCGGCCGGGTCAGGCGCGCCGCGCTCGTCGCGCTGGTGGCGGCGCTGCTCGGCGGCGGCGGTGTCTTCGGCGTCCTCAAATTCACCGACGACTCCGGCGAGGGCGCCACCGGCGGCACCGGCAAGGACGGCTCCGACAAGAACGCGAGCGCCCCCGACCGCACGCAGGGCGAGACCACCCCGCCGACGGGGTGGAAGAAGGTCACCGACCGCGCCGGTTTCACCCTCTTCGTCCCGGACGGCTGGACGCGCCAGGTGAACGGCGACCAGATCGACTACACGCCGGACAACGGAAAGCACTTCATCCGGATCGCCTCCGACTCCACCCCGGACTACGTGAACCCGTACGCGCACCTGGTCGACCTGGAGAAGCAGGTGAAGAAGCGGACGGACTACACGAAGCAGCGGCTGAACCAGAACACCTTCCGGGACAGCACCCGGGCCGCGCTGTGGGACTTCACCTGGACCGAGAAGCAGAACCACCCCGGACCGCGCCGGGCCATCGAGCAGATGTACATCGCCCCGGACGACACCGAGTACGCGATCTACATGTCGAGCCCCGTCGCCGACTGGGAAACGACCCGCCAGCAGTTCGACATCGTGCTCAGCGGCTGGGAGCCGCCCGCCGCGAAGCCCTGATCCCGTCATCCTGCCAGCGTTCACTGGCGGAAAAGGCAAAATCCGGTTACCCACGGGTACCCAAAGCCCGCCGGGCGGAATACGCTCACCGCCATGACGGACTCGCAGGCCCCCGCCGCCCCCGACCGCGCCGTACCGGAGCCCACCAACCCGGTCGCCCCCGCCCCGGCAGGGGCCCGTACCGCCGCCGACGTGGTGACCCCCGCGCTGGTCGCCCGGCTGACCCGCGGGGTCACCGGCTCCGGGCGCACCGCCAACCACACCCCCTTCACCGGGGAGAAGCTGGCGGACCTGCCCGAGGCCACCCCCGAGGACGTGGCCGCGGCCTTCGAGAAGGCCCGCGCCGCCCAGCCCGGCTGGGCCGCCGTCCCCGTGCGCAAGCGGGCCGCCGTCCTGCTCCGCTTCCACGACCTGGTGCTGTCCCGGCAGGCCGAGGTCCTCGACCTCATCCAGCTGGAGACCGGCAAGGCCCGGCTGCACGCCCACGAAGAGGTCCAGGCCGTCGCCGTCGCCGCCCGCCACTACGGCCGCAAGGCCCCCGGCTACCTGCGCCCCAAGGGCCACACGGGCGCCATCCCGACCCTGACCAAGGTCACCGAGCTGCGCCAGCCGCGCGGCGTCGTCGGGCAGATCGCCCCCTGGAACTACCCCCTCGAACTCTCCGTCGGCGACGCCCTGCCCGCCTTCGTCTCCGGCAACGCCGTCGTCATGAAGCCCGACACCGAGACCGCGCTCACCGCCCTGTGGGCCCGTGACCTGCTGATCGAGGCCGGGCTGCCCGCCGAGGTGTTCCAGGTCGTGCTCGGCGAGGGCCCGGTCGTCGGCCCCGAGGTGGTCCGCCACGCCGACTACGTCTCCTTCACCGGCTCCACCCGTACCGGCCGCGAGGTCGCCCAGGGCGCCGCCGCCCGCCTCGTCGGGGTCACCCTCGAACTCGGCGGCAAGAACGCCATGCTCGTGCTGCGCGACGCCGACATCGAGAAGGCCGCCGCGGGCGCCGTCCGCGCCTGCTTCTCCTCCGCCGGCCAGTTGTGCATCTCCATAGAGCGGCTCTACGTCCACGCCTCGATCGCCGACGAGTTCACCGCCCGCTTCGCCGCCCGGACCAGGGCCATGCGGCTGGGCGCCTCCCTCGCGTACGGCGCGGACATGGGCTCGCTCGTCGGCGAGCGCCAGCTGGAGACCGTACAGCGGCACGTGGACGAGGCCGTCGCCAAGGGCGCGACCCTCGTCGCGGGCGGCGTGGCCCGCCCCGACATCGGCCCGCTGTTCTACGAGCCCACCATCCTCGACGGCGTCGAGGCGCCCATGGCGGTGTGCGGCGAGGAGACCTTCGGCCCCGTCGTCTCCATCTACCGCTTCACCGACGAGGACGAGGTCATCGCGCAGGCCAACGCCACCGCGTACGGGCTCAACTCCAGCGTCTGGACCAAGGACGCCCGCCGCGGCCACGCCGTCGCCGCCCGGCTGCGCACCGGCACCGTCAACATCAACGAGGGCTACGCCCCCGCCTACGGCAGCGCCCAGGCGCCCATGGGCGGCATGAAGGACTCCGGCCTCGGCCGCCGGCACGGCTCCGAGGGCATCCTCAAGTACACCGAGGCCCAGACCGTCGCCCACCAGCGGCTGCTCCCGATGGCGCCCTCGCTCGGCATGGACGACGAGAAGTACGCGGCGTTCATGACCCGCAGCCTCAAGGTCATGAAGACGCTCCGATTCCGCTAGGCACCACCGCTCGGGGAGGCACCGCAGTGTCGGACAACACCGACGAGTACGCGTACGACTACGACGTGATCGTCATCGGATCGGGCTTCGGAGGGTCGGTCTCGGCGCTGCGGCTCACCGAGAAGGGCTACCGGGTCGGCGTCCTGGAGGCAGGGCGCCGCTTCACCCGCGAGAGCCTGCCGAAGAACAGCTGGGACCTGCGCAACTACCTGTGGGCCCCGGCCCTCGGCCTGTACGGGATCCAGCGGATCCACCTGCTCGGCAACGTGATGGTGCTCGCGGGCGCCGGCGTGGGCGGCGGCTCGCTCAACTACGCCAACACCCTGTACGTGCCGCCCGCCGCCTTCTTCGAGGACCGGCAGTGGGCGGCCATCACCGACTGGCGCGAGGAACTCGCCCCGTACTACGAGCAGGCCAAGCGGATGCTCGGCGTCCGGCTCAACCCGACGCTGACCCCGTCCGACGTCCACCTGAAGGCCGCCGCCGAGAAGATGGGCGTCGGGGACTCCTTCCACATGGCCCCGGTCGGCGTGTTCTTCGGGGACGGCCAGGACGGCCAGGACGGCCAGGACGGCGCGGGACAGCCGAAGGTCCGGGCGGGCGAGGAGGTCCCCGACCCCTACTTCGGCGGCGCCGGGCCCGCGCGCAAGGCCTGCACCGAGTGCGGCGAGTGCATGACCGGCTGCCGGCACGGAGCGAAGAACACCCTGAACGAGAACTACCTGCACCTCGCCGAGCGGGCGGGCGCCGTCATCCACCCCATGACCACGGTCACCGCCCTGTCCGACCACCCGGACGGCGGCTACCGGGTCCGCACCGTCCCCACCGACCACCGCCGGTCCGGCAAGGCGAAGGTGCTGCGCGCCCGGTACGTGGTCCTCGCGGCCGGTACGTACGGCACCCAGACCCTCCTGCACACGATGAAGGACCGCGGCGAGCTGCCCCGCCTCTCCGGCCGGCTCGGCGAGCTCACCCGCACCAACTCGGAGGGCCTGGTCGGCGCGCAGACCGACGACCGCCGCTACCGCAGGCGGCACGGCGACGGCCCCGGCAAGGAGCGTCGGGCCGACTTCACCAAGGGCGTGGCGATCACCTCGTCCGTGCACCCCAACGCCGACACCCACATCGAGCCCGTCCGCTACGGCAAGGGCTCCAACGCCATGGGGTTCATGACGATCCTCCAGGTCCCCTACACCCGGCGCCGGGTCCGGGCCTGGTTCGCCCGGACCGCCACGCACCCGGTGCAGCTGATGCGCTCGCTGTCCAACCGGCGCTGGTCGGAGCGGACCATCATCGGCCTGGTCATGCAGTCGCTGGACAACTCGCTGACCACGTACCGCAAGCCGGGCGGCCTCGGGAAGGGCCTGCTCACCGCCCGCCAGGGCCACGGCGCCCCGAACCCGGTGCAGATCAAGGAGGCCACCGAGGCCGCCACGCTGCTGGCCGAGGAGATCAACGGCTTCCCGGGCAGCAACATCGGCGAGCTGATGGGCACCCCGCTGACGGCGCACTTCCTCGGCGGCTGCCCGATCGGCGCCTCGCCCGAGGAGGGCGTCGTGGACCCGTACCACCGGCTGTACGGGCACCCGGGCATCTCGGTCGTGGACGGTTCGGCGGTCTCCGCGAACCTCGGGGTCAACCCGTCGCTGACGATCACGGCGCAGGCCGAGCGGGCCATGTCGTACTGGCCGAACAACGGCGAGCGGGACCCGCGGCCGGAGCAGGGCGGGGCCTACGTCCGCCTCGCGGCGGTGGAACCGGTCCGTCCGGCCGTCCCCAAGGAGGCGTTCGGCGCGCTGAGGCTGCCGTTCCTGGCGGTCCCGGAACTTCCCCCGCGGAAAACGGAAGCGGAGCTCTGAGTGTGATGTCCGCCTGACATGACGGCGGCGGGCACCGCGCTCCCCCTCCGAGCGCGGTGCCCGCCGCGATACTGATGTGACAGGCGGTCGCGGCGGAAGGTTGTACCGGAATCCGGTGAGCGGGGCTGTGGTGTCCGTCACACAGGGACAGGCGCAACTGCGATGCGTGTTCGAGGGTCAAGGGGGGCATGAGAAAGCGCATCTCTTTGCTGGCCGCGAGCGGCCTGGTGGTACTGGGTCTGGCCACCGCCCCCGCGCACGCCGCGGACCCCGTCTTCACCCTCACAGGCCCGGCCGAGGCCGGTCTGCGTCCGCACCCCGGACCGAGCGGTGACGTACAGAAGACCACCGTCGAATTCCGTGTCGGCAACACCACCGGCACGGTCTTCGACAAGCGGAGCACCTTCACGATCGACCTGAGCGCCTTCAAGGGCATCGCCGACGTGACGCTCAACAAGGGCCGCAGCCAGGGCTGCACGCAGACCGCCACCGCGGTGACCTGCGTACGGGAAGGGCTCTACCCGCGCGACAGCCTCGTCGCGACCCTGGAACTCGGCGCCGCCAAGGACAGCAAGCCCGGCACGAGCGCCGATCTGACCATGACCGGCAAGACCGAGGGCGCCACCTTCAAGCCGGCCACCACCAAGGTCAAGGTCGGCGGCCCCGACCTGGTGCTGGAGAAGGCCCCGCTCAAGGCGAGGATGAACCCGGGCGACACCCAGGGCCTGCCGATCGTCTTCGCCAACGCGGGCACCGAGTCCGTGAGCGCGGTGGCGCTGGAGATCGGCACCTCGCACGGCATGGAGCTGGTCGAGAAGTACGACAACTGCTCCTACGACAAGACGTCCGACCGGACCACCACGGTGTGCGTCCTCGACGGGGAGTTCAAGCCGGGCGCGGTCTACGAGGTCTCCGGCCCGCTGACCCTCAAGGCCGCCCCGCACGCCTTCCGCGACGACGTCAGCTACGCCGTGTCCGCGGCCGGCAAGGAGTCGGCGGCCGGGCAGCAGCCGGGCAAGAACACCGGCGGCAAGAAGCTGGCGGTGACGGAGCGGACGGCGGCCAAGGCGGCCCCGCGCCCGGGTACCGGCTCGGTCACCGGCGGGGGCGCCGACCTCGACCCGAGCGACAACCGGCACGAGTTCGACTTCGAGGTGAAGAACACCGCCGACCTCGCGGCCGACGCCGTGTCCCTCAAGGGCAAGGCCGGCGACACCGTGAAGGCCGACCTCGGCTTCCGGAACAAGGGCCCGGCCTGGGTGTCCTACGCGCACGAAGGCACGGGCGTCGCCCGCACCGACATCGTGATCCCGAAGGGTGCGACGGTCACCAAGGTCCCCGCCGGCTGCGAGGGCGTCGAGGCCGACGGCACGGGCCGCAAGCAGAACACGGGCGCCCCGCGCTACTTCTGCTGGACGGACTCCACCCTGGGCGAGCAGGAGAAGGTCTCGTACCCGTTCGAGCTGAGGATCGAGAAGGTCGTGGAGGACGCCAAGGGCTCCGTCACGGTCGACGGCCGGGCCCCCGGCGGCATCCAGGCGCAGGGCTGGGACCCGAACCGGGCCAACGACAAGGCCCTGTTCGTGATCAACGCCAAGGACGGCGGAGCCACGCCGAAGCCGACGGCCTCGACCGGCACCCCGAGCCCGAAGCCGAGCTCCTCGAAGAGCCCGTCCCCGTCCGCGTCGGCGAACACCGCCACCACCGGCGGTACGGGCGCCAAGGCCAACGGCAACCTGGCCTCGACCGGCAGCTCCGTCGGCCCGGTCGCCCTCGGCGCGGCCGTGCTGGTCGCCGCGGGCGGCCTGCTGTTCGTGGCGGCCCGCCGTCGCGGCACCGGGCGCGCGTAACGGCGTAGGGCAGCAGAAGAACGGCCGGCCCGGGGCGTCCCCCGGGCCGGCCGTCCTTTATGGGGTGACCGGGCTGCTGTCCCCTGCCGTCCGGTCACGCGAGGGAGCGAGGTCCCACGACGCACGCCCCTCGGGCCGTCCGTCTCACCGCTCCCGCGCCAGCCACGCGTGGTGTTGCGGCCCCGCGCCTGGCTGGCGCGGACACCCGCATCAACGAAGGGCCGCCGAGGCCGGTCACGGTCCGGAAGAGTGACGAACGGCCGATCGCGGCGCGAGCGCGGTTCACACCCGGCCGCGGCACAGCTCCAGCAGCGTCATCGCCAGCGTGGTGCCGGGCTTGCCCAGGGCTTCGCTCCAATGCGAGAGCACCTCCATCTCGCGCGAGAGGTGCACCCGGCGGCCGCCGGAGGAGATCCGGGCCTCCTGGATGACCGTCGACACGGCCATCCGCTCCTGGATCAGGCCGATGATGCGGTCGTCGATCGCGTCGATGCGCTCGCGGGAACCGGCGATCAGCTGCTCGGGGGTGGTGGTGACGCTCATGGGTCTCTCCTGTGGGTCGTGCCGACGGGGACCGGCCCGGCAGGAGCGGAAACGCGGAGCGCCCCGGTCCTGTCGGACCGGGGCGCTCTGGGAAGTCAGTGGCTCAAGCGAGCATCACGATGACCCATGGCGACCGGACCGGCCGGTGCCATAGGTAAAGAGGAAGCTCAGCTGCTTGCGCATGGGACGGATTATTACCCTCCGCGGCGCCCCCGGCCAACCGGGTTCGGATGGTGAGACGAAGACGCCCACCCGGCCCCCGTTAGAATCGACAAAACAACCCCCTCTTCCGCCGGAAGGCCTGCCCCGTGCCAGAAGCCACCTCCGCCACCCACGACAGCGCCCCGGACACGGTTCTCGTCGTCGACTTCGGCGCCCAGTACGCCCAGCTCATCGCCCGCCGCGTCCGCGAGGCACGGGTCTACAGCGAGATCGTGCCCAGCACCATGCCCGTGGCCGAGATGCTGGCCAAGAACCCCAAGGCGATCATCCTCTCCGGCGGCCCGTCCTCCGTGTACGAAGAGGGCGCCCCGCAGCTGGACCGTGCGATCTTCGAGGCCGGCGTCCCCGTCTTCGGCATGTGCTACGGCTTCCAGCTGATGGCGGTCACCCTCGGCGGCACCGTCGACAACACCGGCGCCCGCGAGTACGGCCGCACCCCGCTGGCCGTCTCCAAGCCCGGCTCCACCCTGTTCGAGGGCACCCCCGAGAACCAGTCGGTGTGGATGTCCCACGGCGACGCCTGCTCCGCCGCACCCGAGGGCTTCACCGTCACCGCGTCGACCAACGTCGTCCCGGTCGCGGCCTTCGAGAACGACGAGAAGAAGCTGTACGGGGTCCAGTACCACCCCGAGGTCATGCACTCCACGCACGGCCAGCAGGTCCTGGAGCACTTCCTCTACCGCGGCGCCGGCCTCAAGCCGACCTGGACCACCGGCAACATCGTCGAGGAGCAGGTCGCGGCCATCCGCGAGCAGGTCGGCGACAAGCGCGCCATCTGCGGCCTCTCCGGCGGCGTGGACTCCGCGGTCGCCGCGGCCCTCGTCCAGAAGGCCATCGGCTCCCAGCTGACCTGCGTGTACGTCGACCACGGCCTGATGCGCAAGGGCGAGACCGAGCAGGTCGAGAAGGACTTCGTCGCCGCCACCGGCGTGCAGCTGAAGGTCGTCGACGCCCAGGAGCGCTTCCTGAACGCGCTCGCCGGCGTCTCCGACCCGGAGACCAAGCGGAAGATCATCGGCCGCGAGTTCATCCGCGTCTTCGAGCAGGCCCAGCTGGAGATCCTCCAGGAGGACGGCCCGGCGGTGGCCTTCCTCGTCCAGGGCACCCTGTACCCGGACGTCGTCGAGTCCGGCGGCGGCACCGGCACCGCGAACATCAAGTCCCACCACAACGTCGGCGGCCTCCCCGACGACATCGAGTTCGAGCTCGTCGAGCCGCTGCGCCAGCTGTTCAAGGACGAGGTCCGGATGGTCGGCCAGGAGCTCGGCCTGCCCGACGAGATCGTCCAGCGCCAGCCCTTCCCGGGCCCCGGCCTCGGCATCCGCATCGTCGGCGAGGTCACCAAGGAGCGCCTGGACCTGCTCCGCGAGGCCGACGCCATCGCCCGCCACGAGCTCACCGCGGCCGGCCTGGACCGCGAGATCTGGCAGTGCCCGGTCGTCCTGCTCGCGGACGTCCGCAGCGTCGGCGTCCAGGGCGACGGCCGCACCTACGGCCACCCGATCGTGCTGCGCCCCGTCTCGTCCGAGGACGCGATGACCGCCGACTGGACGCGCATGCCGTACGAGGTGCTCGCGCGGATCTCGACCCGCATCACCAACGAGGTGCCGGACGTGAACCGCGTGGTCCTGGACTGCACGAGCAAGCCGCCGGGCACCATCGAGTGGGAGTGATCCCCCAGGGGTGATCCCCAGGAGGTGATCCCCCAGGGGTGATCCCCAGGAGGTGACCCCCAGGAGGTGACCCCCAGGGGGTGACCCCGCCCGCAGTGCGTGACGAAGCCGCCGTCCCCTCCCGGGGCGGCGGCTTCGCCGCGTGTATGGCCTCTTCGCCCGGCCGCCGGTACCTTGCGCCGCGACCTTGAAGGAGGGCCCATGGCCGAGCGACCCGTACCCGTGCCCGTGGAGCGGCTTGGCTTCGAGATGCCGCCGGTGTTCGCCACCGCCGCCGAGGAGCGCGCGGACCGCAAGGAGCGGCTGGCCGGGGCGCTGCGGCTGCTGGGGCGCCTCGGGTACGAGGACGGGGTCGCCGGGCACGTCAGCGCGCGGGACCCGGAGTTCGAGGACTGCTACTGGGTGAACCCCTTCGGGCGGTCCTTCGCCGGCCTGACCCCCGGGGACCTGCTGCTCGTCGACGGGGACGGGCGGGTGCTCCAGGGGGAGCGCCGGGTCAACGAGCTGGCCTTCGCCGTGCACGCGGCCGTGCACCGGGAGCGCCCCTCGGTCGTGGCGGTGGTGCGCACGCAGGCCCCGTACGGCAGCGCGCTGGCCGCCCTCGGCGACCTGCTGGCCCCCGTCACCCACGAGGCCTGCGCCTTCTACGAGGACCACGCCCTGCTGGACGCGTACACGGGCCCCGAGGACGCCCGCGCGATCGGCCGCGCCCTCGGCCCGTACAAGGCGCTGATCCTGCGCCACCACGGGCTGCTGACCGTCGGGGACTCGGTGGACGCCGCCACCTGGTGGTTCATCGCGGCGGAGCGGGCGGCCCGGGTGCAGCTGACCGCCCGCGCGGCCGGGAAACCGCAGCTCATCGACCACCGGGCGGCGCTCGCCACCCGCGAGCGGTTCGGCTCGGACCTGGCGGCCTGGGTGAACTACCAGCCCCTGCGCCAGAGCGTCGCCGCGGAGGTGGCGTCAACATCATGAACCGTTAATCACCTGCTCTGACATCGTGCGCAATCCGGAGCACTGCCGCAGTGGTGCACAATTCGCTGGCATTGCACCGTAGTTCAGAGAGGCGGCACGCACGTGGCTGTCCAAGAGATGTCCCGGGGTACCCATACCGCCGCTTGCGCCTGTGAGGAGTGCACGCGCGAGAGCCACCGTCGCGCGGTGGCCGCCTTCCTGGAGAAGCGCGACGAGTTCGCCGCCGGGCAGGGGCTGCCCGCCGCCGTCGCCCACTCGCTCGGCGCGTCCCGTCAATGGGTCTCCGACGAGCTGACCCTGTCCGCCCGCAACGTCGCCGACCGGGGGCGGGAGGCCGGCACCTCCTGGCTGTACCTGTTCTCCCGGCGGGCCGTGCTCGCCGTGTGGATCGCCGCCGGGGTCCTGCTGGTGGTGCAGGTGGGCACCGCGCTCGGCACCGGCTGGTCCACCGCCCGCACCGCAGGGCTGCTCGCCGCCCTGGTGCTGGCCGGGCTGCTCACGGTCGCCGCCCGGGCCCAGTCGCTGCGCGGCGGGCTGCTCGCGCCGCTGGTCGGCGAGGACAACCGGCTGTCCACCTCGAAGGCGGTGCCCAGCGCCTGGCTCGTCCTGACGGCGTTCGCCACGCTGCTGCCCGCCCTGCGGCTGGCCGCGTCCTCGGCGGGACCCGAACGGCAGGCGCTGTACCAGGGCTTCGCGCTCGGGCGGGCGCTGCCGCTGCTGGCGGTGCTCGCGCTGACCTCGGCGGTGGCGGTGCTGGTGCGCCGGGTGGTCTCCGTACGGATCGTGAGCCAGAAGCTGCAGAAGCTGCCCGCGGACCGCCCGGCCGGCGCGGACCTGCTGACGGACGACGCCGGGCGCGGGAGCTTCCCAGACGCGCAGTACGTCCTGGTCTCCACCGTCGTCCTGGCCTACGCGGCGGTGTCGCTGGCCCGGTTCCCGGACCGGCTGCCGCAGCTGCCGTGGGCGCTGGCGATGCTGGTGGCGCTGTCGGCGGCGGTCTACCTGGCGGCCAAGTACGCGGAGGGCAGCCGTCCGTTGGTGCTGTCGGTGGTGCGCAGACGGGAGCCCGGGGACCTGGACGCGGCCGTCCGCCCCGGGGACGACATCGAGATCCGGGGCGTGGGCTTCGTGCCGCCCGGGGCGCAGACGCCGGAGATGCTCGCCCGGCTGGTGGTCCGGATCGGGGCCGTCCACGTGCACGTGCCGCTGGTTCCGGTGGCCGGCGGGTTCGCCAACCCCTCGGACGCGGTGCTGACCGTACCGGTCCCGGCGGAAGTGGAACCGGGCCGCGTGGAGATCCAGGTGGTCACCGCCGCCGGAGTGGAATCCAACCGCTGCACCATCGACGTGGCGGAGTGAACGGGGTACACATGTCCCGTGACCCGAACTGACGTACTTTCCGGGCTGAGAGAACAAGCCCCCAGGCACGCCCTCCTGCCGCTGCGGATCTTCCTCGGAGTGACCTTCGTCTACGCGGGTCTGGACAAGCTGACCGACTCCGCGTTCCTGTCCGCCGACGGCCCCGGCTCCATCGGCGAGCTGATGCGCGGGGTGCGCGACACCTCCGCGATCCCGGCCATGGTGGACATGGCCCTCGACGCACCCGTCGGCTTCGCCGTGGCCCTGGCCATCGGGGAGCTGCTGGTCGGCCTCGGCACCCTCGCCGGTCTGCTGACCCGGATCGCGGCCGTCGGCGGAGCGCTGATCTCGCTCAGCCTCTGGCTCACGGTCTCCTGGGCGGTCGCCCCGTACTACTACGGCAACGACCTGATCTACCTGATGGCCTGGACCCCGCTGATCCTCGCCGGGGCGCCCTACCTGTCGCTGGACGCGCTGATCCGGTCGCGCCGGTCCCGGCGCACCGCGTAGGTGGTCATCCCGACCAGCGTGGCGAGCGCGAGCCCGCCCGCGGCCATCGGGATCACCGCGAACCACGGCAGATCGGCCTCACCCGTCGCGTCGAGCAGGTAGAGCACGCCCACGGTGAGCAGGACCAGCCCCGCGATCAGCCGTCCGGGCTGGAACTCATGACGCCGCACGGGCCACCTCCACCTGTCCCACACCCGCTTCGAGGTGCAGCTCGATCGTCCCGCCGGCCTCGGTGCCGGCGGCGGGCGGCAGGGTCACCTGCCGCTGTTCGCCCCCGCTGCGCAGGCGCACGTCCCCGCCCCGGTCCCCGGGCAGCTGTACGTCGCCCAGCCTGCGGATGTCGATGTCGGCCCGGGCGGTGACCTCCCGGGGCACGACCACCAGGAGCCGGCCCGCGTCGATGCCCGCCCGGACCTTCAAGGTGGTGCCCTTCGGCACGTCCAGGCGGCTCAGGTCGAGCGTCGCGAGCCCGGTGCCCGCCTCGTAGACGGGCCGCACCTCCTGCACCGCGGCCGGGCGCCAGTCGACGTGCCGCCAGTCGGTGCCGATCTCGCGGGGCAGCGCGGCCGCCACGGCCAGCAGCCCGGCGGTGATCATCGCCAGCAGGATCGTGCCGAAACCGGTGCGGCCCTTGACCGAGCTGACCAGCACGCCCAGGCCGAAGACGGCCAGCGTGGAGGCGAGACCGATCTCCAGAGCGTGCCCCAGCGGGCTGCCCTGCCACACCGAGGCGGTCGCGACGGCGCCGGCCAGCACCGCCAGGACGAACAGCCGGCCGCCCATGCCACCCCGCGGCACCGCAGGGGCGCGCACCCGGCCCGGCGCCGCCGGGGCGTCCGCCGCGTCCGCCGGGACCGCGTCGTCGTCCGGGCCCCACAGGTACCCGCTCGCGCCGACCGGGCCGGTGGTGCCGTCCTTGACCAGCGGGTCCCGCCACCACGACGGGCCGCCGGGGGCGGGCGGCGCCTGCGTCTCCGGCGGGGCCGGACTGTGCGCGGGGCGGGGCGCCGCCGGATCGGCCGGCGCCTGCGGGGCCTGGGCGCCGCGGCTGCGCTGCGACCAGTACGCGCCGCCGCCGACCGCCACGATGACCAGCCCGGAGAACACCGCCAGCCCGCCGTTGTCCAGCATCGACAGGAACAGCGCGCAGCCGACCAGGGCCGCGAACACCGCCGCCAGGGTGGTGCCCTCCACCCGGCCGGTCAGCAGCTTCTTCGCCTCGCTGTCCTCCTCGCCCTCCAGGGGCAGCAGCAGCCAGGCGAAGCCGTAGAAGATCAGCCCCATGCCGCCGGTGACGGCCAGCACACCGAGCACGATGCGGAAGATCACCGGGTCCAGGTCGAAATACCGGCCCAGGCCCCCGCACACGCCCGCGAGGACCTTGTCCCGCTTGGCGCGGCGCAGGGGCGGTCGCCCGTCGGGTGTCGAGGGGGGCCCCGGATCCACCGGGGCGTCGTGCACTTCGGTCATGCGTCCATGGTGACGGGCCACGACGCCCCGCGGCATCGGGCCCGACCCTGGTGCAACCCTGATATCCCCCGGGCAGAACTGGGGGGCTGCCCTGATGCCCCGCGCCCCCCGCGCGTGTGACCATCGGTGACATGCCCGCAGCAGCCGCCCCCCGTACCCCGCACGCACAGGCCCCACCGGAAACCGCCGAGACCCCGCAGCGCAAGCTCTACCGCAGCGCCGACGGCCGGATGCTCGGCGGCGTCGCGCGCGGCCTCGCCGGGCACCTCGGGCTGCCCGTCATCTGGGTCCGGCTCGCCTTCCTCGGCCTCTTCATGTGGGGCGACGGCCTCGGCGTGCTGCTCTACGCCGCGTTCTGGGTCTTCGTACCGCTCGGCATCGGCGGCCGCAGCGGCCACCGCTCCTTCTTCGACACCCTCCCCGACGGCACCCGGCGGCTGCGCAAACCCGAGCGGGGCCAGATCACCGCGCTGATCGCCCTGTGCGTCGGCGTCGGGATCTTCGCCGCCAAGGTGCAGGCCGGCGGCGCGGGCGGCCGCTACGTCTGGCCGACGCTGCTGGTCGGAGCCGGTGTCGTGCTCGTGTGGCGGCAGGCCGACAACGCCCGCCGCGCCCACTGGGGCGCCGTCGCCGGACGCAACGCGCGGCTCCTCCAGGCGGCCCGGGGCCTGGCGGGGGTCGCCCTCGTCGGCGTCGGCCTGACCGTGTTCATCGTCGTACGGGGCTCCGCCGCCCAGCTCGGCAACGTCCTCACCGCCACCCTCGCCGTCCTCGTCGGCGTCGCCCTGCTCGCCGGACCCTGGCTGATCCGGATGACACAGGACCTCTCCGAGGAACGCCTCATGCGCATCCGCGCCCAGGAACGCGCCGAAGTCGCCGCCCACGTCCACGACTCCGTGCTGCACACGCTCACCCTGATCCTGCGCAACGCGGAGGACGTCGGCGAGGTGCGCCGGCTCGCGCGGGCCCAGGAACGCGAGCTGCGGAACTGGCTCTACAAGCCCGAGGGCACCGGCAAGGACGAGGCCGAGGAACCGGCCACCCTCGCCGAGGCCGTCAAGAAGACCGCCGCCGAGGTCGAGGACCACCACGGCGTCCAGATCGAGGTCGTCGTCGTCGGCGACTGCCCCCTCGACGACGGGCTGTCCGCGCAGCTGCAAGCCGCGCGCGAGGCAATGGTCAACGCCGCCAAGTACGGTGGCGAGAGCGGGCCCGTGCAGGTCTACGCCGAAGTCGAGGGACAGACGGTGTTCGTGTCCGTACGGGACCGCGGACCGGGCTTCGACCTCGACGCGGTACCCGACGACCGCATGGGCGTACGAGAATCGATCATCGGCCGGATGCAGCGCAACGGCGGGACCGCACGGCTGCGGTCCGCGCCCGGCGGCGGCACGGAAGTCGAGCTGGAGATGGAGAGGGCGGCGAACGCAGCATGACCGAGGAGACCACGACCGGTCCGGCCCCGGAGACCAGGAGGGTCCGGGTGGTGCTCGTCGACGACCACCGGATGTTCCGCACCGGTGTCCAGGCCGAGATCGGCGAGACCGCCCGCACCGGCGTCGAGGTCGTCGGCGAGGCCGCCGACGTGGACCAGGCCGTCACCGTCATCACCGCCACCCGCCCCGAGGTGGTGCTCCTCGACGTGCACCTGCCCGGCGGCGGCGGCGTCGAGGTGCTGCGCCGCTGCGCCCCGCTGATGTCGGCGGCCGAGAACCCCGTGCGGTTCCTGGCCCTGTCCGTTTCCGACGCCGCCGAGGACGTCATCGGCGTCATCCGGGGCGGCGCCCGCGGCTACGTCACCAAGACCATCACCGGCACCGACCTGGTGAACTCCGTCTTCCGGGTCCAGGACGGCGACGCGGTGTTCTCGCCGCGGCTGGCCGGCTTCGTCCTCGACGCCTTCGCCTCCACGGACGCCCCGCCCGTGGACGAGGACCTGGACCGCCTCACGCAGCGGGAGCGCGAGGTGCTGCGGCTGATCGCGCGCGGATACGCGTACAAGGAGATCGCCAAGCAGCTGTTCATCTCGGTGAAGACGGTGGAATCGCACGTCTCGGCGGTGCTGCGCAAGCTCCAGCTGTCGAACCGGCACGAGCTGACCCGGTGGGCGACGGCGCGCCGGCTGGTCTGACCCTCCCGACCGCCGCGTTGTGATCCACACCGCACGCGGCCCGGGCAACCGGGCCGCGCCGCGCGCTCCTCTTGGGGGGCGTGATGAGTCTGACGGGGACCCCCCTCTTCGCGACGGTGATCGCCCTGGCCGTGCTGGCCGTCGTCCTGCCGCTGGCGCTGTGGGCGAAGGTGCGCGGACCCGCCGTCGTACGCCACGCCACCCGCGTCCTGATGCTGGTGTTCGCCCAGGCGACCGCCATCGCCCTGCTGTTCGTCGGCATCAACAACGAGCAGAACTTCTACGCCTCCTGGGACGACCTGCTCGGCACCGGCACGTACGTCAAGGCCGCGCACGACCTCGGCGCGGACGGCCTCGGCGGCAAGAAGGTCGAGGCCGAGCCGAAGGTCCTCCAGGAGTTCACCGCCGTCGACGGCCTCGGCGGGCGGGTCCGCAAGACCCAGCTCGACGGGAAGATATCCGGGGTCAAGGGCGACGTCATGGTGTGGCTGCCGCCGCAGTACGACGACCCGGCCTGGAAGGACCGCACGTTCCCCGTCGTCGAGCTGATCCCCGGCATCCCCGGCACCGGCAAGTCCTGGTTCCAGGGCGTCAAGGTCCACACGAAGCTGGAGCCGCTGATGAAGAGCGGCGAGGTGCAGCCGTTCATCCTCGTCTCGCCGCGCGCCATGCTGCTCGGCGACGCCGACACCGGGTGCGCCAACATCCCGGGCAAGGTCAACGCGGACAGCTGGTTCAGCGTGGACGTCCGCAAGATGGTGACCGACAACTTCCGCGCGTCGGGCGAGGCCCGGCACTGGGGCGTGGCCGGCTACTCGGCGGGCGCCTACTGCGCCGCCAAGCTGGCGATCGCCCACCCCGACCGCTACAGCGCGGCCGTCTCCCTGTCCGGCTACAACGACCCGGGCCAGGAGCGTACGTCGCTGGTGGCCAAGGACCCGGAGATGCGCAAGGCGCACAACCTGGTCAACCTGCTCAAGGCGGCCCCGGCCCCGCCCGCGGTGGCGCTGTGGATGTCGGGCGCCGAGCACGACGGCTACCTGTCCGGGCGCGACCTGGGCGCGGTGGCGAAGGCGCCGACGGTGGTGCACGCGCAGATGGTGGGCGGCGGCCACAACATGGACACCTGGACGCGGCAGTTGCCGGAGACCTTCGCGTGGCTGGGCACGGTGGTCAAGATGCCGTAGCCGCCCGCCGGGGCTTCGCGCCGCGTGCCTACGACGGGCGGGAGGCGCCCGCCCAGGGCATCGAGTCCACGGGGGCCAGCCGGACCGTGGAGCCGGGGCGGGGGGCGTGGATCATCTGGCCGTTGCCGACGTACAGGCCGACGTGGGTCACCCCGGAGTAGAAGAACACCAGGTCCCCCGGGGCCAGCTGGTCGCGCGAGACGCGCCGCCCGGCGTTGATCTGGGTGTAGGTGGTGCGGGGCAGCGAGACCCCGGCCGAGCGCCAGGCCGCCTGGGTCAGGCCCGAGCAGTCGAACGAGCCCGGTCCCGTCGCGCCCCAGACGTACGGCTTGCCGATCGCCCCGTAGGCGAAGGACACGGCGCGGGCCGCGCGCGAGCCGTCGGCCGGGGGCGGGGTCTGCGCGGCCGGCGCCGCGGGGGCGTCCTCGGCCTGGCGGGCGCCCGCCGACGGCGTGGGGGCCGCGGCCGACCGGGCCTCGTACGCGGCGCGTTCCTCGGCGGTGAGCCGGGCCAGCAGCTGCCGCGCGGTGCTGAGCTTCCCCTCGACGGCCGCCTTGTGCTCGGCGAGTTCGGCCTGCCGGGCGCGCAGGTCGGTGAGCCGCCCGCCGGCCTGCTTGCGCAGCTGCCCGACCTCGTCGAGCTGCCGGCGTACGGAGGCGATCTCGGCGGCGTTGCGGTCGCCGGTCCGGGTCATGAAGGAGGCCCGGTCCAGGTAGTCCTGCGGGTTGTCCGCCGTGGCCAGCTGGACGGCGGTGCCCAGGCCGCCGGCGCGGTACTGGCTGGCGGCCAGGGAGCCGAGCGCGCGGCGGGCGGTGTTGAGCCGGTCGGTCTTGCGGGCGGTCTCGTCGCGGAGGGTGGTCAGCGCGCGCTGGGCCTCGTCGGCCTTCTCCTTCGCCCCGTTGTACTTCTCGGTCGCCGCCTCGGCCTCCTCGTACAGCCGGTCCACCTCCGCCTTGACCTGGGCGGGGGAGAGCTGGGGCTCGGCCTGGGAGGTGCCTTCGAACGCGGTGGCGGTGGCAGCGCCCGCGAGGGCGAGGGTGGCGGCGGTCCGTACGGTGCCGCCGGACAGCGGGCGCTGCCTGGGCTTTCGATGACTGGCCACGCGGGCCTCACGTCCTTCCTCCGTCGGGGCTTGGAGGAGGACGCTAGACCCGGGGGTAACGGTCGGATGACGAGATGATCCGAAGTGACCGGATGCGGCCGGATGTGACCGTCCGGGGTCAGCGCCAGAGAACGGCGATGAAGATATTGACCACGGTGAGGCCGCCGACCGCGCCGAACAGTGCCTTGTCGACCCGCTCGTCGTCCCGCTTCACGTAGACGAGGGCCAGGACGACGAAGAGGATCGCCAGCTTCACGCCGATCTTGACGTTGTTGACGGGACCGCCGTCCATCTCGCGGAAGCCCACGAGGAGCACACCGGTCACGAGCATGGTCAGCGCGCCGTGCAGCATCGCGGGCGTGAAGCGGGCGGTGCCGGCGCTCATCGCCTTCATCTGGGTCAGGAAGCCGCCGAGGAGGGCGGCGATCCCGATGATGTGGAGGCCGATGAAGACATTGATGAGTACGTCCATGGCGCCGAGCGTACGGGGCGGCCCGCGGCGGTCCGGGGGCGGCCGTGGCCGTTCGAGATCTGCGTACAGTGGGCGCATGGCCGCCGTTACTGAGCTGACCCACCCCGCCGTCGACCGGATCGAGCTGGTCGAGGTCCTCGCTGCGCTCGGGCATCCCGCCCGGATGGAGATCGTCCGCAAACTGGCCTCCGGGGAGGCGGCGTACTGCGGCGAGGTGGTGCCGGACCTGCCCCGCTCCAGCGTCACGCACCACCTGAAGACGCTGCGGGAGAGCGGTGTGATCAGGCAGGAGCCCCAGGGACGGCGGACCTACCTGGTGCTGCGGCGGGACGACCTGGAGGCCCGCTTCCCGGGCCTGCTGGAGCTGGTGCTCGCGAACGCGGCGGCGGCGGTTCGGTGATTTTCCGGTGCCGGGACCGGCTGTCGGTCCCGCCCCCTAGACTCGGAATGCGATGAGCAGCCTCTTTGACGACAGTTTCCTGGCGGACCTCACCCCCTCCGACGAGGTCCCGCCGCCGCCCGAGGACCACGCCGCCCCGGAACCGGACGCGGACGATCTCTTCGGGGGCCGGTTCGACGTACCCATGAGCGGGGACGCGTACTACCGGGACGGCGCCCCCCGGCCCGTCATCGACGCCGCGGCGCTCCTGGACGGGCTGAACAAGGAGCAGGCCGCGGCCGTCGTGCACGCCGGGTCCCCGCTGCTGATCGTGGCCGGCGCCGGCTCCGGCAAGACCCGCGTGCTGACCCACCGCATCGGCCACCTGCTGGCCGCGCGGAACGTCCACCCGGGCCAGATCCTGGCGATCACCTTCACCAACAAGGCCGCCGGCGAGATGAAGGAGCGCGTCGAAGGCCTCGTCGGCCCCCGTGCAAACGCCATGTGGGTCTCGACGTTCCACAGCGCGTGCGTCCGCATCCTGCGCCGCGAGTCCAAGCGGCTCGGTTTCACCTCGTCGTTCTCGATCTACGACGCGGCCGACTCGAAGCGCCTGATGGCGCTCGTCTGCCGCGACCTGGACCTGGACCCGAAGAAGTTCCCGCCCAAGGCCTTCAACGCCAAGATCTCGAACCTGAAGAACGAGCTGATCGACGACGAGGCCTTCGCGGCCCAGGCCGTCGACGGTTTCGAGAAGACGCTCGCCCAGGCGTACGCGATGTACCAGGGGCGGCTGCGCGAGGCCAACGCGCTCGACTTCGACGACATCATCATGACGACCGTGCACCTGCTCCAGGCGTTCCCGGACGTCGCCGAGCACTACCGGCGCCGCTTCCGGCACGTCCTGGTCGACGAGTACCAGGACACCAACCACGCCCAGTACACGCTCGTGCGCGAGCTGGTCGGCACCGGCTACCCGGACCTGCCGCCCGCCGAACTGTGCGTCGTGGGCGACGCCGACCAGTCGATCTACGCCTTCCGCGGCGCGACCATCCGCAACATCCTCCAGTTCGAGGAGGACTACAAGGACGCGACGACGATCCTGCTGGAGCAGAACTACCGCTCCACCCAGACGATCCTCTCCGCCGCCAACGCGGTCATCGAGCGCAACGAGAACCGCCGCGCCAAGAACCTGTGGACCGAGGCCGGCACCGGCGCGGTCATCACCGGCTACGTCGCGGACACCGAGCACGACGAGGCACAGTTCGTCGCCGACGAGATCGACCGGCTGACGGACGCCGGCGACGCCAAGGCGGGCGACGTCGCGATCTTCTACCGCACCAACGCCCAGTCGCGTGTGTTCGAGGAGATCTTCATCCGGGTCGGCCTGCCCTACAAGGTCGTCGGCGGCGTCCGCTTCTACGAGCGCAAGGAGGTCCGGGACGTCCTCGCGTACCTGCGCGTCCTGGCGAACCCGGAAGACAACGTCCCGCTGCGCCGGATCCTGAACGTGCCCAAGCGCGGCATCGGCGAGCGCGCGGAAGCGATGATCGACGCCCTCGCGATGCGCGAGAAGATCACCTTCCCGCAGGCGCTGCGGCGGGTGGACGAGGCGTTCGGCATGGCCGCCCGCTCGACCAACGCCGTGAAGCGGTTCAACGTGCTGATGGAGGAACTCCGCACGATCGTCGACTCCGGCGCCGGTCCGGCGGTCGTCCTGGAGGCGGTGCTGGAGCGTACGGGCTACCTCGCCGAGCTCCAGGCGTCGACCGACCCGCAGGACGAGACGCGGATCGAGAACCTCCAGGAGCTGGCGGCGGTGGCGCTGGAGTTCGAGCAGGCGCGGGTGGCCGCGGCCGCCGAGGCCGCCGAGAACGGCGCCCCGCCGGTGGGCCCCGGCACCCTCTCCGAGTTCCTGGAGCAGGTCGCGCTCGTGGCCGACTCCGACCAGATCCCGGACGAGGACACCGAGGGCACCGGCGTCATCACCCTCATGACGCTGCACACCGCCAAGGGCCTGGAGTTCCCGGTGGTCTTCCTGACCGGCATGGAGGACGGGGTCTTCCCGCACATGCGGTCGCTGGGGCAGACCAAGGAGCTGGAGGAGGAGCGGCGCCTGGCGTACGTGGGCATCACGCGCGCCCGGGAGCGGCTGTACCTGACGCGGTCCTCGATGCGCAGCGCGTGGGGGACCCCCTCGTACAACCCGCCCTCGCGGTTCCTGGAGGAGATCCCGGCGGAGTACCTCCAGTGGAAGCGGACGGGCGCGGCGCAGAAGCCGGCGGGTCCGATGCGGAGCTCGGGGTACGGGTCGGGTTCGGGGTCGGGCTTCGGGTCCGGGTCCGGTTCCGGCTCCGGGAAGGCGTCGTTCGGGACCTCGCCCGAGGCGTTCCTGTCCTCGTCGCGCACGAAGGCGGGCCCGTCCGGGTTCGCGACGCGCCGGGCGACCGACAAGCCGGTCATCGCGCTGGCCGTCGGGGACCGGGTCACGCACGACCAGTTCGGGCTGGGCACCGTGATGGAGGTCAAGGGAGCCGGCGCGGACGCGCAGGCCACGATCGACTTCGGGGACGACAAGCCGAAGCGGCTGCTGCTGCGCTACGCGCCGGTGCAGAAGCTGTAGTCCGTCCGTCCCGGGCGGCGTTCCGCCGCCCGGGATCGGTCAGTTCGGGTCCAGGCCGTGGCTGCGCAGCCACGACAGGGGGTCGATCGCCGCGCCGCCGCCGGGCCGTACCTCGAAGTGCAGGTGCGGGCCGGTGGAGTTGCCCGAGTTGCCGGAGTACGCGATGACCTCGCCGGCCTTGACCTTGCCGGACCGGATCTTGGTGCTGCTCAGGTGGCAGTACCAGGTCTCGGTGCCGTCGGGCGAGGTCACTATCGCCATGTTGCCGTAGGCGCTGTTCCACTGGGTGCGCACGGTGCCGTCGGTCGCGGCCATGACCGGGGTGCCGTAGCCGACCGGGAAGTCGATGCCGGTGTGCACCGACATCCACATGCCGCCGGCCTGCCCGAAGGTGGCGCTGAGGCCGTGCTGCCCGACCGGGACGGCGAACTTGGGGCGGGCCGCTTCCTTGGCCGCCGCCTCCTCCGCCTTTTTCTTCTTCTCGTCTTCCTGGCGCTGGCGCAGGTCGATGCGCTCCTGCGTGCGGCTCGCGCGGTCCGCGAAGTCGCCCGCGTCGGCGCTGAGCGCGGCCAGCTGGGTGTCGAGCTGGCTGTTCGCGGCGACCGGCTTCACCGCGGCCGGGTCGGGCGCGGCCAGGGTGGTGACGTCCTCGCCGGTCTTGCCGCCGGTGTCGGTGAGTCCGCCGACGGACGCGGCGGCCACTCCGGCGACGCCCATCACGCAGACGGAGGGCACGGCGACGGTGAGCAGGGCGGAACGCTTCGCCGGGGTGCGGCGGCGACTGTTGCCGGCCTTGGCGGTGCTGCCCTTGGCGGCACCCTTCGCCGAGCCGGCCTTTGCCGCGCCGGCGCGGCGCGCGGCGCGCGGCTCGGCGGGCGGGGTGACCGGCATGGCCTGGGTGGGCAGATCGTGCACGGCGCCGGGCTCGGGCTCTTCGAGTGCGAGCTGGGGCTCGGGTTCGGGCTCCGGCGCGACGGGCGTGGGCTCGTACGAGAGGTCGTAGCCCTGCGGCTCGTACTGGGTCTGCTCGTATTGCGGCTGTTCGTGCTGCGGCTGCTCGTACTGAGGCTGTTCGTACTGCGCCTGTTCGTACTGCGCCTGCTCGTACTGCTCGTAGGCGTACGGGGTGGCGGTGGCGGTTGCCTCGGGCTGGAGCCCTTCCTGGGCGACGGTGTTCCAGGCGGTGGCGTCGTAGGCGCCGGTCTCGGTGCCGGTGGTGCCGTAGCCGGGCATCGCCCAGTGTCCGGTCTGCTCGCCGGAGGTGTCGTAGCCGAAGCCGGTCGACTGGTACTCGGGGCCGGGGGCCGCCGCGTTCGCCGCCGTCCACGCGCCGGCGTCCCACTGGCCCGTGCCGTCGGCGGGGACGCCCTGGCTGGGGATGGTGGAGAGGTACGCGTCCTGCTGCGGGTAACTGTCCTGCGTGGTCCAGGCGGTGGTGTCGTACGCGCCGGTCTCGTAGGAGTTGTACGCGTAGTTGTACCCCTGGCCCTGCGTTTCGTAGGCAACGTAGGCCGAGTCACCAGCGAAAGTGGTGGTGGAAAGGCCGTCGTACCCGAGATCGGGGTACTGGCCCGACGGTGGGCGGTCGTTCACCAACTTCTCTTTCGCCTCGGCGGTGGGGGGCCTGGGTGGCCGGGGAATGAGAGGTTCCCCGGAGGAGAGCAGTGGCGTGACTGTACCCGCCGGTTACGTGCGACGACAATCTTCGGAGGGGTTCGTCCTCGGGGGAACCGGGCATTCGGCCGCCTTTCGGTCGCCGAAACACTCAGCCTTGGCCTTGAGTTCGAAATTCGTTCGACTTTCGTTGGGTTTCGTGAACCGGCTCAGGCGGACTCGGAGGACCAGGTTCCGGGCTGCGGAGCCGACACCTCACCGAGCTCGCCGGGCCGCCCGTCGAGGGCGCGGCGGACCGCCGCGATCACCGCCGGGTGCGCCGGGAGGGCGAGGTGCCCGATACCGGTGACCTGGATGTTCTCGGCGTGCAGATCCGGATGCTCCAGGCGTGCCGTCCCGGCCGGAGCCATGATCGCGTCGAGCTCGCTCCAGAACGCGACGCACCGGGTCCGGCACCCGGGCGCGGGCGCGCGGAGCTCGGCCATCACGGCCGAGTCCGGGCGCATCTGCCGGACCAGGGGGTGCGCGTCCATGAAGGGGGCGACCCGGGTTCCGGAATGCGGGGTGCCGAGGGTGACGAGCGTGCGGACGCGCGTGTCGCCGCCGAGCCGCTGGACGTAGTACCGCCCGACCAGCCCGCCCAGGCTGTGGCCGACCAGGTCCACCCGGTCCTGCCCGGTGCGCTCGCACAGCTCCTCGACGCGGCGCGCGAGATGGCGGGCCGTGACGCGCAGGTCGCGGGTGAAGGGGGAGTAGTTGTACGTCTCCACGTGCCGGCGGCCGCCCGCCCCGAGGGCGCGGCGCAGCAGGACGAAGACGGAGCGGTTGTCGGAGAACCCGTGCAGCAGCAGGACCGGCGGACGCGGCCCGGCCGGCCCGGTCGGCGGGCGCTCGCTCAGCACGCCGGTGGGATAGAGGAGCAGGTGCCCGGCGAACACCAGCGCCTCCAGCACGGCGGCCCGCACCACGGCCCCCGACGGCGCCACGGACTGCGAAACGGTCAGCAACGGCGTGATCGACAGACCCATCGACGGCCTCCCCTAAGCCCCTTGAGCCCCTTGGGTACGCGCCGGTCGACCGCCCGCCGCCTGTGGCCGGATGTGACCCCGCCACCGTGCCGTGCGGCTGTCGGCGCGGTGGCGGGGCTACTGGTTGCGGCTCTGTGCGGCTCCTCTGGTGAATCAGTCGCGGTGAATCAATGGCGTCCCACGTGTGATTTCCCCCTCGTGGTTGACCGCGAAACGGTGGCGTGCGCGATGCTGTACTTAACGTTCGTTCACTCGGGAGGCAGTGCGATGGGTGTGACCGGTCCGATCCGTGTGGTGGTGGCCAAGCCGGGTCTCGACGGCCACGACCGTGGTGCCAAGGTCATCGCGCGGGCTCTGCGGGACGCCGGCATGGAGGTCATCTACACCGGCCTCCACCAGACCCCCGAACAGATCGTGGACACCGCGATCCAGGAAGACGCCGACGCGATCGGCCTCTCGATCCTCTCCGGCGCCCACAACACGCTGTTCGTGCGCGTCCTCGAACTCCTCAAGGAGCGCGACGCGGAGGACATCAAGGTCTTCGGCGGGGGCATCATCCCGGAGGACGACATCGCCCCCCTGAAGGAGAAGGGCGTAGCCGCGATCTTCACCCCGGGCGCGACGACCACGTCGATCGTCGACTGGGTCCGCACCCACGTCCGCCAGTAGCCTCCGGCGGCCCCGCACCCTGCCACTCCGCCAGCCGGCGCCCGGCCCCCGCTGACCGGGGCGCCGGGACTACCGGGCTTGCCGGGACCAGCCCCCGCGCTGCCCGGTAGCGCCGGGGTCGCCGGGCGCGCCGCCGTTGTCGGGGCCGGCGCCCGGCCCCCGCGCCTCAATCGCCGGCGGGGCTGGGGTGCGACGGCCGGGCTGGGCGGTGCGGCGGCAGCTGCGGGCACGGGCTTTGCCCGGTGCCCTTCGGCGGCTGGATTGTCCGGAGGGCAATTGCGGCTCGCCGCACCCGTCCGACGCGTCGGCCAAGATCCAGCCCCGCCGTCACACCCCAGCCCCGCCGGCGTTTGAGGCGCGGGGTCTGGGGCGGAGCCCCAGGGGCTGCAGCCCGGCTACCGCTCCAGCTCGGCCTGTCCGGCGTACCCCGTCAGCCTCGTCGGCGTTGAGGCGGGGTTCAGAGGGGCGGGGTTAGTTCCGACAGCATGGTCGCGCGGATGCGAAGGGTGGCCACCAGGCGCTGGAACGCCTCCGACCAGTACGCCGCCGCCCCCGGCGCGGAGTCCGGATCCTCCGGCGCGGCCGTCAGCGCTTCCAGACGCCCCGCCTCCGCAGGATCCAGGCAGCGCTCCGCCAGCCCCATCACCCCGCTGAAGCTCCACGGGTAGCTGCCCGCCGCCCGCGCGGCGTCCAGCGCGTCCACCACGGCCCGCCCCAGCACCCCCGCCCACGGCACCCCGCACACCCCGAGCAGCTGAAACGCCTCGGACAGCCCGTGCGCCCGCACGAACTCCGCGACCCACCGCGCCCGTTCCCCCTCCGGCAGGATCGACAGCAGCTTCGCCCGCTCCGCTATCGACGCCGTCCCCGGCCCGGCCGCGGCCGGCGCGGACGCCGAGCCGAGCAGGGCCTGCGACCACCCGGGATCACGCTGGCGCACCGCCGCCCGGCACCACGCCGCGTGGAGTTCCTCCGCCCAGCCCTCGGCCACCGGCCGCGCCACTATCTCCGCCGGGCCCAGCCCCCCGAACCGCTCCGGCCAGCAGGACAACGGCGCCGCCTCCACCAGCTGGCCCAGCCACCACGCCCGCTCCCCGCGCCCGGCCGGCGGCCGTTTCACCACCCCGTCCCGCAGCATCCCCGCGTCGCACTCCGCCGGCGGAGTCACCCCCTCCGGGCCCACGCAGGCCAGCGCCCGCTCAGCCATCCGTCCCGCCAGCGCCGAACCCGGCAGCGCGGACAGCAACTCGGCCGCCGTCGCGCGGACATTGCGGCTGCGGTCTCCCAACGCCGCCTCCAGGAACGGCTCGTCCCCCTCCGACAGCCCCACCCGCAGCGAATCGAGGAACATCAGCCGGTCCTCGGCCCGTTCGGTGGCCCAGGTCGTCGCCAGCAGCCGGGTCGCCCCCGCCGCCTCGTGCGCCCGTACGGCGCCCAGCAGCGCGACCCGTTCCGCGAACAGGCCCTCCTGCCACAGCCGTTCCACCCCCGCCGCGTCCGTGACCTCCGGCAGCTCCCCGCCGCCCCCCGACCCGCCGCGCAGCGCGAACCGCCAGTCGGGATTCAGCCGGGCCAGCCACAGCCCCCGGACCCCGGCCAGGGCCAGCGCCTGCGGGCGCAGGTCCGTACGCGCCCGGGCCGCGTCCAGCAGCGCCGGCACCAGCGCCGCCGGCGCCCGGTACCCGTACCGCCCGGCGGCGGCCAGCCACTGTGGCAGCAGCTCCGTCAGATCCGGGGCGGTGCCGCGACGGCCGCCCCCGCCGGCCGCTCCCGAGCGGCCCGCCAGCAGCTGCGCGAGCCGCCGCCGGGCCGCTTCCGGTGGCGCCGGGCGCGGATCCCGGGGCGCCGGCTCCGGGCGCGGACCCGCCTCGGCGGGCCGCAGCCCGGCCCGCCGCCGTACGGTCTGCACCGCCGCCGCGTCCAGCAGCGCCTCCGGACTGCCCTGTCGCCGCTCGGTGCCCAGCAGCGCGACCCCGACCAGCTCCTCCCAGTCCCCGTGCGGCGTCTCCCCGTCCAGCGTCTCCATCGGACCCCTCCCTCGCGTCGTGTTGCCCGGCTCCGGTCCCGCCCCCTCCGCGGGACCGGAGCGGCTTTCCGCCCCGTTTCGACCAGCGTTCAGCTGGCGTGGCTGTCGTTCACGCTTGCCCCCCGGCTCGCTCGTGTGTTCACGCCGACGCCCCCGCGCCGTGCGCTTCCTTCGTCTCCCCGCGCCGGCGCTCCCCCTGGCCGGTCAGACCAGGGCCACGGGCTCCGGCGTATCCGGCTGCCAGGCCGTCAGCGGAGTGAAGCCGCGATGGCCGCACTCGCCGAAGACCGTGACGGGACCGCCGCCCGAGAGGGCGGCCAGCTGCCACAGTCCGGACCGCGAACGGCCCCCGGCGAGGGCCACCGGCAGGGCGGACGTCCCCTCCACGTCCGCCAGTTGCCAGCCCAGCTCGCCCGGTATCGGGAGGACCGGGCCCAGCACCACGGGCCAGGAATCCAGCCACGGGTCCTCGCGCAGCGCCGCCCCGTACGCCTCCAGGGCGGCCTCCGTGCTCACCCCGGCCGGGGCCTGCGCGCACGGCGTCGCCGCCGCGAACCGCTCCCCGAGGTCCGCCCGGAGCCCCGCCGAACCGGGCCGGAAGCGAGCCTCCGCCTCCAGCACCAGCCCCACCGGCAGCGCCAGCCCCGGCGGCCGCCCGGGCGGCCCGAAGTCGAGCACCAGGGCCGGGCGCCCGCTCCCCAGCCCGCGCAGCCATATCCGGCGGGTGGTGAGGCGGCCGTCCGCGGACACCGAGTCGTACTGGGACAGGACCAGCCACCGGTCCCGTACCGCCTCCCCCTCCCCGGAGGCGCCCGGTATCCCCACCCGGTTGCGGACCGTCGCCGCCAGCGGTTCCGGCAACGCCGAAACCCCAAGCCAGGCCCGGTCCAGCAGGTGCAGCAGCGCGGCCTCCTCCAGCATCCGGGCGGGCCAGCCGGGCCCGCAACTGGGTATCGTCCCCAACTCCCGCACCCGCGCGGCCAGTCCGGGGGCCTGGGCGTCGACCATCCGGGCCGCGGTCTCCTCCCAGCCCGCGTAGCCCGTCTGCTCCTGGCCGGCCAGGCCGCCCCGCAGCAGGTCCGAGAGCCGCTGTTCGAGCTCTCCGACGCCCGCGCCGACGCGCGCCGCCCGCCGCTCGGCCCGGCGCCGGGCGGCCTCCTCGTCCACCGGCTTGGCCGGCCCGCCGGCCGGGCGCGCGGCCTTCGCCGCCCGCCCGGCGAGCCATTCCCCGGCCCAGTCCGGCGCCTGGCCGGGCTCGCCCAGCCCCTCCGCCGCCCAGAGCAGCAGCAGCCCCAGCGCGTGCTTGCACGGGAACTTCCGGCTCGGGCAGGAGCACTTGTACGCCGGGCCCGTCAGGTCCACGACCGTCCGGTACGGCGTACTGCCGCTGCCCTTGCACAACCCCCACACCGCACCGGAAGCGGAACCTCCGGTCTGCGACCACGGGCCCGGCCCGCCGAGCCTGCCCCCCGCCTTGCGTGACGCCACGTCAGGAGCCAGAGCCAGTACCTGTTCCGCCGTCCAGCGGTCCCCCTGCTCAGTCATGTGTTCCACCGTAGAGACCCCCACTGACAATCGCCCTGACCAGCAACAACGCTCCGAACAAGGCCCGTTGTCAGTGGCGTGGTGCACCGTTGTCACAGCAGTCGGGAGCGGCTGCCGAGCAGTGGAGGGGGAGCATGACCATGCCCGAGAACAGCACCGGCGCCGAGGCGCTGCGACCGCACGCCGAAGACGCCTTCGCACACGAACTGAAAGCCCTGGCGGCCGCCGACGACCGGCCCCGCCCGACCCGCTGGAAGCTCTCCCCGTGGGCGGTGGCCACGTACCTGCTCGGCGGCACCCTCGACGACGGGACGGTCATCACGCCCAAGTACGTCGGACCGCGCCGCATCGTCGAGGTCGCCGTCACCACCCTCGCCACCGACCGCGCCCTGCTCCTGCTCGGCGTCCCCGGCACCGCCAAGACCTGGGTGTCCGAACACCTCGCCGCGGCCGTCAGCGGGGACTCCACCCTCCTCGTCCAAGGCACCGCCGGCACCCCCGAGGAAGCCATCCGGTACGGCTGGAACTACGCCCGGCTCCTCGCCCACGGCCCCAGCCGCGAGGCCCTCGTCCCCAGCCCCGTCATGCGCGCCATGGCCGACGGCATGACCGCCCGCGTCGAGGAGCTCACCCGCATCCCCGCCGACGTCCAGGACACCCTCATCACCGTCCTGTCGGAGAAGACCCTCCCCATACCGGAACTCGGCCAGGAGGTGCAGGCCGTACGCGGCTTCAACCTCATCGCCACCGCCAACGACCGCGACCGCGGGGTCAACGAGCTCTCCAGCGCGCTGCGCCGCCGCTTCAACACCGTCGTGCTGCCCCTGCCCGCCACCGCCGACGCCGAGGTCGACATCGTCGCCCGCCGCGTCGACCAGATGGGCCGCGCGCTCGACCTGCCGGCCGCGCCCGAAGGGCTGGAGGAGATCCGCCGCGTCGTCACCGTCTTCCGCGAGCTGCGCGACGGGGTCACGGGCGACGGCCGCACCAAGGTCAAGTCGCCCAGCGGAACCCTGTCCACCGCCGAGGCCATCTCCGTCGTCACCAACGGCCTCGCCCTGGCGGCCCACTTCGGGGACGGCGTCCTGCGCCCCTCCGACGTGGCCGCGGGGATCCTCGGGGCCGTCGTGCGCGACCCGGCCGCCGACAAGGTCGTCTGGCAGGAATACCTGGAGGCCGTCGTCCGTGAGCGGGACGGCTGGAAGGACTTCTACCGGGCCTGCCGGGAGGTGACGGCATGAGCGTCCCCGCCGCGCGGGGGCCGCTGCTCCTGGGCGTACGGCACCACGGACCAGGCTCCGCCCGCGCCGTGCGGGCCGCCCTGGAGGCGGCCCGGCCCAGAGCCGTGCTCATCGAGGGCCCGCCCGAGGGGGACGCGCTGCTCCCGCTGGCCGCCGACCCTGGGATGCGGCCGCCCGTCGCCCTGCTCGCGCACGCCGCCGACGACCCCGGCCGGGCCGCGTTCTGGCCGCTGGCCGGCTTCTCCCCGGAGTGGGCCGCGATCCGGTGGGCGCAGGAGCGGGACATACCGGTCCGGTTCATCGACCTCCCGGCCGCGCACACGCTGGCCGCGGAACCGGAGGCGCGCGCGCCCGACACCGTACGGCTGGACCCGCTCGCGGTGCTGGCCGAGACCGCCGGGTACGACGACCCCGAGCGCTGGTGGGAGGACGTCGTCGAACACCGGGGCGCCGGAGCGGCCGATCCGAAGGCCGCCTTCGAGGCGCTCGGCGAGGCCATGGGCGCCCTGCGCGAGGAGTACGGGGACGGCGGGCACGCCCGCGACCTGGTCCGCGAGGCGTACATGCGGCAGCGGATGCGCGCCGCCCGCCGGGAGTTCGGCGAGGAGTACGCCGTCGTGTGCGGCGCCTGGCACGTCCCGGCGCTGCGCGCCCGCACCACGGCCGCCGCGGACAAGGCGCTGCTCACCGGGCTTCCCAAGGTCAAGGTGGAGACCGCCTGGGTGCCGTGGACGCACCGTCGGCTCGCCCGGGCCGGCGGGTACGGGGCGGGCATCACCTCGCCCGGGTGGTACGCGCACCTCTTCGCCGCCCGCGACCGGCCGGTCGAGCGCTGGCTGACCAAGGTGGCCGGGCTGTTGCGGGAGGAGGACCGGCAGGTCTCCTCGGCCCATGTCATCGAGGCGGTCCGGCTCGCCGAGACGCTGGCCGCGGTGCGGGGGCGGCCGCTGCCGGGGCTCACCGAGACCCTGGAGGCGGTGCGGGCGGTGATGTGCGACGGCTCGGACGTGCCGCTCGCGCTGATCGAGGACCGGCTGGTCGTCGGCGACGTGCTCGGCGAAGTCCCCGACGCGGCGCCCGTCGTACCGCTCCAGCGGGACCTCACGCGCCGGCAGCGCTCGCTGCGGCTCAAGGCGGAGGCGCGGGACCGGGAGCTCGAACTCGACCTGCGCAAGGACACCGACGCGGCGAAGTCGCTGCTGCTGCACCGGCTGCGGCTGCTCGGCATCGAGTGGGGCACCCCGGCGGCGTCCCGGGGGAGCACGGGGACGTTCCGGGAGACCTGGCGGCTGCGGTGGGAGCCGGAGCTGTCGGTGCGCGTCGCCGAGGCCGGGATCTGGGGCACCACCGTCCTGGCGGCGGCCACGGCGAAGGCCGAGTCGGACGCGGCCGGGGCGGGGGAGCTCGGGGAGGTCACGGCGCTCGCCGAGCGGTGCCTGCTGGCGGGGCTGAGCGAGGCGCTGCCGGCGGTGCTGCGGGCGCTGGCCGACCGGGCCGCGCTGGACACCGACGTGGCGCGGCTGGCCAAGGCGCTGCCCGCGCTGGCCCGCTCGCTGCGGTACGGGGACGTCCGGGGGACCGACGCGTCGGCGCTGGGCACGGTCGCGGCGGGGCTCGCGGAGCGGATCTGCGTGGCGCTGCCGGTCGCGTGCGCGGCGGGGCTCGACGCGGACGCGGCGGCGGAGCTGCGGGGCCATGTGGACGGGGTGCACGGGGCGATCGGGCTGCTGGGGTCGCAGGACCTGCGGGAGCGCTGGTCGGCGGTGCTGCGGGCGCTGGCCGCGCGGGACACGGTGCCCGGGCTGATACGGGGGCGGGCGGCTCGCCTGCTGCTCGACGACGGCCGGCTCCCGGAGGAGGAGACGGCGCGGCTGATGGGGCTCGCCCTGTCGCCGGCGTCCTCCCCGGCCGACGCGGCGGGGTGGATCGAGGGGTTCGCGGGCGGCGGCGGCACGCTGCTGGTCCACGACGAGCGGCTGCTGGGGCTGATCGACGCGTGGCTGGTGTCGGTGCCGGAGGGGGCGTTCATCGACGTACTGCCGCTGCTTCGGCGGACGTTCGGGGCGTATGAGCCGGGCGTGCGGCGCACCCTGGGCGAACTGGCCCGCCGGGGCCCTGGCCGGGCGTCGGCGCTCCCCGGCGGTGCCCTGCCGGGCTTCGCCCCGACCTTGGACCCCACCCGCGCCGACGCGGTCCTCCCGGTACTCCGCCTCCTCCTCACCCCCACCCCGCCGTGACGCGGCCCGCCCGGCGCGCCGCCGTTTCCGGGGGCGGAGCCCCAGGGGCTTCAGCCCCTCGGGCGGTTGAGGACTGAGCAGGGACAGGGGGATCGGATCGATGAGCGGGACGGGAGATGTGATGTCGGCGGATGGTGGGGAGCGGTTGCGGCGGTGGCGGATGGTGCTGGGTGGGGGTGAGGCCGACGGGACCGGGGCCGTGCTCGGGGGGCGCGATGCGGGCATGGACGGGGCGCTCGGGGCGCTGTACGGGGGCGCCGGCGGTGGAAGGGGTGAGCGGTCCGCGGGGCTCGGGGGGTCCGCGCCGAACGTGGCGCGGTGGCTCGGGGACATCCGTACGTACTTCCCCAGCTCCGTCGTCCAGGTGATGCAGCGGGACGCCATCGCACGGCTCGGCCTGTCCACGCTGCTCCTGGAGCCGGAGATGCTGGAGGCCGTCGAGCCGGACGTACATCTGGTCGGCACCCTGCTGTCGCTCAACAAGGCCATGCCCGAGACGACCCGGGAGACGGCCCGCGCCGTCGTCCGCAAGGTCGTCGAGCAGTTGGAGAAGCGGCTCGCGTCCCGCACCCGGGCCACCCTCACCGGCGCACTCGACCGTTCCGCCCGGGTCAGCCGCCCCCGGCACGCGGACATCGACTGGAACCGGACCATCCGGGCGAATCTGAAGAACTATCTGCCCGAGTACCGCACCGTCGTCCCCGAGCGGCTCATCGGGTACGGGCGCGCCTCCCAGGCGGTGAAGAAGGAGGTGGTGCTCTGTATCGACCAGTCCGGGTCGATGGCGGCCTCCGTCGTCTACGCCTCCGTCTTCGGCGCGGTGCTGGCCTCGATGCGGTCCATCGCGACCCGGCTGGTCGTCTTCGACACCGCCGTCGTGGACCTGACCGACCAGCTCGACGACCCCGTCGACGTCCTCTTCGGCACCCAGCTCGGCGGCGGCACCGACATCAACCGGGCGCTCGCGTACTGCCAGTCCAAGATCACCCGCCCCGCCGACACGGTCGTCGTCCTGATCAGCGACCTCTACGAGGGCGGCATACGCGACGAGATGCTGAAGAGGGTCGCCGCCATGAAGCGGGCGGGGGTCGAGTTCGTGACCCTGCTCGCACTGTCGGACGAGGGCGCGCCCGCCTACGATCGCGAACACGCCGCCGCCCTCGCCGCGCTCGGCGCACCGGCCTTCGCCTGCACCCCCGACCTGTTCCCGGACGTCATGGCGGCCGCCCTGGAGAAGCGGCCCCTGCCCGACCCCCGCCCGGCGTAGTAAATCGGCAGATCGCACGAAGACGCAGCTCAACCGTGAGGCGATCTGTGACAGGTATCACCGCTCAGGTGTGATCTGCGATTTAGGGACCCACGTCCCACGGGGATAACCTGCGAGACGGACATGCCGCGTCCACGGTCACCGTGTGCGCCTTCCTTGTGACAGAGCCGTCACGTTGCCCTCCGCGGCACGCCCACGCAGATAGCAGACAACCGCGAATCACTGCGAATCTTTGAAGACAAGGGACGGACGCGCGTGGACCTGTTCGAGTACCAGGCGAGGGACCTCTTCGCCAAGCACGGTGTACCGGTGCTGGCCGGTGAAGTCATCGACACGCCTGAGGCGGCGCGCGAGGCCACCGAGCGACTGGGCGGCAAGTCGGTCGTCAAGGCGCAGGTGAAGGTCGGCGGCCGCGGCAAGGCCGGCGGCGTCAAGCTCGCCGCCACCCCGGACGAGGCCGTCGCCCGTGCGACGGACATCCTGGGCATGGACATCAAGGGCCACACGGTCCACAAGGTGATGATCGCCGAGACGGCTCCCGAGATCCTCGAGGAGTACTACGTCTCGTACCTGCTGGACCGTACCAACCGCACCTTCCTGGCCATGGCCTCGGTCGCGGGTGGCATGGACATCGAGCAGGTCGCCGAGGAGACCCCGGAGAAGCTCGCCAAGGTCCCGGTGAACGCCAACGAGGGCGTGACCATCGAGAAGGCCCGCGAGATCGTCGCGCTGGCGCAGTTCCCGGCCGAGGTCGCCGAGAAGGTCGCCGAGGTCCTCGTGACCCTGTGGGCCACCTTCATCGCCGAGGACGCGCTCCTCGTCGAGGTCAACCCGCTCGCGAAGGTCGCCAACGGCGACGTCATCGCGCTCGACGGCAAGGTCTCGCTCGACGAGAACGCCGAGTTCCGCCAGCCGGGCCACGAGGAGTTCGTGGACCACGCGGCCGCGAACCCGCTGGAGGCCGCCGCCAAGGCGAAGAACCTCAACTACGTCAAGCTCGACGGTGAGGTCGGCATCATCGGCAACGGCGCGGGTCTCGTCATGAGCACCCTCGACGTCGTCGCGTACGCCGGTGAGAACCACGGCGGCGTCAAGCCCGCCAACTTCCTCGACATCGGCGGTGGCGCCTCCGCCGCCGTCATGGCCAACGGCCTCGAGATCATCCTCGGCGACCCGGACGTCAAGTCCGTGTTCGTCAACGTCTTCGGTGGCATCACCGCCTGCGACGAGGTCGCCAACGGCATCGTCCAGGCGCTGCAGCTGCTCGAGGACAAGGGCGAGGCGGTCACCAAGCCGCTGGTCGTCCGCCTCGACGGCAACAACGCCGAGCTGGGTCGCAAGATCCTGTCGGACGCCAACCACCCGCTGGTTCAGCGCGTGGACACCATGGACGGCGCGGCCGACAAGGCCGCCGAGCTCGCGGCTGCGAAGTAAGGGCAGAGGTCACAGACTCACATGGCTATCTTCCTCAACAAGGACAGCAAGGTCATCGTCCAGGGCATGACCGGTGCCACGGGCATGAAGCACACCAAGCTGATGCTGGCTGACGGCACCAACATCGTCGGTGGCGTGAACCCGCGCAAGGCCGGCACGACCGTCGACTTCGACGGCACCGAGGTCCCGGTCTTCGGCTCGGTCGCCGAGGCGATGGAGAAGACGGGCGCCAACGTCTCCGTCCTCTTCGTCCCGCCGGCGTTCGCCAAGGCCGCCGTCGTCGAGGCCATCGACGCCGAGATCCCGCTGGCCGTCGTCATCACCGAGGGCATCGCGGTGCACGACTCCGCCGCCTTCTGGGCGTACGCGACCGCCAAGGGCAACAAGACCCGCATCATCGGCCCGAACTGCCCGGGTCTGATCACCCCCGGCCAGTCCAACGCCGGCATCATCCCGGGCGACATCACCAAGCCCGGCAAGATCGGTCTCGTGTCCAAGTCCGGCACGCTGACCTACCAGATGATGTACGAGCTCCGTGACATCGGCTTCACCTCGGCCGTCGGCATCGGTGGCGACCCGGTCATCGGCACCACGCACATCGACGCCCTGGAGGCCTTCGAGGCCGACCCGGAGACCGAGCTGATCGTCATGATCGGCGAGATCGGCGGCGACGCCGAGGAGCGTGCGGCGGACTTCATCGCGAAGAACGTCACCAAGCCGGTCGTCGGTTACGTCGCGGGCTTCACCGCCCCCGAGGGCAAGACCATGGGCCACGCCGGCGCCATCGTCTCCGGCTCCTCCGGCACCGCGCAGGCCAAGAAGGAGGCCCTCGAGGCCGCCGGCGTCAAGGTCGGCAAGACGCCGACCGAGACGGCGAAGCTCGCGCGCGAGATCCTGAACGCCGCGCAGTAGCAGCCCTTGGCTGTACGCATGCACGGGCGTGGCCCGCACCCTTTCGGGGGTGCGGGCCACGCCCGTTTTCGCGTTGCCCGGCTGTGTGGCCGCTCGACCTCGCGGCCGCTCGGCTACTCGACCCCGGGGGCGATGCGGGCGGGCCCGGCCTCCGGGTCGTTGCGCAGCTTGTCGTGGAGTTCCCTGCTCCGCTCTGTCAGATGCTGGGGGCCGCTGAGCGGGGGCACCCCGGAGACGTTCGCGCCCGGGGCCAGCGGGGGGATGTACTCGGTGGGCGCGGTCGCGACGGTGTAGGCGGTCGCGGCGGCGATCATGGCGGTCAGGCCGAGTACGGAGCGGCCCAGGAGCCGGGTGCGGTGCTCGCCGGAGCCGCGTACGGCGGCTGCCGGGCGCGGCTCCAGGGGTACGGCGGGCCGCAGCGCGCCGAGCCGGTGGCGCAGCACCGCCGACTGCTTCTCAGGCGGTACGGCGGCCAGTTCGGGAATCCGGGCGGCCAGCGCGGCGTGCGCGCGCAGGAGGCGGCTGCCGGCGGTGGGGGTCGTGGCCTCGGTCTCGGCGGCGGTGTCGGGGAGGTCGAGGCCGATGCCGTCGTAGAGGAGCACGGTGCGGCGGTGGACGGGGGGCAGGGCGAGCATCGCGTCCATCAGGATCCGGTCGGCGGGGTCGGCCGGGGGCTTGTCGGCGTGCTTGTGGGTGCGCAGCAGCCGGTGCCAGGGGGAGAGGGCGTACTCGTACGCGGCCGCGCGCACCCAGCCGATGGGATCGGGGTCGGCGATGACCTCGGGCCAGCGGTTCCAGGCCAGGTGGAAGGCCCGCTCGACGGACTCCAGCGCGAGGGTGCGGCGGCCGGTGAGCAGGTACGCCTGACGGACGAGGGCGGGGGCGGTGCGGGCGTAGAGGACGTCGAAGGCGGCGGCGGGCGTCACCGGTGCCACCGGTTCCGCTGCCGCTGGGTCGGGCGGGCTGTCCGGCCCCGGGGCCGGGGCCGGACCGGATCCCCGGGCACCCGGAGCCCACGAGGCGCCCGCGAGCCCGGGGGACTCCACGGATTCCGACCCTCCGTCGGCGAGCGGCGATGCCTCGACCGCGACCCCCACGGGCGCCGGAGCGCCGGCCGCGGCGGGGGAGGCGGAGACGGCCTGGAAACCCGGGGACGGATCGGGGCCGAGGGGGCCCGGAGCCGGGTCAGCCCGGAAGAGCTGGTAGCCCGGGGAACCCGGGGCCGCCGGGGCGGCTTCGGGGCCGGAGGAGCCCGGAGCGACCGAGGCGGCCGGCGCCGCAACGGGCGCGGGGACTTCGGCTGACGGGGCGTGAGATCCCGGAGGCATGGCGGGGCCGGTGGTGCCCGAAGCCTCGGGGGAGGTGAAGAAGCCGTCGGATCCCGGGGGCCTGGCGGAGCCGAGGCCGGGGGTGCCCGGGGCCTCGGGAGGGGTGGGGAAGGCGTGGGAACCCGACGGCGCGGCGGATGCTCCGGCGGAGTCGGAGGAGCGGGCGGAGCCCGGAGCGCCCGGGGCGTCGTGGGAGGTGGGGAAGGGCTGGGCTCCTGGGGGCATGGTGGGGCCGGGTGTGCCTGCGGGTTCGGGGAAGGGCTGGGATGCCCTGCGCATGGCGGGGTCAGGGGTGCCTGCGGGGCCGGGTGTGCCTACGGGTCCCGGGAAGGGCTGGGATGTCGGGGGCATGGCCGGGGCCGGGGTGCCTGCCGGGACGGGGGAGGGGTGGGGACCCCGGTAGGTGGTGGGGGTGAGGGAGGGGCGGGTCCAGGTGGGAGGGTGGAAGGGGGGAGTGGGTGGGGGGTTGGGGGCGGGGTGGGGCCAGGGGGTTGGGGGTTTTGTGGGGTGGCCGGACGGGGGACGGGGGTGGGTGGCGCCGCGGGGGGTGGTGCGTTCGGACAGGGCGGACAGGAACGCGGCGTACGACGCGCGCTTGCGGCCGCGCGGTTCGGTGCGGCCCAACTCCCAGGAGCGGACGGTGGTCCCGGTGACCCCGACCGTCGCCGCGACCTGGTCGTACGTCAGCTCGGCCGCCTCGCGCAGCCTTCGGCGCTCCCCGGGCGTGGGGAGGGCCGGCTCAGGGGCCGGGCCCTCGCCGGAGGTCGTACCGACGTTTTGTGTCATGCCACGCTCCCCGTGACCCGGCGACCCTGGGCGATAAAGTACATAAACGTATATTGAGCGACACCACGGACATTCGCCTGTTACCCACCCATAGCGCGTGTCGTTGGCACCATGGCGGGGTGACCCAAGTAATCGAACGCGGGACCCCGTTGCCGCCGGCGCCCCCGAGGGCCGGCGGGCGGCGCCGTTCACCGGCGGCCGCCGCGTGTGTGCTGGGCGGCGCGATGGCCGCCGGACTGGGGCTCGGCTTCCTCGCCGTGCTCGTGATCGTGCTGTGGATCAGCTCCCCCTACCCCGACAGCGGCCCCGGCGGCGCACTGCACCTCGCCGCCGGGCTGTGGCTGCTCGCCCACGGCACGGACCTCATCCGCTACGACACCCTCTCCGGCGTGCCGGCGCCCGTCGGGGTGACCCCGTTGCTCCTGGTGGCGCTGCCCGTGCTGCTGATGCGGCGCGCCGCGCGGCTCGGCAGTGCCTCGGGGGACGGGAGCGACGGCGACGAGGTGCTGCCGGCCGGCGCCGTCTTCTCGGCCGTGACCTGCGGATACCTGACCGTCGGCTCGCTGGCCACGGTGTACGCGGCCGGCGGTCCGATGCCGGCGGATCCGCTGAGCGCGGCCTGGCACGTCCCGCTGGTGGCGGTGCTCGCGGCGGCGGGCGGGGTGTGGGTGGCCAAGGGGCGCCCGCTCGGCCCGTTGCCGGAGTGGGTGCCGAGGGGCGTACGGAGGGCGGTGGCGCGCCCCCGTTACGCGCTGGCGCTGCGGTCCGGCGCGGCTGGGGCGCTGGTGCTCCTGGGCGGGGGCGTCCTGCTGGTCGGGGCGTCGCTGGCGTGGCACGGCGCGGAGGTCCAGGGGACGTTCCTGTCGCTGACGGGGGTGTGGTCGGGGCGGTTCGCGGTGCTGCTGCTCGCGCTGGCGCTGATCCCGAACGCGATGGTGTGGGGCGCGGCGTACGCGCTCGGGCCGGGGTTCGCGCTGGGCGCCGGGGCGACGGCGACGCCGCTGGGCTTCGAGGGGTCGGCGGCGCTGCCGTTGCCGCGGTTCCCGCTGCTGGCGGCGTTGCCGCCGGAGGGGCCGGGGTCGCCGGTCACCTGGGCGGTGGGCGTGATTCCGGTGGCGGCCGGGCTGGCGGTGGGGTGGTTCGCGGTGCGGCGGGCGCGCGAAGTCTCGTACGGGGAGACGGCGCTGACGGCGGCTCTGGGTGCGGTGGTGTGCGGGCTGTTGATGGCGGGACTGGCGGGGGTGGCGTCGGGGCCGCTGGGGTCGCGGGAGTTGGCGCGGTTCGGGCCGGTGTGGTGGGAGGTGGGGGGCGCGGCTGGGGGGTGGACGCTGGGGCTGGCGGTGCCGTTGGCTGTCGCCGTGCACGGGTGGCGGAACCGGCTGGGCGGTGTCGATGCCGGTGACGCCGGCGCTGATGTTGATGTTGACGCGGATGAGTGGCATGCGTCGGGTACGCGGGAACTCCGGTGGGAGGCGTTGCGCCGGACGGCGGGGACGCTGGTTCCGGATCTGGCGTCGACGCCGGTCACGCCGGTCACGCCGGTGCGGCCGCATCCGAGGCCGGATCCCGTGCCGGTTCCGGATCCCGAGCCGGAACCCGAGCCGGACCCGGTCCCGACCCCGATCCCGGACCCGACCCCGGTCGCCCCACCGGTACCCCCGGTCTCAGGCGCCCGAGTCCTGTCCCGCCGCCGCCCACCCCTCTGACCCCGCCTCAATCGCCGGCGGGGCTGGATCGACCCGGCCGGGGTCGGGGCGTTCCGGGCGGTGCCGGCTTGTCCGTCGCGCCGCCGTTGCCGGGGGCCGGCCCCCGGACCCCCGCGCCTCAATCGCCGGCGGGGCTGGATTTACCCCGGCCAGGGTTCGAGGGGCCGGCGGAACTGGATTTACCCGGCCAGGGCTGGAGGGGCCGGCTGGGCTTGAGGGGCCGGCGGAGGCGGCAGGGATGTTCAGGGACCCGCCGGGGTCAGCGGCGGGACTTCAGGATGTCGCCGATCACGTTGTCCGGGAGGAGGGTGTTGCACTGGAGTTCCGCCGTCTTCGTGAGGGCGTCGTCGCGGCAGACGTAGAAGTCCTTGTAGGCCAGCTGCAAGGCGTACGAGCTCGCCGCCAGCAGGATCGCCAGTGACGCCGTCACCAGCCCGCTGATCGCGGCCGTCCGCTGAGGACGCGCGGCCGGGCCGAGGGCCGCGAGGCCGGAGGGCGGCGGTGTGGTGCCGTCCGTCGGGGTCGCCGCGGCCGGGCGGCCGCGCAGTGCGGTGATGCCCCAGTAGAGCGCGAGCGCTCCCAGCAGGAGCCCCATCGACGGGATCCCGAAGATCCCGAAGAAGAAGCCCCACATGCCCGACAGCAGCGCGTACCGCGCGCGCCGCTGGACCGGGTCCGTCGGGTCCCAGCGGGCGGGGCCGCCAGCGTCGGGGTCGGTGCCCCGGCGGTCGCGGTCGCCGTCGCGCCCGTCTCCGCCGCCGCCGTCGCGCGGCTCCCACGGCTGGTCGGGCCGGCCCTCGGGGGGCGCCGCGAAGGGGTTGTCGTCGGTCGAGGAGTCGGGCTGACGGCGGTCCGGCATCGAGTGCGTTACTTCCCCTGTGTCGTGGACTCGGCATGCGGCGCGGGGCATCGCGCCGACATCGCGCCGCACCGTTCGCGGCTTGTAGGCCAGACGCTACCCCTCGGCCGTCCCCCCGTCCCTCGGGGGCCGTCCGGTGAGCCGGTATCGTTGCAGCCGGTCGGTGGCTTCGTATGGTTCCCCGTATATCGGTGCCCTGGAGTTTCGTACGATCACACTAAACGAACGACGCGTTTCCCCCGAGAAAGGGCCTCCCATGGCCGTCTCCCGCCTGGTCGTGCTGGTCTCCGGGTCCGGCACCAACCTCCAGGCCCTGCTCGACGCCATCGCCGGCGACCCCGGCGGTCCCGAGGGCTTCGGCGCCGAAGTGGTCGCCGTCGGCGCCGACCGCGAGAACATCGCCGGGCTGGAGCGGGCCGAGAAGGCCGGGATCCCCACTTTCGTGTGCCCGGTCAAGGCGTACGCGACCCGCGAGGAGTGGGACACCGCCCTCACTGAGGCCACCGCCGCCCACGAGCCCGACCTGGTGGTCTCCGCCGGGTTCATGAAGATCGTGGGCAAGGCGTTCATCGACCGCTTCGGCGGCCGGTTCATCAACACCCACCCCGCCCTGCTCCCCGCCTTCCCGGGGGCGCACGGCGTACGGGACGCGCTCGCCTACGGCGCGAAGGTCACCGGCTGCACCGTCCACTTCGTGGACGGCGGCGTGGACACCGGTCCGATCATCGCCCAGGGTGTGGTCGAGATCCGGGACGGGGAAGACGAAGGCGCTCTCCATGAGCGCATCAAGGAAGTCGAGCGCACGCTGCTCGTCGACGTCGTGGGGCGCCTGGCCCGGCACGGCTACCGCATTGAGGGACGAAAGGTAACAATCCAGTGACCGCCGTAGAGAGCGTTGCGAGCAACGACCCGACCACGACCCAGCGGCCGATCCGGCGTGCGCTCATCAGCGTCTACGACAAGACGGGACTGGAAGAGCTGGCCCGCGGCCTGCACGAGGCGGGCGTCGCGCTCGTCTCCACCGGCTCCACCGCCTCGAAGATCGCCGCCGCCGGGGTGCCCGTCACCAAGGTCGAGGAGCTGACCGGCTTCCCCGAGTGCCTGGACGGCCGGGTGAAGACCCTGCACCCGCGCGTGCACGCCGGCATCCTCGCCGACCTGCGCCTGGAGGACCACCGCAACCAGCTCGCCGAGCTCGGTGTCGAGCCCTTCGACCTGGTCGTCGTCAACCTGTACCCCTTCCTGGAGACCGTCCGGTCGGGTGCCACGCCGGACGAGTGCGTGGAGCAGATCGACATCGGCGGCCCGTCGATGGTCCGCGCCGCCGCCAAGAACCACCCGTCGGTCGCGGTCGTGACCAGCCCCGACCGCTACGCCGACGTCATCGCCGCGGCCCAGGGCGGCGGCTTCGACCTCACCGCCCGCAAGCGGCTCGCCGCCGAGGCCTTCCAGCACACCGCCGCCTACGACGTCGCCGTGGCCTCCTGGTTCACCAACGCGTACGCCCCGGAGCCGGAGGCCGTCCTGCCCGAGTTCCTCGCCGGCGCCTGGGACCGCAAGTCCACCCTCCGCTACGGCGAGAACCCGCACCAGGCCGCCGCGCTCTACACGGACGGCCAGCCGGGCGGGCTCGCCAACGCCGAGCAGCTGCACGGCAAGGAGATGTCCTTCAACAACTACGTGGACACCGAGGCCGCGCGCCGCGCCGCCTACGACCACGAGTACCCCTGCGTCGCGATCATCAAGCACGCCAACCCCTGCGGCATCGCGGTCGGCGCGGACGTCGCCGAGGCGCACCGCAAGGCGCACGCCTGCGACCCGCTGTCGGCGTTCGGCGGCGTCATCGCCGTCAACCGCCCGGTGACCGTCGAGCTCGCCGAGCAGGTCGCGGAGATCTTCACCGAGGTCATCGCCGCCCCGGCGTACGAGGACGGCGCGGTCGAGATCCTGGCCAAGAAGAAGAACATCCGCGTGCTCAAGGTGGACGGCACCCCGCACCAGCCGGGCGACCTGAAGCCGATCTCGGGCGGCGCGCTGCTCCAGCAGAGCGACCTCTTCCAGGCCGAGGGCGACGACCCGGCGAACTGGACCCTCGCCACCGGCGACGCCCTCTCCCCGGAGCAGCTCGCCGAGCTCGCGTTCGCGTGGAAGGCCTGCCGGGCCGTCAAGTCAAACGCGATCCTGCTCGCCAAGGGCGGCGCCTCGGTCGGCGTCGGCATGGGCCAGGTCAACCGCGTCGACTCGGCGAAGCTCGCCGTCGAGCGGGCCGGCGCCGAGCGCGCGCAGGGCTCGTACGCCGCCTCGGACGCCTTCTTCCCCTTCCCGGACGGGCTGGAGATCCTGACCGCCGCCGGCATCAAGGCCGTGGTCCAGCCGGGCGGTTCGGTCCGTGACGAGCAGGTCGTCGAGGCCGCGAAGGCGGCCGGCGTGACCATGTACTTCACGGGGACGAGGCACTTCTTCCACTGAGTGACCCGGACACCGGCCCGGACCCGGTACCGCTGACGGCGAAGGCCGCGTTCCGCAGCAGTGCGGGACGCGGCCTTCGCCGTGTGCGTGGTCCGGGGGCCTACGGGGATCAGTAGCGCGGGCGCTGGAACCAGGCGGTCGCAGCGCTGCCCACCATCGAGCCGAGGATGATGCCGCTGATGGTGAGGCCGATGGCGCTTCCGATGAGGGAGCCGGCGATGGTGGCGCCCGCCGATTCCTCGTGGAGCGAGGAGGAGGCGGCGATCGAGCTGGCCACGTTGCCCAGGTTGCCCAGGATGCCGAGGGCGCCGTAGATGATCGTCAGGACGCGCACCGGGGTGGCGCCCTTGCCCAGCCGGGCGGCCAGGGTGATGGAGAGGGTGGCGAGGAGGGCGAGGCCGACGCCCAGGGCGATGGCGGCGCCGCCCAGCACGTCCCCGACGTCGGAGTCCTCGGACCCGGCGAACAGCGCGCCGAAGACGACGGCCAGGATCGCGCCGATCAGCTGGAACCCGCCGATGACGAACAGCACGACACGGGCCGCCTTCATCAGGCCCGGCATCTGCATCGGCGGCGGCTGGTACGAGGGGTACCCGGGGTAGGCCTGCGGCGCCTGCTGCTGCGGGTAGCCGTAGCCCGGCTGCGGCGGGATGCCCTGCGGGGCCTGCTGCGGGTAGCCGTACCCGGGCTGGCCCTGCTGCTGTCCGTACGGATTGTGCGGGTCGCCGAAGCTCATCTGGGATGTTCCTCCGTGGAAGCGCGGGAAGTGCGGGACGCACGGCACGCCACGGAGACGTCACTGCGTCCTTGCGGCCCGCCCCCCGGCACTGCCCGCGGCACTCTGTGACCGCCATCGTGATCGCCGTGCGCGGGACTTGTCCAGCCGTTGCGCACACGGACGGTCACTTGTTGTGCAAGTGCAATGAATCCGAGGGGCCGCCGAGGCGACGCGACTGGAACCGGGGCCGCCCCATCCGGGAGGATGGGGGTATGACCGCCCAGATTCTCGATGGCAAGGCCACGGCAGCCGCTATCAAGTCCGAACTGACCGCCCGCGTGGCGGACCTCAAGGCGCGGGGTGTCACTCCCGGCCTCGGCACCCTGCTGGTCGGCGACGATCCGGGCAGCCGCTGGTACGTCAACGGCAAGCACAAGGACTGCGCCGAGGTGGGCATCGCCTCCATCCAGCGCGAACTGCCCGCCACCGCCTCCCAGGAGGACATCGAGGCGGTCGTACGGGAGCTCAACGAGAACCCGGAGTGCACGGGCTACATCGTCCAACTCCCGCTGCCCAAGGGCATCGACACCAACCGGGTGCTGGAGCTGATGGCGCCGGAGAAGGACGCCGACGGCCTGCACCCGATGTCGCTCGGCCGACTGGTGCTGAACGAGCCGGGACCGCTGCCGTGCACCCCGTACGGCATCGTCGAGCTGCTGCGCCACCACGGCGTCGAGATCAACGGCGCGCACGTCGTCGTCCTCGGCCGCGGCATCACCGTCGGGCGCTCCATCGGGCTGCTGCTGACCCGCAAGTCCGAGAACGCCACCGTCACGCTCTGCCACACCGGTACGCGCGACCTCTCCGGGCTGCTGCGCCAGGCGGACGTCATCGTGGCCGCGGCGGGGGTCCCGCACCTGGTCAAGCCGGAGGACGTGAAGCCGGGCGCGGCCGTGCTCGACGTCGGCGTCAGCCGGGACGAGAACGGCAAGATCGTCGGCGACGTCCACCCCGGGGTCGCCCAGGTGGCCGGCTGGATCTCCCCGAACCCCGGCGGAGTCGGCCCTATGACCCGGGCGCAGCTGCTGGTCAACGTCGTCGACGCGGCCGAACGGGCGGCGACGCACCATGCGGGCTGAACGCGAGCCGGGTGCGCCGGACGCGATGAGCGGGCCGAAGGCGGCTGGCGCCGCGAAGCCGACGGGCGGCAAGGAGGCGGGGGCGGCCACGAAGGCCGCGGGCTCCGCGAAGGCCGCCGCGGGCGCCGCGAAGCCGGGCGGCGCCAAGGAAGCGGCGGGCGCGCCGAAGGCAGTACGGGCCACGAAGGCGGCGACCGGTCCGAAGGCCACCAGTGGCCCGAAGGCGACGTCGGCTGCGACCGCCACGACCGCTGCGACCGCCACGACCGCTGCGACCGCCCCGACCGCCGTGACGGCCGGGACCTCCCCGACCGCCACGGCGGCGGCGATCGCCACGGCGGCCGCCGGCGTCAAGCAGGCGGCGGGTGCGACCGTCGCGGTGGGGCAAGGGGCGAAGGAGGGGAAGGCGACGCGCCGGTTCCCCTCCGTCACCCAGGACACCGCCCGCCCCGAGGGCGGCGGCCGGGCGGCGCACCGCGACGCGCCCGCGCCGGCCCGCCAGTGGCCGATGCTCAGCGTGCTCGCCGCTACCGCCGCCGGACTGCTCGGCACCGCCATGGGGCATCCCCGGATCGGCTGCCTGGCCATCGGCATCGCGCTGATCGCGGCGGCCGTCCTGCGCCGCGTCCTGCCCTCGGTCGGCATGCTCGCGGTGCGCTCCCGCTTCACGGACATGGCCACGTACGGGGTACTGGGCGTGGCGATCACGCTGCTCGCGCTGGTCATGCAACCGAAGCCGTGGCTGGACATCCCCTCGCTGGAGTCGGCGGTCCACTTCAGCATCCGCTGAGCGCATGAGGGGTGCGAGCCCCTCCGCGCCTTCGAACTCCCGGGCGACATGTGCCACGCACCACACGGACCCGGGGGTTAGCCCGCGCCGGGGTCGGATAGCCTGACCGCGGATGTCTCTTCACGTCAAGACTTAATGGGGAGCGGCGTCCTCCAGCACATGGGGCAGGGACGCCCCACCGCCAGCTGTCTAACGGAGAAGGCCATGACCCGCACTCCCGTGAATGTCACCGTGACCGGCGCCGCCGGCCAGATCGGCTACGCGCTGCTCTTCCGCATCGCGTCCGGTCACCTGCTCGGCGCGGACGTGCCGGTCAAGCTCCGTCTTCTGGAGATCCCCCAGGGCATGAAGGCCGCTGAGGGCACCGCCATGGAGCTCGACGACTGCGCCTTCCCGCTCCTCCAGGGCATCGACATCTTCGACGACCCGAACAAGGGCTTCGAGGGTGCCAACGTCGCGCTGCTCGTCGGCGCCCGCCCGCGCACCAAGGGCATGGAGCGCGGCGACCTGCTCTCCGCGAACGGCGGCATCTTCAAGCCGCAGGGCAAGGCCATCAACGACCACGCCGCGGACGACATCAAGGTCCTCGTCGTGGGCAACCCGGCCAACACCAACGCGCTCATCGCGCAGGCCGCCGCCCCGGACGTACCGGCCGAGCGCTTCACCGCGATGACCCGCCTGGACCACAACCGCGCGATCTCGCAGCTGGCCGCCAAGACCGGTGCCGCCGTCTCCGACATCAAGCGCCTCACCATCTGGGGCAACCACTCGGCGACCCAGTACCCGGACATCTTCCACGCGGAGATCGCCGGCAAGAACGCCGCCGAGGTCGTCAACGACGAGCTGTGGCTGGCCGACACCTTCATCCCGACCGTCGCCAAGCGCGGCGCCGCGATCATCGAGGCCCGTGGTGCGTCCTCGGCCGCCTCGGCCGCCAACGCCGCCATCGACCACGTGCACACCTGGGTCAACGGCACCGCCGCGGGCGACTGGACCTCGATGGGCATCCCGTCGGACGGCTCCTACGGCGTCCCGGAGGGCATCATCTCCTCCTTCCCCGTCACCACCAAGGACGGCAAGTACGAGATCGTCCAGGGCCTGGACATCAACGAGTTCTCCCGTGCGCGCATCGACGCGTCCGTGGCGGAGCTCGTCGAGGAGCGCGACGCGGTGCGCGAGCTCGGCCTGATCTGATCCGTCGTCCGAAGCGCCCCGGCCCGTGCGGCCGGGGCGCTTTGGCGTGTTTACGCCTGTCGCTCGCGGTACGGGAAACCTAGGGTCGGGCGGTGGTTTCGGAACAGAGCCCGTCCGGCGGGCCCCGCTGGGACGCGCAGGCGCAGCGCTGGGTGTGGGAACGGCCCGAGGGCGAACCGCCCGCGGCCTCGCAGGTGTACGTCCCTCCACCGGTGGCTCCGCCGGTGTCGCAGGGTGGGCCGAGCGCGCCGGGCGACCAGAACCCGCCGGGGGAAGACGCCGAACCGGCGCCGCAAAGCCCGCCGGAGGACCGCGACACGCCGGGGGTGCCGGTGCACTTCCCGCCGGGGCCGCAGAGTCCGCCGCGAGATCCGGCCATGCCGGGGGAGCACGCCCCGCCGGCGCCGCAGAGCCCGCCGGAGGATCGCGCCGCGCCGGGGGTGTCGTCGCAGGGTCCGGGCGCGCCCGGGGTGTTGGCGTACCCGCAGGCGCAGGCGCAGGCGCAGGGGGTGTCGGGGGAGCGGGTGCTGCCTGACCGGCCTGCGTACCCTCCCTCGTACCCCGGGCCGCAGGAGCGGACGGCTGCGCTCGGGCTGCCCGCGTACCCGCCGGCGTACTCCTCGCCGCCGGGGCAGCAGCCGTCCTACGACGCGTATCCCCCGTACGTGCCGCCGGAGCCGCCGCGCCCGGGGCGTGGGCGGTGGGTGACCCCGGCCACGGCGGGTATCGCGGTCGCCGCGCTCGCGCTCGGCGCCGGGGCGGTGTGGTTCCTGGCCCGGGACACGGACGACGCGACCCGCGCCGGGGAGAAGAACGGCACGGTGGCCTCGGGCGCGCCGTCGGCGCCGGACGAGACCCCCTCGGGCGGGGCCTCGCAGGCTCCCGAGGGCACCCCGAGCGCTTCGGGGAGCCCGGGTCCGAACCCGAACCCGAGCGGTACGGATGCCAGTGCCGGCGCCAGTCCCGGAGGGAGTGCGCCGGCGGCGCACGAGACCCGGCAGGATCCCGGGGGCTTCACCATCGCCGTCCCCGCCGGCTGGGCGCGGGAGGAGACCAAGGACGGGGTCTTCTACCGCTCGGCCGACCGGACCGCGCTGCTCCAGATCTTCCGGGTCACGGAGCCGGAGCTCAGCCCGCTCGAAGCCGTCAAGGCGTCCTCGACCCACCTGCGCGCCCAGACCACCGGCTACGAGGAGATCAGCGTCGGCCCCGTCCCCGGCGGATCCGGGGCGGCGGAGCTGGTCTACGAGTACGACAGCGCGGAGTCGCACGGCCGCCGCCGCAGTGTCGAAAGGGTGTTCTTCGCCCCGGGCGGCGGAAAGTGGGCGGTGCTGACCGCTGGCCCGGGCGGCGAGTGGGACACCACCCGGGAACACCACGCGGCGGCGCTGGCGGCGTTCAGCCCGGGCGGCTGACGGGGCCCGTCACCCCGCCGTACCTTCCCGCTCAGATCTTGAACATGCCCGGGGTGTAGTGCCCCGGCACCGAGCGGGAGGTCACGGCGAACCGGTTCCAGGCGTTGATCGTGGCGATCAGTGCGGTCAGCTGGGCCAGTTCGGCCTCCTCGAAGTGCTTGGCGGCCTTCTCGTACACCTCGTCGGGTACGAAACCGTCCGTCAGGACGGTGACGGCCTCGGTGAATTCGAGGGCCGCCAGCTCCTTCTCGGTGTAGAAGTGCCGGGACTCCTCCCAGGCGCCCAGCTGCACGATCCGCTCGACGCTCTCGCCCGCGGCGATGGCGTCCTTGGTGTGCATGTCCAGGCAGTACGCACAGTGGTTGACCTGCGAGGCGCGGATCTTGACCAGTTCCGCGAGGGTCGGGTCGAGCCCCTTCCGGGCCGCGATCTCCAGGGCCACCATCGCCTTGTAGACCTCGGGGGCGAGCGCGTGCCACTGCATCCGGGAGGGCTGTTCGGGGGCGTTCACGGGGGCTTCGTTCGTCGTCGTCATGTACCCAACGGTACGGGGGAGAAGCCCAGCGATATGGTCCATATCCATGACGGATTCCTGGGCCAATTTCGGCGCCGACCTGCATCTCGACCTTTCCGCCGGGCGCGGTCGGCGCGCCGGGCTCGTGGAGGCGCTGCGCGAGGCCGCGCGCAGCGGGCGGCTCGCGCCGGGCACCCGGCTGCCGTCCTCGCGCTCGCTCGCGGTGGACCTCGGGATGGCGCGCAACACGGTGGCGGAGGCGTACGCGGAGCTCGTCGCCGAGGGGTGGTTGACGGCACGTCAGGGTTCGGGGACCCGGGTCGCGGAACGGGCCCGGCCGCGGCCTGGGAAGCCGGCGGGCGTGGTGCCGGTACGCCGTCCGGAGCGGCGCGGGCCCTCGTACAGCCTGGTGCCCGGCACCCCGGACCTGAGCGGCTTCCCGCGCGCGGCCTGGCTGGCGGCGGCCCGGCGGGCGCTGACGCACGCGCCGAACGACGCGTTCGGGTACGGGGCGGACGGGCGCGGGCGGGTGGAGCTGCGGGAGGCGCTGGCGGAGTACCTGGCGCGGGTGCGGGGGGTGTACGCGGATCCGGAGCGGATCGTGCTGTGCGCGGGGTTCGTGCACGGGCTGAAGCTGATGGCGGGGGTGCTGCGGGCGCGGCGGGTACGGGAGGTGGCGGTCGAGGGGTACGGGCTGGACGTGCACTGGGACGTGCTGGCGGGGGCGGGGCTGCGGATGCGGCCGCTGCCGGTGGACGGTGCGGGGGCGCGGACGGAGGCCCTGACCGGGGCGGGGGCGGGGGCGGTCCTGCTGACGCCGGCGCACCAGTTCCCGACGGGCGCCGCGCTGACGCCGGCGCGGCGGGCGGCGGCGGTCGACTGGGCCCGTACGACGGGCGGGCTGATCCTGGAGGACGACTACGACGGGGAGTTCCGCTACGACCGACAGCAGATCGGGGCGTTGCAGGGGCTGGACCCGGACCGGGTGGTGTACCTGGGCACGGCGAGCAAGGCGTTGGCGCCGGGGTTGCGGATGGGGTGGCTGGTGCTGCCGCCGGGGCTGGTGGGGGAGGTGCTGGCGGTGAAGGGCCGGGCCGACTGGACCTCCAGCGCGCTGGACCAGCTGACGCTGGCGGAGTTCATCCGGTCGGGGGCGTACGACCGGCACGTGCGGGGGATGCGGCAGAGGTACTTGCGGCGGCGCGAGGCGCTGGTGGCGGCGGTGGGGGACCGGGTGACGGCGGTGTCGGGCATCTCGGCGGGCCTGCACGCGGTACTGGACCTCCCGCCGGGCACGGAGCAGCCCCTGATCCAGGCGGCCTCCTGGCACTCCCTCTCCCTGACGGGCCTCTCCCGCTACCGCCATCCCCAGGCCACGATGCCGCCCCGCGACGCCTTGGTGGTGGGCTACGGCACCCCGCCGGACAGCGCCTGGACCCCGACCCTGAACGCCCTGTCGGCAACCCTGCCGTGACGATCCTCTGCGGGCACCGCCGCCGGGGCCGTCGCCCCCGCGGGGCCGCCTGTCGCCGTGCCGACGGGTCCGCTCCCTGCGGGCAGCGCGTGGCCGGATGCCCGTGTGCGGGGGCTTCCGCCGCCGGGGTCGCCCCGCCACCTGCAACCCCGCGGCGCGGAGCCCCACGACGGGCGCCGCAGACGCAGGGGGTTCGGGCGCAGGGAAACGGTGAAAGGGCAGCGCGTGGCCGGAGGCCCGTGTGCGGGGGCTTCCGCCGCCGGGGTCGCCCCGCCACCTGCAACCCCGCGGCGCGGAGCCCACGACGGGCGCCGCAGGCGCAGGGGGTCCGGGCGCAGCCCGGGAAACGGTGAAAGGGCGGGGCGGGGACGATCCCGGGGCGAAGCCCCGAGCGCCGCGCGGCCGCACCACATCCGGCCCCGCCCCGGGGAAGCCCGGCCCCGCTCCGGGAAGGGTCGCGCCAGGTCCGGGTCCCCGGGCTACGCACGGGCAGGGGCGTCCGCAGGTGGTGGGGGTTCGCCGAAGCGGGCCAGGGCCAGGGCGCCGGCCACGGAGACGGCGAAGCCGGTGACGGCCAGCCACGCCAGACCCTCCCGCGGCCGGTCGCCGAGGAACGCCACCCCGACCACCGCCGGCCCGATCGTCTCGCCCAGCACCAGCCCGGCCGTCGCCGCCGTCACCGAGCCCCGCTGCAACGCCGAGGTGAGCAGCAGGAACCCCGCGCCCCCGCCCAGCAGCAACGCGTAAACGGCCGGGTTGGTCAGCGAGAACCCGTCGATGAGCCGGACCGCGACCTCCACCACCCCGAACCCCGTCCCCGACGCCAGGCCGAGGACCAGCGCCCGCGGCCCGTCCGGCAGCCCCCCGGCCGCCGCGCCCACCAGCAGCACCAGCACCGCCGCCCCCAGCAGCCCCCACTTGAGCGCCGGCGACCCCTCCCCGGAGCCCTCCTGCCCCGACGACAGCCCCAGCATCAGCAGCCCCGCGCAGACCACCCCCACCGCGCCCCACTCCGTCCGGCTCAGCCGCACCCGCAGCAGCCGCGCCGCGACCACCGCCGTCACCGCCAGACTGGCGGCCATCGCCGCGCCCACCGCGTAGATCGGGATGTGCAGCAGGGCGATGATCTGGAGGACGAACCCGGCCCCGTCCAGCCCCAGCCCCAACAGGTACCGCCACTGCCGCAGCGCGCGCAGCATCAGCGCCGGGTCCACCCCCGACCCCGTCCCCGGCTCCGCCGCCCGCGCGGCCACCGCCTGCAGGACCGAGGCCGTACCGAAACAGACCGCCGCACCGAGCGCGCAAATCATCCCAAGCAGCACGAAGCGACTGTAGAACACCGCCTTGAAGACGGCCGGATTCCATCGCTCCGATACCCCGCTCTACTCTGTCGGCAGCACGCCGCCGCGCCACGAGGGGGAGCCACACACGCATGGACAGCACCGGCACCAGTACCAGCAGCACCACCACCGCCCGCCGCCGCATGCGCTCCGGCGCCGTCGCGCTCGGCGGCATGGGCCTGCTCGCCGCCACCCTCGTCGCGTGCGGCAGCAGCGACGAGCCCGACAAGCGCTGCGCCTCCCGCACCACGCTGGACCACCTGAACAGCAAGGACTGCAAGAGCGGCGGCCGCGGCTCGTACTACTACGGCGGCTACGTCAGCAACGGCAAGGTCACCGGCGGCAGCTTCGACAAGTCCGCCGTCACCCGCGGCGGCATCGGCAACGGCAGCCACTCCGGCTCCAGCGGCGGCTGAGGAGCCCGGATCCATGAAGCGGCACACCATCGAGCCCCGCCCCGACTGGCAGCGGACCGTCGAGGAGCAGGGGCTGATCTACCCCCTGACCCGCTACCCCGACGACTCCCTGCGCCCCTACTGGGACGAGAGCGCGTACTACTCCTTCACGCTCCCGGAGGTCGAGGCGCTGGAGGGGGTCGTCGAGGAACTGCACGCCATGTGCCTCGCGGCCGCCGCGCACATCGTGGAGCACGACCGCTTCGCGGACCTCGGCATCAAGGATCCGAAGCTCGCCGCGCTCATCGCCGAGTCCTGGCGCCGCCGCGCCGAACAGCCTTCCCTGTACGGGCGTTTCGACCTGCGCTACGACGGCACCGGCCCGGCCAAGATGCTGGAGTACAACGCCGACACCCCCACCTCCCTGGTGGAGGCGGCGAGTCCGCAGTGGTTCTGGATGGAGGACCGTTTCCCCGGCGCCGACCAGTGGAACTCCCTCCACGAGCGGCTCGTCGACGCCTGGCGCCGGCAGGCCGAACTGCTCCCGCCCGGCCCGCTGCACTTCGCGCACTCCGAGACCGACGAGCTCGGCGAGGACCTGATGACGGTCGCCTACCTCCAGGAGACCGCGGACCAGGCCGGCCTCGAAACGCACGCGCTCTCCGTCGAGCAGATCGGCTGGGACAGCCTCTCCGGCCGCTTCGTGGACGAGCGGCTCCGCTTCATCCGCGCCTGCTTCAAGCTCTACCCCTGGGAGTGGCTGGCCGAGGACCAGTTCGGCCCCCAGGTGCTCGGCAGCTACGACCACGGCGGCGGCTCCGGCACCACCCAGTGGATCGAGCCGCTGTGGAAGATGCTGCTCTCCAACAAGGCGCTGCTGGCCGTCCTGTGGGAGCTCTTCCCGGAGCACCCGAACCTGCTGCCCGCCTACCTCGACGGCCCGCGCGAGCTCGCGGACACCACCGGGTACGCCGCCAAGCCGCTGCTCGGCCGCGAGGGCGCCGGGGTGACGCTCCACGAAGCGGGCGGGGACGGCGCGCCGTTCGTCCCGGTCGAGGGCGAGACGTACGTCTTCCAGGGCCTTGCCCCGCTGCCCGACTTCGACGGCAACCGGGTGGTGCTCGGCGCGTGGGTCGTCGAGGAGGAGGCGGCGGGGCTCGGCATCAGGGAATCCGCGGGGCCGGTCACGGACGAGTACGCCCGCTTCCTGCCCCACGTCATCCTGTAGTCCGGCGGGGGCCCGGGCCCGGCGGGGGCCGGGCTAGACGCAGAGCACCGACCGCAGCTGGTCGAGGCCCCAGTCCAGGTCCTCCTTGCTGATCACCAGCGGCGGGGCGATCCGGATCGTCGATCCGTGGGTGTCCTTCACCAGCACCCCGAGCTCCATCAGCTTCTCGGAGATCTCCCGCCCCGAGCCGTGCGACGGGTCGATGTCGACGCCCGCCCACAGGCCGCGCCCGCGCACGGCGGTCACCGCACCGCCGCCGACCAGCAGGTTCAGCTCCCGGTGCAGGTGGTCGCCGAGCTCGGCGGCGTGCTGCTGGAACTCGCCGGAGCGCAGCATCGCGATCACCTCCAGGGCGACGGCGCAGGCCAGCGGGTTCCCGCCGAAGGTGGACCCGTGCTCACCGGGCCGGAACACGCCGAGCACGTCGCGGTCGGCGACCACGGCCGACACGGGCACGACCCCGCCGCCGAGCGCCTTGCCCAGGATGTACACGTCCGGGACGACCCCCTCGTGCTCGCAGGCGAAGGTCTTGCCGGTCCGGCCCAGCCCCGACTGGATCTCGTCCGCCATGAAGAGAACGTTCCGCTCGCGCGTCAGTTCCCGTACGCCCCGCAGGTATCCGGCCGGCGGCACCAATACCCCCGCCTCGCCCTGGATCGGCTCCAGCAGCACCGCGACGGTGTTCTCCGTGACGGCGTGCGCGAGCGCGGTGAGGTCCCCGTACGGGACGATCTCGAAGCCGGGCGTGTACGGCCCGAAGTGGTCGCGGGCGTCGTGGTCCGTCGAGAAGCTGACGATGGTCGTCGTACGGCCGTGGAAGTTGTCGGCCGCGACCACGATCTTGGCGTGGCCGTCCGGGACGCCCTTGACCTCGTAACCCCACTTCCTGGCGGTCTTCACCGCCGTCTCGACCGCCTCCGCCCCCGTGTTCATCGGCAGCACCATCTCCTTGCCGCACAGCTCGGCGAGCTGCGCGCAGAAGTCGGCGAAGCGGTCGTGGTGGAAGGCGCGGGAGGTCAGCGTGACCCGTTCCAGCTGGGCCTTCGCGGCGTCGATCAGGCGGCGGTTGCCGTGCCCGAAGTTGAGCGCCGAGTATCCGGCGAGCATGTCCAGATAGCGCCGTCCCTCCACGTCGGTCATCCAGGCGCCGTCCGCCGACGCGACGACGACGGGCAGCGGGTGATAGGTGTGCGCGCTGTGCGCGTCGGCGGAGCGGATGGCATCAGCAGTTGTCGACACGGGGTCTCCGATCGTCCGTCAGGCCTGTGACGAGGGTGGCGTCACTGTCCATCCTCGCTCGTATACCGGACGGAGAAACCTTTCTTGTGGCGCGCCCGCTAAGGTGGTCGGTACGCACGGCGACTGGCGTACGGAGAACCAACTCCGGGGGAGTCGTGCGCGTACGACCGCACACAGGGCCGCTCGCCTGGGCCTCGCGGGGACGAGAGACGACATCGACCCCGGAGGAGCCGCCATGACCGCGCGCCGCCATCCCGCCCTTTTCGCTACCGACCCCGAACTGGCGTCGTTCGTCGAGGCGGAAGAAGCACTCCAGGCGGAGACCCTCCGCCTCATCCCGAGCGAGAACTACGTGTCCGCGGCCGTCCTGGAGGCCTCCGGCACGGTGCTGCAGAACAAGTACAGCGAGGGCTACCCCGGCCGCCGCTACTACGAGGGCCAGCAGAACATCGACCGCGTCGAGGCGCTGGCCGTCGAGCGGGCGAAGGGCCTGTTCGGGGTGGACCACGCGAACGTCCAGCCGTACTCCGGCTCGCCGGCGAACCTCGCGGTGTACCTGGCGTTCGCCAAGCCCGGCGACACGGTGATGGGCATGGCCCTGCCGATGGGCGGGCACCTCACCCACGGCTGGGGCGTCTCGGCCACGGGCTCCTGGTTCCGGGGCGTCCAGTACGGCGTACGGGCCGACACCGGCCTGATCGACTACGACGCGGTGCGCGAGCTGGCCCTCGCGGAGCGCCCGAAGATCATGTTCTGCGGCGGCACCGCCCTGCCCCGCACGATCGACTTCGAGGCCTTCGCGTCGATCGCGCGCGAGGCGGGCTCGGTCCTGGTCGCGGACGTGGCGCACATCGCCGGCCTGATCGCGGGCGGCGCGCACCCGTCGCCGGTGCCGCACGTGGACGTCGTCTCCACCACCACGCACAAGACCCTGCGGGGTCCGCGCGGCGCGATGCTGATGTGCCGGGAGGAGCACGCGAAGGCCATCGACAAGGCGGTCTTCCCGGGCCTGCAGGGCGGCCCGCACAACCAGACGACGGCGGGCATCGCGGTCGCCCTCCACGAGGCCGCGCAGCCGGCGTTCGTGACGTACGCGCACGCGGTGGTGGCCAACGCGAAGGCCCTGGCCGAGGCGCTGCTCGCACGCGGCTTCGACCTCGTCTCGGGCGGCACGGACAACCACCTGATCCTGATGGACCTGACCTCCCGGGGCGTCCCGGGCAAGGTCGCGGCGAAGGCGCTGGACCGGGCCGGGATCGTCGTGAACTACAACACGGTGCCGTTCGACCCCCGCAAGCCGTTCGACCCGTCGGGGATCCGGATCGGCACGCCGTCGCTGACCTCGCGCGGGCTCGGCGTCCAGCACATGCCGGTGGTGGCGGAGTGGATCTCCCGGGCCGTCGACGCGGCCGCCAAGTCGGACGAGCCGGCCCTGGCCGCCGTCCGCGCGGAGGTCGAGGACCTGATGTCAGCCCACCCGGCCCCGGGCCTCCCGCTGTCCTGACACGTCGGCCGCCGGCGGGGCCGGCTGGATCCAGCCCCCGCCGGGCCGCTCGGCGGGGGCTGAAGGAACCGGCCCCGCCGGCGTTCGAGGCGCGGAGCGCGGGGCCGCTTGCGTGGCGGCGCCGCGGACGCGTGCGGCGGAGCGAGGGGCCGCGGCGCCGGCGGCGGTGTCGCGTTCGCCCCCGCGACAAGGGCGCCGGTGGGCCCGAGCCCGCCCGCGCACCTGAGAGAATGAAGCCATGGCTTCTGATCGTCCTCGCGCGCTCTCCGGCATCCAGCCCACCTCCGGTTCGTTCCACCTCGGGAACTACCTCGGTGCCATCCGCCAGTACGTCGCCCTCCAGGAGACGCACGACGCGTTCTACATGGTCGTCGACCTGCACGCGATCACCATGCCGCAGGATCCGAAGGATCTCCGCGCGAACACCCGCCTCTCCGCCGCGCAGCTGCTCGCCGCCGGCCTGGACCCCGAGCGCTGCACGCTCTTCATCCAGAGCCACGTGCCCGAGCACGCGCAGCTCGGCTGGGTCATGAACTGCATCACCGGCTTCGGCGAGGCCAGCCGGATGACCCAGTTCAAGGACAAGTCCGCGAAGTCGGGCGCGAACAACGCCACCGTCGGCCTGTTCACGTACCCGATCCTCCAGGTGGCCGACATCCTCCTCTACCAGGCGAACGCCGTCCCGGTCGGCGAGGACCAGCGCCAGCACATCGAGCTGACCCGCGACCTCGCCGAGCGCTTCAACACGCGCTTCGGCCGGACCTTCACCCTCCCCGCCGCGCACATCGTCAAGGAGGTCGCGAAGATCTACGACCTCCAGGACCCGGCGATCAAGATGTCGAAGTCCGCGTCCTCGCCCAAGGGCCTGATCAACCTCCTCGACGAGCCCAAGGTCACCGAGAAGAAGATCAAGAGCGCGGTCACCGACACCGAGGCCGAGATCCGCTTCGACACCGAGAAGAAGCCCGGCGTCAGCAACCTGCTCACGATCTACTCCACCCTCACGGGCGAGACGGTCACCGCCCTGGAGGAGAAGTACGAGGGCAAGGGCTACGGCGCGCTGAAGACCGACCTGGCCGGTGTGATGGTCGATTTCGTCACACCGTTCAGGCAGCGCACCCAGGAGTACCTGGACGACCCCGAGACCCTGGACGCCATCTTGGCCAAGGGCGCGGAGAAGGCCCGCGCGGTCGCCGCCGAGACCCTGGCGCAGGCCTACGACCGCCTCGGGTTCCTGCCCGCGAAGCACTGAATCCGCTCTGAATCCGCCCTGACACCGCGCTGACACCCCCGGGCGCCGGCCCCGCCGAAAGAGGCCTCTGGCGTCCCAGGGGTGCTGCCGCCACACTGAAGCGACAGCACGCGCGCAAACCGACTGACGGAGGAGACATACGTGGGGACCGTAACGCTCGGCGTTTCGATCGCGGTCCCGGAGCCGCACGGCAGCCAGCTCCAGGAGCTGCGCGCCGGCTTCGGGGACGCCGCCGCGCACGGCATTCCCACGCATGTCACCCTCGTGCCGCCGACCGAGGTGGAGGCGGACCGGCTCCCGGCGATCCGCGCGCACCTGAGCGAGGTCGCGGCCGCGTTCCGCGCCTTCGCGATGCGGCTGTCCGGGACGGGAACCTTCCGCCCGCTCTCGCCGGTCGTCTTCGTGAAGGTCGTCGAGGGCGCCCAGGGCTGCACCCGCCTCCAGCACCAGGTCCGCGACCCCGAGGGGCCGCTCAGCCGGGAGCTGGCGTTCCCGTACCACCCGCACGTCACCGTCGCCCACGGGATCTCCGAGGAGGCGATGGACCTGGCGTTCACGACCCTCTCCGAGTACGCCGCCGAGTGGGTCTGCGACGGCTTCGCGCTCTACGAGCAGGGCTCGGACGGGGTCTGGCGCAAGCTGCGTGAATACCCTTTCGGCGCGGGTCCGACGGGCGTCCCGGCGCAGCTGAGCTCCCCCGCCGATGACGCGGCCGAGGCGACGATACGCCCCTCCTGACGGCCCCGGCGCGGCCGCGAGGCCAGCGGTCGCAAGGCCAGCGGCCGCAAGGTCATCCGGGCACCGAACCTGATCCTCCGTAGGACCAGGGCATGGAACGGGCGAGCCGTCGGGCGAAAAGTCACAATCGACGACCGTAGTGCCCAAAAGCGACAATCCCCGCTATTTCCGGCAGCTCATTTACGGTGACCCCATGGACTGGCTGACGAAACTCCCGGTGATCGGGCCGGTGGCGGCCGCGCTGATGCGTACGCACGCGTGGCGTTCCTACGAGCGGCTCGACCGGGTGCACTGGACGCGGCTGGCCGCCGCGATCACGTTCATCAGCTTCCTCGCGGTCTTCCCGCTCCTCACCGTCGCGGCCGCCATCGGCGCGGCGCTGCTCAGCCAAGAGCAGCTCGACAAGCTGGAGAAGAGCCTCACCGAGCAGGTGCCCGGCATCTCCGACCAGCTCGACATCAACGGCCTCGTCGCGAACGCGGGCACCGTCGGGCTCGTCGCCGGCGTCATCCTGCTGTTCGCCGGCATCTCCTGGGTCGGCGCGATGCGGGACTGCCTGCGTGCCGTGTGGGACAAGGACGACGAGGACGAGGGCAACCCCGTCGCGCGCAAGGGCAAGGACACGCTGGTCCTGCTGGGCCTCGGCGCCGCGGGGCTGGCCTCGGCGGCGGCCTCGATCATCGGCTCCAGCGCCGTCGGGAAGTTCGGCGGCTGGCTCGGCATCCCGCAGCACGGCGTCGGAGGCTGGGTGCTGCGCGCGGCAGCGTTCCTCGTCGGGGTGGTGGCCGCCTTCCTGCTCCTGCTCTACGTACTGACCCTGCTGCCCGGCGTCGAGCCGCCGCGCGGCCGCCTGATCCAGGCGGCCCTCATCGGCGCGGCGGGCTTCGAACTGCTCAAGCTGCTGCTGAGCGGGTACATCCGCGAGGTCGCGGCGAAGAGCATGTACGGGGCCTTCGGCGTGCCGATCGCCCTGCTGCTCTGGATCAACTTCACGGCCAAGCTGCTGCTGTACTGCTCGGCCTGGACCGCCACCCGGGACGACGGGGAGGAGCGGGACGAGCCGGACGGCCCCGACGACACGGACGGCCGGGAGGAGCCGGCCGCCACGACCTAGGGAAGCAGGTCGGTGTCCGGGCCGCGACCGCCGCGCGGGCGGCGCGGGTGGCGGCGGCCGGCGACGAACACCCCGCCCGCCGCGACGGCCAGCGCCCCGCCCGCGATGCCGAGCGCGGTCCCCATCCCGCCGCCGGCGCCCTCGCCGGACGCCGACGGGCCGTTCTCGTGGGACTGGGCGGGCGAGCCGTGGGACGAGGTGTCCTCGCTCTTCGGCGGCACCAGCTCACCCACCGGCTTGACCTTGCCGAGCGCGGCGAACCCCCAGTCGAAGAGGTCGGCGGTCTCCTCGTAGACGGAGTTGAGGCCGCCGGTGTCCGGGTTCATCACCGTGACCAGCAGCGTCTTGCCGTCGCGCTGCGCCGCGCCGGTGAAGGTGGAGCCGGCCATCGTGGTGTTGCCGTTCTTCACCCCCGCGATGCCCTTGTACGGGGAGAGGCCGTAGGCGCCGGTCATCAGCCGGTTCGTGTTCTGGATCTCGAAGTAGTCGCGCGCCTTGCCGGACCCCCCGCTGCCCGGGAACTTCGCGCTCACCGTGCCGCAGTACTCCTTGAAGTCCTGCTTCTGGAGACCCGACCGGGCGATGAGGGTGAGGTCGTAGGCGCTGGAGACCTGCTCCGGCGCGTCGTACCCGTCCGGGGACACCACGTGCGTGTCGAGGGCCTGGAGCTCCTCGGCGTGCGCCTGCATGTCCTTGACGGTCTTCTCGACGCCGCCGTTCATGGCCGAAAGCACGTGCACGGCGTCGTTGCCGGAGCGCAGGAACACGCCGAGCCACAGGTCGTGGACGGAGTATTCGTGGTCCTCCTTGACCCCGACCAGGCTGGAGCCCTGCCCCACGTCGGACAGCTCCTCCTCCGTGACCATGTGGACCTGGTCCCTGGGGAGGGTGGGCAGCACGGTGTCCGCGAAGAGCATCTTCATGGTGGAGGCCGGGGGGAGCCGCCAGTGCGCGTTGTGCGCGGCCAGGACCTCGCCGGTGTCGGCGTTCGCCACGATCCACGAGCGCCCGGTGAGGCTCTCGGGCAGGGCGGGCGCGCCGGGCAGCAGGTTCACCTGGGTCCCCGGCTGGCCGAGGCGGGCCCCGCCGATGGAGGACATCGACACGGGCGGCGCCGGGGCCTGCTTGGCCCCGCCCTTGCCGTTGTCCGGCGACGGCGTGGGCGCGCGGCCGGGCCCGGGCACGTGGGGGGTGCGCGGGAGGCCGTGGGCGGGGGCCGTGAGCACGACGGGGACCAGCAGCGCGGCGGAAAGGACCGCCAGCGCGGTCTTCTTGGCAGACACGCAGGTGAAAGTACATCCCGATGCTGTGTCCGCCGTCGCGGACCGGCCAACCCGCCGCAACCATTGCCGGTACAGCCCACCCCGGCGCGTCCGTCCTGGGGAAGAAACCGATACTGGGTTCATGAGACTCAGCCGCGCCGCCTCCTGGTTCCTGCTCGCCTTCGGAGTGTGGAGCTGGTTCATCTGGGTGTCCTTCGTCCGGAACCTGTGGAAGAACGGCAGTGGCCTGGCGTTTGACGCCGCGGGGGATCCGACGTCCTACTTCTGGGTCCACCTTCTCTTGGCGGTGACCTCCTTTCTCCTGGGGACGGCCGTTGGTGTGATCGGGCTGCGTGGCGTTCGGGCGCTGCGGCGCGAATCGCGTGAATCGCGTGAAGCCCGATGAAGGTGGCGATCTTCGCGCTGGTCGCGCTGGCGGTGCTGGGCCTGCTGGTGCTGGTGCACCGGTGGCTCTGGATCCGGCTGGTCCGCGACACGTCGCGACCGGGCGGCGCGTGGCGCCGGGTGGGCACGACGCTGGCCTTCGCCCTGCCGCTGCTGTCGGTGGCGGCGCTCACCGCCGGGCGCGCGGGTGCGCCGTTCTGGCTCCAGCAGACCGTGTCCTGGCCGGGCTTCATGTGGCTGGCGGTGCTGCTGTACCTGACCTTGGCGATGCTCCTGGCGGAACCCGCCCGAGCCCTTGTGCTCCGCCGGGCGACCCGCCCCCGGCCTCCTCGATCGCCGGAGGGGCCGGGCAACGCCGCCGCAGGCGAGCGGGACCTGGCTCCCGCCGTGAGCCGTGGTGCCGGCCCGGGTGAGCGGGGCGAGGCCCCCGCCGGCTCCGCCACCGGCGGCGGGTCGGGTGCGGGGACTGGGGCGGAGCCCCAGGAGCGGGGAGGGGCGGGCAGGGGACCGGCGCCGCAGGCTCCCGCAGTCGCTCCCGCTCCCGGAGCCGAGGTTGTTCCCGCAGCCGTTCCCGGAGCCGAAGCCGCTCCCGCGTCAACACCGGCACCGGCGGCGGCGTCGGCCTCGGCGGAGGACTCGGACGGCGGGATCAGTCGGCGGAGGTTCGTCGCCCGCACGGTCGGCGGGGTGGCTGCGGCCGCCGCCCTCGGGACCGTGGGGTACGGGACCTACGGGGTCATGCGCGGGCCGCGGGTCAAGCGGGTGCGGGTGCCGCTCGCCAAGCTGCCGCGCGCCGCGCACGGGTTCCGGATCGCGGTCGTCAGCGACGTCCACCTCGGCCCGATCCTCGGCCGCGCCCACACCACCCGCGTCGTCGACACCGTCAACCGCACCCAGCCCGACCTCATCGCCATCGTCGGCGACCTCGTGGACGGCAACGTCCACGACCTCGGCGACGCCGCCGAGCCGCTCCGCGCGCTGCGGGCCCGCCACGGCTCGTACTTCGTCACCGGCAACCACGAGTACTTCTCCGGCGCCCAGCAGTGGATCGACCACGTCCGCGAACTCGGCCTGACGCCGCTGGAGAACGCCCGCCGCGAGCTCCCGCTCTTCGACCTCGCCGGCGTCAACGACGTACAGGGCGAGACCGAGGGCCACGGCCCGGACTTCGGCGCGGCCCTCGGCGACCGCGACCGGTCCCGCGCCGCCGTGCTCCTGGCCCACCAGCCGATCGTCATCCACGACGCCGTCCGGCACGGCGTGGACCTCCAGCTGTCCGGCCACACCCACGGCGGCCAGCTCTGGCCCGGCAACTACCTCGCCGAGCTCGCCAACCCCACCGTCGCCGGCCTGGAGCGCTACGGAGACACCCAGCTCTACGTGTCCCGCGGCGCCGGCGCCTGGGGACCCCCGGTCAGGGTCGGGGCGCCGTCGGACATCACGGTCGTCGAGCTGGAGTCCCGCCAGGCGTAGACCTGTAGACCCGCAGACCCGTAGACCCGCAGACCCGCAGACCCGCAGGACTACGGCTGGTCCGCGTCCGACGCGCGCTTGCGCGACACCGCCGTCTGCGCCATGCCCGGCAGGAAGTCCGCGAACAGCTCGTGGACTTCCCGCACCAGCGGCCGCAGCACCCGGAACCGGGCGAGCACGATGCCCCGCGTCGTCAGCTGCGCGCCGCGCTCGGCCAGGCGGCGGGTCTTCTCGCTGTCCGGGGAGCGGTCGAAGACCCAGTACAGGACCAGGCCCATCTGCGAGAGCCACATCAGCTCCGGCAGTACGTCGGCCAGCTCCTCCGGCACCTTGGTCTTCGCCCCGGCCAGCACCTCGCGGTGCATGTCGATGGCGGCCTGGCGCGCGGGCTCCGACTCCGGGGAGAAGGGGCTGAGCGGACTCTCGGGGTCCGCCGCGTTCTTGAAGAACTGCGACGCGAACTCGTGGTAGGGGGCGGCGATGTCGAGCCAGGCGGTCAGTACGCCCGCGAGCCGCTTCTGCAGGTCGGTCTCACTGTCCAGGATGGGCCGGACCGCCGCCTGGTGGGCGGCTCCGATCCGGTCGTAGAAGCCCTGGACGAGGTGTTCCTTCGACGCGAAGTAGTAGTAGGCGTTGCCGACCGAGACCCCCGCCTCCTTGGCGATGCCCCGCATGGTCGTCTTGTCGAAGCCGCGCTCCTGGAAGAGACGGAGCGCGGTTTCGAGGATGAGCGTGCGGGTCTGCTCGCTCTTGGGAGCCTTCTGATCAGTCACGGTGTCCGACCTTATCGGGGTACGGCGCACTGGTCGTCACAGGCCGGTTCTTCCGGCTCCGCTTCGCCGTTGGTACGGACCGCGGCCCGCCAGGCGGAGGCGGTGTACATGGCCGCCCGGGCGAAGGGCCGGCCGGCCGCGGTGGCCAGCCAGTTCGCCTTGGGCCGGTGCTCGTCCAGCGCCCACAGGCACACGATGAAGGCGTCGGTGTCGGTCCACACCTGGCCCGAGTCCCCGACCACGGTGATCTGGCGCAGCGTCTGCGCGTGGTCCAGCCGGGGGAAGCGTCGCCGCGCCGCCTCGGACCCGGCCGGCAGGAGCCGCAGCGGCACCAGCCAGCGCTGCCCGAGCAGCCAGTGCCGGATGTGGACGCAGAGCGGGCAGTTGGCGTCGTACAGCACCGTGAGGTGCTGTACGGCCGTCGTCGGCGTCGCCATCGCTCAGGCTCCGGCCGGGGCGGTCCAGGCGCTCGGGGCGACCGGCGGGGTCTGCTGGCTCTCCATGATCCCGCGGCGGCGCATCTTGTTGAGCACCCACACGTTGCCGAGGTGCATGACGCCGAGGACGAGCAGGACGACGCCGAGCTTGACCGAGAGCGCCTCGAAGAGGCCGCGGGCTTCGAGGATGGTCTCGCTCGACCGCAGGTAGAGGGTCACGAAGCCGATGTTCACGAGGTAGAAGCCGACCACCAGGAGGTGGTTGACGGCGTCCGCGAGCTTCTCGTTGCCGTGCAGGACGTCGGCGATGAAGACCCGGCCGTTGCGGCTGAGGGTGCGGGCCACCCAGACGGTGAGGCCGATGCTGACGAGCAGGTAGATGACGTACGCAACCACGGTGAGGTCCATTGCCCCAGCCCCCTTGAACGCGTTCAATTGCTGACAGGCATGACTGTAGACCTTCTTTTGAACAGGTTCAAGCGAATGGGGGCCGGGGCTGTGAGAGGTCAGGACCGGAGGAAGTCCAGCAGCAGCCGGGTGGTCTCCGCCGGGCGCTCCAGGGAGGGCAGGTGTCCCGCCCACGGCAGCTCGACGTGGACCGCGCCCGGGACGAGCGAGGCCAGCTCGGCGGGGACCTCCCGGAACTCGGGGATGTCGTGCGCCCCGCCGACGGCGAGGACGGGGGCGGCGATGGCCGTCAGGTCCACGTCGGGCTCCGGGAGCTCGTGGCCCTCGGCGGCCCCCAGCGCCCCCCGGAAGTTGCCGAGCTGCATGGCGCGTACGAGGGCGTGCGCGGCCTCGTCGGCGTCCGGGCCGAGCCACTGGCGGGCGTTGAGCGCGGCCGCGCCGTCCAGGTCGCCCGCGTCCACCAGGGCGCCCTCGGCGGCGTTGAAGGCCAGCAGCGCCGGGCCGCGCCGCTGCGCGGGCCGGGCGGGGCAGAGCAGGGCCAGGGAGCGCACCCGGTCCGGGTGCAGGGCGGCGAGCTGTAGCGCGATCCGGCCGCCGTACGAGGAGCCGACGAACGCGGCGCGCGCGATGCCGAGCCGGTCCAGCAGGTCCAGTACGTCCCCGGCGTCGCTGTACGGGGCCTCGGCGGCCGGGGAGTCCCCGCAGGTCCGGAAGTCCGGGCGGACCACCCGCATGCCCGCCCCGGCCAGCGGGGCCCACTGGGGCTCCCACATCCGGCGGTCGCACACGGAGGAGTGCAGCAGCACCACGGCGGACCCGTTCGAGGGCCCTTCCACGTCATGAGAAATGATCATGGCCCGATCGTTGCGGACCGGGGGCGCGGCGGCCACCCCTTTGGCGGGGGTGGCCGGACGGCCGCGCAGCGGGGTGCCGCGTCAGACGCTGAGCGAGCGCGCGTAGTTGATCTGGTTCATGACCCACATGTACGTGTTCGGGTCGGTCGCCGGGATCATCGTGGAGTGGTGACGGCCGCCGCTGTGCACGGTGACCTGGATGTAGCCGGTCGTCCGCTTCTCCTTCATCAGCAGGAACAGCAGCCCGAGCAGGCAGAACAGGAAGAAGACGATGGCCAGCACGACCGCGTGGGTCGGCATCTTCTCCTCGGTGCGCGAGAAGTCGGTGGCGTTCCACATCGCGCCCCGCAGCGGCATCGTGCCCGACGGGGTGATGATCTGGTCCCCCGAGATGCTGATGTCCCCGAGCGACAGGCCCTGCCCGGGCACCGCGCCGGGACCGGGCGCGTAGCCGGGGGCCGGCTGCTGCGGAATCGGAAGGCCCCCGCCGCCGATGGTCGGCTGATGGACCGGGGGCTGCGGATAGGGCTGGGGATATCCGTAACTGGCCTGGCCGGGGCCCCACTTGTACTCGTCCTGCCCCGGGCCGGGTTCGCTCGCGTACGGATTCGGCTGCTGCTCACTCATACGGCCGATCCTTCCACAGCCCGCCTCCGCTCCGTACCCCCCGTCAGAACACCGAGTCCACCCGGCCGATGACGGCCCCGTCCGGCCCCTGGCCCTCCCCGGGCACGGCAGAGGGCCCCGCCCCGGGCACGGCGAAGGCCCCGCCCCCGGAACGGATCCGGGGGCGGGGCCCAGTCGGCCGATGCCTCGGCCACGAGCGACGGACGGAGTCCGGCGCGTCGGAACGGCTAGAAGCGGCGCGTGATCAGGGCGCGCTTGACTTCCTGGATGGCCTTCGTGACCTCGATGCCGCGCGGGCACGCGTCGGTGCAGTTGAAGGTCGTGCGGCAGCGCCAGACGCCGTCCTTGTCGTTCAGGATCTCCAGCCGCTGCTCGCCGGCCTCGTCGCGCGAGTCGAAGATGAAGCGGTGCGCGTTGACGATCGCCGCCGGGCCGAAGTACTGGCCGTCGTTCCAGAACACCGGGCACGAGGACGTGCACGCGGCGCACAGGATGCACTTGGTGGTGTCGTCGAAGCGCTCGCGGTCCTCGGCGGACTGCAGGCGCTCACGCGTCGGCTCGTTGCCCGTGGTGACCAGGAACGGCATGACGTCCCGGTACGCCTGGAAGAAGGGCTCCATGTCGACGACGAGGTCCTTCATCACCGTGAGGCCCTTGATGGCCTCGACGGTGATCGGCTTCTCCGGGTTGATGTCCTTGATCAGCGTCTTGCAGGCGAGCCTGTTCTTGCCGTTGATCCGCATCGCGTCGGAGCCGCAGATGCCGTGCGCGCACGAGCGACGGAAGGTCAGCGTGCCGTCGAGGTCCCACTTGATCTTGTGGAGACCGTCGAGCACGCGCTCCTTCGGGTCGATCTCGATCTGGAAGTCCTGCCACTGCGGCTCGTCCGAGATCTCGGGGTTGAAGCGGCGGATCCGGAACGTGACCGTGATGAACGGGGAGGCGGCGGCCGCCTCTTCCATCTTGTCCGTCTTGGACAGGGTCGGGGTGGCCATCAGTACTTACGCTCCATCGGCTGGTAGCGGGTGACGACGACGGGCTTGTAGTCCAGCCGGACGGTGTCCTGACCGTTGTCGTCGACCTCGCGGTACGCCATGGTGTGGCGCATGAAGTTGACGTCGTCGCGGTTCGGGTAGTCCTCGCGGTAGTGACCGCCGCGGGACTCCTTGCGCGCGAGCGCGGACACGGCCATGACCTCGGCCAGGTCGAGCAGGTTGCCCAGCTCGATGGCCTCCAGCAGGTCCGTGTTGAAGCGCTTGCCCTTGTCCTGGACGGACACGTTCTTGTAGCGCTCGCGCAGCTCCGCGATCTTCTCGACCGCGGTCTTGATGGTCTGCTCCGTGCGGAACACCATCACGCACGCGTCCATCGTCTCCTGGAGCTCCAGGCGCAGGTCGGCGACCCGCTCCTTGCCCGTGGAGTTGCGCAGGTGCTCGACCAGGTCGGCCACCTGCTGCGCCGGGTTCTCGGGGAGCTCGACGTAGTCGTTCTCCTGCGAGTACTTCGCCGCCGCGATGCCCGAGCGCTTGCCGAAGACGTTGATGTCCAGCAGCGAGTTGGTGCCCAGACGGTTGGCGCCGTGCACGGAGACACAGGCGACCTCGCCGGCCGCGTACAGGCCCGGGACGACGGTGGTGTTGTCCGCCAGGACCTCACCCTCGACGTTGGTCGGGATGCCGCCCATGGCGTAGTGCGCGGTGGGCTGGATCGGGATCGGGTCCGTGTACGGCTCGATGCCCAGGTACGTGCGCGCGAACTCGGTGATGTCCGGGAGCTTGGCGTCCAGCTGCTCCGGCGGCAGGTGCGTCAGGTCCAGGTACACGTGGTCACCGGCGGGACCGCAGCCGCGGCCCTCACGGATCTCGGTGTAGATGGAGCGCGAGACGACGTCACGGGACGCGAGGTCCTTCATGACCGGCGCGTACTTCTCCATGAAGCGCTCGCCGTCCTTGTTGCGGAGGATGCCGCCCTCACCGCGGGCGCCCTCCGTCAGCAGGATGCCCATGCGCCAGATGCCCGTCGGGTGGAACTGGAAGAACTCCATGTCCTCCAGCGGCAGGCCGCGGCGGTAGCAGGCCGCCTGGCCGTCACCCGTGAGGGTGTGCGCGTTGGAGGTCACCTTGAAGAACTTGCCGGTGCCGCCGGAGGCGTAGATGACGGCCTTCGCCTGGAACACGTGGATCTCGCCGGTGGCGAGCTCGTACGCGACCACACCGGCCGACTTCTTGACGCCGTCGACCTCGACCAGCAGCTGGTCCAGGACGTAGAACTCGTTGAAGAACTCCACGCCCTCCTTGACGCAGTTCTGGTACAGCGTCTGGAGGATCATGTGGCCCGTGCGGTCCGCGGCGTAGCAGGACCGGCGGACCGGCGCCTCGCCGTGGTTGCGGGAGTGGCCGCCGAAGCGGCGCTGGTCGATGGTGCCGTCCGGCGTGCGGTTGAACGGCAGGCCCATCTTCTCCAGGTCGAGGACCGCGTCGATGGCCTCCTTCGCCAGGATCTCGGCGGCGTCCTGGTCGACCAGGTAGTCACCGCCCTTGACCGTGTCGAAGGTGTGCCACTCCCAGTTGTCGTCCTCCACGTTGGCCAGCGCGGCGGCCATGCCGCCCTGCGCGGCACCCGTGTGGGAGCGGGTGGGGTAGAGCTTCGTCAGCACCGCGGTGCGGCTGCGCTTCGTCGACTCGATGGCGGCGCGCATGCCCGCGCCACCCGCGCCGACGATGACGGTGTCGTACTTGTGGATCTTCATTGGTTTCGCCTCAGCCCCGTTGCCTAGCGGATGTTCGGGTCGAAGGTGAAGATCACCAGCGTGCCCAGAAGGATGGTGAACACCGTGGCGGTGTAGAGCAGGCCCTTCAGCCACAGCCGCGTGTTGGCGCGCTCCGCGTAGTCGTTGATGACGGTACGCAGACCGTTGGAGCCGTGCAGCATGGCCAGCCACAGCATCAGCAGGTCCCAGACCTGCCAGAACGGGGACGCCCAGCGGCCGGCCACGAAGGCGAAGCCGATCTTGGAGACGCCGCCGTCCAGCACCAGCTGGATCAGCAGGTGGCCGATGACGAGCACCACGAGGACGATGCCCGAGAGGCGCATGAAGAGCCACGCGACCATCTCGAAGTTGCCGCGGGTCGAGCGCGGCGTCTTGCCGGTGCGCTTGCGCGGGGCCTCGATGTACGGGGCGGGGTTGTCGACGTCGTAGAGGCTCACGCTCTCCACGGCGCCGACCGTCTGAGCGGAAGAAGTGTCAGAAGACATGCGCGTCACTTCCCGAACAGTTCATCGGCTGCGTGGCCCAGTACGGGGAACAGGGCCCCGATCATCAGGACGACCCAGATCGCCACGACCGACCAGAGCATCTGCTTCTGGTAGCGCGGGCCCTTGGACCAGAAGTCCACGGCGATGACACGGAGACCGTTGAGCGCGTGGAACAGGATTGCGGCGACGAGGCCGTACTCCAGCAGCGCGACGATCGGATTCTTGTAGGTTGCCACGACATCGTCGTACGCCTCGGGGGAGACGCGGACGAGAGCGGTGTCGAGGACGTGTACGAACAGGAAGAAGAAGATGAGGACGCCGGTGACTCGATGAGCCACCCAGGACCACATTCCTTCCCGGCCGCGGTACAACGTTCCAGCCGGCACGGAAAACCCTCCGGAAGCGGGGCGGGGGCCAGCCGGCTTCGTTGTCGGTCGGGCCCGGCCGGGTACGGTCCTCCGGCCCCGGACATCGTAGCGACGCTTTGTCGGTTCCTTCGCGCGGGGGCCATCGGTGTGATCAAACAGGCACGTACGGGCTATCCCACAGGGGAAAATAGCCCGAAATCCGCCGCGAACAGCCCATCGTGCGGGGCCGCCCGGTCCAGCAGCTGCGGCAGTCGGTCCAACAGCTCGGCGAGTCGGGCCTGCGCGAGGCGGCGCAGCTCGTCCGCGGAGATGGCCCGCTCCTCGTCGATCTCGTGGCCCATCCGGCGCCGGATCGCCCCCAGCAGCTGGTCCGCCCGCTCCTCCGGTGGATGTCCGGCCAGGCAGATCACGAAGGCGTGGCCGAAGGTGCGCTCGTACTCCGCGTGCGCCGCGTCGAGCGCCAGCAGTGCCGCGTACGGGGCCCCGTGTCCCAGCTCCGCCGGGAACTCGGCGCTCAGCGCCTCGGTGAGATCGCCCTGCGAGAGGTCGTACGAAGCCTCGTCCGCCGCGGCGAGTAGGGACGCGGTGTCCGGGTAAGGGCGGTGGGCGGCGAGCCGGTGGGCCCAGCGCCGGCTGCCGCAGCAGTGCAGCAGGATGGCGTCGGCGTCCTCGTGGGAGAGGGCGTTGAACCGGGTCAGCCCGCAGCCGTGGCCCGTGGTGGAGCCGGAGGTGTCGGAGCTGCCGCGGGCCTGTGCCGGAAGGTGGCTGGACAGCGGGGGGCTCCTCGGGGCGCGGCGCGGGTGTGCCGCCACGCTATCGAGGTGCGGCCGGGTGTGCTGTACCCATCCGAGGTTTTCACCCGGAAGTGAGCCGAAAGGATGACGTGCGGCATGTGTGAACTCGCCGGGTCCACCGAACGGGCGACACCGACGGGGCACGGAGGGCGAGAAGCTGAGGGGGGAGGACGACCGAGGCCGCCACCCCCCACAGGAGAGGCCCCGGTCGCCATCCGTCACGGACTCGTGCGACAAGCCCGTATCCCAGTCAGCGCCTTCGGTGCGTTTTGTGTCACACCTCGCTCCGCGCAGGATTGGTTGCTGGTTGTACAACGCGTGGACGAGACGTGCTTGAAAGCCGTAACGTGCTGATTTGCGCCACACGTACAGGACAGGTTGGGGACTTTGCTGGGGGACGACGCGGAGCTGACCGCCGCGGTGCTCGCGGCACAGCACGGCGACGAGAACGCGTTCCGTACTGTGTACCGCGCCGTGCACCCACGCCTGCTCGGATACGTACGGACGCTCGTCGGCGACGGCGACGCGGAGGACGTCACCTCCGAGGCCTGGCTGCAGATCGCCCGCGACCTCGATTCCTTCACCGGCGACGCCGACCGCTTCCGGGGCTGGGCAGCCCGCATCGCCCGCAACCGCGCCCTCGACCACATACGGATGCGCGGCCGCAGACCCGCCATCGGCGGCGATGAGACGGAACTCACGGGACACGCCGCCGACAGCGACACGGCGGGCCTCGCGATGGAGTCCCTCTCCACCGGCCGCACCATGGCGCTGATAGCCCGCCTGCCGCAGGACCAGGCCGAGGCCGTCGTGCTCCGCGTGGTCGTCGGACTCGACGCAAAGAGCGCCGCCGAGACCCTCGGGAAGCGGCCGGGAGCCGTCCGCACCGCGGCCCACCGGGGTCTGAAGAAGCTGGCGGAGCTGCTGAGCAGCGAGCTGCCCGAGGAGGGGGCTTCCGGAACCGGACCGTCCGTCGGCCATAATGCCGGTGGCCGGACGCGGGACGGCGGAGGCGAGAGGGATCTCGACGCCGTTCCGGCGCAGCGCGGCCATGGCGGGGGCCTCGTAGAACAAACCGGTGTGACGCATTCACGTTGGCGGACGCAGAAGGACATGTGATGGCCGACGAGCGCAACAGGTGGCTGGACCAGGCCGCGGCGGACAAACTCCTGCGCGGCGAACCGGTCGGACCTGTCGCCGATCAGCGCGCCCAGGCCGAGGCCGCCCGCCTCCGTGCAGCCCTCGACGCCCTCGCCCCGCCCGCCCCGCACCCCGCCGGCGGCCCGGAACTGCCCGGTGAGGCCGCCGCCCTGGCCGCGTTCCGCGCGGTGCACGCCGGACCCGGGCCCGAGGCCGCCGCGTCGGCGACGGCCCACGAACCCCTGGTGGAACTCGCCCGCGGGACCCACGTCGCCCCGGCGCTGCGCGTACGTCCGCACGCGCCGCGGGGAGTCAGGACCATGCGGTTCGGGCTGGCGGCCGCGCTGGCGAGCGTCGCCGTCGGCGGGCTGGCCGCGGCCGCCGGAACCGGGCTGCTGGACCAGACCCTGCGCACCACGGCCGGACCCCTGCCGTCGGTGTCCGTGAGCACCGACCCGCATCCGGGGGCGACGCTGGACGTGGACGGCGCCCAGCCGCTGCGCTCCCCGCGCCGGCAGCCGACCCCGCCGTTCGGCGGCGAGGCCTTCGCGCCCGTCGGCCCCTCGGCGTCGCAGGGCGTGGACGGGACCGGCGAGGCGTCCGGGGACGCGCAGGCGACGTCGGGAGCCGGAACCGGGAACTCCTCGGAGCCGGCGTCCGTCGGCGGCAGCGGCAAGGACGCCGGCCGGGACCGGGCGTCCGGCGGTGCCAAGGACCGCGACCGGGACCGCGACGGGGAGAACACGGTCAAGGCGGCCAACCTGTGCGAGTCCTACCGCGCCGGGCAGATGAACGACGACCGGCGTGAGCGGCTGTCGAAGCTGGCCCGGGGCGCCGCGCGGATCGCGAAGTACTGCGAGGCGCTGCTGGACGGGGTCCGCGACGCCGACCCCGTCGGCGGCACCGGGACCTCCGGCGGCACGGGCACGTCGGGCCCGGGCCGTTCGAGCGGGGGCCCCGGCAGTGACGTCCTGGAGGCTCCGACCCCGGCCGGCACGGGCGGATCGCTCGGCTTCCGCAGCCTCCTGTAACAAGCCCCGCGGCCCCGTCACACACGGCTGTAACACTTTTTGAGCCGCCGGCGCAGTACATATCGAGCCGACTGGTCATCGGCCGCGCATGAGCCGGGGTTCCCCCCGTACCCCTGGGCTCTGCGCACACGGCGCGGGCGGGACACGTTCCCCCGGTCCCGCCCGCGCCCATTAAGACCGGATCACCGGATTACCGGATCACCAGTAGACGACGACCTTGTCGCCCACCTTCACGTCGTTGAAGAGCTTCGACAGCTTGGCCTTGTCCCGGACGTTCACGCAGCCGTGCGAGGCGCCGTTGTAGCCGCGGGCCGCGAAGTCCGCCGAGTAGTGCACCGCCTGGCCGCCGCTGAAGAACATCGCGTACGGCATGGGCGTGTGGTAGATCGTCGACGTCCACTCCTTGGCCTTCCAGCCCACGTTGAACACGCCCTCGCGGGTCGGGGTGTTCTCGGAGCCGAAGCGGACGTCCATGGTGGAGACGACCTTGCCGTCGATCATCCAGGCGAGGGTGCGGCTCTCCTTGCTGATGCACATGACCCGGCCCGTCATGCAGCGCGGGTCCGGCGCGGCGACCTCGTTGACGGTCGGCGGGCGCAGCTCGGCCGCGGTGGGCTTCTTGGTCAGGTCCTGGATCTTCTTCCAGGTCGCCGCGTCCACCGAGCCGGTGGCGGTGAGCCCGTGCTTCGACTGGAAGGACTTGACCGCGGCCGTCGTCTTCGACCCGTAGAAACCGGTGGGCGCGACGCTCATCAGCTTGAGCTGGCGCAGGCGGGCCTGGAGCTCGCGCACCTGCTCGCTCTCGTCGCCGTTCGCCATGATCGCCTTGACCGCGGGCGGGGCCGACGGGGACGGGGGCGCGGAGACGGAGGCGGAGGCGGAGGCGGACGGGGAGGCCGACGACGGCGAGGCGGACGGCGACGCGGAGGTCTCGCCGGCCGGCTTGTTGTCGGAGGACGGTGAGGTCTCGGGGGAGGAAACCGCCGCGGACGCGGAGGGGGACGAGGAGGCGGAGCCGGAGCTTTCCGCCTTCTGCGGCCCACAGGCGGTCGCGGCGAGCGCGACGGCGGTGGCCAGCCCGAGTGTGCGGACCATTACTCTCTGACGGTGCATAGCAGTCCCCCGATTTTCCTGAGTCGTTTATCTAGGTGATGCCTGCCGGGCGTGGACAGTTGCACCCGGCCGTCCGATGTTGCGCCATTGTGACCAGGGCCCGGACCCGGGCCGTCGCGGCGGAGGTACCCCCCCAGCACGGAGGGCCACGGGCAGATGGCGAACACCGAGAGCGGAATTCCGATCGAACCCGTCTACGGGCCAGAGGCCCTGACGGACTGGGACCCGGCGGCCAAACTGGGTGAACCCGGGTCATATCCCTTCACTCGCGGGGTCTATCCCACGATGTACACGGGCCGCCCCTGGACCATGCGGCAGTACGCCGGCTTCGGCACGGCCGCCGAGTCCAACGCCCGCTACCGGCAGCTCATCGCGGGCGGCGGCACCGGCCTCTCCGTCGCCTTCGACCTGCCGACGCAGATGGGGCACGACTCCGACGCCCCGCTCGCGCACGGCGAGGTCGGCAAGGTCGGCGTCGCGGTCGACTCGGTCGAGGACATGCGGCTGCTGTTCGACGGGATCCCGCTCGACCGGGTCTCCACCTCGATGACCATCAACGCGCCGGCCGCCCTGCTCCTGCTGCTCTACCAGCTGGTCGCGGAGGAACAGGGCATCCCGGGAGGGCGGCTGACGGGCACGGTGCAAAACGATGTTCTGAAGGAGTACATCGCGCGCGGCACGTACATCTTCCCGCCCGGGCCCTCGCTGCGGCTGACCGCCGACACCTTCCGCTACTGCCGGGCCGAGATCCCCAAGTGGAACACCATCTCCATCTCCGGCTACCACATGGCCGAGGCCGGGGCCTCGCCCGCGCAAGAGGTGGCCTTCACCCTCGCCGACGCGATCGCGTACGTCCGTACCGCCATCGGCGCGGGCATGGCCGTCGACGAGTTCGCGCCCCGGCTCTCGTTCTTCTTCGTGTCCCGCACCACGCTGCTGGAGGAAGTGGCGAAGTTCCGGGCGGCGCGGCGGATCTGGGCCCGCGTCATGCGGGACGAATTCGGCGCCCGGGACCCGAAGTCGCAGATGCTGCGCTTCCACACCCAGACGGCCGGGGTCCAGCTGACGGCGCAGCAGCCCGAGCTGAACCTCGTACGGGTGGCCGTGCAGGGGCTGGCCGCCGTGCTGGGCGGGACGCAGTCGCTGCACACCAACTCCTTCGACGAGGCCATCGCGCTGCCGACGGAGAAGGCGGCCCGGCTCGCCCTGCGCACGCAGCAGGTGCTCGCGTACGAGACGGACGTGCCGCACACCGTCGACCCCTTCGCAGGGTCGTACGTGGTGGAGCGCATGACGGACGAGCTGGAGGCGGCGGCGCTCGCGCTGATGGGGCGGGTCGAGGAACTGGGCGGGGCGGTCGCCGCGATCGAGGCCGGGTTCCAGAAGGCGGAGATCGAGCGGAACGCGTACCGGATCGCGCGGGAGCAGGAGAGCGGCGAGCGGGTGGTGGTCGGCGTCAACCGGTTCGCCCTCGCGCGGGAGGAGCCGTACGAGCCGCTGCGCGTGGACCCGGCGATCGAGGCCCGCCAGTGCGCGGCGCTCGCGCGGCTGAGGGCCGAGCGGGACGGCGCGGCGGTGGCGGCCGCGCTGGACGCGCTGCGGGAGGCGGCGGCCGGGACGGCGAACGTGCTCTACCCGATGAAGGAGGCGCTGCGGGCCCGGGCCACCGTGGGCGAGGTCTGCGGAGCCCTGCGCGAGGTCTGGGGGACGTACGAGCCCAGCGGTTCCACATGGTGAAATGCGGTGGCGCGACAGGCGCGTACCCGTGCGACACTCCTGCACATGCTGGGTGTCACCGATCTGCCGACCTATCTCGCCGGCCTCGTCCTGATCATTCTCCTGCCGGGGCCGAACTCGCTCTACGTGCTCTCCGTCGCCGCGCGGCGCGGGGTCCGCACCGGGTACAAGGCCGCCGCCGGCGTGTTCACCGGCGACGCCGTACTGATGGTGCTCGCGGCCGCCGGAGCCGCCTCGCTGCTCCAGGCCAGCCCGATGGCCTTCGGCGTCGTCAAGCTGCTCGGCGCGGGCTACCTCACCTGGCTCGCCGTCGGCATGATGCGCGGCGCCTGGGCGCTGTGGCGCTCCCGCACCGATGAGGGCCCGGTCGCCGCCGACGCCGCCGACGCCGCCGACCCGGAGGCCGACGCCGAGCGGCCGTACCGGCGCGCGCTGCTGATCAGCCTGTTCAACCCGAAGGCGATCCTGTTCCTGGTCTCCTTCTTCGTGCAGTTCGTGGACCCCGGCTACGCCTACCCGGCGCTGTCGTTCCTGGTGCTGGGCACGCTGCTCCAGATCGGCAGCTTCCTCTACCTCACCCTGCTGATCTTCGGCGGGACCCGGCTGTCGGCGGCGTTCCGCCGCCGCAAGCGGCTCTCCGTCGGAGCGACCTCGGCGGCGAGCGTCCTCTTCCTCGGCTTCGCCGCCAAGCTCGCCGTCAGCTAGTGCCGTGACGGCCGGCTAGCTCAGCAGTTTCCGCAGCTTCGGGCCCAGCGGGCGCTCCACCAGCCGGTGGATCCCCCAGGCCAGGGCCAGCATGAACACCAGCGTCAGCACGAAGGTCGCCGGCGCCGGGATGCCCGCCCTGTGGTGCAGGGTCTTGATCACCACCCAGCCCAGGTGCTCGTGGACCAGGTAGAACGGGTACGTCAGCGCCCCCGCCACCGTCAGCCACTTCCAGCGCGCCCAGGCCAGCTTGCCGAGGGCGACCAGGGCCACCGCCGCGAAGCCGGCCGTGACGATCGCGATGATCACCAGCGAGCTGCGGTACGAGAAGAACTTCGGGTTCGGCGCGTGCCACAGCCCCGCCACCGCGTAGTGCTGCCCGATCAGCCAGCCGGTCAGGGCCACGGCCCAGGCGAGGCGGTCGCGGTGGTTGCGGTGCACCAGGTGAAGGCCGACGCCGCCGATGAAGAACGGCGCGTACTGCGGCATCAGGACCTGGCTGAGGAACGCCTTGCCCGAGGGGTCCCCGGCGTCGACCAGGACGGCGGCGATCGTCCAGATCCCGCAGAACAGCAGGGTCCGGCGGCGGCCGCCGCCCGGCAGCATCACGCAGAGCGCGAACAGGACGTAGAAGCGCAGCTCGACCCAGAGCGTCCAGCACACCCCGAGCACCCGGTCGGCGCCCAGCGGCTGCTGGAGCATGGTCAGGTTGAGCAGGAAGTCGGAGGGCGAGACCGCCTCGACCGCCACCGTGACCACGATCAGCGCCACCCAGTACGCCGGGTAGAGCCGGGCCGCGCGCGACGCGGCGAAGGCCCGGACCGTACGGCCCTGGGCGCTCATGCAGATCACGAAGCCGCTGATCACGAAGAAGATCTGGACGCCGAGCGGGCCGTACGCGAACCAGGTCGAGGCCTCCGGGAACAGCTTGTTCGGGGACGCCCCCCAGGCCTTGGCCACCTCCCCGCCGCGCCCGCCGTAGTGGTACACGGCGACCATCAGCGCGGCGAGCAGCCGCAGCCCGTCCAGGGCGCGGAGCCGGTCGCCCGCCGGCTTCGGCGCGGCCTCGGGCGCGTCGGCAGCGGCGCCGGTGCGCGCGGCCGGTATCGCCGGGGCGGTCATCGCCTGCCCCGCAGCCGCCGGACCCGGCGGACCTGACGGACGGCGCGGCGCACGGCCGGGCTGCGGGTGAGGAAGGTCAGCTGCGCGGGGATGCCGCCCGGCAGCCCCTGGCTCGCGAGCCGGCGGCGGTTGAAGTAGCGCCAGGTGTGCTCGTCGAGGTGGCCGGCCAGGTACGCCTCGGCCGCCGCCCGCCGCTCCGCGAGGACCCGCGGCTGCATCGCGAAGCCGACCGCGGTCAGCAGGCCGCCCAGCCGGGAGCGCACCTCCTCGGGGCCGGGGGCGCTCCAGCCGCGCACGGCCGCGGTGTCCGCGAGATCGGGGAGCAGCGCGTCCACCACGGTCAGCGGGACCCGGTTGCTGTTCTGGTACGGGGAGAGGCGGGCCAGCACCGTCTTCGTCCCGGCGCGGGCGACGGGCAGCCCGAACAGCGTGGCCGCCGTCAGCAGCCCGGTGGAGAAGCAGCCGACCACCAGCGCCGGGCGGACCTGCTGGTAGAGCACCTCGGCGAGCACCGGGGTGTCCAGCACCGTCAGGCGGGCGCCGAGCCGCTCGGCCTCGGCCTCGGCCCGGCGGGCGTACAGGGCCGGGGCGCTGGGGTGCGGCTTGAAGACCAGCTCCCGGTGGCCGAGGGCGAAGGCGCCGCGCACCATCTCGGCGTGCAGCTCCTCCTCCTGGACGGGGCTGATCAGGTCGAGCGCGGAGAGGTACTGGCCCAGCAGCAGCGCGGGTGCCTCGTCGGAAGCGGAGGCGGGCGCCGCACCGCCCGAGGCGGCGGCCAGCTCGGCCAGGACCTTCAGGAACTCGTCGGTCGGCACCAGCTCCGCCGGTACGCCGAACTCGGTGAGCAGCAGCGGCTCCAGGCCCGGTACGAGGTCCAGGTGCAGCACCCGCCGCACCCGCATCCCGATCTGCGGGTCGAGCCGCACGCGCGTGGGCCCGTAGCTCATCAGACCGTCGGCGTAGACGTCGACGGCGGCGCCGGGGAAGAGCTGGCACAGGCTCTGCGCGGGCGGCACCTGGAGGGACTCGACGATCAGTTCCACCCGGTCGTCGCCCAGACCCCACAGGGTCCGCAGGTACCGCTCCCAGATCGGGACGTCGTCCGCGCGCGGCGACCAGGAGCTCGGGTGCTGCGGCTCGATGACGGCGTTCCAGTCGAGCACCTCGTCGAAGCGGGTGCTCAGCGTGGCGAAGCCGGGCATGTCGGCGAGGCGCGGGCTGACCTCGGCGGCGAGCGCGTGGTTGCTGGTCAGCAGGATCCGGCGGTCGGCCGCCGGGAAGCTGCCGGCGTCCAGGGCCGCGGCCAGGGTGGCCGTCCCGTAGAGGGTGGAGCCGATGAAGATCTGGGTCAGGCTCACGCGGCCGCTCCCGCCGGGGTGCGGCGGCGGAGCCTGCGCAGCAGGGCCGAGCGATCGGCGTCCATCGAGGCCAGGGCCTGGTCCAGGACGTCCTGGGGCATGCGCCCGAGCGCGGCCGCGCTCATCGAACGGAGTTTCTTGGCCACGGCCGGTTCGAACCTTTCAAGGGACCCGTTGTGATGCGCGATGATCGCACAATATGTTCGGACGGCTTTCGGGAGCAGAAGATCGGATTCCCGGTCGGCCGCGGTTTCCGAAATCACCTGATCAAATGCGCGCATGAAATCGAGCTGACGCTCGTCGCCGATCTGCGTCAATGAGGTGGAAACCCCGCGACGGTAGAAGATACCGGGCAATCCGACCGCGGCGAAGGATTCCGCCTCGCGGTGCAGCCGCCAGATCCAGGGCCGGTCCTCGGCCGTGCGCAGCCCGTCGGTGAAGTGCAGCAGGCCCCGGTCCAGCAGCCGCCGGTGGTACATCCCGGCCCAGGCGTACGGGTAATCCACCGAGGTGGCGCGGTCCGCGGGCAGGATTCCGGAGCGCGGATCGGCGACGACCCCGTGCGCGCCGAAGGGCACGCGCTGCACGGAACGGGCCTTGCCGGTGACCTTCACATGGTCGTTTCGGATGAAATCGCAGTCCAGGGCCTCGATGGCCGCCACCATGCGGGACAGGTGGCCCGGGGCCAGCCAGTCGTCGCCGTCCATGAAGGTGACGTACTCGCCGCGGGCCGAGTCCAGGCCGGTGTTCCGCGCGGTCGCCAGACCGCCGTTGCGCTCGTGGCGCAGGTGCACCGCGCCGGGCAGCTCCCGCGCCGCCCGTTCCAGAAGATCGGGAGTGCCGTCCGTCGAGCAGTCGTCGACGAGCAGGAACTCGAAGTCGTCCCGGGCGTTGAGCTCGAGACTTTTCAGGGCATCCGGTGCATATGTCTGCACGTTGTAGAACGGCACGACAACAGAGAGCTTGAACACCTGCGAGACGTTAGGCCGTTGTCCGGCATTCACCATGACCCCAATACATATTCCATGTGAACGACGCGGGGCGGGCGAGTAAACCAGTGCGGATTCGCATGACGTAGACGGGTTGTTAACCCGCTGTTGTGCAGTCGTTGGGCCGATCACCGAAATTGCGGAATAGCTTCTGCCGCGTGTCAGTCAGCAATCGATCAGCGCAACGCTCCACTCCCCGCGCTCCGCTCCGGGTCGCCGTACTCGCGGATTCGGATACGCGGTGGAAATGGGGCGCACTCACCGCCCGTCGCCTCGCGCCCGACAACCGGCTCACCGGATACCTGCTGCGCGGCCGGGCCACCCCCACCGCGCGCCAGCTCGGCGAGGTGGGGGTCCAGGCCGACCGGCTGACCGAGGTGACCTGCGCGGAGTTCCTCGCGGACATCAAGCGCGAGCCGTACGACGTGGTCGTCCTCGCCCTCGTCGGCGGGGCCGTCCAGGCCGTTCTGCACGGCGTCCGCGCCCTGTGGCCCGAACCGGCCGAGCGCCCGGTGTTCGTCACCGGGTACGTGGGCGTCGTCTACGAGAAGCTCGCCGACGGGCTGCTGCTGCGCCACGGCGCCGACCTCGTCCTCGCCAACTCGCGCCACGACGTGGAGCGCTTCCGCGGCGTGTACGAGGGAGTGGGCGCGGACGCGGGCTCCGTCACCGAGACCGTGCTGCCCTTCCTCGACGGCGCGGCGTACGACGGCGCCGGGAGCCGGGCCAAGACGGTGGTCTTCGCCGTGCAGCCCTCCGTGCCCGAGAGTCGCGCCGACCGCGCGTACCTGCTGGAGCGGGCCGCCGGGCACGCCCGGCTGCACCCGGACCGGGAGGTGCTGGTCAAGCTGCGCAGCCGGCCGGGGGAGCACACCACGCACCTGGAGGAGCAGCCGTACCAGCGCCTCGCGGAGAAGCTCCCCGGCGGGCTCCCCGCCAACTGCCGCCTGGCGTACGGGAACATGGGCGAGGTCCTGGACGGCACCGACCTGCTGGTCACGGTGTCGTCGACGGCCGCGCTGGAGTCCCTGCACCGGGGCATCCCGACGGCCGTCCTGACCGACCTCGGCATCCGCGAGGCGCTGGGCAACCACCACTTCCTCGGCTCCGGCTGCCTGGCCTCCTGGGACCAGCTGGACGCGGGGCTGCTGCCGCAGGGCGACCCGCAGTGGCTGGCGGCACAGGGGGTGGCCCCCCTCGGCGCTGCCGGTCCGGGCGCTGCCGGTCCGGGCGCTGCCGGTCCGGGCGCTGCCGGTCCGGGCGCCGCCGATGCGGGCGCCGACGTGTTCGCCGCCGCGCGGGACCGGCTCACGGGGCTGCTGGAGCTGCCCCAACTCCCGCCCGTGGAGCCGTACTACACGCTGACCACCGCCCCCCGGTACCTGCCGGGGATCCTCGCCCGCCACCACCTCGCCCCCGACGGCACCCCGCTGCCCGGCACCGCCCGGGACGGCGCGGGCCGGTCGCGGCTGCACCGCCGGCTCCGCTCGCACCTGCGCGACGCCGCCCGCGGGCTGTACCGACACGGGGTCCAGCGCGTGGCCCCGCTCATCCGCCGAATGGGGGAGCTGTGAACCGCAGTCCCGACGGGTCCGCCCGAGAAGCCCGCACCGCGGGGGCCGGCCAGGCCGTCCGCGTCCTGGCCGTCATCCCCGCCCGGGGAGGGTCCAAGGGCGTGCCGGGCAAGAACCTGGCCGAGGTCGCCGGGGTCCCGCTCGTCGCCCGCGCCGTCCAGGCCTGCCTGGGCGCGCCGACCGTCACCGACGTCGTGGTCTCCACCGACGCCGAAACGATCGCCGCGGCGGCCACCGCCGCCGGCGCCGGGGTCATCAGCCGCCCCGGCGCGATCTCCGGGGACACCGCGAGCAGCGAGGCAGCCGTCCTGCACGCGCTCGACGCCTTCGAGGAACTGCACTCGGCCACCGTCGACGTGGTCCTCCTCGTCCAGTGCACGAGCCCCTTCCTCACCTCCTCCGACGTGGAAGCGGTGGCCGGCGCCGTCGCGGCCGGCGACGCCGACTCGGCGCTGACCGTCGCCCCCTTCCACGGCTTCCTCTGGCGCGCCCAGCACGGCGCGGGCCACGGCGTCAACCACGACAAGGCCGTCCGCCCGCGCCGCCAGGACCGCCCCCAAGACCTGCTGGAGACCGGCGCCGCCTACGCGATGGACGCCGCCGGATTCCGCACCGCCCGGCACCGGTTCTTCGGGCGCACCCTGCCCGTCGCGACCGACCCGGCACGGGTGCTGGAGATCGACGATCCACACGATCTCGCCCGCGCCCGACTGCTCGCCCCCCTGTTCGACGTACAGCCGGACACGGACCACTCAACCGACCCGACGCTCACACCCCTTGAGCACACCCCAGCACCCTCGCACCGAAGGACGTCACCTGCCATGACCGCCAACGCCAACTCCCGTCTGCGCACGTTCGGCCGTCGTACCGCCGGCCCCGGCCAGCCCGTCTACGTCGTCGGCGAGATCGGCATCAACCACAACGGCGAGCTCGACAACGCCATCGCCCTCATCGACGCCGCCGCCGAGGCCGGCTGCGACGCCGTGAAGTTCCAGAAGCGCACCCCGGAGATCTGCACCCCGCGCGACCAGTGGGACATCGAGCGCGACACCCCCTGGGGCCGCATGACCTACATCGACTACCGCCACCGCGTGGAGTTCGGCGAGGACGAGTACCGCGCCATCGACGAGCACTGCGCCCAGCGCGGCATCGACTGGTTCGCCTCCCCGTGGGACACCGAGGCCGTCGCCTTCCTGGAGAAGTTCGACGTCCCCGCCCACAAGGTGGCCTCCGCCTCCCTCACCGACGACGAGCTGCTGCGCGCCCTGCGCGCCACCGGCCGCACCGTCATCCTCTCCACCGGCATGTCCACCCCGAAGCAGATCCGCCACGCGGTGGAGGTGCTCGGCAGCGACAACATCCTGCTGTGCCACGCCACTTCGACCTACCCGGCCAAGGCCGAGGAGCTCAACCTGCGGGTCATCAACACCCTGCGCGACGAGTACCCCAACGTCCCGATCGGCTACTCCGGCCACGAGACGGGCCTGCAGACCACCCTGGCCGCCGTCGCCCTCGGCGCCACCTTCGTCGAGCGCCACATCACCCTCGACCGCGCGATGTGGGGCTCCGACCAGGCCGCCTCCGTCGAGCCGGGCGGCCTGACCCGCCTGGTCCGCGACATCCGCACCATCGAGACCGCCCTCGGCGACGGCGTCAAGAAGGTCTACGAGTCCGAGCTCGGCCCGATGAAGAAGCTCCGCCGCGTCCAGGGCGACCTCGCCGGCGTCTGATCCCGACCGCCCGCCGTACGACGCTCCGCCCCGCCCCTGACGAGGAGTACGTGGTGACCCGTTCAGACTCCACCCTGGCTTTCGTCGAGAGCCCGGTCCAGCTGCTCAACGTGCTGGAATGGGCGCACGCCCAGGCCGCTGCGGCGGAAGGCGAGGAGTCGCTGCTCAGCGGCGTCCCGAGCCAGCCGGTCCGGCGGGCCCCGGCCCGTCCGGCCGCCGAGGCCGCGACCGGGGTGCGGATCGTCGTACTGCCGCCCGTGGACCCGATGTCCCGGGGCCAGCTGCGCCGCATGGCGGGGCTGGCCCGGGACGAGGGCCACGAGGTGCACTGGCAGGAGGCCCGCGGCGGCAGGCTCGCCCCGTTCAAGGCGCTCGCCGCGCTCTCCCGCGACGTACGGCGGGCGCGGCGGGTCGTCGTCGGCGACCCCTTCTCCCGCTACGTGCAGCTGCTGCTCACCCTGGTGCGCGCCGAGGAACTCGTCGTGGTCGACGACGGCACCGCCACCATGGAGTTCGTCGCCCAGACCGCCCGCGGCGAGCGCCTCGTGCGCTGGCACCGGGTGGGCGGCGGCGGCCTGCCCGGCCGGGTGCGCGAACTCGCCTACGCCCCGGTCTCGGCGACCGCGCGGCGCCGCTTCACCCCGGCGATCGGCCACGGCCGGCACGTCGAGGTGTTCAGCTCGATGCCGGTCACCGTCCACGGCGGCATGACCCTGCGGGTCAACGACTTCTCCTGGACCCGCGCCCGGTTCGGCCCGCCCCGCCTGACCAAGGGCACCGACCTGGTCGGCACCTCCCTCGTGGAGACCGGCGTCGTGGAGCCGGCCCGCTACCTCGAAGCGGTCCGCACCCTGACCCGGACCCACGGCGCCACCCGCTACTTCGCGCACCGCCGGGAGTCCGCCGAGAAGCTCCGGGCGCTGAGCGAGGCGACGGGGCTGGAGATCGTCCGCCCGGATCTGCCGCTGGAACTGATCGCCCGGCGCGGCCCGGTCGGTCGTACGATCGTCAGCTTTCCGTCTACGGTCGTACACACGCTGCCGTACGCGCTGACCGGCACCGGGGTGACCGTCGCCGTATGCGACATCGACCCCGGCTGGCTCACGGGGACGGCTTCGCCGCGCGCCCGCAGCTTCCTGGCCGGAGTCACCGACACCGCCCGTGATGTGCGCAGACTCCCCGCCCAGGCGGCTCCGGCGGCCGGATGAGCGCGCGAGTTTACCCCCGGGTGCATCCGGTCATGCGTCCAGAGGCCGGGTTTCTTTCCCCTAACGGCATGAACTTTTCGTGATCTCCAGCCAGTTGGCGGGTAGGTGCGCCTACCCTTCAACGGGTGAACCAGTTGATGTCCCGCGAGTCCCAGACCGCCCTGCCCGGCAAGCCCGACCGGCCCGAGCTGCCCGGCAAGCTTCCGGACCACCTGCGTGCCGAACTGATCGCCTTCCGCCGGGACTTGCACATGCACCCCGAGCTAGGACACCAGGAGTTCCGCACCACGGCGGCGATCAAGGCACGGCTTGAGAAAGCCGGCCTGCGCCCACGGGTGCTGAAGTCCGGAACCGGCCTCGTCTGTGACGTCGGCACCTGGGACGGCGTCCGGCCGATTCTGGCCATGCGCGCGGACATCGACGCCCTGCCCATCCCGGACGCCAAGACCCACGTCGCCTACCGCTCGACCTTCCCGGACCGCGCCCACGCCTGCGGCCACGACGTGCACACCGCGATCGTGCTCGGCGCCGGCCTGGTGCTCGCCGAGCTCGACCGGCAGGGGCTGCTGCCCCGCGCGGTGCGGCTGCTGTTCCAGCCCGCCGAGGAGGTGCTCCCGGGCGGCGCCAGCGAGGCCATCGACTCCGGGGTGCTCGACGGCGTCGGCAAGATCATCGCCGTGCACTGCGACCCCCGGGTCGACGCCGGCCGGATCGGACTGCGCCCGGGGGCGATCACCTCGGCCTGCGACCGGCTGGAGGTCACCCTCGACGGCCCCGGCGGTCACACCGCCCGCCCGCACCTGACCACCGACCTGGTGACGGCGGCGGCCCGGGTGGCCCTGGACGTACCGGCCGTGCTGGCCCGCCGGATGGACGCCCGCTCGGGCATGTCCATCACCTGGGGCCGGATCGAGGCGGGGCACGCCTGCAACGTGATCCCCATGCACGCGGAGCTCTCCGGAACCGTGCGCTGCCTGGACATCAACGCCTGGCACGACGCCCCCGACCAGATCCACGCGGCCATCGACGAGATCGCCACCCTGCACGGGGCCAAGTCGGAGATCACCTACGTGCGCGGGGTTCCGCCCGTCGTCAACGACCCGGTGATCACCGAACTGCTCCGGGAGTCGATGGCGGCCCGGCTCGGCGCGGAGTCGGTCGAGGACACCGAGCAGAGCCTGGGCGGCGAGGACTTCTCCTGGTACCTGGAGCATGTCCCGGGAGCCATGGCCCGGCTGGGGGTGCGCAAGCCCGGCGACAGCACCAAGCACGACCTGCACCGCGGGGACTTCGACGTGGACGAGTCCGCGATCGGCGTCGGGGTGGAGTTCTTCACGGCCGCCGCGCTCCTCGACGGGCGGCGCTCCGGGCCGGTCAGGTGACGTCGGGGCAAGATTCCCTACAACATCCGCAGGTCTGCCGGTAGACGTGTCCAGCCCTTGGTACACAAGGGCTGGGCGCAAACGCAGTTACCGATCGGTCACTGTCCGGTTCGCGACGATCCGATAACGACTCATGAACGGGCCTTTAACTGACATCTACGCGCGTTACGATCGCCGCGAAACCAGCGCCGGTCGTGGCGCTTCGGTCAGGTTTTGAAGGAGCCTCCCCTTGCGCCGGATCACCAGGATCGCCACCGTGGGCATCGCGTCCGCGGCGCTGGCCCTCTCGGCCACCGCCTGTGGCGGAAAGAAGTCGTCCGACTCCTCCGCGTCCTCGTCGGAGTCGTCGTCGGGCAGCAAGTCCGCAGCCATCGCGTATGACATCGGCGGCCGCGGCGACCAGTCCTTCAACGACGCCGCGTTCGCGGGTCTGGAGAAGGCCGAGAAGGACCTGAAGATCAAGGGTGCCGAGGCCGAGCCCACCGAGGGCGAGAGCGAGGCCGACAAGGTCCAGCGCCTCACCGAGCTCGCGCGCAAGGGCAACAACCCGGTCATCGGTGTTGGCTTCGCGTACGCGCCCGCCATCAAGAAGGTCGCCGCGAAGTTCCCGAACACCACGTTCGGCCTCATCGACGACACCTCGGTGACGGACAAGAACATCGCCAACCTGGTGTTCAACGAGGAGCAGGGCTCCTACCTGGCCGGCGTCGCCGCCGCCAAGGCGTCCAAGTCCGGCAAGGTCGGCTTCATCGGCGGTGTCGAGGTTCCGCTGATCAAGAAGTTCGAGGCGGGCTTCACCCAGGGCGTCAAGGACACCAACCCGAACGCCGAAGTGCTGTCGGCCTACCTGACGCAGCCGCCGGACTTCTCCGGTTTCGCCAAGCCCGACCTCGGCAAGGCCACCGCCCAGGGCCAGCTGGCCAAGGGTGCCGACGTGATCTACGCCGCCGCCGGTCTCGCCGGTTCCGGTGCGATCGAGGCCACCGCCAACGCCGGCAAGTGGGCGATCGGTGTCGACTCCGACCAGTACAACCAGGCCGGTCTGGTCAAGTACAAGGACAAGATCCTGACCTCGGTCACCAAGGACGTCCAGGACGCGGTCTACAACCTGATCAAGTCGGTCGAGGACGGCAAGCCGCAGACCGGTGAGATCCGCTACGGCCTCGACAAGGACGGCGTCGGCCTGGCCGACTCCAACCCCGCGTACAAGCAGATGACCGACGTCACCGCCGCGGTCGAGAAGGCCAAGGCCGACATCATCGCCAAGAAGATCAACGTCAAGATCGCCCCGTAAGGCAGTCCCTGACGTGAAGTAACGGTCTCGGGGTCCGGGAACGCGGTCTCCACCGCTTCCGGGCCCCGAACCGCGTCCGTGAAACCTGTGATCTACCTGGTCACAAGTTTTCACTTTCGACAGTGCTACGCGCGTAGAGGCATCGTGGACGCGATACCTTCTCTCCCCGCCCTGTCCCCCTGCCACAAGGCTCTTTCCAGCTCCTTCCGCGCCAAGGAGAGTGCGTCATCAACGCGTCCAGCCCCCCCGCCGTAGAACTGCACGGCATCACCAAGCGTTTCCCTGGCGTCGTCGCCAACAAGGACATCGCCATCACCGTCCGCAAGGGCACGGTCCACGCCCTCATCGGTGAGAACGGTGCCGGCAAGTCGACCCTGATGAAGATCCTCTACGGCATGCAGAAGCCGGACGAGGGCACCATCGCCATCGACGGGGAGCAGGTCAGCTTCTCCAGCCCCGGCGAGGCCATCGCCCGCGGCATCGGCATGGTCCACCAGCACTTCATGCTGGCCGACAACCTCACCGTCCTGGAGAACGTGGTTCTCGGCGGCGAGAAGCTGTACGGCATCGGCGCCAAGGCCCGTAAGAAGATCATGGAGATCTCGGATGCGTACGGCCTCGGCGTACGCCCCGACGCCCTGGTCGAGGACCTCGGTGTCGCCGACCGCCAGCGTGTGGAGATCCTCAAGGTCCTCTACCGCGGCGCCAAGATCCTCATCCTCGACGAGCCGACCGCCGTGCTCGTGCCGCAGGAAGTGGACGCGCTCTTCGACAACCTGCGCGAGCTCAAGGCCGAGGGCCTGACCGTCATCTTCATCTCGCACAAGCTGGGCGAGGTGCTGAAGGTCGCCGACGACATCACCGTCATCCGCCGCGGCACCACGGTCGGCACCGCCGACCCGAAGACCGCGACGACCAAGCAGCTCGCCGAGCTGATGGTCGGCAGCGAGCTGCCCTCGCCGGAGACCCGCGAGTCGACGGTCACCGACGTCCCGATGCTCAAGGTCAACGACCTGCGCCTGACCGCCACCGACCCGGACGGCGTCGTGCGCGAGGTGCTGGCCGGCATCGACCTCACCATCCACAAGGGTGAGGTGCTCGGCATCGCCGGCGTCGAGGGCAACGGCCAGACCGAGCTCATCGAGGCCCTCATGGGCATGAGCATCCCGGACGGCGGTGTCATCACCCTCGACGGGAACGACATCTCCACCACGCCGACGCGCAAGCGCCGCGAGGGCGGCATCGGCTACATCCCCGAGGACCGCCACCGCCACGGCCTGCTGCTGGAGTCCCCGCTCTGGGAGAACCGGATCCTCGGCCACGTGACCGAGCGGCCCAACTCCAAGCGCGGCATCCTCGACCCCAAGGCCGCCCGCAAGGACACCGAGCGGATCGTGCGCGAGTACGACGTCCGCACCCCGGGCATCGAGGTGACCGCGGCCTCCCTCTCCGGCGGCAACCAGCAGAAGCTGATCGTCGGCCGCGAGATGAGCCACGCCCCGAAGTTCCTCATCGCCGCCCACCCCACCCGCGGTGTGGACGTCGGTGCGCAGGCCCAGATCTGGGACGCCATCCGCGAGGCCCGTCGCGAGGGCCTGGCCGTGCTCCTGATCTCGGCCGACCTGGACGAGCTGATCGGCCTGTCCGACACCCTGCGCGTCATCTACCGCGGCCGCCTGGTCGCGGACGCCGACCCGGCGACCATCACGGCCGAGGAACTCGGCACCGCCATGACGGGTGCCGCCCACGGCCACCTGGAAGCCACCGACACCCCTTCCGCCGCTGCCAACGGTGACACGACGGAGGACGAGGCCCGATGAAGAAATTCGACAAGGACCGGCTGCTCCTCGCGGTCGCCGGCCCGGCGCTCGCTCTGGTCAGCGCCTTCGTACTGACCATGATCGTGCTGGCGGCCTCGGGCGTCGACCCGATCGACCCGCTGCGCGTCATGATCGACCAGGCGAGCTACGAGGACGTCCAGGTCCTCATCGTCAACCAGGCCGGCATCTACTACCTGGCAGCCCTGGCCGTCGCCATCGGCTTCCGGATGAACCTCTTCAACATCGGCGTCGACGGCCAGTACCGGCTCGCGGCGATGATCTCCGCCGTGGTCGGCGCCTCGGTCTCGCTGCCCGGTCCGCTGCACATCGTGCTGATCGTGCTTGTGGCCATGGCCACCGGTGCCTTCTGGGCCGGCATCGCCGGTGTCCTCAAGGCCAGGCGCGGTGTGAGCGAGGTCGTCTCCACGATCATGCTCAACGCCATCGCCACCGCCGTGATCGCCTGGCTGATCCTGCCGAAGAACCTCGGTGTCCAGCCCCCCGGCTCGAACAACCTGACCACCGGCGACATCCCGGAGTCCGGCTGGTTCCCGGCCCTGACCATCGGTGACGGCCTGGAGGTCTACGGCTTCACCTTCGTGGCGTTCGCCCTCGGCGTCGTCTACTGGTTCGTGCTCAACCGGACCCGCTTCGGCTTCGACCTGCGCGCCACCGGCGCCAGCGAGTCCGCCGCGCAGGCCTCCGGCGTGGACGCCAAGAAGATGATCATGACCTCCATGCTCATCTCGGGTGCCGTCGCCGGTCTGGCCGGCATGCCGCTGCTGCTCGGCGAGTCCCACACGTACAACCTGTCCTTCCCCGTGGGCATCGGCTTCACCGGCATCACCATCGCCCTGCTCGGCCGCAACAGCCCGGTCGGCATCTTCTTCGCCGCCTTCCTGATCGCCTTCATCGACAAGGCCTCCGCCGGTCTCGACACCGCCGGTTACGCCAAGGAGATCGGCACGATCATGCAGGGCCTGATCGTGATCGCGGTCGTCGTCAGCTACGAGCTCGTCCGCCGCTACGGCATCCGCCGCCAGCAGCAGAAGGTGGGCCAGGAACTGGCCGCCGGGCACGCCCTCAAGACCGACAACAAGGAGGTCGCGGCGTGAGCACCAGCACCGTTTCCGCGACGAGCGCCGCGCCCAAGAAGGGCGGCGGCCGACGCAAGCTCACCCTGCCCTGGATCCTGCTGATCATCGCGGGCGGCCTCGCCCTGATCTCGCTGGTCCGGGTCATCTCCGGCGCCGAGGACCTGACCTCCGCCGGCCAGATCTCCGGCGCCCTCCAGCTCGCCGTCCCGATCGGCCTCGCCGGCCTCGGCGGTCTGTGGGCCGAGCGCGCGGGCGTCGTCAACATCGGCCTCGAAGGCATGATGATCCTCGGCACCTGGTTCGGTGCCTGGGCCGGCTACCAGTGGGGCCCGTGGAGCGGTGTCCTCATGGGCATCATCGGCGGCGCCCTCGGCGGCCTGCTGCACGCGATCATCACGGTCACGTTCAACGTCAACCACATCGTCTCCGGTGTGGCGGTCAACATCCTGGCCGTCGGCTTCACCCAGTACCTGTCGAACTTCACCTTCGACGAGGCCCCGGGCGGCTCCTCCAAGCAGTCCCCCCGCATCGACCCCATCACGGAGATCACCATTCCGGGGTTGTCGGACGGGTTGGCCACGCTCCAGGGCAAGCACTGGTTCCTGGTCTCGGACATCGCCGGCGTGCTCGGCGGCCTGGTCACCAACCTCTCGCTGCTGACCGTCGTCGCCGTCCTGCTGGTCCCGGGCACCTGGTGGGTGCTGTGGCGGACCTCGTTCGGCCTGCGCCTGCGCTCCTGCGGTGAGAACCCGGTCGCCGCCGAGTCCCTCGGCGTCAACGTCTACAAGTACAAGTACATCGCCGTGGTCGTCTCCGGCGCGCTGGCCGGCCTCGGCGGCGCGTTCCTCGCGATCGTCTCCACCGGGATCTACCAGGAGGGCCAGACCGGCGGCCGCGGCTACATCGGTCTCGCCGCGATGATCTTCGGTAACTGGATGCCGGGCGGCACGGCCCTGGGCGCCGGCCTCTTCGGCTTCACCTACAGCCTCAAGCTGCGCGGCGGCGCCGAGAACGTCCACGCGATGCTGCTGCTCCTGGCGATCCTGCTCGTCGTGGCCTTCGGCTGGTACCTGTACAAGAAGAAGCACGTCCAGGCCGGCGTCGCCGCGCTCTGCTCGGCGGGCCTCTTCCTCTGGTACGCCCTGACCGACGCCGTCCCGAGCCAGTTCGTCGAGGCCGCTCCGTACGTCACGACGCTGCTGGTGCTCGCGCTGTCCGCACAACGCCTGCGGATGCCGAAGGCGGACGGCCTTCCGTACCGCAAGGGCCAGGGCAAGTGACGCCCGCTCCGACGGTGGACTGGGAAGAACTGCGTGCGGCCGCCCGGGACGTGATGTCCCGGGCGTACGCCCCGTACTCGGGCTTCCGGGTCGGCGTCGCGGCCCTCGTGGACGACGGCCGCGTCGTGACGGGATGCAACGTCGAGAACGCCAGCTACGGACTCAGCCTGTGCGCCGAGTGCGGTCTGGTGTCCTCCCTCCAGGCCACCGGCGGCGGCCGGCTGACGCACTTCACGTGCGTGGACGGCAAGGGCGAGAGCCTCGTGCCGTGCGGTCGCTGCCGCCAGCTGCTCTTCGAGTTCGGCGGACCGGAACTGCTGGTGGACACCCCCAAGGGGATCCTCCCGCTGGCCGAGATGCTGCCGCAGGCCTTCGGGCCGGACCACCTGAGATAGCCGTGCCGACGGCCCTTCGCCCTGCCGGGCGAAGGGCCGTCGTCTTCTCCGGAACCCCTCTGTTCAACACCCTCTCTATGCGCGTAGAAGGAAGCACCACATGGACGTCATCTCCGTCATCCGTACGAAGCGGGACCGCGGCGAGCTGAGCCCCGAGCAGATCGACTGGGTCATCGACGCGTACACGCGCGGTGTCGTCGCCGACGAGCAGATGTCGGCCCTGGCGATGGCCATCCTGCTGAACGGCATGAACCGGGCCGAGATCAAGCGCTGGACCGCCGCGATGATCGCGTCCGGCGAGCGGATGAACTTCGACTCCCTCTCCCGGCCGACCGCCGACAAGCACTCCACGGGCGGCGTCGGCGACAAGATCACCCTGCCCCTGGCCCCGCTGGTGGCGGCCTGCGGCGCGGCCGTCCCGCAGCTGTCGGGCCGCGGCCTCGGCCACACCGGCGGCACCCTGGACAAGCTGGAGTCCATCCCGGGCTGGCGCGCGCTGCTCTCCAACGAGGAGATGATGCGCGTCCTCGACACCACCGGCGCGGTCATCTGCGCGGCGGGCGACGGCCTCGCCCCGGCGGACAAGAAGCTGTACGCGCTGCGCGACGTGACGGGCACCGTCGAGGCCATCCCGCTGATCGCCTCCTCGATCATGTCGAAGAAGATCGCCGAGGGCACCGGCTCGCTCGTCCTGGACGTGAAGGTCGGCACCGGCGCGTTCATGAAGAACATCGAGGACGCGCGCGAACTCGCCTCGACGATGGTCGCCCTCGGCACCGACAGCGGCGTCAAGACGATCGCCCTGCTGACCGACATGTCCACCCCGCTCGGCCTGACGGCGGGCAACGCGCTGGAGATCCGCGAGTCCGTCGAGGTCCTCGCCGGCGGCGGCCCCTCCGACGTCGTCGAGCTGACCCTGGCGCTGGCGCGCGAGATGCTGGACGCGGCGGGCATCAAGGACGCCGACCCGGCCAAGGCGCTGGCCGACGGCTCCGCCATGGACGTCTGGCGCCGGATGATCGCGGCCCAGGGCGGCGACCCGGACGCGGCCCTGCCGGTGGCCCGCGAGCAGCACGTCGTCACCGCCCCCGAGTCGGGCGTGCTGACCCGCCTGGACGCGTACGGCGTGGGCGTCGGCGCCTGGCGCCTGGGCGCGGGCCGCGCGCGCAAGGAGGACCCGGTGCAGGCGGGCGCGGGCATCGAGCTGCACGCGAAGCCGGGCGACACCGTGACCGCGGGCCAGCCGCTGATGACCCTGCACACGGACACCCCGGAGAAGTTCGAGTACGCCCTGGCCTCCCTGGAGGGCACCTTCGACATCGCCCCGGCCGGCACGGCGTACTCCGCCACGCCGATCGTGCTGGACCGCATCGCGTAGTCCCGCACGCTCACCCGTGCGGCTGAACGGGACCGGTGGACGCCCGCCGGTCCCGTTCGCCATGCTGGGATCGGTGACGAACCGAATGAGGAGCACACCATGAGCGCACTCACCGTCCAGCATGAGCCCTACCGTGGCGACAGCTGGGACGCGCTTGTCCGTCTCTGGGAGGAGATGGACTGGCCGGAGGGCTGCAAGGTGGAGATCATCGAGGGGATCGTCACCGTGTCGCCTACGCCCGCAAGCAGTCACAGCCTCATCGCCGCGAAGGTGCAGCGGCAGCTCTATGCCGCCCTGCCGGACGATTGGGAAGTCCATCAGACCCTGAGCGTGGCGATTCCCTCCCGCAAGGGCATGTCCATCCCTGACCTCTTGGTCATCGCCGACGAGGTGCTCCCGGGGAGTCGGTATTACGTTCCCGCGGCTGCGGCTGAACTCGTCGTCGAGATCACTTCTCCGTCCAATGCCCCGCACGATCGCATCGCCAAGGCGGCCGGATACGCGCAGGCCGGTGTGCCGCTGTACCTCCTCATCGACGCCTGCGCGCCCGGTGGCCCCACGGTGACGCTGTACGGCGAGCCTTCCGAGGCTGTCTACCGGGTACTGCAGGCCGGGAAGTTCGGGGACACGTTCCGGCTTCCCGCACCGTTCGACATCGACCTCGACACGTCCGTGTTCCCGACGTCCGATTGATCGCCTGCCACCGATGAGTTCGGGCGGGCCCGGCAGTCACCCCTGCGTGGAGATCACCCGACTCGCGTTGCCCGGACCCAGCCCGACCACGCAGGACGCGGACCGGCTGTGCGCGCGCCTGTCCCGGCTGTACGAGGACGGCGCGCGGACGGTGGTGTGCGACGCGGCCGCCGTCACCGCCCCGGGCCTCGGCGCCGTCGAGGTGCTGGCCCGGCTGCGGTTCGCCGCGCGGGGGCGGCCGCTCCACGTCACCGGGGCCGGCCCCGCCCTACGCGCCCTGCTGGACCTCGTAGGACTCGTCGAGCTGCTCGGGGAGCCCGAAGAGGGGGAACCACCGCGCGGTGTCCAGGAAGGCGTTGAGCCCGACGATCTTGCCGTCTGAGATCTCCAGGACCTGTAGCGCCCACGGGGTGTGGCCCGACCCGGAGGCCGCCGGCCGGTACTGGCCGAAGGCGGGCAGGCCGTTCGCCGTCGTCGCGACCAGGCGGGAGCCCCGGCAGCCGAGGCCCTGGTTCAGGTGCCAGGCGGCGATGTCCGCGTGGCCCTGGAGCCACAGGTCGAACGGCGGCATCGACAGCACCGCGTCCTCGTGCAGCAAGGTGGTCAGCCGGGCGATGTCGTACGCCTCGAAGGCGGAGAGGTACTGCTCCAGCAGTTTCACCTGCTCCGCGTCCAGCGGGTCCGCGGCCTCGCTCTCGCGGACGCGGGTCGCCGACATCGTCGCCCGGGCCCGCTGGAGGGCGCTGTTCACCGACGCCACCGTGGTGTCCAGCAGCTGCGCGACCTCGTCCGCCTTCCACGCCAGCACCTCGCGCAGGATCAGCACCGCCCGCTGCTTCGCCGGCAGGTGCTGGAGCGCCGCCACGAAGGCCAGCCGGACGGATTCCCTCGCCAGCGCCATCTCCGCCGGATCGGCGGTCTGCGGGAGCACCCGGCCGTCCGGCACCGGCTCCAGCCAGGTCACCTCGGGCCGCTCGTTGAGAATGGCGGACGCCTGGTGCTGCGGGGCGCTGAGATCCATCGGGCGGGCCCGCTTGTTCCCCGCTTTCAGCAGGTCCAGGCAGACGTTGGTGGCGATCCGGTACAGCCACGACCGCAGCGAGGACCGGCCCTCGAACGAGGCGAAGCCGCGCCAGGCGCGCACGTACGTGTCCTGCACCGCGTCCTCCGCGTCGAAGGACGAGCCGAGCATCCGGTAGCAGTAACCCGTCAGCTCGACCCGGTACCGCTCCATCGCGGTGTCCAGGTCCGGCTCCGGGCTGGTCGCGAGGTCAGTCATGGTTCGTCCCCCAGGTCGGTCCCGATACCTCGGAAGCTACCGGAGGGGTCTGACAACCGCAGCCGCAGCGGCTCCCGAGCCGCCGACGACCCGGGCCGCCCGGGCCGCGTGCGACCCGTACAGGGTGATCGCGACGACGCCGACGACCGCGAGCAGCGCGATCCCGACCGTCGCCGCCCACCCGGAGGAGTGGTAGGCCAGTGCGCCCAGCGTGCCGCCCGCGCTGGAGCCCAGGTAGTACGCCGACTGGTAGAGCGCGGAGGCCTGCGCGCGGCCCGTCTTCGCGGTCCGGCTCACGGCGGCCGAGGCCACCGCGTGCCCGGCGAAGAAGCCCGCCGTGATCAGCACCAGGCCCGCCAGGATCGCGGCCAGCGAGTCCGCCAGCGAGAGCAGCAGCCCCAGCGCGGTCGTGGTCACCGCCAGGTACAGCGCGCCGCGCCGGCCCGCCCGCGCCACCAGCTTCCCGGCGGCCGCCGAGGAGACCGTACCGACGAGGTAGACCAGGAACACCGAGCCGACGACGCCCTGCCCGAGGGAGAACGGCTCGTCCACCAGCCGGTAGCCGATCACCGTGTACACGGCGCCGAACACGGTCATGAACAGCGCGCCGATCCCGTACAGCCGCAGCAGCAGCGGGTCCCGCAGGTGACCGGCGACGGTACGGCCCACCGCGCGCGGGTTCAGCGACGCCGGGCGGAAGAACCGCGCCCGGGGCAGCAGCACCCGGAACGCCACCGCGCAGGCCAGCGCCATCAGGCCGACCGCGAGCAGACCCGCCCGCCAGCCCCACAGCTGCGCCGCCCACCCGGTGACGATGCGGCCGCTCATGCCGCCGATGGAGTTGCCCGCCACGAACAGGCCGATCGCGCCCACCAGGGCCTTCGGCTTGACCTCCTCCGCCAGGTACGCCATCGCGGAAGCCGGGACGCCGGCGATCGCCGCGCCCTGGACGGCGCGCAGCGCGACCAGCCACTCCAGGTTCGGCGCGAGGGGGACGAGGAGGCCGACGCCGACCGCGATCACCATCGACCAGGTCATCATCCGGGTCCGGCCGAAGCGCTCGGACAGCGCGCTGAGCGGCAGGACGAACAGGGCGAGCGCGCCGGTGGCCGCGGACACCGTCCAGCTGGCCTGACCCGCCGTCACGCCGAAGCCGGCGGAGATCGCGGGCAGCAGGGCCTGGGTGGAGTAGAGGAGGGCGAAGGTCGCCAGCCCGGCGGCGAAGAGCGCGAGGCTCATCCGGCGGTAGCCGGGGCGGCCGGGGGAGTGGGGCTGCGGCGCGGGGGACGACGGGGTGGAGGCACCCGGGATGACGGGTGCCCCGGTATGAACGGGAGGCATGCCTTCGACGGTAGGCGTGTCCGTTTCATGCGTCCAATGCACAAAATCGCGATAATCAATGCACTGCTGCATCAGCCCAGGTCAGGACCGTGGATGTCGACGAACCGTTACGTAGAAGACATGGCTGTGACAACTTCGCTGGCCCCTCGGCTGGCGTATTTCGTCGCGGTCGCCCGGCACGAGCACGTCACGCGCGCCGCGCACGAGCTGGGCGTTCCGCAGTCCACGCTGTCGCGTGCGATGGTGCGGCTCGAACACGACCTGGGCGTCACGCTGTTCGCCCGCAAGGGCCGTACGGTCGCCCTCACCACGGCGGGCCGTACCTTCCTGGCCTCGGCCGAGCAGGCCCTGACGGAGATCGGCCGCGCGGCGGAATCGGTGCAGCAGGACGCGGATCCGGCGGCCGGGAAGGTGGCGTTCGGCTTCCTGCACACGCTGGGCTCCGAGACGGTACCCGGCCTGATCCGGGCCTTCCGCGCGGACCATCCGGGGATCCGGTTCTCCCTGGTCCAGAACTACGGCGAGGCGATGCTGGAGAAGCTGCGGGCGGGCGAACTGGACCTGTGCCTCACCTCGCCCCTCCCGGACGCCCCCGACCTGGTGGCCCGCCGCCTGGACGAGCAGCGGCTGCGCCTGGTCGTCCCGGACGACCACCGCCTGGCGGGCCGCAAACGCGTCCGCCTCGCGGAGGCGGCCGAGGAAACGTTCGTCACGCTGGAGGCGGGCTACGGCCTGCGGCGCATCACCGACGACCTGTGCGCGGAGGCGGGGTTCACCCCGCGCGTCGCCTTCGAGGGCGAGGAAGCGGAAACCCTGCGGGGCCTGGTCGCGGCGGGGTTGGGCGTGGCCCTCCTCCCACCACCCGCCGTGGCCCGGCCGGGCGTGGTCGAGCTGACGGTCACCGCCCCGCGCGCGGTCCGCGAGATCGGCGTCGCCTGGTTGGACGGCCACCCCGACACCCCGCCGGTCGCGGAATTCAAACGCTTCCTCCTCTCCCACCGAGGCCGCCTGATCCCCAACCTGGAGTCCCCGCTGTAGCCGACGCGGCCCCCGCCGCGCACGTCAGTCCCGGCCGGGGCCGATTCCGGCCTCGCCGGCGGGGCTGGTTTGCGCCGGCGGGGCTGGGCTTGGATCCGGCTGGTTCGGCGGTGCGGCCGGGTCGTGTGTGGCGAGGCCGCCGGGTCGGGGCGGGCCGTCACGGGGCGGGCGGGACCTCCGGCGGGGTCGGGAGCGAGGACAGCAAGAACCCGGCCTGGAAACGGGACTTGGCGCCCAGGGCTCGCATGATCTCCGCGATGTGACGCTGACACGTCCGCTCGGACATGCCCAGCCGCCGCGCGATCACCTTGTCCTCCAGCCCCTCCGACAGCAGCCGTACGATCGTCTGCCGCAGCTCGTCCGAGATCGACCGCGCCGCCTCCGGGCTCACCGTCGCCGGGAACGGCTCCGCGCCCACCCAGGACCGCTCGAACGCCGTCGTCATGAAGTGCACGACGTTCGGCTCCCGCACCACCAGCGCCGCCCCGCTCCGCTCCGGCACCGGCATCAGCCCGGTGTGCTCGTCGAAGATCAGCATCCGCATCAGCCCGTCGCCCAGCGTCCGCACCTGCGCGCCCAGCGCCGTCACCCGTTCCACGTACGCCGCCGTCGGCCGCGAGTACCGCGCGGTGTGCTGGTAGATCGTCCGCATCCGGACTCCCCGCGACAGCAGCGACTCGTCCCGCCCGATCGCCTCCTGCAGCGTCTCCAGCGGTCGCCCCCCGCCCGGCTGTGAGGTCAGCAGCTCCCGCTCGCACCCCGCCGACAGCTCCGCGATGAGCCCCCGTACCGCCCCCAGGTCCGTCATCAGCTCCAGGTGCCCCGAGCCGCTCAGCTCCCGCAGCGCCGCCCCCGCCTCGTACGCCGGGACCAGCGCCTCCAGCCGCCCGCGCAGCCGGTCCATCTCGTCGTGGGTCTCCCGTACGAGCAGCGCCAGCGGCGCCAGTGCCCGGGCCGCCGCCGCCCGGGGCGCGACCGCGCTCCACCGGTCCTGCCCGCCGTCGGGCGCCCGCTGGAGCAGGTGCGCGGCCGCCAGCTCGGTGATCGCGGCGCCCGCCCGCGCGCCGAGCGCCGCCGTGGCCTCCGCCGTGTGGAAGGCGTGCCGCTCCACCGCGTACGCGTACAGGCGCCGGGCCGCGGGGCTCAGGTCCCCGTACGTCCCGTCAATGCCGTCGGCATCAGCTGACATGTGCGTATTCGTCCCGGCCTATGGCTGTTTATAAACCCCTCGGGTTCCCGCAAGGCGGCAAGACGACGCCTGCCCGGACGCTATCGGCATATGCCGAACAGGCACAGTGGAGCCACGGCGTGAAGGGGGAGCGCGGTATGGGGCAGCGGACAGCCATCGAGGGGCGGGGGCCCGTGGCGGTCCTGCTGAGCCCACACCCCGCCGTCGTCGCGGCCGCCCGCCGAGCGGGTGCCCGCACCGTGGTGGTCGCGCCGGGTCCATCGGTGCCATCCGACCGTGAGGGGGCGGAGCGGCGGGTACGGACGGACTGGCGCGACCACCACCGACTGGTCGGCGCGGTCGGCCGGCTGGAGGCCGTCCGGGACGGACGCGCCGCCGTCTTCGGCTTCGACGCGGCGGGCGCACTGGCCGCCGCCCGCGCCAACGAGGAACTCGGCCTGCCCGGCACCCCGGCCGCCGCCGTCACCGCGCTCATGGACAAGGCCGCGCTGCGCGCCCGCTCCAACACCCTGCACGCCGCCCGGCCCGTGTCCTTCGCCCGCTGCGGCCGGGCCTCGCTGATCCCGTTCATCACCACGCTCATCGGCTACCCCTGTGTCATCAAACCCCGCGCGGGCAGCGACGGGGAAGGGGTGCGACTGGTCCGCGACGCCGCCGAGGGCGAGGCCGCCGCCCGCCACTACCCCGCCGTCACGGACCTGCTCGTCGAGGAGTACCTCGAAGGCCCCGAACTCGCCGTCGAAACCCTCTCGCGCGCCGGCCGCCACCACATCCTCGGCTGGTCCCGCCGCCTACCCGCCCCAGCCGCCCCCCTCGGCCCAACCCCCCACCCCGCCCCCGCCTACGGCCCGGCCCCCGCCTACGGCTTCGGCTCGGGCCCCGGCTACGGCTTCGGCTCGGGCCCCGGCTACGGTCCTGGCCCCGGCCCCGGCGACGGTCCCGGCGCTGGCTCCGGCTACGGCCCCGAGTACGGCTCTGGTTACCGCCCAGGCCCCGGCGGCGGCCCCGGGTGCCGTCCCGGCCCCGGTTCCGCATCCGGCCAAGGCGCCCCCGTCGACCTCGGCGCGGCCCGCGGGTACGAGGTGCCCGTCGCGCTGGATCACGCGACCGCCGCGGCCGTGCGGGCGCTCGTGCGCGGTGTCCTCGACCTCGTCGGGCACCGCGACGGCGCCTCCCACACCGAAGTCGTCCTCACCGCCCACGGCCCCCGCCTGATCGAGGCCCACGCCCGGCCCGGCCCCGAGGAGCTCACGCAGTTGCTCCGGCTCGCCCACGGCACGGACGTGCTCGGCCTCGCGCTCGCCGCCGGCCTCGGGCTGCCGGCCCGATTACGCCGCCCGCACGCCACATACGCCGCACTGCGCTACGTGGACTTCCCACCCGGCACCCGCGTCGAGCGGACCGGCCCCGCGCTGGCCGCCGCCCGCGCCGTGCCCGGCGTGGTCCGGGTCCGGCTGGCGGTCCCGCCGGGCGCGACCGTACGCCGGGCCCCGACCGGATCGCTGCACCACGCGCACGTCCTCGCCACCGCCCCGACCGCGCACTCCCTGACCCGCGTACTGGACCGGGCCGCGGTCCTGCTCGGGCAGCCGGGAGGCCTCACCCCCGATTCACGCGGGATTCACGTACCGCCGTCACCGTGGAGGGATGGCCCTCACTAGGCGCGAACTCCTGGCGACCGGCGCGACCGGCGCCGCCGCGGTCGCCACCCCGCACCTGTCCGCCCCCTCGCCGGACACCCGGATCCTGCGCGGCACGATCCCCCCGGGCGCCCCCGACTTCGTGGAGGTACCGCTCGACGTGCCCTGGGGCGTACGCGAGTTACGGGTGGGCTACACCTACGGCAGGCCCCCCGTACCGCCCGGCACCCCCGGCAACGCCCTCGACATCGGCATCTTCGACCAGCACGGCACCGCCCTCGGCGGCCGCGGCTTCCGCGGCTGGTCCGGCGGCGCCCGCACCGAGTTCTTCCTGCGCGCCGACGACGCGACCCCCGGCTACGTGCCCGGCCCGATCCGCCCCGGCCGCTGGCACGTGCTGCTCGGCCCGTACACCGTCGCCCCGCAAGGACTCCCGTACGAGATCACCGCCCGCTTCGCCTTCGGCGAGCCCGGCCCCACCCCCCGCCCCGCCTACCCGCCGCAGCGCGCCCGCGGCCGGGGCCGGGCCTGGTACCGGGGCGACTGCCACATCCACTCGGTGCACTCCGACGGGCGGCGCACCCCGGCCGAGACAGCGGACCTGGCCCGGGCGGCCGGCCTGGACTTCATCAACTCCTCCGACCACAACACCCACACCGCGCACGCTGCCTGGGCCGACGCGCTCTCCCCGGACCTGCTGATCCTGACCGGCGAGGAGATCACCACCCGTACCGGCCACGTCCTCGCCGTCGGCACCGACCCGGGCACCTTCGTCGACTGGCGCTACCGGGCGCGCGAGGGCCGCTTCGGCCGGTTCGCCCGTACGATCCGGGGCGCGGGCGGTCTGGTCGTCCCCGCCCACCCGCACGCCACCTGCATCGGCTGCGCCTGGAAGTTCGGCCTCGGCGAGGCCGACGCGGTGGAGGTGTGGAACGGCCCCTGGACCCCGGACGACGAGGTCTCCCTGGCCTCCTGGGACGCCACCCTGCGCGGCGCCGACGGCGAGCGGTGGCTGCCGGCCGTGGCGCACAGCGACTACCACCGCGACCCGGACCGCGTGGGCGGCCCGCAGACCGTCGTCCTCGCCGAGGACCTGACCCGGGACGCCGTCCTGGCCGGGATCCGGGCCGGCCGCGCCTACGCCGCCGAGTCCGCGCAGGTCACGGTCGCCTTCGAGGCCGTCGGCGGGCGCGGCGAGCACGCCGGGATCGGCGAGCGCCTGCGGGTCGCCCCGGACGCCGACGTGCTGGTCCGCCTCACGGTCACGGGCGCCCCCGACTGCGAGCTGCGCCTGATCACCGACCAGGGCCCGGCCGTCACCACCCCCGGCGGCGCTCCGGGCGCAGCCGTCCTGGAGTGGCACACCACCCCCGCCCGCTCGGCGTACGTACGGGCCGAGGTCCGCCGTCCCGCCGTCGCCCCGCCGCTCCCGGGGGCCATGGCGGCCTTCACGAACCCGGTCTGGCTGCCGGTGGCCTGACGAACGTCGGCCGCCTCGGCCGCGTCAGTCGCCTCAGCCGGACCCGGGCTTGGCGTAGTCGCCGTAGCCCGTCCAGTCCAGCACCACGCACGGCTCGTTGCCGACCACCCAGGCGTCGTGCCCCGGCGCGATCTGGATGAAGTCGCCGGGGCCCACCTGCGCCCGCTCCCCGCCCTCGTCCATGACGATCTCCATCCGGCCGCTCACCACGTACCCGGTGTGGGCGGCCTGACAGGTGTCCGTGCCGGCCAGGGGCTTGATGTGCAGGGTCCAGCGCCATCCCGGCTCGAAGACCGCGCGCCCCACCTGGCCGCCGTCGGTGTTGAGCAGGTCCAGACGGCCCGTGCCGGCCTCGAACGGACGGGTTTCGTCCGCCGCGTCGAAGTTCCGGCTCACCAGTGCGCCCATGCTGATCGCCTCCGGGAGAGCAGCGCCCCGAGTCCACTCCTCACTCTACGCGCGGACGGCCCGTCCGACAGGCCGGTTCAGCCCCGCAGCGACCGCCCGAACCCGGAGGCCAGCGGCATCCGCAGCCCCAGCGGCGGCGGCGCCGCGAGCGCGTCCGTGACCGGCCGCGAGAACCGGCCGGAGAACACCGCGCCCAGCACGAAATCCACCGACAGCGCCACCACTTCGGCCTGGTGCTCGCGCAGCCCGTGCCCGTCCGAGTGGACCTCGAAGCGGCACGTGGAACGATTCGCCTTCTTCGCCCGGGCCGCGAGCCGGAACGACGATTCCGGATCGCTGCGCGCGTCGTTGGTGCCGTGCACGATCAACACCTGCCGCCCCGCGAGCTGTTTCACCGGCTCGGTGGAGTCCGCCGGGGACGCGGGCCCTAAGCAAGGGGCGAGCGCCAGCACCGAGTTGACGGCACCGTGCCCCGCCGCCCGCAGCGCCGCCAGGCCCCCCGCGTCGTAGCCGGCCAGGCACACCGGCACGTCCCCGTACCGCCGCACCGCCTCGTCCGCCGCCCACCCCGCGTCGTCTTCGCGGGAGCCCGAGCCGTACACCACCTGGTGCGTGACCAGCCCTTCCGCCCCGCCCGCCCGGCCCAGCGCCCGCGCGAGCGGACGCAGTGGACCGGGGGAGAATCTTGAGGCCCCGGGGAGCAGGAGCACCACCCCGTTGACCGTGCTGTCCGTCGAGACCGAGCCGTTCGCGCCGGCCGCCCGCCCCAGGCGGGCCCCGCGCGCCGGCGGCGCATGCTGTGCCATGGCGGAACAGTCTCAGACCGACAGGTGTACGCCACCCCTCCGTACGGTCTCTGTTACGTATCGACCGTCGCCGTCAACCCGGTGCTCTACGCGCGTAGGAGTAGAGTGCCCGGATGACGAGCGACACCCCCAACCTGCCCACCCCGGATCAGATCCGCCGCTCCCCGAAGGTGCTCCTGCACGACCACCTCGACGGTGGACTGCGGCCCGGGACCATCATCGAGCTGGCCCAGGCCGCCGGCTACGAGAACCTGCCCGAGACGGATGCCGACAAGCTCGGCATCTGGTTCCGGGAAGCCGCCGACTCCGGCTCCCTCCCGCGCTATCTGGAGACGTTCGCGCACACCTGCGCCGTCATGCAGACGAAGGAGGCCCTCTTCCGGGTCGCCGCCGAGTGCGCCGAGGACCTGGCCGAGGACGGCGTCGTGTACGCCGAGATCCGCTACGCCCCCGAGCAGCACCTGGAAGCCGGACTCACCCTCGAAGAGGTCGTCGAGGCCGTGAACGACGGCTTCCGCGAGGGCGAGCGCCGCGCCAAGGCCAACGGCCACCGCATCCGCGTCGGCGCCCTGCTGACCGCGATGCGCCACGCCGCCCGCGCGCTGGAGATCGCCGAGCTGGCGAACCGCTACCGCGACAACGGCGTGGTCGGCTTCGACATCGCCGGCGCCGAGGCCGGGTTCCCTCCCACCCGCCACCTCGACGCTTTCGAGTACCTCAAGCGCGAGAACAACCACTTCACCATCCACGCGGGCGAGGCTTTCGGCCTGCCGTCGATCTGGCAGGCCCTGCAGTGGTGCGGCGCCGACCGCCTCGGTCACGGCGTGAAGATCATCGACGACATCGAGGTCGCCGCCGACGGCTCCGTGAAGCTGGGCCGCCTGGCCTCGTACGTACGGGACAAGCGCATCCCCCTGGAGATGTGCCCGACCTCGAACCTGCAGACCGCCGCGGCCGCCTCGTACGCCGAGCACCCGATCGGCCTGCTGCGCAAGCTGCACTTCCGGCTCACCGTCAACACGGACAACCGGCTGATGAGCGGCACCAGCATGAGCCGCGAGTTCGAGCACCTCGTCGACACCTTCGGCTACACGCTCGACGACATGCAGTGGTTCACGGTCAATGCGATGAAGTCCGCGTTCATTCCTTTCGATGAACGACTCGCCATGATCAACGACGTCATCAAGCCCGGTTACGCCGAGCTGAAGTCGGAATGGCTGTTCCGTCAGACCGCTTCCACCAGCGGTTCCGTCTCCGCCTAGGCCATGGCATGACGGACTGAAAGCGCCCGGGAGGGGCAATTCCCGGGCGCTTTCTCATATCAAAGGATGTTTGCGGGCCGGGGTTTGAAGTGACTAGTTTGCGGAGCCGCTCAATTCCCCGTCGCAAGGACGAACCTTCATGAAGAAGTCAGCTGCCAAGATCCTCGGTGCCGCCGCCCTCGGCGCCGCCTTCGCCGCCGTCGCCGCCGGTTCCGCCTCGGCCGCCCCCGCCGTCGGCCTCACCGACACGCTCGGCTCCGCCACCGGCGCGCTCCAGGGACTCACCAGCCAGCAGCAGGTGGGCGAAGAGGGTGCCCAGCAGTCGAGCGACCCCACCTCGCAGGTCACCGGCGTGGTGGGCTCGCTCACCAGCGGCCTGAACGGCCTGGGCGGCTGATCCGTACCGGATCAGCGCCGCGGACTTCGCGAGCGCCCCTGCCGCCCGCCGGAATCCGTACGCACGCACGCGTGGCGCACACCCCTTCGACCAGGTGTGCGCCACGTCGCGCCGTGTGCCACGATCACCACCAACTGCCCGCCGACGCACTGGGTATGAGGTCTCGGTCATGCGCATGAAGGCACGAGCGACCACGGTCGCGCTGCTCCCCGTCCTGCTGTTCGCAGCCGTGGGGTGCAGCAGCAAGGACACCCCCGCGACGGGCAAGGCCCCGGCCCCCGGCGGGTCCGCGGCCGCCTCCGGCGCGCCCGGCACGGGCGCCACCGCCGGCGCCGCCTCCGGGGCGCCGACCGCCCCGAAGAAGGGCTCGACGCCGCTGGAGCGGGCCTCCCTGGAGCAGGGCGACCTGCCCGGCTACCAGATCTCCTCGCAGGCCAACCCGAACGCCCCCCACGGACAGCCCCAGGCCGACAAGAAGGCCTGCCAGCCGCTCGCCGACGTCATGGGCGACAAGCCCGACCCGGCCGCGCGCGAGAGCGTCAACCGGGGCATCGGCTCTCAGCGGCAGGTCGGCCTCGCCGTCTCCGCCACCGTCAGCTCCTACTCCGAGAGCGACGCCAAGCGGCTCGTCGCCCGGCTGAAGGACGCGGTCGCCGCCTGCGGTACGGGCTTCTCCGCCACCATCCAGAAGCAGACCGGCAGCTACAAGGACGTCAAGGCGGCTCCGTACAAGACCGGCGGTGACGAGAGCGTCAGCTGGACCACGACCGCCGTCGCCAATGGCGCCTCGGCGCAGGTGCACCTGGTCGTGATCCGGCAGGGGAGCACCGTCGTACGGCTCACCGCCCTCAACGTGGCCGCCGCCGACCAGAAGGCACAGGTGCCGCGGGAAGTGGCGGACAAGCAGCTGGAGAAGGTCCGGCGCGCGGGTTGACCGCCCGTCGCCGCGGTTGTTCCGGACCGGACCGCCAGGCCGGTCCGGACTACCAGGCGGCGTTCGCGGCGGACTTCTCGTTCGGCAGCAGCACCCACAGCGCCAGGTAGATCAGGAACTGCGGGCCGGGCAGCAGGCAGGAGAGGACGAAGATGATCCGCATCGTCTTCGCCGACATTCCGAAACGCCGCGCGAGACCGGCGCAGACGCCGCCGATCATCCGTCCGTCACGGGGGCGGGCAATCGCGCTCATGGGGTTTCTCCTTCGTATCGGGATCGCTTTTCCGCGATGCCTCAATACTCGCGCGGTACCGCCGACAGAACGTCGGTCCACGGGCCGAGCCCGACCCTGGTAATTCTCGGGGTGGCCCCCTGAGACCGGCGGATCCTGGCCCGCAGTGCCGGTACGACGGCCACGTGCGCCAGCACCACCCCGGCGGTGCTCAGCAGCACCGAGTCGACGTCCACCACCCGGCCCGGGATCGCGCTCTGCAGCATCTCGATGCTGACGGAGAACAGCACGGCGGCGGCCGCCGTGCGGGCCAGCGAGGACCACGCGGCCAGCGGCGACGGCGCGAGCCGCCCGCCCACCAGCGGCAGCAACACCCCGAGCGGGGCGAGCAGCGCCAGGCCCTCGCCGATCCGCCGGGCCGCGCCCAGCGGGCCGTACGCCAGATCGGCCTTGATCCCCTCCAGCGGGGTCAGATTGGCGGCCGCCGCCCAGGGAACGTCCAGGGGCCGCAGGGTCAGCCAGCCGACGAGGAGGAGATGGGCGGCGAGGAGAACCCAGCCGGCGAGCCGGAGCCGGAACCGGATCGCCTGGGCGGTGGTGGCGGTGGCGGCGTTGCCGCCGTCCTCTAGACGCTGCACACCTGCGAGGACGCGCCCGGCGGTAGCGGCGGTTCCGGACGTACGGGTGGTGCTCACCACGTGCCCCGGCCCCTCGCGCTCCGGCTCAGCCCGCCACGAGGAGGACGACCAGCGCGACCGCGCCGATCACGGCGGGCGCGATGATCTCGTAGGCCCAGCGGACCTTCACGGAGCCCTGGGCCCCGGCCCGGGAGGCCCCGCGCTCGGCCAGCTCGCGCAGCTCGTCCACGACCTTGTCCGCGCCGGCCCGCCGCGGCTCGGCGGCCGTGCCCTCGGGCTGGTCGGCCCGCAGGCCCTTGCCGGTCAGGCCGCCGCGGCGGCTGAACTGCTGCCGGTTCGCCTTCTTGCGCTCCCGCAGGGAGACGGGGACGGACCAGAGCTGGAACTTCCGGCCCTCGGCGAGCACCTCGGCGGAGTAGCCCGCCCGTACGGCGTCGACCGAGGCCCACGGCAGCTCGATGGTGCGGAACGGGTTGCGGATCCGCAGCCGGTCGTCATTGGCGAAGACCGCGGCGCGCAGCGTGAACGCCACGATCAGCGGTACGGCGCACAGGGCGACGGCCAGCGCGATCCAGCGGGTGGTCCCCGTCCCCCGCACCACGGCGTCGCCGCACAGCCACGCGGCCAGCGCGATCAGCAGCACCCCGGTGACCACGGCCATGGGGGAGCGGTAGACCCGGTCGTCGTAGACCGGCTCGTCGGTGGGCTGCTGGCTGCTCATGGGGCCGATTGTGCCTCACGCACCCTCACCCCACGAGATCGGCATACAAGATGATGTTGTCCGGACGGTGACCCGCGGTGATCTCGCCGCCGCAGGTGATCACGCGGAGTTCCGGGCGGGTGGTGTCCCCGTAGACCTTGGCGGTGGGGAAGTCCGACTTGTCGACCTGCTCCAGCTCGCGCACCCGGAAGACGGCGGAGCTGCCGTCCGCGCGGGAGACGGTGATCTCGTCGCCGGTGTGGACCTTGGAGGCGTCCTTGAGTACGGCCGGGCCGCGCGCGGTGTCGAAGTGCCCGATCAGCACGGCGGGGCCGGTCTGGCCGCCGCCGCATCCGGTGAGGGCGACGAGGGCGAGCGGGGCGAGCACGGCGAGCGCGCGGACACGGGCGCGGACAGGGGCGCGGGGCATGGGGGAGCTCCTGAACGGGGACCGGCGGGCCGCCACGAGGGCGGCCCGCCGAAGGGTGGGAAAGGGGGTGTGGCCCGCCGGGCGTCAGCCGTTGACGCGGCGACGGCGCAGGGCGGCCCTGCCGAGCGCGGCGGCGATCGCGAAGAGGCCGGCGCCCGCCGCCAGGGTGGTGCCGTTGTCGGTGTCCGCGACGGTCTCGACCGGGAGCTCGGCGCCCGCCGCGACCGCGCCCTCGGGCACCACGGCCGTCTGGGTCTGGACCGGGGTCTGCGCCTGGGTCTGCGGTTTGGTCCCGGCCGGGGTGGTGGAGCCCGGCTTGCTGCCGCTCTCCTGCTCCGTGACCTTGTAGTTCAGCTTGCAGCCCTGGGGGAGCGCCGGGAAGGTGGTCCGCCCGAGCGGGGTGGCACCGCCCTGGGTCCTCCACTCGAAGACGGGCTTGGCGCCGCTCGGGTTCACGATGCGGGCGACGATGCCGTCCGACTTGTTCAGGGCGGGGAAGCCGCGGTCGAGGATCCGCCAGGCGGTGGCCTCCCCGGCCGTGCGCAGGGCGACCTTCGGGCCCTCGGGGGACATGTACAGCTCGGCGGTCGTGCCGGCGCCGATGTCCTGGATCTTGGACTCGGCCGAGCAGTTCTGCCCCGCCTTGCCCCGGGGCAGCGCGTACGACTTGGAGGCGCCGTTGATGGTGACGACGAGCACCGGGGCGGCCGTCTCCGCCTTGGTGAGCTTGAAGGAGGCGCCGTACGCCGAGTCGGTGGTCTGCCGGCGGTCGAGCACGGCCAGGACGCGGGACATGTAGGAGTCGCCCGGCTTCCACTGCGCACCGACGTAGCGGATCCAGGCCTCCGGGCCCTCGCTCTTGTTGCGCAGCACCGCGACCATGCCGTTGCCGATGTAGACGGCCTGTCCCGCGTAGCGGGCGGGGGCAGGGGCGGGGGAGGGGGCGGGGTTCGCCGCCGTGCCCTTCGGCAGCGGGAAGGACGTGGTGACGCCGCCCTCGAACACGGTGAGGACCGGCTCGGCCGTCTCCGCCTCGGTGAGGGTGAAGACCGTTCCCTGGGCCGCCTGCTTGGTGTGCTTGCGGTCGAGGGTCGCCAGCGCCTTCGGGCGGACCGTGCCGTCCTCGTTCGTGATGTGGATCTGGATCGAGGGCCCGCTGGTCGGCGAGTTGCTCATGTTCGCGATCAGGTGCTTGTTGATGGCGACCTTCTTGACCTGCGGCGCGGCCGCCTTCGTCGTCGAGGTCACTGCCTGCGGGGCGGGCGCGGCGAAGGCGGCGCCGGCGGCGGGCGCGAGCATCGCGCCGGCGAGGGCGGCGGTGACGATCGAGGTACGAAGGACGGTACGCATAACGACTCCTGAAGCGAGTGTGACGTAGGTGGAGGAGAGCCGCATGCCTCGTTGAGTCTGTTCGGCCGGAGCCGGGATCAGGTGTGGCGGGTTGCTGAAGAAGAATTTACGGATCCTGTGCGAGCGGACGATCTTCCTCCCGTCATCGCCGCGCAACAGCAAACGGCCGGGCCGATTCCGAATGGATTCGGGGGAGGGGGTGACAGGCCGCTACGCGCGTAGATATGCTCATGTGGTGACCATGCCCACCACCCTCCCCGCATTCGCTGACGTGACGACGTCCGACAGCGCACTGCGCCGCTTCCTCCACGGGCTTCCCGGCGTCGACGCCGTCGGCCTGGAGGCGCGCGCGGCCGCGCTCGGCACTCGCTCGATCAAGACCACGGCCAAGGCGTACGCCATCGACCTGGCCATCTCGATGATCGACCTGACGACGCTGGAAGGCGCGGACACCCCGGGCAAGGTCCGGGCACTCGCCGCCAAGGCCGTCAACCCCGATCCGACCGACCGTACGACGCCCATGACCGCCGCGGTCTGCGTCTACCCCGACATGGTGGCCACCGCCAAGGCGGCCCTGAACGGGGCGGACGTCAAGATCGCCTCCGTCGCCACCGCCTTCCCGGCGGGCCGCGCCGCCCTGCCGGTCAAGCTGGCCGACACCCGTGACGCCGTCGCCGCCGGCGCCGACGAGATCGACATGGTCATCGACCGTGGCGCCTTCCTCGCCGGCCGCTACCTCGACACGTACGAGCTGATCAAGGCCGTCAAGGAGGCGTGCGTCCGCCCCGACGGCACCGCCGCCCGCCTCAAGGTCATCTTCGAGACCGGCGAGCTGTCGACCTACGACAACATCCGCCGCGCCTCCTGGATCGGCATGCTCGCGGGCGCCGACTTCATCAAGACGTCCACGGGCAAGGTCGGGGTCAACGCCACCCCCGCCAACACCCTGCTGATGCTCGAAGCCGTCCGCGACTTCAAGGCGCAGACTGGAATCCAGATCGGTGTGAAGCCGGCCGGCGGGATCCGGACCACCAAGGACGCGATCAAGTTCCTGGTCCTGGTCAACGAGACCGTGGGCGAGGACTGGCTGACCAACCACTGGTTCCGTTTCGGCGCCTCCAGCCTGCTCAACGACCTGCTGATGCAGCGCCAGAAGCTGAGCACCGGCCGTTACTCCGGTCCCGACTACGTGACGGTGGACTGATCACCATGGCATCTGTATTCGAGTACGCACCCGCCCCCGAGTCGCGGTCCGTCGTGGACATCGCGCCCTCCTACGGGCTGTTCATCGACGGCGAGTTCACCGACGCCGCCGACGGCAAGGTCTTCAAGACCGTCTCGCCGTCGTCCGAGGAGGTCCTCGCCGAGGTCGCCCAGGCCGGTGCCGCCGACGTCGACCGCGCCGTCAAGGCCGCCCGCAAGGCCTTCGAGAAGTGGTCCGCGCTGCCCGGCTCCGAGCGCGCCAAGTACCTCTTCCGCATCGCCCGGATCATCCAGGAGCGCAGCCGCGAGCTCGCAGTCCTGGAGACCCTGGACAACGGCAAGCCGATCAAGGAGACCCGCGACGCGGACCTCCCGCTGGTCGCCGCGCACTTCTTCTACTACGCGGGCTGGGCCGACAAGCTCGACCACGCCGGCTACGGCGCGAACCCGCGCCCGCTGGGCGTGGCCGGCCAGGTCATCCCGTGGAACTTCCCGCTGCTGATGCTCGCGTGGAAGATCGCCCCGGCGCTCGCCACCGGCAACACGGTCGTCCTGAAGCCCGCCGAGACCACCCCGCTCTCGGCGCTGTTCTTCGCGGACATCTGCCGCCAGGCCGGCCTGCCCAAGGGCGTCGTCAACATCATCCCCGGGTACGGGGGCGCGGGCGCCGAGCTGGTCGCCCACCCGGACGTCAACAAGGTCGCCTTCACCGGCTCGACCGCGGTCGGCAAGGCCATCGCCCGCCAGATCGCCGGTACGGACAAGAAGGTCACCCTGGAGCTGGGCGGCAAGGGCGCCAACATCGTCTTCGACGACGCCCCCATCGACCAGGCCGTCGAGGGCATCGTCAACGGCATCTTCTTCAACCAGGGCCAGGTCTGCTGCGCGGGCTCGCGCCTGCTGGTCCAGGAGTCGATCCACGACGAGCTGCTGGACTCCCTCAAGCGCCGCCTGAGCACCCTGCGCCTGGGCGACCCGCTCGACAAGAACACCGACATCGGCGCGATCAACTCCGCCGAGCAGCTCGCCCGGATCACCGCCCTCGCGGAGACCGGCGAGGCCGAGGGCGCCGAGCGCTGGTCCCCGGCGTGCGAGCTGCCGTCCTCCGGCTACTGGTTCGCCCCGACGCTGTTCACGAACGTCACCCAGGCGCACACCGTCGCCCGCGACGAGATCTTCGGCCCGGTGCTGTCCGTGCTGACCTTCCGTACGCCCGACGAGGCCGTCGCCAAGGCCAACAACAGCCAGTACGGCCTGTCCGCCGGCATCTGGACGGAGAAGGGCAGCCGCATCCTCGCGGTCGCGAACAAGCTCCGCGCGGGCGTCGTCTGGGCCAACACGTTCAACAAGTTCGACCCGACCTCGCCCTTCGGCGGCTACAAGGAGTCGGGCTTCGGGCGCGAAGGCGGCCGTCACGGCCTGGAGGGCTACCTCGATGTCTGAGTCTTCGACGCGTCTGAGCGTCTTCAAGACCTACAAGCTGTACGTCGGGGGCAAGTTCCCCCGCTCCGAGAGCGGCCGGGTGTACGAGGTGAGCGACTCCAAGGGCAACTGGCTGGCCAACGCTCCGCTGTCCTCCCGCAAGGACGCCCGTGACGCGGTCGTCGCCGCCCGCAAGGCGTTCGGCGGCTGGTCGGGCGCGACCGCGTACAACCGCGGGCAGATCCTCTACCGCGTCGCCGAGATGCTGGAGGGCCGCCGCGAGCAGTTCGTCCGCGAGGTCGGCGAGGCCGAGGGGCTGTCCAAGTCCAAGGCCGCGGCGGTCGTGGACGCGGCCATCGACCGCTGGGTCTGGTACGCGGGCTGGACCGACAAGATCGGCCAGCTCGTGGGCGGGGCCAACCCGGTCGCGGGCCCGTTCTTCAACCTCTCCACCCCGGAGCCGACCGGTGTCGTGACCGTGATCGCCCCCCAGGACTCGTCCTTCCTGGGCCTGATCTCGGTGATCGCCCCGGTCATCGCGACCGGCAACACGGCGGTCGTGATCACCTCCGAGAAGTCCCCGCTGCCGGCCCTCTCCCTGGGCGAGGTGCTCGCCACCTCCGACCTGCCCGGCGGCGTGGTCAACATCCTGTCCGGCAAGGCCGGCGAGATGGGCCCGCACCTGGCGTCGCACCAGGACGTCAACGCGATCGACCTGGCGGGTGCCGACGCGGCGCTGGCCAAGGAGCTGGAGATCGCGGCGGCCGACAACCTCAAGCGCGTGCTGCGTCCACAGGGTGTGGACGACTGGAGCGCGGACCCGGGCACGGCGCGCCTGACGGCGTTCCTGGAGACCAAGACGGTCTGGCACCCGACGGGTTCGCTGGGCTCGGGCGGGTCTTCGTACTAGACCCGGATCCGGACCTGGTTACGGTCACGGAAAAGCCGGCCCCGGTGGCGTCCCCCGCGCCGCCGGGGCCTTTCCGCGCCCGCACCCGGGGCTAGCCGGCAGCGCCCGGCAGCAGCGGGCCGAGCAGCGAGGACGCGGCGGCCGTGGGCAGCTCCCCGACGGAGGGACCGCTGGTGAGGGTGCCGGTCACCATGCCGGTGCCGACGGCGGGGAAGTCCGCGACCTTGGTGCCGATGCCGTTGTCCAGGGGATCCACGCCCGTGTGGGCGAGGGGGTTCACCTTGAGGTTCGCGATCGGATCGGTGACCCCCGCGAGCGCCGCCGGGACCGAGAGCTCACCGGCCTGGGCACCCCCCGCGGCCATCGCGAGCGCGGCGCCCGCCATGGAGAGGGTGAGGCCTGCGGAGCGCAGCGCGGAGGCGTGCGGAGCTGCGTGACGTGCCATGGGTTTCCCGCCTGTGGTCGTAGTCGCGTGCGCACGCAGCGTAGTTGAGGTGTGATCCTCGATACCAACCGGCCGCAGGAGGCATCCCCTGTGCGGGGGAATGGTTCACACTGGTGTCCCGTGAGCTCCTCCTCTCCTTTGCCTACGCGTGTCGTTCTTCTGACCGGTCCCTCGGGGTCCGGCAAGTCCTCGCTGGCGGCCCGCTCGGGTCTGCCCGTGCTGCGCCTGGACGACTTCTACAAGGAGGGTGACGACCCGACCCTCCCGCTGGTCGAGGGCAGTTCGGACATCGACTGGGACTCCCCGCTGTCCTGGGACGCGGACACCGCCGTCGCGGCGATCGAGGAGCTGTGCGCGGCCGGGCGTACGCAGGTCCCGGTGTACGACATCGCGACCTCCTCGCGGACCGGTGCGGAGGCGCTGGACATCTCGCGGACGCCGCTGTTCATCGCCGAGGGGATCTTCGCGGCGGACATCGCCGGGCGGTGCCAGGAGCTGGGGCTGCTCGCGGACGCGATCTGCCTGCGGGGGCGGCCGTCGACGACGTTCCGCCGCCGCCTCGCGCGGGACCTGCGCGAGGGCCGCAAGTCGGTGCTGTTCCTGCTGCGGCGCGGCCTGCGGCTGATGCGGGCGGAGCGCGGCATCGTGGCCCGCCACGCGGCCCTGGGTGCGCACCCGTGCGGCCGCGACGAGGCCCTCGGCCGCCTCGCCGCCGCGGCCGCCGGCCGCCACCGCACCACCCCGGCCCCGGCCTAGCCCCGGGCCCGGCCCCGGCTCAGGCCTCGGGGTCGGGGTCGGCGGCCAGGCGGGCGAGGAGGGTCACGGCGTCCCCGACCGGGACCGGCCGGAAGAACCGGGCGTCGACCTCCTCCACGGCGGCGATCGCGCGCGGGGCCAGTTCGGCGCCGAGCGCCGTCACGCGCAGCCGCTTGGCGCGGGTGTCGGCCGGGTCCACCTCGCGCTCGATCAGGCCCTTCTTCTCCAGGGTGCGCAGCACCTGGGAGGTCATCTTCACGTCCGTGCCCGCCTGGCGGGCCACGGCCAGCTGGTTGGGCCGCTCGCCCTGGCCGTTCAGCCACCAGGTGCAGGCCAGCAGCACGAACTGCACGTGCGTCAGGTCGAGCGGCGTCAGGGCCGCGGCGATGTCGCGCTGCCAGCGCAGCGTGACGTGCCAGAGCAGGAAACCGGGGCTCTCGCCGGGCCGCACCGCGCTCAGCCCCGCGCCGCGAGGTCCACGAGCGCGGCCATCGTCTCGGGCCAGTCCGCGGTGATGCCGGGGCCGATCTGCGGCCCGGCCTCGGCGGCGCCCGCGCCGGTGATCTCCATCCGGTACAGCACCCGCGTACGGCCCGGCCCGAGCGGGACGAGGCGGTGGGTGGTGCGCAGGACGAGGTCGCCGAAGCGGGCCTCGTCGGTGAAGTGCTCGCCCTCGCCGAATTCGGTGACCCGCAGCTCCACCGGCTCGTCCCCGGGCGGGGTCATCGTGATCCCGGCGCCTTCGGCGAACGGCCCCCGGAGCTCGATCTTCTCGATCCCGCCGTTCCAGGCGCCCCAGTTCTCCACGTCGCTCCAGAGCCGCCACAGCGCCTCGGGCGCGGCGTCGGTCTCCACGGCGTGCTCGTACTCCCACATGGTGGCCTCCTCGATCCGAACAGAATGTCTGTGGAGAGATTATCTCTGCGAAGACTATCTGTCCACAGGTGTCCGCCACAGGCGACCGCCCAGGTGACCGCCGCACACGACCGCCGCGCGCGACCGCCCCGGCCCCGGACATGCGAAAAGGCGGGATCGTGCGGACCCCCGGCCGCATGATCCCGCCTCTTCTCCCCCCATGTGACCCCCGCCCCACCCCCGTAGGACGGGCCCCCTGGCCACGTGGTCTTCCGGTTACGCGACGAGCTCCTCGAAGGACTCCGCCTCGTCACGCCCGAAGCTCAGCGCCTCGTCCTCGCGCAGCCGGCGCAGCGACCGCCAGATGCTCGACTTCACGGTGCCGACGCTGATGCCCAGGATCTCCGCGATCTCCGGGTCCGTCCGGCCCTCGTAGTACCGCAGCACCAGCATCGTCCGCTGCGGCTCCGGGATCCGGGTCAGCGCCTGCCACAGCACCGCGCGCAGTTCCGTGCCCCGCATCGCGTCCGTGTCGGAGGCCGTCTCCGGCAGCTCCTCCGTCGGGTACTCGTTCAGCTTCCGCCGGCGCCACGCGCTGATGTGCAGGTTCGTCATCGTCCGCCGCAGGTAACCGCCCACGGCCGCCTTGTCGCTGATCCGGTCCCACGCCCGGTACGTCGAGAACAGCGCGCTCTGGAGCAGGTCCTCGGCCTCGTAACGGTCACCGGTCAGGTGGAACGCCGTCGCGTACAGGGCGGCCCGCCGCTCCTGGACGTACGCCGTGAACTCGGCCTCCGAGCTCGACGCCGGGGCCGGCGCGGGCCGCGCCGCGACGGAGGAGGACTGGTACGTGTTCGCGTCGATGGCCACTACGTGTGCCGGCCGGGGACGGGTGACCGTCGCCGTACGGACACCTGCCCGGCGGTTCACATCGTGCAGCCGCGTGACAACCGCGCTGGTGGTGGTGCTGTGCAGCGTGTTCATCTCGCGCCCCCCGTCGTGGAGTCTGCTTCGGTTCTGAGGTGGTTCCTTGGTGCGTTGGTAGAAGCCTGCCCCCGGGACATAACCGGGGTGTCCGCCGACTGTCACAGCACTGTCACAGGCGCTGCGGAACCGGGATCGCGCACGCGGGTACAAGTCCCAACGGGCGATGGGACAGAATGAGCCCGTGCCCTTCCTGTTGCTGATCGAGGACGACGACGCCATCCGCACGGCCCTCGAACTCTCCCTGTCTCGCCAGGGCCACCGAGTGGCCACCGCGGCGACGGGCGAGGACGGCCTGAAACTGCTGCGCGAGCAGCGGCCGGACCTGATCGTGCTGGACGTCATGCTGCCCGGGATCGACGGCTTCGAGGTGTGCCGGCGGATCCGTCGCACCGACCAGCTGCCGATCATCCTGCTCACCGCGCGCAGCGATGACATCGACGTGGTCGTCGGCCTCGAATCGGGCGCCGACGACTACGTGGTCAAGCCCGTCCAGGGGCGTGTGCTCGACGCCCGGATCCGGGCCGTGCTGCGCCGCGGCGAGCGCGAGGCGAGCGACTCCGCCACCTTCGGGTCCCTCGTCATCGACCGCGCCGCGATGACCGTGACGAAGAACGGCGAGGACCTCCAGCTCACCCCGACCGAGCTGCGGCTGCTCCTCGAACTGAGCCGCCGGCCCGGCCAGGCGCTCTCCCGGCAGCAGCTGCTGCGGCTGGTCTGGGAGCACGACTACCTCGGCGACTCCCGGCTCGTGGACGCGTGCGTGCAGCGGCTGCGCGCCAAGGTGGAGGAGATCCCGTCCTCACCGACCCTCATCCGTACCGTGCGCGGAGTCGGCTACCGGCTGGACTCCCCGCAGTGATCCGAGCCCTGTTCGCGGGCCGGCGCTGGACCAGCCTGCGGCTGCGGCTCCTCGTCGTGTTCGCCCTGGTCGCGCTGACGGCCGCCGTCTCCGCTTCCGGCATCGCCTACTGGCTCAACCGCGAGGCGGTCCTCACGCGCGTCCAGGAGGCCGCCCTCGGCGACTTCCGGCAGGAGATGCAGAACCGGGCCGCCGCGCTGCCCGGCGACCCGACACCCGAGGAGATGCAGCGCACCGCCGAGCTGATGGCGGGCAGCAGCCCCGGGTACAGCGTGCTGCTGGTCGACGAGCGGGAGGACGGCCGCAAGGTGTTCGGCGCGGCCGGTCCCGACTCCTTCGGGCTGGACGACGTACCCAAGTCGCTCCAGAGCGCCGTGAACGACCGGCAGAAGACGACGTCGGCCAACGACGCCGAGTACCACGTGTACTGGCAGCGGACGAAGCCGCAGGGCAATCCGTACCTGGTCGGCGGGACGCGGATCGTGGGCGGCGGGCCGACCGGCTACATGTACAAGTCCCTCGCGCAGGAGCGGGACGACCTGAACGCGCTGGGCTGGTCGCTGACCATCGCGACGGGCCTCGCACTGCTCGGGTCCGCGCTGCTCGCGCAGGCCGCGGCCCGGACCGTGCTGAGGCCCGTACAGCGCCTCGGCGACGCGGCGCGGCGGCTCGGCGAGGGCGAGCTGGACCACCGGCTCGACGTGTCGGGGACCGACGAACTCGCCGACCTGTCCCGGACCTTCAACAAGACGGCGGAGGCGCTGGAGAAGAAGGTCGCCGACATGAGCGCGCGGGAGGAGTCCAGTCGGCGGTTCGTCGCGGACATGTCCCATGAACTGCGCACGCCGCTGACGGCGTTGACGGCGGTGGCCGAAGTGCTGGAGGAGGAGGTCGACGACCTCGATCCGATGATCGCACCGGCGGTGGCGCTGGTCGTGAGCGAGACGCGGCGCCTGAACGACCTGGTGGAGAACCTGATGGAAGTCACCCGCTTCGACGCGGGGACGGCGCGGCTGGTGCTGGACGACGTGGACGTCGCCGACCAGGTGACGGCCTGCATCGACGCGCGGGCGTGGCTCGACGCCGTCGAACTCGACGCGGAGCGGGGCATCATGGCCCGGCTCGACCCGCGCCGGCTCGACGTCATCCTGGCCAACCTGATCGGCAACGCGCTCAAGCACGGCGGTTCGCCGGTGCGGGTGTCGGTGACGGTCGAGGAGGAGTGGCTGGTCATCGCGGTCAAGGACAACGGCCCGGGCATCCCGCAGGAGGTCCTGCCGCACGTCTTCGACCGGTTCTACAAGGCGAGCGCGTCGCGGCCGAAGTCGGACGGCAGCGGGCTGGGCCTGTCGATCGCCGTGGAGAACGCGCACATCCACGGCGGCGACATCACGGCCGCCAACGCGGCGGAGGGCGGGGCGCTGTTCACGCTGCGGCTGCCGGTGGACGTGGGGAAGGTGATCGCCGGTGACGCGGACGCGTAGGGCGCTGTCCGGGGTCGTGCTCGCGACGCTGGTGTACGGGACGTTCGGCTGCGGCATCCGGGCGACGACCGTCCCGGTGGACGTGGGCGCGGCTCCGTCGCGGGTGTCGTGCGAGACGCCGGAGGCGCCGGCCGCCGGGCAGGGCGGGGTCCAGGGGTTCCGGGCCACGGTGGAGCTGATCTGCGGCTCCCAGCTGGTCGGCGTGGAGCGGGTGGTGCCGGTGCCGGAGAAGCGGACGGCGCGCGAGCCCGTGGTGCTGGCGACGCAGGCGCTGCTGGAGGCGCTGGAGCGGACCCCGTCCGCGCAGGAGCGGGACGCGGGGTTCACGACCGGGGTCCCGGGCGGGCTGACGGCCGAGCCGTCGCGGGCGGGCGACCCGGCGGGGACGCTGCGGCTGAGCCGGCGGCCGGAGGACCTGCCGCCGGTGGCGCTGTCGCAGATCGTGTGCACGCTGGCCGGCAGCGATGCCGTGTCGGCGGGGCCCGGGGCGGTGGTCCTGGGCGGCCCGGACGCGGACCCGCCGCGGGCGTGGGAGTGCACGGACGCCGTCCGCTCCCGCCCGGAATCGGTCCCGACCCTGGGCGACGTGGTCCGCCCGAAGCCGACGGCTTCCTGACGGGGTCCCGATCGCCCGGCGTCCCTCGCGCCGCCGGGCCGGGGACGGCCACCGGGCCGGGCGTGAGCCGCCCGACCGCGGCGCCGTTGCGGGGGCGCTTCCCCCGGACCCCCGCGCCTCAAATGCCGGCGGGGCTGGATAAGGGCGGGCCCGGGAATGGGGACGGCCCCCTGAGGCGGGCTCAGGGGGCCGGTGGGGCCCGGTCGGCGGACGGGCCGGGCCGGGCGCCCGGGTACGGCCCCGGCGGACGGGCCGGGGCCGGGCAGACGCCCACAGGCGCCCGGTCACGCACCGCCGGACGGAGTTCGGCGGTGCGGCCCGGATCCGGGGAGGACCGCCAGGGCCGGGCCGTGCGAGGGGCGCGTGGGGAAATCAGATCCCGGCCGCGGCGGCCAGGTCCTTCTTGACGGCGTCCAGGACGTCCTGGCCCCGGGTGCGGGCCGCGGTGAGGTCGGCGGCGTCCGCGACCGGGACCACGACCTCCAGGTAGCACTTCAACTTCGGCTCCGTGCCCGACGGGCGGACGATCACCCGGGCCTTGTAGTCGCCGTCCAGGTAGTAGCGCAGGCCGTCCGTCGGGGGCAGCGTCGCCGTGCCCTCGCCCAGGTCCTCCGCCGAGACGACCCGCAGCCCCGCCAGGACGGTCGGCGGCTGCGCGCGCAGCGCCGCCATCGCGTCGGCGATGACCGACAGGTCCGAGACGCGGACCGACAGCTGGTCGGTGGCGTGCAGCCCGTGGGCCATCGCCAGGTCGTCCAGCAGGTCGGTCAGGGTGCGGCCCTGCTCCTTGAGCTCCGACGCCAGCTCCGCCACCAGCAGGGCGGCGGTGATGCCGTCCTTGTCGCGGACGCCCTCGGGGTCCACGCAGTAGCCGAGCGCCTCCTCGTAGCCGTAGCGCAGGCCCTCGACGCGCGAGATCCACTTGAAGCCCGTGAGGGTCTCCTCGTAGCCCACGCCCGCCGCGTCCGCGATCCGGCCGAGGAGGGACGACGAGACGATCGACTCGGCGAAGACACCGCGCGCGCCCTTGTGGACCAGGTGGGCCGCCAGCAGCGCGCCGACCTCGTCGCCCCGGAGCATGCGCCAGCCGCCGTCGGCGGTCGGCACCGCCACCGCGCAGCGGTCCGCGTCCGGGTCGTTCGCGATCACGATGTCCGGCCCGGCCTCGGCGGCCTTCGCGAAGGACAGGTCCATCGCGCCCGGCTCCTCCGGGTTGGGGAAGGCGACCGTCGGGAACGCCGGGTCCGGCTCCGCCTGCTCGGCCACCAGGACCGGGGTCGGGAAGCCGGCGCGGGCGAAGGCCGCCATGACGACGTCCTTGCCGACGCCGTGCATGGCCGTGTAGACGGTTCGGACGCCCCGGGGGGAGCCGGGGGTCAGGACCGCGTCCGTACGCGCCAGGTAGGCCTCCAGGACCTCGTCACCGAGGTCTTCCCAGCCGGACTCCGGACGGGGGACCGAGGCGAGCGTGTCCACGCGGGCGATCTCCGCCGCGATCTCGGCGTCCGCCGGGGAGACGATCTGGGAGCCGTCGCCGAGGTAGACCTTGTAGCCGTTGTCCCGGGGCGGGTTGTGGCTCGCGGTCACCTCGACGCCGGCGACGGCACCCAGGTGCCGTATGGCGTACGCGAGGACGGGCGTCGGCAGCGGTCGGGGCAGGACGGCCGCGCGCAGCCCGGCGCCGGTCATGACGGCCGCGGTGTCGCGGGCGAAGTCCGCGGACTTGTAGCGCGCGTCGTAGCCGACGACGACCAGGCCGCCGGCGTGTCCCTGGGCCAGTAGGTAGGCCGCCAGGCCCGCCGCCGCGCGGATGACCACGGAGCGGTTCATCCGCATCGGGCCGGCGCCGATCTCGCCGCGCAGTCCGGCCGTGCCGAACTGCAGGGTGCCGGAGAAGCGCTCCGCGAGTTCGGCGGTGTCGCCGGACCCGATGAGCTCGGCGAGCTCCGCCGCCGTCTGCGGGTCCGGGTCCTCGGCCAGCCAGGCCTGGGCCCGGGTGATCAGGTCGTCCTGTTCCTGCACTACTTCCGCCTCGTCTCTCGTACGGTGCCGGTGCGTGTCTCGCCTCAGATGCGGGCGAGGACCTGGGTGAGCAGCTTGCCCATGCGCGCGGCCGAGTCGCGGCCGGCCTGGAGCACCTCTTCGTGGTTCAGCGGCTCGCCGGAGATGCCCGCCGCCAGGTTGGTGACCAGCGAGATGCCGAGCACCTCGGCGCCGGCCTCACGGGCGGCGATGGCCTCCAGCACGGTGGACATGCCGACCAGGTCGGCGCCCATGACGCGGATCATGTTGATCTCGGCCGGGGTCTCGTAGTGCGGGCCGGGGAACTGGACGTAGACGCCCTCTTCGAGGGTCTCGTCGATCTCCTTGCACATCGCGCGCAGGCGCGGCGAGTAGAGGTCGGTGAGGTCCACGAAGTTGGCGCCGACGATCGGCGAGGTCGCGGTCAGGTTGAGGTGGTCGCTGATCAGGACCGGCTGGCCGGGCTTCATGCCCTCGCGCAGACCGCCGCAGCCGTTGGTCAGCACGACGGTCTTGCAGCCGGCGGCGACGGCGGTGCGGACACCGTGGGCGACGGCGGCGACGCCGCGGCCCTCGTAGAAGTGGGTCCGGCCGAGGAAGAGCAGCGCGCGCTTGTCGCCGATCTTGTACGAGCGGATCTTGCCGCCGTGGCCCTCGACGGCCGGGGGCGGGAAGCCGGGCAGCTCGGTGACCGGGAACTCCGCCTCGGGCGCGCCCAGCGCCTCTGCGGCGGGGGCCCAGCCGGAGCCCATGACGAGGGCGACATCGTGGGTTTCGGCGCCGGTCAGCTCACGCAGGCGGGCGGCTGCGGCGGTGGCGTCGGCGAAGGGGTCGGTAACAGATGCGTTCACGCAGACGAGCGTAGCCGAGCATTGCCTACGCGCGTAGATGGCACAGCTCACGGTGTTCGGATCGTTGCTTTGTCGTATCCGCCGAATCGTCCCCCGGGGGTGGTGCGGAACCGGGGGCCCGGTGGCGAGACCGGGTCCGGCCTCAGCAGGGGCGCTTGCGCAGTTCCATCACGTAGTCGTGCGGCGCGCCCGCGGATTCGGCCGCGTCGGCGATCTCGCCGAGGTAGCGGGCCGAGGGGAGGCCGCCCTCGTAGCCGTTGAGGACGTAGCACCAGGCCGCCTCCTCGCCGTCCAGGGTGTGGACGCGGATGCGCATGCGGCGGTAGATGTCGAGCCCGACGCCCTCCCACCGGTCCATGGAGTCCTCGTCCAGCGGCGCGATGTCGTACAGGGCGACGAAGACCTGGTGGCGCGGCGCTTCGACGATCGTCGCGAGCGCGCCCTCCCAGCCCATCTGCTCGCCGCCGAAGGTCAGCCGCCAGTCGTTGATCCAGCCCGTGCCGCGCAGCGGCGAATGGGGTGCGCGGCGCGTCATCAGCCGCGGGTCGAGGTTGCCGGCGTACGCGGCGTAGAGCGACATGAGGTCGAGGGTACGGGAGGGGCGGGGCAGGCCGCGTGCCCGGCCGTCCGCACGGATGGCCGGACCGGGGGAGAAGCACCTTGAAGCGTGCGGGACAATGGGGCACGGAATGCATCCCCCGGGGAGACCCCCGGAAGCCCCGGCCGGGGCGGCAGCCGGCCGGGTAGACGTGAGGCGGAGTTTTCGTGACCCGGATCGTGATCATCGGCGGCGGACCCGGCGGGTATGAGGCGGCCCTCGTGGGGGCCCAGCTCGGCGCGGAGGTGACCGTCGTCGACTGCGACGGTCTGGGCGGGGCGTCGGTGCTCACCGACTGCGTGCCCTCCAAGACCCTCATCGCGACCGCCGAGGTGATGACCACCTTCGACTCCTCGTACGAGGAGCTGGGCATCGTCGTCGCCGACGACACCCCGCACATCGAGCAGGCCGCGCGCGTCGTCGGCGTGGACCTCGGCAAGGTCAACCGCCGCGTCAAGCGCCTCGCGCTCGCCCAGTCGCACGACATCACCGCCTCCGTCACCCGGGCCGGCGCCCGCGTCATGCGCGGCCGCGGCAAGCTCGGCGGCCCGCAGGGCATCGACGGCACCCGGGACGTGATCGTCACCGCCGCGGACGGCACGGAGACGATCCTGACGGCCGACGCCGTGCTGATCGCGACCGGCGGCCACCCCCGCGAGATCCCGGACGCGATGCCCGACGGCGAGCGCATCCTGAACTGGACCCAGGTCTACGACCTCGACGAGCTCCCGGAGGAGCTCATCGTCGTCGGCTCCGGCGTCACCGGCGCCGAGTTCGCCGGCGCGTACCAGGCCCTCGGCTCCCGGGTGACCCTGGTGTCCTCCCGCGACCGCGTGCTGCCCGGCGAGGACCCGGACGCCGCCGCCGTCCTGGAGGACGTCTTCCGGCGCCGCGGCATGAACGTCATCGGACGCTCGCGTGCCGAATCCGCCAAGCGGGTGGGCGACCGGGTCGAGGTCACCCTCTCCGACGGCCGCGTCATCACCGGCACCCACTGCCTGATGGCGGTCGGCGCGATCCCGAACACCGGGAACATGAACCTGGAGGAGTCCGGGGTCCGGCTCAAGGAGTCCGGCCACATCTGGACCGACAAGGTCTCCCGCACCTCCGCCCCCGGCGTGTACGCGGCCGGAGACGTGACCGGCGTGTTCGCGCTGGCCTCCGTCGCCGCCATGCAGGGGCGCATCGCGATGTACCACTTCCTCGGCGACGCGGTGGCCCCGCTGAACCTGAAGACGGTCTCGTCGAACGTGTTCACCGACCCGGAGATCGCCACTGTCGGTTACACGCAGGCCGACGTGGACTCAGGGAAGATCGACGCCCGTGTCGTGAAGCTGCCGCTGCTGCGCAACCCGCGCGCCAAGATGCAGGGCATCCGGGACGGCTTCGTGAAGATGTTCTGCCGCCCGGGAACCGGGATCGTGGTGGGCGGCGTCGTCGTCTCGCCGCGCGCGAGCGAGCTGATCCACCCCATCTCGATCGCGGTCGACAACAACCTGACGGTCGAGCAGATCGCAAACGCGTTCACCGTGTACCCCTCCCTCTCGGGCTCGATCGCCGAGGTGGCGCGCCAGTTGCACACGCGGAAGGCCGCCGGGGAGGCCTGATCCCGGGCAACCTCCTTGCTCCGTACGGAGTTTGAGGCGGGGTCGGCTCGAATCGTGGGACGTTCACGCAGTCGTAGGACTGCGTATACCACTAGTCACCCCGCCTTATGAACAACTTCGGTATTCCGGCGTAAAGAGCTGAAAGCAGACGGTCGTTGGGGTTACTGTCAGTTTCGTGTTCGCTGCAGAACGTCGCCAATTGATCCTCGAAATGGTGCGGGCCAACGGAGCGGTATCGCTCCGGGAGCTCGCCCGCGTCGTCCAGACCTCCGAAGTGACCGTACGGCGGGACGTGCGGGCACTGGAGGCAGAAGGACTCCTCGACCGCCGGCACGGCGGTGCGGTATTGCCGGGCGGTTTCACGCGGGAGTCCGGCTTTCCGCAAAAGTCCCATCTCGCGACGGCGGAGAAGACCGCCATTGCCGATGTCGCGGCAAGTCTCGTCGAAGAGGGCGAGGCCGTGGTCGTCGGCGCCGGTACCACCACGCAGGAGCTGGCCCGCCGGCTCGCGCGGGTGCCCGGCCTGACCGTCGTCACCAACTCCCTGCTGGTCGCGCAGGCCCTGGCCCACGCCAACCGGGTGGAAGTGGTGATGACCGGCGGCACCCTGCGCGGGTCCAACTACGCGCTCGTCGGCAGCGGGGCCGAGCAGTCCCTCCAGGGGCTGCGGGTCTCGCGGGCCTTCCTGTCGGGGAGCGGTCTGACCGCCGAGCGCGGGCTGTCCACCTCGAACATGCTCTCCGCGAGCGTGGACCGGGCACTGGTGCAGGCGGCGGCGGAGGTGGTGGTGCTCGCCGATCACACGAAGCTCGGGACGGACACCATGTTCCAGACCGTGCCGACGGACGTGATGACGCGGCTGGTGACGGACGAGCCGCCGCCGCACGACGACCGGGCCGGTACGGAGTTGCAGGCGCTGGCGGACCAGGGCGTGCAGATCACCGTGGCCGGGGCCGCGGTCGCCCCTGGCGGGGACGGGCCGATGGTGGGGCGGCGGCCGCGGCGGGAGTCGCCGTTGCCGGTCCAGCGGCGGGGCGGGCCGACGGCCCAGTTGCGCAGTGCGCCCGCCGCTGCCGCTGCCGCTGCCATGCTGGAGCAGCAGGGCGCCGGTGAGCGGGCGCGCGTCGCGGACATGCGGCGCCGCTAGCCCCGCGGGGCCGGCCCCCTCCCGGGCGCTGCCCGGCCCCGCGCCTCAAACGCCGGCGGGGCTGAAAGACCTGGGGCTCCGCCCCAGACCCCGCGCCTCAAACGCCGGCGGGGCTGGGTGGTCCGGCGGGGCTGGGAGGCCTGGGGCTCCGCCCCCGCCCCCCGCTTCGAACGCCCGCGGGGCTGGGTGGTCCGGCGAGGTTGGGTGCACATGAAAAAACGGGGTTCCCGGGGCGGTGGCCCCGGGAACCCCGTTTTCAGGGTGTCAGTCCTTGATCTCGCAGATCGTGGCGCCGGACGTGAGGCTCGCGCCGACCTCGGCGGTGAGGCCCACGATGGTGCCCGCGCGGTGCGCGTTCAGGGGCTGTTCCATCTTCATGGCCTCCAGGACCACGACCAGGTCGCCCTCGGCGACCTGCTGGCCCTCCTCGACCGCGACCTTGACGATCGTGCCCTGCATCGGCGACGCCAGCGTGTCGCCCGACGCGGCCGGGCCCGACTTCTTCGCCGCGCGGCGCTTCGGCTTGGCGCCACCCGCGGCGGCCGTACGGGCCAGGGTCATGCCGAGCGAGGACGGCAGGGAGACTTCGAGGCGCTTGCCGCCGACCTCGACGACGACCGTCTCGCGGCCCGGCTCGTCCTCCGCCTCGTCCGCGGCCGGAGCCGTGAACGCCGGGATCTCGTTGACGAACTCGGTCTCGATCCACCGGGTGTGGACCGTGAACGGGTTCCCGCCCGCGGGGGCGAACGCCGGGTCGACGACGACCGCGCGGTGGAAGGGAACGGCCGTGGCCATGCCCTCGATCTCGAACTCGCCCAGCGCACGCGCGGCGCGCTGCAGGGCCTGCTCGCGGGTGGCGCCGGTGACGATCAGCTTGGCGAGCAGGGAGTCCCACGCCGGGCCGATGACCGAGCCGGACTCGACGCCCGCGTCGAGGCGGACGCCCGGACCCGACGGCGGGGCGAACCGGGTGACGGTGCCGGGGGCGGGCAGGAAGCCGCGGCCCGGGTCCTCGCCGTTGATGCGGAACTCGAAGGAGTGACCGCGCAGCACGGGGTCCCCGTAGCCGAGCTCCTCGCCGTCGGCGATGCGGAACATCTCGCGGACCAGGTCGATGCCGGTGACCTCTTCGGTGACCGGGTGCTCGACCTGGAGGCGGGTGTTGACCTCCAGGAAGGAGATCGTGCCGTCGGTGCCGACGAGGAACTCGACGGTGCCGGCGCCGACGTAGCCGGCTTCCTTCAGGATCGCCTTCGACGCGGCGTACAGCTCCGCGTTCTGCTCCTTCGTCAGGAACGGCGCGGGGGCCTCCTCCACCAGCTTCTGGTGGCGGCGCTGCAGCGAGCAGTCACGCGTGGAGACGACGACCACGTTGCCGTGGGAGTCGGCCAGGCACTGGGTCTCGACGTGCCGCGGCTTGTCGAGGTAGCGCTCGACGAAGCACTCGCCGCGGCCGAACGCGGCCACGGCCTCGCGGACGGCGGAGTCGTAGAGCTCGGGCACCTCTTCGAGGGTGCGGGCGACCTTGAGGCCGCGACCGCCACCGCCGAAGGCGGCCTTGATCGCGATGGGCAGGCCGTGCTCCTTCGCGAAGGCCACGACCTCCTCCGCACCCGAGACCGGGTCCGGGGTGCCGGCGACCAGCGGCGCGCCGGCGCGCTGCGCGATGTGACGGGCGGCGACCTTGTCGCCGAGGTCCCGGATGGCCTGCGGCGGCGGGCCGATCCAGGTCAGACCGGCGTCGAGGACGGCCTGCGCGAACTCGGCGTTCTCCGACAGGAACCCGTACCCGGGGTGGATGGCGTCGGCACCGGAATCGGCCGCGGCCTGAAGGACCTTCGCGATGTCCAGGTAACTCGCGGCCGGGGTGTCACCGCCCAACGCGAAAGCTTCGTCGGCCGCGCGGACGTGCAGAGCGTCCCGGTCCGGATCGGCGTAGACGGCTACGCTGGCGATCCCGGCGTCCCGGCAGGCCCGGGCAACGCGGACAGCGATTTCGCCACGGTTGGCGATGAGCACCTTGCGCACGATGGCTCCCTCCTTGGAACAAGCTGAGTTTAGGGACAGCCCACACGGCCTTTCGACCCTTCCCCATAGGTGAGCTTGCCCACACGGAGTGTGATTCGAGAACACCTTGAGTCCGGAAAAGCCTTGTGGCGCCCCAGGTCAGGGGGATCCCCGACTGCACAGTAACCCCGTGGCCCATACGAGGTCTCTGTCCACCAGGCCAGCGGGCCGCGCCGATTCTTTGTGGAGTCCCTACGAACGGCCCAATGATTCTTTGCCGCCGGGCCCGGGCGCGCCGTTCCCGGGGGGCGGCGCGCCGGGCGGTGCGGCGCGTCGTCCGGTAACGAAGAGGCGCCGACCCCTTGTCCACCGGATTACCGGTTAGTAGCCTCCAGGCGTCGACCGGGCTTGTGCCGTGCTTGTGCCGTGTGGGGGTGGGGGCGTCGTGCTGCTGCGCAGACTCGTGGCCGGAGTGGCCGCGATCGTGCTCGTCCTGGAAGCGGCCGTGCTCGTCTTCGTCCACATCGTCCTGGGCAGGACCACGGCGAACCAGTCGATGTCCATCGCCGGCAGTGATCCGGATGTCATGTCCAAGGCAACCTACGCGCTGGGCGCGGGCATGGGGGCCTTCCTGCTGCTGTGCGCCGTCCTGCTCGCCGTGGCCGCCGTACGGGACCTCGCGCCCGGGCGGCCCGCCCGCGTCGTGCTCATCGTCGCCACGGTCACCCACGGCGTGCTGGGCGCCCTCGCGGTCGGACCCGCCGGCTGGGGCGTCTTCGCCGCGGTGATGCTGATCTTCTGCCTGCTCGCCCTGTCCCTGACGCTCTACGCGGTCAGGGACGAGGGCCGGGGCGCGGGCGAGGGCAAGGGCGAGGGCCCGGTCGTGGAGTTCAGGCCCACAGGTCCGTGATGGACACGCCCAGTTCGCCCAGCAGGGAGCGCAGCAGCGGCAGCGACAGCCCGATGACGTTGCCGGGGTCGCCGTCGATGCCGTCGATGAACGGGGCCGACAGGCCGTCCAGGGTGAACGCGCCCGCCACGTGCAGCGGCTCGCCGCTCGCCACGTAGGCCGCCACCTCGGCGTCCGTCGGCTCGCCGAAGCGGACCGTCGTCGACGCCGTGGCCGAGACCTGACGCCCGCTCGCCGTGTCGATCACGCAGTGCCCGGTGCGCAGTACGCCGGCCCGCCCCCGCATCGACTTCCAGCGGGCCGTGGCCTCCTCGGCGTCGGCCGGCTTGCCGAGCGCCTCGCCGTCCAGCTCCAGCACCGAGTCGCAGCCGATCACCAGGGCGCCCGAGGCCTCGTCCAGGGCCGCCACGACGGCCGCCTTGGCCTCGGCCAGCGCCAGCGCGAGTTCGGCCGGGCTGTCCGCGTTCAGGGTGTCCTCGTCGAAGTTGCTGACGATGACGTGCGGGGCCAGCCCGGCCTGCCGCAGCAGGTTCAGCCGGGCGGGGGAGGCGGAGGCGAGGACGAGGGCGCGGGGTTCGGCAGTCATGGCAGTCATCGTAGGGGCGGCCGGGAAGCCGCCCGGCCGGGGCTAGAAGGGGCCCACGCCGAGGACGTACACCACCACGAGCATGGCGAGCGCGAGCACCACGATCAGCCGCCGGAGCATGGCCTGTACGTCGCGCATGTCCTTCGGCGGCTCGTCCTTGGGGTCTGACCAGAGCATGCTCCGATCCTGGCCCCGGCGCGGCCGTGGCGCCTGAGTACTCGTACTCAGGCGCCACGGTGCGTTCACGCCATATTTGCCGCGCCGCCGGACCGGACCGGGCCGGGCCGACCCGACCCGGCTACGCGGGCCAGTACGTACGCCCCCACGCGCGCGGCCCCGGCTGCGGCAGGTGCCGCCGGGCCACCCGGGAGGGCGCCGCCCACTCGTCCGCGACCGCGGGCGCGCCCGACGGCGCCGAGGCCAGCACCGCCGCGCGCGCTTGGACCACCGCCAGTGCGGCGGCCAGCTCCTCCGGGGTCGGGTTTCCCTTGACGACCTTGATCACCACAGGACTGACCTCCTACAGGGGGATGTTGCCGTGCTTCTTCGGGGGCAGGGACTCCCGCTTGGTGCGGAGCTGGCGCAGCCCCTTCACCACGTGCGCGCGGGTCTCGGACGGCATGGTCACCGCGTCGATGTAACCGCGCTCGGCGGCCGTGTACGGGTTGAGCAGCGCGTCCTCGTACTCGGTGATGAGCCGGGCCCGGGTCTCCTCGGCGTTGCCCGCCTCCTCCGCCTCGGCGATCGCGCGGCGGTGCAGGATGTTGACCGCGCCCTGCGCGCCCATGACGGCGATCTGCGCGGTCGGCCAGGCCAGGTTCAGGTCCGCGCCGAGGTGCTTGGAGCCCATGACGTCGTACGCGCCGCCGAAGGCCTTGCGGGTGATGACGGTGATCAGGGGGACGGTGGCCTCGGCGTAGGCGTAGATCAGCTTCGCGCCGCGCCGGATGATTCCGTTGTACTCCTGGTCGGTGCCCGGCAGGAAGCCCGGGACGTCCACGAAGGTCAGCACCGGGATGTTGAAGGCGTCGCACGTCCGGACGAACCGGGCCGCCTTCTCGGAGGCGTTGATGTCCAGGCAGCCGGCGAACTGCATCGGCTGGTTGGCGACGATGCCCACCGGGTGGCCCTCGACGCGGCCGAAGCCGGTGAGGATGTTCGGGGCGAACAGCGCCTGCGTCTCCAGGAACTCCGCGTCGTCGAGCACGTGCTCGATCACGGTGTGCATGTCGTACGGCTGGTTCGCGCTGTCCGGGATCAGGACGTCGAGCTCGCGGTCGGTGTCGGTGACCTCGGTGTCCGCCTCCTCCGGGAAGGCGGGCGGCTCGGAGAGGTTGTTCGACGGCAGGTACGCCAGCAGGGACTTGACGTACTCGATGGCGTCCTTCTCGTCGCCGGCCATGTGGTGGGCGACGCCGGAGGTGGAGTTGTGGGTGCGGGCGCCGCCCAGCTCCTCGAAGCCCACGTCCTCGCCGGTGACCGTCTTGATGACGTCCGGGCCGGTGATGAACATGTGCGAGGTCTGGTCGACCATCACGGTGAAGTCGGTGATCGCGGGGGAGTACACCGCGCCGCCCGCGCAGGGACCCACGATCAGGCTGATCTGCGGGATGACGCCGGAGGCGTGGACGTTGCGGCGGAAGATCTCGCCGTACATGCCCAGCGCGCTGACGCCCTCCTGGATGCGGGCGCCGCCGGAGTCGTTGATGCCGACGAGGGGGCAGCCGGTCTTCAGCGCGAAGTCCATGACCTTCATGATCTTCTGGCCGTAGACCTCGCCGAGGGCGCCGCCGAAGACGGTGAAGTCCTGCGAGAACACCGCGACCGGGCGGCCGTCGACCGTGCCGTAGCCGGTGACGACGCCGTCGCCGTAGGGGCGGGTCTTCTCCAGCCCGAAGCTGGTGGAACGGTGCCGGGCGAACTCGTCCAGCTCGACGAACGATCCCTCGTCCAGCAGCAGGGCCACCCGCTCACGCGCCGTCAGCTTGCCCTTGGCGTGCTGCTTCTCCACCGCCCGTGCGGAGCCGGCGTGGGTGGCTTCGTCGATGCGGCGCTGCAGGTCCGCGATCTTGCCCGCGGTCGTATGCATGTCGATCGGCTCTGAGGGTTGTGACATCGGGGTCGCGGCTCCCTGCGTGGTGTCGTCAACTGCCTGGTCAATTGGATGACTACTGCTGGCTACTGGTGCGTAGCGTATCGGCGGGCACGTCCCTCGACAGTGCGGCGTTTGACACACCGGAAGTGGCTTGCTTGGCCCCGCCACCTTCCCTAGGGGGTGCGTAGGGGGTGCGCCGGCCGGCGGCCGCGCCGCGCCGCGTCCACGAGGGCCGCGCGGCCCGCGCGTCGGTAGGGTTTGACGTGGACTTCAATGCCCGCTTCGCCGGAGAAGACGCGCTTGCCTCGCTTCCGTCCCGGCCCGGGGCCGGGCTTCCAGGCAAGGGGAACTTTGATGCCGTCAGACGCTTCCGCAGGCCACTGGTCGAGCCTCGACCGGCCGCCGCTGAACGCCGCCGCGCTGCGGCGGGCCATGGTCACCGACGGGGGGCTGTGGACCTCCCTGGAGGTACTGCCCTCGACCGGGTCCACCAACAGCGATCTCGCCTCCCGGGCCGGGGACCTCCCCGGGGGAGCCGTGCTCGTCGCCGAGGAGCAGACCGCCGGGCGCGGGCGGCTGGACCGCAGCTGGGTCGCGCCGGCCCGGTCGGGGCTGTTCTTCTCCGTCCTGCTCAAGCCGGGGCCGGAGGTCCCGCAGGAGCGGTGGGGCTGGCTGACCCTGCTCGCCGGGGTCGCCACCGCGACCGGGCTCTCCCGGGCGGCGGGCGTGGACACCGCGCTCAAGTGGCCCAACGACCTGCTGGTCAGCGTGGACGGCGAGGAGCGCAAGACCGGGGGGATCCTCGCCGAGCGGGTGGGCGACGGGGTCGTCATCGGGATCGGGCTCAACGTGACGCTGAACGACGCCGAGCTGCCGGTGCCGGAAGCCGGGTCGCTGGCCCTGGCGAAGGCCACCGTCACGGACCGGGAGCCGCTGCTGAAGGCCGTACTGCGGTCCCTGGAGCAGTGGTACGGCGACTGGCGCGCGGCCGGCGGCGACCCGGCCGCCAGCGGCCTCCAGGAGACCTACGCGGCGGGCTGCGCGACCCTCGGCCGGCACGTCCGGGCGGAGCTGCCGGGCGGGCGTCAGCTCACCGGAACGGCCGAGGCGGTCGACGCGGACGGGCGGCTCGTCATCAGGACGGCGGACGGGGAGCGGGAGGCCGTGGGCGCCGGGGACGTGGTCCACCTGCGGTCGGTGCGCTAGCGCGGGCCCGGTGGCGGACTGGGGAGTGAGCTACGGCACACCTGCCGTATGGTTTAGGCGATCCCGGCCTTCCCGGTGATCACCCGGTTCGGCAGTGCGCACGGAATGGACAGGAGGCGGCCCTTGACCGTCGACGACCCTACGTCCAGCGCGTCCGCCGGCGGGGGCTCCGGGGCCACGGGGCCCGCCGGGCCCAGCGGCCCCACCGGCTCCGGCTCCGGTTCGGGCGGGGGCACGAGTGCCGGGACGCCGATCGGGCGGGACCAGCACACTCCCCACCACGAGGTGGACCACACCGTCCAGCCGACGGCCGACCCGCTCGCCATCCGCCTGGAGCAGCTCATCCTGGGCGCCGAGCGCCGCTACACGCCGTTCCAGGCGGCCCGCAGCGCCGGGGTCTCGATGGAGCTCGCCTCGCGCTTCTGGCGGGCGATGGGCTTCGCGGACATCGGGCAGGCCAAGGCCCTGACGGAGGCGGACGTACTGGCGCTGCGCCGCCTCGCCGGCCTGGTCGAGGCGGGGCTGCTGAGCGAACCGATGGCGGTGCAGGTGGCGCGCTCCACGGGGCAGACCACCGCCCGGTTGGCGGAATGGCAGATCGACTCCTTCCTGGAGGGCCTGACGGAGCCGCCGGAGCCGGGAATGACCCGTACGGAGGTCACGTACCCGCTCGTCGAGCTGCTGCTGCCGGAGCTGGAGGAGTTCCTCGTCTACGTGTGGCGGCGGCAGCTGGCGGCCGCCACCGGGCGGGTGGTGCAGGTCGCGGACGACGAGGAGATGGTCGACCGGCGGCTCGCGGTCGGCTTCGCGGACCTGGTGGGCTTCACCCGGCTGACGCGGCGGCTGGAGGAGGAGGAGCTCGGCGAGCTCGTCGAGGCCTTCGAGACGACGGCGGCGGACCTGGTGGCGGCGCACGGCGGCCGGCTGATCAAGACGCTCGGCGACGAGGTCCTCTACTGCGCCGACGACGCGGGCACGGCGGCGGAGATCGCGCTGCGGCTGATCGAGACCATGGAGGCCGATCCGCAGATGCCGGAGCTGCGCGTCGGGATCGCGTTCGGGACGGTGACGACCCGGATGGGCGACGTCTTCGGGACCACGGTGAACCTGGCCTCGCGGCTGACGTCGATAGCGCCGAAGGACGCGGTGCTGGTGGACGGGGCGATGGCGGAGGAACTGGGCCGCACGGGCGCCGCGCCGGTGTCGGAGAAGGAAGCCGAGTCGGAGGAGGGCGGCGGCGCGTACCGCTTCGCGCTCCAGCCGATGTGGCAGCGGCCGGTGCGCGGGCTGGGCGTCGTGGAGCCCTGGTCGCTGACGCGGCGGAAGCCTAAGATCCCCGGGTAACGTTCGTTAACCGGGAGGGCCGCGTGGTGTCGGTGTCGGAGTCGGAGTTCGTATCGGTACGTCGGCACGGTGACGACGGGGTGGCCGAGCTGGTCCTGGACCGCCCCAAGGCGATGAACGCCGTGTCGACGGAGATGGCGAGGGCCATCGGGGCGACGTGTGCCGCGCTCGCGGCGGACGCGTCGGTACGGGTGGTCGTGGTCTCGTCGACCGCCGAGCGGGCGTTCTGCGTCGGGGCGGACCTCAAGGAGCGCAACTCCCTGTCGGACGCGGAGCTGGTGGCTCAGCGGCCGACCACGCGCGGTGCGTACGGGGGCGTGCTGGAGCTGCCGATGCCGACGATCGCGGCGGTGCACGGGTTCGCGCTGGGCGGCGGCTTCGAGCTGGCGCTGGCGTGTGACGTGATCGTGGCGGACGAGACGGCGGTGGTCGGCCTGCCGGAGGTCTCGGTCGGGGTGATCCCGGGCGGCGGCGGTACGCAGCTGCTGCCGCGACGGGTGGGCGCGGCGCGGGCGGCGGAGCTGATCTTCACGGCGCGGCGAGTCGAGGCGGCCGAGGCGCTGGCGCTGGGCCTGGTGGACTCGGTCGTCCCGCCGGGCACGGACCGCGAGGAGGCCCTCGCTCTGGCGTCCCGCATGGCGGCGAACTCCCCGGTGGGCCTTCGCGCCGCCAAGCGGGCGCTGCGCCTGGGCCACGGCATGGACCTGACGGCCGGCCTGGAGATCGAGGACGCGGCCTGGCGCACGGTCGCCTTCTCCGCCGACCGCGCGGAGGGCGTGGCCGCCTTCAACGAGAAGCGCCGCCCGCAGTGGCCGGTCGCCTGACCGCTGCCCTGGCACCGGGCGGGTGAGGTGGCGGGGTGTGCCTCCGGGGAGCGGAGCCACGGACGCGGCCCCAGGGGCAAAACCGGCAAAACTCCCTAACCTGGGGTGATGGGAGTTGACGGGCGGCTGCGAGCCGTCGTGGGGCTCGCGCAGGCCATGGCGGCCGCCTGCGCGCCGAGGGACAGCGTCCGGGCGGCCGCGCGCGGGGCGCGGCTGGCCATGGACGGCTCGTTCGCCGCGATCTCCGCCTGGGAGCGCGAACGCGGCCGGCTCCGGGTGCTCGTCAACGAGGGGGAGCGGCGCATCGGGGAGGAGGAGTTCCCCGAGGACGAGTCGTACCCCGTGCACGACTTTCCCGAGATCACCGAGTTCCTGCACGAGCGCTGGGCCGGCGGCGGGGGCCCCCACGCGTGGGTGGAGAGCGCGGGTGGCGGGCGGCCCGGGCGGCGTGGTGAGGCGCTGCGCAGACGTGGGCGGGGGACCTGCGTGGTCGCGCCCATCGTGCTCAGCGGGCGGGCCTGGGGCGAGCTGTACGTCGCGCGTGACGACGGGCTGCCCGACTTCGACGAGGACGACGCCGAATTCGCCACCGTGCTGGCCGCCGTGGTCGCCGCCGGGCTCGCGCAGAACGAGCGGCTGGAGGAGGCCCGGCGGCTGGCCTTCACCGACCCGCTGACCGGGCTCGCCAACCGCCGCGCCGTTGACATGCGGCTCGACGAGGCCCTGGAGGAGCACCGGCGCGGCGGGGTCGTGGTGAGCCTCGTCGTCTGTGACCTGAACGGCCTCAAGAAGGTCAACGACACCCTCGGCCACGCCATGGGCGACCGGCTCCTGGAGCGGTTCGGGTCCGTGCTGAGCCTGTGCGGCGCCATGCTGCCCGGCGCGCTCGTGGCCCGGCTCGGCGGGGACGAGTTCTGCCTGGTGAGCGTCGGGCCGCCCGCCGACGAGGTGGTGCGCGTCACCGAGGAGGTGTGCCTGCGCGCCGCCGAGCTGGAGTTGGGCGAGGGTGTGGCCTGCGGGGTGGCCTCCACCGGGGACCCGATCGGACTGGTGAAGTCCTCCCGGCGGCTGTTCCGGCTGGCCGACGCCGCCCAGTACAAGGCCAAGGCCGCCCGCAGCGCGCAGCCCGTGGTCGCGGGCCGGGACACCGCCGTCGTCCGCCTGGCCGACGCCGCCCAGGAGGGGGTCGGCGAGCGGCGCCGCTTCCGCGGCCGCGCCTGAGCTTGCTAGTGACATGAAGCGATTCAGTCCGTAGGGTGCTGAATATGGATATGCACACTGTCGTGGTGGGGACGTCCGGGACCACCGCCGAGGATGTCATCGCCGTCGCCCGCGGCAACGCGCGCGTCGAGCTGTCCGGCGAGGCGCTCGACGCCCTGGCCCGCGCCCGCGAGATCGTCGACGCACTGGCCGCCAAGCCCGAGCCCGTCTACGGGGTGTCCACCGGGTTCGGCGCCCTCGCCTCCCGGCACATCAGCCCCGAGCTGCGCGCGCAGCTCCAGCGCAACATCGTCCGCTCGCACGCCGCCGGCATGGGCCCGCGCGTCGAGCGGGAGGTCGTGCGCGCCCTGATGTTCCTGCGGCTCAAGACGGTCGCCTCCGGCCACACCGGCGTCCGGCCGTCCGTCGCCCAGACGATGGCCGCCGTACTGAACGCCGGCATCACCCCGGTCGTGCACGAGTACGGTTCGCTCGGTTGCTCCGGCGACCTCGCGCCGCTCTCCCACTGCGCGCTCGCGCTGATGGGCGAGGGCGACGCCGAGGGCCCGGACGGCGTCGTCCGCCCCGCCGGCGAGCTGCTCGCCGAGGCCGGCATCGAGCCCGTCGAGCTGCGCGAGAAGGAGGGCCTCGCCCTCCTCAACGGCACCGACGGCATGCTCGGCATGCTGGTCATGGCCCTCGCCGACCTCGACAAGCTCTACAAGTCCGCCGACATCACCGCCGCGCTGACCCTGGAGGCGCTGCTCGGGACCGAGAAGGTCCTCGCCCCCGAGCTGCACGCCATCCGCCCGCACCCCGGCCAGGGGGCCTCGGCCGCCAACATGGCCGCCGTGCTCAAGGGCTCCGGGCTCACCGGGCACTTCCAGGAGGAGTCCGCGCCGCGCGTGCAGGACGCCTACTCGGTGCGCTGCGCCCCGCAGGTCGCCGGCGCCGGTCGCGACACCATGGCGCACGCCGCCCTGGTCGCCTCGCGCGAGCTGGCCTCCGCCGTCGACAACCCGGTCGTGCTGCCGGACGGGCGCGTGGAGTCCAACGGAAACTTCCACGGCGCGCCGGTCGCGTACGTACTGGACTTCCTGGCCATCGCGGCCGCCGACCTCGGCTCGATCGCCGAGCGGCGCACCGACCGCCTGCTCGACAAGAACCGCTCGCACGGCCTGCCGCCGTTCCTCGCGGACGACGCCGGCGTGGACTCCGGTCTGATGATCGCCCAGTACACGCAGGCCGCCCTGGTCAGCGAGATGAAGCGGCTCGCGGTGCCGGCCTCCGCTGACTCGATCCCCTCCTCCGCCATGCAGGAGGACCACGTCTCCATGGGGTGGTCGGCCGCGCGCAAGCTCCGTACCGCCATCGACAACCTGACGCGGATCATCGCCATCGAGCTGTACGCGGCCACCCGCGCCATCGAGCTGCGCCACGGGCTGACGGCGGCCCCGGCCAGCCTGGCGGCCATCGCGGCGGCCCGTGCGGCCGGTGTCGAGGGTCCCGGGCCGGATCGTTTCCTCGCCCCCGACCTGGCCGCCGCCGACGCGTTCGTCCGCTCCGGCGGCCTCGTCGCCGCGGTGGAGCCGGTGACGGGCCCGCTCGCCTAGTCGTACCGCTGCCGCGAAGGGGCCGCCCCCGGGAGGAGATCCCGGGAGCGGCCCCTTCGTCGTGTACGGGTGTCAGCCGGCCTGGGAGCGGCGGCGTACCGAGAACGCCACGAACCCGGCCCCGAGTCCCAGGCAGAGCGTGCCGCCCAGCAGGTACGGGGTGGTGTCCACCCCGCCGGTGTCGGCGAGCGCGAGCGCGGGGGCGTCAGGTGTCCCGGCGTCGGAGGCCGGGGTGTCCAACGCCTGGATGATCTGGGTGGTTTGCGAGGTCTGGGCGGTTTGTGTGGTGTTCGTGTCGTCGCCGGGAGAGGTGGCGTTCGCCGAGGGGACGAACGAGAGGGCGGCGAGGAGGGTGGTCGCTCCGAGAGCGGTGAGCAGCGGTCGACGTGCGGACACGGTGCGATCCCCCTTGGTGCAGCAGCGAATTGGCCGTGTGCGGTGATGCTAAGCAAAGGGGCGGGTCGCGGGAAAGCCGGGGGTCCCGCGGGCTTACGCTCCGTCGTATGAACCCTTCTGAGACATCACGATTTGTACGACTCCAGGTGGATTTGGTGCTTGAGGTGCCTGACGCGGCGGCACTCACCGGAGCCGCGCTGGAGCACATCAAGGGCGACGAGTTCATGCCGGACGACGAGCGCGGGCACGCCGAGTCGGCCGTTCGGCAGGACGAATCGGAGGCCCTGGCCTACCTCATCGACCCCACTGACCTGGTCGCGGGCATCCCCGGAGTGGAGCTCGTACAGGCCTCCTGGAGCAGCGAGCCCGTCGAATACGACCCCGAGTCCATGGAGTGGGACATGGACGAGGAAGATGGGGAAGAAGAGAAGACCGACAACGCCTGACCGTGGGGTGGCCCACATTCCAAGAGGATGTGGAACCGACCCGGGTCGATCTTGCGTTGTCGAACGAGGCAGGGGGGTGTTCCCCCCTGCCGGTGGGGGTGTCCCGCGGCGCGAGTCGGGGGATCTCGGGGTTCCGGCAACGATGGAGTGGCGTGTGAAGGCGGACAGCAAGCGACGGAGAAGGTCCCTGGTGGCCATATCCGCCGTGCTCGGTGGCGTACTGGTGCTCTCGGCGTGCAACGACGGGGGAGACAAGCCCGAGGGGAAGGGCGAGGCGACCGCCAAGGCCCAGGCGGAGGCCGACGCGGCGGCCGCCAAGGACGCGTCCAAGGCGAAGATAGTCATCACGCCCAAGGACGGTGCGACCAACGTCGCGCTGAACGACGGCGCCACCGTGGCCGTCACCGACGGCACGCTCACCCAGGTCGAGCTCAAGAGCTCCGAGGGCGCGGCCGTGACCGGCAAGATAGCCGCCGACGGCAAGAGCTGGAAGCCGAGCGCCGCGCTGAAGCGCTCCACGAAGTACGCCCTCTCGGCGACCGCCAAGGACGCCGAGGGCAAGGAAGCGCACGAGAACGCCTCCTTCACCACGCTCTCCCCGGAGAACACCTTCGTCGGCTCGTTCGTGCCGGAGGCCGATCAGACCGTCGGCGTGGGCATGCCGGTCTCGATCACCTTCAACAAGCCGATCAAGGACAAGAAGGCCGTCCAGGCCGCCATCAACGTCTCCTCCAGCAGCGGCCAGGAGGTCGTGGGCCACTGGTTCGGCGAGCAGCGCCTGGACTTCCGTCCGGAGGAGTACTGGAAGGCGCAGTCCACCGTCACGCTGAAGATGGAGCTCCAGGGCGTCCAGGGCGCTCCGGGCATCGCGGGCGTCCAGAACAAGACCGTCACATTCAAGATCGGCCGGAGCCAGGTCTCCACGGTCGACGCGAAGACGAAGAAGATGACCGTCACCCGGGACGGCTCGGTCCTCAAGACCATCCCGATCTCGGCGGGCTCCCCGGCGAACCCGACGTACAACGGCCAGATGGTGATCTCCGAGAAGTTCAAGGAGACCCGGATGAACGGCGCCACCGTCGGCTTCACGGACGGTGACGGCAAGGGCGAGTACGACATCAAGGACGTCCCGCACGCGATGCGGCTGTCGAACTCCGGCACCTTCATCCACGGCAACTACTGGGGCGCCGACTCGGTGTTCGGCTCGGCCAACACCAGCCACGGCTGCGTCGGCCTGAACGACAAGCAGGGCGCGAACGACCCGAACCAGCCGGCGGCGTGGTTCTTCGACAACTCGCTCATCGGCGACGTGGTCACCGTGGTGAACTCCCCGGACAAGACCATCAAGCCGGAGAACGGCCTCAACGGCTGGAACATGAGCTGGGCGGACTGGAAGGCCGGCTCGGCCGCCTGACGCCTGACGCCTTCCGTGAGCAGCGACGGCGGGGACCCCTCGGGGGTCCCCGCCGTCCGTCGTCGGGGCCGGGGCCTCGGGCGGGCGCTGAAGCTGCGGATGCCGGCACAGGCGCGGCTGCGCCACCCCGGGCTGCGGCACGTCGACACGACGGTGGCGGGCGAGAACACCCCGATGCGGGCGCTCAACGAGGCCCTCGGCTACCGGCGCGAGCGCGGGGCGGCGGTGTTCCAGCTCAGGCTGTGACGAGGCCGGGTCAGCCGGCGGGCTGTTCCGCGGCGGCCGCAGACGCGGGACCTGCCGCCGGCGCGGAACCCGCCGTGGACGCGGGACCTGCCGTCGGCGCGGACCAGGACGCCAGCAGGCGCAGCGCATCGGCCGAGGGGGAGCCCGGCGGCGCGTGGAAGGCGACCAGGGACTGCGCCGAGCTGTCGGGCAGCGCCAGCGTCTCGAAGTCCAGGTTCAGCTCGCCCACCAGCGGGTGCCGCAGCCGCATCACCCCGCGCGTCTTGTTGTCCGCCAGCGTGTGCGCCGCCCACAGCTGCCGGAACTCCTGGCTCTTCACCGACAGTTCCCCGACCAGCGCGGACAGCTGCTCGTCCTCCGCGTTCTGACCGGCGTAGATCCGCAGGTTGCTGACCACCTGGCAGGCCCGGCACGACCAGTCCGTGTACAGCTCGACCGTCGCCGGGTCCAGGAACACCTGCCGTACGAGGTTGCGCTCCTGCGGCGGCAGCGCGCCGAAGTCCCCGAAGACCGCCGCCCCCAGCCGGTTCCAGGCGACGACGTCCTGACGCCGCCCCACCAGGTACGCCGGCACGCCGTCCATCGCGTCCAGCAGCGCCCGCAGCTCCGGGCGGACCTGCTCCTGCGGGGCGCACGGGCGGCGCCTGCGGGTGCGCGGGCTCGCCAGGTGGGTCAGGTGCGCGGACTCGGTGCCGTCCAGGCGCAGCGCCCGGGCGATCGCGTCCAGGACCTCCGCCGACACGTTCTGGCCGTGGCCCTGTTCCAGCCGCGTGTAGTACGCGACGGAGACCCCCGCCAGCTGCGCCAGCTCCTCCCGGCGCAGCCCGGGCACCCGGCGGTGGCGGCCGTAGTCCGGCAGCCCCACGTCCTCGGGGCGCAGTCGGGCGCGGCGGGTGCGGAGGAACTCGCCCAGTTCGGCTCGCTGATCACGCTGGTCCATGGCCCGATTATCCCCGGCCGCAGCGGGGCGGCGGTGGCTTGTTCCTGACCCCGCCAGTGGTAGGAACGCCGGTCGTAGGCAGGACAGGGGGCTGGGTGCGCCGGCCCGGCTCGGGCAACGTTCAGTGCGGCACCACCGGACCGCACCAACACCGGACCGCACCAACACCGGACCACGGCACCACCGGACCACGGCGCCACCGCACGATCGAACGTCACACCCCGAGGAGTTCCCATGTCCGTCACCCAGGTCGCCGCCTACGCCGCCCCGGCCGCGAAGGCCCCGCTGGAGCGCGTCACCGTGCCGCGCCGGCCGGTCGGCGCGCACGACGTCCTCATCGACATCAAGTACGCCGGCATCTGCCACTCCGACATCCACCAGGTCCGCGACGGCTGGGGCGAGGGCCTGTACCCGATGGTCCCGGGCCACGAGATCGCCGGTGTCGTCGCCGAAGTCGGCCCCGAGGTAACGAGGTTCGCGGTCGGCGACCGGGTGGGCGTCGGCTGCTTCGTCGACACCTGCCGGGAGTGCGAGTACTGCCTGGCCGGGCAGGAGCAGCACTGCGTCAAGGGCATCACCGGCACGTACAACGCGATCGACAGGAACGGCGAGCGCACGTACGGCGGTTACTCGTCGCACATCGTCGTCGACGAGAACTACACCGTCCGGATCCCCGACGGCCTCGCCCTCGACGTCGCCGCCCCGCTGCTGTGCGCGGGCATCACCCTCTACTCGCCGCTGAAGCACTGGCAGGCGGGCCCGGGCAAGAAGGTCGCGATCGTCGGCCTCGGCGGCCTCGGCCACATGGGCGTGAAGATCGCGCACGCGCTGGGCGCGGAGGTCACCGTCCTGTCGCAGACCCTGCGCAAGCGGGAGGACGGCCTGAAGCTGGGCGCCGCGCACTACTACGCCACGAACGACGAGACCACCTTCGAGAAGCTCGCCGGCAGCTTCGACCTGATCCTGTCGACGGTCTCCGCACCGCTGGACCTGGGCGCGTACCTCGGCCTGCTGCGGGTGGACGGCGCGCTCGTCAACGTCGGCGCCCCGGAGGAGCCGGTCGCGCTGAACCTGTTCTCCGTCATCACCGGCCGCAAGACCCTGGCCGGCTCGATGATCGGCGGCATCGCCGAAACCCAGGAGATGCTCGACTTCTGCGCCGAGCACGCCTTGGGCTCGGAGATCGAACTGATCACCGCCGCCGAGATCAACACGGCCTACGACCGCGTCCTCGCCAGCGACGTCCGCTACCGCTTCGTCATCGACACCTCGACGATCTGAGCCCCCGGGCCCACGGCCCCCGGACCCCCGCCGCCCCGTAGAGGACGGCGGTGGCCCCGGTGTCACCGGAGGCGGGTCAGTCGGCCTGCGCGACGCCGATGGGGCAGGAGACGCCCGTGCCGCCGATGCCGCAGTAGCCCGCGGGGTTCTTGTCGAGGTACTGCTGGTGGTAAGTCTCCGCGGGCCAGAAGGGGCGGTCGGCGGCCGGGAGGATCGCCGTGGTGATCTCCCCGTGGCCCGCGGCGGTCAGGACGCGCTGGTACGCCGCGCGGGAGGCCTCCGCCTCCGCCTGGTCGGCGGCGGAGTGGGTGTAGAGCGCCGAGCGGTACTGGGTGCCGACGTCGTTGCCCTGGCGGAAGCCCTGGGTCGGGTCGTGAGACTCCCAGAACAGCTTCAGGAGCGTGGCGTACGAGACCTGCGACGGGTCGAAGACCACGCGGACGACCTCCGTGTGGCCGGTCATGCCGGAGCAGACCTCCTCGTAGGTCGGGTTCTCGGTGAAGCCGCCCTGGTAGCCGGCCAGCGTCGTCCACACCCCGGGGGTCTGCCAGAACTTGCGCTCCGCGCCCCAGAAACAGCCCAGGCCGAAGTCCGCGACCTGGAGGTGCGCGGGGTACGGGCCGGCGAGGGGGTTCCCCAGGACCGTGTGCGTGGCGGGCAGGTCGAACAGGGGGGTCGCGCGGCCCGTGAGGGCCTCCTCGCGGGTGGGGAGCTCGGGCGTGCGGCGGTACGAGAACATGATTCCCTCCTAGTGGTACCCCGATCAACGGGAGACGGCGGCCCGGGATTCCCGAGGCCGCCGCACCGCTGGTCAGGCCCGCGCCGTGACCCGTACCGCCCAGTCGCGCGCGTACACGTACCGGGACTTCGGATTGCCCGCGTACGACCACGGCTGCGCCCCGATGTACCCGTCGATCCGGCGGAACTGCTCGACCGCCTCCGCGTCCCGGTCCTGCCAGAACAGCAGGTACGCCAGCATGTGCCGCACCCACACGGCCCGCGGGTCGTCCGGGTCGGCCGCCGCCAGGTCGGCGAGCGCCGCGTCCACGGCCCCGCGGATCTCCGGCGCCTTGTAGAACACCTCCGCCGCCAGCTCCGGGTCGTGCGTGTCCTGCTCGAAGTACGCGAGCAGCGGGAGCAGCGACAGCAGCTCACCCGGATCGCCGGCCGCCGCCGACTCCCGCGCGAAGGACAGCGCCAGCTCGTGCGAGCCCTGCCACTTCGCGCACCAGTACTGGAGCGCGTTCGTGTGCGCCGTCAGCACCTTCGGGCCGCGTGCGACGATCTCCGCCCACAGCTTCTCGTACTCCTCGTGCGGGTACCCCAGCGCCATCCCGATCGACTGCTCGACCATGTACGGAACCGGGTCCGCCGGGTCCGCGATCCGCTGGGCCTGCCGCGCGGCCGTCTTCGCCTTGCCCAGCAGGTCGTGGAAGATCCGGAACTGCTCGTCGGTGGTGTGCCGGGCCGCCTTGTTGCCGCGGACGTTCCACGCCACCATCACCGCCGTGTCGGCGGCGACCAGCGCCACCGACGGGTGCGAGGGCTTGGCCTCGCGCCAGGCCAGCAGCCAGCCGTCGTCCTCGGCGGCCGCCTCGGCCAGCACGCGTACGCGCTGCCAGCGCTCCTCCCAGTCCCGGCCGGCCGCCTTGAGGTAGGCCGCGCCGACCTCCCAGTCCCCGTCGGCGAGCGCCGCGAGGACGGCGGTGCGCTCCGCCGGCACGGCCGCCGGGTGGTCGGTGTCGAGCTCTGCTTCCGGTACGAAGCCCAGCGCGACCACCTCCGCCGCCCGGCGGGCCTTCTCGTCGGCCTCGACGGCGTCGGTCGCGGCCTGCGAGTCCGCGGTCCGCGCCCGCAGGTCCGCCACCTCGGCGGTCAGCCGCCGGGCCTTGCGGATGTAGTAGACGCCGCGCAGCACGTAGACGGCGCCGGCGAGCAGCAGCACGCCGAGGATGATCAGGATGATCACGGGGCAAGCACCAGCTTCCGCAGGGGTTCGGTGTCGGACTGGTCCGCGACGGCCGCGTCCAGGGCCTCGTCCAGCCGGTCGGTGAAATCGCCGGCCGGATAGCCCAGGGTGGCGGATCGCGACCAGGACAGCTGCCAGCGGGCGACGCCGCGCTCGATCAGTTCGCCCTCGACGAGCCGGCCCAGGGCCCTCCGTACGACCGGGCGGGCGAACTCGCGCGCCACCCGCCCGGTGGCGGCGGCGGCCTCCTCGGACTTCGGGAAGCGGTCGGCGAGCCGCCAGCGCAGGGTCGGGTCGGCGTCGATCGCGTCGAGCGCGGCGGCCAGCCCCGGGTCGGCGACGCCTTCGGCGGCGAGGGCCTCCTGGACGGCGGACGCGCGCCGGCCGGAGTGGCCGAGCATCGCCGCGTGGACCAGCTCCTCCCACGACACCCGCTCCATCGTGAGCAGCGTCGGGTTCAGCACGGCCGGCTCCAGGGCGGCCACCGAGGCGTCGGCGTCGGCGAGCAGCTCCAGCGACGGCCGGGCGGTCCCGGGCTGCCCGGCGCGGCCGTCGTCGGGCAGGGCCTCGATGCGGGCGACGCGTTCGGCGAGCGCGGGGTGCGAGTCGTAGGGCGAGGCGGGCTCGTCCGACAGTTCGGTACGCGCCCCGTCGAGCTCGTCGTGGCGCGCGGCCAGCATCGTCCGGAAGCCCCCGAAGAACTGCCCGGCGGGCGGCATCAGTGAGGAGCCGAGCCCGATGGTGGCGTAGCAGCGCAGGTAGAAGTCGTGCGCCGCGTCGAGGGCGTTGAGCTCGCGCAGCGCGGAGGCGGTGGCGTCCCGGCCGGCGATCCGGACGGCGGCCAGGTCGGCGGCGAGCTCCTGGCGGCGGGCGCCGGAGAGGGAGGCGCGCAGGTAGAACTTGCCGTACGCCGTGTAGATCGCGGCCATGGCGCGGTACATCGCGCCCTCGCCGGTCGTGTCGATCTCCTTGGCCTTCTTGCCCTGGGCGAGGCGCTTGCCGGCCTTCTTCTCCTGCTTGGCGCGTTCCTTGGCGACCTTGTCGTCGGCGCGCTCGTGGAAGTGCGCGACGGTGCGGATCAGCTGGGCGCGGCCGCGGGCGATCAGGGGGGTGAGGCGGGTGTCGAGGTTGGCGTAGTGGCCCATCTCGTGCGCGAGCACGGCGCGCAGCTGCATCTCGTCCAGGCCGGCCATCAGGGGGAGCCCGACGTAGAGGCGGCGGGTGCCGGGCCGCAGGCCCAGCAGCCGGGCGTCCTCGCTGACGGCGGCGTTGACCTCGTCGATCAGCAGGATCTCGTCGGGGGCGCGGGTGCCGACCTGCTCGGCGATCTCGCGCACGGCCGCCCAGAGGGCGGGCTCGTGCTCGTCGGTGACGGCGATGCCCGGCAGCGGGTCGGGGTCGGGGGTGCGGAGCATGAACATGCCGCGCACGATCGGTATCGCGAGGACCACCGTGACGATGAGGACCTTGGCGGCGACGGGGCCGTGCAGCCAGGTGAAGCCGGCCCAGTCGGCGGCCGCGAGCGCCGCGAGCAGGACGAGGCCGAGCAGGTAGAAGCCGGCGAGCAGGACGAGAGCGCGCAAGGCGCGCAGGGATGCGCCCATAAGTGAAGATCCCCCCACGGGATGGTGCGGTCTTTACGCGCACCTTATGACCTGCGGTTTTGCCCCGCACGAGCGGGTCGGCGCGGGCCCCCGCCCCAGCCCCGCCGCTGTCGCGGGGGCGGCGCGGGGTCGCCGTCCGAGGCGCCGGCCGCCGCGGGCCCGACCGGCGCCACTTCGACGACAGGACCTAGTGGGGCAGCGTCGCCGGGGAGCCGCCGTTGGCCTCGTAGCCCGCCACCGCGAGGGCGCGGTGGACCGCGTACATCTCCGCCGGGTCGTCGGAGAACGACCACGGCAGCGCGCCCACGTAGCCGTCCACGTGGCGCACCTGCTCCATCGCCTCCGCCCAGCGCAGCATCGGCACCAGGGCCCACAGCAGCATGTGGCGCACGTGCGCCAGCATCGGGTCGTCCGGGCGCGCGGTGTGCACCGCGTACATCGCGCCCTCGACCGCCCGCGTCACGACCGCGCTGCCCCAGAAGTTCGTCAGGACCACCTCCGGGACGTGCTCGTACACCGCGAACAGCGGCAGCGCCGCCAGCAGCGAGCCCTGCGGGGCGCGGGCCGCGGCCGACTGCGCGAACGCGTCGGCCTTCTCCCGCGAGCCGTGCCACTTCTCGCACCAGTAGTGCAGGGCCGCCAGGTGCGCCCCCATGTGCTGCGGCGCCCGGTCGATGATCTTCGCCCAGAGCTCGTCGAACTCCGCCTCCGAGTACCCCAGCGCCCGCGCGACCGCCAGCTCCGTGATGTACGGGACCGGGTCGCCCGGCGCCAGCAGCGCCGCCTTGCGGCAGGCCTCCCGGGCCTCCTCCAGGATGATCCGGTGGTCCGCCGAACCGACGCCGCCCGAATGCCGCCAGGCCTGCTGCACCAGCAGCTCCGCGTGCACCTGCGCGCCGCCCGGGTCCTTCTCCGCCTCCAGCCGCCACGCCTTCAGCCACGGCGCGCCCGTACCCGGCTGCTCCACCAGCTCCAGCGCGGCCGCGCCGCCGAACGCCTGTACCCGCTGCCAGCGCAGCTCGCCCTGCTTCGGGGTCGCGGCCAGCAGCTGCGAGGCCGCCTGCCACTGGCCGGTCAGCCGTACGTTCTCCAAGGCGTCCATCAGGTCCTCGTCGGGCCCGGGGACCCGGACGTCGAGGTGCTCCTGGCGGACGAAACCGTAGTTCTCCGGGTCCGCCGCGTCGGCGCTGCCGGGCACGGCGAGGCGGATGCCGCCGCGTCTGCGCCGCAGAAACGGCCCGATGATGACCACGAGCATGGCCATCGCGATCAGGAACCAGAGAATCTCCATGGCGCCAAGCGAACCAGACGCACCCGGTCAAAGGCCAATGCCTCACTGACGGGGCATAGCATCACCCCATGAGCGACGACAGCCACGAGCACCAGAGCTTCGAGACCCGCGCGATCCACGCGGGCAATACGGCGGACCCGCTGACCGGCGCGGTCGTACCCCCGATCTACCAGGTGTCCACGTACAAGCAGGACGGCGTCGGCGGCCTGCGCGGCGGTTACGAGTACAGCCGCAGCGGCAACCCGACCCGGACCGCGCTGGAGGAGAACCTCGCGGCGCTGGAGGGCGGCCGGCGCGGCCTGGCCTTCGCGTCCGGGCTCGCCGCCGAGGACTGCCTGCTGCGTACGCTGCTCTCCCCGGGCGACCACGTGGTCATCCCGAACGACGCGTACGGCGGCACCTTCCGACTCTTCGCCAAGGTCGTCTCGCGCTGGGGCGTCGAGTGGTCGGTCGCCGACACCTCCGACCCGGCGTCCGTGCGGGCGGCCCTCACCCCGAAGACGAAGGTCATCTGGGTCGAGACCCCGTCCAACCCGCTGCTCGGCATCACCGACATCGCCGTCGTCGCCGACATCGCGCGGTCGGCCGGCGCCAAGCTGGTCGTGGACAACACCTTCGCCTCCCCCTACCTCCAGCAGCCCCTCGCGCTCGGCGCGGACGTGGTCGTGCACTCGCTGACCAAGTACATGGGCGGCCACTCCGACGTGGTCGGCGGCGCGCTGATCGCCGCTGACGCGGCGGTGGGCGAGGAACTGGCCTACCACCAGAACGCGATGGGCGCGGTGGCCGGGCCGTTCGACTCCTGGATCGTGCTGCGCGGCATCAAGACGCTGGCCGTGCGCATGGACCGGCACTCGGAGAACGCGACGAAGGTCGCCGACATGCTGACGCGGCACCCGAAGGTCACGAAGGTCCTCTACCCGGGCCTGCCCGACCACCCGGGCCACGAGGTCGCCGCCAAGCAGATGCGTTCCTTCGGCGGCATGATCTCCTTCCAGGTCACCGGCGGCGAGGAGGCGGCGGTCGAGGTCTGCAACCGCGCCAAGCTGTTCACCCTGGGCGAGTCCCTCGGCGGCGTCGAGTCCCTCATCGAGCACCCGGGCCGCATGACCCACGCCTCGGTGGCCGGCTCGGCCCTGGAGGTCCCGGGCGACCTGGTCCGCATCTCGGTCGGCATCGAAAACGCCGATGACCTCCTCGCGGACCTCACCCAGGCCCTGGGCTAACCGGCCCCCGGCTCGGCTCGGCTCGGCTCGGCCCGGTCCCGGTCCAGGCCCCGCCCCGGCTCGGGGCGGCGCCGCGGCCCGCGCCGGGACCAGGTGTGCCCGGCTTCGCCCGGTCCGGTTCCGCTGGGCCGACCCCGCCCGCCTCGGGCGGGGCTACCAGCCCTCCAGCGGCGGCGAGATGCCGCTCGGGGGGACGGTCCAGGGGTGGGTCAGCAAGGCCCATGCCGTGAAGGCGGCGACCGCCGCGAACAGCACCGCCCAGCCGAAGCGGCCCGCCGCCCGGCGGCGGCGCAGCAGGCGGTCGCCGCGCTCGGCGGCGCTCGCCGCCAGCCCGGCCGGGACCACCGGGTGCGGGCCCTCCAGCAGCTCCCTGACCTGGGTTTCCTTCCGGTCCGGCAGGCTCATGCCGCACCCCGGCCCAAGGCGCCCCGCATGGTCGACACCGCCCGGTTGCACAGCACCCGCACCCGCTCGGGCGTCAGCCCCAGCTGCGCCGCGGCGACTTCCTCCGCGACCCCCTCGTACAGCCGCAGCACCAGCACGAGCCGCTCCGGCGGGCTCAGCCGGGCGAGGACGCCCGTCCCGGCGGGGAGCCTGCGGGCGGTGCGGGCGTACGCGGCGCACAGTTCCCGGCGGGTGTCGTCGTACGGGTCGTCGCCGCGCACCCGGCCCCAGTGCGCGTACGTACGGGCCAGCGCCCCCGCCAGGAGCCGGCGCGCGACGGGGCACTCGGCGCCCGACGCGGGGTCCGCCTCGGCGGTCAGCAGGATCGCGACGTGCAGCAGCCGCCCCGCCGCGCCCGCGACGAAGGCCTCGAACTCCGCGTAGGGCCCGGCTCGGTGGTCCACAGCCTCATACTGCGGCCGGTGGGACCACCCGGGTCAAGAGGTCGGACGCACCCGCCTCACGACGGGTTTCAGGAGGCGGGCCCGGCGTCGGCGACGGCGGACATCAGCTCGGACAGCGACACGTTGAAACGGGTGAGGAGCCCGGTGAAGGACTCGCGCTCCTCCTCGCTCCAGCCGTCCGTCACACGCGCCATCAGCTCGCGCCGCGAGGACCGCACTTCCTCCAGCCGCGCCAGCCCGCGCGGCGACAGCGCAAGCACGACGGCCCGGCCGTCCTCCGGATGCGAGGTGCGCTTGACCAGGCCGCTGTCGACCAGCGGAGCGACCTGCCGCGTCACGGTGGACGAGTCGATGCCCATCCCGCACGCGAGCGCCTTGACGCCCATCGGACCTTCCAGGTCGAGCCGGTTGAGCAGCAGGTACGCGGCGCGGTCCATCGAGTTGCGGGCCTGGCCGACCCCGCCCAGGCGGGTCTGCTCGGCCCGGCGGGCGAAGACCGCCACCTGGTGCTGGAGCGCGTCGAGGAGACCGGCTCCGGCGGGTGCTTCGGTCCGCGCGGGCAGATCGGAATTGGCCGGGTTGGAGGACATGGCCGTGGGCTCTCTTCGCGTGGGTCGGACAGGGATGGGGGACAGAGTACGCGGCCGTACGGCGGGCCGTATGCCTCGTACGAGAACTGGTACGGGCCCTTCAGAACCGACCGGAGGGGCGGTTCCGGCTGGCGGGATTTCGCCCCTGCCGGACCTGTCCGGACACGTCCCGCCGGGGTCCGCGCGGGCTGCGAGACTGGCCGTATGAACTACCGCGTGCCCACGCCCGTCCCCCAGGTCATCCTCGACGACGTCCGGGGAGCCCAGAAGATGCTCTCGGGCGTCTCCCGGGTCACCCCGATGGAAGGCAGCCGGCACCTCTCCGCACTCACCGGCTCCCCGGTGCACTTCAAGTGCGAGAACCTCCAGCGGACGGGTTCGTTCAAGCTGCGCGGCGCGTACGTGCGGATCGCGGGCCTGCGCCCCGAGCAGCGCGCCGCCGGCGTCGTCGCGGCCAGCGCGGGCAACCACGCGCAGGGCGTCGCTCTGGCCTCCTCGCTGCTGGGCGTGCGCTCGACGGTGTTCATGCCCGTCGGGGCGCCGCTGCCGAAGGTGGCGGCCACGCAGGAGTACGGCGCCGAGGTCGTCATGCACGGGCAGGTCGTCGACGAGACCCTCGCGGCCGCCCAGGACTACGCCGACCGCACCGGGGCGGTGTTCATCCACCCGTTCGACCATCGCGACATCATCGCGGGCCAGGGCACCGTGGGCCTGGAGATCCTGGAGCAGTGCCCGGAGGTACGGACGATCCTGGTCGGCATCGGCGGCGGCGGGCTCGCCGCGGGAGTGGCGATCGCGGTGAAGGCGCTGCGGCCGGACGTGAAGGTCATCGGCGTCCAGGCGGCGGGCGCGGCCGCCTACCCGCCCTCGCTCAAGGTCGGGCATCCGGTCTCGATCGACAACCCGGTGACGATGGCCGACGGCATCAAGGTCGGCCGCCCCGGCGACATCCCCTTCCAGATCATCGGCGAGCTCGTCGACGACGTCCGCACGGTCTCCGAGGACGCCCTCTCCAGCGCGCTCCTGCTCTGCCTGGAGCGGGCCAAGCTGGTCGTCGAGCCGGCCGGCTGCAGTACGGTCGCGGCCCTGCTCAGCGACCCCGGCCTGTACGGCGCCGGCCCGGTCGTCGCGGTGCTCTCCGGCGGGAACATCGACCCGCTGCTCCTCCAGCGGATCCTGCGGCACGGCATGGTGGCGGCGGGCCGCTACCTGTCGCTGCGGCTGCGCGTCGCCGACCGGCCGGGGGCCCTGGCCGGGCTGCTGGGCGTGTTGTCAGTGGTGGATGCGAACGTGTTGGACGTGAGTCACGTACGGACCGACCCGCGGCTCGGGCTCACCGAGGTGGAGGTGGAGCTGCACCTGGAGACCAAGGGCCCGGAGCACTGCGCCGAGGTCGCGCGGTCGCTGCACGGCGCGGGGTACACGGTGATGAGCTGACGTCGCCGTTTCCGTGGTGAGACGCGACATAACGCGATACGGTTTCCCCTGGCCACGGTGTCACCCGTTCGGCCGGGCGAGTTCTGCCCGGCAATCCTAGGATTTGCGTAGCCAGCACCCGAAAAACGCGGAAACACACGGAAACACCCGATTTGCTTTGGGAGAATCCCTATGCCAGGCGCCATCTACGCCGAGGGTCTGGTCAAGACCTTCGGCGACGTCAGGGCTCTGGACGGCGTGGACCTCGATGTCCCCGAAGGCACCGTGCTGGGCCTGCTCGGCCCCAACGGCGCCGGCAAGACCACCGCCGTGCGTGTCCTGACCACCCTGCTCCAGCCCGACAGCGGCAAGGCCGTCGTCGCCGGGATAGACGTCCTCAAGCACCCCAACGAAGTCCGCCGCGCCATCGGCCTCTCGGGCCAGTTCGCCGCCGTGGACGAATACCTGACCGGCCGGGAGAACCTCCAGATGGTCGGCCAGCTCTACCAGATGGGCGCCAAGGCGGCGAAGGCCCGGGCCGTCGAACTGCTGGACCGCTTCAACCTCGCGGACGCCGCCGACCGCACCGCGAAGACGTACTCCGGCGGCATGCGCCGCCGCCTCGACCTCGCGGCGGCCCTCGTCGTCCGCCCGCCCGTGATGTTCATGGACGAGCCGACCACCGGCCTCGACCCCCGCAACCGCCAGCAACTGTGGGACGTCATCAAGGAACTCGTCGCCGGCGGCACCACCCTGCTGCTCACCACCCAGTACCTGGAAGAGGCCGACCACCTCGCGGACGACATCTGCGTGGTCGACCACGGCAAGGTCATCGCCCGCGGCACCTCCGACCAGCTCAAGGCCCGCACCGGCGGCGAGCGCGTCGAGGTCGTCGTGCACGAGCGGGAGCGGATGACCGAGGCGCGCGCCGTCCTCGCCGGCTTCGGCAAGGGCGAGACCTCGGTCGACGAACACACCCGCAAGCTGACCGTGCTGGTCTCGGGCGGCGCCAAGCTGCTCGCCGAGGTCATCCGCGAGCTGGACGGCCGGGGCATCGAGATCGACGACATCGGCCTGCGCCGCCCCACCCTCGACGACGTGTTCATCTCGCTCACCGGCCACGTGGCCGCGCTGACCGAGGAGGAGAACGGCGCGCCCCCGGCGGACGGCAAGGGCCGCCGGTCCCACAAGGCGGCGAAGGAGGCGGTCAAGTGACCACCACGTCCCCGACCCCGGAGCTCGCCGCGCCGCGCCCGCGCGGGGGCGTCGTGCAGAGCGTCAACGACTCCCTGGTCATGGCCAAGCGGAACCTGATCCGCATGTCCAGGATTCCCGAAATGATCATTTTCGGGGTCATTCAGCCAGTCATGTTCGTGGTGCTCTTCAGCTACGTCTTCGGCGGCTCGATCAGCGTCGACGGCAGCACCTCGCCCGCCGCCTACCGAGAGTTCCTGATGGCCGGCATCTTCGCCCAGACCGTCACCTTCGCCACGGCCGGCGCGGGCGCGGGCATCGCGGACGACATGCACAAGGGCCTGATCGACCGGTTCCGCTCGCTGCCCATGGCCCGGGGCGCGGTCCTGACCGGCCGCACCCTCGCCGACCTCGTCCAGACCACCCTCACGCTGGTCGTCCTGGCCGTGGTCGCGCTGCTCGTCGGCTGGCGCACCCACACGAGCCCCGGCGAGGTGCTGGCCGGCTTCGCCCTGCTGCTCCTGCTCGGGTACGCCTTCTCGTGGATCGGCGCACTGATCGGCCTGTCGGTGCGCACCCCGGAGGCGGCCACCTCGGGCGGGCTGATCTGGCTGTTCCCGCTGACGTTCATCTCGAACGCCTTCGTCCCCTCCGACAACATGCCGCCGTTCCTGCGCACCATCGCCGAGTGGAACCCCTTCAGCGCGACCGTCCAGGCGGCGCGGGAGCTGTTCGGCAACCTGCCGCCGGGGTACGAGGCGCCGCAGGCCTGGCCGATGCAGCACCCGATCATCGCGTCGGTGGCCTGGTCGGTGCTGATCGTCGTGGTCTTCCGGACCCTCGCGGTCCGCAAGTACCGCTCGGCGACGGCCTGAGCCCCTCCCGCAGGCGTCGTACGCACACGCGAGCCCCCGCCCGGATCGCTCCGGACGGGGGCTCGCGTACGTCCACTCGTACGTCTTCTCGTACGTTCTCGTGCGTCTTGTCGCGCGAGGGTGATCAGCCGGTGAAGGGCTTGACGTCGAGGATCTTGACGGTGGCCTTCTTGCCGTTCGGCAGTTCGTACTCGGCGTCCTCGCCGATCTTCTTGTTCAGCACCCCGACGCCCAGCGGGGACTGGGGGGAGTACGTCTCGAAGTCCGAGGACGCGTACTCGCGGGAGGCCAGCAGGAACTCCATGGTGTCGTCCTCGTCGCCGTCGAAGGCGATCTTGACGAGCGTGCCCGGAGCCACCACGCCGTCGGAGGCGGGCGCCGTCCCGACCTTGGCGTTCTCCAGGAGCTGCGTCAGCTGCCGGACCCGGAGCTCCTGCTTGCCCTGCTCCTCCTTGGCCGCGTGGTACCCGCCGTTCTCGCGCAGGTCGCCCTCCTCGCGGGCGGCCGCGATCTTGGCGGCGATCTCCGTGCGTGCGGGACCAGAGAGGTAGTCCAGCTCGGCCTTCAGCTGGTCGTACGCCGCCTGGGTCAGCCAGGTGACGCTCTCGCTCGTCTGGGTCACGGGTGCTCCTCGTCGGTACAGGGGACTACAAAGCCGCCAGCGGCGGGCGAAACCACGAGCCTAACAATTCGGGAAGAAAAGGGGGAGGACACCATGTGTATGAAGTGTGTCATTGCGCCCCGTGCGGCCTTGTGGGGTCGATGGGGCTCCGGGATGGCGGCGGTGCGGCGCCCGGCGTGGCGGCCGGGGTGCGGGGTCGCTCCGCGGGGTCAGCCCGTGCCGTCAGCCCGTGGAGGTCGTGGCCGCCGGCTGGCAGCCGACCAGTTCGATCATCGTGGCGCGGCCGGTGGTCTTCAGCGTGACCATCTCGTCGACGCGGCTCTCGCGCTGGGCGAAGGTGTAGTCCGCGCGGCCCACCTCGCCGTGGCCCTTGTCCTGGGAGATCAGGGTGCAGACACCGGTGACCGAGGCTTCCTTGCGGACCTCCAGGTGCACCTTCACCTCGGAGTCCGAGACGACCTGAAACTTGATCACCTCGGCGCTGACGCTCTGGCCGCCGACGTAGTCCCAGCCGATCCAGCCGACCATGCCCAGCAGGCCCACGCCCAGCACCGAGCCGACGACCTTGAGCTTGCGGTCGGCGCGTTCGTCCGCCGACCGGCCGTAGCGGCCCTCGGGGAGTCCCTCGCGCACCGAGCTCATGATCGTTCCTTCCATGGAATTTTCCGTCCCCCGATTCGGTCAGTATAGAAACCGCCCACGCTGACGAATCACAGAGGATCCTGTCTTGACCGAGCAGCTTCGACTGATGGCCGTCCACGCCCACCCCGACGACGAGTCGAGCAAGGGCGCGGCCACCATGGCCAAGTACGTGTCCGAGGGGATGCCCGTGCTGGTGGTGACCTGCACCGGCGGCGAGCGCGGCTCGATCCTCAACCCCAAGCTCCAGGGTGACAAGTACATCGAGGAGAACATCCACGAGGTGCGCGCCAAGGAGATGGACGAGGCGCGCGAGATCCTCGGCATCGAGCAGGAATGGCTCGGCTACGTCGACTCGGGCCTCCCCGAGGGCGACCCGCTGCCCCCGCTGCCCGACGGCTGCTTCGCCCTCGCCGACGTGGACGAGGCCGCGGGCCGGCTGGTGAAGAAGATCCGCGCGTTCAAGCCGCAGGTCATCACCACGTACGACGAGAACGGCGGGTACCCGCACCCCGACCACATCATGACCCACAAGATCTCGATGGTGGCGTTCGACGGGGCGGCCGACACCGAGAAGTACCCGGAGGCCGAGTTCGGCCCGGCGCACCAGCCGCAGAAGCTGTACTACAACCAGGGCTTCAACAAGCCGCGCACCGTCGCCCTGCACGAGGCGCTGCTCGCCCGCGGCATGGAGTCCCCCTACGGGGAGTGGCTGGAGCGCTGGAAGGAGTTCGAGCGCACCGAGCGGAACCTGACCACGCACGTGCCCTGCGCCGACTTCTTCGAGATCCGTGACAAGGCGCTCATCGCGCACGCCACGCAGATCGACCCGGACGGCGGCTGGTTCCGCGTTCCCATGGAGATCCAGAAGGAGGTCTGGCCGACGGAGGAGTACGAGCTGGCGAAGTCGCTCGTCGACACTTCCCTCCCCGAGTCCGACCTCTTCGAGGGCATCCGGGAGAATGCGGAAGCATGAGCGCTACGCAGGCAGCACTGAACGAGCTCCTTCCGCTGGCGGGTGACACCTTCGACAAGAACAAGGTGACCCCCGGAATCCTGGGGTTCCTCGTGTTCGCGGCCCTCGCCCTCGGGGTGTGGGGCCTGATGAAGTCGATGAGCCGGCACATGGGGCGGGTCGACTTCCAGGAGGCCCCGGAGCCGGGCACCGCCGGCCCCACGCCCGACCGGGCCCCGTAGGACCGCCCCACACGCGACCGCCGCCCGTCCCTCCGGGGGCGGGGCGGCCGCTTCCGCGCGCGACCGGTCGCGTGCGCGGCCGGGACGGAACCCACTCGGCCCGGCAGCGTCTGCGCCGCGCGGCGGAGGCTCTGGTGTGCCCGGCAGCGCGGGCGCGCGCGGAGGCGCCTCAGGTCGGGTGCCCGGGGTACCCGTATGTCCTCGGGGGCCTCAGGTCGGGGTGCCCATGGTTTCTCGTGCGCGCAGGTCCGGGACCATGCCCAGGCGCCATGCCTGCCAGGTCTCCGCCGGGTCCACGCCCCGGGCCAGGATCACCGCGTACGCCTCCAGGCAGTCCTCCAGCCGCGCGTCCCGCGCCGGGTGCGGGGCCGCCGCCAGCCGGGCCATCTCCGCCCGCGCCTCCTCCGGCGCCGCCGGCAGCGTGTACGGCAGCAGCGTGCAGCGCAGGAAGCGCGCCCAGTCCTCCCCGCGCCGGTCCCCGTACGAGATGAACAGCCGCACCGCCTCCTCGCACAGGTCCAGCGCCTGCGGCACCCGGCTGTTGCCCGCGTCCACCACCGCCAGCTCCAGGCAGGTCCACGCCTCGCCGTGCGCCAGCCCGATCCGCCGGAAGTCGGCCCGGGCGTCCACCAGCAGCTGCCGCGCGAACCCCGAGTTCTTCAGGTTGCCCGTCTGAGCCGCCCGCTGGTCACGGGTCACCCGGCCCGAGTGGTGGCGGGCGTGCGCCAGCCCGTACACGTCCCGCATCCGCGAGAACATCGTCCGCGCCCGCTCCAGCTCCCGCACCGCCGGATCCAGCTCGCCGCCCTCCTCCAGCGCCTGCCCGAGGTAGTACAGCGTCCACGCCTCCCCGCGCGCGTCCTCCGCCTCCCGGTGCCGGGCCAGCGCCTCCCGGAGCCGCTCCACCGCGAGACCCGGCTCCCCGTCCAGTACCCGGGCCCGGCCCAGCTGCGTCAGCGCCCACGCCTCGCCTCGGTCGTCGCGCGTGCGCCCGTACAGCTCCAGGGCGAGCCGCAGCCCCGCCTCCGCCCGCTCCACGTCGCCCGTGCGCAGGTACACCTGGCCGAGCTGGAAATGCGCCCAGGCCTCGCCGTGCACGCTCTCGCTCTCCCGGTGCAGCGCCAGCGACCGCTCCAGCAGCGTGACCGCCTCCCCGAGCCGCCCCCGGTCCCGCTCCACCGCCCCGAGCGCGTGCAACCCCCACGCCCGGTCGCCCGCCAGCTCCTCCGGCTCCTGCAGGACCAGGGCCTCGCGGATCCGGGACGCCGCCTCCGCCAGCTGCCCCTGGTGGTGCAGCGTGATCCCGAGCGAGATCAGCGCCATGCCCGCGCCCGCGTCCTGGTGCGCCTCGCGGTACTGGTCCACCACCGAGGTCAGCGTGGTGCGGGCCTTGTCCAGCTCGCCCAGCTGGCGCGCCGCGATGCCGGTGCGCCACTGCACCGAGCGCGCCAGCCGGCCCTGGTCCACCGCCCGCGTCAGCTCGTTGATCTCGCCGAGCCGGTACAGGTCCCCGCGCAGCAGGCAGAAGTCGCAGAGCGCGCCCAGCAGGTCCAGCACCGCCTGCTGGTCGACGCCCTCCGAGTGCCGCAGGGCCGCCGTGATGAAGCTGGACTCGTCGTCCAGCCAGCGCAACGCCGCGTCCAGGGAGGCGAAGCCGTGGCCCCCGAACTGATTCGACCGGGTCGACATCTTCCCGTCGACCATCCGGATCACCGAGTCCGCGAGCTGCGCGTAGTTCCGTATCAGCCGCTCGTGCGCGGCCGCGGCCTGCGCCCGGTCCTCGTCGGCCGCGAGCCGCGCCGCCGCGTACGCGCGCACCGCGTCGTGCATCCGGAACCGCTCCCCGCGTACGTGGTCCAGCAGGCCCGCCTGTGCCAGCTCGCGCAGCAGCCGCCCGGCCTCCACCCGGTCCGCGTCGATCAGCGCCGCCGCCGCCGACGGACCGAGCGAGGCCCGGCCGGCCAGGGTGAGCCGGCGCAGCAGACGGCGCCGCTCCTCGGGCAGGTGCGCGTACGCCAGGGCGAGCGCCCGCCGCACGGGGTCGCCGGTCGTGTCCCCGGCCTCGGCTCGGGCCGCTTCCCCCGCGTGAGCCGCTTCCCCCGCGTGAGCCGCTTGCGCCGCGTGCGCCGCTTCCTCCGCTTCCGCCTCTTCGCCCGCGCCCTTCGCGCCGAGCGGCGCCAGCACGCGCAGGGCCAGCGGGAGCCCGGCGCCCAGCGCGAGGAGCCGGTCGAGGGTGCGGTCCTCGTCCTCGTACGGGGCCAGGCCCGCCTCCTGCGCCACCGACAGCACCAGCTCAGCCGCCTCCGCCTCGGCCAGCCGCGGCACCGGCAACTGGTGCACCCAGGCCGACAGTCCCGCCGGGAGCTCCAGCGGCTCCCGCGCCGTCACCAGCACCAGGCTGTCCGAGCGCTCCGGCACGAGGATCCGTAGCTGCGCCGCGTCGACCGCGTCCTCCACCACCACCGTCACCGGCTGGCCCTGGAGGTGCTGGTGGTACAGCTCGGCCAGCCGCCGGACCTGCTGCTCCGCCGAGGCCCCCTCGCGGAACAGCAGCTGCTCGCGCGGCGCCCCCAGCCGGTTCAGCAGGTGCAGCAGTGCCTCCCGCGTCGACAACGGGGCCTCCCCGCCCGGGGAGCCGCCGCGCAGGTCCACCACGCAGGCGCCCCGGAACTGGTCCCGCAGGCCGTGCGCCGCCCGCAGCGCGAGCGCGGTGCGGCCCACCCCGGGCTCGCCGTGCAGCACCACCACGACCGGCCGGGTCTCGGTACTGGCCCGGGCCGCCCGCACCCACTGCTCGATCCGGGTCAGCTCGCTGCGGCGCCCGGTGAACGTGCTCTCCGTGAGCGGGAGTTGCCCGAAGGACTGCTCCAGCGTGCCGCGCCGGCGCGCCTGAGCGCTGCGGTCGGTGCGGCGGGGTTGCGCAGCCGCCGGGCGCGGCGCCCGCGCGGCCGCCGTCACGGCGCGCTGCTGCTCCAGGAACGGCCGGATGCCGCGCACCTCCAGCGCCGTCAGCCACTGGAGCCTCAACTGCTCCGGGCCGCCCGGCCGGCCGAGGGCTCCGGCCCGCCGGTTCGCGGCCGGCAGGTGCAGGGCCGTCACCTTCGCCACCGTCGTGGCCGCCCCCGCGACGCCCACGACGGCTCCGGTGGCCAGCGCCGCGCCCGCCGCCACGCCGAACGCGAGGTCGGCGCCGAGGGCGGTGGCCGCCGCGACGGCCGTCACCAGCAGGGCCGTGGACGTGTTGCCGCGCCGGAACGCCTCGCCGAGGGACTCGTCACCGGCGCCCGCCTCGTCGAGGGCCCGTACGTAGGCCTCGTACTCGGCGGCGGCGCTCGTCGCCAGCCCGTCCAGCGCCTCCCGGCCCCGCGCCAGCAGCGCCGCTCTGTCGAGCGGCGTCCCCGCTCCCGCCGCCCGCCGCGCCTCTTCCTCCACGGCCCGCTCCAACAGCCGCTCGGCCTCACCGCGATGGCTGTCCCGCATCGGCATCCTCCTGAGAGAGCTCCGGCAACGTGCGCCAAGTGTCCGCCGGGACGTGCGCGAAGGCGAGAGAATCTGAGGTAGTTCAGAGGGAGCGCTCCAAATCTGCCAAGTTTCGCCGCTCGAACAGGAGTTGTGCCGTTCTAGGCTGAGCCGATGAGCCGACGACGGGGAACCCTGGCACTGTGCGCGGCGGCACTGTGCGCGGCGGCGCTGCTGCCGGTGACGGGCTGCGAACGGCAGCCGCCCGCACGGGGCTTCACCGTGGCGTACGAGGAACCGGCCGCCGCCGACCGCGGCAGCGCCCGCGCGCTGCGGGAACGGCGTGTCGTGGAGTCCGCCGCCACCGAGCTGAACGGGTACCTCGACCTGCCGTACGAGGTCACCCTCCTCGGCCGCTCCTGCGCGGGCGAGGGCTCCGGGTACGACCCCGGGGCCCGGCTGATCGAGCTCTGCTACGAGGACCTCACCGAGCAGCGGGAGCTGTTCGAGACGGCCGGCCGCCGCCCGGCCGAGGAGGAGGCGGCCGCGGTGATGACCGAGACCGTCTTCCACGAGGCCGGCCACGCGCTGGCCGACGCGCTGGACCTGCGCTTCGACGCCGACCGCGCCGAGGAGGACGCCGCCGACGCGTTCGCCGCCCTGATGCTGATCCGCGAAGGCCCGCCCGGCGAGCGCACCCTCCTCACCGCCGCCCGGGCGTACGAACTCGCGGCCGCGCGCCCCGACCCGGACCCCGGCCCCGACGAACACGCCCCGCCCGCCGCCCGCGCCGCCGCCCACCTGTGCCGCCTCCACGCGGCATCCCCCGCCCGCCACCCGGCCGCCCCCACCGCCCAGCCCTGCCCCGACACCTGGACCCGAGCCCTGACGCCGCTCCTCCGGCGCCCGCACCGGGGGAGCGCATAGATTGGCACCATGCCGAACCGCCTCGCGAACGAGACCTCGCCGTATCTGCTCCAGCACGCCGACAATCCGGTCGACTGGTGGCCCTGGTCGCCCGAGGCGTTCGCGGAGGCACGGGAGCGGGGCGTCCCCGTCCTGCTCAGCGTGGGCTACAGCAGCTGCCACTGGTGCCACGTCATGGCGCACGAGTCCTTCGAGGACGAGCCGGCCGCCGCGTACATGAACGAGCACTTCGTCAACATCAAGGTGGACCGCGAAGAGCGACCCGACGTGGACGCGGTCTACATGGAGGCCGTGCAAGCGGCGACCGGTCAGGGCGGCTGGCCCATGACCGTGTTCCTCACCGCCGACGCCGAGCCCTTCTACTTCGGCACCTACTTCCCGCCCGAGCCCCGGCACGGGATGCCCTCCTTCACGCAGGTCCTCGAAGGCGTGCGCACCGCCTGGGAGGGCCGCCCCGAGGAGGTCGCGGAGGTCGCGCAGCGGATCACGAGGGACCTGGCCGGGCGTCAGCTGGACTACGGCAAGGCCGGCACCCCCGGCCCGGAGGAGCTCGCGCGGGCGCTGCTCGGGCTGACCCGCGATTACGACGCCACGCGCGGCGGATTCGGCGGCGCGCCCAAGTTCCCGCCGTCCATGGTGCTGGAGTTCCTGCTGCGCCACCACGCCCGGACCGGGGCCGAGGGCGCGCTCCAGATGGCCGCCGACACCTGTGAGGCCATGGCCCGGGGCGGGATCTACGACCAGCTCGGCGGCGGCTTCGCCCGGTACGCGGTCGACCGGGAGTGGGTCGTGCCCCACTTCGAGAAGATGCTCTACGACAACGCCCTGCTCTGCCGCGTCTACGCGCACCTGTGGCGGGCCACCGGGTCGGAGATGGCGCGGCGGGTCGCGTTGGAGACCGCCGATTTCATGGTGCGGGAACTGCGCACCCGGGAGGGCGGGTTCGCGTCCGCGCTCGATGCGGACAGCGAGGACCCGGAGACCGGGAAGCACGTCGAGGGGGCGTACTACGCCTGGACGCCCGCCCAGCTGCGCGAGGTGCTCGGGGAGGCGGACGGGGAGCTGGCCGTCGCCTGTTTCGGGGTCACCGAGGAGGGCACCTTCGAGCACGGCACCTCCGTACTCCAGCTGCCCCAGGACGGGCCGGCGGCGGACGCGGAGCGGATGGCGTCCATCCGGGCGCGGCTGCTCGCGGAGCGGGACCGGCGGCCCGCGCCCGGGCGGGACGACAAGGTCGTGGCCGCCTGGAACGGGCTGGCCGTCGCGGCGCTCGCGGAGTGCGGGGCGTACTTCGAGCGCCCGGATCTGATCGAGCGGGCGACCGAGGCGGCGGACCTGCTGGTCCGGGTGCACATGGACGGGCGGGCGCGGCTGGCGCGGACCAGCAAGGACGGCCAGGCCGGCGCCAACGCCGGGGTGCTGGAGGACTACGGCGACGTCGCCGACGGGTTCCTCGCGCTGGCGGCCGTCACGGGCGAGGGGGTCTGGCTGGAGTTCGCCGGGTTCCTCGTGGACCTGGTGCTGGACCAGTTCCGGGCCGAGGACGGCTCCCTCTACGACACCGCGCACGACGCGGAGCGGCTCATCCGGCGCCCCCAGGACCCCACCGACACGGCGGCGCCCTCCGGCTGGACGGCCGCCGCCGGGGCGTTGCTCTCGTACGCCGCGCACACCGGCTCGGAGGCGCACCGTACGGCGGCCGAGCAGGCGCTCGGGGTGGTGCACGCGCTCGGGCCGCGTGCCCCGCGCTTCATCGGGCACGGGCTGGCGGTGGCGGAGGCGCTGCTGGACGGTCCGCGCGAGGTGGCGGTCGTCGGCCACCCGGACGACCCGGCGCGGGCGGCGCTGCACCGCACGGCGTTGCTGGGGACGGCTCCTGGGGCGGTTGTGGCGGCCGGACTGCCGCGTGCGGCGGACGGGAGCGGTGGGGAGTTCCCCCTCCTGGCCGAGCGCACACTCGTACGCGACCTTCCTACGGCGTATGTGTGTCGACATTTCGTCTGCGCGCGGCCTACGACAGATCCGGTCGAGCTCGCGGATCAGTTGGGTACGGTTCGTCCCTGAAGGGACGGGAGTACCGTCAATTCCGTTTCTTCCCAAGGGCGTTAAGAAACGCGATTTTTATCCAGTCAGTGTCCCACCGTCACCTTCCCTGCCTAGTCTCGTGGCTTCGGGAGACACCGAGATCGCGCACTGGGGGGTGCGCGCGTACGGCAATCGGGGGCGGCGGGCCGGGGGGCCCGTGATCCGTCTCCGGGGGGATTGACGATCGCCGCCTGGGGTTGCGGCATGTCTGTGGGGGACAGTTTGTACACATCTGTGTTCATTTCTGCCGTTTCGCTGGCACTTTTCTGGATGGCCGCGTTCACCCTCTGGTGGCAGATGCACGCGTGGCGCACACCCGAGACGCTCGCCTCGACCCGGTTCGACCACCCCGACGGGGAAGGCCGCCTGGCGTTCTCCCTGCTCCTGCCGGCCCGCCACGAACAGGCGGTCCTGGAGCACACCATCGACCGGCTGCTCGAATCGAGCCACACCGACTACGAGATCATCGTCATCGTCGGCCACGACGACCCCGAGACGGCCGCCGTCGCCGAGCGCGCCGCCGCCCGGGCACCGCACCGGGTGCGGGTCGTCACCGACCACCACGAGACGAAGAACAAGCCGAAGGCCCTCAACACCGCCCTCCCGCATTGCCGGGGCGACATCGTCGGCGTCTTCGACGCCGAGGACCAGGTCCACCCCGAGCTGCTCACCCACGTCGACCACGCCTTCCGCGCCACCGGAGCCGACGTGGTCCAGGGCGGCGTCCAGCTCATCAACTTCCACTCCAGCTGGTACAGCCTGCGCAACTGCCTGGAGTACTTCTTCTGGTTCCGCTCCCGGCTGCACCTGCACGCCGAGAAGGGGTTCATCCCGCTCGGCGGCAACACCGTCTTCGTCCGCACCGACGTGCTGCGCGAGGCCGACGGCTGGGACCCGAACTGCCTCGCCGAGGACTGCGACCTCGGGGTGCGGCTGTCGTCCGTCGGCAAGAAGGTGGTCGTCGCCTACGACTCCGACATGGTCACCCGCGAGGAGACGCCGGGCTCGCTGATGAGCCTGCTCAAGCAGCGCACCCGGTGGAACCAGGGCTTCCTACAGGTCTACCGCAAGAAGGACTGGCAGCAGCTGCCCGGCCGCGGCCAGCGCTGGCTGGCCCGCTACACGCTGATGACGCCGTTCATGCAGGCGGCCTCCGGCGTGATCATCCCGCTGAACTTCGCCATCGCGCTCCTCCTCGACGTCCCCGTCGGGATCGCGATCATCACCTTCCTGCCCATGATCACGGCGCTGGTGACCTTCGTCTTCGAGATCGTCGGCCTGCACGACTTCGGCCGCCAGTACGGCCTGCGCGTGCGGTTCGTCCACTACGTCAAGCTGGTCGTCGGCGGCCCGTTCTACCAGGTGATGCTCGCGGGCGCCGCCATCCGCGCGGTCTGGCGCGAGCAGCGCGGCCAGAGCGAGTGGGAACTCACCAGCCACACCGGAGCCCACCTCACCCACGCGGAGCCGGCTCCCGCCCTCGCCGGGGCCGCCACCGCCGCCGCCCACACCCGAGCCGGAGCCGGCGCCACCGCCCTCGCCACCGACACCACGATCCGAGAGGACCGACACCAGTGACCGCCACCCTGCCCACGGCCACTGATCCCCAGTCCGGTGCGACCGTCAACCTGCTCCCCGTCCGGCGCGCCCCCGGCGGACTCGGCGTCCGTCCGCCCGCCCCGGCCCGCCCGCTCGTGCGCTTCCGCTCCTCCCGCCCCGACCTGCTGCTGTGCGGCGTCCTGCTGCTCGCGATCGTCCTCGTCCAGGGCTGGAACATCACCAACTTCCCGACCCTGAGCGACGACGAGGGTACGTACCTCGCCCAGGCCTGGGCCGTCCAGCAGGGCGACGGCCTCGCCCACTACACGTACTGGTACGACCACCCGCCGCTCGGCTGGATACAGATAGCCGGCCTCACCTACCTGCCGTCCCTCTTCGTGCCCGAGTCGATGACCGTCGCGCCGATGCGGTTCTCGATGCTCGCCGTCTCCGCCGCGAGCGCCGTGCTGATCTACGTACTCGCGCGCCGGCTGTGGCTGCCGCGCTGGGCCGCCGGGCTCGCGATGGCGCTGTTCGGGCTCTCGCCGCTCTCCGTCGTCCTCCAGCGGGAGATCTTCCTCGACAACCTCGCCGTGATGTGGATGCTGCTGGCCTTCTGCTGGGCCGCGTCCCCGAGCCGGCACCTGTGGCACCTCTTCGCCTCGGGACTGGCGGCCGCCACCGCCGTCCTGACCAAGGAGACGATGCTGGTGGTGCTCCCGGCGCTGCTGGTGACGATGTGGCGTCACAGTCACCGCGACACCCGGAAGTTCGCCATCACCGGAGCCGTCACCGCCTGCGCGCTCATCGGCCTGTCGTACCCGCTCTACGCCCTGCTCAACAGCGAGCTGCTGCCCGGCGCCGGACACGTCTCGCTGATCGACGGCATCACCTACCAGATGAGCCGCCCCGGCTCCGGCTTCATCCTCACCCCCGGCACCGGCTCCCACGGCGTCTTCACCTCCTGGCTCTACTACGACACCGTCCTGCCGCTCGGCGGGCTGGCCGGCGCCGTCCTGCTGCTGGTCACGCACCGCTGGTCCGTCACCGCCCGCGCGCTCGCCGGACCCGCGCTCGCCGCCGTGATCCTCGCCCTCGTGGCGATGCGGCCCTCCGGCTACCTCCCGGCGATGTACGTGATCCAGGCCCTGCCCTTCCTCGCCCTCGTCCTCGCCGGCGGAGCCGCCAGCGTCACGCACGCCGTGCTGCGCCGCCGCCGGCGGCCCGGGGAGGGCAAGGCGCTCGTCGCCGGCCGCTGGGCGCTGATCGGCCTCCTCGCCGCGAGCGCCGCGCTGTACGTCCTCCCGCGCTGGTACGAGGGCAACCGCACCGCGCTCACCGTCGACGCCAACGCCCCCTACCGGCAGGCCGCGGCCTGGCTCGGCAGCGAGGTCGACGACCCGGCCCGCACCCGTGTCCTCGTCGACGACGCGCTCTGGCTGGACGCCGTCCACCACGGCTTCGAGCCCGGCCCCGGCGCCATCTGGTTCTACAAGGCCGACCTCGACCCGGCCGTCACGCAGACCCTGCCGCGCGGCTGGCGGGACATCGACTACGTCGTCTCCTCGCCCACCGTGCGCCGCGACGCGGTGGACCTGCCCAACGTGAAGGCCGCGCTGGAGCACTCGACCGTCGTCGCCGTCTTCGGCACCGGCGAGGACCGCATCGAGATACGCCGGACCGACCGCGAGAGTGGGAGCTGAGCCAGCGTGAGCGAAGACCTGTGGACCCCGCATGCCCCGGTGGATCCGGAGCTGACCGCTCCGGCCCGGCTGGGATCGACCGGCCTGGACGCGACGGAGGTTCCCGCCCCGGGCAGCGTCACCCTCATCATCCCCACCTTCAACGAGGCCGCCAACGTGGGGGAGTTGCTGCGCCGGCTGGCCGGCTCGCTCCCCGCTCACCTGCCCTGCGAGGTGCTGTTCGTCGACGACTCCACCGACGACACCCCGGCCGTCATCGAGAAGGCGGCCTCCGCGTGCCCCTTCCCGGTCGCGGTCCTGCACCGCGACACCCCCGAGGGCGGCCTCGGCGGAGCCGTCGTCGAGGGGATCCGCCGGGCGGCCGGCGACTGGATCGTCGTCATGGACGCCGACCTCCAGCACCCGCCCCACCTGGTCCCCGAACTCGTCGGCGAGGGCGAGCGCACCGGCGCCGACCTCGTCGTCGCCTCCCGCTACATCCCCGGCGGCAGCCGCGCCGGACTCGCCGGGAGCTACCGCGTCGCCGTCTCGCGCGGCGCGACCTGGCTCACCAAGGGGCTCTTCCCGCGCGCCCTGCGCGGCATCAGCGACCCGATGAGCGGCTTCTTCGCGATGCGCCGCTCCGTCGTCACCGCCGACGCCCTCAAACCCCTCGGCTACAAGATCCTGCTGGAGCTGGCGGTGCGCTGCCGCCCCGCCGAGGTCGCCGAGGTCCCGTTCGTCTTCCAGGACCGGTACGCGGGCGAGTCCAAGTCCACCGCCCGCGAAGGGCTGCGCTTCCTGACCCACCTCGCGGCGCTGCGCTCCGCGTCCCCGGTCGCCCGGATGATCGGCTTCGGGCTGATCGGGCTCTCCGGCTTCGTCCCCAACCTGGCCGGGCTGTGGCTGCTCACGCACGCCGGGATGCACTACCTGCCGGCCGAGATCGTCGCCAACCAGGCCGGGGTGCTCTGGAACTTCGTCCTCATCGAGACGCTCCTGTTCCGCGACCGCCGCCGGCACCGCCACTGGGCCGACCGGATCGGCCGCTTCGTGCTGCTCGCCAATGCCGACCTGCTGCTGCGGATCCCGCTGATCGCGGTGTTCGTCGCCGAGTTCGGCATGGCGGTGCTGCCCGCCACCGCCCTCGCGCTCGTCACCACCTTCGTCCTGCGGTTCGCGGCCACCGAGGCGCTCGTCTACCTCCCGCGCTCGCCGCGCCGGACGTCACGGCGTACGGCCGGGAGCTGAACCCGGGCCGTACCGGCACCACAGAAGGGAACATGTCCATGCGCCTGAACGAACGGCGACCGGCGGGGCGGCGGGCCGCCCTGCTGGCCGTCGGGGCGATGACCGCGGGCCTGCTGCTCACCGCACCGCAGCAGGCCACGGCCGGACCGCCCAATCTGCTCAGCAACCCCGGCTTCGAGACCGCCGGCGCGGCCGGCTCCGACATGCCGTCCTGCTGGTCCAAATCCGGCTGGGGCGACAACGACTTCACCTTCGCCACCGTCGCCGACGCCCACACCGGCACCAAGGCCATGAAGGTCTCGCTGACGCGCCGCGTCGACGGCGACCGCAAGGCCCTCGTCACCGAGAACACCGCCTGCGCGCCGACCGTGGTGCCGGGCAAGCAGTACGACCTGTCCGCCTGGTACAAGTCGAACACCCCGGACGTGTCGGTGACCGTCTTCCGCCACGACACCGCGGCGGGCTGGCAGTACTGGACCGACCTGCAGAACCCGCCGGTCAGCGCGGCCTGGGCGCGCACGGAGGTCCGTACGCCCGCCGTGCCGCCCAACACCGACAAGATCGCGTGGGGGCTGTCGGTCTACGGCGTGGGAACGCTCACCACCGACGACTACGCGCTGGAGGAGGTCGGGGCGGTTCCGCCGCAGCCCGGCTGCACCGGCACGCCACAGGAGTGCGCCACGGGCAAGTGGGAGGTGATCCCCGCCAAGAACCCGGTGCGCTCGATGCACGCCGTCGTGCTCAAGAACGGCAAGGTGCTGCTGATCGCCGGCTCGGGCAACGACATCGCCCAGTTCAACGCGGGCACCTTCACCTCCGCCGTGTACGACCCGGCGAACGGCTCGTTCAAGACGATCCCGACGCCCGTCGACATGTTCTGCTCGGGCCACGTGCAGCTGGCCGACGGCCGGGTGCTCGTGATGAGCGGCAACAAGGGCTATCCGTCCGCCGACGGGAAGATCGGCTACCAGGGCCTGAAGGACAGTTACGTCTTCGACCCGGCGACCGAGAAGTACACCAGGACGAACGACATGAACGGCGGGCACTGGTACCCGTCCGCGACGGTCCTCGGCAACGGCGACGTGATCTCCTTCGGCGGCCTGAAGGAGGACTCGACCGGCAATGTGACCGCGGAGAAGTTCTCGGCGGCGCAGGGCAAGTGGCTGCCGATGAACGAGGTCAACCAGACCTGGTCGTACTGGGGCCTGTACCCCTCGATGATCCTGATGCAGGACGGCCGGCTGTTCTACTCGGGCAGCCACACCTTCGGCAACGGGACGCAGGGCAGCGGCGCGTCGATCTACGACTACGGCGCCAACACCATCACGGACGTGCCCGGGCTGCGCAAGAAGGACGAGCGCGACGAGTCCGCCAGCGTGCTGCTGCCCCCGGCACAGGACCAGCGGGTCCTGACCATCGGCGGCGGCAACAACGAGACCAACCCGGCGGCGAACCGGCTCACCGAGCTGATCGACCTGAAGGCGCCCAGCCCCGCCTACACCGCCGGACCCGACCTCCCGCAGGGCCTGGTCGACGTCGGCGGCGTCAAGCGGCCGCAGACCGGCGCCGAGGGCAAGATGTACGTGTCCGCCGTCCTGCTCCCGGACGGCAAGGTGCTGGAGACCGGCGGCGGGCTGCACGACCGGGCCGACCCGGTGTACGAGGCCTCGTTCTTCGACCCGGTGACCAACACGTACAAGGCCGGGCTGCCGGCGGACCCGATCCCGCGGACGTACCACTCGGGCGCGTTCCTGCTGCCCGACGGCCGGGTCATGACGGTCGGCGACAACCCGGGCAACGGCACGTACAACCACAACGTGTCGATCTACACCCCGCCGTACCTGTTCAAGGGCGCCCGCCCGAAGCTCACCTCGGTGATCGACACGGAGTGGGTCTACGGAGACACCCAGCGGATCACCGTCGACCGCCCGATCGTCAAGGCGGAGCTGATCCGGCCGGCGGCGGTCACGCACTCCTCGGACCCGAACCAGCGGTTCGTGGACCTTCCGATGACGGTCGTCAACAACACCACCATCGACCTCAACGTCACCAGCAACCCCAACCTGGCCCCGCCCGGCTGGTACATGCTCTTCGGCGTCGACGCGAACGGCATCCCGTCCGTCGCGACCTGGGTCCACCTCGGCGGGCCGGCGGCGCTGGCGAAGACCGCCGCCGGCGGCGAGCAGCCCTCGCCGCACGTCCACGACTTCGCGGACGCCCTGAAGGCGGCCCCGAAGACCAACCCGGCGAAGCGGGACTCCGTGCCCGTCGCGCCCAGCGTGGCCGGCTGCGACCGCCACTACGGCTCGGTCAACCTCTGCGTCCCGACGAACTTCCCGGCGGAGGTGAAGAACACGACCAGGGCCCGCTGCGACTGGCTGGCCTCCCACAAGTACCCGAAGCGCATGAAGGTCAACGGAAGCGACCCGCTGCGCCTCGACCCGGACCGCGACGGGTACGCCTGCTGACGGGCGTACGCACCTGACGGCCGTCGCAGGACGGTGCCCCGGCGGTGGGCGTCCCCCACCGCCGGGGCACCGTCATGCCCGGCCGCCGTCGGCCGCTAGTGCTGGTACGCGGCGAGCGAGATGCCGACGTAGTGCGCGACGAAGGCGGCGAGGGTCAGCGAGTGGAACACCTCGTGGAAGCCGAAGAAGCGCGGGGAGGGGTTCGGGCGCTTCATCCCGTAGATGACGCCGCCCACGCTGTAGAGCAGACCGCCGACGACCACCAGCACCAGCACCGCGATCCCGCCGGTCCGCAGGAAGTCGGGCAGGAAGAAGACGGCCGCCCAGCCCATCGCTATGTAGCACGGGGTGTACAGCCAGCGCGGGGCGCCGACCCAGAAGACGCGGAACGCTATGCCGGCCGCGGCCGCGATCCACACCGCCCACAGCAGCGTCCGCCCGGTGGACGGCGGCAGCAGCAGGACGGTCAGCGGGGTGTACGTCCCCGCGATGATCAGGAAGATGTTGGCGTGGTCGAGGCGGCGCAGGATCGCCTCGCCGCGCGGCCCCCAGGTCCCCCGGTGGTACACCGCGCTGACGCCGAAGAGCAGGCAGGCCGTGAGGATGTAGACCCCGCAGGCCACCCGGGCGCGGGTCGAGTCGGTGAACGCCATCAGCACCAGGCCCGCGACCACCACGGCGGGAAACATCCCCGTGTGCAGCCAGCCGCGCATCAACGGCTTGGTCTCCGGTCCCGGCACGGCCAACGCGGCGGCATCAGAAGTCATGGCCGCCATGCTACCTACGGGTCCGTAGGTTTCCGTTAGTCCTCTTTACGGAAGATTGACGGGAGTGGCGATGCTCACGTGAGAGGCCCTCTGGACATATGCGCACATGCACCGGATGATCAGATGAGTGCGGTCGGCACCGGATGAGCGGAGCGCGAAGCGTCCGGGTCGCAGCCCCCACGGGGCAAACACCAAACAAACCCCTCAACAAGGAGCAATCGTGGCGCGCGACAACGCGGCTCCCACCACCGTCCCGACGAGCCACCAGGAGCTGGTCTCCTGGGTCGACGAGATCGCAGCCCTCACCCAGCCGGACCGCGTCGTCTGGTGCGACGGCTCGGAAGCCGAGTACGAGGCCCTGTGCGAGGAGCTCGTCTCGAAGGGCACGTTCAAGAAGCTCGACCCGGCGAAGCGCCCCAACTCGTACTACGCCGCCTCCGACCCGTCCGACGTCGCGCGCGTCGAGGACCGGACCTTCATCTGCTCCGAGAAGGAGGAGGACGCGGGCCCGACCAACCACTGGAAGGCCCCTTCCGAGATGAAGGAGCTCTTCGCGGGCGAGCAGGGCATCTTCCGCGGCTCCATGAAGGGCCGGACGATGTACGTCGTCCCGTTCTGCATGGGCCCCCTCGGCTCCGAGCTCTCCGCGATCGGCGTCGAGATCACCGACTCCGCCTACGTCGCGGTCGCCATGCGCACCATGACCCGCATGGGCAAGCCCGTCCTCGACGAGCTCGGCACCGACGGGTTCTTCGTCAAGGCCGTCCACACCCTCGGCGCTCCGCTCGCCGAGGGCCAGGCCGACGTGCCGTGGCCCTGCAACACCACCAAGTACATCTCGCACTTCCCCGAGACCCGCGAGATCTGGTCCTACGGATCCGGCTACGGCGGCAACGCCCTCCTCGGCAAGAAGTGCTACGCGCTGCGCATCGCCTCCGTCATGGCGCGCGACGAGGGCTGGCTCGCCGAGCACATGCTGATCCTCAAGCTCACCCCGCCGCAGGGTGAGGCCGAGGCCCCCAAGTACATCGCCGCCGCGTTCCCGAGCGCCTGCGGCAAGACGAACCTGGCCATGCTGGAGCCCACGATCCCCGGCTGGACGGTCGAGACCATCGGCGACGACATCGCCTGGATGCGCTTCGGCGAGGACGGTCGCCTGTACGCGATCAACCCCGAGGCCGGCTTCTTCGGCGTGGCCCCCGGCACCGGCGAGCACACCAACGCCAACGCCATGAAGACCATGTACGCGAACACCGTCTTCACCAACGTCGCGCTCACCCCGGACGGCTCCGACGTCTGGTGGGAGGGCATGACCGAGGAGCCCCCGGCCGAGCTCATCGACTGGAAGGGCAACCGCTGGACCCCGGAGTCCGAGACCCCGGCGGCCCACCCCAACGCCCGCTTCGCCGTCCCGGCGTCCCAGTGCCCGACGATCGCCCCCGAGTGGGAGGACCCCAAGGGCGTCCCGGTCTCCGCGATCCTCTTCGGCGGCCGCCGCGCCTCCGCCGTCCCGCTGGTCACCGAGTCCTTCGACTGGAACCACGGCGTCTTCATCGGCTCGAACATCGCCTCCGAGAAGACCGCCGCCGCCGAGGGCAAGGTCGGCGAGCTGCGCCGCGACCCGTTCGCCATGCTGCCGTTCTGCGGCTACAACATGGGCGACTACATGGGCCACTGGATCGACGTCGCCAAGGGCAAGGACCAGGCCAAGCTCCCGAAGATCTACTACGTGAACTGGTTCCGCAAGAACGACGCGGGCAAGTTCGTGTGGCCCGGCTTCGGCGAGAACAGCCGCGTCCTGAAGTGGATCGTCGAGCGCCTCGACGGCACCGCCGAGGGCGTCGAGACCCCCATCGGCATCCTCCCGACCGTCGCGTCCCTGGACACCGACGGCCTGGACCTGCCGGCCGAGGACCTCGACTTCCTGCTCACCGTCGACAAGGAGATCTGGCGCGACGAGGCCGCCCTGGTCCCCGAGCACCTGAACACCTACGGCGACCACACTCCCAAGGAGCTGTGGGACCAGTACCACGCGCTCGTCGAGCGCCTGGGCTGAGCCCGACGCCCGGACTCCGCTCCGGGCCCCTGAACGTGGGAGCCCCCGACCAAGCGGTTCCCACCGCAGCACCGGCCAAAGTCAATACCTGTCAGGAGTGTTGTCCGCGCTCCTCCAGGTAGGTCGTGTGCGTCTGCTGACGGCGGGCCTCTGCTTCGCGGAGGTCCGCCGTCAGGCGTTCCGCCTCCTCGTACAGCACGTCCAGCTGCCGCTCCAGATGCCGCTCGGGCGACTCCCCGCCCGGCGTGATCCGGTTCCACCAGCGCGCCCGGTTGTACGTGTCCGCGCACTCCGGCACGTCCAGCCGGATCGCCCGAGACAGCGCGTACACCGTCTCCGGCTCGGTGGCCAGCACCTCCGCCACCCAGCCCGGCTCCAGCAGTGCCCCGTACAGCTCCAGCAGCTCCGCCAGCCGCCCCGCGGCCGCCGTCGGCAGCTCCACCTCCGCCAGGTACTCCCGGAGCTGCCCGAACTGCTCCCGCACCCGGCCCAGTTGCGTCTGCGGATCGTCGAAGTCCGGCGGGGCCACCCGCTCCGGCGGAGCGATCAGCGCGCCCGCGCCGTACAGGCCCGCCACCACGACCGGCCAGTACGTGCCGGCCACCCCGGTGACGGTCAGGCCCAGCCCGGCCACGCCACAGGCGCAGCCGGCCAGGTTCTTCTTCGATTCCAGATAGCCGAGCAGCCTGTTGGCTCTACTGGTAGCCACGGATCTCCTCGAAGGCTCCGTCCAGCGAACCGTTGCCGTCCGTCGCGTCGAACAGGCGCCCGCCGGTCAGATCGGTGATGTGCGTGAGCTCCTTGCGGTCCGAATCCCCGAACAGCACCGCGAAGACCGGGGTGTGCTTCTGCCCCTGCGGCAGCGAGGCGTAGAAGGAGTCGAAGTCCTTCACCTTGTCGCCGCTCTGCCCGTCCGTCATCAGCACGATCGAGGTGAACGCGTCCGCGTCGCCCTTGCCCAGGTGCTCGTACGCCGCCTTCAGGCTGCCGTACACGGCCGTACCGCCCTCCGGCCGCAGCGACTTCACGTCACCGCGGATCGCTTCCAGCGCCGGCCCCGGATCGCCGGGCTCGACGACGTGCGTCAGCACCTTCTTCACCTGGTCGCCGAAGGGCAGCAGCGTCACCTCCTCGCGGTCCCGGAACCGCTGCCCGGTGCCCGAACCATCCGTGCCCGTCAGCTCCGTGAGCGCCGACTTCAGCCGCCCGATGCGGTTCTCCTCCGCCATCGAGCCCGAGGTGTCCAGCACGTACACCGTGCGCGAGGGCCGCCGCAGCTCGTTCTCGTACGAGGCCAGCAGCCCGTCCGCGACCGACCGGGTGCCGGGGAACGGCAGCTCGCGCCGCTTCTGCGCGTCCAGCCCGGCCGCCGGCATGACCCCGGCCGCCACCGGCCGCCGCAGGGTCTGCTCCGTGATCGCCTTCTGCGCGTCCGCGCCGCGCAGGTACTCCGTCAGCGCCCGGCCCGACTCGCGCGCCCCGGCCGGGGCCGAGGTCAGCAGCGTCAGCGGATAGTGCGCCGTGACCACGCCGTCCTTCGGGCGGACCACCGTCAAGTCCGTCTTCGCGTCCCGGTTCAAGGACAGCAGTACCGACTCGTAGTTCACCAGCGCGTCCACGTCCCCGCGCTTGGTGTACGCCGTCGCCAGCCAGCCCGAGGAACCCGAGGTCAGCTTCTGGCCGGCGAAGAACTCCTTCAGCTTGGGCTGCGCGGTCTTCACGTCCGCCTGCGTCAGCGCCGCCTGCGCGCCCGACAGTCCCGAGGCCACCGAGACCAGCGCCGAGAAACCGGAGTTGGAGCGCACCGGATCCGTCATCCCGTACGTCAGCTTCCCGGCGGCGACCGCCTCGTGCACCGCTGACCAGGTCACCTCCCCGGGCGTCCAGCCCAGCCGCGCCAGCGCCTGCGGCTTCACGCCGATCGCCACCGGCGAGGACATCACCGGGGTCTCCGAGCTCAGCTTCCCGGCCGCCTCGGGCCGCAGCCGCAAGTAGTCGTTGGAGGACAGCCAGATCGCGTCGTACTTCCCGTCGGCCTTCCCCGAGGCGACCTGCTCGACCGCGTCCAGCGTCCCCGACGAGGTCAGCTCCACCGTCACCCCGGTGGCCGCCTTCGCCGCCTTCAGCACCGGCTCCATGTCCGAGAGCTCGCTGGAGGCCAGCACCCGCAGCTTGCCCTCCTGGTACTTCGACTCCGCGGGCTTCGCCTTCCCGCCGTCGGCGTCGGAGGTACAGGCCGTGGCCCCCAGCAAGGTCGCGGCCAGCGTGAGCGCCACCGCGAGTCGTCCGCGCACCAGCGCGCCACGGATGCTCATCGCTCGCCGCCTTCCAGGGCGCCGGCCGTACGGGTCCGGGCCAGGTACGCCGAGGCGCTGCGCAGCTCCCCGGTCAAGGACTCCACCGTCGCGGCCATGTTCTCGGTGGCCTGCACCTTGAACGTGTCGATCGCGTCCAGCGTCTCGTAGATCTGTGCGAAAGCCGTCCGCAGCGTCTCCGCGCCCACCGCCGGATCGGCGGCGATCCGCTGGATCTCCCCGCTCTGCGTGGACAGCATCTGCGCGTTGCCCCGGATCAGGTCCTCGGTGGTGCCCTTCAAGGCGTTGACCTGCTCGACCACCTTGCGCTGACTGTCGAGCGCCGAGGCCAGCATCACCGCGATCCGCAGCGCCGACACCGTCGTGGTGGCGGCCCGCTCCACGCCCTTGATCAGCTCGTCGTTGTTGCGCCGGACCACGTCCATCGCCAGGTAGCCCTGCGCGCACACGGCCAGCTGAGTCAGCAGGTCCTGGTGCTTCTGGCGGACCGGGAACAGCACGTCCGCCCGCAGCGCGTCCGCCTGCTGCGGATCGGAGCGCTCCGCCTCGGCGACGCGCTGCTCGACGGCCCCGTCCAGGGCCTCCGTGAGCACCGCGTACTCCTGGAGCTTGCCCATGGTCTCCCACAGCCGCGCCCGCTCGGTGTGCAGCGCCGCGTTGTCGCGGCGCAGCTCGTCCTGGCCGCCGCGCAGCGCGCCGACGATCCGGTTGAGGGTGGCCTGCGAGGAGGCGTACTTGGCCACGTGGTCGCGGAACTTGTTGCCGCCGGGCAGCTTCGCCAGCAGCCTGCGCGCCCCCTTCGCGGGCGTGTCCCGCGGATCGAGGTCCTCGACGGTGCGGCGCAGCTCCACCAGCGAACCCGCGACGCGGGCCTGCGCGTCGCCGCCGCCGTCCGAGCCCAGGGAGCGCACGGCCCGCTCCAGCATCCGGTTGGACTGCTGCGCGGCGCCCCGGATGTCCGCCGAGCCGAGCCCGGTGATCTCGCCGATGCGGGTGGCGAACTCGGGCGAGCGGGCGTCGATCCCGGCGAGCGAGCCGACGTACTCCCCGGCCCGGCGGGCCATCTCCTCGCGCACGCCGTCCTGCAGCGGGACCAGACCCGAGGCCTGCTCCCGCTTGACGGGGGCGACGGGCTCGGGAGCGGTGAGGACGAGCGGGGTGTCTTCGGGTGGTGTCAGTGACATGGTGTGGTCCCCCTACTCCTTGGCGCGCGCTGCCAGCGCCATCAGGATCTTGACGGTGGGAGCGCCGACCTGGCGGATGCCGGTCAGCCCCGGGTTGAGGTAGGCGGCGTGCGGGGCGGTCGCCGCGGTGAACTCCGCGACGCCCTCCTGCGGGCGGAACCCGTGACGGATCGCCAGCTCGCGCAGCTTCGGGTCGGTGGCCAGCAGGCTGCCGAGCTCCTTGGCGTCGTCGCTGATCGGCACGAAGGTGTGCGGGGAGTTCACGGTGGTGTCGGGGTAGAGCACCACCATGTTCTCGGCGTCCCCGTGTCCTTGCTTCTGCAGCAGCAGCGAGGCCACCTGGGACTCGTAGGCCAGGATGAGCGGTTCGCCGCTGCCGCTGATGAAGGCCCGGAAGGGGTCGTCGGTGCTCGGCTCCAGGGCGCCCTGCACGGAGATCAGCTTGCGCATCAGGGGCAGCGTGCGGTCGATGCCGGCGTCGTCGGAGACGACGTTCAGGTTGTTGGCCACGTTGGAGGTCGCGGCGAGGAACAGCGCGCCCGAGTTCGAGGTCGCCGGGTCGGTGGTCTTGATGAACATCCGGCCCGTCAGCTCGGGGAAGGGCTCGCTGCCCCTCAGCTGCTGCCAGTTGCGGTCCTCGCCGGCGGCCTTCAGGTACGGGTCCATCAGGAGGGTGCCGGAGTTCTTGCCGGTCATCCGGGCGAGACCGTTGTCGGTCAGCACCTTGGCCGCGTTCGGCCGGGCGATCACGACGAGCGGCGAGAAGAAGGGCTTCGCGACCTGCGCGCCCTTGACCCCGGCCGCCGCCTCGATCTCCTTGGCGGGCTCACTGCTGCTGGGGAAGGCGAAGTCGAACTCCTTGAGGGCGAGCTGGTCCATCGCCCAGGAGCCCGAGGTCTCCGTCTTCACGGTGTAGCCCTTGTCCGCAAGGGCCTTGACCACGTCGGGATCGCGGAAGTACTCCGACTTCTCCGATCCGATGACGCCGCGCACGGTCTTCGTTGCCGTGCCCTCTGAGCCTTCGCCCCCCATGACGATGACGGCGATCACGCCGCCGATCAGGAGGACCGCCAGAGCGATTCCTAGGATGCGTCTCACGGGTGCAGCGTGCTCGCGGAAACCCACATTCCGCGATGAGTTGAATGAACGTCAGGTGTCCAGGCGGTCCCACTTCGAAATGCTGTGTGAGTCCGTGGGTGCTGGTGGGCGGGGCGGGAGGCCGGGAGGATCGTCGCCATGGGCGTGAGCGCGTTGAAATGGCAGGGCTGGCTGGTCGGGCTGGTGGTCCTGGCCGGGCTGCTGGTGTTCGCCCCGCTGGGGCTGTACGTGTGGGCCAGCGGCGATCCGGCGTCGCCGCCGGCCCCGGCGGTGGCGGAATCGGTACGGGTCACCGGGTGCCGAATCGATCCCGCAAGCCGCCGCGTGGTGGCCGGGGTCGAGGCGACGGGCCGGGGCTCCTACGTCGTCACGGTGGAATTCCGCGACCGGGCGGAGGCGACACCGGGAAGCCGGTCGGCGCAGTCCCTGGTGAAGATCCCGGGCGTCACCCCGCACAACCCGGAACACGCGGAAGCCATCGGCCCGGTCTGGCCCCCGGCCACGACCCCGTGGTGCGGGGTGGCCCATGTCGGCGTGGCCGACGACGCCCCGGAGCCGGGCGGGGGGTGAGGGCGCGGGGCCGGTGCCGCGGAGCACAGGGGCGCTGGGGCGCAGCCCCGCGGGCGGGTCGCGTTCAGCGTCCCCGCAGGGGTAATGGCACCCGGTCCGGAGCCTCCGCGGCCCCGGACCGGGGCCGTCAGTGGGCGCCTGCCAGGCCGACGGAGTCGAGGGCGGCGGCGTGCGCGTCCATCCGCTCGGCGGCGAGGATCGCGGCGGTGGTGTCGGCCCGGGACGCGGCGACGAGCAGCGCGCGGGCGGCGAGGTCGTGCGCCCGCTGGTGCAGGGCGGCGGTGTCCCCGGTGGGGGCGTGCGGAACCCGGACGGGCTGCGCCCCGCGCAGCCGCGCCACCTGGCCGGCGATCCGCTCGGCGCTCTCGTCGAGCCCGAGCTCGTCGGTGACGGCGAGGAGGGCCGCCAGGTGCCCGGCGAGCTGGATGTCCAGCGCTTCGCCGCGGCTGCGGTGGGGGTAGTCGTCGTGGCGGTCGCCGTGGCCGGTGCCCATACGGTGGACGACCGACTTGGTGCGGATCGGCTCGTACATGAGGGGGCCTCCTGCGTGGTCAGGAGGCCATCCTACATTGGATCCGTTCTAAAGTTGAGTTCCATCCGGATGTGAGACGACAGCTGCCTCACTGTGGCCGAGTGGCTACGGGTAACCGTGCGTAACCGGTTTACATCTGGCCGTAGCCGTCGAGGAAGTTGCCGATCCGCGTCACCGCGTCGGCCAGGTCCTTGGCGTTCGGCAGCGTCACGATCCGGAAGTGGTCGGGGTCGGGCCAGTTGAAGCCCGTACCGTGCACGACCATGATCTTCTCTTCCCGCAGCAGGTCGAGGACCATCTGCCGGTCGTCCTTGATCTTGTAGACGGACGGGTCCAGCTTCGGGAACAGGTACAGCGCGCCCTTCGGCTTCACGCAGGTGATGCCGGGGATCTGCGTCAGCAGGTCGTACGCCGTGTCGCGCTGCTCCATCAGCCGCCCGCCCGGGAGCACCAGGTCGTTGATCGACTGCCGGCCGCCGAGGGCGGTGGCGACGGCGTGCTGCGAGGGCATGTTGGCGCACAGCCGCATGTTCGCCAGGATCGTCAGGCCCTCGATGTACGACGAGGCGTGCTTCTTGGGGCCGCAGACCGCCATCCAGCCGGCCCGGTAGCCGGCGACGCGGTAGTTCTTGGAGAGCCCGTTGAAGGTGAGCGTCAGCAGGTCCGGCGCGATCGCGGCGGTGTTCGTGTGCGTGGCGCCGTCGTAGAGGATCCGGTCGTAGATCTCGTCCGAGCAGACGATCAGGTTGTGGCGGCGCGCGATGTCGGTCAGCCCGCGCAGCATCTCGTCGTCGTAGACGGCGCCGGTCGGGTTGTTCGGGTTGATGATCACGATCGCGCGCGTGCGGTCGGTGACCTTGCGCTCGATGTCGGCGAGGTCCGGCATCCAGTCGGACTGCTCGTCGCACCGGTAGTGCACGGCGGTCCCGCCGGCGAGGCTGACGGAGGCGGTCCACAGGGGGTAGTCCGGCGCGGGGACGAGCACCTCGTCGCCGTCGTCGAGCAGCGCCTGCATCGACATCTGGATCAGCTCGGAGACTCCGTTGCCGAGGTAGATGTCCTCGACGTCCAGCTCGATGCCCTTGGTCTGGTAGTGCTGCATGACCGCGCGGCGCGCGGAGAGCAGCCCCTTCGCGTCCCCGTAGCCGTGGGCGTTGCCCAGGTTGCGGAGCATGTCCTCAAGGATCTCCGGCGGGCACTCGAAGCCGAAGGCCGCGGGGTTGCCGGTGTTGAGCTTGAGGATGCGATGACCTGCCGCTTCGAGCCGCATCGCCTCTTCGAGGACGGGTCCGCGGATCTCGTAGCAGACATTGGCGAGTTTCGTTGACTGGATCACCTGCATGACGGGAGCTTACGGGCCCTGCCGGGGCCCCGCAGCGAATTCCGGGCCGCAGACCAAGGCCGGTATGCCCCATTTCGCGCGATGCGGAGGCGGCGGGCTGGCGGGCCCTTGGAAAAGACGGCCGGGGCGGTGTGTGGGCCTGCGGAATGGGTGGGTCGGGAACTGAAAGGGCGGCCGTGTTGCGCTCGTCACCTTGGGTGCCGCGCCTGCCCGAGTGCGCCGCGTGCCGCTTGAGTACGCCGCATGAGTACGGGCACTCATGCGCCCGGGCGCCTCCCCGGCGAGGCTTGCCCACATGAGCCAGGACCAATGGAAGCCGACTGGCTACCGCCGCCGTACCGAGCGGGTGGGAACGGTGATCGTGGCGGTCGCGGGCGCGCTCCTCGCGGCGGGCGGACTGCTGATGGGGTCCGTGCTGGTGGCGCTGGCGTCGGCCAACTAAGGGGTAGGCAGTGAAGTTCGTAGTCGGTGACATGGCGATCACCACGGTGGGCATGGACGGCGACGACCGGGCGATCGAATTCCGGGTGACGGCGGAGTCCGAGCCGGAGGGTATGACCCGCCCGGCCCACTTCGCGATCCACCGCGACCACGAGGCGGGCTGGGAGGCGGCCCGCCTGACGGTAGACCCCGACTCGGGCGGCATTCCGGTGGCGGCGGTGGAGTGGGCGGTGGAATTCGCGCGGGAGTATTTGTAGGGGGCGGGGGGCGGGTCGGGGTTTTCGCGGGTCGGGAGCGGGCGGTCGGGCGGGGTCGGCTTGTCCGGTATCCACGTCGGACGGGATGGAACAGGGTTGGGGACTTCCCGCCAGTCTCACTGTCCTTCCGGTTCGGTCCGGCCCGTCAAGGGCGCTCACTGCGTTCGCGTCGCTTCGCGATGGCCTTCGGCCACCCTTGACCGACCGGCCCGAACCGGAATGCCAAAGACTGTCGGGAACCCCCCAAAGAAACGGTCAGGGGGACCATGCCCACCTCTCGGGAGCGAGGCGCCTGAACGGGGGCCCTGCCTCCCGGCAACGCCGCCCTCCGGGCGGAACCCCCTCCGGACCCGCCCCCAGCCGCATCCAAGTACCAAAGGGGGGCCAGGCGCGTCGGATCGCTACGCGCTCCGCTCGGCTTGGCGTCTGCGGCCCGCCTGTGGCTGTTCATAAGCCGCCCCAGATCGCTACGTGCTCCTCGCCTCACGCGTGTGCGGCCCGTCTGTGGTCGGACATAGGCCGCCCGAGATGTGAATGGGCGGTCGCGGTGGGCGTCTGCGGTTTGACGGTGCTCGATATGGCCTGCTGGTGGCCGATGGGGCTGTCGGCGGGGTGTGGTGGGGTGCCAGGAGCACGATTTCGTCTTTTCGTGCAGGTTGGAGGGCATCGAGCCTTCGGAAGGCCAGAAAGTGTCCGTATTGAGGCGGTTTGGGGGCTGTCTGTGGTGTGGAATTGGTCCTGACTGCAATGCAGGTTGATTTCCTCGCCTTTTCGCTCCGAAAGGCCTCCATCTCCGCCCATCAGCCCACGACGACCTGCGGTCGCGGGCCGGTCCGCGCTGTGTAGCGATCGTGGGCGGCTTATGTCCGGCCACAGACGGGCCGCAGACGCGTGAGGCGAGGAGCGCGTAGCGATCTGACGCGCCCTGCCCTTCCTTGTCATTTGGGTGCGGCTGGGGGTGGGTTCGGAGGGGGTTCCGCCCGGAGGGCGGCGTTGCCGGGAGGCAGGGCTCCCGGCCAGGCGCCTCGCTCCCGAGAGGTGGGCATGGTCCCCCCTGACCGTTTCTTTGGGGGGTTCCCGACAGTCTTTGGCATTCCGGTTCGGGCCGGTCGGTCAAGGGTGGCCGAAGGCCATCGCGGAGCGACGCGAACGCAGTGAGCGCCCTTGACGGGCCGGACCGAACCGGAAGGACAGTGAGACTGGCGGGAAGTCCCCAACCCTGTTCCATCCCGCCCGACCTGGATACCGGACAAGCCGACCCCGCCCGACCGCCCGCTCCCGACCCGCGAAAACCCCGCCCCCACCACCCCCCGCCCCCTTCCCCCGCTACCTGGCCGGAAAAGCGCAAGACCGCACCCCCGGGGCCGGTCAGAATGGGGCGGGTGAAGCCACTCAAGATCATCGCGGGGGATGCGACCTGTCCCCAGGCCAAGGGGCCGAAGATCATCGCTCATGTCTGCAACGACATCGGCGGCTGGGGCAAGGGCTTCGTTCTGGCGGTCTCGAAGCGTTGGCCCGAGCCCGAGGCGCGGTACCGGGAGTGGCATCGGGGGCGCAGCGGCAACGACTTCGGGCTGGGCGCGGTCCAGCTGGTGCAGGTCAAGCCGGACGTGTGGGTGGCCAACATGGTCGGCCAGCGTGGCACCCGTACCGGCAGCAGCGGGCCGCCGATCCGCTACGACGCGATCGAGCGCTGCCTGGCGGCCCTCGCCGAGCACGCCGTCGAGCTGGGCGCGTCGGTCCACATGCCGCGCATCGGCTGCGGGCTCGCCGGGGGCAAGTGGTCTCGTGTCGAACCGTTGATCACCGCCGCGCTGTGCGCGCGGGACGTGGATGTCACGGTCTACGAGGTCACGTGAGCCGCCCCAGGCGGGCCGCGCCGTGCCGCCACAGGCGCAGCAGGTACGGGGCCTGCGGCGGCGCGCCCAGCGGGCACACGGCGAAGTGGGTGATCCGGCAGGTGTCGTCGGGGGCGGCGCGGCCGAGGTTCACGGCGGTGCCGTCGCCGGCGATGTGCCAGCGCTGACCGGCCGGGACCAGGTGGTGCGGCACGTCGCCGGGCTGTATCAGGACCCACCTTCCCTGCGTCGTCCGGTGCCAGTGCGCGGGATCGCCGCAGGCCCGGCAGGTGGCCGGGCGGCCCGCGCGGACGTCGGCCTTGCCGATGCCCGCGAGGGCGTCGGCAAGCACGTGCCCCAGCAGCACCGGTCCTTCCGGCTGCGCCGGGCTTCGAACCGCTGACATCGCCGACATCGCCGACATGGTCGGGCTCCCCCCTGGTTCCCCTGATCCCCCGATCCCCTGCCCAAGGGGGATACTTGCGGATGCTCCTACCCATTCGGCCGGTTGGCGGAACATCCGTCACACCGGGGGGTGATGGCCCGGGGCCCGCCCGGCGCCGCGTCAGGGGGCGAGCAGGCCCACCGCGAGGGCGCCGCCGAGCAGCACGCCGATGTGGGTGCCGAGCCGATCGGAGCCGGCCGAGCCCGAGTCGGTCCGGCCCGGTCCCCGTGGGGGCCGGGCCGGCAGCAGGTTCCGGTCGGTGCTACGGGAGGTAGCGCTCGATGACCTCCGGGCCCTCCTTCTCGATCAGCTGGCGTGCCTTCTGGATCCGCTCCGGAGTCGGGTCCGCGCCGGTCGCCATCACGAGGTCCTCGGGGTCGTACGGCCGCTCGCCGCCCGTGAAGAGCTTCGCCGGCCGGCTGGGCTGCTGGTCCGATTCAGTGTCCATCGCGTACTCCCTCCAGTTGCCCCCTGGCCCCCATCCTCCGGCGGCATCGCCATGAACGCACGCCGGTCCGCCGTCGGCTGCGCTCCGTTCGGCCGCCGTCACCTTGCGTATCCGTCACCGCCTCAGGTGGCGACGGCCACCAGCGCCGTCAGGGCCGCGATCGCCGCGCAGATGCTCAGGTTGACCGCCCGGTGCTCCCAGAACACCGCGACGAACTCGCGGATCGTGGCGCTCGGCCAGAAGTACGTCGCCGTCGGCGAGCCCAGCACCTGGCCGTTGACCCCGGCCTTGCGGGCCGTCATCGCCGCCCGGAAGGCGTGGAAGTTGTTGGTGACGACCACGCAGCGGTACCCGGGGTTCTCCTGCTCCATGAGCGCCCGGCTGAAGCGGAGGTTCTCCTCCGTGGTGCGGGAGCGGTCCTCCAGTCGTACGTGATCCCGCGGAACGCCCTGCGCCAGCAGCCAGTCGGCCATCGCCCGGGCCTCGGGGACCCGCTCGTCCGCCCCCTGCCCGCCCGAGGCCAGCAGCAGCGGCGCCGGGCCGCCGCGGGCCAGCTGGGCGGCGTGGATCCGGCGGCCCTTGTCCAGTCGGGAGGCCAGCAGCGGCGGCACCCGCTCGCCGCCGATGAGGCCGGAGCCGAGCATCACCACGTAGTCGACGTTCCCGCGCACCTTGATCCGGCCGTAGAGGTAGGCGTAGGCGAGGAAGCAGACGAAGAGGAAGGACACGTATCCGGCGAGCAGCACCAGGCCCACCACCAGCGAGTCCACGAGGTGCGAGCCCCGGTCGGTGACCGTGACGACCAGCGCGGTCAGCGCGAGGATCGCCACTCCTGCCGCGAGGGACAGCAGGTTGGCCGGGCTGCGGCCCTCCTTGCGGACCATCGTCAGGCCGTTGCCGATCAGGAAGACGCCGAGCGCGAGGGTGCCGAGCGTCGGCACGAGGAACACCAGCAGGATCGCGATCGTGTCGAGCGGCCACGGCAGTGCGGGGAGCAGGAACAGCACGCCTGCCGAGGCGAATATGAGCGTCAGCCCGAGGAGGACGGCGTTCTGGAAGCGCCTGCGGTCCGCCCGCGCGCTCACACAGAAGAGGAAGAAGAAGAGCGCTGCGGGGACGAAGGCGATCATGGCGCCCATGGTAGGCGGGCCGGGTGCTCCCTCAGCGGCCGTCGTGCGGCGTGCGCCGGACGGAGCGGCCGGCCAGGACGTCGGTGCGGCGGCCGTCGCGCATGACGAAGCGGCCGTCGATCAGGACGTACGGGATGCCGGCCGGGAGCACGCGCGGGTTCTCGTACGTGGCGCCGGCGGCGACGGTCTGCGGGTCGAAGAGGACGAGGTCGGCGCGGTGGCCCTCGCGGACCAGGCCCCGGTCGGGCAGCCGCAGCCGGGCCGCCGGGCGGCCGGAGAGGTGGGCCACGCACTCCTCCAGGGACAGCACGCCCAGTTCGCGGACGTAGTGGCCGAGGTAGTGCGGGAAGGTGCCGTACGCGCGCGGGTGCGGCTTCGCGCCGCGCAGGATGCCGTCCGAGCCGCCGGTGTGGACGGGGTGGCGCATGATCGCCCGGACGTTCTCCTCGTGGCCGACGTGCTGGAGGACCGTCGGGCCCAGCCGGTCCCCGAGCAGCAGCCGCCGGGCGCTCTCCCAGCCGTCGAGGCGGGTGCCGACGTACGCCCCGTACGCGGGGTCCGTGGTCCCCGAGACTTCGATGGCCGACCAGTCGACCGGCACCCCGTGGCAGCCGTCGGCGCCGGTGACCTCCAGGGCGTGCCGGATCCGCTCGGCCTCGGCGTCGTCGCGCAGCCGGGCCAGGACGGCGTCCGGCCCGCCCTCGTTCGCCCAGCTGGGCAGCAGTGCGACGAGGGTGGTGCACCCCGGGGTGTACGGGTAGGAGTCGAGGCTGATGTCGGCGCCGGCGGCGAGGGCGTCGTCGAGGAGGGCGAGGAGCTCGCCCGCGCGGCCCTGGTTCTCGCCGAAGTTCATCGTGGCGTGCGCGAGGTGGAGCGCGCAGCCGGCCTCGCGGGCCAGGGCGACCATCTCGGCGTAGGCGCCGAGCGCGCCGCGCCCGTACGAGCGGTGGTGCGGGCAGTAGTAGCCGCCGTACCGCGCCACCACCCGGCACAGCTCGGTCAGTTCGGCCCCGGAGGCGTACATGCCGGGGGTGTAGGTGAGCCCCGAGGACATGCCGACGGCGCCCTGCGCGAGTCCGTCGGCGACCAGCCGCCGCATCCGGTCGAGCTCGGCCGGGGTCACGGGGCGGTCGTCCCAGCCGAGGGCGTACGCGCGGACGGTGCCCTGGGGGACGAGGTACGCGGCGTTGACGGCGATGCCGGTGCGGTCGAGCCGGTCCAGGTAGCCGGCCACGTCCCGCCAGGTGAACTCCACGTCGTCGCCGGGGCCGTTCCAGCCGGCGATGGCGGCCCGCACCTCGGTGAGCGTGCGGTCGTCGACGGGGGCGTACGAGAGCCCGTCCTGGCCGAGGACTTCCAGGGTCACGCCCTGGGCGGCCTTCGCGCTGTGGTCCGGGTCGCGGAGCAGCGCGAGGTCGCTGTGGGCGTGCATGTCGATGAACCCGGGCGCCAGTACGAGCCCGTGGGCGTCGAGGGTGCGCCGGCCGCCCGCGCGGATGCGGCCGATCTCGGTGACGCGGCCCGCGTGGACGCCGACGTCGGCGGTGTACGAGGGCCCGCCCGTGCCGTCGACGACGCGGGCCCCGCGGATGACCAGGTCCACCGGCGCCTCTAGAAGAAGGTGCGGACGTAGTCGGTGACGGTGCCGTCGGCCTCCACGACCGGGATCAGCGGCCACTTCTCGAAGATGGTGCAGGGGTGCGACATGCCTAGGGCCACCCAGTCGCCGACGTCGACGGAGTCGGCGGAGTCGGTCTCCAGCCAGGCGTGCTGGTCGGACAGCTTGACGACGCGGACGCCGGTGGCGGGGCGTTCCTCGCCGGTGACGGCGTCGCGGACCAGCTCGGCCTCGGGCAGGCCGAGGTCGTAGGCGATGTCGCGCTTGCCGGCGTTGACGAAGGCCTGGGTGGGGGAGGGGCGGGAGACGACCTGGGTCCAGAGGCGGAACGCGGGGCGCAGCCCGCCCTCTTCGGGGACGCGGTTGAAGGGGGTGAGGCGGGTGTACCAGCCGTGGTCGTGGGAGACGTACGCGCCGGAGCGCAGCAGCCGCAGGGTGGGCCGGGTCAGCTCGGGCAGCTCGGCGAAGACGTCGGCGACGGCGTCGAACCAGGCGGAGCCGCCGGCGCTGACGATGATCTCGTCGAGGTCGGCGGGGAAGCGGCCGGCCTTGTCGAACTCGACGACGAGGCCGGTGAGGCGGCGCAGGTAGGCGTGGACGGATTCCGGGTCGGCGCCGGGGACCTCGGCCTCGTATCCGGCGATGCCGGTGAGGCGCAGGGTGGTGGTCGCGGCGACGGCGTCGGCGACGGCGCGGACGTCGTCGTCGCTGCGGGCGCCGGTACGGGCGCCCTCGCCGGCGCCGAGCTCCACGACGACGTCGACGGTGGCGGGCTGCTCCTGAAGGGCCTGGTCCATGAGCTGGACGCCGCGCACGGAGTCGACGTAGCAGACGAAGCGGAAGCCGGGGTCGGCGGCGAGTTCGGCGGCGACCCAGCGCAGGGCGGCGGGGTCGACGAGCTCGTTGGCGAGGAAGATCCGCTGGATGCCGAAGGCGCGGTAGACGCGGGCCTGGTGGGGGACGGCGGCGGTGATGCCCCAGGCGCCGTGGTCGAGTTGGCGGCGGAAGAGCTGCGGGGCCATGCAGGTCTTGCCGTGGGGCGCGAAGGCGAGGCCGTGGCGGGTGGCGTACTCGCCGAGGGCGGCGAGGTTGTGTTCCAGGGCCTCGGCGTCGAGGGTGAGCACCGGCGTGGTGAACCCGCCGGTGTACAGGTCGCGACGCTGGGCGGCGAGGTCGCCGACGGTGAGGCCGAGCGGCTCGGCGTCCGGGGGCAGGCCCTTGAAGCGGTGGTCTACCGGTTCGGCCGCGAGGGCCTGGACGGGGTCGCTGGGCATGTGCGGTGCCTCCCGGGGTGTTGCGTGCGGTGCAACGGTCGTTGCGTGTGGCGCTGCCTGCTGTCTAACATCCCGGATGACGACGGGTCAACGCCGGCCCTGCCGCGCGCCGGACCGGAACGAGAGGACACGGCGTGAGCCAGTCGGTGGAGCGGGCGCTGGGGATCCTGCCGTTGCTCGCGCGCGGGCCGGCCGCGCTCGGGGCTGTGGCCGAGGAGCTCGGCGTGCACAAGAGCACCGCGCTGCGCCTCCTGCGCACCCTCGGCGAACACGGGTTCGCGTACAAGCAGCCCGACGGCCGGTACCGCCTCGGGTCCCGCCTCTTCGCCCTGGCCGCCGAGGCCGTCGAGAACCTCGACGTCCGCGCCATCGCCCACCCCCACCTCGTCGAGCTCAACCGGCTCACCGGCCACACCGTCCACCTCGCCCTCCACCAGGACGACGAGGTCGTCTACATCGACAAGGTCGAGAGCCGCTACCCCGTCCGCATGTACTCCCGCATCGGCAAGCCCGTCCCCCTCACCGTCGCCGCCGTCGCGAAGCTGCTCCTCGCCGACCTCCCGGAGGAAGACCGCGAGGCGCTGGCGGGGCGGATCGAGTACCCCCGCTACACCGCCCGCTCGACCCCCGGCCCGCAGGCCTTCCTCCGCGAGCTGGCTCTCGTGCGGGAGCAGGGCTGGGCCACCGACCTCGGTGGTCACGAGGAGGCCGTCAACTGCGTCGGCGCCCCCGTCCGAGGGCCCGACGGGCGGGTCGTCGCCGCGATGTCCGTCTCCGCGCCGACCGTGGTGGTGACCGCCGAGGAGCTGCTCGAACTGCTGCCCCTGGTACGCCGTACCGCCGACTCCATCAGCCGGGAGTACTCCGGCTCCGCACAGAGGGACCCGTCATCGCCATGACCGAGAAGACCGCCGTCACCCCCGCCACCCACACCGCTCCGCCCGCGAAGTTCTCGCACGGCGTGCGCAAGGGGAACATCCTCCAGGTCGCCGGCCAGGTCGGCTTCCTCCCGCACGTCGAGGGCCAGGCCCCCACCCCCGCCGGGCCGACGCTGCGCGCGCAGACCCTCCAGACGCTGGAGAACGTCCGCTCCGTCCTGGAGGCAGGCGGCGCGGGCTGGGACGACGTGATGATGATCCGCGTCTACCTCACCGACACCGGCCACTTCGCCGAGATGAACGACATCTACAACGCGTACTTCGAGGAGCAGGGACTGAAGGAGGCCCCCGCCGCCCGGACGACCGTGTACGTCGGCCTGCCCGCCGGGCTGCTGATCGAGATCGACGCGCTCGCCGTCCTGTCGTAAGAGGCGCGAAGGGGACGCGCGAAGGGGGCGCCCCCCTGGCGGTGGGGCGCCCCGGCTCACGTCCGTACCGCGCGGCGCGGTGCTACGCGGCGCAGTACTGCGCTTCCTTGCCGATCGAGCGGTACATGCAGTCCGCGTTCTCCAGCAGCTGGAGCACCGCCTCCTTGTTGCGGGCGGTCTCGCGGTCGATCACCTCGTCCGGCGGGTAGAAGCCGCCGCCGCCCGAGGACGGGTACATCTCGAAGGTGTAGGAGAAGATCTTCTGGTTGCCCCACAGCCAGTCGTCGATCGTCCCGTCCGTGATGTACAGGTCGCTCGACTGCTCCGGCGTGTAGCCGTTGCTGGCCGCCATGCTCGTGCCGATCTTCTTGTACACCGCGAGGTCGTCGGCGGTCATGCCCGGCGCCGTGTCGTTGTACGTCCACCCGAACGGCCACAGCACGAGCTCGCTGTACGTGTGGAAGTCGATGGCGGCCGTGATCTGCTGCTTGCCGCCGATCACCCGGCTGCGCACGAAGTCCGCGACCACCTTCACCTCGGGCGCCGACTCGGCGGCCGCGCCCCGGTAGGTCTCGGAGCTCTTGCTGCTGCTGGAGCCGCCGCAGCAGCCCCACTTGTAGTTCCAGTTCCGGTTCTCGTCCGTGCCCACGTACGAGGAACCGGAGTTCGGCTGCCGGTTCTTGCGCCACGAGCGGTACGAGCCGGTCGCGATGTCGTACTCGCCGCCGTCCGGGTTGAGGTCCGGGACGATCCAGATCTCGCGGCCGTTGATCATGTTGGTGACGCGGCTCTCGGTCCCGTACTTGGAGCCGAGCTCCTTGAGCAGGTACAGGGCCATTTCGACGGTCAGGTGCTCGCGAGCGTGCTGGTGCGCGGTGAAGAGCACCTCGGGCTCGTTCTCGTCGGTCGCGACGTTGTCGCTGATCTTGATCGCGACGAGATCGCGGCCCTGGTACGACTTCCCGATGACCCGCTTGCTCATGATCCCGGGGTACTGCGCGATGCGCTGGTCGATCTCCGCGCTCGCCTCGGCGTAGTTGTGGTATTTCGAGTCCGCGGACGGGAAGTCCATCGGGCTCGCCGCGATGCCGGGCTCGGAGCGGTCCGGCGGGCCGGGCAGGGCGGTCATCTTGTAGCCGAGCGCCTTCAGGTTCTTGGCCTGCATGGTGTCGGCGGTGACGACGACGGTGTGGTCGTCCACCTCGTCGATCGAGACACCGGTACGGAGCAGGGCCGTACGGTCGAGGACCGTCGACGGGCCGTGGATCCGGTACTGGACGACGGCCTCGTCCTGGGTGGCGGTGGAGGGGGTGGGCGGTGGTGACGCCGTGGCGCTCATTCCGTAGGCGGGTGCGCCGAGTGCGAGCGCCAGCAGGGCGGCCGTGACGGCTGCCCTCCGGCGGGTGTGGAGCCGCATGCGATCTCCTGGGTGGGGAGTGTGGGGGTAGCCGTGCGGACGTGGGCACAGCGTGCTCTCGTGGCATGTCACGGTCAAGGTCCCGCTGTGTGCGCCGGACCGGTTCAGGCCACCCCCACACGTACCGCCTACGGGAGCCCGTGGACCTTGGGACCCACCGCGTTCGACCAAGCATTACCCGCCTTGGCGTCCCAGTTGGTCGACCAGGTCATCGCGCCGCGCAGCCCCGGGTAGGTCTTCGACGGCTTGAACGTCCCGCAGTTCGTGCCGCGCGCCAGGCAGTCCAGGGCGTTGTTCACGACGGTCGGCGAGACGTAGCCGCTGCCCGCGCCGCTCGGCGAGGCCGGGACGCCGATCCCCACCTGCGAGGGGTCGAGGCCGCCCTCCAGCTGGATGCAGGCCAGCGCGGTGAGGAAGTCCACCGAGCCCTGGGAGTAGACCTTGCCGTCGCAGCCGTTCATGGACCCGCTGTTGTAGTACTGCATGTTGACGACGGTGAGGATGTCCTTGATGTTCAGCGCCGTCTTGAAGTAGCCGCCCTGGGTGGACTGCATGTCGATGGTCTGCGGGGCCATCGTGATGACGAGCGAGGGGCCCGCCTTCGAGGACAGCGAGCGCAGCGCCTGCGTCATGTAGGTCGGGTTCAGGCCGTTCTCCAGGTCGATGTCGATGCCGGAGAACCCGTACTCCTGCATCAGCGCGTACGCCGAGTTCGCCAGGTTGTTCGCGGAGGCCGAGTCGCCCACCGAGATGGTGCCCTTCTCGCCGCCGATCGAGAGGATGACCGACTTGCCGGCCGCCTTCTTCGCCGCGATGTCGGCCTTGAACTGGGCGACCGTGTAGCCGCCGAGGCCCGCCGAGTCGAGGTTGAAGGTGATGGCGCCGGGCGTGGTGGTGGCGTCGGCGAAGGAGACGGCGATGATGTCGTACTGCGCCGAGACGTCGGAGAGCTTCTGGACGGTCGCGCCGTTGTTGAAGTTCTGCCAGTAGCCGGTCAGGGCGTGCTTGGGGACCGACGGGTTGGGGTTCGGGTTGCCGCCGCCGGTGGTGGTGCCGGTGACCGGCGCCGACTTGGGGCCCTCGCCCGCCGCGTTGTACGCGCTCACCTGGAACGAGTACGAGGTGGCCGGCGCGAGTCCGGTGACGGGGGTGGTGGCCGCGGACACGGTCCGCACGCGCGCGCCGTCCTGATAGACGTAGTACCCGGTGGCCCCGCTGACCGCGTTCCACGAAAGGGTGAGCCCGTTCGCGCTCTGGCCGGAAACGGCGGTCCCGCCCGGGGCGCCGGGAACCGACGGGCCGGGGTCGGTGCCGCCGCCCCCGTCCGGGCCGAAGACGCTGAACTCGTCCACGGTGTAGGCCGGCTGGCCGTACCAGCCGTGCGTGTAGACGGTGACCTGGGTGGTGCTGGGGCCGGTGGTGAAGGTGGTGGACAGCTTCTGCCAGCCGGAACCCGAGCCGGGGGTCCAGGTGGAGACGTCCTGGGTGCCGGTCCCGCTCGCGCCGAGGTAGACGTACGAGCCCTGCACCTGGGCGCTGAGCGTGTACGTGGAGTTCGGCTTGACCGTGACGGTCTGACTACAGCGGGCGTTGTCCGAGCCCGCCGGGGTGCCCTTGAGGGCGCCGGCCCCCGCGTAGACGGGGGAGGAGACGACGGCGCCGCTGCCGGCCGAGCACGACCAGTCGGAGAGGCCGGACTCGAAGCCCGCGTTGCGGGCGACGTTGACGTCCGCGGCCTGCGCGGTGCCGGTGGCGAGGGCGGTCAGGCCTCCGGCGGCCAGGGTGGCGGCGCCCAGCAGGGCGAGGGAGCGTATGCGGTTCACGTGGTCTCCGGTGGGGGGGAGAAGGGGATGTGACGTACGCGTCGGGGGCAAGTGGGGTGCCCCGCAGCCAAGTTGGTCTAGTCCAATCACCCTGTCAAGAGTCTTTGCGAAGTGGCTTGAAACGACCGACTCGCCGATCCCTGTTGTCCGGATTTCCCGCCACCTGTGACATGTGCTCGTGGCACGGGAATTCCCAAGGCCCTGCCCTGCCAGGGACGACGCGGATATGGTGCTGGGGCAAGGGGGAAGGGCGCCGATCGTTTGCGGTCGCGCAGCACGTGCGCGTACGCGCCGGTCCATGGGAAGGCCTGGGGCGTACAGGGTGAACGGGGGGATCCGCGTGCCGACCGCCATCGCTGTCACCAGCGCCGACCTGGTACTGCCGGCCCCTGACCGGCACACGCCGTCAGCCGCCGTGCTGCAGCCGCCGGACCGGCTCGACCTGGAGGGCTCCCTCGCCGAGGCCGCCGCCCTGCTGGAGCGGTACGGGCACCTCGTGGTCGTCTTACCCCCCTGGCTGCCGCCCGCGACGGCCCGCCGGCTCCACACCGTACGGGCGATCCTGGAAACCGACCGGATCGCACTGCTCGACATCGATCTGCCGCCGCTGGGCACCGCCCTGCTGGTACGTCAGCTGCGCCAGCTCAGCGCCTGCGACTTCAGCCCCGGAGTCGTCGCCTCCGCCGCCCGGCTGCTCTCCCACTACATCTACGCCGGCGCCCTGCTGGGCTCGGTCGCCAAGCTGGACCGGGTCCCCGTCGGGCTGGGGGCGCACGCCCGGTCCTGGTCCCCGAGCGCACAGTTCGCCGTCCTGGCCAACCCGGCGCCGCACCTGGTCAAGCTGGGCGCCGCCGCCGGTGCGCACGCCGGGGGCGGCGCCCTGCCGCCCGGGCCCGAGTTCGTCACCCACCTCACCTTCGCCCGGGGCCAGCTCGCCTCCGACTGGGTGACGGCCGAACTCGCCCCCGCCTGGCAGGTCCAGGGCGTCATGGAGAACCCGCTGCCCGCCGACTCGCCCGCCTGGTGGGCCACCGGCAAGCTCGTCGAGTTCGCCGCCGCCATCCCGGACCCCGCCGTGCTCTACCAGCTCGTCGCCTCGGTCCGCCGCGAGGAGTGCCGCTGGTGCGGCTTCGAGCTGATCGGCGACCGCTGCGGGTTCTGCGCCGCCCCGCTCACGGCACCGCCGCCGGCCGCCACCGGCGCCGCCCACCCGTACAGAGCCAGATCCTGACCGCCCGAACGATCGAAGAACGGCGAGGTAGTACGGCCCATGAACTCACGCCAGCGCCGCGGCGTCATCCTTCTGCTCCTCTCGGTCCTGTGCGCCCTCGCGGCGTTCACCGGGGTCCTCGTGGTGATCGGCGACGTCAACTCCAAGGTCGGGTCCGAGGTCGTGGCGTACCGCGTGAAGGGTGACATCGCGCCGTACAGCCCGCTCACGGCCGGGCAGTTCGAAGAGGTCACGGTCCCCAAACGCTGGCTGTCGAGTACCGCGGTCTCCGACCTCGGCGCGCTCAAGGACAAGATCGCGCTCACCACCCTCAAGAAGGGCTCGCTGCTCCAGGCGGACATGTTCGTCGACCGGCCGCAGCTCCGGTCGGGGGAGCAGGAGATCGCCATCATGATCGACGCGTCCACGGGCGTGGCGGGCAAGATCACCCCCGGGTCCAGGGTCAACATCCTGGGCACCTTCAAGGGCAAGAAGCCGACCGACCCCGACCAGTCCGTCGTCATGGTCGCCAATGCCCGGGTCATCAACGTCGGCAAGCTCACCCCCCTCGACAAGAGCAGCGACAAGAAGGGCCCGAGCGAGGCCGTTCCGATCACCTTCGCCCTGAACACCAAGGACACCCAGCGCGTCGCGTACGCCGAGTCCTTCGCGGAGCACGTACGCCTGGCCCTGGTGGCCTCCGGCACCGAATCGCCGGTGAGCCCGGGCGACCGTTGGTACACCCTCGAAGGGGACAAGTGAGGCCCGGATGACGACCCGAATCCTCCCCGCGGTCGGCGACCCGGACGCCGCCCGCGCCATCTCGACCCTCCTCAGCCAGCTCCCGGCCGCCGAACCGGCCGGGCCCGTCCCCGACTCGACCTCGCTGCTCGACGTGCTGGGCCGACTGGCCACCGAGTCGATCGACGAGCTGCCCGAGGTGGTCCTCGTCCACGAGCGGATCGGCCCGGTGCCGGCCCTGGAGCTCATCCGCGAGGTCGCCCTGCGCTTCCCGGCGGTGGGCGTCGTCCTGCTGTCCTCCGACGCCGGCCCCGCCCTGTTCTCCGCCGCCATGGACTCGGGCGCGCGGGGCCTGGTCGGCCTGCCGGTCGCCTACGAGGAACTCGCGGCCCGCGTCCAGGCCGCCGCCCAGTGGTCCGTGGGCGTACGGCGCCACCTGGGGCGCGGCGCCGACGTGTTCACGGGCCCCGGCGGCCGGGTGGTCACGGTGACCGGGGCCAAGGGCGGCGTCGGCACCACCTTCACCGCGGTGCAGTTCGCGCTGGCCGCGGCCGCCGCCGGGCGGCGCACCGCGCTGGTGGACATGGACCTCCAGGCCGGGGACGTGGGCTCCTACCTCGACGTGCGGTTCCGGCGCTCGATCGCCGACCTCGCCGGGATCCAGGACATCTCGCCGCGCGTCCTCCAGGACGCGGTGTACGACGACCGGACCGGCCTCGCGCTGCTGCTGGCCCCGGGCGACGGGGAGCGCGGCGAGGAGGTCGACGACCGGGCCGCCCGGCACATCGTCAGCGCCCTGCGCAGCCGCTACGAGCTCGTCGTCATCGACTGCGGCACCCAGGTCACCGGCGCCAACGCGGCCGCGGTGGAGATGGCGGACGTCGCGGTCCTGGTGACCACCCCGGACGTGGTCGCGGTCCGGGCGGCGAAGCGGATGGTCCGGATGTGGGAGCGGCTCCAGGTGCGCAAGGCGGAGGACACCTCGATGGTCGTCAACCGCTGGACCAAGCACACGGAGATCCAGCCCTCGCTGATCCAGAAGATCACCAAGACCCGGGCCACCCGGACCCCGGTGCCCGCGGCGTTCAAGGAGCTCCAGGCGGTCGTGGACGCGGGACGGGTGCAGGACCTGGACAACCGGTCGAGCGTGAAGCAGGCGCTGTGGACGCTGGCCGGGGAGCTGGGGCTGCTCTCGGAGCCGCAGGACGCGGCAGCGGCGTCCGCTGCCGCGCCCGGTGCTGCCGGTGCTGCCGGTGCTCCCGCGCCGGGCGCCGCGCTGGCGGTACGGGCCGGCGGGCCCGTGGCGCGGCTCGGCCGCGGCGCCCGGGGGGAGCGCGGCGAGCGGGGCGCACTCGGCGTGTGGTCGCGGCGCGGGCGGGAGGGCTGAGGCATGCCCGCGCGCGGACGGGTACGGGAGGACGGCGGGCAGGTGGCGATCGAGTTCGTCGGCATGCTCCCGCTGATCCTGCTCCTCGTGGCGGCGGTGTGGGAGTGCGTACTGATCGGGTACGCGTTCTCGCTGGCGGGCAACGCGGCGGACGAGGCGGCGCGGGCCGGCGCCGTGAAGGGCGCGGCGGCGTGCGAGGCGGCGGCGGGGCGGCACATCGGCGGCGCCTGGGGGGCCGAGGCGGCCTGCGGGACCTCGGGCGAGCTCTACACGGCCACGGTCACGCTGCAGGTCCCCGTGCTCGTCCCGGGTCTCAACACCGGGCTGACCATCACGGGCCACGGCGGCTCCCCGAACGAGGAGAAGGAGGAGTGACGTGACGAGGGGGAGTGACGTGACACCGAACCCGCGCTCCACCCGTCGCCGGGGCGGTGGCGGTGGCGACCGGGGCCAAGTCGCCCTGGAGTACATCGGCTTCATCCCCATCCTGCTGCTCGTCGCCCTGTGCGGCATCCAGCTCGGCTGGGCCGCGTACGTCGTCCAGCAGGCGGACACGGCCGCCCGTACCGCAGCCCGCGCGGAGGCCCGCAGCCCCGGTACCGGGGCTGCGGCCGGATCCCAGGCGATCCGGCCGAGCCTCGCCGCCGCCGCGACCGTGGACGTCGCGAAGACGCCCGACGCCGTGACCGTGACGGTGACCATCCCGATCACGTCGATCGTGCCCGGCGTGGGCGCGAACAGCGCCGTGCGCACCGCCGTCATGCCCAACGACGACCCGGAGGTGACCGGACCATGAGCCTGCGCTCCCGGGTCAGCACGCCCGACGACCGGCACGGCCCGCGCGAGGACGGCCGGCTGGTCTCCTCGTACCGCGCCAAGCTGCTGGAGGAGATCGACCTCGCCGAGATGTCCGCACTCGCGCCCGCCGAACGCCGGGCGCGGCTGGAGCGGGTCCTGGGGCACATCATCAGCCGCGAGGGCCCGGTGCTCTCCACCGTCGAACGCGCGCAGCTGATCCGCCGGGTCGTGGACGAGGCCCTCGGCCTGGGCGTGCTCGAACCGCTCCTCGAAGACGCCTCGATCTCCGAGATCATGGTCAACGGCCCGGACCAGATCTTCGTGGAGCGCTCGGGGCGGGTGGAGCAGCTGCCGCTGCGCTTCGCCTCCCACGAGCAGCTGATGCAGACCATCGAGCGCATCGTCTCCACCGTCAACCGCCGGGTGGACGAGGCCAATCCGATGGTCGACGCCCGGCTGCCCAGCGGTGAGCGCGTCAACGTCATCATCCCGCCGCTCTCCCTGACCGGCGCCACCCTCACCATCCGCCGCTTCCCGCGCGCCTTCACGCTGCACGAGATGATCGGGCTCGGCTCGCTGGACGAGCAGATGCTCCTGCTGCTGTCCGGGCTGGTCCAGGCGCGGATGAACCTGATCGTCTCCGGTGCCACCGGCACGGGGAAGACCACCCTCCTCAACGCCCTGTCCGGGCTGATCCCGGAGGGCGAGCGGGTCATCACCATCGAGGACTCCGCCGAGCTCCAGCTCCAGCAGGCGCACGTCATCCGGCTCGAATCCCGGCCGGCGAACGTGGAGGGCAAGGGCCAGATCACCATCCGGGACCTGGTGCGCAACTCCCTGCGGATGCGGCCCGACCGCATCATCGTGGGCGAGGTGCGCGGCGGCGAGACGCTCGACATGCTCCAGGCGATGTCCACCGGCCACGACGGCTCACTGGCGACCGTCCACGCCAACAGCTCGCAGGACGCCCTGATGCGCCTCCAGACCCTCGCCTCCATGTCGGAGGTGGAGATTCCGTTCGCGGCGCTCCAGGACCAGATCAACAGCGCCGTGAACGTGGTCGTCCAGCTCACCCGCTTCGGCGACGGCTCGCGCCGGATCACGGAGATCTCCGTCCTGGAGTCGCACGGGCGCGAGCCGTTCCGTATGACCACGGTCTGCCGGTACGTGGCCCAGCCGATGGGCGCCGACGGGCGCGTCCACGGCCGCTTCGAGTACTACCCGCTGCCGCGCCGGATCGCGGACCGGCTGTACATGAACAACCAGCCGATCCCGCAGGCCTTCGGGGTCGCCCCGCCGGACGCCTTGCACGACGCGTACGAGCCGTACGGGGCGCAACCGCCGTACGGCGCGCAGGCGCAGCAGGCTCCGTACGCCCCGCAGGCCTCGTACGGCGCGCAGCCCTCGTACGGCGCGCAAGCCCCGCATGTACCGCAGCCCCCGCATGTCTCGCAGCCCCCGCAAGCCCCTTATGCCCCGCACGACCCGCTAGCTCTTCCCCCGAACCCCCGGAACCCCCGGACTGCCCTGTGAACCCACTGATCCTCCTCACCCTCGGCGCCACGGTGCTCGCCTGCCTGCTCGTGGTGCTGGGTCTGCACACGTACGCCGCCGGCCGCGCCCAGCGCGCGGCGCTGATCGAGCGGCTGTCGTCGAGCGGGGCACCGCCGCCGCTGGGGCGCAGGCGGCGCTTCCAGGGCGTCGACCGCCGCCTGCGCACGACGAAGCTGGGCCGGCGGATCGAGCTGAAGCTCGGGGTGACCGGTCTGGACCTGACCCCGGGGGAGTTCTTCGTCTACATGCTGGCGGCCGTCGCCGGCGTCTGGCTGGTCGCGGCCTCCTTCCTGGCCCCCTTCTTCGGCCCGGTCGCCGGCCTGATCGGCCTGTGGGCGGCCAACGCCTTCCTCAACTGGCAGCGGGCGCGCCGCAACGAGCGGTTCATCAACCAGCTCCCGGAGCTGGCGCGGATCCTGGCCAACGCGACCCAGGCCGGGCTGGCCCTGCGTACGGCCATAGGGATGGCGGCCGACGAACTGGAGGCCCCGGCGGGCGAGGAACTGGCCCGGGTCGCCGACCGGCTGGCCATCGGGCACTCCATCGAGGAGTCCCTGGGCGAGATCACCGAGCGGCTGCCCTCGCGCGAGCTGGTCGTGCTGGTCTCCACCCTGGTGCTGTCCGCGCGGGCGGGCGGCACGATCGTGGGGAGCCTGCGCAACCTCACGGTGACGCTGGAACAGCGCAAGGAGACCCGCCGCGAGATCCGTACGCAGCTCTCGCAGGTGACGGCGACGGCCTATCTGGTGCCGGTCATGGGCCTGGGCTCGCTGCTGCTGGTGGACGCGATGATGCCGGGCGCCCTGGACCGCATGACGGGCGCCGTCATCGGACAGACCGCCGTCCTGGTCGCCATCGGGCTCTTCACGCTCGGCTTCGTCTTCATCCGCCGCCTGTCAAAGATCGACGTATGAGGAGGCCGGCATGATCGCCCTGCTCCTGGCCTTGGCCGTGGCCCTCTCGGTCCTCGGCGCGTTCCACGGTGTCCGGCTCTACCGGGCCGACGTCAAACTCCCCACGGACCTGGAGCTGGCCCTCGAAGTCGGCGCCACCCGCACGACGGTGGTCGGCTCGATCGTCGACCGCGCGGGCATCCGCTACGCGCCGCTGATACTGCGCCTGATGGGGCCGGACCGGGTGGCCCGCAAACGCCGCCAGATCGACAGCGCCGGCAACCCGTCCGGCCTGACGATCGACCGCTACGCGGCGCGGCGCGCCGTCTACGCCTTCCTCGGCGCGCTGGGCGCCTTCGCGATGCTGCTCAACGGGCAGCTGATCCTCGCGCTGCTGATGGTCGCCTTCGGCCTGTTCTGGATCGAGGTCGGCCTGTGGTCGGCGATCCGGATCCGGCGCGACCACATCGAGCGGACACTGCCGGACTTCCTGGACGTGCTGGCGGTCGTCGTCAGTGCCGGCCTCGGCTTCCGGCCGGCGCTGGAGCGGGTGGCGGACAAGTACGAGGGCCCCTGGTCCGACGAGATCCGGATCACCCTCCAGCAGATGACCATGGGCGTCAGCCGCCGCCAGGCCTTCGACGAACTGCGCCGCCGCAACGACTCCGAGCAGGTGGCGCAGTTCGTCACCGCGCTCCAGCAGGGCGAGGAGCTGGGCTCCCCGATCGTGGACACGCTGATCGCGATCGCGGAGGACATGCGCCGCACGGACGCCCAGAACGCCCGGCGCAGGGCGGCGCGGGCGGTGCCGAAAGCCACGTTCGCGGTCACGACGTTCATGCTGCCGGGAACGCTCATCCTCCTCGTCTGCGGCTTCGTCTACGGGGCGGACGTCGACTTCGCCGCGCTCCTCGGGGGTGGCTGAGCGATGGCGGTACTGGACGTCACGCCGGCGGGGAAGGACCGTGCCCGCACCGGCACCGGCACCGGCACCCGCACCGGCACCCGCACCGGCACCCGCACCGGGACCGGCACCCGCACCGGGACCCGCTTCCCTGAGCCCTCGCTCGCGCTCCGGGCCAACGCGCTCCAGGCGCTGTGCCGTCAGGTCTTCGCGTTCCGCCTGGTGATGATCGCCCTGGGTGCGCCGCTCGCCCTGGGACGGACGGCGCCCGGGGGGCCGACGTACCTGGTGGGCGGGGCCATCCTGGTCACGTTCATGCTCTCGTACGTGCTCTTCCGCGACTGGGAGCGCTTCGGGCCGCTGCTGCTGGGGCACCGCTGGCTGCTCGCGGCGGACATGGCGTTCAGCGCGCTGTTGCTGATCGCGGCGCGGCCCGAGTCCCCGCTGGGACTCGTCGCGGTCTGCACGCCGCTGCTGGCCGGTCTGGTCTACGGCTGGCGGGGCTCGGCCGTGTACGCGGCGCTCCAGGCGGTCATCGTCGCGGTGTCGGCCGACGGGCTGACCCTGGCGGTGCTCTGCGTACTGGCGGGCGCGGCCGGTGCCCGGCTGCGGGAACTCCTCTTCCGCTTCGGCTCGGCGAGCCGGGCCCTGACGCAGACCCGGGCCCGGCTGGCGGTGGCCGAGGCGGTCCGGGCCGAACGGGAGCGGCTGGCCCGGGACATGCACGACTCGGTGTCCAAGACCCTGCACGGCCTGGCCCTGTCGGCGGACGCCCTGGCCCGGACGACGGATCCGGCGCAGATACGGCGTCAGGCCGAACTGCTCTCCGGCGCGGCCCGCCGCGCGGCGGCCGAATCCCGCGAACTGCTGACGGACCTGCGCCGCGACCTGGACGCCCCGGGGGTCTCCCTGCTGGGCGAACTGCGCCGCCTCGCGCCCGCCGGTACGGAGATCCGCGCGAGCGGGACCCTGCCGGTGGTGCCCGCAGCGGTGGCCCGGCAGCTGCTGGCGGTGACGGCGGAAGCCCTGGAGAACGCCCGGCGGCACGCGGGAGCCGAACGCATCGAGGTCGAGGCCCGCGCCGACGCCACCCGCCTCGCGCTGGCGGTCCGGGACGACGGCCGGGGTCTGCCGGCCGGGACCGACCTGTCGGCGCTGCGCGAGGGGGGCCACTTCGGGTTGCTCGGCATGACGGAACGCGCCGCCGCGATCGGAGCCCGCCTCCACATCGGCGCCCGCGCCGACGGCTCTTGCGGCAGCGAGGTCCGCCTGGACCTCCCGCTCGCCGCCCTGACCGGGGAGGGTGACGCATGACGCCGCTCCGCGTCCTGATCGCCGACGACAACCCGGTCGTCCGGGCCGGCCTGAGCGCCCTCCTCGCCACGGCCGAGGGCATCGAGGTGATCGCCCAGGCGGCCGACGGAGGCGAGGCGTTGCACCTGACCCGGCTCCACACCCCGGACGTCGTCCTGCTGGACGTGCGCATGCCGGGCGTGGACGGCATCTCGGCGCTCCCGCACCTGGTGCGGCTGGCGCCGGTGCTGATGCTGACGTACAGCCGCGAGACCGAAGTGGTCCGGGAGGCGCTGCTGTTGGGCGCGGGCGGCTACCTGGTCCACGGCGAATTCACGCCGGACCACCTGCTCACCGCCGTCCGCGACGTCCACGCGGGCCGCCCCCACCTCAGCCCGACGGCGGCGAGCACCCTGCTCGCCGACCTACGGGCCTCTTCGCATCCGCAACGAACTGTGGCACAGTCTTCTCAGCGCCTGCCCAACCACATTGCTTTCGGGTTGAGTTCACGCGAGGAGGAGGTCATGGATCTCATCGCGTCCGGGATGAGCAACCAGCAGATCGCGGCCACCTGCTTCATCAGTGAGAAGACGGTCAAGAACCACATCAACCGCATCTTCGCGAAGCTCCAGAGCGCGACCCGCAGCGAGGCCATAGCCCGATGGCTGGGAACCGCCCGTCCGGGGGTGGCCGGACATGGGTAGACGCCATGCGCAGTGGGTCCGTAATTGGGCCCCGGGACCCTTTGCAACTGCTGCCGTCCCGCCGTACCGTCCGCGAATCGACACCGGCGACGGACCTGGAGAGGCCCCCTATGCAGAATCTGATGCTGCTCAAGGAGATCGTCGAACAACGCCTCCGCTCACGCGCCCGCCGCGCCGGGGACGAGGGTCAGACGGTCTTCGAATACCTGGGGATCATCGTGATCATCGTCCTGATCATCGGGGCGATCGTGGGCACGGGTCTCGCCGACACCATCGCGAACGCGATCTCGACGGCGGTGGAGAACATCACATCTCAAGGCGGATGACCGGGTCTGCGTCGCGGGACCGAGGGCAGGCCTTCCCCCTGTACATCGCGGTGGTGGCAGGTCTGCTCTTCGCCGCGCTCGCGTTCTTCGTCGTCGGAATGGCCGGTGACACCCGGAGCGACGCACAGGGCGCCGCCGACGCGGCGGCGCTCGCGGCCGCCCGTGAAGCCAGGGACACCGTGTTCGTGGGGGGCGATCTCGTCGCTTTCACGCCCGCAGATTGGGAGAAGATCCTTCAGGGCGACCGCTTCGAACTGCGGGGTGCCTGCGCCAAGGCTCAGAACTTCGCCGCCTCGAACGATGCCACCGCGGAGTGCGAACCGGCGCTTCCCAAGTTTACTGTCGCCGTGACCACGAACGGCACCGTCGGGAAATCGGTCGTCCCGGGCAGCGAGAACGTACACGGCAAGGCCACGGCCACCGCCGTGATCGAGTCGCGCTGCACGCTGAAGTCTGTTCCGACACCGACGGACACACCCACTGCAACGCCCAGCGCGACGCCTTCACCCGGCGGCGATGACACGGACAAGCCCGCTGTCGTCGCGTTCACGTGCAAGGGCGGTGCGTCCCTGGACGTAGATCCCTTGAAACCAGGCTCTTTGACACAGCTGGCGAGAAGACTCTTCAGCATTCGACTCACTGACTGACAGCGAACGAGAGACGAGGAAGCGGCGTAAATGAGCATTCGGCAGAAGGCGAAGGTCCGTGGGGGAGCGGCCGTTGCGGTTGCGGCGGTCTTGGCCCTCGCGTTGGCCGGGTGCGGAGGCGGCGACAAGCCGAAGGAGTCGCAGAAGCCGGCTTCCTCCCAAAGCCAGGGGGGCGGGGCTCAGAAGCCCGCGCCCAGCAGTGGCAACAGCACGGCGGCTCTTGAGGTGATCGCGACGGCGAAGGGGCCGGCCGGCATTGTCCTGGAGGTCAACTCGGTTGTGCGCGACGAGGACGGGTACCTCACCGTCAACGGCCAGCTGAAGAACACCGGGTCGCAGGCCTTCGTGCGGACCTCCGAGTGGAACGGTGTGGAGAAGAACGCCAGTCCGGCCTCCGTCGCCGGAGCCACGCTGGTCGACAGCGTGGGCAAGAAGCGGTACTACGTGCTGCGGGACACCGAGGGCAGGTGCGCGTGCACCACCGGTCTATCGCGCATCGGGGCTTCGGAGACCGTCCCCTTCTTCGCGCAGTTCCCCGCACCGCCGACCACGACCACCGAGGTCGTCTTCGGCCTGCCGACCTTCGACACGGCCACACTCAAGATCTCCGGGTGACCCCATGACCACACGCCACCGCACCACCGCCGCCACGGCCGTCGTCGGTCTCGTCATCGCCGGCGCCCACTTCATAGGCGCCGCCAGCGCCCACGCAGACGACGTCAAGCCGTCCACACCCCCCGGCACCGAGCCTTCCGCCTCGCCGCCCGTGGTCGTCAAGCCCGACTCCCCGCGCCTCAAGCTCCCGCAGGGCGGGGTCCTCGCGCCGCCCAAGGTGCTCGACATGGTGGAGGTCGTCGAAGACCTCGGCGGCGAGCAGCGCCGCCAGGAGACCAACCAGACCGTCATGATGGCGCTCCAGTCCGAGGTGCTCTTCCCCGAGAACAGCGCCGTGTTCAACGCCCAGGCCGCCGCCCGGATACAGGCCATCGCCAACGAGATCAACCAGCAGAAGGCGACCCGCGTCCGGGTCTTCGGGTTCACCGACGACCAGGGCAGCTACGAGCACGGCAAGGAGCTCTCCAAGCAGCGGGCCGACGCCGTGCAGGTGGAGCTGGCCAAGACCGTCACCAACCCCAGCGTCATCTTCGACGTCCGGGGCTACAGCGAGGACTACCCGATCGCCGACAACGGCACCGAGGAAGGCCGCAAGAAGAACCGCCGGGTCGAGATCACCTTCCCGCGCGGCGCGGCCGGCTAGCCCCGCAGGCAGGGCGATCGTCCGTGCTCAGCAGCAGGCGGCCGCCCGGGTTCCACCCGGCGATGCTCGCTCACGCCTGCGGCGGATCCACCCGATCCGCACGCGTCTGCCCCGGAGCAGCGGCGTTCCACCGGGCCGGGCGAGCACGCCCAACGGCGCCCACCGTGCCGCGTCCCAGTCGCGGCCACGCGGAGGGCGGCCCGCGTTCAGCGGCTCGCGTCGAGCAGGACGCGCGCCGCCTCCCCGGCCCGGGTGGCCGGGGCGGGGCCCGGGGTGAGGGCCGCCACCGCCGTCGCGCCCTCGGCCAGGAGCAGGAGCTGGTCCGCCAGGGCCTCGCGGTCCGGGCCGACCAGCTCGCCCAGCAGGGCCCGTAGCTCCGTCTTGTGGCGGCGCACCACGTCCAGGACCCCGGCCGGGCCCGCGCCCAGTTCCCCGTACGCGTTCAGGAACGCGCAGCCGCGGAAGTCCGGCTCCGAGAACCACCGGCCGAGCCAGTCGAAGACGGCCGCGACCGGATCGGCGGCGCCCGCCACCGCCTCGCGCAGGCTCGCCGTCCAGCGCCGGTCGCGGCGTTCCAGGTAGGCCGTGACCAGGGCTTCCTTGGCGGGGAAGAGCCGGTAGAGCCGCTTGAGCGGGACGCCCGACTCGTTGCGGATGCGGTCCATGCCGACGGCCTGGACGCCCTCGGCGTAGAAGAGCGCCTCGGCGGCGTCCAGCAGGCGGGTCCGGGCCTCTTCGTCGTCCATGCAGGCAGCGTAGCCCAGAACCGCTTGCGCTGAGAACGCCCGTTCTCTATGGTCGAGAACGAGCGTTCTCCCGCTCGTCGGGCCGTTCCCGCCGCTTTCGAGAGGTGTCCTCCATGACCGACGTGACTGACATGACTGCCATGACCACTACCGCCGTACGCCCGCCCCTGCCCCCCTTCACCGAGGAGAGCGCCCGCGCCAAGGTCCAGGCCGCCGAGGACGCCTGGAACAGCCGCGACCCCGAACGCGTCGCCCTCGCCTACACCGAGGACTCCGTCTGGCGCAACCGCGACCGCTTCCTCACCGGCCGCGCCGAGATCCGCGCCTTCCTCGCCGACAAGTGGGAGCGCGAGCTCGACTACCGGCTGCGCAAGGAGCTGTGGGCCTACACCGGCAACCGCATCTCCGTCCGCTTCGAGTACGAGTGGCACGACGCGTCCGGCCAGTGGTGGCGCAGCCACGGCAACGAGCAGTGGGAGTTCGACGCCGACGGCCTGATGCGCCGCCGCGAGGCCAGCATCAACGACGTCCCGATCGAGGAGTCGCGCCGCCGCCTGCGCTGAGCCGCCGCGCCGCTGAGCCGGACGCGTGACGCCCGGGGTCGGTGGCCCCCGTCCGAGGTATGTCTGTGGGCATGTCTCGGGTGCGGGTGAACGGCGTCGACCTCTTCTACGAGCTCGCCGGCGCGGGCGAACCGCTCGTCCTGGTGCACGGTTCCTGGACCGACCACCGCGGCTGGCGGTTCGTCCTCCCGCGCCTGACGCGTTCGTTCCGGGTGCTGGTCTACGACCGCCGGGGCCACAGCCTCAGCGAGCGCCCGCCCGGCCAGGGCACCCGGGCGCAGGACGAGGCCGACCTGGCGGCTCTCGTCGAGACCCTGGACCTGGCCCCGGCCCACGTCGTCGGGAACTCCTTCGGCGGGGCCACCGCGCTCGGCCTCGCCACCCGCCGCCCCGAACTCTTGCGCACCCTCGCCGTCCACGAGCCCCCGCTCATGGACGTCGTCGACGGCGACCCGGAACTCCGGCCGCTGATGCGGGCCACCCGGCGCGACATGGACGCCGTCCTCGAAGCCCTGCGCGCGGGCGAGGAGCGCGAGGGCGCCCGCCTCTTCGTGGAGCGCGTCGCCTCCGGGCCCGGCGAGTGGGAGCGGATGCCGGAGCGGATCCGGGAGGGCTTCGTCGCCAACGCGCCCACCTTCGCCGACGAACACGGGGACCCGGACTGGGCGCGCCTCGACCTCACCCGCCTCGCCGGCCACGCCGGACCCGTGATGCTGACGTCGGGCGGCGAGGGCCTGCCCTGGTTCCCCGTGATCATCGGGAAGCTCGCGGCCGTGCTCGGGCGGGCACGGGTCGAGACCCTGGAGGGGGCGGGCCACGTCCCCCACCTGACCCACCCGGACCTGTACGTCGACCGGCTCACGGCCTTCATCGAGGCGTCGGCCGCCCCGCCCCGCCCCTGACCGTTCGGGTTCAGTGCGAGTGCGCCTGCGTGATGAGGTCCATGGCGACCGTGAGGGCCGCCTGGCGGGTCTCCTCCGGGTCGGCCTTCACGTGCTGGAGGAACATCATCCCCGCGTGCAGCGTGAACAGGGCGCTCACGCAGCGGACCTGGTCGTCCAGCGGGCGGTCCGCGGCCTGGAGGAGTTCGACCAGGACGAAGAGCCGGCGCTTCATCGTCTCGCCGATGCTCAACTCCCGCATCGTCGCCTGGTTCTCCTGCATGAAGCGGAACAGCGGCGCGCCCGCCGCCATCGCCTCGCTGTAGCGGCGCAGCACCTCCCGCTTCATCTCCAGCGTCTTCGGCTGCTCCTGCGCCCACTCGATCAGCTCGTCGACCGGCCGCGTCAGGTCGTCGAAGAGGCTGATGATGATGTCTTCCTTGGTCTTGAAGTGGTAGTAGAGCGCCGCCTTCGTGACGTCGAGCCGCTCCGCGATCTCCCGCAGCGACGTCTTCTCGTACCCCTGCTCGGCGAAGAGCTCCAACGCGACGTCCTGGATCCGCTGGCGCGTGTCGCCCCGCCGCTGCTGCGGACTGCTGCTGCTGCTGGACATGACGCTCTCCCCAAAGTTACTTACTTGACGCCCGGCTAGTGGCGGGTCTACCTTCCCCATTGTAGAGAACTAGCCGGGCGTCAAGTAAGTGCCGGTGCCAGGTGCCAGGGGAGTGGAAAGAACATGAGTGACATCACGAAGACGGCGGAGACCTCGGAGGAGGTGAAGCCGCGCAGCGTGCGTGTCGTGCTCATGGCGCTCATGATCGCGATGCTGCTGGCCATGCTGGACAACATGATCATCGGCACCGCGATGCCGACGATCGTCGGCGAGCTCGGCGGCCTGGAGCACCTGTCGTGGGTGGTCACCGCCTACACCCTCGCCACCGCCGCCTCCACCCCGATCTGGGGCAAGCTCGGCGACATGTACGGGCGCAAGGGCGCGTTCCTCACCTCGATCGTGATCTTCCTGGTCGGCTCCGTCCTCAGCGGCATGGCCCAGGACATGGGCCAGCTCATCGGCTTCCGTGCCGTCCAGGGCCTCGGCGCCGGCGGTCTGATGGTCGGCGTCATGGCGATCATCGGCGACCTGATCCCGCCCCGCGAGCGCGGCAAGTACCAGGGCATGATGGCCGGCGTGATGGCTCTCGCCATGATCGGCGGCCCGCTGGTCGGCGGCACCATCACCGACCACATGGGCTGGCGCTGGTCCTTCTACATCAACCTGCCGCTCGGCGCGGTCGCGCTGGCCATGGTCACCGCCGTGCTGCACCTGCCCAAGAAGCGGGCCCAGGGCAAGATCGACTACCTGGGCGCCGCGCTGCTGACCGTCGCCATCACCTCCACCGTCCTCGTGACGACCTGGGGCGGCACCGAGTACGCGTGGGGTTCCGCCGAGATCGTCGGCCTCATCGTCGTCGGCGTCCTGTCGACCGCCGCGTTCCTCTTCGCCGAGACCAAGGCCGCCGAGCCGGTCATGCCGCTGCACATCTTCCGCAGCCGCAACTTCAGCCTCACCAGCGTCATCGGCTTCCTCGTCGGCTTCGCGATGTTCGGCGGCGTGCTCTACCTCCCGCTCTTCCAGCAGTCGGTCCAGGGCGCCTCCGCCACCAACTCGGGCCTGCTGCTCCTGCCGATGCTGCTCTCGATGATGGTCGTCTCGCTGATCGCGGGCCGCATCACCACCAGCAGCGGCAAGTACAAGGTCTTCCCGATCGTCGGCGGCGCGTTCATGGTCGTCGGCATGTTCCTGCTCGCGCAGATGGACACCGGTACGAGCCGCCTCGTCTCCGGCGTCTACATGGCCATCCTGGGCGCCGGTCTCGGCTTCCTGATGCAGATCACCATGCTGGTCGCGCAGAACAGCGTCGAGATGAAGGACATGGGCGTCGCCTCGTCCTCGGCCACCCTCTTCCGTACGCTCGGCGGCTCCTTCGGCGTGGCGCTGATGGGCTCCCTGTTCACCAGCCGGGTCACGGACACCATGGCCGAGCGCCTCGGCCCCGAGGCCGCGAAGGCCGCCGGCTCCGCGCAGCTCGACGCCGCGAGCCTGGCCAAGCTGCCGGAGGCGGTGCGCGACGCGTACCAGCACGCCGTCGCCGCCGGTACGCACTCGGCGTTCCTGCTGGGCGCCGGGATCGCCGTACTGGGCTTCATCGCCGCCTGGTTCATCAAGGAGGTCCCGCTCAAGGGCGCGGGTCCGGCCAAGGCCCCGGCGGACGGCGAGACGGCCACCGGTGACGGTGCGTCGGCCCGGCCGCAGGACGCCGTCGCCCACTGACCGACCTGCGCGACGTAGACGACGGACACCGCGTACGCGACGCACACGACCCACTACGCGCGCCCGCCCCGGCCGCTTCGGGAACTTCCCGGAGCGGCCGGGGTTTTGGTTTGGGTCGCGAGCGATTTAGGGTGATCAAGGACTAAAGGCCCATGGCGTAAACGTAGATTTAGGGCCTATTTGGTGGGAACCCCTCCGCTGGAGCCGACGTCATGACCCTTGGAGGGGCTCACCGATGGCGGTACGGGGAGGGGACGTTCATGGGGTTCAAGGAGCGCATACGCAGCCAGGGCGTACGGGCCCGGATAGCCGTCGCGGCATCGGCCGCGGCCGTGGCGGCGACGGTGTGGGGAGTGGTGGCACTCGTCGACCCGGGCCAGCAGAGCCTGCAGGACAACGCCTCACGGCAGGCGCAGCACCCGACACCGGACGGCAAGGACGGCAAGGGTGGGAAGGACGGCAAGGACGGCCAGGGCGGCGGCGACGCCGCGGGCGGCGGTCCCCGCGTGCCCGAGACCATCGCCCACGCCTCCGAGAGCGGCGGGAACGCCGTCAACATCACCATCGACGACGGCCCCGACCCCCGCTGGACCCCCCAGATCCTCGACATACTGAAGCGCCACGACGTCAAGGCCACCTTCTGCATGGTCGGCCCGCAGGCCAAGGCCCACCCCGACCTGGTCAAGAAGGTCGTCGAAGGCGGCCACCGGCTCTGCGACCACACCATGGACCACGACACCTCCATGGACAAGAAGCCCGTGGCGTACCAGGAGCAGCAGATCCTGGAGGCGAAGAAGCTGATCGAGGAGGCCGCGGGCGGCGCGAAGGTCGAGTACTACCGGGCCCCCGGCGGCGCGTTCACCCCCGACAGCCGGCGCATCGCCGCCGCGAACGGGATGCGTCCGCTCGGCTGGAACGTCGACACCAAGGACTTCCAGAAGCCCGGCGTGGCCGCGATCGTCAACTCGGTCAAGCGGGAGATCGGCAACGGCCCGACGGTCCTCTTCCACGACGGCGGCGGCAACCGCACGCAGTCCGTCGAGGCCCTCGACCAGGTGCTCGCCTGGCTGAAGGACCAGGGCCGCCCGACCGGCTTCCCCGTGCGCACGGTCGACGACAACCCCGGCCCCCCGGCCTCCTGACGCCCCGCCCGCGAAGGCCGCCTGACACGCCGTCGGGCGGCGAACGGGTGAGGGTCGCCGCCCCCGCCCCGCCCGCGGTGTTCCCTGGTCGGGCAGCAGCATCCGCACGCCTGACCAGGAGGCCCCCGTGATCGCCCCGAGCCGGCTGTCCGACCCCGCCGTCCGCGCCTTCGTCCACGCCGTCAACGCGGGCGACCGGGCTGCCTTCCAGCAGGCCCTCGCCCCGGACGCGACGATGTCCGACGACGGCTCGGACCGCGACCTCGCCCAGTGGGCCGAGAAGGAGATCTTCTCCTCCGGCGGCCACATGGACATCGAGACCGAGTCCGACGGCGGACGCGCCCTCGTCGTCAACTACCGCAACGACACCTGGGGCGAGATGCGCACCGCCTGGCAGTTCACCGTCACCGCCGACGGGCGCGTCAGCCGCTTCGAGACCGGCCAGGCCTGAGCGCCCGGGGCACCTACCCCGCCGCCCGCGCCGCCTTCAGCACCGCCGCCGTCAGGCGCTCGTTCTCCGGAGCCACCCCGCCCGGGAAGCCGAACCGGCGGCGCGTGTACGCGTACGCCACGCCCGTCGCCGGGTCGGCGAAGCCCAGCGCGCCCGCAGCGCCGGTGTGCCCGAGGGCCTGCGGCCCGACCGCGGGCATCAGCTCGAAGCCCAGCGCGAAGTGGTCCGGCTCCGGAGTGACCAGGTCCGGGCCCGGCGTGTGCGGCTTCGCGAACTCGGCGGCCGTGTCCGGCTTGAGGAGGGCGGCGCGGCCGTCCACCTCGCCGATCGCCGCGGCGAACATGCCCGCGACGCCGCGCGCCGAGCCGGTCCCGCCCGCCGAGCCCGGGCCGAGCGCCCTCACCTTCGGGTGGTTGGCGAACGCCACCAGGTCCATCGGCGGGTCGGTGTGCCAGTTGAACGCGACGTTCATCAGCGCGGGCGGCGCCGGCTGGTCCGCCAGCGCGGCCAGCTGCTCGGGCGTCGGCAGCGGCTCCAGGATCGGCTTCCAGCGCCCCTCCGCCGCGGTGGGCAGGCCCAGGTACAGGTCCAGGCCGTACGGGGCGCGGATCCGCTCCTCGTAGATCTCCTGGAGGGAGCGCCCGGTCGCCCGCCGCACCACCTCGCCGGTCAGCGCGGCGATGACGAACGCGTGGTACCCGGAGCCCTTTCCGGGCTCCCAGTACGGCTTCTGGCGGACCAGCTCCGCCGCGAGCAGCGCGTCGTCCGCCAGTTCCTCGATGGTGAATCCCTCGGGCCTGTTGATCAGGCCGGACTTGTGCGCGACCAGCTCGCGCACGGTCAGCCGCTCCTTGCCGTCGCCCGTGAACTCCGGCCAGTACGCCGACACCAGCTGGTCCAGCTCCAGGACGCCGTCCTGCACGAGCAGCGCCACCACCAGGTGGGAGGCGGCCTTGGAGATCGAGTAGACGCCGGTCAGGGTGTCCCCGTCGGTGTCCTCGCCGGCCCACAGGTCGACCACGGTCCGGCCGTGGTGGCGTACGGCGAACTGGGCTTCGGGGGAGTGGGTCTCGGCCGCGACGAACGCGGCGAACTCCTCCCGCACCGACTCCCAGCCGGCCGCCACCGTGCCGTGGACGCTTGTGTTCTCGCTCATGTGATCCCCCGTGAATCAGATCGTTCCGTCATTCCTGAACCGGACCAACTGAAGATCATCGGCTGATATTCCTGGGGTCGCGGCGACTGTGTCACCTTGCCGTCCGGTGCGCTCTCCCTTACGGGTGAACGCGCGCCCGGCGTCGTTCCGGCCCGCAGCGGGCCCCCGTTGGACCGGGCATGAAGCGCACCCGCATCGCCGTCCTCGCCCTCGCCGCCGCCGCGGCGGCCCTCGCCCCGGCCCTCGGTCAGGGCGCCACCGCGGCCGAGGGCACGTACCTCCAGGACCCGGGCGGCGGCGAGAAGTCGATGAAGTCGATGTGGACCAAGGACGAGATGCACAAGGTGGAGGGGCAGCTCCGCTTCTTCCCCGGGGTCCAGTACAAGACGGTGACCCGGCCCGGCCCTTCCGCCGCACCGGAGTACGAACGGCAGGTGGGCGACCCCAAGACGCTGGCCTGGCAGCCCTCGTACGAGTTCGCCTGGGCGGTGTCCGATTCGACGCTGGTGAAGAAGACGCTGACCACGAAGGAGGGCGGGCACCCGATCGTCGTGCACGCCGTCCTGCGCGCCCCCGACCGGAGCAAGGCGGGCGAGGTGCGGCGCGAGCTGCGCGAACGTCCGGCCACCGGGCGGGAGAAGATCCCGGGCGGGAAGCGGATCGCATGTGACACCGGTGAGTACACGGTGGAGTGGTCGGTCACCCGCTCCGGCTACGGAACGCTGTCGGGGACCCTGCGCTGGGACTCCGGCTGCGAGCAGTACCGCACGGCGTTCGCCGACGGCAACGGGCCTCGGTAGCCCTGAAGGGTGAGGGGCCGGCCGCCCCGGGCACCTCGTGAGTGCTCGTCGGGCGGCTGGTCCGCGGCCTTGGATCAAGAGCCGTGGCAGCCATGATGCCGCACGGGGTGGGCGGCGGCAGGGGTCGAAGGTCCCGGATCGGCGGGTGGGGCCGGTCAGTGCTTCCGGGTCGCGTCGTTCGCCTTGGACGCGATCTCCTCGAGAACGGCCTTGGGATCGCCGGACGGTTCCACGGCGCGGCCGATGTTGCGCTTGACGGTGTCGCTGACCGTCACCCAGGACGGGTCGTTCACCGGGTAGAGCTGGGCACCGCGCAGGGCGGTCAGGAAGAACTCGTCGGTGTCGTCGAGGCCCCCGCCGGCCAGCGTGCGGGACGCGGAGACGGTCGAGGGCAGCAGGTGGTAGCGGTTGGCGAACTCCGAGAGGTTCTTGTCCTGGTAGACGTAGTCCAGGAACTTGCCGATCTCGGCCCGCTTGCCGTTCTGCTTGAACGCCATCATCCAGTCGGCCACCCCCACGGTCGGCGGGGTCTCCCCGGCGCCGAGCGAGTCCGAGACCGGCATGGAGACGGTGCCGACGCTGAGGCCCTTGGCGCGCGCCTCGTGCAGGAGCGACGGGTAGCCGTTCAGCATGCCGACCTCGCCGCGTACGAAGGCGGCGAAGGCGTCGGCGCGGTTCAGCTTCGACGGCGGGGTCGGACCGGTCAGGCCGGGGGAGACCAGGTGCTCCTTGAGCCAGCGGAACGTGTCGATGTTCTGGTCGGAGGCGAGGCTGTAGTTGCCGCTGTTGTCGGCGTAGCCGCCGCCGTTGCTCAGCTCCCAGATCATCGCCTCGGCGTGCGCCTCCTCGGGGCCCAGGGGCAGGGCGTACGGGTACTTCACGCCCTTGCCCTTGAGCGCCTTGGCGGCGGACTCCAGGTCGGACCAGGTCTTGGGCTCGGCGGCGCCGGCCTTGGCGAACAGGGCCTTGTTGTAGAAGAGGAGGCGGCTGCTCGCCACGAAGGGCAGGCCGTAGAGGGTGTTGCCGACGGAGCCGGCCTCGGCGAGCGGCTGGAGGAAGTTCGCCTCGGCGGTGATGGAGAGGAGTTCCTCCGCGGAATAGAGCTGGTCCTGCGCCGCGAAGTCCGAGTAAGAGCCCATGAGGGCCATGTCCGGCGCCTTGCCGGCCTTGACCATACGGGAGACCTCGCGGTCGATGTCGGCCCACGGCAGGAGCTGGACCTCGACGTTGATGCCGGGGTTGGCGGCGGTGAAATCGGCGGAGACCTTGTCCCAGTAAGCCTTGGAGCTGTTGGCCGGGCCGTCGCCGTATTCCGCGGCGACCAGGCGCAGCGTACCGCTGTCACCTGCGTCGTCGCCGGAACCGCCGCAGCCGGTGAGTGGTATCAGCATGCCGAGCACAACCGCGCTCGCGGCCGCGCTGAAGATTCTTCGTCGCACGGGTGGGTTCCCCTGAATTTCTTTTGAGTCCCGTTACTACGTATGCGTTGCTCCGGGCCGGGGTGTCCCTCAGCGACCCGTTGGCCGGAATTCTCTCCCGACAACGGGGCGGTTGATTCCATTGGGGCGGTACTTGTGGTCAATGCTCCAAGTGGGCCTTTTCCGGCTGGTGTTTTCCGATATGTGATCCACAATTCCAACGCGCGTAGACGTGCCGAAAAGCCCGTTTCCGGCAGGGGAACGGGTTGAACGGCGATCAAAGTGGTGTCGGCGGAGTCACACCCCTGCCGACACCGCGCGGGGCCGCTGGGCGGGCCGCTAGTCGGCGAACTCGCCCGCGTACGGGTCGGGCTCGCCCGTCTCCGGGTTGCGGCCCTCCTGCCAGCGGCGCTGGGCCTTGCGCCAGTGCACGAAGCTGAGGTGGCCGCCGTCCCAGAAGGTGATGCTGACGGGGCTGACGTCGAACTCGTCGGAGCACAGCCGGTAGAGGAATTCAGCCATTCCGTACGGGTACACGGCGAACGAGTCGGCGGTGTGCCGCCCGCAGACCAGGACCGGCCAGCGGTCCGGGTCGGGGTCGCCGGTGAGCCAGCACAGGATGTCGGAGCCGCCGGTGACGCCCCAGGCGATGATCGACTCCGGGTCCACGTCGAAGGCGGCGCGGCCGCCCTCCGCCTCCCAGGCGTGCCGGGCGTTCTCCGTCTCCTCGGCCATCTCGGCCGGATCCCACTGGAGTCCGGGCTTGGGCAGCGGCAGCAGGATGCTGGCCTCGCCGTTGATGGAACCGGCCCCGAAGCGGCCCATGAAGGCGACGAAGTCCGCCGGGAACCGGGTGCCCCAGGCCGCCTCGGCGGCCCGCCAGTCGATGTCCTCGTCGGCGCCGTGCGTCGCCGGCATGATCTGCTCCAGCGCCTTGACCCGCGCGTTCTCCGTCATGCCGCTCCCCTGACACCCCAGCCCAACCGCCCCAACCTACCGCCGCGCCGGGGTGGCGCCTAGCCGCGGCCGGGACGCGGCGGAGTCTGCACGGCCAGCGCGGTCCCGATGCGCAGGCCCCATCCGGCCATCGCGCCCGCCGCGGCCTCCAGGACGTGCCGAGAGCGCGGCCGGGGCAGGCCGAGCCGGCCGGGGGCCATGGTGGTCAGCGCGATGACGCGGAGGTTCCGGTCGAGGTACGCCACGTCGATGGCGAACCGCATCCGGATGGTGTGCACGCTCGCCGCCGGCGTGAGCAGCAGCGCCCCCTCGACGCCGTCGCGCCCGAGGAGCCCGCGGGTCCGGGCGCGGTAGGAGGCCGCGATCTCCAGCGGCACCTCCAGGGGGGCCTCCGCTGCCTCCGCCGCCTCCACCGTCGCCGCCGGATCGCCGACGCCGACCCGGAGCACCGCCTCGCCGTCGCGCCAGCGCCGGTACGGGTGTCGCCGCATGCCGTCCGCCCCTCCCTGAGCCGCGTCGTGCGCCACCCTAGTGCTGCGCCGTGTCGGGCGCCGCGGGCCGGTGCGCCTTTCCCGGCACGGTGCTGGGCGGGTTGGGCCCCCGGGCCCGTGCCCGGCGCGGCGGCGGGGCCTACCGTCGGCGGATGGGCGTGATCGTGATCATCCTGCTCGCCGCCGCGTACGGCGCGGCCGCCGGGCTGTTGCTGCCCCGCGCCGCCTACCGGCTGTCGGTGGCCCCGGGGGAGCCTTGGCGGGCCCGGTGCCCCGAGGGGCACCCCGTCGCGCGCTGGCTCGGCCCGGCCCGCTGCCACGGCGCGCTGTACGGGGCGTCCGGCCCCCGGGTCGCCGCCGCCTGCGCGCTCGTGTGCGGGGCGCTCGCGGCGGCCGGCGGGGCCCGGCCCGAGGCAGCCGCGTACGTGGGGCTCGCACCCGTGCTGGTCCTGCTCGGCCTCGTCGACCTGGCGGTGCACCGGCTGCCCGACGTACTCACCCTGCCGCTGGCCGCGCTCGCCGCCGCGCTGCTCGGGGCGGCCGCCCTCGCGCCCGGCGCCGCCGGGTCCTGGCGGCTCGCGCTGTCCGGCGGAGCGGCGCTCGGGGCCTCGTACCTCCTGCTGTACCTGATCAACCCGGCCGGCATCGGCTTCGGCGACGTCAAGTTGGCGCTCGCCCTCGGGGTCGCTCTTGGGTGGTACGGGTGGGGGGTATGGGCCCTCGGGGCCTTCCTCGGGTTCCTCTACGGGGCCGTATACGGCCTCGGCCTCGTGCTGAAGGGCCGCTCGGGCCTCAAGGCGGCCTTCCCGTTCGGCCCCTTCATGGCGGCCGGAGCGCTCACCGGAGTGCTGCTGGGCGGATTCGGAGCGTAATCATCTTGCGCCAATGCACGCATCACGCTTTACGAAGGGTTATGGTGGAACCCCCCCCTCGGGCCGGTCCGTATCCCCCCCACGGACCGGCCCGTTTTATTTTTTCCCCACCCTCGGGCCAAAGGCGCAGGTCAGCCGCGCTGAGCCCAGATGTTGGTGCCGGGGGTGGAGACGGCGAAGGAGTCGATCTCCTTCAATTCCTGCTCCGTGAGCGGCGCACCGGCCAGGGCCGCCACGTTTTCCTCCAGCTGGGACACGCTCGAAGCGCCGATCAGCGCCGAGGTCATCCGCTCGTCCCGCAGCACCCAGGTGAGCGCCAGCTGCGCCAGCGACTGCCCGCGCCGGGCCGCGATGTCGTTCAGCCCGTTCAGGCGCCGCACGACCTCGTCCGACAGCAGGTCCGGGTTCAGGGACTTGCCCTGGGTGGCCCGCGAGCCCTCCGGGATGCCCTTGAGGTACTTGCCGGTCAGCAGCCCCTGCGCGAGCGGCACGAAGGAGATGCAGCCCATGCCGGCCTCCTCCAGGGTGTCCAGCAGCGCGTCCTCCTCCGTCCAGCGGTTGATCATGGAGTACGACGGCTGGTGGATCAGCGGCCGCACACCCATCTCGCGCAGGATCCCGGCCGCCTCGGCCGTCTGCTCCGCGGTGTACGAGGAGACGCCGACGTACAGCGCCTTGCCCTGCCGGACCGCGGACGCGAGGGCGCCCATGGTCTCCTCCAGCGGGGTGTCCGGGTCGAAGCGGTGCGAGTAGAAGATGTCGACGTAGTCCACGCCCATCCGCTTCAGCGAGGCGTCGAGCGAGCTCATCAGGTACTTCCGGCTGCCCCACTCGCCGTAGGGGCCCTCGTGCATGAGGTAGCCGGCCTTGGTGGAGATGATCAGCTCGTCGCGGTGGGACGCGAAGTCCTGCGCGAAGATCTTGCCGAAGTTGAGCTCGGCCGAGCCGGGCGGCGGGCCGTAGTTGTTGGCCAGGTCGAAGTGGGTCACGCCGAGGTCGAAGGCCCGGCGCAGGATGGCCCGCTGGGAGTCCAGCGACTTGTCGTCGCCGAAGTTGTGCCAGAGGCCGAGGGAGACGGCGGGGAGCTTGAGGCCGCTGCGGCCGGTGCGCCGGTACTCCATGGAGTCGTATCGCGAGGGCTCTGCCCGATAGGGATTGTTATCAGTCACGATGTCCTCCCTATCACGGACTTGTGACACACCGAGTTGGGTACCCGATCCCGGCGCGCAGTAATGTGGCCGCCTCGGGGGAGACCGCAATCCGCACGGGGGCATTGCACGGAGGGGCTCGAAGATCGTGAAGCTGCGCGACCTGGTGTACAGGCTCTATGCACGCCGGGTGGAGGGCCGCCTCGACCATGATGAGGCGCCCAAGCACATCGGCGTCATCCTGGACGGGAACAGGCGCTGGGCGAAGGCGTCCGGTGGTACGACGGAACAGGGCCACCAGGCGGGGGCCGACAAGATCTCCGAGATGCTGGGCTGGTGCACCGAGACCGACGTCGAGGTCGTCACCCTGTGGATGCTCTCCACGGACAACCTGGACCGGCCCGAGGTCGAGCTCCGGCCGCTGCTGAACATCATCGAGAACACGGTCCGGGGCCTCGCCGCGGACGGCCGCTGGCGCGTCCACCACGTCGGCAACCTCGACATCCTGCCCGCGCGGACGCAATCCGTGCTGAAGGAGGCCGAGCAGGCCACCCACGACGTCGACGGGATACTCGTCAACGTCGCCGTCGGCTACGGCGGCCGCCAGGAGATCGCCGACGCGGTCCGCTCGCTGCTGCTGGAACACGCCGAGAAGGGCACCTCCTTCGAGGAGCTCGCCGAGATCCTCGACATCGACCACATTGCGGAGCACCTCTACACGCGCGGCCAGCCCGACCCGGACCTCGTGATCCGCACCAGCGGCGAGCAGCGCCTGTCCGGATTCATGCTGTGGCAGAGCGCGCACTCCGAGTACTACTTCTGCGAGGTCTTCTGGCCGGCCTTCCGGAAGGTCGACTTCCTGCGGGCGCTGCGCGACTACGCGGCACGCCACCGGCGGTACGGGACCTGATCCCGGCCACGACCTGACGCCCCCTCGGAACCTGCCGGGCGTCACCCCGTGGGCCACTCGGGCCCCTCCTGCCCTCCGCGCAAGGCCTTCACCAGGGATTCACCGAGCGTCCGTCATATGCCATGGCATGGCCGGGCCTGTTCGGGGAATATCCCTTTCAGGTCGACGCCCGATCCACGGGTGTCGAGTCTCAGCGGACGGCATGGGGTCGTCCGCCCGGGAGGCCCTTTGCACCAGGACGCACGTGCGGCTCGCACGGACGGAGTGGGAGGGCCGGAAGTCGGCCCTGCATGGGTGCCGATGACCGGTCCGGTCTTCATGGCCCGACCTCTTCCGAGGGGGTACGTCCTTCCGTGGTGACCAGCACAAAGCGCCGCCTGCCCGACAGGCGGACCTACGTCCTCGACACCAGCGTCCTGCTGGCAGACCCCAACGCGATCTCGCGCTTCGACGAGCACGAGGTCGTGCTCCCGATCGTGGTGATCACCGAGCTGGAGGCAAAGAGGCACCATCCCGAACTCGGCTACTTCGCCCGCCAGGCCCTCCGCCTGCTCGACGACTTCCGGGTTCGCTACGGTCGCCTCGACGCCCCCATCCCGCTGGGCGAGCTGGGCGGAACCCTGCGTGTCGAGCTCAACCACTCCGACCCCGGTGTCCTGCCGGCCGGCTTCCGGTTGGGGGACAACGACTCGCGGATCCTCGCGGTCGCCCGCAACCTCCAAGCCGAAGGCTACGACGTCACGGTCGTCTCGAAGGATCTCCCGCTGCGCATCAAGGCCTCCTCGGTGGGGCTGCTCGCCGAGGAGTACCGGGCGGAGCTCGCGATCACCGGCGCCGGCTGGACCGGCATGAGCGAGCTCAGCCTCTCCGGGGAGCAGGTGGACCTGCTCTACTCCGAGGAGCGCCTGTACGTTCCGGAGGCGGCCGAACTGCCCGTGCACACCGGTCTGGTCCTCCAGTCCGAGCGCGGCAAGGCCCTGGGCCGCGTCACGGCGGACGGCAACGTGAAGCTCGTACGGGGCGACCGTGAGGCCTTCGGGCTGCACGGGCGCAGCGCAGAGCAGCGCATCGCGCTCGACCTGCTGCTCGACCCGGAGATCGGCATCCTCTCCATGGGCGGCCGGGCCGGCACCGGAAAGTCGGCGCTGGCGCTGTGCGCGGGCCTGGAGGCGGTGCTGGAGCGCAGGCAGCACCAGAAGGTGATGGTCTTCCGGCCGCTGTACGCGGTCGGCGGCCAGGACCTCGGCTACCTGCCCGGGGACGCGTCCGAGAAGATGAGCCCCTGGGCGCAGGCGGTCTTCGACACCCTCTCGGCCGTGGCGGGCCGCGAGGTCATCGAGGAGGTGCTGAACCGGGGGATGCTGGAGGTCCTGCCGCTCACGCACATCCGGGGCCGTTCGCTGCACGACGCGTTCGTGATCGTCGACGAGGCGCAGTCGCTGGAGCGGAACGTCCTTCTGACCGTTCTGTCCCGGATCGGTGCGAATTCGCGGGTCGTTCTGACCCATGACGTCGCCCAGCGGGACAACCTGCGGGTCGGCCGCTACGACGGAGTCGTCGCCGTGGTCGAGAAGCTGAAGGGGCATCCGCTCTTCGCGCACATCACGCTGACGCGTTCCGAGCGTTCGCCGATCGCCGCGCTGGTCACCGAGATGCTGGAGAACCTGTAGGGGTCCGCATAACTCGAAAGGGTCAAAACCCCCATAGCGGGAAGGCGAGTTGGCGCCGCCCGGCAAAGGCCCGAGAGCCTAGCCGGGCGGCGCCTCGCTGCACAGCCCTTTGTTCAAAAGAACGGCGACACGGCAGGTGTGACCTTTCCCACGCAACTCAGAATTGCCTTGCGGCGTCGGGGTCCGGCAGAGTCTGGTTTCCGTCAGGCCCCGCATACGGCACATCTGTATCACCCGTATCCCCTCGGGGGTGCGCGCAGCACCACAACTCCAGAACCGACCGCCGTATGCCGCCCGGTTTCACGCGCCGCTCCTCGCAGAGGAGTTGCCCACGGGCCCGCGTCTCCAGTGACCGCATCACCACGGAGGCCAGTGTCGAGGGGCACTCTTGCGCCCGCGCGGTCACTGCGGACGCTGCTGGAAGGACACCGTGTGAGCCGGATCTCGGTCCGGGGGTTCGCCGTGGCTTCGGCCACCGCGGTCACCACCGTCGGCGCAGTCGTCGGCGTCGCGACGGGCGACCCCGCCACCAACGACCTTGAGACGACCGCGTCCGGCGCGACTCTCCTCACCGACATCCCGGTCGGCGACCAGGCCGTCGTCCAGAGCGCGTCCCTGACGCAGCAGGCCGACTCCATCGCCCACGCCGCCGACGCCGACGCCAAGCGCTCGGCGGAGGAAGCCGCCCGCGTCCAGGCAGCCGAGGACGCCAAGGCCAAGAAGGCCGAGGCGCAGAAGGCGGCCGACGAGAAGGCGGAGAAGGAGAAGAAGGAGCGGGAGGAGAAGGAGCAGGTCGCCAGCCGCTCCGCCACCCGCGACGCCGGTGACTTCGAGGTCCAGAGCTCGTACACGGTCGCCCAGGTCAAGGCCATGGCCCAGCAGATGATCCCGGCCGGGCAGTTCCAGTGCTTCTCCAACATCGTGAACCACGAGTCCACCTGGAACTACAAGGCCGTCAACGCCTCCTCGGGCGCGTACGGTCTGGTCCAGGCGCTCCCGGGCACGAAGATGGCCTCGGCCGGCGCCGACTGGCGCACCAACCCGGCCACCCAGATCAAGTGGGGCCTGAACTACATGAACGAGCGCTACGGCAGCCCCTGTGGCGCGTGGAGCTTCTGGCAGGCCAACAGCTGGTACTAGAGCCAGGTCCGGCCCCGTGCCGGCCGCTCAACCCCGGGGAGCCCCGCACCGTCCTACGGTGCGGGGTTCCGCGCGTGTACGGTCGTGCGAGGTGTGACCGAGTGGACCGGACGGGGGGAAGGGAACGACATGGCGAAGAGGGCAGGCTGGCTCGGGCGGCTGGGGAACCGGCTGAGCCGGATGGAGGCGCGCCTCGACGAACGGCGTGCCGAGGTCGAGGCCGAGACCTCCGGGGTGCCCCAGGCGCCCGCGGATGCCGCCCCCGCGCCGGCCGCCATACCGGTCCCCGTGCCCGGTCCGCGCGAACGCCCCGATCCCGTCACGGTCGTTCCGTGGGGGATGCGGGTCGCCGCCGAGGTCAGCTGGCGGCTGCTGCTGCTCGCGGGCATGCTCTGGGTGCTGATGAAGGTGATCAGCGAGGTCCGCCTGGTCGTCCTCGCGTTCGCCGCCGCCCTCCTCGTCACCGCGCTGCTCCAGCCCTTCGTGGTCCGGCTGCGCCGGCTGGGGCTGCCGCGCGGGCTGGCCACCGCCGTGACCGCGATCCTCGGCTTCGTCGTCATCGGGCTCGTCGGCTGGTTCGTGGTCTGGCAGGTCATGGAGAACCTCGACGACCTCTCCGACCGGGTCCGCGACGGCATCAACGAGCTCAAACTCTGGGCGCTGGACAGTCCGTTCCACGTGACCGAGAAGCAGATCAACGACATCGCGAAGAACCTGACCGACACCATCGGCACCAACACCGAGGAGATCACCTCCGCCGGCCTGCAGGGCGTGACGGTGCTCGTCGAGGTGCTGACGGGCATGCTGCTCGCGATGTTCTCGACGCTGTTCCTGCTGTACGACGGCAAGCGCATCTGGACCTGGGTGCTGGGCCTGGTGCCCGCCCCCGCCCGGCCTGGCGTCGCGGGCGCCGGTCCGCGCGCCTGGCGCACGCTGACGGCGTACGTGCGCGGCACGGTCCTGGTCGCGCTCATCGACGCCGTGTTCATCGGCCTAGGCCTGTACTTCCTCGACGTCACGATGGCGGTGCCGCTCGCGGTCTTCATCTTCCTGTTCGCCTTCATCCCGCTGGTCGGCGCGGTGATCTCCGGGGCCCTCGCGGTGGTCGTGGCCCTGGTGACGCAGGGCGTGTTCACCGCGCTGAGCGTGCTGGCCGTGGTGCTGCTCGTGCAGCAGATCGAGGGGCACGTGCTCCAGCCCTTCATCCTGGGCCGGGCGGTACGGGTCCACCCGCTCGCGGTGGTGCTCTCGGTGGCGGCCGGCGGGATGATCGCCGGCATCGGCGGAGCGGTCGTCGCCGTCCCGCTGGTGGCCGTCACCAACACCGTGGTGGGATACCTGCGGGCGTACTCGCAGGACCAGCTCCGCGCGGGCGCCCCGGCGATCGGCGCGGCGCCCCACGGGGCGACGGCCGTGAGTGGGGACATGCCGGAAACGGTCTGAGGCCAGGGGGAGGAGCGGGGATGATCGGGGAGCCCGAGTGGGACGGGGACTGGGAGAGCGGGCGTGCGGCCGAGGAGGCCGAGGCCGTCGAGTCCGGATTAGGGGAGCCGGCGCGGGCGCGGGCGCCGTGGGTCTGGGCGCTGGGCGGGATCGTGGTGGCGTCGGCGGTCTGGGCGGGCACGCTGACGGTGCTGAATCGTTTCGCTGACGCCGGGCCGCCGATCGCGTACCGGCACAGCGAGAACCTGTGCGGGGAGGAGCCCCTGACCGCGCTCGGCAAGACGCTCTCGTCGTTCGACTCCGGCCTCCACCGCGAGCAGGAGAATCCCGCGGTGGACTGGGCGTCCTGCATGCACTCCGCGGGTGACCGGACGATGTTCATGGCCACGACGCTGGTCCAGCTGCACAAGAAGACCGACCCCCGGGCGGAGTTCGGTGCCGGGCCGTCGCTCTCCATGGACATGGTCGATTCCGCCCCGGCCAATCAGCAGCAGGTGCCCGGGCTGGGTGAGCGCGCGATCATCACGCACGTCACCGGCGGGACCAGGGGGCCCCGGCTGGAGGTGCTCGACGGCGGCGCCGAGTTCATGATGACCGTCGACTGGTGGGGCGAGGAAGGGCGGGCCGAGCCGGACGAGGACGCGGTCAAGTCCGCGATGATCGAGGACATGCGCGCCCTGATGGCCCGGCTGAAGAAGTGACGCCGCCCCGGTGGTGAAAGGGCAGTGCCCCCGCCGCCGGTGACGGCTGCGGGGGCACTGGACCTCGTACGGGGTACTACTCGGCGGCGAGGGCGGCCTCGGCGTCGAGGGTGACCGCGACGGCCTGGATCACCGAGGCGACCTTGAAGGCCTCCTGGACGGTCTCGCGGTCGACGCCGGCCTTGCGCAGGACCTGCTCGTGCGAGTCCAGGCACTGGCCGCAGCCGTTGATCGCGGAGACCGCGAGCGACCACAGCTCGAAGTCGACCTTCTCCACGCCCGGGTTGCCGATGACGTTCATCCGCAGGCCCGCGCGCAGCGTGCCGTACTCCGGGTCGGAGAGCAGGTGCCGGGTGCGGTAGAAGACGTTGTTCATCGCCATGATCGCGGCGGCGGACTTGGCCGCGGCGTACGCCTCGGGCGACAGGTTCGCCTTCGCCTCCGGCTCCAGCTCACGCAGGACGCGCGGGGAGCGGCCGGCGATCGCGCAGGACAACACGGTGCCCCACAGCTGCTGCTGCGAGAGGGTGTCCTGGTTGCCGATGACCGAACCGAGGTTCAGCTTCAGGTCCTTGGCGAAGTCCGGTATGGCGGACTTGAGGGAGTCGAGGGACATCCGTCACTCACCGGCCAGCAGCGCGCCGGCGTCCAGGGTGCCCTCGCCCTTGTTCCAGTTGCAGGGGCACAGCTCGTCGGTCTGCAGGGCGTCGAGGACCCGCAGGACCTCCTTGGGGTTACGGCCCACGGAACCGGCGGTCACCATCGTGAACTGGATCTCGTTGTTCTGGTCGACGATGAAGACGGCGCGCTGCGCGAAGCCGTCCTCGCCCTCGACGCCGCAGGCGCGCATGAGGTCGTGCTTGGAGTCGGCCAGCATCGGGAAGGGCAGGTCACGCAGGTCGGCGTGGTCCTTGCGCCAGGCGTGGTGCACGAACTCGGAGTCACCGGAGACGCCCAGGATCTGCGCGTCGCGGTCGGCGAACTCGTCGTTCAGCTTGCCGAACGCGGCGATCTCGGTCGGGCAGACGAACGTGAAGTCCTTCGGCCAGAAGAAGACGACGCGCCACTTGCCCTCGTAGGTCTTGTGGTCGATCTGGGCGAACTCGCTGCCCGCTTCCAGCGAGACACAAGCGGTCAGATCGTACGAGGGGAACTTGTCGCCGACAGTGAGCACGCGCTCTCCTAGTGCATTGGAAAGTGACCCTTTTGGGGGCTTTCCGAGAGGGTTGGACGGATCTCACATGCTGGCACACCTGCATTGATTACAGAAATAGATACTCTTGTGGCCGGTGATCGGAGGTGCCTATCAGTGGCTGTCGGTAATAGGGGACTCAAACAGGCGACGCTCGCGCAGCTGCGCGCGTTCGTCGCCGTCGCGGAGCACCTGCACTTTCGCGACGCGGCCGCCGCCATCGGGATGAGCCAGCCCGCCCTCTCCGGGTCCGTCTCCGCGCTGGAGGAGGCCCTCGGCGTCCAACTGCTGGAGCGCACCACCCGCAAGGTGCTGCTCTCCCCGGCCGGCGAGCGGATCGCCGCCCGGGCGCGCGGGGTGCTCGACGCCATGGGCGGGCTGCTGGAGGAGGCCGAGGCGGTACGAGCGCCCTTCACCGGGGTGCTGCGCCTCGGCGTGATCCCCACGGTGGCCCCGTACCTGCTGCCGACGGTGCTCGGGCTGTTCCACCGGCGCTACCCGCGGATGGACCTCCAGGTGCACGAGGAGCAGACCTCCTCGCTGCTGGAGGGGCTGACCGGCGGGCGGCTCGACCTGCTGCTGCTCGCCGTGCCCCTGGGGATGCCCGGGGTCACCGAACTGCCCGTCTTCGACGAGGACTTCGTCCTCCTCGCGCCCCGCGCGCACCCGCTCGCCGGGCGGCGAGACATCCCGCGCGAGGAACTGCGGGGCCTGCAACTGCTGTTGCTGGACGAGGGGCACTGCCTGCGGGACCAGGCCCTGGACATCTGCCGCGAGGCGGGGCGCACCGACGGGGCGGACGTCACCACGACCGCCGCCGGACTGTCCACGCTGGTCCAACTCGTCGCCGGCGGGCTGGGGGTGACGCTGCTGCCGCGTACCGCGCTGCGGCTGGAGACCACCCGAAACGAGTACCTGGCCACCGGCTGCTTCGCCGAGCCCGCGCCCTCGCGGCGGATCGCGCTGGCCATGCGGACCGGCACGGCCCGGCAGGAGGAGTTCCGGGCCATCGCGGCCGCGCTGCGCGAAGCCGTACGCCCGCTCCCGGTGTGGCCGACGGACTGAGCCGGGGCCGCGGGAACGGGCGTACGGGGTGGGCGCCTTAAGGGCGTACGGCTTCGCGCGCGCCCCGTACGGCTTGGCGTGCGCCCGGTGTCACTCCGTGCGCAGGCCGTCCGGGCGCATCAGCCGCAGCAGCGGCGGCAGGCTGAGCAGGGTGACCGCCAGTGCGACCCCGGCGCCGATGCCGGCCATGGAGGCGACCGAGGCCCAGTCGACGCGGACCGAGACGTTGGTCATCCGCATCAGCACCGCCCCGAGCGCGATGCCGACGGTCGAAGCCAGGGCCAGGCCGAGGCCGATCGGCAGGGCCGTCTGCCACAGCACCGACAGGCTCAGCGTGGAGCGCTTCGTCCCGAAGGCGACCAGCGAGGACAGCAGTTTCTTGCGCTCCCGCAACTGCTCCAGCTGCGAGACCAGCAGGCTGGCCCCGATCAGTACCAGCACCAGGGTGGCGCCGACGAACAGGCCCGTCCGGATGGAGCTGAACCGCCCGGAGGTCTCGGTCTCCGCCAGGGTCATGGCGGTGGCCAGCGGGTCGGCCTTGAAGGCCGCGTTGCGGGCCAGCTCCAGGCCGTCCGCCACCTTCGGGTCCAGCAGCACGTACACCTGGGAGAACTGGGACTCACCGAACGCCTTGGGGGCGGCGGCCGGGGTGATCAGCAGGCCCGTGCGCAGCACCCCGATGGGGTCCTTGCGGGCGGCCGCCGGCCGGGCGTCGGCGGGCACGGTCCAGGCGACCGGCTCGCGGCCCTCGCTGTTGTGGAGGTTCCCGACGAACAGCTTCTGCCCCGGCTCGGCGTCGGCGCCGCGCGGCACCGAGGGGTCGGGGGTGCCAGTCACGTAGAAGACGTCGCCGTCCTTGCAGGCGGGCAGCGTCGCGAGCTCGCTCAGAGCGGCGCAGCTGCCGATGTTGACGTCGACCTCCTTGGCGCCCCCGTCCGGGCTGGGCGCGGCGGAGGTGGAGCGCAGCGGTACGGTCTTGGTGACGCCCCTGCCCCGGGCGACCGACTCGGCGATCGCGTTGATGTGCTCGTCACTGACGTTGCGGGACAGGATCGACACCGAGGCCCGGGTCGGGTCCTGGCCGGTGTCCTTGGTGTACTCGCCCTCGGCGCCGGCGAACAGCATCTGCAGGGCGATGGCCCCGGCGACCGCGACCGCGATGCCGTTGACCAGCCGGGCGGCGCTGCCGCTGGTGAGCTGGAGCCGGCGGACGGCCAGCTGCCAGGAGACCGAGCCGGAGCCGCCGAGGCGGCCGACGACCCGTTCCAGGATCCAGGGCAGCAGTACGGTGATGCCGACCAGCAGCAGCACGACGCCGCCGGAGACCTGCCACTGGTTGAACCGGCCGCCCTCGTTGCCGCGGCCCATCATCGGGGCGAGCAGGCCGAGTCCGGCCAGCGGCAGCAGCAGCCGCCACCAGATCCGGCGCCTGCGCGGGGTGGCCGTACGGACGACGCCGAGCGGCTCGATGACCACGCCGCGCAGCGCGAACAGGGTCACGGCGACGGCCGCCGCGGGGACGGCGAGCGCGATGAGCGAGGCCAGCCAGAGCGTCGGGTTGAGGTCGTGGGGGAAGACGCTGCGCTGGTAGACGCTCACGCCGTCGGCGAGCTGCCGGGCGATGAGGAAGAAGCCGGCGCCCACCGCCAGGCCGACCAGCGATCCCGCGAGCGCCTCGCCCGCCGCGATCCGGCGCACCATCCGGCTGTCGGCGCCCACGAGCCGCAGCGCCGCGAGCCGGCGGTCGCGGCGGTCGCCGCCGAAGCGGACGGCGGCCGCGATGAACACGGCGACCGGCATCAGCAGGGCGACGAACATCAGCACCACGAGCAGCGTGAGGACGGGGTCCAGGGGTTGGGCCTCCATGCCGCTCCCGAAGGCCGTGATCCGCTGGACGTACGGGCCCGCGTCCATCGTCCGGAGCCGGTCGGTGCCGGCGTAGAAGAAGAGGTCCCCGGGGCCGACCAGGCCCGCGTCCCCGATGGTGGAGACGATCTTCCCGTCGAGGCGCTCGCGGAGCAGCTTGCCCTCGTCGCTCTTCATCAGCCGGTCGAGGGCGGGGGAGACGGCCATCTCGCCCGGGCCGGGGAAGGCCTTCAGGCCCGGCGGCAGCGGGGCGTCGGGGCCCTCGGGCTGGAGGAGGCGTCCGTCCACGCCGTACGCGCGGTACGACTGGTTCACCTGGGCGGTCAGCAGGGTGTCGCGGCCGGGCTGTTCGGCGCTCGGCGAGCTGAACGTCTCGCGCGCGAAGCCGCGCTCGTCGCGGGCCGAGAGGGCGGACGGCACGGCGCTGGTGAGCAGCAGCAGTGCGACGCCGAGGCCGACGCCCACGCCGGTGAGCAGGGTGCGCGTCCAGCCTTCGCGGCCGCCGGCGAAGGCGAACCGGGCGCCCAGGACGAGGTCGCGCGCCCATGTGCGGAGCTGGCTCATACGATGCGCTCCATGTCGCGGGACTTGCCGTCGCGTACGACGATCTCGCGGTCGGAGTAGGCCGCCACCCGGGTCTCGTGGGTGACGAGGACGACGGCCGCGTTGGCGGACCGGGCGGCCTCGGTGAGCAGCTGCATGACCAGCTCGCCGTTGAGGGAGTCGAGGGCGCCGGTGGGCTCGTCGGCGAATATCACGCGCGGCTGGGTGACCAGGGCGCGGGCGACGGCCACGCGCTGGCCCTGGCCGCCGCTGACCTCGCCGGGGCGCTTGGCGCCGAGGTCGGCGACCTCCAGCTTGGCCATCCAGTGCAGGGCGGTCCGCTCGGCCTCCTTGCGCTTGACGCCGGTCAGGCGCAGCGGCAGGGCGACGTTCTCCACGCAGGTGAGCTCGGGGACGAGCTGGCCGAACTGGAAGACGAAGCCGAACTCGCTGCGCCGCAGGGCGCTGCGCTCGGCGTCGTTCATCGCGGAGAGCTCGCGGCCGGCGTAGGTGATGGTGCCGGAGTCGGGCGTGACGATCCCGGCGAGGCAGTGCAGGAGCGTCGACTTGCCGGAGCCGGAGGGCCCCATGACGGCGACGACCTCACCGGGGTGGATCGAGAACTCGGCGCCGTCGAGGGCGCGGGTGGGCCCGTACGCCTTGCGGAGATCCGTGGCGGAGAGCAGGGTGCCGGCCGGGGTCATCGGCGTACCTCCTGGGCGAGCTGGTCGAGGCGGGCGGCGGTGAGCTCCAGCCACCGCAGATCCGCTTCGAGGTGGAACAGGGCGTGGTCGCACACGAGCTGGTCGGCGAGGTCGCCCTTGCGCTTGCGCTGGGTCAGGACGCGCATGAGCCGCAGGTGCTCGGCGCGCTGGGTGTCCAGCAGCTCGTTGGCGCTGCGGCCTGTGAGCAGGGCGAGGACGACCTTGGTGTACAGGGTCGAGTGGAGGTACGGCTCGGGCTTCTCGGGCTGTGAGAGCCAGCTCTCGACATCGGTGATGCCGGCGTCCGTGATGGCGTACCGCTTGCGGTCGGGACCGCCGCCGCTCTCGATCCCGTCGACCTCGACGAGGCCGTTCTTCAGGAGGCGGGACATGGTCGAGTAGACCTGCCCGTAGGCGAGGGGGCGATCGTGGCCGAACTTCTCGTCGAAGGCGCGTTTGAGGTCGTAGCCGTGGCGCGGGCCGGCCTCCAGGAGGCCGAGCAAGGTGTGACCGATGGACATGGCGAGGACTGTACACGGGGTGTATACCCTCGCTGTATACGCACGGCGTATAGTCCTCGCCTGAATCATCGTTTCCCCAGGTCAGGGGCGTTCGTCACGATTTCGAACGGCAGCGGCCCCGGACCTCCGCAGAGGTCCGGGGCCGCATCGCGATCCGTACGTCCTAGCCCCGCCCGGGCCCCTGGTCGGGAGGCTTGGGCGGGCGGCCGCGCGGTGGGATCGGGCCTGCGCCGCCCGGCAGGCGGCCCGCTTCGCCGAGGGCGCGGCGGAGCAGGAACTCGATCTGCGCGTTGGCGCTGCGCAGCTCCTCGCCCGCCCAGCGCGCGAGCGCGTCGTACACCTGAGGGTCGAGCCGGAGCAGCACCTGCTTGCGCGTCTGCCGACCCGCCCTCGCGGGCGGCTCCGGTCCGCCGTCGGGGTCGGGGCTCACTGGTAGAGGGTGCCCGTGTTGACGACCGGCTGGGCCGCGCGGTCGCCGCAGAGGACCACCATCAGGTTCGAGACCATCGCCGCCTTGCGCTCCGCGTCCAGTTCCACGATCTCCTCCTCCGCCAGCCGTGTCAGGGCCAGCTCGACCATGCCCACCGCGCCCTCGACGATCTGCTTGCGCGCCGCCACGACCGCCCCCGCCTGCTGGCGCTGGAGCATCGCGGAGGCGATCTCCGGAGCGTACGCGAGGTGCGTGAAGCGGGACTCGATGATGTGGACGCCCGCCGCCTCGACCCGGGCGTGGAGCTCGACCGCGAGCTTCTCGGTGATCTCCTCGGCGTTGCCGCGCAGCGACAGGCCGCCCTCGTCGTGCGAGTCGTAGGGGTACTCGATGGCGATGTGGCGCACCGCCGCCTCGGTCTGCGTCTCCACGAACTCCGTGAAGTCCTCCACCTCGAAGACCGCCCGCGCCGTGTCCTCGACCCGCCAGACCACGACGGCCGCCAGCTCGATGGGGTTGCCGTACGCGTCGTTGACCTTCAGGACGGCCGTCTCGTGGTTGCGGACGCGGGTGGAGATCTTCTCGCGGGAGGTCAGCGGGTTGACCCAGCGCAGTCCGTCGGCGCGGATCGTGCCCCGGTAGCGGCCGAACAGCTGGACCACCCGGGCCTCGCCCGGCGCGACCGTGTTGAGCCCGCTCATCGCGACGATCGCGGCGAGGACCACCAGGATGCCGCCGAGGATGAGCGCCACCTTCGCGCCGACCGCCGCGGCCGCCGCGCCGAAGGCGATCAGGCCCGCGCCGGCTATCACGCCCAACAGGCCCAGAAGAAGCGCCAGTCCGCCGCCGACGCTGCGCGCCGCGAACTCCCGTACGTCGTGCGACGTGCCCGTGCCGGAGCCCGTGCCGGGGCTCGTGCCCGCGTCCGTGGCCGATGCGTTTGTCATTGCCTGCCCCCGTTTGTTCGGTCGTGGCCCCTCGGATCTCTTAGCAAAGTGATATCACTTTTTGGGATCTCCGCAACCCTTCGGTCATCCTGTACGTCGGTTCCAGTGATGTGGGTGCTGATTCTCACGTCCGAATTGACCTGTATTGATCAGGGTTGGCCAACCTTTGTCACAGCCTGCGGTGTTAGCTTTCTGAGCTGACGTCGGGGGGGTAATCGAGCGGAGCGGGAGCGATGGGCCGAGCAGATGCGCGACGGGCGCAGCAGCAGCGCGGAGCGCGGCGGGCACCTGGCGGGCGCGCCAAGGGTGACAAGGGCAGCGCCGGCAAACCGAAGGGCATACGTCGCTTCTTCACCTGGAAGAAGCTCCTCGGCACGTTCTTCGGGCTGGTGCTGCTCGGCATGGGCGGCCTGGTGTTCCTGTACTACTCCGTGGAACCGCCGAACCCGAACAAGAACGCGACGCTCCAGAGCAACGTCTACAAGTACGCGGACGGCTCGATCATGGCGCGCACCGGCGGCCTCAACCGCGAGATCCTGCCGATCAGCAAGATCCCGGAGGACGTCCAGACGGCCTTCATCGCGATCGAGAACAAGTCCTTCTACCAGGACAGCGGCATCGACCTGATGGGCGTGGCCCGCGGTGTCTTCAACACCGCCACGGGCAAGGGCAAGGCCGGTGGCTCGACGATCACCCAGCAGTACGTCAAGAACTACTACCTGACCCAGGACCAGTCGGCGACGCGCAAGATGCGGGAGCTGATCATCTCCCTCAAGGTCGACCAGCGCATGGAGAAGCCCGACATCCTCGCCGGGTACCTGAACACCAACTTCTACGGCCGCAACGCGTACGGCATCCAGGCGGCGGCCCAGGCCTACTACGGGATCGACGCCGAGAAGCTGTCGCTGGCGCAGGGCGCCTACCTCGCCGCCGTCATCCAGGCCCCCAGCCAGTACGACTGGGAGACCGCCGGCCCGAACGGCAAGCGGCTGGTCATGATCCGCTTCAACGCGGTCCTCGACAACATGGTCGAGATGAAGAAGCTGACCCCGGAGAAGCGCAAGGAAATCGAGTTCGTGCCGCCGGTCAAGCCCAAGGCGACGCCGGGTCTGGAGGGCCAGAAGGGCTACCTGGTCCAGGCCGCCGAGGACGAGCTCGACCGTCAGGGCATCCCCGAGTCGGAACTCAAGGCCGGCGGCTGGACGATCACCCTCAACATCGACAAGAAGCGCCAAGAGGCGATGGAGAAGGCCGTCCAGGACGAGCTGGAGTCCAAGCTCGACCGCAAGGACACCAAGAAGCGGCCCGTCGACCAGAGCGTGCAGGCGGGCGCCACCTCCGTGGACCCGAAGACCGGCGCGATCGTCGCCATGTACGGCGGCCTGGGCCGGTCCGAGCAGTGGAACAGCAACGCCCTGCGCACCGACTACCAGCCCGGCTCGACCTTCAAGCCGGTCGTGCTCGCCTCCGCCCTGGAGAACAAGGCGACCACCCAGGACCACAAGCCGATCAACCCGAACACGCTCTACGACGGCACCAGCAAGCGCAAGGTCGTCGGCAGCGACGTTCCGTTCAACCCGCAGAACCAGGACGACAAGAACTACGGCGATCCGATGATGACCGTGCAGGAGGCCACCAACTGGTCGGTGAACTCCGTGTACGCGCAGATGATCGTGGACGCCAAGCCGAAGGCCGTGAAGAAGACGGCCCTCGAACTCGGCATGCAGGACCGTGACGGCTGGCCCGACGACAAGCCGGCCATGACGCTCGGCACGATGAGCGCCAACACCCTGGAGATGGCCGCCGTCTACGCGACCTTCGACAACCACGGCAAGAAGGTCACCCCGAGCATCGTCAAGAGCGCGACGCACAAGGACCGCGAGTTCAAGCCGACCCCGGCCATCGGCGGCCAGGCCATCACCCGCGAGACCGCCGACACCGTCACCAAGGTGCTCACCGGGGTCGTCAACGAGGGCTCCGGCAAGGTCGTGAAGAGCTCCGCCTACGAGGCCGCCGCCAAGACCGGTACCACCGAGAAGAACGTGGCCGGCTGGTTCACCGCGTACACCCCGGAGCTCGTGACCGTCGTCGCGATCTTCGGTGAGGAGCCGGGCACCCACAAGCAGGTCACGCTGACCGGCGCCGCCGGTGGTGGCCGCGCCGGTGGTGGTACCTTCCCCGCCGAGATCTGGCAGGCGTACACCCTCGCCGCCCTCAAGGGCGTCAAGACGGGCGACTTCAAGCTGCCGGACGCCGAGATGGGCACCCCGCAGGTGCCGAGCCGCAGCGCCTCCCCGTCGAGCTCGGCCAGCCAGTCCGCCAGCACCAGCCAGTCGCCGAGCACCAGCCGGTCGCCGAGCAACACCCCGGACCCGAGCCAGAGCTCGACCAAGCCGGACCCGAGCACCAGCCAGAGCCCGGTGAAGCCGAGCAACAGCCAGAGCCCGGTGAAGCCGAGCAACACACAGAGCCCGGTGAAGCCGCCGCCGGTCCTGCCCGTACCGGGCAACTGACACGACACACCGCCGCCCCGCAGCGTTCGCGCTGCGGGGCGGCGGTGTTTTCCCTGCTCTTCGCAGTCTGCTCAGCGCCGGTCGGGCGCCGCCGGCAGCGGGAGTTCGAACCAGACCACCTTGCCGCTGCTCAGCCGGGTCGCGCCCCAGCGCCGGGCCATCCGGTTGACCAGGAACAGGCCGCGGCCGCCCTCGTCGGTGTCCCGGGCGCGGCGTTGGCGGGGCAGCTGCGGGGAGTCGTCGCCGACCTCGCAGCGCAGCACGTCCGTACGGAGCAGGCGCAGTGTGACGGGCCGCTCCGCGTACCGCACGGCGTTCGTGACGACCTCGCTCACCAGCAGCTCCAGCGAGTCCTGGAGCTCCTCCAGGCCCCACCGGGTCAGCGCGCGGCGGGCGAACCGGCGGGCCCGGCCCGGCGCGGTCTCCTCCGGGTCCAGGAACCAGTACGCGACGTCGCTCGGCGCGATCCCGTCGAAGCGGGCCGCGAGCAGCGCGATGTCGTCGTCCCGGTCGCCCGGGCCGAGCATGTCGAGGACGTCGTCGCAGAGCGCCTCCAGCGGCGGCGGGTGGTCCAGGCCGGTCAGCTGGGCGGTGGTGGCGAGGCGTTCGCGCAGCTGCTCGATGCCGGTCCACACGTCGCGCAGCCGGGACTCCACCAGGCCGTCGGTGTAGAGCAGCAGCGTGGCCCCGGCCGGGGCGTCCAGCTCCACGGCCTCGAAGTCCACGCCGCCGACGCCGATCGGGGCGCCGGGCGGCACCCGGAGCACCTCGGCGCGGCCGCCCAGGTGCAGCAGCACGGGCGGCGGGTGGCCGGCGTTGGCGATGGTGATCCGGTGCGAGACGGGGTCGTAGACGGCGTACAGGCACGTGGCCATCCGGTCCGAGCCGAGCCGCTGCGCCTGCTCGTCGAGGTGGTGCAGCACCTCGGCCGGCGGCAGGTCGAGCTGCGCCAGCGTCTGGGCCGTCGTCCGCAGCTGGCCCATGATCGCGGCGGAGGTCATCGAGTGGCCCATGACGTCGCCGACGACGAGCGCGACCCGGCTGCCGGGCAGCGGTATGGCGTCGTACCAGTCGCCGCCGACCCGGGCCGTCTCGGCGGCGGGCAGGTAGCGGGAGGCGAGGCGGACCCCGGTGGGCTGGGGGAGGCTGTCGGGGAGCATGGTGCGCTGGAGTTCGTCGGCGATGTACGCCTCGCGGCCGTACAGGACGGCCTTGTCGATGCCGAGCGCGGTGTGCGTCGCCAGCTGGGCGGCGACCAGGAGGTCGTTGGTCTCGAAGGCGGGCCGGTCCGGGGTACGCAGGAACACGGCCGCGCCGATGACCCGGCGGCGGCCCCGCAGCGGGGCCAGGATGGCGCGCTGGCCGCGCGGCACGGGGTGCTCGGAGCCCAGCAGCTCGGGGAGGGCCGCCTTGGCGGCGGCGGAGGACCCGAAGACGGGCCGCACGCCGCGCAGCACCTCGGCGAGGGCCCCGCCGGAGCGGATCTCGCACAGCTCGGCGGCGGGCAGGTCACCCTGCGGGCCGACCAGCGGCAGCTGGCTGAAGTCGAGCTCGCCGGACGCCCCCGGAGGAGCGCCGCCGAGGAGCCCCGGGCCCGTCATCAGGCCGGTGGTGACCGGGACCCCCGCGGTCCCGGCACTTCCCGCGCCCGCGGCGCCCTCGGCCCCGGTGAGGTCGTCGATCGGCCGGAGCCGGTCGGTGCGCCGGAGCCTTAAAACGACCGGGCCGACGGGGCGTTCGTCGCCCACCGGGAGGGGGTCGCGGAGGTAGACGAGGATGGCGTCCGAGAAGGTCGGCACGGTGGCCCGGCACAGGCCGAGCACGATCTCGTCGAGGTCGATGCCGCGCGCGATCCGCCGGGTGGCGGCGCCGACGAACCGCAGCCGGTCGCCTTCCCGCCGGGCGGTGCCGATCTCCGGTATTCCCTCGACACCGGACCGGCCGGAACCGGAACCGGCGCCCGCGACGGGACCCGGGGCACCCGCGTCCACGGCGTCCGCCGCGTTGCGGGCGGCCGCGCCGTCGCGGGTACGGGCGTTGCCCTGGCCGCCTTCGCCGGCGCCGCCGGCGGCCGCGTCGGCCGTCGCGCGGGGCCGCGGCAGGCCGGCGGACTCGGAGTGCGGGCGGGCGTCGGACGCCGCCGCGGTGGCGCCGCCCGGTTCGTTGCCCGGGACCTGCGCATGCGTGCGCACGGCCTCGGCGGCCGCGATCGGGGCCTTGCCGTGGCCGGCGTCATCCGTTCCTCCGCCGGAGGCGACGGGCTGCGGGCCCTCCTGGGAGGTGGGGTACTCCGTCACGCGTGGAATTCCGTCCGTTTGCGCTCGATGTGCGCTGCACTCAACTCGGTCAGTCGCGGTATACCCGCTCAGCGGCAGGGGCACCACCGCCCCGGGGTTCCGCGTCCCGCTCGTTACCTCTCGCTCTGCGTTGATCTCCGGTCAAGTTCCGTCTACGGCACGTTATTTACGGATGTACAGGTGCGCGGCGACACCGCGCACTACCCAGCGGAGGACGATCCTACGTTTGAACCCCGGGGGCGCATCAAGGGTCTCATGAGGTCATATGCGCCGGGGTGCGGTCCCAGTCCTCCGGCAGAACCGGAACACCCCAGGCCGGATCCGGTCTCCAGTCCTGCCAGTGGTCGCAGAACGGCGGCCCCCAGGCCCGGATCACGTCCACCGCGGCGTGCCCGGCCTCCCGGACCCGCTCGGCCTGCTCACGGCCCATCAGGCCGAGCCGCTGCGCCTGCGCGAACTCGTCCTCGTCCAGCCACTTCCAGCTGCGGTCGGGGTTCACGGAGATGTCCAGGAAGTGGTCCTCGGAGTCCACTCCACCGGCCCAACGGGTGCGCGGCTCCTCCAGGTTCACGTACCAGTTCCTGAACCGCCAGTCCCCGTCCCAGAACAGCCACACCGACCAGGGGTCCCCGGGTCGGGCCAGCTTGAGCACCCCGGCGCCGGACCAGTGCGCCCGTACGGTGGTGCGCGGCGCGGTGTAGCGGGTGGCGAGCGGCTCCGCGTGGACGGACGTGCCGTCGGCGAGGACCGGCTTGACGCACTCGGTCCCGGGGGCCATCCACACGGCCAGCAGCTCCGGGGTGTCCTGGACCACCGTGACCGGGCGGCAGATGTGGACCTGGCCCTTCAGCCCCGGGGCGTGGTCCCGGTACCGCCAGAGGATCTGCTCCCCGGGCGCCCAGTGTGTGTCCGCCCAGCGCGTGTCCTGCGCGTCGCCGCCCCCGCGGCCTCCGGTACCTGTCATGCGCAGATCTTAGGGCGGGTGCCCCCGCGCCCGCTGCGGTGCAGGTCACCGAGGTGTGCGGGCGGGGGAAACGACCGAATCCGGCCCCCGGGGAGAAACGTTTTTCAGGGTCGCGTCATGCCCAGTACGTCAAGGGCCGCGTCCAGCTGTTCCAGGGTCAGGTCGCCGCGCTCGACGTAGCCGGACTCCAGCACGACCTCCCTGATCGTCTTCCGCTCGGCGAGGGACCTCTTCGCGACCTTGGCGGCCTCCTCGTACCCGATGTAGCGGTTCAGCGGGGTCACCACGGAGGGCGAGGACTCGGCGTACTCCCTGGCCCGCGCCACATTGGCGGTGATGCCGTCGACCGTCCGGTCGGCCAGCAGGCGGCAGGCGCTGCCGAGCAGCCGGATGGATTCCAGCAGGTTCTTCGCCATCACCGGGAGCATCACATTGAGCTCGAAGTTGCCCGCCGCGCCCGCCACGGCGACGGCCGTGTCGTTCCCCGTCACCTGCGCGGCGACCATGAGCACGGCCTCCGGGATCACCGGATTGACCTTCCCCGGCATGATCGAGGACCCCGGCTGGAGGTCGGGGAGATTGATTTCGGCCAATCCTGTGCGCGGCCCCGAGGCCATCCAGCGCAGATCGTTGCAGATCTTGGTGAGCGAGACGGCGATGGTGCGGAGCATCCCCGAGGTCTCGACCAGCGCGTCCCGCGCCCCCTGGGCCTCGAAGTGGTCGCGGGCCTCGGTGAGCGGCAGCCCGGTGGCGTCGGCCACCTCGGCGATCACGGCGGCCGAGAACCCCGGCGGGGTGTTGATCCCGGTACCCACCGCGGTCCCGCCGAGCGGGAGTTCCGCGAGCCGCGGCAGGGCGGCGCGCAGCCGCTCGACCCCGTAGCGCACCTGGGCGGCGTACCCGCCGAACTCCTGGCCCAGGGTGACCGGGGTGGCGTCCATCAGGTGCGTGCGGCCGGCCTTGACCACCTCGGCGAACTCGGCGGACTTGCGCTCCAGGGCGGCCGCGAGGTGCTCCAGGGCGGGGATCAGCTCGCGGGTGACGGCGGCGGTCGCGGCGATGTGGATGGAGGACGGGAACACGTCATTGGAACTCTGCGAGGCGTTGACGTGGTCGTTGGGGTGCACCTCGCGGCCGAGCCGCTCGGTGGCCAGGGTGGCGATCACCTCGTTGGTGTTCATGTTGGACGAGGTCCCGGACCCGGTCTGGAAGACGTCAACCGGGAAGTGCTCGTCCCAGCGGCCCTCCGCGACCTCGGCGGCGGCGGACCCGATGGCCTGCGCGAGGTCCTCGTCCACCACGCCGAGGCGCGCGTTGACCACCGCGGCGGCGGCCTTGACGCGGGCCAGGGCCTCGATGTGGGCGCGCTCCAGCCGCTGCCCGGAGACCGGGAAGTTCTCCACCGCGCGCTGGGTCTGGGCCCGCCACTTGGCGTGCGCGGGGACCCGTACCTCGCCCATCGAGTCGTGCTCGATCCGGTAGGCGTCCTCGTCGTTCTGTCGGCTCTGATCGTCAGTCATGTGTGGTGCCTCCTCAAAAAGTTGAGCAATTGTCTTGTTCGAAGTGTTCCCAAGTCCCCTACCGGCCAGTAAATACCGTGGGTAACACCGACAGGGGAGGCGTTCATGACACGTGTACGTACGAGACCCAGGCTCAGATCTACCTTCGCCGCCGCCGCGGCGATCGCGGCCGCCCTCGGGGGCGTCACCGCCATCACCCCCATGGCCCAGGCAGCTCCCGCCGCGGCGGTCACCCCGCTCTCGCCCGAACTGGAGGCCATCCGCGCGGCGGAGGCCACCAAGATCTACGGCGACCCGGCGATCCGCCCGCTGGGCGAGCGCAAGACCGGCCTGATCTCGCTCGGCGACAGCGAGATTTCGGGCGAGGGCGTCGGCAACTACGATCCGGCGACCAACACCCCGAACAACCAGTGCCACCGCTCGCCGGATTCCGCGATCCACCGCACCGGCATCCCGGCCGACCTGACCTTCAACGTCGCCTGCTCCGGCGGCTACACGGGCAACATCCGCATCGGCGGCAGCAAGCAGTACGCCGACGAGCTGGTGCAGAGCGACAGCCTCGCCATCAAGGCCCGCAACACGAAGATCAAGATGGTGCTGCTGGTCGCCGGCGCCAACGACGACCTCCAGTTCGGCCCGGTCATGACCGACTGCGTGACCCGCTGGGTGCTCAGCCAGGGCACCTGCGAGCCCAAGTACGGGCCGGGCTGGCAGGCGCGCGTGGACGGCCTCAAGCCCAAGGTCGAGTCCACGGTCGCCGACCTCAAGACCGTCATGCGCGACGCGGGCTACGCCGACTCCGACTACAAGCTCGTCGTGATGGGCTACCCGAGCCCCATCGGCCCCGACTTCCACGACAACCCGAACTTCCCCGGCAAGCTCCCCGGCGGCTGCGCCGGCTACGACTCCGACGCCCAGTGGGGCCGCAACCACGCGGTGCCGACCTTCGAGAAGGGCATGCGCGCGGCCGCCCTCGCGTCGGGCGCGACCTACCTCGACAACTCCCGCCTCTTCCACGGCCACGAGGTGTGCATGGAGGACACCTGGGCCCGCGGTCTCTACCTCGACCTCGGCGACCACTTCCCGTGGGACGAGAACACCGCCCGCCAGTCCTTCCACCCCAACTACCGGGGCCACGGCGCGTTCGCGTCCTGCCTGACCCAGCTCTACGATTCGGGCCTGCGAGAGGCCTCCTGCGCCGACCCGGCGAGCACGGGCACCCCGGTCCTCCAGGCCGGAGCCTGGGACTCCCTCTACGCCCCGCTGAAGAACGAGGCGACCGGCAACTGCCTCGACTCCTACGGCGGCTCCAGCGCCAACGACACCAAGGTGGTGGGCTGGGACTGCCACGGCGGCCGCAACCAGAGCTGGTGGTACGACTCCGCGAAGAAGTCCGTGCACATCGAGCTCACCCACGACCGCTGCCTGGACGCCCCGGGCGCCAACTACGGCGCCGGCACCGGCCTGATCCTCTGGAACTGCCACGGCGGCGCGAACCAGCAGTTCCTGCGCGACGGCGCCACCCTGCGCCCCGCGGCCGCGACCGGCATGTGCCTGACCGTGGCCGCCGCCCACGAACCGCTGCGCCTCCAGCCCTGCAACGGCTCGGCGAACCAGCGCTTCGCGTAACCCCGCCCCGATCACCCCGAACCCCCCACACCCGGCCGGCGCACCCCGGCCGGGTGGCTCCACCCGGGGCGGCGCTCCTTCGTGGGGCCGTGCGGCCGTGGGGCCGTGCGGCCGTGGGGCAGGGCCGTGGGGCAGGGCCGTGGGGCCGCCCTACGCCTTCTCCACCAGCTCCCGTACCTCCCGGGGCCGGTTGGTGATGATCGTGTCCACACCGAGGCGCAGGCACAGCTCCACGTCCTCCGGCTCGTCCACGGTCCACACCCGCACCGACAGCCCCTTGGCCTTCAGCCGCCCCACCAGCCCCGGGTCAGCGCGGACCAGGTCGATCCCCGGGCCCGCGTGCGTGGCGTACGGGGGCCGCGGCGGCCGCAGCCGCCGCTCCATCAGGTACACGGCGGGCAGCCCGGGCGCCAGCCGGTGCATCCGGGTCAGCGCGGTCCGGGAGAAGCTCATCACCTCGACCAGGCCCGAGCGGCCGTCGGCCAGCCCGTACGCGCGGAGCATCCGCACCAGCTCGGCCTCCAGCGCTCCGCCCGCGCGCGTCGGGTGCTTGGTCTCGACGGCGAGCCCGACGGGCCGGTCCGCGTCCAGCGCCGCCCGGAGCAGCTCCTCGAACAGCAGCACCCGCGCCCCGCGGTGCTCCTCGCCCTTCCAGCCGCCGAAGTCGAGCGCGGCCAGCTCCCCGTGCGTCATCTCGGAGACCACCCCCCGCCCGTCGGAGGTCCGCTCGACGCGCCGGTCGTGCACGCAGACGAGCTGCCGGTCGGCGGTGAGCCGTACATCGCACTCCAGCGCGTCGGCCCCGTCGGCGATGGCCTGCCGGTAGGCGGCGAGCGTGTGCTCGGGATGCTCGTGGGAGGCCCCGCGATGGGCGACCACCCTGGTCGCGCGGGCGGTGGAGAGGAACAGCTGGGTCATGGCGTAGACGTTAACCGGATGCGATGACCGGCCCGCGACGGCATCCTCCACGGATGGCGGAACAGTTCGTGACACTTCACTGCGAACCCTGCCCGTCCTGCCGGTACGAGGCCTGGCAGCAGGTGGTCGACGGTCGGCTGCGCTGGTACGAGTCCGAGCACTGCCCGGTGTACGAGGTGCAGGCGTGCGGCGGCGGCTGGGGCCCGCCCCCGCCCTGGGTCCGCGACCGGATCGTGGCCCGCGAGGGCACGGAACACCTCGCGGTCGGCGGCCCGGACGGCATCCCGCTCAAAGCCGTCCGCGAGACGTACGGGCTCACCCTGCCGCAGCTCCGCCACGCCCGCACCCACGGCATCGAGGCCACCCCGACCGAGGCCGCCTTCCTGCGCTCGCCGCCGCCGGCCCCGTGACCGCGGGCCCCCGCACCGGGCGGCCGCCGCTCCCGGGTCGCCTTGCGCCGCGGCGTACCGGGGGGCGTCCTCGGCCGCCCGCGCCCCGCGCCCCTCGGCTTCGGTCAGTCCCCGGGCCCGAGGCCCGGACGGCGCGGGCCGGTCTCCGGGGGCGGGGGCGTGGGGCCCGGGCCCGACGCGGGCCGGGGCGGGGGCCCGCCTCTTCCGGGCCGGGATACGCCGAGCTGCCAGAGGTGCGCCCCGGGCGCCCCCGGCCCGCCGGGGCCGCCTCGGGCGCGGGGGTCGTGGGGCCGGCCGGGGTCGCGGAGGTAGCCGGGTCCGGGGTCGCGGAGTCGACCGTGGCGGCCCGGGGCGTGGGGGCTTCCAGGCCCATGGTGGCGGCTGGGGTCTCCGGGGCCACGGGGGCGACCTCGGCGGCCGGGGTCGTCGGCGTCGGGGCCGCCTTCGGCGGCTTCCAGCGGTCCGGTACGGCCGACAGCCGCTGTACCGCCCCCGGGTCCCCGTCCCGCACCTGCGCGACGGCGCGTGCCCGGAGCGCGCTCTGCCGGGCGACGGGGGCGAACCCCGGCGCGGCGTTGCCCGTCTCGGAAGGCAGCGCGCGCAGTCCCATCTGGTTCAGCTCCTGCTGGATGTCCGGGGCGAACACCTCGCGCGGCAGCTGCCAGGAGGCCGCGCCGTCGACGTCGACCCGGTGCTCCGTGCCGTCCACGTCGAAGGTGAGGCCGTATCCGAGGTACTGGTCGTCCCGGTCGAACAGCAGGTCCCCCCGGACCCGGCCGCCCCGGTCCCGTACGTCGTCCGCCAGCACCTGCACGGCGGCGGGCAGCGGGTTCGTACGGCCGAGGCTCGCGACGTAGCCGTCCGCGTCGACCGTCACCGTCTCCGCGTTCTTCTCCTGGCTGGTCTTGTACGTCATCCGGAAGCGGGTCCGCCCGTCTTCGCCCCGGACCGTCTCGATCTCGCCGATGCTCGCGTAGCCGAACTCCAGCCGCCCGTCACCCTTTTCCCGGCCCCACTTGGCAGCCATCTGGTCGAACTGCACCTGGTGGGCCAGGGCGGCCGGCGGATCGCCCCGACCGATGATGGTGACCCGCGCGTTGGGGTTCTCTTGCAGGATGATCTCGGCGTTCGCGACTCCGGTTCCGCCCGATCCGGCGATGATCCAGTGGTCGGCGTCGAGCGCGTTGAACCGGTTCTCGGCGACCTCGTCGCCCATCAGCGCCCGCCCGGGGGCATCCTCGCGCGCGGCCTCCCACTTGTGGGTCGCCTCCAGGACCCCGAAGCAGTTCCCGATACGGAGGGCGGGCCCGCCGTCCCGACCGGTCCGCAACAGGTCCTTCAGCTGGGACGCTTCCAGCAGCTCCAGCACCGTACGGGTGTCGGCGCCGCCCCGCTCGGCCCGCGTCAGCGAGTCACGCAGCTGCTCGGCCCCGGCGACGCCCTCGCCCTCGAGCTCCCGCAGCCGCTCCCCGACCAGCCGCAGGGCTTCGCCCCGGCTCTCCACGCCGTACTTGCCGCGGATGTTTCCGGGCACGAGTTCCGGCGGCAGGCCGGTCGCCACGACGGGCGTACCGTCGCAGGCCACCCGCAGCGGCTTCTTCGCCGCGGCACCGTCCCCGTTCAGGGTGTTGATCTCGGCGATGAGCCCGCCGTTCGTGCCGAGCAGCAGCCGTGCGTGCCCGTTCACCACGTCGCCCTGGGTGGCCAGCTGGTCCTCCCAGACGCGGACCGCGTTGATGGGCACCCGGTCCCGGGGGTCTTCCACTGCCGCGTACGGGTCCACGCCCATCCACTGGGCCAGATCCCGGTCCTGGTCCGCCGACTGCACGATCCCGACACCGGGGTCCAGGTGCCACCGCCCGCCGGCGTCGATCAGCAGTGCATCCGTGTCACGGCCGCTGAGGCTCGCCCCACCGCCGATCGCCACCCTGCGCAGCGGGACCTCCCCGCGGGCGAGCTGCTCCTGGATCTTCTGCTCGGTCCGCGTACTGACCTGCCCCCGCCAAACCGCCCACTCGCCTGCGGCGGCCCCCGTCTGGTCGAACGGCAGCGGGAGCCCGTTCTGGTCGTAGCCGGGCATGGCCATGGTGACCTCACGCCGCCCGATGAACGCCGCGACCTGCCGCTCGGCGCGGGCGGCGGCCTCGCGGGAGGCCTGGAGCGCGGCGGCGTCGGCGCGGTCGAGCTGCTCGATGGGGCGGGCGAGGTCTTCGAGGAGGCGCGCGGAATGTATGGACATGGAGCCGACCGAAATACCGAACCGAACGACTGCTGCTTCCTCTTGGGAGAGGAATGCGTCCTGGTCATCGAGCGTGGCGGTCGGCCGCAGTCCGTATGGGTCGAGCAACGCGGAGAATTCCGCACGCGCCGCAGCCTGCTCTTGCGACGAGAGGCCGCGGTCTGCACTTCGTGCGGCCAGCCAGTCGAGCTCGGCTATGCGTCCCACGTCCGCGGCGGACAGCTCCCGCTCGGCCGGAAGCTCGGGACCTTCGCGGAGGAGGTCTTCGGGTACAGGAGTCAGGCCCTCGGCCGCTCGCTGACGCACGGTGGTGAGTTCGCCCAGCTCGTGGGCGAGTATGCGTCCGAGCAGTTCGCGCGGAAGGCGATCGGAGACGAGGATCACGTAGTTCTGTGACTTGGTGTTCGTCGCCGTGGCGACGATTCCCTCCGCCTCCAGCGGAAGGGCGTCCACCCAGATGGTCGCCGCGCCGTCGTTGCCGTCCCGCAGCTTGAAGTACTGGCGTCCGTCATCGCTCTGAAGCGACTGGAAGCCCGCGAGCCGCTCGCGCAGGACAGTGGCGGCCACCCCTTCCATGTCCTGCGCCGCAGCAGATACGAGCTCTTGCTGCTGCCCGGACCTGTACGGAGGTAGGGTCCCTGTGCCCATCCGAGGGTAGGTCGACCGCTCCACGTGATGCCCCTCCCCAGGCAGCGCCATATGCACATCGCACAACAGACTTTAGGATCATGTCATGTTGAGAGCTCGCTCTTCGTCGGAAGCGCACCTGTACATGGATCTGCACCCCTGTGAGTGCGGGGGTGCGGATTTCGAGCGTCGGCATCATCTGGAGCAGCACGGTGATGACCTGGTGGCGGTGTATGAGGGTGTGTGCCGCAACTGCGGTCGGGAGCGTCGCTTCGAGTTCGTGATGGCCGTGGAGATTCCGCCGCCTCCGCCTGCTTACGGTGGCGCCGAGCCGTCCGCGATCATCGATCCTGGTGAGTTCTCCGATGTAGCAGATCGTTACCGACGCTGGGCCGGGACCGGAGTGCTCAACTCGCCGGAATCCGAGCGCCACAAGTACCGGGGTGCGATGGCGAGTGCGCTGGCCGCAGTCGAAGAGGTGTTGAAGTTCATTCCGGAGGGCCAGGACGCGGTTCCGGCCTCCGCGTTCACCTCTGCGCGCGGGAGGGCGCGGTACGAGAAGGACCCGGAAAAGTTCTCCCGTGAATTCCTTGAGATCGAGCGCCGCGTCACGATCAGGTCCCTGGCGGTCATCGACAGGGTGGCGCGCTCGTCCGGCGGAGCCGATCCCGCCGCCGAGTGAACGGGAGAGGGGCCCCGCGCCGCCGTTCGGCGGTGCGGGGCCCCTCGGCCCTTCCTCAGGTCACAGACCCGGGCCGCGGACCGGGATGTGGGTGAACGTGGGCTCCGGGGCCGGGTTCTGGAAGAAGTCGTTGCCCTTGTCGTCCACGACGATGAACGCCGGGAAGTCCTCGACCTCGATCTTCCAGACCGCCTCCATGCCGAGCTCCTCGTACTCCAGGACCTCGACCTTCTTGATGCAGTCCTGGGCCAGGCGCGCCGCCGGGCCGCCGATGGAGCCGAGGTAGAAGCCGCCGTGCGCGGCGCACGCGTCGGTCACCTGCTGCGAGCGGTTGCCCTTGGCCAGCATGACCATCGAGCCGCCCGCCGCCTGGAACTGCTCGACGTAGGAGTCCATGCGGCCGGCCGTGGTCGGGCCGAAGGAGCCCGAGGCGTAGCCCTCGGGGGTCTTCGCCGGGCCGGCGTAGTAGACCGGGTGGTCCTTCAGGTACTGCGGCATCTCCGCGCCCGAGTCCAGCAGCTCCTTGATCTTGGCGTGCGCGATGTCGCGTGCCACGACCAGCGGGCCGGTAAGGGACAGGCGGGTCTTGACCGGGTGCTTGGTCAGCGTCGCGAGGATCTCGGCCATCGGCTGGTTCAGGTCGATGGAGACGACGTCCGAGGAGTCGCTGAGGTGCTCGTCCGTGGTGTCCGGCAGGAAGCGCGCCGGGTCCCGCTCCAGCTGCTCCAGGAAGACGCCCTCGGCGGTGATCTTCGCGGTCGCCTGGCGGTCCGCCGAGCAGGACACGGCGATCGCGACCGGCAGGGAGGCGCCGTGGCGCGGGAGGCGGACGACGCGCACGTCGTGGCAGAAGTACTTGCCGCCGAACTGCGCGCCGATGCCGATCTTCTGGGTCAGCTCGAAGACCTGCTGCTCCAGGTCCAGGTCCCGGAAGCCGTGGCCGAGCGGGGAGCCCTCGGTGGGGAGCTCGTCGAGGTAGTGGGCCGAGGCGTACTTCGCCGTCTTGAGCGCGTGCTCCGCCGAGGTGCCGCCGACCACGATCGCCAGGTGGTAGGGCGGGCAGGCCGCCGTGCCCAGCGAGCGGATCTTCTCCTCCAGGAACTTCATCATGGAGGCCTCGTTGAGGACCGCCTTGGTCTCCTGGTAGAGGAACGACTTGTTGGCCGAGCCGCCGCCCTTGGCCATGAAGAGGAACTTGTACGCGCCGCCGTCGGTCGCGTACAGCTCGATCTGCGCGGGCAGGTTCGAGCCGGTGTTCTTCTCCTCCCACATGGTGAGGGGGGCCATCTGCGAGTAGCGCAGGTTGAGGCGCGTGTACGCGTCGTAGATGCCGCGCGAGAGGGCCGCCTCGTCGGCGCCCTCCGTCAGCACGTTCTGGCCGCGCTTGCCCATCACGATCGCCGTGCCCGTGTCCTGGCACATCGGCAGCACGCCGGCCGCCGCGATGTTCGCGTTCTTGAGGAGGTCGAGGGCGACGAACTTGTCGTTCGACGAGGCCTCGGGGTCGTCGATGATGCGGCGCAGCTGCGCGAGGTGCGCGGGGCGCAGGAAGTGCTGGATGTCGTGGATCGCCTCTTCGGCGAGCTTGCGCAGCGCCTCGGGCTCCACCTTGAGGAACGTACGGCCGTCGGCCTCGAAGGTCGAGACGCCCTCCGAGGTCACCAGCCGGTAGGGGGTGGCGTCCTCGCCCAGGGGCAGCAGGTCGGTGTACGCAAACTCTGGCATGACGGCAGTCATTCCTCACTCGGCAGACAGCACTGACGACCAATTTGGCAGCGCGGCTATCCAGCGTAGGACCTCTGCCGGAAGCTGTGCTTGTGAGGTAAGGCTCACTCGACGCGCGCGGGACTCCACGGAGGAGTATCGCGATCTATCGTGTCTGGCTATGCTGGGTCGCGTGGACTTGGAAAAGCACGCCGCCGCCCCCGCCGCGCCCGCCGATCTGCGCGCCTCCGACGCCGACCGGGACCGGATCGCGCAGATCCTCGCCGATGCCCTCGCGGAGGGCCGGCTGACCGCCGAGGAGCACTCCGAGCGCCTGGACTCGCTGTACGCCCTCAAGACCGTCGGGGAGCTGGAGGTGCTGGTACGGGACCTGCCCGCGCCCGGCGTCACCCCTCCGGCCCCGGCCTCCGCGGCCGCCTACGCCACGGGGCCGGCGTCGGCCGCCGCCACCGACACCGTCGTCGCCGTGTGCAGCAGCTCCGCCCGCAAGGGCCGCTGGCGGCCGGGCGCGCACACCCGGGCCGTCTCCGTCATGGGCGACATCTGCATCGACCTCACCGAGGCCGTCTTCGAGCAGCAGGTCACCGAGATCAACGTGACCTGCGTCCTCGGCAACGTCGAGATCCTGGTCCCCGAGAACGTCACCCTGCGCGGCTACGGCAGCGGCGTCCTCGGCAACTTCGAGGTGCGCGGCCAGGGGCGGGGCGAGTCCGACCCGCAGGCGCCCGTGGTGATCGTGCGCGGCTTCGCGCTGCTCGGCAACATCGAGGCCCGTCCCAAGCTCGGCGCCCGCCTGGTGGACCTCGCGCTGAAGCTGCGGAAGCGCACGCAGAAGTAGCGGCCGGCCGGCGCGGGCGGAAGCGGAACGCGCGTGACGGCGCCGGGCGCGCACCGGCGCATGTCGCCGTCATGTTTCGGTCGAAGGCCCGCCCCGGGCGGCACCCGGTGCATAGGGGCGCGTACAGCGGGTAGGGACAGGTGCATCGTCTCTCGCTTGCGTATACGTCGTCAGGAGTAGACCGTGCAGCATCCGCCGCATCAGTCCCTGCAGGTAGCCGCCGTACAGACCCTTCGGGCGCGTCCGGCCGCCGTGCCGAAGCCGCGGGTGCCGGCGAGGGAAGAGGACGGCCCATGGCACGCGGAGGCGGTGTGCCGCCGGGACGAGGCGGGGCTCTTCTTCGCCCCCTCCAAGGAGCCGACCGCGGCCCGGCTGTCGCGCGAGGAGGCCGCCAAGCGGGTCTGCGCCCGCTGTCCGGTGATGGTCGCGTGCCGGGAGCACGCGCTGCTCCAGCCGGAGCCGTACGGGGTGTGGGGCGGGCTCACGGCCGCCGAGCGCCGGGTGGTGCTGGCCCGCAGGCGGCGCCGGGCGGCGGAATTGCGCCAGAGTCCGGGAGCCGGGCCGATCGCGGCCGCCGGCTAGCGGATCTGCGCCGGTCGCCGGGCACGGAGTCCTGGAAACGCCGGAGGGGCGGTCCCGCCGCACACGGGAACCGCCCCTCTCGCCGTACCGTCGGCCGGCCCGGTCCGCCCCTACTGGGCGCGGTCGAAGTCGATCGCGCTGTACGCGCGCAGCTTCGACAGCCGGTGGGTCGAGTCGATCTGCCGGATCGTGCCCGACTTCGAGCGCATGACCAGCGAGGACGTGGTCGCGGTCTCCGAGCGGTAGTGGACGCCGCGCAGCAGCTCGCCGTCCGTGATGCCGGTGGCGACGAAGAAGACGTTGTCGCCGGAGACCAGGTCGTTCGTGTGCAGCACGCGGTCCAGGTCGTGGCCCGCGTCGATCGCCTTCTGGCGCTCGGCCTCGTCCTTGGGCCACAGCTTGCCCTGGATCGTGCCGCCGAGGCACTTTATGGCGCACGCCGAGATGATGCCCTCGGGGGTGCCGCCGATGCCGAGCAGCAGGTCCACGCCGGTGCCCTCGCGCACCGCCATGACCGAGCCCGCGACGTCGCCGTCGGAGATGAACTTGATGCGCGCGCCGGTCTCGCGGATCTCCTTGACGATGCCCTCGTGGCGGGGGCGGTCCAGGATGATCACGGTGACGTCCTCGACGGCCATGTTCTTGGCCTTCGCGACCCGGCGGATGTTCACCGAGACGGGCGCGTTGATGTCGACGAAGTCGGCGGCCTCGGGGCCGGTGACCAGCTTCTCCATGTAGAAGACCGCGGACGGGTCGAACATGGTGCCGCGGTCGGCGGCGGCCAGCACGGCGATGGCGTTCGGCATGCCCTTGGCGTTCAGGGTGGTGCCGTCGATCGGGTCCACGGCGATGTCGACCTCGGCGCCGGTGCCGTCGCCGACCCGCTCGCCGTTGAACAGCATCGGGGCTTCGTCCTTCTCGCCCTCGCCGATGACGACGACGCCGTTCATCGAGACGGTGGAGATCAGGGTGCGCATCGCGTTGACCGCGGCGCCGTCGGCGCCGAGCTTGTCGCCGCGCCCGACCCAGCGGCCGGCGGCCATGGCGGCGGCCTCGGTCACCCGGACGAGTTCGAGAGCGAGGTTGCGGTCGGGGGCCTCGGGAGAGACTTCGAGCTGGGGCGGCAGGTTGTGCTCGGTCATCGGAGCGCACCTTTCTGTACGACGACGGCCGGGATGTGAGGGTGCTGGAACTCTATCGGTACGTCGATAAATTGAGCAGACCGGGTCACGTATGAGCGGTATATAGGTCAGCTGATTGGCCTGAGCGGACGTCTTGCGCGTCTGCCGGCCCGCCGCGCCCACCCCGCGCGGTGATCGCTCCCGGTGATGCGGGACGATGGTGCCGTGGCAGGTATGAAAGGCAAGCAGACGATCTGGGACATGGTCCGGTCGCTGGCGGTGATCGGTCTCCTGGTCGCGGGGATCTACATCTTCATCCCGCATGACGAGGACGCCGATCCGACACGCGTGGTCGACTACCGGGTGGAGGCGATCACCGCCCGGCGCGCGGCCCCGTACCCGCTGGCCGCGCCCGTCGGCCTGCCCGAGAAGTGGCGGGCGACCTCGGTGGCGTACGAGCGCAAGAACGCCGACTCCTGGCACCTCGGCTTCCTCGACCCGCAGGACCAGTACGTGGCCGTCGAGCAGTCCAGCGAGGCGACGCCGAAGTACCTCGCCAAGGTCACCCAGCAGGCGAAGGCCACCGGGCGCACGCAGCAGGTCGGCGACGCCGCCTGGGAGCGCTGGGAGGGCGAGAAGTACGACGCCCTCGTGCGGCAGGGGGAGGGTTACGTCACCGTGGTGACCGGGACCGCCTCCTTCGAGCAGCTGGGCGCGATGGCGGCGGCGCTGGAGTTCAAGAAGGCGCCCGTCCAGTAGGGGTGCGCCCCCTCGGTACGTGAAGAAGCCGCCCGCCCCGGAGACCGGGGCGGGCGGCTTCTTCGTACGGCGGTGCGGTGCGGCGTCGCGCGGTGCTCAGACGGTCGTGACGACCTGGTCGAACTCCAGGCGCGGGGCGCGGTCGAACGGTGCGGGCTCGTCGCTCGGCTTGCCGATGTTGACGACCATCACCGGGGTGTGGTCGGCGTCCAGGAACTCCTTCTGGAGGCCCGCGAAGTCCACACCGGTCATCGGGCCGGCGGCCAGGCCGGCGGCGCGGATGCCGACGATGAAGTAGGCGGCCTGCAGCGCGGTGTTCAGCAGCGCGGACTGCTCGCGGACCGGGCGCTCCGAGAAGAAGACGTCCTTGGCCTGCGGGAAGTACGGCAGCAGGTGCGGGAGCTCCTCGTGGAACTCGTTGTCCGCGGACAGGATCGCGACCAGCGGCGCGGCGGCGGTCTTGTCCTTGTTGCCGTCGGCCATGTGCTTCACGAGGCGCTCGCGGGCCTCGGCGGAGCGGACCAGGGTGATGCGCATCGGGGTCTGGTTGAAGGCGGTGGGGCCGTACTTCACCAGGTCGTAGATCGCCTGGACCTGCTCCTCGGTCACCGGCTCGTCGGAGAACGAACCAACGGTGCGAGCCTCGCGGAACAGCAGGTCCTGCGCGGCGGAGTCAAGAACGAGAGACATCGGAAAGCCTTCTTACGTACAGGGGGGTGAAGCCGATGCCCCGACTCTACGACGGAGATAGATGAAACTTCAACTAAATCCGTTCCGAGGTGAGAGGGATCACTTCCGGCCATCCTCCGACTCCCCGGGCTCGGCCCCCGCCTCCCGGGCCGCCAGCGCCGAGTCCAGCCGGGCGCGGGCCCCCTCCAACCAGTGCCGGCAGACCTGCGCGAGCTCCTCGCCCCGCTCCCACAGGGCCAGGGAGTCCTCCAGCGAGGTGCCGCCGGCCTCCAGCCTGCGGACGACCTCGACGAGTTCGTCGCGCGCCTGCTCATACCCCAGCGATGTATCGGTTTCAGCCATTCCCGTTTCCCACCTCGATTGTGTGTGCGGCCAGTTCAGTGCTGCGGCGAGCCGTTGACCCGCGAGCCGTCGACCCGTACGTGAAACTCGCCCTCCGCGACCCGCGCGCGCAGTTCGTCGCCCTCCGCGACGTCCTGCGGCGAGCGCACCACGTGCCCGTCCGCCCGCTGGAGCACCGCGTACCCCCGCTCCAGCGTCGCCGCCGGGGACAGCGCCACCACGCGGGCCAGGGTGTGCGTGAGCTCCGAGTCCGCCCGGTCCAGCAGGTGCCCCAGCGTCCGCCGGCTGCGCGCCAGCAGCGCCTCGACCTCGGCCTCCCGGGTCTCCACCATCCGCTGCGGGTGGACGAACACCGGGCGCGCGAGCGCGTGCGCCAGCCCCCGCTCCTCCCGGTCGAGCAGCCCCCGCACCGCCCGCAGCCCCCGGCCCTGCAGCTGACGTACGCGGTCCAGCTCCTCGCCCACGTCCGGGACCACCTTCTTCGCGGCGTCCGTGGGCGTGGAGGCCCGCACGTCCGCCACCAGGTCCAGCAGCGGGGAGTCCGGCTCGTGCCCGATCGCCGAGACCACCGGGGTACGGGCCGCCGCGACCGTCCGTACGACCTCCTCGTCGGAGAACGGCAGCAGGTCCTCCACGCTGCCGCCGCCGCGCGCCACGATGATCACGTCCACCTCGGGCAGCGCGTCGAGCTCCTTGACCGCCTGGATCACCTGGGGCACCGCGCGCACCCCCTGGACCGCCACGTTGCGCACCTCGAAGCGGACCGCCGGCCAGCGCCGCCGGGCGTTCTCCAGGACGTCCCGCTCGGCCGCCGAGGCCCGCCCCACCACCAGCCCGATCAGCTGCGGCAGGAACGGCAGCGGCTTCTTGCGGTCCAGCGCGAACAGGCCCTCGGAGGCCAGCGACCGCTTCAGCTTCTCCAGCCGGGCCAGCAGCTCGCCGATGCCGACCGGCCGTATCTCCGTCGCCCGCAGGGACAGCTGCCCGCGCGGGGCGTACCACTCCGGCTTGGCCAGTACGACGACCCGCGCGCCCTCCGTCACGGCGTCGGCGACCTCGTCGTAGACCTGCCGGAAGCAGGTCACGCTGAGCGAGATGTCGTGCGACGGGTCGCGCAGCGTCAGGAAGACCACCCCCGCCCCCGGCCTCCGCGAGAGCTGCGTGATCTGCCCTTCCACCCACACCTGGCCGAGCTTGTCGATCCAGCCCCCGATGAGCCGGGACACCTGTCCGACCGGCAGCGGCGCGTCAGCCGACGTATTCAGACCCATGCACGCAGGCTAACGGGCGACACCGACACAGGTCAGAGGGCGTCGCCCGGTGTGCCCTCCGCGCGTCGCCCGCGCTGGGCCACCAGCACGCACAGGCCCACCACCAGCCACACCGCCCCCACCAGCTGCGCCGTCCAGGACGCCTCGACGATCACCGCGACGGTCACCGCCGCGCCCAGGACCGGGACCACCAGGTGCTTCCACCAGATCGGCGGTCCCTCGGCGCGCCGGACCACGAACCAGCCGACCACCGAGGCATGCAGCAGGGTGAACGCCACCAGCGCCCCGATGTCGACCACCGAGACCAGGTGGTCGAGGCCGTCGTCGCGGCGCGCCGCCCACACCGCCGCGACCAGCGTGATCGTCGCCGCCACCAGCAGGGCCGGCCGCGGCGTGCCGTCCGAGGTGTGCGCGAGGGCGCGCGGCAGCCGCCGCTCCCGGGCCATCGCGAACACCAGCCGGCCCGCCGCCGCCTGCCCGGCCAGCGCCGCGAACGCCGCCCCGATCGCCTTGCTGACGGCGACCAGGTCGTGCAGCCAGTTCCCGACCGAGAACTCCACCGCGTCGTAGAAGGCCGGCCCCTGCTGCGCCGGATCGGCCGCCAGCTCCGCCGAGGACACCGGCGTCAGCAGCGCCGCCAGGTAGCTCTGCGCGACGAACAGCACCCCGGCCATCGCCAGGCAGAACAGCACCGCCCGCGCCACCTTCTCCGAGCCGCCCGTCACCTCCTCGGCGAACGAGGCGATGGCGTCGAACCCCAGGTAGGAGAGCACCGCGACCGACACCGCCCCCAGTACGGCCGCCGTCGAGAAGCCCAGCGAGCCGTCACCGGTCAGCGGGGACAGCCAGCCGCGCTGCGCCCCGCCCCGCACCAGCACGGACACCGCCGCGACGACGAACACCAGCAGCACCGCGATCTCCAGGGCCAGCACGGCGAACCCCACCCGCGCGGCCGCCCGTACGCCCCACAGGTTCAGCAGGGTCGTCACGACCACCGCCAGCGCCGTCCACACCCACCGCGACACCTGCGGCACCAGCGCGTTCATCGCGATCCCGGAGAACAGGTACGCCACGGCCGGGATCAGCAGGTAGTCGAGCATCGCCATCCACCCGGCGATCAGCCCCGCCCCCTCGCCGAGGCCCTTGCGGGCGTACGTGAACACCGAGCCGGCCTGCGGGGCGACCCGCACCATCTGGGCGTAGGAGAAGGCCGTGAACCCCATCGCGATCGTCGCGAAGACGTACACGAGCGCGACGGCCCCGTGCGACTTGGCGTCGAGGGTCCCGAAGATCCCGACGGGGGCCATCGGCGCGATGAAGAGCAGCCCGTAGACGACCAGGTCACGGAAGCCGAGGCTCCGCCGCAGCGCGGACTGCTCCGTGGCGGGCTCGGTAGCGGACGTCATCGTTCCTCCGGGGGGCGGGGAGTACGGACATTCGACCCAGTTTGTGCCGAACGGGCGACGACCGGCCTCCTGGAGACCCCCGTACGATGGAGCCTATGACTGCTCCCGCTTCCCGCCGTGTCCTGCTCGCCGCTCCGCGCGGCTACTGCGCGGGCGTGGACCGAGCCGTGATCGCTGTCGAGAAGGCTCTCGAGCAGTACGGTGCGCCGGTCTATGTCCGCCACGAGATCGTGCACAACAAGTACGTCGTCCAGACGCTGGAGAAGAAGGGCGCCATCTTCGTCGAGCGGACGGAGGAGGTGCCCGAGGGCTCCATCGTGATGTTCTCCGCGCACGGCGTGGCCCCGGTGGTGCACGAGGAGGCGGCGCGCGGCAAGCTCGCGACGATCGACGCGACCTGCCCGCTGGTCACCAAGGTGCACAAGGAAGCGATCCGGTACGCGAACGAGGACTTCGACATCCTCCTCATCGGCCACGAGGGCCACGAGGAGGTCATCGGCACCTCCGGCGAGGCCCCGGACCACATCACGATCGTCGACGGCCCCCACGACGTGGAGAAGGTCCAGGTCAGGGACGAGTCGAAGGTCGTCTGGCTGTCGCAGACCACCCTCTCGGTCGACGAGACGATGGAGACGGTCGACGCGCTGAAGACCAAGTTCCCGCTGCTCGTCTCGCCGCCCAGCGACGACATCTGCTACGCCACCTCCAACCGCCAGGCCGCGGTCAAGGTGATGGGCGCCGACTCCGACCTGGTCATCGTCGTCGGCTCGAAGAACTCCTCGAACTCGATCCGGCTGGTCGAGGTCGCGCTCGACGCCGGCGCGCGCGCCGCGTACCTCGTCGACTTCGCGAGCGAGATCGACGAGGCCTGGCTGGAGGGCGTCACCACCGTCGGCCTGACCTCGGGCGCCTCGGTGCCGGAGGTGCTGGTCGAAGAGGTCCTGGAGTGGCTCGCGCAGCGCGGCTACGCGGACGTGGAGATCGTCAAGACGGCCGAGGAGTCCATCGTCTTCTCGCTGCCGAAGGAGCTGCGCCGCGACCTGCGCGCCGAAGCGGCCCGGCTGATCGCCGAGAAGTAGGGCGCGACGTTTCGTACGGTGAGTCCATGCAGATCTTCGGCGTGGACATCGGCGGTTCCGGGATCAAGGGCGCTCCCGTGGACCTGGACCGTGGCGACCTGGCGCAGGAGCGCCACAAAGTACTGACACCGCAGCCGGCCACCCCCGACGGGGTGGCCGGCTGTGTCGTCGAGGTGGTGCGCCACTTCGACTGGGACGGGCCCGTGGGGGTGACCTTCCCCGGGGTCGTCACCGGCGGCGTCACGCGGACGGCCGCCAACATGGACAAGGGCTGGATCGGCGTCGACACGGCGGCGCTGCTCAGCGCCCGCCTCGACGGCCGTCCGGTGACGGTGCTGAACGACGCGGACGCCGCCGGGGTCGCGGAGATGACGTACGGGGCGGGGCGCGGCCGCTCCGGCACGGTCATCCTGCTGACCCTGGGTACCGGCATCGGCAGCGCGCTCTTCACGGACGGGCACCTGGTCGCGAACTCGGAGCTCGGGCACCTGGAGCTCAAGGGGCACGACGCGGAGAAGCGGGCGTCCGTCAAGGCCAAGGAGGACGAGGAGCTCAGCTGGGAGCACTGGGCGCACCGGCTGCACAAGTACCTCGCCCACGTGGAGATGCTGTTCTCCCCGGACCTGTTCATCATCGGGGGCGGGGTCAGCCGCAAGCCCGAGAAGTTCCTCCCGCTGATCGAGGGCATCCGGGCCGAGATCGTGCCGGCGAAGCTCCAGAACAACGCGGGCATCGTCGGGGCGGCGATGGCGGCGAAGCCGCAGGCGTAGCACCTGGGGCGGCTACGCCGTCCGGCTACGCCATCCGGCGCCCGGGCCGCTTCCCGATCAGCACGGCCTTGCGCACCAGGGCGATCAGCGCGGCGACGAGGGTCCCCGCGTAGAGCCAGCCGGCGTGCAGGGACAGCGCCGAGACCACCCCCATCAACTGACCGCCGAAGCCGCCGGAGCCGCCCGCGATGGGCCACACTCCGGCGGCGAAGGCGATGGGGGCGCTGATCGGTGCCGTGATCAGGTCCGCCGGCCGCACCCAGACGGCGGTGGCGGCGGCGACGGGCGGGAAGAGCAGCCCGTAGACGAAGAGCGAGGCCCCGAAGAGCAGCCAGGCGATGCCGCCGACCAGCAGCATCGCGACGCAGGCGAACAGCCCGCCGCCGAGCCCGGTCAGCTTGGGGCGGGGCAGCCGGCGGCGGGGTGCGGGCGCACCGGGCCGCCGTCCGCCGCTCTGGGCGGGCACACCGGAGAGGGCGGCGGCCGGGCCGGCCGGCTGCTGTCGCTGCGCGTGAACGACGGGTCGCGTCCTGTATTGCTCCACGTCACCAAAGTAGGCGCGGACCGTGCGGTTCCGGCGGCCGGACACGCGTACATCCACCCCCACTCATCGGAAAGTAAACTGTCCGGTGGCCCACTCCCGGGCCGCCGCCCCCTCCAGCTACGGGAAGTCGCCAACGTGTCGCTCACGATCGGAATCGTCGGCCTGCCGAATGTCGGCAAGTCGACCCTGTTCAACGCCCTGACCAAGAACGACGTGCTGGCGGCCAACTACCCGTTCGCCACGATCGAGCCGAACGTCGGCGTCGTCGGCGTTCCGGACTCGCGCCTCGCGGTCCTGGCCGGCATCTTCGGCTCGCAGAAGGTCCTCCCCGCGACGGTCGACTTCGTCGACATCGCCGGCATCGTGCGCGGCGCCTCCGAGGGCGAGGGCCTGGGCAACAAGTTCCTCGCGAACATCCGCGAGTCGGACGCGATCTGCCAGGTCATCCGCGCCTTCAAGGACGAGAACGTCGTCCACGTCGACGGCAAGGTCTCGCCGAAGGACGACATCGAGACGATCAACACCGAGCTGATCCTCGCCGACCTCCAGTCCATCGAGAAGGCCGAACCGCGCCTGACGAAGGAGTCCCGCCTCCAGAAGGAGAAGGTCGCGGTCCTCGCGGCCGTCGTCGAGGCCAAGAAGATCCTCGAAGCGGGCGACACCCTCTTCTCCAAGGGCATCACCAAGGGCACGGAGCAGGGCGACCTCCTGCACGAGCTGCACCTGCTCACCACGAAGCCGTTCCTCTACGTCTTCAACGTGGACGAGGACGAGCTGACGGACGACGCCTTCAAGGCGGAGCAGAGCGCGCTGGTCGCCCCGGCCGAGGCGATCTTCCTGAACGCCAAGCTGGAGCAGGACCTCTCCGAGCTGGACGACGAGGAAGCCCTCGAGCTCCTCCAGTCGGTCGGCCAGGACGAGCCCGGCCTCGCCACCCTCGGCCGCGTCGGCTTCGACACCCTGGGCCTCCAGACGTACCTGACGGCCGGCCCGAAGGAAACCCGCGCCTGGACGATCAAGAAGGGCGCCACCGCCCCGGAGGCCGCCGGCGTCATCCACACGGACTTCCAGCGCGGCTTCATCAAGGCCGAGGTCATCTCCTTCGCGGACCTGGTCGACTGCGGCTCGGTCACCGAGGCCCGCGCCAAGGGCAAGGCCCGCATGGAGGGCAAGGACTACGTCATGCAGGACGGCGACGTGGTGGAGTTCCGCTTCAACGTCTGATTGGACGTGAACAACGGCCTGACCTGCGAGAAGGCAGGTCAGGCCGTTGTGCTGTCCGCGGCAGTCCGCAGAACCTGGAGCGGCTGCGTGTCGTAGACCGTGGAACGGTGTCCGACCTGTACGACCCACACCACCCCTGTACTGACTCGGAATCGCGGTGTCAGTTCGACTGCTGGCCCGGCGCGCGAGGCGGCCCAGGGTCAGGAGTGGGGGACCGCCGTGGCGAGGACCACCTCGAATTCCTCCAGGCTGCGGGTGGTTGCGCGAGCCTTCGCGGTGGCCTCTCCGCGGACCGCCGCGACGGCGCCACGGGATGCCACGAGTGCGTCGCGGTCGGCGTAGAGCGAGCCGACAGCGGCTCTGCCCCGGTCGCGATCGATGAGCAGGGAGATGCCGGCCAGTCCGGGGATTTTCTGGACCTTGGGCAGTGAGGTGTCGCGGAACGTGTCCACCAGCAGGTCGATGTCAGCCGGCTCGACGTCCATGTGGACCAGCCGGAACCCCGCGCCCGGCACGAGTTCCTCTGCGCGCCGGGCGACCGCCGCTTCCCAGTTGTCGACCGTCACGGTCTGCGCGAAGGGCGCCATCATCTCGGCCCGCCGCTTGCTCAGGTTCTCGTAGCTGGCCTGCCGGGAGGCCTCGTCCTCCCACCACGATCCCACCAGGAGCTTGCCGAGCTCGCGGTCGGCGAACAGCCCCATCCCGCGAAAGCCCGGTTCCGCCGACAGCAGCGCACGCCCGTCGGTCCGGAGCGCCTCGGCGACCCCGTCGAGCTCGGCCGGATCACCCGTTGCATAGATGCTGCGAACGTACATAGCGCCCTTTCCTGCCTTCCGGTGGCCCCGCGCGGGCTCGTGCTCCCACTCCATGCGATGACCGGGGCGGATGGGGGGCAACGTGGCAGGGGCATTCAGGTGAAGAGGCGGGCGGTCGCCGGGCGCGTGTGGCTTCTCGAAACACGGCAATGCCGTGCTCGTCTCGGCCGAGGACTACGCGGCGCTGCGCGAGGGTTCGTACCTGCTGCGCTCGCCGGCGAACGCCCGGCGGCTCCTCAAGGCGTACGAGAACGCGCTGGCCCACGTCAATGTGTCGGAGCGCGAGCTGATCGATCCGGACTCGGCGGACGCGGGTGCGGGTGCGGGTGCCGCGTGAGGCTTGTCTTCGAGGATCAGGGCTGGGAGGACCACACGTCCTGGCTCTGGTGCTCTCCGGGCTGCGCGTAGTCCCGGTGGGCGACGAGGAGGCGAGGACGGCCTCGAAGCTGCGGATGGACCCTGGCTCGCACGGGAGGAGCTCGGCGGACAGCTCCTGGACGGACCGGTCGAGAGTCATCAACGGCGGGCTATGGCTGCTGACTTGCTGTGCGCGCCCGTATGGTTGCGACAGCACGTGGAGTCACGAGATCGTCCTGCGTCTTCCAGGAGGAATGTGTGGACCCGCAGATCGTCGCAGTTGCCGGCGCGACTGGCACCGCCATCGTTTCGGCGATGGCTACGGATGGCTGGCAGCGCGCGAGGGATGGCGTCGTAGCGCTCTGGCAACGGTTCCGGCCCGAGTCTGCCGACGCGATCCATGAGGATTTCGAGGAGAGCCGGAGGGTTCTCGTTGGTTCTCTCCAAGCGGGTGATGAACACGCGCACGCCGCGCTTGTCGCTGCATGGAACGGGCACTTGCTCGGATTGCTCGTCGCACGACCTCAGGCTCTTGACGACCTCAGGCAGCTCACCGCGGTGCTCGCGCAACAGCACACCAGCGGTGCCCACCCCTCCCTGAACATGACCGCCAATGCGAGCGGCAACGGGCAGGTGTTTCAGGCCGGACGCGACCAGAAGATCACCCAGCCGTGACTCCGGCCCGTCAGGACGGAGAGATGAACGAGTCCTGGTCGATGTGGGCCGATGCCTCCGATGCGGCCCAGATCCATCAGGCCGGTAGAGATCAGCACTTCGTTCAGAACCACTACCACTTCGACCCCGCGACACCTCGCTTCCGCGAGACGGTTCAGGACGATGACGATGACGACGACGATGGCGAGTATGTCTTCTACATGGGGCCGTGGCACATCCCGCTCACGGTCTTGCTCTATCTACTTGCCCCGGTGCCATTGCTCGTAGCCGGCACCAGCCTGCAACTTGTCTTCGAGGCTGACCCTGGACCTTCAATCTGGTGGGCCATGGTCTACACGGCATGCGCCATGGCCGTCAGCGTGACCATTGAGGTCATCGTGCTGAACAAGGCACTTCTCCGCAGCCCGTGGAGCTTCAACACCGACACATACGTCAGGGTTCTTCACGGACTGGCCGCCGCCGGGCTCTTCATCTATTCCTTGATCCGATCCCCTGGCGAAGCCGGAAGCATCGGACGCCTCGCCCTTGATTGCGCGGAGGTTCTGGGACCGTTGTAGCGCCGGTTTTCCGGGCGATCGGCAGCAACGGCGACCGCATGTGCCTTGGCGTGTTGCGGCGTGAAGGTGCTGCTCATCGGAGGCGCTGGTTCCTGTTGGCGCGCACGATCAGGTTGCAGGCGTTGCGAGAAGCCCGCAGCTCTTGGTGCATTGTCGGCGTAGCTGTGTAGTGCCGGCGGTCCTGAACGTTCTCGTACCTCGTCGCGGATCCCGCGCTGGGATGGAGCCGGGATGACGCCGCAAATGTGCAGGTCAAGGCCTTGTGGTGGAGTTCCGCTTCAGCGTGTGATCCCAAGAGGGGCCGGACTCTGCTGAGACCGACCCCTTTTTTTGTGTTCCCTTCTCAGCTGCTTCGGGGTGGTGTGAGCTTGTCGAGGTCCAGGCTGATCTCGAAGGGCACCGGGCGCTGGAGGGTGCCGCGGAAGATCCCGGCGGGCGCGTATGCGCCGGTGGGTTCGTCGAGCTCGTAGACGTGGACGACGGGTGCCCCGTCCTCGTCCTCGATGCACCAGTAGTGCGGGATGCCGGCCTCCGCGTACTTGCGGAGTTTGACGGTGCGGTCGCGGTGGGCGCATTCGGGGGAGACGACCTCGATCACGAGCCGGACCTCGTTGGGCGCGAACCAGGTGCGGTCGGCTTCGTAGTCGGCCGTCGTCACGAGCAGATCCGGTTCGGGCCGGTTGCGCTGGTCGAGCTTGATGGTCATCTCGCGGCCGACTCTGGCGTCTGCGGGTACCTGCTCCATCAGGGCGACGGTGAGCATGGTCACGAGGTGGCCGTGCCACCACCGCTGGGGCGACATCATGAAGACGAGGGCTCCGTCGATGAGCTCGGTGTGGCGTGGTGCCTCGGGGAGGCGGTCCAGGTCCTCCGCGAACCAGCCTTCCGCGCGCGGCGGGCGCATCCAGTCGGGCAGTGCGGTCATGGCTTCACGGTAGCGGCCTGCGGGCCGGGGGGAATAGCGCGGTGGTGTCGCGGTTGATCATGACGGGGGCAGTGCCTCGCCTCCGGCAGGGTCGTCTACGAGGGGGTCGTGATGTCGTATCCGGAGTACCCGGAGCAGGTGTACAGCCGGGAAGAGGGCGAGGTCAGCGCGGTCTTCCGGACCGTGGACACCCCGCCCGAGTTCGGTGTCGCGGGCGGGGACGCGATTCACTACCTGGCCACCAAGGCCTCCACGAACGGTGAGTTCGGGCTCTACCGGGTGGAGATGAGCCCGAAGGCGGGCGGGCCCAAGACGCACTTCCACAAGACGATCTCGGAGTCGTTCTTCGTGCTCGACGGCACGGTCCGGCTGTTCAACGGCGTGGACTGGATCGACGCGCAGAAGGGCGACTTCCTGTACGTGCCGCAGGGCGGGCTGCACGCCTTCCGCAACGACTCGGACGCGCCCGCCGAGATGCTGATGCTCTTCGCCCCGGGCGCGCCGCGCGAGGAGTACTTCGAGGGGCTGGCGGCCCTCGCGGACGCGACGGACGAGGAGCGCACGGAGTTCTTCGTGCGCCACGACTCCTACTTCGTCGAATAGCGCCCGGGGCAACTGCGCGGCAGTTCCCAGGCATCGCTTGGGGAGCGCGGACTCCGGCGGCGGCGCCGCCTGCGGCGTCTCGCCGGTCAGAGGCCCTGGACCGCGGCGATCGTGAAGGTCGTCGGGGTGCCCGTGGAGGGGGTCAGGGGGCCGTCCTTGTCGAACTGGGAGCGGACCACCAGGGTGCGGCCCGGGATGTGGGCCAGGGTGGTGGGGATCTGGAGGCCGGGGTCCGTGATCGTGCGGGTCAGGCGGGCGCGGGTGCCGTCCGGGGAGACCTGCCAGCGGGTCAGCGTGTTGCTGGTGTTGTGGGCCACGCGCAGGGTGCCGTCGGGGGAGAGGTCGAGGCCGTCGGCGGCCTTGAGGTCGCCGCCGGTCAGGGCGACCCGGGTGATGGCGCCGGTACGCAGGTCGAGGCGGTGGAGGTCGCCCGCCGTCATGTCCACGGTGAGCAGGTAGCGGCCGGACCGGTCGGCGACGATGCCGTTGAGGTTGAAGGTGCCCGCGGGGCGCGGCGCCAGGTGGCCGCTCAGGTCGAACGCCGGGAGCAGGGCGCCGGAGCCGGCGGCCAGCTGGGCCGGGGTGACGCGGTAGACCACCGCGCGGACGCTGTCCGTCAGGTAGGCGGTGCCGTCCGGGGTGATGGCCAGGTCGTTGACGAAGAACGGGCCGCCGCCCTCGACCTCGAAGTGGGCCAGGCGGGTTCCGGTCCGGGCGTCGTACACGGCGACGCCGGTGGTGGAGTCGGTGACCCACAGGCGGCCCCGGGCGTCGACGCGCAGCCCGTTCGCGGTGTCGCGGCCGTCGGTGCCGGCGGGCAGGAACACCTCGGCCTTACGGGCGCCCGGGCGGGCCCGGTAGACGGTGCCGTCCGCGTACGAGCCGACGTAGACCGTGCCGGTACGGGGGTCGGCGGCTATGCCCTCGGGGTAGACCTTCTCGCCGGGGATCGTGAACGCGGTCGAGACGCGGGGGGAGGGGCTCGCCCCGGCCGTGGTGCTGCCGAGGGTCAGGGTCGTCGCCGTCACGGCGAGGGTGGTCAGGGCGAGCGTGATCAGTCGCGGGCGCATGGACATGGAGGTGGGCATAGGCGTGGGCACGGGCATGGATGTGGGCATGGTGTGTGTCCTCTTCCGGTGTGGTGAATGCGAATCTATGTTAGAGCTCTAATGTTTGCAAGGGTCGTAGTATGCGGGGATGACCTCCATGCCCGCCGAGGAGCGCATCGGCTCCCACATCAAGCGCGCCGAGCAGGCGCTCCTCGCGGCGAAGAACGCGGCCCTGAAGCCCGCAGGCGTAACGGTTCCGCAGTACGCCGCCCTGCTCTGGCTCTCCGAGAAGCCCGGCATCTCCGCCGCCGCCCTCGCCCGGCTGTGCGGGGTCACGCCGCCGACCATGAACACCGTGCTGAAGAACCTCCAGGAGCGCGGGCTCATCGAGCGGACCCCGCACGAATGGCACCGCAACGTCCTGGAGACCCGGCTCACGGAGGAGGGGGAAGCGGTGATGCTGCGCGCGGACGCCGACGCCGTGCGCGTGGAGCGGGCGCTCGCCGCCGAGTTCTCCGGTGAGGAGCGGGAGTCGCTGATCGCGCTGCTCGGGCGCTGCGCCCAGGTGCTTGACGAGCAGCGCTGAGGCAGGAGGCCCCGGGAGCCTCGGCGTTCATGTTTTTTACCCGGATTTGGAACTGCCCCGGCCATTCCCCCATCAGCACTAGGGGATGCCCAGCCGCTCTGTCCCGCCCCCGGGACAGCCATGACCGTTCGGAGCGAAGTTTCGTGCACGACTACCCGCAGCGTCCGCAGTCCGATGGCCAGGACCCGTCCGAGCCCGTGCGCACGCCCCGGCGGTCGCGCCGCCCGATTTGGATCAGCACGGGTGTGGTGTGCGCGCTCGTCCTCGGCGGCGGCGGCTTCGCGGCCTGGAAGTACGAGTGGTTCTCGGGCAACGGCGAGACCGTGAGCTTCGGCAAGAACCGGCCGCCCGCCGAGCCCGAGCGGCAGGACGCCCCGGTTGCCCCGGCCGCCCCGGGCGAGCCCTCGCCGGCCGGGCCGACCGGCGACCCGGACGTGCTCATGCCGGCCGGCCCGAAGGCCGCGTTCAAGCAGACCGCCAAGCTCGACGACGGCACGATCATCGCGAAGACCCGCCTCGCGGGCGCGAAGTCCGGCTTCACCGGCGACGTCTGGGTGTGGGCGCCCAAGGAGTACGACGACCCGAAGTACGCCAAGGCCGCCTTCCCGGTCCTCATCGCGCTCCCCGGCGGCAACGGCTACCCCGCCAACTACTGGTCCGACCGCAGTCTCGGCCTCCAGAAGGCCATCACCGACGGGGTCAAGGCGGGCACCAGCCTGCCGTTCATCGTGGTCATGCCGGTACTCAACCCGGACGCCAAGTACTACTACGACGGCTCCGACATACCCGGCCAGGCCAAGATGGGCACCTGGCTCTCCGAGGACATACCCGACTTCACCCGCGCCAACTTCCGTACGTACAAGTCCCGCGACGGCTGGGCCTTCATGGGCTCCTCCTCGGGAGCGTTCGTCGGCATGAAGCTGCTCCTCCAGTACCCGGACCGGTTCAAGGCAGTGATCGCCAGCGGCGGCGAGATCGTTCCCGACTCCCCGCTCTGGAAGGGACACCAGGCGGAGATGGACGAGAACAACCCCGAGAAGCTCGCGCAGAAGCTGATCGACACCAACGGGCCCGAGGTGTACATCAACTTCCAGGTCGGGACCAAGGAGAGCGGCAAGCAGCGGATGACGCAGTTCAAGAACGCGTACGGCAAGGGCCCGGTCAAGATGACCATCCGCGACATCCAGAACGGCGAGCACAACGGCTGGCACTACGTGCGCGGCATGAAGGAAGGCTCGCTGGAGTGGATCAGCAAGGTGCTGAAGGCCCCGAAGCCGGAGGGCACCGGCTGAGAAGGGGGTCGGCGGTGTGAGGAGGCGGGCTAGGCGCGGAGTGGTGTTCGCCACGCCCCCGGGCCCAGGCAACCGGTCCGGTCGTTCAATCCTCTGTAATGGGTGTAAGGGGGACCGAACGGTCCCACCCGCGCTCCCGCAGGAGCGCCGGAGAGGGAACGGGACATTTCCGTGCAGCGACAAGACCACCAGGGCCCCCGGCGGCGTCGGCGCCTCCTCCTGATCAGCGGCGGGCTCGCACTCACCCTCGCCGCCGGCGGCGGCCTGGCGGCGTACCAGTTCGGCCTCTTCTCCGACATAGGGGATCCCACCTCCTTCGGGAAGACCCAGCAGAAGACGGCGGCCGCCGCCGACATCCGCCCGGGCGTGAGCATGCCCACCGGCCCGGCCGCCGAGTTCGTCCGCACCTCCCGGCTGCCCGACGGCACGCAGATCGCCCGCACCACCCTCACCGGCAAGAAGTCCGGCTTCACCGGCGACGTCTGGGTGTGGGTCCCCAAGGAGTACGACGACCCGCGCTACGCCAAGAGCGGCTTCCCGGTCCTGATCTCCCTCCCCGGCGGCCGCGGCTACCCCAAGAACTACTGGGGCACCGGCCCCGGCCTCGGCCTCCAGCAGGCCGTGACCGACGGGGTGAAGGCGGGCACCAGCCTGCCCTTCATCCTCGTCATGCCGGTGATCAACGCCGACACCAAGCACCACTACGACGGCTCGGACATCCCCGGTGAACCCCGCATGGGCACCTGGATGGCCGATGACATCCCGGATTTCACGAAGGCCAATTTCCGCACCTTCACCGACCGCGACGGCTGGGCCTTCATGGGCTCCTCCTCGGGCGGTTTCGGCGCCTTCAAGCACGTCCTGAAGTACCCCGACCGCTTCAAGGCGGTGATCGCCAGCGGCACCGACTTCGTCCCCGACTCCCCGCTGTGGAAGGGGAACACGCAGGCCATGGACGAGAACAACCCCGAGAAGCTCGCTGCGAAGCTGATCGAGGAAGGCGGCCCGGACGTGTACGTGAACTTCCAGATCGGCACCGAGGAGAGCGGCCGCGAGCGGGCCGAGCAGTTCATGCGGGAGTACGGGAAGGGTCCCGTGCACACCCGGCTCCAGGTGATCGAGGATGGTCAGCACAACGGAAAGTCGTACGTGCGCGGCATGAGGGAGGGCTCCCTGGAGTGGATCAGCAATGTGATGCGGCCGCCGACGCCCGACCCCGCCGTGGGATGAGCCCCGTGGTGAAGGGGGCCTGCGCGGCGGTCGCCGCCGGGGCCACCGCCGTGTTCGCGGTGGCGCTCCTGAAGGCGCCGGCCGAGTCGGCGGAGCCGGAGGACCCCTTCCCCACCGTCGGCGTGCTCATGGCCAACGGGGAGCACTGGTGCACGGCCAGCGTGGTCGACAGCCCCCGCGGCAACGTCGTCGCCACCGCCGCGCACTGCGTGGCCCCGGCGGGCGAGGACGGGGAGCCCGGCGAGGTCGCGCACGACGGCCTCGCCATCGGCGAGCTCTCCTTCGCCCCCGGCTTCTCCGGGGAGGGCGCGGGAACCCAGCCCTTCGGGGTGTGGAAGGTCCGCGCGGTCCACGTGGACGAGCGCTGGACGAAGTGGGGCGACGACACCGCCGACTTCGCCTTCCTCACCATCGAGCCCGGCCCGGACGGGCGCAGCCTCCAGGAGGCCGTGGGCGGCGGCGAGGCCCCGAAACCCGACTGGACCTCCGGCTACGAGCGCGAGGTCACGGTGGTCGGCTATCCGGAGTCCGACCGCAACCCGCAGAACAAGCCCGTCTCGTGCACCACCCAGACCCGGCACGACGAGGACGACCCCGACATGCTGTACATCGGCTGCGCCGGGTTCTGGACGGGCACCAGCGGGAGCCCCTGGATCGCCGACCGGGGCGGGCCGGGGGAGCCGGGCCGCCTGATCGGCGTACTGAGCGGCGGGGAGACGGACGTCGACTCGACCGCCGCCCTGTACGACGAGCGCGCGAAGGCCCTCTACGACCGGGCCGCGCGGGGCTGAGCTACGCCTTGCGCTCCGTGCTGACGATCACGCACACCGCGGCCACCACGACGGCGCCGCCGAGCAGGATCGGCCAGGTCAGGGCCTCGTCGAGGATCAGCGCGCCCAGCGCGACGGCGACGACCGGATTGACGTAGGCGTACGTGGCGACCAGCGACAGCGGCGCCGACCGCAGCAGCCACACGTACGCGGTGAAGGCCACGAGCGAGCCGAAGACGACCAGGTAGCCGAGCGCCAGCCAGGAGGACGTGGAGTAGCCCGCCGGGTCCAGGCCGTGGTGCTCGCCCCGGATCAGGCCGACCAGGACGTCGGCGGTCCCGCCCGCGAGCATCTGGTACGCGCTCCCGGTGAAGGGGTTGGCGGGCAGCTCCAGCCTCGGCGCGGAGAACGAGCCCAGCGACCAGAGCACCGAGGCCGCCAGCACCAGCAGCACCCCCGACAGCTGCACCGCGCCGCCGATCCCCGGGCTGGTCAGCACCGCCAGGCCGCAGAAGCCGAGCAGGACCCCGCCGAGCGTGCGCGCCGGCGGCCGGTCCCCGGTGGCGGCCCGCAGCACCACGAGCCACATCGGCACCGCGGCCACCAGCAGCGCGGCGAGGCCGGAGGGGATCGAGGTCTCGGCGAGCACGACGAGCCCGTTGCCGCCGAGGACCAGCAGCAGGCCGACCACCACGGCCGAGCGGACCTGCGCCGAGGTGGCCCGCAGCGCCGCCGGGCCGTCGCGCAGGGCGACGATGCCGGCCAGCAGGAGGCCGGCGGTGATGAACCGGACCCCGGCGGAGAGGAAGGGCGGCATGGTCTCGACGACGATCCGGATGGCGAGGTAGGTCGAGCCCCAGACGACGTAGACGAGGGCCAGGGCGAACCAGACGGTGCCGGTGACCTTCGGGGCCTCGGAGCCGGGCGCGGCGGTGGAGGGGGGCATGGCCGGATCCTATGGTCGTTGGCGCATGCAGGCATCCGGGTGTCCCACCCCCTGAGCGGGCGTGGCCGCCCCCACCACCTGAGCGGCGGGGGTATGCCGCCCCCTGAGCGGGCGCCACCTCGACGACAGGTCTAGCGGGCCAAGCCCGTCTTCGCCCCCGCGCCGCACAGCGGCAGCACCGCGGTGCGCCCCTGCAAGGGGTCGCCGGGCGCGCCCGGGCCCACCGCCGCCCAGCAGGCGGCGGCCGTCGGCTCGACGAAGAGGCCACGTCCCGCCAGGTCGAGCTGGGCCGCCCGCAGCCGGTCGTCCGGGACGGTCAGGAAGGTCCCGCCGGACTTGCGGACCGCGGCCAGGATCTGCCGGGCCCGCGGCGGGGCCGGGATGGCGATCCCCTCGGCCAGGGTCGGCCGCTGCTCCACCGGGTCGGCGTCCTCGGCCCCCGCCGCGAAGGCCTCGGCCAGCGGGGCCACCGCCTCGGACTGGACCGCGATCAGGGCCGGCGGCCGCACCCCGCGCCGCGCCAGCTCCGCCACCGCCAGGGCGGCGCCCAGCAGCAGGGTGCCGTTGCCCACCGGGACGACCAGCGCCTCCGGCAGTCGGCCGCCGAGCTCCTCCCAGATCTCGTACACGTACGTCTTCGTACCGTGCAGGAAGTACGGGTTGAAGACGTGGCTCGCGTAGAAGACGCCGGGCTCCTCCGCGGCCGCGCGGGCGGCCAGCGCGGCGGCCTCCCGGCCCCCGGGGACCACGCGGACGGCGGCCCCGTGGGCCCGCATCTGTTCCGTCTTCTTCTCCGAAGTGCCCTCGGGCACGAAAACTTCACAACTCAGTCCGGCCCGCGCGCAGTAGGCGGCGACGGACGTTCCCGCGTTGCCGCTGCTGTCCGCGACCACCCGCCGCGGGGCCAGCCGCCGGGCCACCTCGGCGAGCATCACGGCACCCCGGTCCTTGAAGGACAAGGTCGGCATCAGGTAGTCGAGTTTGGCGTGAATGCGCTCGGCCATCGGGACCAGCGGAGTGTTGCCCTCCGACAGGGTGACGGCGAAAGCCCCCGGCAGCGGCAGCACGGAGCCGTAGCGCCACAGCGAGTGGGGGCCGGCGGCCGGGGTGAGGGGCGCGGCCGGGTCCGGCGTGAAATCGAGGTCCCAGGGACCGCCGCACAGGGGGCAGCACCAGGGCGCCGTCCGCACGTCGCTGCGCGTGCCGTCGTCCGGGCAGACGTAGCCGGGCAGTGCGTGCGTCATGTGCGGTCCACCTTTGCTCAATCATGGCCGTTGTATGGCACGGATGTTACGCGTCTGTTGTCCTCTTGTGGGATGCCCGGAGGGTGGGTCAACCTTTCGTTGGCGGCGGTCCGGCCGACAGGAATTCTTGTCATGGGCATGCCTACGCCGGCAGTCCTGTGTGTCCACGCACCCCCACGCACGGCTGTCCGTATCCCCATGGCCCGCCCGGACCGCCGCCGCCACCCCCCGCCTATCAGGAGGACACCTCACATGTCCGTGATGCGTCACACCCGCCGGAAGATCGCCGGCGTCAGCGCGACCGCCGTCGTGGCCCTCGCGCTGGGCACCGCCGCCGCGTTACCCGCCGCCGCGGCGGACAGCGCCCCCCAGGGCGTCATAGAGAACGCGGGCGCCGCCGACGCGGTCCCCGGCAGCTACATCGTGACCTTGAAGGACTCCGCCGCCCGCTCCACCGCCGACAGCGGCAAGGCCGTCGCCAAGCGGTACGGCGCGAAGATCGACCGGACCTACAGCGCCGCCCTCAACGGCTACTCCGTCGCCGTCTCCGAGGCGCAGGCCAAGAAGCTCGCCGCCGACCCGGCGGTCAAGTCGGTCGTACAGAACAGGGTGTTCACCGTCGACGACGCCCAGGGCACCCAGCCCAACCCGCCGTCCTGGGGCCTGGACCGCATCGACCAGCGGGCCCTCCCGCTCGACACGAGCTACACCTACCCGGACAAGGCCGGCGAGGGCGTCACGGCGTACATCATCGACACCGGAGTCCGCATCACCCACGGCGAGTTCGGCACCCGTGCCTCCTACGGCTACGACGCCATCGACAACGACAACACCGCCCAGGACGGCCACGGCCACGGCACGCACGTCGCCGGCACCGTCGCGGGCAACTCGTACGGCGTGGCCAAGAAGGCGAAGATCGTCGGCGTCCGCGTGCTCGACAACAACGGCTCCGGCACGACGGCCCAGGTCGTCGCCGGCATCGACTGGGTGACCCGCAACGCCGTCAAGCCGGCCGTGGCGAACATGTCGCTCGGCGGCGGCGCGGACTCCGCGCTCGACACCGCCGTGCGCAACTCCATCGCCGCCGGCATCACGTACGGCGTCGCGGCGGGCAACGAGTCGACCGACGCGAGCACCAAGTCCCCGGCGCGCGTCGCCGAGGCCATCACGGTCGGCGCCACCACCAACACCGACGCCAAGGCCAGCTACTCCAACTACGGCTCCATCCTGGACATCTTCGCCCCGGGCTCCTCCATCACCTCCTCGTGGGGCACCGGCGACACCGCCACCAACACCATCTCCGGTACGTCGATGGCCACGCCGCACGTCGTGGGCGCGGCCGCCCTCTACCTCTCGCAGAACCCGGCGAGCACCCCGGCCCAGGTCTCCTCGGCCCTGGTGAGCGCGGCCACCCCGAACGTGGTGACCAGCCCCGGATCCGGCTCCCCGAACCGCCTGCTCTACGTCGGCGGCGGCACCACCCCGCCGAACCCGGGCACCCGCTTCGAGAACCTGGCCGACTACGCGATCAACGACAACGCCACCGTCGAGTCGCCGGTCACCGTCAGCGGGATCTCCGGCAACGCCCCGGCGACGCTCCAGGTTCCGGTCGACATCAAGCACACGTACACCGGTGACCTGAAGGTCGACCTGGTCGCCCCCGACGGCACCGTCTACAACCTGCACAACCGGACCGGCGGCAGCGCGGACAACATCGTCAAGACCTTCACGGTCAACGCCTCCTCGGAGGTGGCGAACGGGGTCTGGAAGCTGCGCGTGAACGACAACGCGAACATCGACACCGGGAAGATCGACTCCTGGGCGCTCCAGTTCTGACCTGAGCCGCGCATGACAGAGGGGGCGACCGCCTGAGCGGTCGCCCCCTCCGCTTACCATTCGCGCATTCGTTCGCGCCCCTGTCGATGGAGCACCCTGCCCCGTGAGCACCCCGCCCCCGCAGTACCCCGTACCCGGCCCGGGCCACTCCTGGCCCCCGCCCGCACCGCAGCAGGGGTGGGGGCCGACCGGGTACCACCCGCGGCCGGAACTCAACGGCTTCGCGCTGGGCTCGCTGCTGGTCGGGCTGCTGTGCTTCCCGCCCCTGGGCATCGTCTTCGCCATCGTGGCGCTCGTACAGATCGGGAAGAAGCGGGAGCGGGGCAAGGCGCTCGCGATCGTGGGCCTGGTGGTCTCCGGGGTGCTGACCCTGGGCATGGGGGCGGTCGTCGTCGCGGGCCAGTACGGGGACGCGGTCTTCGGCCGGCTCGGTGCGGCCCGCTCGTCCGGGGAGGCCGAGGGCGAGCTCACCGCCATCGACGACATGCGGACCGGCGACTGCTTCAACGTCCCCGACGGGGACATGTACGACGACTCCTCCTACGTCTACGCGATCGGCTGCGCGCAGGTCCACGACGGCGAGGTCACCTCCTCGACCGTCCTGCACGGCACGGCCTACCCCGGGTCTGAGCAGCTGCGCAAGACCGCGACGGACACCTGCTGGACGTCCATGGACGAGTACGCGATGGACACGTGGGCGCTGCCCGGCCACGCGGAGATGTTCCACTTCTCGCCGTCGGCCGCCTCCTGGCGGCAGGGGGACCGGCGGCTGGTGTGCGTGATCGGCACGCCGGACGAGGAGCAGCGGGGCAGTCTGCGCAAGGACGCGGGGATGCTGACGCAGGAGCAGGTGGACTTCCTGCGCGTGATGAACGCGGCCGACCAGGCGCTGGGGCGCGAGCCCGAGGAGGAGCCCGACCGGGACATGGACGCGCACCGGCGGTGGGCGCGCGAGGTCGAAGGGGCGCTGGGCGGTCAGGTACGGGTGCTGGAGGGTGCGAAGGGCCGCCCGGGCGTGGGCGGGCCGGCCGGGGCCCGGCTCAAGGAGCTGGCGGCGGCGCGCAGGGAGTGGCGGACGGCAGCCGGGGCGACGCGGCCGGCGGAGTTCGACGTGGCCCGGCGGCGGGCGGGTGCGGCGCTCTCCCTGGACGCGGAGAAGGCGCTGCGCGGCGCGTACGGGCTGTCGACGACGGTTCCGGACTGGGCGACCGAAAACCCGTCCGACGGGCCGGGCGGTGCGGGGGGTGGACCGTCCGCGGAGGCGGTGACGTGGGGGCGGCGCGGGACCGGGGAGTAGTCGGGGCGGGGTCGGCGCGGGATCGGCGCGCGGTCCGCGCGGGGCTCAGTGGGTAACGCGCGGTAACGGGTTTGAGTGACCAGGCTTCATCACTTCGGGTGAAACTCTGGCCCTTGCTTGCGGTGCACAACCGTCGGTTGCCAGGGTGTAGCTGTCTGTCAACCTGATGGGAGTGGCCAGTGACTTTCGGTGAGCAGCCGGCCTATCTGCGCGTCGCCGGGGATCTGCGACGGAAGATCGTCGATGGGTCCCTGCCCCCGCATGCCCGGCTTCCCTCGCAGGCCCGGATCCGCGAGGAGTACGGGGTTTCGGACACGGTCGCGCTGGAGGCGCGCAAGGTCCTCATGGCGGAAGGGCTGGTCGAGGGCCGGTCCGGGTCGGGTACGTACGTACGGGAGCAGCCGGTGCCGCGGCGGGTCGCACGCTCCGGGTACCGCACGGGGGGTGCCTCGACGCCGTTCAGACAGGAGCAGGCGGAGTCGGGTGCGCGGGGGACGTGGGAGTCGAGCAGCGAGCAGACGTTTGCGCCGGCCGAGATCGCGAAACGGCTCGGCATCTCGGCGGGTGACCGGGTGATGCGGACGCGGTACGTCTTCCGTGACGCGGGGGAGGCGATGATGCTGTCGACCTCCTGGGAGCCGCTGTCCGTGACGGGGCGGACGCCGGTGATGCTGCCGGAGGAGGGGCCGCTGGGGGGCTCGGGGGTCGTCGACCGGATGGCCGCGATCGACGTCGTGGTGGACAACGTCGTCGAGGAGGTCGGCGCGCGGCCGGGGCTGGCGGAGGAGATCGTGCTGCTCGGGGGAGTGCCCGGGCACGTGGTGCTGGTGATCGGGCGCACGTACTTCGCGTCCGGACTGGCCGTCGAGACCGCCGATGTGGTGGTGCCGGCCGACCGATACCGACTCGCGTACCACCTGCCGGTGCGGTGACGAGGCCTGGCCGGTGAGGTGACCTGGTCGGTGAGGCGTCTCAGCGGGTGGAGTGGTCCGGTCTGGTGGGGGATCCGGCCGGTGGGGCGTCCCGGGCGGTGAAGTGGTCCGGCCGGTGGGGTTCGCCGGCGGGTGGAGCGGTCCGGCCCCGTGGGGCCCTGGCGAGTGGAGCGGTCCGGTCCGGTGGGGGGCCAGTGAAGTGGCCCGGCCGGTGAGCTGACCTGGCCGGCGAGGTGGCCCGGTCGGTGGCGTGGCCCCGGGCGGTGGGGCGGGGGTGGGGTGGGTGACGGGGCGTCATGGGGTGGGATTCGGCGCGATGGTGATCCCTCTCACCTGCGCCGCCGCCGGACTGGCCCCCGCCGCGCGCCCGTTGGCCGCAGGGGTGCGCCGCCACACCCGCCCCGCCCGGTTCGCCCCCTTCACGCCACCTGCGGCGACGTCCGCCGGCGGCCGCGGTGCGCCCGGTGTGAACCGGCGCGCACGGCCCGCTCGTACGCATGGCCGGATGCGTACGCCTGCGAGGTACCTCTTCGTGAAAAACCGTATCCGCTCCGTAAAGGTCGGGCGTAAGCTCGGGCATATGCGCAATGGGGTTTCCCGGGCAGGTACATCGGCGGAGGGTGAAGCGCGATGAGCGAGAGCGGTGCCCTGCTTCCATGGCTGGTCATACGTCAGGACGACAACGGCAACCGCTACCGGGTGGGCCGGTACCCCACCCGGTCCGAGGCCCAGAAGGTCGTCGACAGCCTCGACGACCGCGGGCACAAGCAGCTCTACTGGGTCGAGCGGCTCGGTCAGGGCAGCCAGACGGCCACCACGAACTGAGTGCCGGGGCAGTCCCGGTGCTGGCATAGGCTCCGCCCATGACGGAACGAGTGGTCGTGGGCGGAGCCCTTTGTCATGAGGGGCGCCTGCTGGCCGCCCGCCGCAGCGCGCCGCCGGAGCTGGCCGGCCGCTGGGAACTGCCGGGCGGGAAGGCCGAACCCGGCGAGTCCGTCCCCGACGCGCTGGTGCGCGAACTGCGAGAGGAGCTCGGCATCGAGGCCGAGCCGCTGGAGCGGATCCCGGGGGAGTGGCCGCTGAGGCCGGGGCTCGTGCTGCACGTGTGGACCGCCCGGCTGGTGTCCGGCGAGCCCGCGCCGCTGGAGGACCACGACGAGCTGCGCTGGCTCGGGCCGGAGGAACTGGACACGGTGGACTGGCTCGACCAGGACCGCCCGGCGGTCGCGGAGGCGGGGCGCAGGCTGCGCGCCTGATGGCGGGACGCCGGGACGCCGGGACGCCGGGGCGCGGAGGCGCGGGGGCGTAGGGGCCCGACGGAGGCGCGGAGGCGGGGGGCCGGGGGGCACGTCGGGTCGCACTGGGGCGCGTGCCGCTCATGCTGTAGGCCGTCTGCGCCACAATGCGCCGGTGCGTGTGGGATCGAGTGGTACGACGCCCCGAATATCGGGTATGTCGCTATTAGTCCCTATCTCATGCTCTCCCTCGTGGCTCTGTCCCTGCTGAACCCGACTGGGGTCGCTGCCGGCCCGGGAAGTGATCGGCGTGATCGACACAGACGGTGAATGTGCCGAGTGGGCCTTTCCCGCCGAGCCCGGTGCCGTCCGCACCGCCCGCCACGCCGTGCGCGGAACACTGCGCGACTGGGGCCTGGAAGCAGTCGGTGACGTGACCGTCCTGCTGGTCAGCGAGCTGGTCACCAATTCCCTGCGGTACGCGTCCGGCCCCATCGGGGTCCGTCTCGTGCGGCCGAAACCGGCCCACGAGGGCTCGGTGGGGGGCGCCGCGCTGCTCGTGGAGGTTTCGGATCCGCTTCCGGATCCGCCGCGCGAGCGCATCGCGCAGCCCGACGACGAAGGCGGCCGCGGACTCCATCTCGTCGCCGTCTCGGCGCAGCGCTGGGGTACCCGGCACGGGAAGTCGGGCAAGACCGTGTGGTTCGAGTTGGCTCTTCCTGGTGAGTAACAAGGGGAAGGGTGGCCGACGATCACCGGACATGGCTGGAAACTAACGGGACCTTTTTGTGATCGTGAACGCCGTGCCGTCCGGGGCCGTGGTGCTGAATACTTCGGTCATGGCCGGTCCGGTTGCGGTGAGCTGGAGGGGACGGTCGCGTGAGCGAGATACCTGCGCAGGCACATCAGGCCCGAGTGCCCGGGGAGTCATGGCATGACTCCTTGTGGCACAGCAGCCCGCCTGGCTCGATATATGACTACATAAAGGTCGCTTCGTTCTCGATCGGCCCGGACGGGCTCGTCGACCAGTGGAGCCTGCGCGCCGAGGAGCTGTTCGGCCTCAGCGCGGCCCAGACGGTCGGCCGGGACCCGGTCGAGGCCTTCATGCCGCCGGAACTGCGCGCCGGCGGGCACCGCAAGGTCGCCGAAATCCTCGACGGCCAGGAATGGACGGGCTTCGTCCCGTTCCGCATCCCCGACGGCGACGGCGCGCACGGCGTGGCCGAGATCTATGTGATGCCGACCAGGGCCGCGACCGGTGAGCGGGCCGCGCTGTGCGTCGTGGTCGACGTACGCGCGCTGCGGCGGATTGAATCCGATCTCGCCGCCTCGCAGGCCATATTCGGCCAATCTCCCTTCGGATTCCTCCTGTTCGGTACGGATCTCACCGTGCAGCGGGCCAACCGCCGCTTCGCGACCGTGTTCGGCGGCGCCGCCGAGGAGCACCGCGGCCGCACCGTCCACGACTACCTCCCCCCGCACGAGGCCGACCGGATGGCCGAGGCGCTGCGGCGGGTGTTGGAGACCGGGGAGGCCGTCACCGACCTCCGGATCACCGGCGCGGCGCCGGGCAGCCGGGACAACCGCCACTGGTCCATCAACCTCTACCGGGTGCACAGCGGCAACGGCCGCCCCATCGGCGTGGCCGGCCTCGGCACCGACGTCACCCGGCGCCACCTCGCCGCCCGCGAGGCGGCCGGGGTACGGCGCAATCTCGCCCTCCTCAACGAGGCCGGCCACCGGATCGGGAACTCCCTCGACCTGGAGACCACCGCCCGGGAACTCCTCGACGTCACCGTCCCCGGCTTCTGCGACCTGGCCTCCGTCGACCTCTACCAGGGGCTGCTGCTCGGCGACGACGACCGGCCCGCCCGGCCGCAGGGCCCCGGGGTGCCGTCGCTGCCCGGGCAGGGGTCCGGGCGCGCGCCGTCCGCGCCGCTGCGGCGGGTCGCCTTCGCCTCGGCGGTGTCGGACGCGCCGCTGTCGGGTCCCGGCGCGCTGGTCTCCGTAGGAGAGGTCCACCGGTATCCGGCCGCGTCGCCCGGCGCGCTGGCGCTGCGGACGGCGCGGCCCCGGCTGCTGGTGTCCGGCGGGGCGGACGACCTCGTCCAGTCGACGCTGGTGGTGCCGCTGGTGGCGCACGACACGGTGGTCGGACTCGCCCAGTTCTCCCGTACGAAGGGCAGCGAGCCCTTCGGGGAACGCGACCGGGCGGTGGCCGTGGAACTCGCCGCGCGGGCCGCGGTCTGCATCGACAACGCGCGGCTGTACCGGCGCGAGCACGAGCGGGCGCTGATACTGCAGCGCAGCCTGCTGCCCCCGGGTGACCCGGAGGCGGCGGGCCTGGACATCGCCTGCCGGTACCTGCCGGGGAACGCGGCGACCGAGGTCGGCGGCGACTGGTTCGACGTCATCGAGCTGCCGGGGCACCGGACGGCGCTGGTCGTCGGGGACGTCATGGGACGCGGGCTGCGGGCCGCGGTGGCCATGGGCGAACTGCGGACGGCGGTACGGACGCTCGCGCTGCTGGACCTGGAGCCCGCGGAGGTGCTGACGGCGCTGGACGAGATCGCGCGGGGGCTCGGTGCGCCCGGCGGCTCCCAGCAGGCCTCGCGGGCGGCGCTGCACTCGCGCGACGCGGACCGCTCGGAGGTGTACCTGGCCACCTGCGTGTACGCCGTCTACGACCCGGTCACGCGGCGCTGCACGATCGCCAACGCCGGCCACATGCCGCCGGTGCTGGTGGAACCGCCGGAACCGGGCGGCGAGCCGCGGCCGGGTCTGCTGCTGGAGGTGCCGCCGGGGATGCCGCTGGGGGTGGGCGGGGAGCCGTTCGAGGAGGTCGAGGTCGACCTTCCGGAGGGCGCGCTGCTGGCGCTGTACACCGACGGGCTGGTCGAGTCACGGGACCACCCGCTGGAGGAGGGCCTGCGGGGGCTGCGGGAGGCACTGGCCGATCCGGTGCGACCGCTGGAGGACGTGTGCGACCACGTGCTGAACACGCTGGACACGCGGCACGGGGAGGACGACATCGCGCTGCTGATGGCGCGGGTGCAGGGGTTGCCGATGGATGCGGTGGGGGACTGGCAGCTGCCGCGCGAGGCGCGGTCGGTGGGCCGGGCGCGGGAGCTGGCGCGGGCGAAGCTGCCGGCGTGGGGTCTGGAGGGGCTGCTCGACACGACCGAGCTGCTGGTCAGCGAGCTGGTGACGAACGCCTTGCGGTACGGGGAGGGGGAGATCCGGCTGCGGCTGCTGCTGGACCGGACGCTGGTGTGCGAGGTGTGGGACGGGAACCTGGTGCAGCCGCGGCGGCGGCGGGCGCGGGACACCGACGAGGGCGGGCGGGGGCTCCAGCTGGTCGGCATGCTGTCGGCGGGCTGGGGGACGCGGCGGACCCACCGGGGGAAGACGGTGTGGTTCGAACTCCCGCTGCCGGGCGCTGACGCGGAGTCCGTCTCGGAGCTCTCGGCGGAGCAGCTGCTGAGCATGTACGGCTGACCGGCGCCGGGCCGGTCCCGTGCGGGTCCCGTGCCGGGTGCGGGTGCGGGTGCGGGTGCGGTGCGGGTCCCGTGCCGGGTGCGGCCGTGGGCGGGGCGTGGGCGGGTGCGGCGCCGCTGCCGGGGGCGCTGCCCCCGGACCCCCGCGCCTCAAACGCCGGCGGGGCTGGGGTGTGCCGGCGGGGCTGGTTTCGTGGGCGGGGGTGGTGGGTCAGGCGGCCTTGCGGGACTTCAAGGCGGCCAGGCGGGCCTCGATCTCCGCGGATTTGTCCAGGTCGTCGAGGGCCTCGAACTGCGCGTCCAGGGAAGAGGCGGCAAGCTCCTGCTTGCCCAGCGCCTTCGCCTCCTCCCGCCGGACCTTGTCCTCGAACCGCGCCAGGTCGCTCGTCGGGTCCATGACGTCGATGTTCTTCACCGCGTCCATCATCGTGTTCTGCGCCTGCGCCGTCTTCGCCCGTGCCACCAGCTCGTCGCGCTTCGCCGTCAGCTCCGTCAGTTTGTTCCGCATCGAGTCCAGCCCGGACTTCAGCTTGTCCACGACCTCCGTCTGAGCCGCGATCGTCGGCTCCGCCGTCCGCGCCTCCTTCTCCGACTGGAGCTGGCGGCCCAGCGCGACCTTCGCCAGGTTGTCGAACTTGTCCGCGTCCGCCGCCGCGCCCGACGCCCGCAGTTCGTCCGCCTTCCGGCTCGCCGCTAGCGCCTTGCCGCCCCACTCCGCCGCCGCGTCGACGTCCTCCTTGTGGTCCGCCTCCAGCAGCCGCAGGTTGCCGATGGTCGTCGCGACCGCCGTCTCCGCCTCCGCGATGTTGTTCGTGTAGTCCCGGATCAGCTGGTCGAGCATCTTCTGCGGATCCTCCGCCTGGTCCAGCAGCGCGTTGATGTTCGCCTTCGCGAGCTGGGTGACGCGGCCGAGGACGGTCTGCTTGCTCATGGTCGTGATCTCCTTGGATGAAGGGGGTGCCTCTGGTCGCGGCCGCCTCAGAAGCGGCCGCCGCCGCCCATCCGGCCGCGGGTGCCGCCGCCGCCGAAGGAGCCCGGGCCGGGGCCGCCGCCCCCGCCGAAGCCGCCGCCCCCGAAGCCGCCGCCGCCCCGGCCCCCGCCACCGCCCCGCAGGATCTCGCCGAGGATGATCCCGCCGAGCACCGCGCCGCCCATCCCGCCGCCCTGCTGCCGCCCGCCACCCGCGTACTGGTCCCGGTAGCCCCGTACGTCCTGCTCGGCCAGCTGCTGCGCCTGCCGCGCCAGCGCGTCCGCCTGCTGGGCCTCCGCGAGGGCGCCCGCCGGGTCCGAGCCCGCGAGGGACACCGACCGCTCCAGGTGACGCTGCGCCTCCGCCAGCCGGGTGCGGGCCTGGCTGCCGACCGCGCCCCGGCTGGTCGTGACGTAGTCCGTCGCCGCGCCGATCGCGCTGCGGGCCGACAGCAGCGCCTGGTCCAGCAGCGCCGCCGCCCGCTGACGCCCCGACTCGCGTTCGCGCGCCCCCGCCAGCGCGTCGTCGAGCGCCGCGTCCGCCTCCTCGGTCCGGCGCAGCGCGTCGAGGGGGTCGTACCGGCCGGCCGCCTGCTCCCGCCGTACGTCGGCCAGCACCGCCTCCGCCCGGCCGATCCGGCCGCGCAGATCCGCCGTGGAGACCCCCTCGGCGGTGCCGGTCAGCAGGCCGCGCGCGTCCGCGAGGTCCGTCTCCGTCTCGGTGAGCGCGCCGTCCAGCTTCCCGGCCGCCTCCGCCAGCTCCTGCGCCCGGCGTTCGACCGCGTCCACCAAGGTCGCCACCTGGTCGACGGCGCCCTCGGCGGCCCGTACGTGCACGGCCGCCTTGCCGTTGTCCCCGGCGTCGATCGCCGTCCGCGCCTCGCCGAGGTTCGTGGTCGCGAACAGCAGCCGGTCCTTGGCCTGGGCGGCGTTGGAGGACACCGGCGCCGACGCCGAGTCCGCGTACCGGCCGGCGAGGGCGGTGAGCGTCGCCTGCGCCGTCGTCGTACGCCCGGCCAGCTCGCTGAAGTGCGCCTCCACGGTGGCCAGCGCCGCAGGCGCGTTCTTCTCCAGGTCCCGCAGCCGGTCGAAGTCCGCCGACTCGGAGTCGAGGCGCCGGTTCGCCTCCGTGCAGCGGGCCACGATCTCGTCCAGCATCCGCCGGCGGGTGGCGTCGTCCTCCGGGTAGGCGTCGTCGAGCTGCTGGCGCAGCCGGAAGGCCTGCGTGAGCTCGTCCCTCGCGTACGCCAGGGCCGCGGTGAAGGTGGCGACCGCCCCGTCGCCGAACTGGGCGGAGGCGAAGCCGAGTTCCTCGGTGCTGGTGCGGACCGCGTCGTCGGTGTCGACCAGCAGCGCCTTGGCCTTGGTGTCGAGTTCGGGCAGCGGCAGGGCCGTCGTGGTGGCGGGCTGGGCTCCCCAGCCGGTGGTGGTCCTCGTACCGGATCCGGCGGCGCCCTTGCGCTTGCGGCGGGTGTACGCGTACGTCGCGAGGGCGCCGGCCGCGCCGACGACGACCACCGGGAGCACGAAGTCCCCGGCCCCGCTCTGGCCGCTCTCGCCGCCGCCGGGGTCGGCCTCGCCGGGGGTGATCTTCGGTACGGGTACGGGCTGCCCGCCGAGCACCGCGTCGTAGCCGTTGGCCGCGCCGATCGCGGCACCCGCCCAGTCGTTCTGCCGCAGGGCGGGCTCGATGGCGGTACGGGCGACATCCGCGAGCTGCTCCTCGGTGAAACCGGAGTCCACGTCGGCCGAATAGGCGTACTGCCGGGCGCCGGTCGCCACCGCGAGCAGTACGTCGTCCTGGCCGAGGCCGTTCTTCTGGGCGGTGGCGTCGGCCCAGCCCTGGGCGGAGCGGCCGGAGAAGTCGTTGACGTAGGTGACGAAGAGCTGGATCTTCCGGTCCGCGTACAGCTTGTCGAGCGCGGCCGTGACGGCGGGCTGCCGGTTGCCGAGGGCTCCGACGCGGTCGGTGATCTGCCCCTGGCCGGAGAGGGTGACGGGGTCCTCCGCGCGGGCGGGGGGCGCGCCGGCGATCCCCCACCCGCCGAACGCGAGCAGCGCGGCGGCGAGGGCGAGGGCGGACCGAACGGACATCGGCGTCCTGCTTCTCGGCGGTGTCACATTTGGGAGCGTATGGGCGCTCCCATACCCCCGCACCCGGAACCGTGCGCCCTGCGCCGCCCCGCCGCGCGCTGCCCCGACCCCCGCGCCTCGGCTCCCTGCCGCCCGGCACGCCCCCGCGAGGTCGACCCCGGCCCCCACCGCGCCGAGCCGCCGCCTGTCGGCCTTCGCCGTGTCCGGCTGCTGCCTGTCGGTTACCGCCGTGTCCGGGCGCCGCCTGTCGGTTACCGCCGCACCCGGCTGCTGCCTGTCGGCTACCGCCGTGTCCGGCCGCTGCCCGTCGGCCGCCGCCGTGCCCGGCCGTCTGCTGGCCCCCGCTGCGCGGAGCCGCTCCCCGCCACGCCCTTCCACCGTTCCCTGGGGCTCCGCCCCAGACCCTCCCTCAGACTCCGTCCGGGGGTACCTTCACGCCTCAAACGCCGGGGCGGGCCGGCCCCGCCGGTGTTTGAGGTGCGGGGGGCCGGGTCCTGGCGGCGGATCGGGCCCGTGCCGCCCGGCAGGGCTACGGCAAGGCGATCGCCGTGAGTTCGGGGGTCGTGAGGACGATGCCGTCGGCCGACAGGAGCGCGCCGACGGTGTAGGGGCCGGGACGGTCCCACTGCCAGACCGGCTTGCCGGTGCTCAGTTCCAGGCCCGTCAGGAACGGGGCCCGGCGGGTGCGGCCGAGCAGGCCGCCGCGGCCGGCGTCCGAGGACTTCACGTAGAGCACGCCCCGGCGGATGCCCAGCGGTTCCAGGGCGCAGGCGGGGCCGCCGCGCCGGACCACCCGCTGCTGCCACAGCACGGCGCCGCTCTCCGCGTGCAGCGCGTACACCACGTCCCAGCCCTCCTCCGGCCGGAACACCGCCGCGTAGACCACCCCGCCCTCCACCAGCGGCCGCGGCGCCGGCGAGCCCGCCTCGAACCGCCACAGCTCGCGGCCGTCGTGGCGGCGCAGCGCGCGGACGGTGTTGCCGTCCATCACGTGCACCGGCCCGCCGGGAAGCCGCGGCCCGGGCACGTGGTTGTTGCGGGGCCAGGACCACAGCGGCTGACCGTCGGCCGCCCGCAGCGCCGTGAGCAGCAGCCCGTCCGCGAGGACCAGGCAGTCGCCCGACACCACCGGCCCGCGCGAGCCGCCGCCCTGGACCGGGCGCCGCCACACGGTCGCGCCGGTCGCCCGGTCGAGCGCGACCAACTCGCCCCGCGCCCCGCACAGCACCAGCCCGCCGGCCAGGGTCAGCGCCGGGCCCTGGCCCATCCGGGTCTCCGGCAGGTCCCGCCACCACCGCACCCGGCCGTCCTCCGGCTCCCGGGCCAGCAGCCGGACCCCGGGCCCGTCGGGCGCCTCCACGGCGACGACGGCCGAGTCCGCGTCGGCCGCGCACCGCACCCGCGCCCGCGGCCCGTCCGCCCGGAGGGAGTTCGGCAGCGGCCGCGCCGGCACGCCCTCGTCGGCGTACGCGCTCCAGCGGCCCGCGCCGGTGGCGGCCCACACGGAGCCCACCGCGTCGCGCTCGGACCACACCACGCATTCCCCGGCCGCGTGCAGGGCCGCCGGGGAGACCTGCCCGCGCCCGGGGAGCAGCCCGGGGAGCATCCCGGGGCCCACTGCCGCCCGCCAGCGGATCTCACCGGGAGCCACCCCGGGGCGGACCCGCCCCGGGGTGGCGCCGGGGAGGAAGGCCCGCTCCCGCGCGGGCGGGGTGCCGGGGCCGGCCGCCACCTCCGACAGCCACGGCTGGTCGCCGACGCACTCCAGGGCGATCCGGGTCAGTTCCCGCACCCGCGAACGGGGCTCGTGCCCGGCCCGGGCGGCGGCCGCCCGCTCCCGTGCCGCGGCCGGATCCAGCGGCCGCAGCCGTGCCCGGGCCCGCTCCAGGGCGGCCCGCGCGTCGGCCACCTCCGGGTCCGCCGGGCCCCGGACCGGGCCGCCCCGCGCGGAGTGCTGCCGCGCGAGCAGGGCGAACTCCTGTTCCGCCCGCTCGACGAACAACTCGCCGGGGTGCCCGGCGACGCGCAGTGCGGCCGCGACCTCGCACAGCGCCTCGACGCGCCGGTCCCCGCCCGGCATGCGCTCGATCAGCCGCAGTGCCGGTTCGGGGTCGTGGGCCGCGACCGCCACGGCGGCGGCCAGCTCGGCCGCCTCCTTCGCGCTCGCGCGCTGCCACGGGACGGGGATCAGCTCCAGGTACGCGTCCAGCCGCGCGGGATCGGTGCGGGCCGCGCCCTCGGCCACCCGCAGCCAGATCCGTTCGTCCGAGACCCCGTCGGGCGGGACGTCGCCGAAGTGCCGCCGGGCGAGCACGGCGGCCCGCTCGGGCGCGACGCGGGCGAGTTCCTCCGCCACCGACGCGAGCGGGCCGTGCCGGCCCGGCGGGAACACGGTGAACAGCGCCTGCTCGGCGGCGGTCAGCAGCCGCTCCGTGCGCGCGGGGGCGTGCGGCCCGGTGTGCCGGGCCAGCGCGGTCAGCCGCCGGGCCACCGTGACGCCGCTGCCGGAGTCGGCCCGCCAGGCCGAGAGCTCCGCACTCGCCAGCAGCCGCTCGGCGAGTCCCGCGTCGAAGCGCGCCGCGGCGTCCGCCGCGCGGGCGAGGACCTCGACGGACGGGTGGCCGTGCCAGACGTCGCCGGAGTCCCGCTCCAGCTCCTCCAGCTCGTCCACCGCCTCCAGCAGCAGCCCGCGCACGAACTCCCGTACGGACTCCCGCGTCTCAGGCCCCGCGGCGCTCGCGCCGGACCCATCGGGGGAGACGCCCCCCGGCCCTCCCAGCAGCCCCCGCAGCGTCTTGCCCACCGCCTGCGCCGACTCGGGCCGGTCCGCCGGGGACTTCGCCAGCAGCGCCCGTACCAGCGCGTTCAGCTCCGGCCCCACCGCCAGCGGCTCCGGTTCGTCCTCGATGTGCCGGCGCATGAGTACGTAGGGCCCCTCGGCCGAGCCGAACGGCGGCTCCCCGCTCAGCAGGGCGTACAGCACGCACCCCAGCGCGTACAGATCGCACCGGGCGTCCACCGCCTCGCCCCGCCACTGCTCGGGCGCCATGTACGGCGGGGTGCCGAAGATCCGGCCGGTGACCGTCCAGCCGGCCGTCGCGTCCGAGGAGTGCGCGATGCCGAAGTCGCAGATCTTGAGCCGGCCTCCCCCAGAGCCTTCGGCACGGGAGGTACCCCCGGACAGCAGGAAGAGGTTCCCGGGCTTCAGGTCGCGGTGCACCACGGCCTGTTCGTGCGCGGCCGACAGCGCCTCGGCCGTCTGCGCGGCCAGGTCGAGGGCCGTCCGCTCGGGCAGCCCGCCCGGCGAGCGCGCCAGCACCGAGGCCAGGTCCTCGCCGGACAGCAGCTCCATCACGATGAAGAGCCGGCCGTCCTGGCGGCCCACGTCGTGCACCACCGTGATCCCCGGGTGCTGGAGCCGCGCCCCGATGGTGGCCTCGCGCCGGAACCGGGCGACCACCTCGTCGTTCGTCGCCGCCTCCAGCAGCACCTTCACCGCGACGGCCCGCTCCAGATCCAGGTCGTGCCCGCGCCACACCTCGCCCATGCCGCCCTGGCCGAGCCGCTGGTCCAGCCGGTAACGGCCCGCCAGTTGATCCCCCACCCGCACCGCGCATGCCCCCTGACTCCACGTCAACGACGTCTCCCCAGGGGGCATTGTGTACCGCCAAGTGAACGGCCGGGGGGGCGCTACGGGGCGCTGCGCCGACGGATCTTGCTTCCCAGCCACACCAGCGGGTCGTACTTGCGGTCCACGGCCCGTTCCTTCAGCGGGATCAGCGCGTTGTCGGTGATCTTGATGCCCTCGGGGCAGACCTCCGTACAGCACTTGGTGATGTTGCAGTAGCCGAGCCCGTGCTCCTCCTGGGCGGTGCGCTTGCGGTCCAGGCCGGCCTCCCGCGCCGCGTCCAGCGGGTGCATGTCCAGCTCGGCCACCCGCATCAGGAAGCGCGGGCCGGCGAACGCCGGCTTGTTCTCCTCGTGGTCACGCACCACGTGGCAGGTGTCCTGGCACAGGAAGCACTCGATGCACTTGCGGAACTCCTGCGAGCGCTCCACGTCCACCTGCTGCATGCGGTACGCGCCCGGGGCCACCCCCTCCGGCGGCACGAACGCCGGGACCTCCCGCGCCTTGCGGTAGTTGAACGACACGTCCGTCACCAGGTCCCGGATCACCGGGAAGGCACGCAGGGGGGTGACGGTGATCGTCTCCTCCCGTGTGAAGGTCGACATCCGCGTCATGCACATCAGCCGCGGCCGCCCGTTGACCTCCGCGCTGCAGGAGCCGCACTTGCCGGCCTTGCAGTTCCAGCGGACCGCGAGGTCCGAGGCCTGGGTCGCCTGCAGGCGGTGGACGATGTCGAGCACCACCTCACCGTCGTGCACCTCGACGGTGAAGTCCCGCAGCTCGCCGCCCTCCGCGTCGCCCCGCCAGATCCGGAAGCGGGCGTCGTAGTCAGTCACTCGTAGAGCTCCTCTTCGGCGAGGTACTTGACCAGCTCGTCCTTCTCGAAGAGGGCGAGCAGGTCGGGGCGGATGGGTTCGGTACGGGTGCGGACGAGGGCGATCCGGTCGGCTGCCGGATCGGCGGGCACCGGGTCCACGGGGCGGCACAGGAGGTTGACCGGGCGCCAGTCCCGCTCCATCGACGGGCAGTCCTCGCGGGTGTGGCCGCCGCGGCTCTCGGTGCGCTCCAGGGCCGCGCGGGCCACGCACTCGCTGACCAGCAGCATGTTCCGCAGGTCGAGCGCGAGGTGCCAGCCCGGGTTGAACTGCCGGTGCCCCTCGACGCCGGCGCGGGCCGCGCGGACGCGCAGGGCCGCGAGTTTCTCCAGGGCCTCGGCCATCTCGCCCTCGCGGCGGATGATGCCGACCAGGTCGTTCATGGTCGTCTGGAGCTCCTGGTGGAGCGTGTACGGGTTCTCCGCGCCCTCGGCGGCGTGGAACGGGGCCAGCGCCTCCTGCGCCGCCGCGTCGATCTCGGTCTGGGAGACCGCCGGGCGCCCCGCGGACGTGGCGTACCGCGCCGCGTGCAGCCCGGCCCGGCGGCCGAAGACCAGCAGGTCGGAGAGGGAGTTGCCGCCGAGCCGGTTCGAGCCGTGCATCCCGCCCGCGACCTCGCCCGCCGCGAAGAGCCCCGGGACACCGACGGTGGCGGCGGATTCCGAGTCGACCGCGATGCCGCCCATCACGTAGTGGCAGGTCGGGCCGACCTCCATCGGCTCGGCGGTGATGTCCACGTCCGCCAGCTCCTTGAACTGGTGGTACATGGACGGCAGCCGCCGCTTGATCCTCTCGGCCGGCATCCGGGTGGACACGTCGAGGAACACCCCGCCGTGCGGGGAGCCGCGGCCCGCCTTGACCTCGGAGTTGATGGCCCGGGCCACCTCGTCGCGGGGGAGCAGCTCGGGCGGACGCCGGTTGTGGTCCGGGTCCTCGTACCAGCGGTCGCCCTCCGCCTCGGACTCGGCGTACTTCTCCTTGAAGACGTCCGGAACGTAGTCGAACATGAACCGCTTGCCCTCGGAGTTGCGCAGCACCCCGCCGTCACCGCGAACGGACTCGGTGACGAGGATGCCCTTGACCGAGGGCGGCCAGACCATGCCGGTCGGGTGGAACTGCACGAACTCCATGTTCAGCAGGGGCGCCCCGGCGAGCAGGGCCAGCGCGTGGCCGTCGCCGGTGTACTCCCAGGAGTTGGACGTCGTCTTGAAGGACTTGCCGATCCCGCCCGTGGCCAGGACCACCGCCGGGGCCTCCAGGACGAAGAACCGGCCGGACTCGCGCTCGTAGCAGAAGGCCCCCGAGACCCTCTGTCCGTCCCCCGGGCCGCGATCCTTCAAGACCCTGGTGACCGTGCACTCCTGGAAGACCTTGAGGCGGGCCTCGTAGTCCCCGTACTCCTTGAAGTCCTCCTGCTGGAGCTGGACGATCTTCTGCTGGAGGGTGCGGATCAGCTCCAGGCCGGTCCGGTCGCCCACGTGCGCGAGGCGCGGGTACTCGTGGCCGCCGAAGTTGCGCTGGGAGATCTTCCCGTCGGGCGTGCGGTCGAAGAGCGCGCCCCAGGTCTCCAGCTCCCAGACCCGGTCCGGGGCCTCCTTCGCGTGCAGCTCCGCCATCCGCCACTGGTTGAGGAACTTGCCGCCGCGCATGGTGTCGCGGAAGTGCACCTGCCAGTTGTCGCCCTCGTTGACGTTGCCCATGGAGGCGGCGATCCCGCCCTCCGCCATCACCGTGTGGGCCTTGCCGAACAGGGACTTGCAGATCACGGCCGTTCGGGCACCCCGCTCGCGGGCCTCGATCGCGGCCCGCAGCCCGGCGCCGCCCGCCCCGACCACGACCACGTCCCACTGCTGCCGGTCGACTTGAGCCATCTCAGAAGAACCTCGGATCGGTGAAGGTGCCGCTGGCCAGCAGGTACACGTAGAAGTCGCACAGGGCCACGCTGATCAGGGAGGCCCACGCCAGTTGCATGTGACGGGTGTTGAGGCGGCTGACCCAGCCCCACGCGCGGTAGCGCACCGGGTGCTTGGAGAAGTGCTTCAGGCGGCCGCCCATGATGTGCCGGCAGGAGTGGCAGGACAGCGTGTACGCCCAGATCAGCGTGATGTTGACCAGGAACAGCAGGGTTCCCAGGCCCATGTGGCCCCACGCGTACTGCTCGTCGCGGAAGGTCAGCGCCGTGTCGTACGTGAGGATGCCCGCGACCGGCAGCGCCGCGTAGAAGAAGTACCGGTGCGCGTTCTGGAGGATCAGCGGGAAGCGGGTCTCGCCGGTGTACTTCGCGTGCGGCTCGGCGACGGCGCAGGCGGGCGGCGAGGCCCAGAAGCCCCGGTAGTAGGCCTTGCGGTAGTAGTAGCAGGTCAGCCGGAAGCCGAGCGGGAAGACCAGGATCAGCAGGGCGGGGGACAGGCCCCACCAGCTGCCGAAGAGGTCGAGGTTGGGCCCGCCGCGCATCTCCTCGCAGTTCTCCGCCAGACACGGGGAGTAGAACGGGGAGACGTACGGGGCGGCGTAGTAGTCGGCGTTGGCGAAGGCCCGCCAGGTCGAGTAGACGATGAACGCGAGCAGCCCGGCCGCGGTGCCGGCGGGGGCGAGCCACCACCGGTCGGTCCGCAGGTGCCGGGCCGCGATCGCGGCGCGGGAGGGGCCGTGGACGCCGGTCAGCTGTTGGGGTGGTTCCGTGCCTGTGGCCAAAAGGGACTCCGGGAGGAGTGATGAGGGGTGACCCAGGAGGCCCAGCCGCGGGAGGCGGCTGGGCCTGGAGGGATGTACGGGGTGAGCGGTGGGTGCGGGGGTTCCTCGTCAGGGGGCGCGGCGGTCGCGCGCGCCGAGCCCCTCGTCGTCGGAGTCCGTCCACAGCGAGCTGTCGTACGGCGTGTCCGGGACGGTGACCATCCCCGCCGGGCCCGGAGGCTTCGGCGCGGCCGGGGCCTGCCGGGCGACGTCCTTCTCCAGCTGCTCCACCGAACGGACCAGCTCGTTCAGATTCCGTCGTACGGCGGTCAAATCGTCTTGCAGGGACATGACTTGCCCTCACTTCCGCAGGGTGCGGTGGCAACGCTCATGTGCGCCTGCGAGTGTCGCGCTTCCCGTCCCCGGTTGTGAAGGGACGTGCAGCGATTGCGGGCGCGCAGGCGCGATCTGTGCGCCCCTCCCTGCCCCCATTCTCATCCCTCTCCCGGGGGACCGCGCGTCAGTTCCCGGGTGTGACCGCAAGCCGGATTGGTCCGCACGGGTGGGGTTAGCGGCGTGGCGCGGGCCCCCTGCGGGAGGTGTGGCGGGCTGTGGATTTCAGTGGGTTTCGGCACCCAGTGTGATCAGCTCCATATACCGCCAAACGTGATCAAGACACCTGAGCCCCCGCTTCCCCACGCCCCGCCCCGGAGGTACCACCCATGTCCCAGAGAAGGCGCAGGTCCTTGGCGCTGCTGACCTCGGGAGTCCTCGCACTGCCGCTGCTCGCGGGCTGCGGCGCGGGTGAGGAGGAGGGCGGTCCCGTCGCCGCCGGACAGGACATCGCGACGACCTCCCGCGACCAGGTCGCCGACGGCGGGGTCCTGCGCTGGGCCGTGGACACCCTCCCCGACACCCTGAACACCTTCCAGGCCGACGCCGACGCCACCACCGCCCGGATCGCCGGGGCGGTGCTGCCGCAGCTGTTCGTACTCGACGCCAAGGGCCAGCCGGTGGCCAATGCGGACTACCTGGAAAAGGCCGAGATCGTCGCCCGCGAGCCCAAGCAGGTCGTCCTGTACAAGCTCAACCAGAAGGCGGTGTGGAGCGACGGCAGGGAGATCGGCGCCGCCGACTTCGTCGCCCAGTGGCGGGCCCTGAACGGCAAGGACTCGGCCTACTGGACGGCCCGCAACGCCGGGTACGAGCGGATCGAGAAGATCGAGCGCGGCAAGAACGACCTGGAGGTCAAGGTCACCTTCGCCAAGCCGTACACCGACTGGCGCTCCCTGTTCACGCCGCTCTACCCGAAGCAGGTCACGGGCACCCCGGACGCCTTCAACGAGGGGGCCCGCGGCGCCCTCAAGGTCACCGCCGGACCCTTCAACCTCGGCGCGATCGACAAGAAGACCGGCACCGTGGCCCTGACCCGCAGCGCCCGCTGGTGGGGGCGGCCCGCCAAGCTGGACACGCTGGTGCTGACGGCGGTGCCCCGGGCCGAGCGCCCGGCCGCGCTGGCCGCCGGCCGGCTCGACCTCGCGGAGATCGACCGCGCGGGCGCCGACCGGATCGCCCTGGCGCACCGGGACGCCGAGCGGGCCAAGGGGGCGAAGGGGGCCGCCGGGGCTCCCGCCGCCGGGGCGGCCGCCGCCCCGGCCCACGGGCCCGGCGCCTCGGTGACCGCCGCACAGGCCACGATGTCCTGGGCGATCGCGTACGGGGCGGACGAGGAGCGGGCCAAGGAGGAGCAGGCCAGCCGCGCGAAGAGCGCCGCCGACGCCAAGAAGTACGCCGAGGAGCAGATCGCCCTGCGCACCTTCGCCGTCCGCCGTTCCCTGGAGCCGGCCTACACCCAGCTCGCCATGAACGGGGCCTCGGGGCCGCTGGCCGACGAGCGGGTCCGGCGGGCGGTGGCCCGGGCCCTGGACCGCAAGGCTCTGGCCGAGATCGTGCTCAAGCCGCTGGGGCTGCCGGCCAAGCCGGTCGGCAGCCACCTGGCGCTGGCCGGGCAGCGGGCGTACGCCGACAACAGCGACGCCCTCGGCGGCCAGGACACCCAGGCGGCCCAGGCCCTGCTCGCGGACGCGGGCTGGCGCCGGGGCGGCAAGCTGACGGAGCCCTCGGGCGCAAAGGCGGGCCCCGAGTCGAGCACCGAGGACGACGGGAAGACCCCGTCCGGGCCGGGCACCGGCAACGACGGCCTGTACATCGTGGGCCAGGACGACGAGCGCAACGGCGACGAGCGGGGTGGCGGGGAGCGGGGCGGCGAGGGCCGGCCGGCATCCGACCCCGGCCTGACCCCGGCGCTGGTGGCGGCCCCGCTCGCGGCGCAGCAGGAGGCCTGGCTGCGGGCCCAGGCGGACGCGGCGCGAGCCGCCGCCGACGAGGGCGGCACCGAGGACGCGGTGGGCACGGCCGACGCGGCGGGCACGGCCGGAGCCGAGGACGCTGCGGACGCGGACGCCAAGGGCACGGCCGACGCCAAGGGCGCCCCGGCCCGCGACGGGGCCGATTCCACCAAGGCCTCCCCGGCCCCGGCCCCGGCCAAGCAGGCCCGTACCTCCGGCGCCATGCTGGCCAAGGACGGCAAGGCGCTCAGCCTGCGCTTCGTCCTCCCGTCGGGCCCGGGCTCGGAGTCCCTGCGCGCGGTCGGCGAGCGGATCGCCCGGATGCTCCAGAAGATCGGCATCCACGCCGAGCTGAAGAAGGTGGCCGACGAGAGCTTCTTCAAGGACCACATCGCCTCGGGCCAGTACGACCTGGCGCTCTACTCCTGGCCCGCGACGGCCTACCCGGCCACCGACGCGCGGCCGATCTTCGCCAAGCCGGAGCCGGCCGCCGACGGCTCGCTCCTCGTCGAACAGAACTACACCCGGGTCGGCACCGACCACATCGACCAGCTGTTCGACCAGGCGGTCGGCGAGCTGGACGAGGCGGCCTCCCGCGAGCTGATGCGCAAGGCCGACGCCCGGATCTGGGCAGCGGCCGGCTCCATCCCGCTCTACCAGCGCCCCGAGCTGGTGGCGGTCAAGCCGAGCCTGGTCAACGCGGGTGCCTTCGGCCTCGGCGCTCCCGCCTTCCAGGACATCGGCTGGAAGAAGCCCCCGGTGGCCAAGGAGAAGAACGCCAACGGCAAAGAGAAGAAGTAGTGACAAAGAGGGGCCAGTCAGGTTGACCCACGGGTAGCAAGCTCAGATGTGACTCAATTCGCTTGCCCGCCGGGCACCCCGGCGGGCAAGGTCGTGCATACCCGTTGACCCGCGTGTTTTCCCGTAGTTCCACCGCACCACCGATGCCCGGGACCCCCCACCCCAGACCCGGCTCTGCTCAGTCGTCCGGCCTCTTGACAGACCCCCCGGCGGGCGGTTCCCGCCACGCGACGTACGATGGGGTAAGGCCGTGGCAGGTTTTCCGCCCGGTCGAGGCGCGCGTGCCGGACCGTACGCGACGCCATCCACGATCCCGGGAGAAGCGCCGAAGTGCCCACGCGCCACGACATCCGTAACGTCGCCATCGTCGCCCACGTCGACCATGGCAAGACGACCATCGTCGATGCCATGCTCAAGCAGGCCGGTGCCTTCGCCGCCCACCAGCACCTCGACGACCGCATGATGGACTCGAACGACCTGGAGCGTGAGAAGGGCATCACGATCCTCGCCAAGAACACGGCGGTGAAGTATCACCCCAAGGACGGCGGGGCCCCGATCACGATCAACATCATCGACACCCCCGGCCACGCCGACTTCGGTGGTGAGGTCGAGCGCGGTCTGTCGATGGTGGACGCCGTCGTCCTGCTGGTGGACGCCTCCGAGGGTCCGCTGCCCCAGACCCGCTTCGTCCTGCGCAAGGCCCTGCAGGCGAAGATGCCGGTCATCCTCTGCATCAACAAGACCGACCGCCCGGACTCCCGGATCGACGCCGTCGTCAACGAGACGTACGACCTCTTCCTGGACCTGGACGCGGACGAGGACCAGATCGAGTTCCCGATCGTCTACGCCTGCGGCCGTGACGGCGTCGCCTCGCTGACCAAGCCGGAGGACGGCACCGTCCCCGCGGACAGCGACAGCCTGGAGCCGTTCTTCTCCACCATCCTGGAGCACGTCCCGGCCCCGGTGTACGACGAGGAGGCCCCCCTCCAGGCCCACGTCACCAACCTGGACGCCGACAACTTCCTCGGCCGCATCGCGCTGCTGCGCGTCGAGCAGGGCGAGCTGCGCAAGGGCCAGACCGTCACCTGGATCAAGCGTGACGGCACCCAGTCCAACGTCCGCATCACCGAGCTGATGATGACCGAGGCGCTCACCCGCAAGCCGGCCGAGGTGGCGGGCCCGGGTGACATCTGCGCGGTCGCCGGTATCCCCGACATCATGATCGGCGAGACCCTGGCCGACCCGGAGAACCCGATCGCGCTCCCGCTGATCTCGGTCGACGAGCCGGCGATCTCCATGACCATCGGTACGAACACCTCCCCGATGGTCGGCCGCGGCGGCAGCGGCAAGGGCGCGGACGCCAAGTCCGCGGTCAAGGACCGCAAGGTCACCGCGCGCCAGGTCAAGGACCGTCTGGACCGCGAGCTGATCGGTAACGTCTCGCTCCGCGTCCTCGACACCGAGCGCCCGGACGCCTGGGAGGTCCAGGGCCGCGGTGAGCTCGCGCTCGCCATCCTGGTCGAGCAGATGCGCCGCGAGGGCTTCGAGCTGACCATCGGCAAGCCGCAGGTCGTCACGCAGGAGATCGACGGCAAGGTGCACGAGCCGGTCGAGCGCATGACGATCGACGTCCCCGAGGAGCACATGGGCGCGGTCACGCAGCTCATGGGCGTCCGCAAGGGCCGCATGGACAACATGTCGAACCACGGCTCCGGCTGGGTCCGCATGGAGTTCGTCGTCCCGTCGCGCGGCCTCATCGGCTTCCGTACGGAGTTCCTGACGAACACCCGCGGTACCGGTATCGCCCACTCGATCCACGAGGGCCACGAGCCGTGGTTCGGCCAGCTGGTCACCCGTAACAACGGCTCCCTGGTCGCCGACCGCGCCGGCTCCGTGACGCCGTTCGCGATGATCAACCTGCAGGAGCGCGGCGTCCTGTTCACCGACCCCGGCACCGAGGTGTACGAGGGCATGATCGTCGGCGAGAACTCGCGCTCCGACGACATGGACGTGAACATCACCAAGGAGAAGAAGCTCACCAACATGCGTGCGGCTTCCGCGGACAACACGGAGAACGTGATTCCGCCGCGCAAGCTGTCGCTGGAGCAGTCCCTGGAGTTCTGCCGCGACGACGAGTGCGTCGAGGTGACCCCGGAGGCCGTCCGCATCCGCAAGGTCGTCCTGGACCAGAAGGAGCGCTCGCGTACCGCGTCGCGCGCCAAGTCCGGTAAGTAGTACGCGGGTTCCCCAGGCGCCGCCTGGGGACCGCCCGTATCCCGGCTGACGAACAGCCCCTCCCGCCACGTGTGTCGTGGCAGGAGGGGCTGTTCGCGTTTGTCAAGCGGATTATTGCGTTCAGGTGTCCGCATTCCGACCGTGACACTCCGGAAGGTGAGCTAACCGTCCGTTTCGCACGTGTCTGTCTCCTATCCGTTTGTCCGGATTTCGGGTTTTCGCCATGCGGTGATGTTGTGAAAACGAGACCACTTAAGTGTGGTTTACGGTCTGGGCGTCCCTGAGGATGGCTCCATTGAGCTCGGGTCAATGGGTCACGCGCTGTGGGGAGCGCCGACTCACGAGCACACACGATGGGACCGGATTTCGCTGTCAGGGGTGTCAGCGGGAGCCGGGTCCTTCACGTATCGACAGTGACTCCTGAGGAGGCAATTACCCATGCGCGGAGCAACGAGCGCCAAGTGGGTCGCGGGTGCCGTCGTCGTGGCGATGGCCGCTACGGCTTGCAGCACCAGCAAGGACTCTGACTCCGCCGGCAAGTCCGGCGGCAACATCACCGTGGTGCTCGGCGAGCCGCAGCACGGCCTGGTGGGTCAGAACACCGCCGAGTCCGAGGGCGCGGAGGTTCTCAACGCGCTCTTCACCGGCCTGGTCGAGTACGACAACAAGACCAACGAGCCGAAGCTCGCGGTCGCCGAGTCGATCGAGACCACGGACTCGAAGACGTGGACGATCAAGCTGAAGGACGGCTACACGTTCCACAACGGCGAGAAGGTCGACGCGCAGTCGTTCGTCCGCGCCTGGAACTGGGGCGCCAACCAGGACAACGCTGCTGAGGGCATGCCCTTCTTCGACAAGATCGAGGGCTCCGAGGAGCTGGCGCCGGGCAAGGACAAGAAGCCGACCACCAAGGAGCTCAAGGGCCTCAAGGTCGTCGACGAGAAGACCTTCACGGTCACGCTCAAGGCTCCGTTCTCCCAGTTCAAGACGATGCTGGGCTACAACGCCTTCTACCCGCTGCCGAAGGCCTTCGAGGCCGACCCGCAGAAGTTCGGCGAGAACCCGATCGGCAACGGCGCCTTCCAGATGGACGGTGCCTGGGAGCACAACAAGCAGATCAAGGTCAAGCGCTACGACAAGTTCCCGGCCGAGGGCCGCGCGAAGCTCGAGGGCGTCACCTTCAAGATCTACGACAACCTGGACACGGCGTACAACGACCTGCGCGCCGACAACATCCAGATCGTCGACAAGCTCCCCGTGTCCGCGCTCGCCACCGTCTCCCAGGAGTTCGGCGACCGCTACATCTACAAGCCCGAGTCGGGCGTCGGCTACCTCGGCCTGCCGCTGGCCACCAACCCGGAGGCCTTCGGCAAGATCGAGATCCGCAAGGCGATCTCGATGGCCATCGACCGGGACGCCATCACGAAGACCATCTTCAACGGCACCCGCAAGCCGGCCGACGACTTCATCAGCCCCATCATCCCGGGTTACCGCAAGGGCGCCCTCGGCGAGGCGGGCACGTACAACCCGACCAAGGCCAAGGAGCTTTGGACCCAGGCGGGCGGCGTTCCCGGCAACAAGCTGGAGCTCGGCTACAACGCCGACGGCGGCCACAAGGAGTGGATCGAGGCCGTCGCCAACCAGCTGAAGGCGAACCTCGGCGTCGAGGTCACCGCCAAGCCGTACGCCAAGTTCGGCGACATCCTGGACGACCTCCAGGCCAAGAAGTACAAGGGTCCGTTCCGCATGGCGTGGTCGATGGACTACCCGGCCGCGGAGAACTACCTGCGCCCGATCTTCTCGAAGATCGCGATCGAGACCGGCTCCAACTACGGCGGCTACGTCAACGAGGAGTTCGAGTCGACGATGGCGGAGGCCGACAAGGCCACCGACCCGGCCGAGGGCCTGAAGCTGTACCAGAAGGCCGATGACATCATCATCAAGGACCTTCCGTACATCCCGGTCTTCACCTACATGTCTTCTTCGGCCTACTCCAAGTCCGTGAAGAACGTCGAGATCGACGCCCAGGGCCGTATGGACCTGGCCAAGGTCGAGCTCAACTAACACCCCTCTTCACCAAGGGGACACAGGGGGCGGGCAGACGGAATCAGGTTTCCGTCTGCCCGCCCTATCCCCTGTTCTTCATGTTGGAGGTCTGATGGGCCGCTACCTCATCCGCCGACTCATACAGGCGATCCCTGTACTGCTCGGTGCCACGTTCCTGATCTACGCGCTGACGTTCGCCATGCCGGGCGCTGACCCGATCCAGCTCCTCGCGGGCGAGAAGAAGGCCGACCCGCTCGTCGCGGCGATGCTGCGCGAGAAGTACCACCTCGACGACCCGTTCCTGCTGCAGTACTGGAACTACATCACCGGTGTGTTCCAGGGCGACCTCGGTGAGACCCTCACCGGTCGCAAGGTCCTCGACATGATCACCGAGGCCTTCCCGTACACGATCAACCTCGCCCTCGTCGCCTTCGCGATCGAGGCCGTCGTGGGCGTCGTGGCCGGCATCATGGCCGCGCTGCGCCGCGGCAAGTTCATCGACCAGCTGGTGCTGCTCTCCACCCTCCTGGTCATCTCGATCCCCGTCTTCGTCACCGGCTTCGTGCTCCAGCTGACGCTCGGCGTCAAGCTCAAGAACGACTGGGGCATCGACTTCTTCTCCCCGTCCTTCAACGAGGCCGACGGGTTCCGCGCCTACCTCCTCCCGGCGTTCGTGCTCGCCTCGACCTCCCTCGCGTACGTGGCGCGACTGACGCGCACCAGCCTCATGGAGACGATGCGTGCGGACTACGTCCGTACCGCGACCGCCAAGGGCCTGCCCCGGCGCCGCGTCGTCGTCAACCACGGTCTGCGCAACGCCATGATCCCGATCGTCACCTTCCTCGGCGCCGACCTCGGTGGCCTGATGGGCGGTGCGGTCATCACGGAGCGCATCTTCAACATCCACGGCGTCGGCGGTCTGCTCGCCAAGTCCGTGTACCTGAAGGAAGGCGCGGTCGTGGTCGGCGGTGTGACGCTGCTGGTGCTCGTCTACCTCATCGCCAACCTGATCGTGGACCTGCTCTACGCCGTGCTCGACCCGAGGATCCGCTATGCGTGACACAACTACGGTGGAGGACTCGATGACCGACACCCAGATCGCCGGAGCCCCCTCCGCCGACGCCGCGGTCTCCAAGGGCAGCCGCAAGAAGAAGAAGGACCGCGAGGCCAGCCTCTGGTCGGACGCCATCGACGACCTGCGCCGCAACCCGGTCTTCCTGATCGGTGCGTTCCTCGTCCTGTGCCTGCTGGTCATCTCGGCCGTTCCGCAGTGGTTCACCGACGGCAGCCCCTTCGACAGCACCGCCTGCGTGCTGCAGGACTCGCTCAAGACGCCTTCCTCGGACCACTGGTTCGGCTACGACATCCAGGGCTGCGACGTCTACACCCGCACGGTGTGGGCCGCCCGCAACTCCGTGATCGTCGGCATCGTCACCACGACGCTCGTCGTCGTCGTCGGCGGAGCGCTCGGCCTGCTGGCCGGCTGGATGGGCGGCCTCGTCGACAGCATCCTGTCCCGCTTCACCGAGATCTTCTTCGCGATCCCGCTGCTCCTCGGCGGCATGCTCATCATGTCGGCCCTGCCGGGCAACGCCTGGACGGTCTCGCTGGTGCTCGCGATCCTCGGCTGGCCGCAGATCTTCCGCATCATGCGGTCCTCGGTGCTGCAGAACAAGAACAACGACTACGTGGTGGCCGCCCGCGCCCTCGGCGCCGGCACCCTGCGCATCACGCTGCGCCACATCCTGCCGAACGCCATCGCCCCCGTCATCGTGGTCGGTGCGATCAGCCTGGGTGTCTACATCTCCGCCGAGGCGGCCCTGTCGTACCTCGGCATCGGTGTCCAGCCCCCGGAGATCTCCTGGGGCCTGATGGTCAGCGACGCCTCCGTCCGCTGGCTCCAGGCACCCCACGTGCTGCTGTTCCCGGCCGCCGCGCTGAGCATCACCGTGCTCGCGTTCATCATGGTCGGCGACGCGGTACGCGACGCCCTCGACCCGAAGCTGCGCTGAGGAAGGGCGTACGTTGACCATCATCGACAAGACCTCGAACGTCCCCGCGCCCCGTTCGGCGCCGGAGGGCACCACCCCCCTGCTCGAAGTGCGCGACCTGCACGTCGAGTTCCACACCCGCGACGGTGTCGCCAAGGCCGTCAACGGTGTCTCGTACTCCGTGAACGCCGGCGAGACCCTCGCCGTGCTCGGCGAGTCCGGCTCCGGCAAGTCCGTGACGGCGCAGGCCATCATGGGCATCCTGGACATGCCCCCCGGCAAGATCGCGGGCGGCGAGATCCTCTTCCAGGGCACGGACCTGCTCAAGCTCCCGGCCGAGGAGTACCGCAAGATCCGCGGCTCGAAGATCGCGATGATCTTCCAGGACGCGCTCTCCTCGCTGAACCCGGTGCACACCGTCGGCGCCCAGCTCGGCGAGATGTTCCGCGTCCACCGCGGCATGTCCAAGAAGGACGCCACGGCCAAGGCCGTCGAGCTCATGGACCGCGTGAAGATCCCCGCCGCCAAGGCGCGCGTGGGCGACTACCCGCACCAGTTCTCCGGCGGTATGCGCCAGCGCATCATGATCGCCATGGCGATGGCCCTGGAGCCCGACCTGATCATCGCCGACGAGCCCACCACGGCTCTCGACGTGACGGTCCAGGCCCAGGTCATGGACCTGCTCGCGGAGCTCCAGCGCGAGATGAACATGGGCCTGATCCTGATCACCCACGACCTCGGCGTCGTCGCCGACGTCGCGGACAAGATCGCCGTCATGTACGGCGGCCGGATCGTCGAGAACGCCCCGGTCCACGAGATCTACGCCCGCCCGGCGCACCCGTACACCCGCGGCCTGCTCGACTCGATCCCGCGTCTGGACCAGAAGGGCCAGGAGCTCTACGCGATCAAGGGCCTGCCGCCCAACCTGCTGAACATCCCGACCGGTTGCGCCTTCAACCCGCGCTGCCCGAAGGCCCAGGACATCTGCCGCACCGACGTGCCGGTCCTGCACCCGGTCACCGAGCAGGACGGCACCGAGCTGCCGGGCCGCGGCAGCGCGTGCCACTTCTGGAAGGAGCAGCTCCATGGCTGAGCTCACCAAGAACGCCACCGAGCGCGAGCCGATCCTCCAGGTGCGCAACCTGGTCAAGCACTTCCCGCTGACCCAGGGCATCCTGTTCAAGAAGCAGGTCGGCGCCGTCAAGGCCGTCGACGGGGTCTCCTTCGACCTCTACCAGGGCGAGACCCTCGGCATCGTCGGCGAGTCCGGCTGTGGCAAGTCCACCGTCGCCAAGCTGCTGATGAGCCTGGAGAAGGCCACCGCCGGCGAGGTCTTCTACAAGGGCCAGGACATCACCAAGCTGTCCGGCCGCGCCCTGAAGGCCGTCCGGCGCAACATCCAGATGGTGTTCCAGGACCCGTACACCTCGCTGAACCCGCGCATGACGGTCGGCGACATCATCGGCGAGCCCTTCGAGATCCACCCCGAGGTGGCCCCGAAGGGCGACCGGCGCCGCAAGGTCCAGGAGCTCCTGGACGTCGTGGGCCTGAACCCGGAGTACATCAACCGGTACCCGCACCAGTTCTCCGGCGGCCAGCGCCAGCGCATCGGCATCGCCCGCGGCCTCGCGCTCAACCCGGAGATCATCATCTGCGACGAGCCGGTCTCCGCGCTCGACGTGTCGGTGCAGGCCCAGGTCATCAACCTGATGGAGAAGCTCCAGGACGAGTTCAACCTGTCCTACGTCTTCATCGCGCACGACCTCTCGATCGTCCGGCACATCTCGGACCGCGTGGGCGTCATGTACCTCGGGAAGATGGCCGAGATCGGCACCGACGCCGAGATCTACGAGCACCCGACGCACCCCTACACCCAGGCGCTGCTGTCGGCCGTCCCGGTCCCGGACCCGGGCGCCCGCGAGGGCCGCGAGCGGATCATCCTCACCGGTGACGTCCCCTCGCCGGCCAACCCGCCGTCGGGCTGCCGCTTCCGCACCCGCTGCTGGAAGGCCGAGGAGCGCTGCTCCACGGAGGAGCCGCTGCTGGCGATCCCGACGCGCTTCCAGGGTGTGAACACCCCGGCCGCGCACGAGTCGGCCTGCCACTTCGCGGAGGAGAAGGCCATCCTGGCCGTCTGATCCCGCACCGCGGTACGCACTCCCGGACGCCCGGGACCGGAATCATCCGGTCCCGGGCGTCCGTGCGTCGAAGGGCGTTCGCGCAAAGGCGGTTGCGGCCGCAGCGCGGCCGGGCCGAGAGTGGGCCGATGACCGACATGCTCACCGTCCGGCCCGCCGGGCCCGGGGACGCGGCCGACATCTGCGCCCTGCTCAACGCCGTCGACATCGTCGAGATCGGCAGACCGGAGACCGACCTCGGCACCGTCGAGGCCGACCTCCACCACCCCGACGTCAACCTCGCCACCGACTCCTGGCTCGCCTTCCAGCGCGGTCGGCTGGTGGCCTACGCCCTGGTCTGGGCGGACTCCGGACCCGGCCGCGTCGACTGCGACCACTACGTCCTGCCCGGCCACCCGGAAGCCGCCGCCGCACTGTTGGACCGGATGGCGGTCCGGGCGCGCGCCATGGGAGGCGCCGCCGAGCGAAGTGTGCTGCGGCTCCAGCTCAACGTGAAGCCCACCCTCGACCTCGCCCTCCTCACGCGCCGCGGCTACCGCACCGTGCGCCGCTACCAGGTGATGACACGGGCGCTGGATCCGGCGGCGGACCTCGCGCCGGCGCCGCCCCAGGGCCTCACCCTGCGCCACTGCGCCGCCGACGAGGCCGACCGGCGCAGGGCCCACGCCCTCGTCGAGGAGACCTTCGCCGCCCACTTCGGCCATGTGGAGCGCGCGTACGAACCCTGGCTCGACCACCTCGACGCCCGCGACCTCGACTGGTCCCTGGTCTGGATCGCCCAGCTGCCCGGCCACGGCGACGCGGCCGTCCTGCTCACCCGCGACGACCGCACCAGCATGGGTTGGATCAGCCACATCGGCGTACGGGAGGACCTGCGCGGCCGCGGTATCGGCGGTTTCCTGCTGCGCCACGGCTTCGCCGCCTACGCGGCGCGCGGCCGGGACACCGTCGGCCTGGGCGTGGACGTCCACAACGAGACCGGCGCGCTCGGGCTCTACGAGGCGCACGGCATGGGCCTGCACTACGCGGTCGACACCTGGGAGCTGGCTTTGCACCCGCAGGGGTGACAGGCACGAGACGCGAGGGTGCAATCGGCCGAACCGGGAGTGCTCAGGGCCCCACATAGGGTGACATGGGCCCCAAGTGAGTCTTGGGAGCCATAGGAGGCACTCCATGCGCGGAGCCACCCACGCCCAGTGGGCCGCATGTGCGGTGGCCGTCGCCCTCGCGGCGACGGCCTGCGGCGGCGGCAGCGACGGCGACGGAGGCGGTGGCGAGGGTGCGGGGGTCGTCAGTTCCTCGTGGGGTGACCCGCAGAACCCGCTGGAGCCCGCCAACACCAACGAGGTCCAGGGCGGCAAGGTCCTCGACATGCTCTTCCGGGGCCTGAAGCGGTACGACCCGAAGACGGGCGAGGCCCTCGACATGGTCGCCGAGAAGATCGCGACGACCGACAGCCAGAACTTCACCGTCACGCTGAAGGACGGCTGGAAGTTCAGCAACGACGAGCCGGTCACCGCCCAGTCCTTCGTGGACGCCTGGAACTACGGCGCGGACGTGCGCAACAAGCAGAACAACGCGCCGTTCTTCTCCGACATCGTCGGCTACGCGGACGTGCACCCCGCCTCCGGCGAGCCCAAGGCCAAGACGATGTCCGGACTGGTCGTCAAGGACCCCAAGACCTTCACGGTCGCCCTGAAGAACAAGTTCTCCACCTGGCCCGAGACCCTCGGCTACCAGGCCTTCTCCCCGCTGCCCAAGGCCTTCTTCACCGACCACGCCGGCTGGCTGAACAAGCCGATCGGCAACGGCCCGTACACGGTGGACTCGTACACCAAGGGCACCGGCATGAAGCTGCGCACGTGGGCTGCCTACCCGGGCCCGGACAAGGCGCAGAACAGCGGCGTCGACCTCAAGGTCTACACCGACAACAACACCGCCTACACCGACCTGATCTCCGGGAACCTCGACCTCGTCGACGACGTTCCCGCGCAGCAGCTCAAGAACGTCAAGAACGACCTCGGCGACCGGTACATCAACCAGCCGGCCCTGATCATCCAGACCCTCACCTTCCCGCTCTACGACGCCCAGTGGGGCAAGGAGGGCATGGAGAAGGTCCGCCGCGGCATCTCGATGGCCATCAACCGCGACGAGATCACCCGGCAGATCTTCCGCGAGACCCGCACCCCCGCCAAGGACTGGACCTCCCCGGCCCTCGGCGAGAAGGGCGGCTTCAGCGCCACCCTGTGCGGCGACGCCTGCAAGTACGACCCGGCCGAGGCCAAGAAGCTCATCCAGGAGGGCGGCGGACTCCCCGGCGGCAAGATGACGCTGACCTCGAACGTCGACACCGGCTCGCACCGCGACTGGATGGACGCCGTCTGCAACAGCATCAACAACGCCCTCGGCGAGGGCCCGGTCTGCACGGTCAACCCGGTCGGCACCTTCGCCGACTTCCGCAACCAGCAGAGCGCCTTCAAGCTGACCGGCCCCTTCCGCTCCGGCTGGCAGGCCGACTACCCGCTCATCCAGAACTTCCTCCAGCCGCTCTACTACACGGGCGCCTCCTCCAACTACGGGAAGTTCAGCAACCCCGACTTCGACAAGCTCGTCGACGAGGCCAACCAGGAGAGCGACGCCGCCAAGGCGATCACGAAGTTCCAGGACGCCGAGAAGATCCTCGCCGAGCAGATGCCGGCCATCCCGCTCTGGTACCAGAACGGCAGCGCCGGATACGCCGAACGCCTCACCGACGTCGCGCTCAACCAGTTCAGCGTGCCGGTCTACAACGAAATCAAGGTCAGCTGACCCTCCGTCGGATCGATCCTGGAGCAGTCCATGGGACGTTATGTGATCCGGCGGCTGCTCCAGATGATCCCGGTGTTCATCGGCAGCACGTTCCTGATCTTCTTCATGGTGTACGCGCTCGGCGACCCCGTCGCGGCCCTCTTCGGCGACAAGGCCCCCGACCCGGCCACCGCCGCGCGCATCCGCAAGGACCTCTACCTCGACCAGCCCTTGTGGAAGCAGTACCTCCACTACATGGGCCAGATCTTCCAGGGCGACTTCGGCACCGCCTTCAACGGCCAGCCCGTCACCGAGCTGATGGCCTCGGCCTTCCCCGTCACCCTGCGCCTGACCATCGTCGCGATCTTCTTCGAGATCGTCATCGGCATCACCCTCGGCGTGATCAGCGGCCTGCGCCGCGGCAAGTCCGTCGACACGTCCGTGCTGGTGCTCACCCTCGTCGTCATCTCCGTGCCGACCTTCGTGACGGGCTACCTGCTCCAGTACCTCTTCGGCGTCAAATGGGGCTGGGTCAGACCCACCGTCTCCCCGGACGCCCCCTTCAACGAGCTGATCCTGCCCGGCATCGTGCTCGCCCTGGTCTCCCTCGCCTACGTCACCCGGCTCTCGCGCACCTCGATCGCCGAGAACGTCAAGGCCGACTACGTCCGCACCGCCACCGCCAAGGGCCTGCCGCGCCGCCGGGTCATCACCCGGCACCTGCTGCGCAACTCCCTCATCCCCGTCGTCACCTTCATCGGCACCGACATCGGCGCGCTGATGGGCGGCGCCATCGTCACCGAGCGGATCTTCAACATCCACGGCGTCGGCTACCAGCTCTACCAGGGCATCCTGCGCAACAACTCCCCGACGGTCGTCGGCTTCGTGACCATCCTCGTCATCGTCTTCCTGGTGGCGAACCTGCTCGTCGACCTGCTCTACGCGGTCCTGGACCCGAGGATCCGTTATGCCTGAGCCCGAGCGACCGCAGGTTCCCGAGGGGGCCGAGCAGCCCGAGCCCCCCGCCTACGACCCGCTCCAACCCGGAAAGGGGGAAGCCATCGCCCCCACCGGCCAGGGCGGTCCCATGGATCTCGCACTGGACGAGGCCGAAAGCCTGGAACAGAGTGCATCAGCCGCCTCCGGCGGACGGGCCCTGGGCGACGCCCCCACCGGGCCGGGGTCCCAGGAGAAGCCGCGCTCCCTGTGGTCCGACGCCTGGCACCAGCTGCGCCGCAACCCCGTCTTCGTCATCGCCTCGCTGGTCATCCTCTTCCTCGTGGTCATCTCGATCTGGCCGCAGCTCATCGCGAGCGGCGACCCCCTCCAGTGCGACCTGTCCAAGTCCCAGCAGGGCGCCGCGCCCGGCCACCCCTTCGGCTACGACACCCAGGGCTGCGACGTGTACACCCGCACCGTCTACGGAGCCCGCGCCTCCATCACCGTCGGCATCTGCGCCACCGTCGGCGCCGCCCTGCTCGGATCGGCCCTCGGCGGGCTCGCCGGGTTCTTCGGCGGCTGGGGCGACTCGCTGCTCTCCCGGGTCGCCGACATCTTCTTCGGCATCCCCGTCGTCCTCGGCGGCCTCGTCTTCCTGTCCGTCGTCACCAGCACCACCGTCTGGCCGGTGGTCGGCTTCATCGTGCTGCTCGGCTGGCCGCAGCTCGCCCGCATCGCCCGCGGCTCGGTCATCACCGCCAAACAGAACGACTACGTCCAGGCGGCCCGGGCCCTCGGCGCCTCCAACGGCCGGATGCTGCTGCGCCACGTCGCCCCGAACGCCGTCGCGCCCGTCATCGTCGTCGCCACCATCGCCCTGGGCACGTACATCGCCCTGGAAGCCACCCTGTCCTTCCTCGGCGTCGGCCTGCGCCCGCCGACCGTCTCCTGGGGCATCGACATCTCCAACGCCGCCTCGCAGATCCGCAACGCCCCGCACATGCTGCTCTGGCCGGCCGGCGCGCTCAGCATCACCGTGCTCGCCTTCATCATGCTCGGCGACGCGGTGCGCGACGCCCTCGACCCCAAGCTGCGCTGAGGAGTGGGCACCATGCTGCTCGAAGTCCGCGACCTCCACGTGGAGTTCCGTACGCGGGACGGGGTCGCCAAGGCCGTCAACGGCGTCACCTACTCGGTGGACGAGGGCGAGACCCTCGCCGTGCTCGGCGAGTCCGGCTCCGGCAAATCGGTGACCGCCCAGGCGGTGATGGGCATCCTCGACACGCCGCCGGGCCGGGTCGCGGGCGGCGAGATCCTGTTCAAGGGCAAGGACCTCCTGAAGATGAAGGAGGACGAGCGCCGCAAGATCCGCGGCGCGGACATGGCCATGATCTTCCAGGACGCGCTGTCCTCGCTGAACCCCGTGCTCAGCGTCGGCTCGCAGCTCGGCGAGATGTACGAGGTGCACCGCGGCATGTCCCGCAAGGACGCCAAGGCCAAGGCCGTCGAGCTGATGGAACGGGTCAAGATCCCGGCGGCCAGGGAACGGGTGGGGGACTACCCGCACCAGTTCTCGGGCGGTATGCGCCAGCGCATCATGATCGCCATGGCGCTGGCCCTGGAGCCCTCCCTGATCATCGCCGACGAGCCCACGACCGCGCTGGACGTCACCGTGCAGGCCCAGGTCATGGACCTGCTCGCGGAACTCCAGCGCGAACTGAACATGGGGCTGATCCTGATCACCCACGACCTCGGTGTCGTCGCCGACGTCGCGGACAAGATCGCCGTCATGTACGCGGGCCGGATCGTCGAGTCGGCCCCCGTCCACGAGATCTACGCGGCGCCCGCCCACCCGTACACCCGCGGCCTGCTCGACTCGATCCCGCGCCTGGACCAGAAGGGCCAGGAGCTCTACGCGATCAAGGGGCTGCCTCCCAACCTCCTCGCCATCCCGCCCGGCTGCGCCTTCAACCCGCGCTGCCCGATGGCCCGGGCCGCCTGCCGGGCCGAGGTGCCGCCGCTGGCGGACGTCGCCCCGGACCGCGCCAGCGCCTGCTTCTTCTGGAAGGAGTGCCTCGGTGCCTGAGTCGATCCTCGAAGTGCGCGACCTGGTCAAGCACTACCCGCTGACCCAGGGCATCCTCTTCCGCAAGCAGATCGGCGCGGTCAAGGCGGTGGACGGCGTCTCCTTCGACCTGCGGGCCGGCGAAACCCTGGGCATCGTCGGGGAGTCCGGCTGCGGCAAGTCCACGGTCGCGAAGATGCTGGTCAACCTGGAACGCCCGACCTCCGGCGCGATCGCGTACAAGGGCGAGGACATCACCAAGCTGTCCGGGCGCGCCCTGAAGGCCGTCCGGCGCAACATCCAGATGGTGTTCCAGGACCCGTACACCTCGCTGAACCCGCGCATGACGGTCGGCGACATCATCGGCGAGCCCTACGACATCCACCCCGAGGTGGCGCCCAAGGGCGAGCGGCGCCGCAAGGTCCAGGAGCTCCTGGACGTGGTCGGCCTGAACCCGGAGTACATCAACCGGTACCCGCACCAGTTCTCCGGCGGCCAGCGCCAGCGCATCGGCATCGCCCGCGGCCTGGCGCTCCGGCCGGAGATCATCGTCGCGGACGAGCCGGTCTCCGCGCTGGACGTCTCCGTCCAGGCCCAGGTCATCAACCTGCTGGCGCGGTTGCAGAGCGAGTTCAGCCTGTCCTACGTGTTCATCGCGCACGACCTCTCGATCGTGCGGCACATCTCCGACCGGGTGGGCGTCATGTACCTCGGCCGGGTGGTGGAGATCGGCTCCGACGCCGAGATCTACGACCACCCCACCCACCCGTACACGCAGGCCCTGCTCTCGGCCGTGCCCGTCCCGGACCCGCGGGCGCGCGCCCACCGCGAGCGGATCATCCTCTCCGGGGACGTGCCCTCGCCGGCCAACCCGCCCTCGGGGTGCCCGTTCCGCACGCGCTGCTGGAAGGCCCAGGAGCGGTGCGCGCGGGAGGTGCCGCTGCTGGCGGTCCCGGAGGCCTTCCGCACCGCCCCGGCGGGCGACCCCGCCGACCACCCCGTCGACCACCCCGTCGACCAGGCCGCCGCCCACCCCGCCGCCCACCCGTCGGCCTGTCACTTCGCGGCCGAGAAGCAGGTGGTCCCGGCGCCGGGCGACCTCCCCCCACCACCGTCCCCACCGCCGGGCCCGCCGTCGAAGGAGTAGCCGGGTCAGGGCGCCAGGGTCCCCAACTGCCCCAGGTGGGCCAGGGAGTCCGCCAACTGGGCGGCCAGCCGGGCCTCGACGGTCTCGGCGGTGCCGAGCGTGGGGCTCGGGGCGATCCGGGCCAGGTCCCCGGCCGGGGCCGCCGTCAGGCAGCGCTCCACGCGCTCGTGTACGGCGTCCAGGTAGCCCAGCAGCTCCGCCGCGCCCGGGGCGCCGGCGCCCCGGAAGGCGGAGGCTTGGGCGGGGGTGTGCCCGTAGCCGGTGTCCGAGGGGTCCGCCGGGCGGCCGAACCGCGTTGCCCAGCCCTGCTCCACGTACACCTGGGGGAGTCCGGCGATCTCGGACAGGTTCCGGTCCTGGCCGCGCGCGATGTGCCAGACCAGCCACGCCGCGCTGTTCGCGTCCGGCCGCGAGGGCCGGTCGAGGGCTCCGGCCGTCACCGCCGCGGTGAGTTCGTCCCGTACCTGCCGGAACATCCGCAGCGCCAGCCCCTGCCAATCGCTCATTTCTCGCCACCCCCGGAAAACCGTACGAACACTGCCGTCACCACAGTAACTCCGTTTACACGGCGGCAACTTGCCCGTTTCTGTCCCGAGATCCGGCCGATGCAGCCTGGCTGACGTGCGGCCGTGCGGGTGCCGACAGCCGGCCGGGGGGTGAACGAGCCCCCCGGCCGGCCTCTGCGTGCTCCTGAATATGCGCGCCATGCGCCCCCCGTGCTGCCGGATTTCGATCGATGCGCTGGTACGGAAAGTTATGATCGGTAGCGCACGGTGGGTATGAGTTCGCCGAGCACGAGTACGCGTACCGATGTCCGCTCTACGTGGAGGTGAAACGCCGTGGCACTATCGATCTCTGCCGTGGTGCTGCTGGCGATCATCGTCTTCCTGCTGGTGCGCAGGTCGGGACTGAAGGCGGGGCACGCGTGCGTCTGCGTGCTGCTCGGCTTCTACCTCGCGAGCTCCTCCATCGCGCCGACCCTCAGCCAGCTGACCACCAACGTGGCAGGGATGATCAGCGGCCTCAAGTTCTAGCGAAGCACCGCCGGTCGGGCCGGGTCGGCAGCCGGTCCGGCCGCTTCGGGGGGTCACCCTCTACGCTGACCCCATGAACGGTCTTCCCGCCCGTCGTCTGCTCCTCGTGCACGCGCACCCGGACGACGAGTCGATCAACAACGGCGTCACCATGGCCAAGTACGCGGCCGAAGGCGCCCACGTCACGCTGGTGACCTGCACCCTCGGCGAGGAGGGCGAGATCATCCCGCCCGGCCTCGCCCACCTGGCGGCCGACCGCGACGACATCCTCGGCGACCACCGGATCGACGAGCTCGCCGCCGCCATGGCCGAACTCGGCGTCACCGACCACCGGTTCCTCGGCGGCCCCGGCCGCTACCGGGACTCCGGGATGATGGGCACCGAGCAGAACCGCCGCCCCGGCGCCTTCTGGTCCGCCGACCTCGACGAGGCCGCCGCGTACCTCGTCGAGGTGATCCGGGAGCTGCGCCCGCAGGTGCTCGTCACCTACGACCCGAACGGCGGGTACGGGCACCCCGACCACATCCAGGCCCACCGCGTCGCCGTCCGTGCCGCCGAACTGGCCGAGGAGGCGTCGTACCGGCGCGACCTCGGCGACCCGTTCCAGATCCCGAAGGTCTACTGGAACCGGGTGCCGCGCTCGGTGGTCGACGACGCCTTCGCCGAGCTGCGCGCGGCCGGCGGCATGAACGGCTTCCCGAAGCCCGGCTCGCCCGAGGACGTGCCAGGGGTGGTCGCCGACCGGCGCATCACCGCCGAGATCGAGGCCGACGAGGCGTGCGTGGCGGCGAAGGCGGCCGCGATGCGGGCGCACGCCACCCAGATCGTCGTGGACGGCCCCTTCTTCGCCCTGTCGAACGACCTGGCGCAGCCCCTGTTCGCCACCGAGTACTACGAGTTGGTCGCGGGCGAGTCGGGCGCCCGGCCCGGCGAGCGCGAGCGCGACCTGTTCGCGGGGCTGCCGGTATGACGGGCGGGATGGCGGGCGGCGGGCTGACTCCCGCCCGGATCGCCGCCTGCCTCGGCCTGCTGGTCGCCGGCGTGGTGGTCGGCGCGGCCGGCTGGCTCGTGCTGGACCTCTGGTTCCCGGGCGGGCTGCTGCTCGCCCTCGCGGCTCTCCTCGGGCTCTTCCTCGGCGGCCGGATCGCCCTCGGCGGCGGCATCGGGACGGGCGCGGCGGCGGCCGGCTGGTTCCTGTCGTACGTGCTGCTCAGCGTCCCGCGCCCCGAAGGGGACTTCCTGCTCAGTTCGTCCGGAATCGGCCTGTACACATACCTTTTGGGCGGGACGGTGCTGGCTGTGATCTGTGCCACGATGCGGGGCCCGTCCGACCGGCCGGTTCCGGCCGCGAAGCCGCGCGGCTGACAGGCCGTCGGACTCCGTTCGGGGACGGGTACCAGCTGGTTGACGACGGGTCGGCGCGCTGCGGGGGCCGGTATCGCGGGGGCGCGAGGGGGGCTTGGAGGGGGCGAAGGGGAACCCCTGATTCCCCGGCGTCAATTGCGCGCGGGCGACGGCCAGTATGGTGGACGGGCCGCCGAGCTGCCCGCGCACGGTATGACGGGCGGCGGAGCCAACCGGGAGAACCTGCCTTGAGTCGTGAAACTGACAGTTCGTCCTCCGGGCCCCAAGGGCGCGGTGGAGCCGCTTACCCCTCGGGTACGCCGCCGTATGGAACCGGCCAGTATCCGTCCACGGACGCTGCGGCGACCGCCCCGGAGGAGAACCCTGTGACGTCGAAGCCGTCCACGCCCGACACCGACGGGCCGAAGACCGAGACCACCCTGACGACCCGGATCCGGATCAACATCCCGGGTTCGCGGCCGATTCCGCCCGTCGTCGTGCGCAAGCCGGTGGCCGCGGCCGACGCGGACACGGACGCCGCCGCGCCCGAGCCCGCCGCCGCGCCCCCGCGCGAGCCGGGGCCGGTCGGCCGCCCCCGGCCGACCCGCGTCGAGGCGGCTCCCGAGCCGGGCCCCGCGCCCGTCCGGGCCGCGCTGCCGCCGACGCCCGCGACCGGCGGGGCCCCGGCTCCGGAGCCCGCACCGGCCCCGGCCCAGCCCGAAGAGCCGGCCAGCAACTGGTTCGCCCCGCGCAAGCCGACCCCGCCCCCGCCCTCGGCGGCCCTGCCGACCCGGCAGCCCGGCGCCAGCGCCGGGTACCCGAACCAGGCGGGACCCCGGCCCGGCAACCCCGGCGGCCCGGGCTACGACGCGCCCCGCGCCGACGCTCGTACGGCCGTGCCCGGGGCCCCCGCGGGCCCCGGCTTCGACGGACGCCCCGACGGCGGCTACGGGCAGAGCGGCGCGGGCGGCGGGTTCCCCCGGCCGGCGACGCGGGTCCGCGCCCCGGCGCGCCCGGCGCCGGCTACGCGCAGGCCCCGACCGCCCCCGCCCCGGAGCCGGCTACCCGTCCGCGCCCGGCGGCCCGGGCGTCGGCACCGGCGGCCCCGGCGGCCCCGGCGTCGGCCAGGACTTCGCGGCGTACGACGGCGGGCCCACCACCGAGGCGTTCCCCGCCTACACCGAGGCCTACGAGCCCGCCGGTCCGACCGGCGGTCCCGCCCTCGGCACCGCGCCCGTGCGCGCCGACGAGCCGCGCTGGCCCGGCCCGGAGATGGACGCCCCGGCGCCCACGCCCGTCCCGGCCCCGCTGCCCGTCCCGCCGCGCGGCCCGGAGCCGCACGCCGGCGGCGGCGCGCCGCAGGGCGCCAAGGCGGCCAAGGGCACGAAGGGCGCCGCCAAGGCCGCCCCGGCCGCCAAGCCCGCCAAGAAGGGCCGCTCCAAGGTCGTCCTGCTCGGCGGCGCCGTCATCGGCCTGGTCGCCGTGGCCTACGGCGCCGGCCTGCTCCTGAACCACTCCGACGTCCCCAAGGGCACCACCGTCCTCGGCGTCGACATCAGCGGCAGCCGCGACGAGGCCGTAGCCAAGCTCCAGAGGGCCTTCGGCAACCGGGCCGCGGCGCCGCTCCAGCTCGACGTCGCCGGCAAGCAGGTCGAGCTGAAGCCCGAGAAGGCCGGGCTGACCCTGGACGCCCAGACCACGGTCCGCAACGCGGCGGGCAGCGACTACAACCCCGTCACGGTCATCGGCTCGCTCCTCGGCAACGAGCGCGTCGCCGACCCCGTGATGCCCAAGGACGACGAGAAGCTCCAGGTCGCCCTCCAGGAACTCGGCGCCTCCGTCGGCACCGCGACCGAGGGCACCATCAAGTTCGAGCCGAACAAGGCCGTCGCCGTCCCCGGCAAGGCCGGCACCACCCTCGACGTGGACGCCTCCGCCGATCTGGTCTACAAGGCCTTCCGGGACATGGTGGCCACCGGCAAGGCCCCCGTGGCCGAGCTCCCGGTCACCACCAAGGAGCCCGTCATCGGCCAGGAGGAACTCGACCGGGCCATGAAGGACTTCGCCACCCCGGCGATGTCGTCGAACGCGATCGTCAAGGCCGGCGGCAAGTCCGTCCCGTTCGGGCCGAAGCTGTCCCTCCCGAAGATCCTGAGCATGACGGCCGTCGACGGCCACCTCGTCGAGAAGTACGACCTCGAAGCGCTCAAGGAGCTCTACGGGAACACCTTCGACGGCGTCCTGATCACGCGGGGCACCGGCGAGAAGACCGCCGTCACCCCGCAGGACGTCGCGGGAGCCCTCGGCAAGGCACTGCGCGGCAAGACCGTCGCCGAGCGGACCGTCGTCATCGACACCAACCCGAGCTGAGCCGGCCGGCCCCCGCCGGAACCACTGCGCGGAGCCCCCGCCCGGACCCCCGGGCGGGGGCTCCGCCGTGTCGTGCCGTGTCCTGCCGTGTCACCTCGTGGACATGACATCTGTCATCCGCAGCTCACGACCCGCGACACTGCCGCGCGCACCCCCGTACGGGCGATTCTCGACGCATGACGACGACCGCGACGCAGAGCGCCGCCGCCCCGGACACCGGCCCAGACGCCGCCGTGGTGGCCTTCGAGAACGTGACCAAGAGCTACGGCGCCGTCCGGGCGGTCGACGGGCTCTCCCTCACCCTCCACCCGGGCGAGACCGTCGCCCTCCTCGGCCCCAACGGAGCCGGCAAGTCCTCCACCCTCGACCTGCTGCTCGGCCTGCGCCCCGCCGACACCGGCACCGTCCGCCTCTTCGGCACCACCCCCCGCGAGGCCATCGCCGCCGGCCGGGTCGGCGCGATGCTCCAGACCGGCGGCCTGATGGAGGAGGTGACCGTACGCGAACTGGTCACCCTCGCCTGCGCCCTGCACCCGCGCCCGTACCCGGTGGACGAGGTGCTCGGCCGCGCCGGAGTCGCGGAGATCGCGGGCCGGATGGTCAACAAGCTCTCCGGCGGCCAGGAGCAGCGCGTGCGCTTCGCGCTCGCCACGGCCGGGCGGGGCGACCTGATCGTCCTCGACGAGCCCACCACCGGCATGGACGTCACCTCCCGCCAGGCCTTCTGGGCCACCATGCGGGAGCAGGCCGCCTCGGGCCGCACGGTCCTGTTCGCCACCCACTACCTGGAGGAGGCGGACGCGATCGCCGACCGGGTGATCGTCCTCAACAAGGGCCGGCTCCTAGCCGACGGCACCGCCGCCGAGATCAAGGCCAAGGCCGGCGCCCGCCGGATCGCCTTCGACCTCGACCTCGCCGGGGGCGCCCCGGTGGACGAGAGCGCGCTGCGCGCCCTCCCGCACCTCACCGTCTACGAGCGCCACGGCGACACCGTCAGGCTCCAGTCGAGCGACGCGGACGCGACCGTGCACGCCGTCTACGCCCTGGGGCTCTACCCCCGCAACCTGGAGGTCGCGGGCCTGGGCCTGGAGCAGGCCTTCATCGCCCTCACCGAGGCCGAGGAGGCCGACGCGTCATGCTGAACACCGGAACGACGAAGCTCGTCAAGCTCGAAATCACCCGCGCCCTGCGGAACAAGAAGTACCTGTTCTTCACCGTCCTCTATCCGGCGGCCCTCTTCCTGATGCTCGGCGGCACCCTGAGCGGCTCCACGAAGGTCATGGGCACCGAACTGACCATGCCCGCCTTCTACATGGTCGCGATGGCCTCCTTCGGCGCCCTGACCGCCGTCCTGATGGGCAACAGCGAGCGGATCGCCAAGGAGCGCGAGGCGGGCTGGGTGCGCCAGCTGCGGCTGACCGCCCTGCCCGGGCGCGGCTACGTCCTCGCCAAGACCGCCAGCGCCGGCGTGCTCTCGCTGCCCTCGATCGTGGTGGTGTTCGCGGTCGCCGCCGTCGTGAAGGACGTACGGTTCGAGGCCTGGCAGTGGTTCGCCCTCACCGGCGCCATCTGGGCCGGCAGCCTGGTCTTCGCCGCCCTCGGCGTCGCCATCGGCTACCTGGCCAGCGGCGACAACGTCCGCCCCATCACGATGCTGTTCTACTTCGGCCTGTCGATCCTCGGCGGCCTGTGGATGCCCACCGCCGCGTTCCCGCAGTGGCTGCGGTCCATCTGCGAGTGGCTGCCGACCCACGCGTACGCCGGTCTCGGCCAGGCCATCGAGCTGGGCGGTGCGCCGCACGCCAAGGACGTGGCGATCCTGGCCGTGTACTTCGTACTCTTCACTGGTGCCGCCGCCTGGCTGTACCGCAAGGACTCCCTGAAGGCATGACGACGAGACCCGAGAACCGCCGCCAGGCGATCGTGAAGTCGCTGTGGATCGGCGTGTGGCTGTTCTACCTCAGCGCCCCCGTCACCGACCTGGTCCGCGGCGGACACAGCCTCGGGGCCGTGCTGCTCGGCGCCCTGGGCCTGGCGGCCTTCGTCGCCTGGTACCTGATCCTGGTCTTCCGCACCGCGCGGCAGAGCCACGTCCGGCGGGTGCTGCTGTCGGTGGCGGTCCTCGCCGCGCAGGCCACGATCCTGTCGCTGGCCCTGGGCCGCGAATGGCTCGTCCTCTTCGTGTACGTGTCCATCGCGTCCGGCGCCGCGCTGCCGGGGGAGATCTCCCGCTTCACGGTGCCCGGCGCCACCGCCTTGCTGGCGCTGACAGCCTTCGCCGTGCCCGGCGGCGACGCCTACCTGGCCGGGCTGCTGATCCCGGCCCTGATGGGCGGGTTCGCGATGGTCGGGATCCGGGCGATGATCCGGACGACGAGAGAGCTCCGCGAGGCGCGGGCCACGGTGGCGCAGCTCGCGGCGAACGAGGAGCGCCTGCGGATGGCGCGGGACCTGCACGACCTGCTCGGCCACTCGCTGTCGCTGATCACGCTGAAGAGCGAGCTGGCGGGCCGCATGCTGCCCGGGCAGCCGGAGGCGGCGGCCCGGCAGGTCGCGGACATCGAGCGGGTCAGCCGGCAGGCGATGGTCGACGTACGGGAGGCCGTGAGCGGCTACCGGCGGCCGACCCTGCCCGGCGAACTGGCGGGCGCGCGGACCGCGCTGACGGCGGCCGGCGTGCGCGCGGACCTCCCGGCGGAGCCGGTGACGGGCCTCCCGAAGGAGGTGGAGTCGGCGCTCGCCTGGTCGCTGCGGGAGGCGGTGACCAACGTGGTCCGGCACAGCGGGGCACAGCGGTGCGGGGTCCGGCTGGAGGTCCTCCAGACCCTGGCGGGGCCGGTGGCGGAGCTGGCGGTGGAGGACGACGGCGAGGGAGGGGCGGTAGTGCCGGGGAACGGCCTGACGGGCCTGACGGAGCGCCTGGAGGCGGTCGGCGGCGCGCTGACGGCCGGTCCGGCCGGGAAGAAGGGCTTCCGGCTGCTGGCCCGGGTCCCCCTAGGATCGGGATCATGACGCCGCGACCCATCCGGATCCTCCTCGCCGAGGACCAGTCCATGGTCCGCGAAGCCCTTGCCGCGCTGCTGGGGCTGGAGCCGGACATCGAGGTGGTGGCGCAGGTCGCGCGGGGCGACGAGGTGCTGGCGGCGGCGCGGGCGCACGACGTGAACGTGGCGCTGCTGGACATCGAGATGCCGGGCATGACGGGCATCGAGGCGGCGGCGGCGCTGCGGGGCGCGCTGCCGGGGCTGGGGATCGTGATCCTGACGACCTTCGGCCGGCCCGGGTACCTGCGGGGCGCGATGGAGGCGGGAGCCTCGGCGTTCCTGGTCAAGGACGCGCCGGCCGCGCAGCTGGCGGACGCGGTGCGCAAGGTCATGGCGGGGGAGCGGGTCATCGACCCCACGCTGGCGGCGGCGGCCCTGGCGGAGGGAGCGAACCCGCTGACCGACCGGGAACGGGAGGTCCTGCGGGCGGCGGAGTCCGGTGCGACCAACGCCGAACTGGCGCAGCGGCTGCACCTGTCCCCGGGGACGGTCCGGAACTACCTCTCGACGGCGATCCAGAAGCTGGCCGCCCGCAACCGCGCCGAAGCGATCCGCGTGGCCCGCGACAAGGGCTGGCTCTAGCCCCTGCCGTAGCGCCGCCCGCCCCGCCGTTGCCGGGGGCTCCGCCCCGGACCCCAGCGCCTCAAAAGCCGGCGAGGCCGGAGTCGCCGGCGTGTGAGGCGCACGGCCTGGGGCGGAGCCCCAGGGGGCTTCAGTTCAGCAGCGCGCGAGCCGAAGTGGCCTCCGCGCGGATGCGGGACGCGGCGCCGGGGTCGATGGCGTCGACGACCTCCGCGTACGCCTCCAGCTCGGCCGCGCCCGCCGTGAACTCGGCCCGTTCCACCAGCAGCCGCGCCCGCTCGTACCGCAGCGACGCCGGGTGCGAGGGCAGGAGCAGCGAGAGGTCGAGGGCCCAGAGGGCCACCGCCGACTGCTCGGGGCGGGCCGAGGCCCACGCCCTGATGTTGTTCAGGACGCGCAGGACGATGTCCAGGGTGCGGGCCGGCTCGCGCGGCGACCGCGCCTGCTCCGCCGGCCCCGCGCCCAGCGAGGCGCCGCCCGCGAAGGGGTCGACGGTCACGCCCTCCTCCGGATCCCCGAAGCCCACCACGAAGTGCCCCGGCAGCCCCAGCCCGTAAACCGGCGCACCCGCCCGCCGCGCGACCTCCATCCAGACGACCGACAGGAGGATCGGCAGGCCCCGGCGCCGCCGCAGCACCTCGTGCAGCAGCGAGGACGACAGCCGGTCGTAGTCCGCCGGCGTGCCGTGGAAGCCCAGCCGCCCGCCGAGGAGTTCCGTCATCGCCGACGCCCACGCCCTGGCCCCGCGCAGCCCGTACGGGACCATCCCCGCCAGCCGGTCCAGCTCGATCTGCGCCCAGTCCATCGCCCGTTCGTCCAGGTCCGGGTCGGCCTCGGCCGCCAGCAGCAGGCACAGCACCGACAGGTCGGGCCGCTCCGCCCGGGCCTCCGCCGCGAACCGCTCCCGCGCGGAACTCACGCCGCCGCCCGGAAGTGGTGGTACATGTGGTGCGTCCCGAAGCCCATCCCGTCGTAGAGGCCCCGCGCCCCCGCGTTGTCCGTCTCCACCTGGAGCCACGCCGCCGACGCGCCCTCCTGAAGCGCCCGCCGCGCCAGCGCCGTCATCACCGCCGTCGCCAGGCCCCCGCGCCGGTGCTCCGGGTCCACCTCGACCGCCCCGAAGCCGGCCCAGCGCCCGTCCACCACCATCCGCCCGATCGCCCGCCCGGGCAGCGTCGCGAACCACACCGACGGGCCCTCCACCAGCATTCGCCGCGCCAGTTCGGGGTTCTCGACCTTCCCGTACCGGGCCAGCCACTCCTCGCCCGGGACCCGGGTCAGCCGTACCTCGTCCGCCACCGCGTCGACGGCGTCCGGGACGTCCGCCAGCGGCGCCAGCGCCCCGACGCGGACCTCCGCGGAGACCTCGTTCACCCAGCCCCGCTCCTCCAGCTCCGCGCACAGCGCCTCCTGGGTGCCCACGGCGCCCGTCGCGGCCTGCACGTACACCGGAAGCCCACGCTCCGCGTACCAGGCGGTCACTCGCGCGAGTGCTTCGTCCAGCGGTATCCCGGGGTCGCCGAGCGGCAGTACGGAGTTGGCGCGGCGGGTGAACCCCTCGGCCGCGCGCAGGGTCCACTCGCCCAGCGGCTCGCTCTCCAGCGGCTGCCAGGCCCGTGCCGTGACCCGCGCCAGCTCCTCGAAGGAGGCCGCCGGACCCCGCCGCCGGGCCGGTGCCGGGGGCACGACCTTGCCCGCCACCAGTGACGATTCCGCGATCCGGACCGTCTTCGCGTTCTTTTGTGTGATCACGAGCACACCCTCGTTCCAGGATGTGAGAACCCCTACCGCGTCACTGAACGCCGGGGGGCCGTCCCCCTTGAGATCCACCCGTCGTACAGAGACTCGTTTACCCACGTCAGCGGGGGTAATCCGGATCTCCAGCAGTCCACCCGCGGTGATTTCCACAGCTCTGTCCGCCCCTCCTGTTCGGATCGTGCCCGGGAACGGAGATACTAGGTGCGGGCATCGACGACGCCGCGCTCCCGCGCGATATGGAAAGCCCTACCGAGGAGGAACGAGAGCGTGACCTACGTCATCGCGGAGCCTTGTGTCGACGTCAAGGACAAGGCATGCATCGAAGAGTGCCCCGTCGACTGCATCTACGAGGGCCAGCGGTCCTTGTACATCCACCCGGACGAGTGCGTCGACTGTGGTGCTTGTGAGCCGGTCTGCCCGGTCGAGGCCATCTTCTACGAGGACGACACCCCGGAGGAGTGGAAGGACTACTACAAGGCGAACGTCGAGTTCTTCGACGAGCTCGGTTCGCCCGGTGGTGCCTCCAAGCTGGGCCTGATCGAGCGCGACCACCCCTTCATCGCCGCGCTGCCGCCGATGGGCGAGGGCCACTGACGGCCTCCGCCCCTGGCGGTTCGCGTGCCTCGGTCCCGTACGGCCCCTCGGCCGCGCGGGACCGAGCCGTTTCCGGCTCCCGTACGTACATCCCACAGCCCAGAGAGAGCAGAGCACCGTGGCCGCACTTTCCGCACGTCTTCCCGCCTTTCCCTGGGACAAGCTGGAGCCGTACAAGGCGACGGCGGCGGCCCACGCGGACGGCATCGTCGACCTGTCGGTCGGCACCCCCGTCGACCCGGTGCCGCAGCTGATCCAGCGCGCCCTCGTCGAGGCCGCGGACTCCCCGGGCTACCCGACGGTGTGGGGCACGGCCGCCCTGCGCGACGCGATCACCGGCTGGCTGCGCGGCCGCCTCGGCGCGAGCGCCGCCGGGCACCGCAACGTGCTGCCGGTGGTCGGCTCCAAGGAACTGGTGGCCTGGCTGCCGACCCAGCTGGGTCTGGGCGCCGGCGACAAGGTCGCGTACCCGCGGCTCGCCTACCCGACGTACGAGGTCGGCGCGCGCCTGTGCGGCGCCGAGGCGGTCGTGTACGACGACCCGACCGAGCTCGACCCGGCCGGCGTCAAGCTGCTCTGGCTCAACTCCCCGTCCAACCCGACCGGGAAGGTCATCCCCAAGGACGACCTGATCCGGATCGTGGCCTGGGCGCGCGAGCACGGGATCCTCGTCTTCAGCGACGAGTGCTACCTGGAGCTGGGCTGGGAGGCCGAGCCCGTCTCCGTCCTCCACGACGAGGTCTGCGGCGGGTCCTACGAGGGCCTGGTCGCCGTCCACTCGCTCTCCAAGCGGTCGAACCTGGCGGGCTACCGGGCGGCCTTCGTCGCCGGTGACGCCGACGTGCTCCGCGAGCTGCTGGAGATCCGCAAGCACGGCGGCATGATGACCCCCGCCCCGGTGCAGGCGGCCACCGTCGCCGCGCTCGGCGACGACGAGCACGTCGAGGAGCAGCGCGGCCGCTACGCCGCCCGCCGCGCGGCGCTGCGCGGGGCCCTGGAGGCGCACGGCTTCCGCATCGAGCACAGCGAGGCCAGCCTCTACCTGTGGGCGACCCGGGACGAGCCCTGCTGGGAGACGGTGGCGTACCTCGCCGGGCTCGGCATCCTCGTCGCGCCGGGCGACTTCTACGGGGAGGCGGGCGAGCGGTTCGTACGGGTCGCCTTCACGGCCACGGACGAGCGGGTCGCGGCGGCCGTCAAGCGGCTCGGCTGACCGGCGCTCGCGCCACGCACGACAGCCCGAGGGGCCGACAGCCCGAGGGGCCGGGAGTTCGTACTCCCGGCCCCTCGGTACGTGCGCGCGTGGCGGTGGTCAGCCGCCCAGGCCGCCCAGGGGCAGCCCGCCCAGCGGCAGCTCCGGCGCGGCGGGCAGCCCGGAGGTGGCCTGACCGGCGGCCGGCAGACCGCCGAGCAGCGAACCGGCGGTGCCGGTGAGCTCGCCCGGGGCGACCGGGGCCACCTGCGTGGCGGTGTCGGTGGCCGCGGCGGCGGTGGCCTCGCCGGTGCCGAGGGCCTCGCCCGCCGGAGAGTCGGCGGCGGGGGCGGTGAGCGCGCCCAGCTGCGGCAGCTGCGGCACGGCGTCCAGGCCCGCGGCGCTGGCCGCGCCGGCCGCACCGACCACGGGTGCTGCGCCGGCGGCGAGCAGCAGCGCGGTGCGGGCGATCCGGCGGGTCAGGGGGAGGGTCATGATGCTCCTAAGCGGTAGCGGCTGAGTACGCCGTGTACAACCGCTGTCGGGGCGGGCGAAGTTGCGGACCCCCCGGGTAAAGGATCAGTAACGCATCGTTTAATCGGCTTCCGCGACAACCGCATTGGATGCGCGCCGACCAGGCGTTTCCGCCGCTCGCGGGCACTGTGGGGCCGGTGCGCCAGTCACCCCCGTGTGGGGGACGTCCCGCACACGTGAACGCGGCCCGCGGCGGCGCGTGGTGGCGCGCGGCGGCGCGCCCCGGCTCACTGGGCCACGAAGATCCGCACCTCGTTCGCGTCCGCGCCGTACGGGTCGCCGCCGGACGCGCCGGCGCCGCCCTTGTCCTGCCAGGCGCCCTTGGCCTCACCGGCGACCCAGCCCTGCGCGCTGTAGGAGACCCGGGCGATGCCAAGGTTGCGCGAGTTGGCGACCGCCCAGTGCGCCAGCGCCTTGCCCCGGCGGTGCTCGGCCTCGTCGCCCTCCGGCTTCAGCGGCAGGTTGATCTCCGCCTCCTTGACGCCCCGGCCCGCGTCCGCGGTGGTGGCGGGCGCACCGCCACCGCCGGTCGCCAGGACCTTCTTCCCGAAGATCCGCACCAGTTGCTCCCGCACCTTCTCCGGGTCGCCCGGCTCGGTGGGCGCGGGGCCGCCGCAGGTCAGGGAGCCCCGGCCGCCGAAGGCCGCCGTCAGCACCATGGCGTCCGGCTCGTGCTTCGCGTACGCCTGCGGGTAGCCGCTGCGCTGCACCTTCTGCGCGGCCACGGTCAGCGGGAGCCGCGAGTAGCCCGGGACCTTGACCAGGTGGTCGTAGAAGATGCCCGACGAGTAGACGGGGTCCCTGATCTCGTCCGGGGTGCCCCAGCCCATGGAGGGCCGCTGCTGGAACAGGCCGAGCGAATCCCGGTCGCCGTGGTCGAGGTTGCGCAGGGCCGACTCCTGCATCGCGGTCGCCAGGGCGATGGTCACCGCCCGGTCCGGCAGGCCCTTGGAGACGCCGACCGCGGCTATCGTCGCCGCGTTCGCCGCCTGCTCCGGGGACATGTCGAACGACTCGCGGGTGCCGCCCTGCCCGGCCTCGTCGGCTCCGGTGACCACGCTGGCAGTGCAGTGCGGGGCACCGCCGCCCTCGTTCGACGCGTACTGCACCGAGAGGTAACCGACGAGCGCGAGCAGTACGAGCAGGCCGGCGGCCTTGCGGGCCGGCCGGCGACGTCGCTGACGGGAGTGATCGCTCTGAGACACGCGGCCCACCGTACTTGAGCCATCCGGCGCGTCCACCGGCCGGACGTACAGGGCTTCGTCACACCCCGGGGCGTTAGGGTCAGAGCCATGTCCGAATCCGAGCTGGACCTCACCCTGGACGCCGCCGAGCTGACTGCCCGGCTCGTCGACATCCCCTCCGTGAGCGGGGACGAAAAGGTACTCGCCGACCTCGTGGAAAGCGCGCTGCGCGACCTGCCGCACCTCACGGTGGACCGCCACGGCAACAACGTCGTGGCCCGCACGCACCTCGGCCGCGCCGAGCGCGTCGTCCTCGCCGGCCACCTCGACACCGTGCCGATCGCCGACAACCTCCCCTCCCGCCTCGACGAGAACGACGTCCTGTGGGGCTGCGGCACGACCGACATGAAGTCCGGCGTCGCCGTACAGCTGCGCATCGCCGCGACCGTGCCCGAGCCGAACCGGGACCTGACCTTCGTCTTCTACGACCAGGAGGAGGTCGCCGCCGACCTCAACGGCCTGGGCAAGGTCGCCGAGGCCCACCCCGACTGGCTGACCGGCGACTTCGCGGTCCTGCTGGAGCCCTCCGACGGAGAGGTCGAGGGCGGCTGCCAGGGCACCCTGCGCGTGCTGCTGCGCACCGCCGGCGAGCGCGCGCACTCCGCCCGCAGCTGGATGGGCTCCAACGCCATCCACTCGGCGAGCGCGATTCTCGCCAAACTCGCCGCCTACGAGCCCCGCAAGCCGGTGATCGACGGCCTGGAGTACCACGAGGGCCTGAACGCGGTCCGCATCGAGGGCGGCGTCGCGAACAACGTGATCCCCGACGCCTGCACCGTGACGGTGAACTTCCGCTACGCCCCCGACCGCAGCGTGGAGGAGGCCCTGGCCCACGTCCGGGAGGTCTTCGCGGACTGCGACATCGCGGAGTTCGTGGTCGACGACTCCTCCGGCGGCGCCCTCCCCGGCCTTGCCCACCCGGCGGCCGCGGCCTTCATGGAGGCGGTCGGCGGCCGCGCCATGCCGAAGTTCGGCTGGACCGACGTGGCCCGCTTCAGCGCCCTCGGCATCCCGGCGGTCAACTACGGCCCGGGCGACGCCCTGCTGGCCCACAAGGTCGACGAACGCGTCGAGACGAAGGCCATCCTCCACTGCGAGGAACGACTCCGCGCCTGGCTGACCTCCTGAATTCCGCTTGTCGTCACCTTTGTGCGCCTACCCTGATCCAACGATCAGCAGGAGGGAGCACATCATGGGCAACCCCGAAGGCAACGCTCGTCGTCGGCCCCAGGAGCAGCAGCTCGGGCCGGTGCTGAGGAGGCGGAGCCAGGTGCAGGCGGGCAGTACGACGGACCAGCGGCTGCTGGATTCGGCCGGGCCCTCCGAGTGGGTGCACACCGATCCCTGGCGGGTCCTGCGCATCCAGTCGGAGTTCATCGAGGGCTTCGGCACGCTGGCGGAGCTGCCGCCGGCGATCAGCGTGTTCGGATCGGCCCGTACTCCGGTGGACTCGCCGGAGTACGAGGCGGGCGTACGGATCGGGCACGCGCTCGTCGACGCCGGTTTCGCCGTCATCACGGGCGGCGGCCCGGGCGCCATGGAGGCGGCCAACAAGGGCGCCCGCGAGGCCAATGGCATCTCGGTCGGTCTCGGCATCGAGCTGCCCTTCGAGCAGGGGCTCAACCAGCACGTCGACCTGGGGCTGAACTTCCGGTACTTCTTCGTCCGCAAGACGATGTTCGTGAAGTACAGCCAGGGCTTCGTCGTCCTGCCGGGCGGCCTCGGCACGCTGGACGAGATGTTCGAGGCGCTGACCCTGGTGCAGACCCAGAAGATCACCCGGTTCCCGATCGTGCTGTTCGGCACGGAGTACTGGGGCGGCCTGATCGACTGGCTGAAGAACACGGTCATCGCCCAGGGCAAGGCCTCGGAGCGCGACCTCTACCTCTTCCACGTCACGGACGACGTGGACGAGGCGATCGCGCTCGTCACGAAGGAAGTCGGGAAGTAGGACCCGCCAGGGCTCAGGCGAGCCCCCGGCGGGCGACCGCCGGGGGCCGGTGGCCCTGGATCGATCGGACCATGTCGAGGATCTGCCGCGTCTCCGCGACCTCGTGGACGCGGTAGACCTGGGCGCCGAGCCAGGCCGAGACGGCCGTCGTGGCCAGGGTGCCCAGCAGGCGCTCCTTGACCGGCATGTCGAGGGTCTCGCCGACGAAGTCCTTGTTCGACAGCGAGACCAGCACCGGCCAGCCCGTGTCCGTCATCTCCGACAGGCGGCGGGTGGCCTCCAGCGAGTGCCGGGTGTTCTTCCCGAAGTCGTGCCCCGGGTCGATCATGATCCCGTCGCGGCGGACGCCGAGCAGGGCCGCCCGCTCCGCGAGGCCCACCGTGACCCGCAGGATGTCCGCCATCACGTCGTCGTACGCCATCCGGTGCGGCCGCGTGCGCGGCTCGACCTCGCCCGCGTGCGTGCAGACCAGGCCCGCCCCGTACCGCGCGGCGACCTCCGCCAGCTTGGGGTCAACCCCGCCCCACGCGTCGTTGAGCAGGTCCGCCCCGGCCTCGCAGACGGCCTCGCCGACCTCGTGCCGCCAGGTGTCCACGCTGATCACCACGTCCGGGTGGCGGCGCCGTACCTCGGCGACGAAGCCGACCGTGCGCCGCGCCTCCTCGGCCGCGTCCACGTGCTCGCCCGGGCCCGCCTTGACCCCGCCGATGTCGATGATCGCGGCGCCCTCGGCGACCGCCTGCTCGACCCGGTCCAGCGCGGGCTCGTCGCGGAAGGTCGCGCCCTGGTCGTAGAAGGAGTCCGGAGTCCGGTTCACGATGGCCATGATCACCGGCTCGTGCGTGTCGAACTCGCGCCTGCCCAGTCGCAGCATCCCGTTCTTTCCTCCTCCGGCGGCCCTCGCGCCTCGCTTGCGACCTTAACCTGATGGCTGAAGCCGCCCTCAGTCTGTCAGGGAGTTGATCGTGTTCTGGTTCTTGCTGATCGCGCTGGTCGTGGTCGTCGCAGCGGTCACCCTCGCGGTGGTCGGCGGCGGTTCCGAGGCCGTGCTGCCCGAGGCCGAGCCGGACCGGGTGGCCGACGGGCTGCCGGAGACCCGCCCCGTCGCGCGGGCCGACATCGACGCGCTGCGGCTGCCGGTCGCGCCGCGCGGCTACCGGATGGCCGAGGTGGACGACGTACTGGACCGGCTGGCGGCGGAGCTGGCCGAGCGGGACGCGCGGATCGCGCAGCTGGAGGCCTCCGCGGAGGCTCTCCGCGCCGGGTCCGCGGCGGGGCCCGACCTGACGAAGCGGGCCGGGCAGTGACGGCCGTCGCCGGCCCCGACGGCGGGCTGCGGTGCCCGTGGGCGCTGTCCACGCCGGAGTACATCGCCTACCACGACACGGAGTGGGGTCGTCCGCTCCACGGGGACGACGCCCTGTACGAGCGGCTGTGCCTGGAGGCGTTCCAGTCGGGGCTGTCCTGGCTGACGATCCTGCGCCGCAGGGAGGGCTTCCGTACGGCCTTCTCCTCCTTCGAGATCGCGAAGGTCGCGGAGTTCGACGACAGCGACGCCGAGCGGCTGCTCGCGGACGAGGGGATCATCCGCAACCGGGCGAAGATCGAGGCGACCCTCGCCAACGCCAAGGTGCTGGCCGGGTGGGAGCCGGGCGAGCTGGACACCCTGATCTGGTCCCACGCCCCGGAACCAGGCCGGGCCCCGCGCACGATCGCCGACGTGCCGGCGGTCACCGCGGAGTCCACGGCCCTGTCCAAGGCCCTCAAGAAGGCCGGCATCCGCTTCGTCGGCCCCACCACGGCCTACGCCCTGATGCAGGCCTGCGGCCTGGTCAACGACCACCTCGCGGCCTGCGTCTCGCGCGAGGCGGCCGTGCTGCCGAAGGCCTGAGCGGGGGCGCGGGTCCGAGCGGGGCCGCGGTTGCGGGTGGGATCAGCGGCCCAGGTACCGCGGCGGCTGCTTCGCGAGGAAGGCCTGCACGGCGATGGCGTGGTCCTCGGAGGCGCCGGCCCGGGTCTGGACGACGTCCTCGTGGGCCAGCGAGTCCCGCAGGGAGTGCGTGGCCCCGTAGGCGAGGGACTCCTTGATCGCGGCGTAGGCGACCGTCGGGCCGGCGGCCAGGGTACGGGCGACCGACTCGGCCTCCGCGGCCAGCGACTCCGCCGGGACCAGGCGGTTCGCGATGCCCAGGTCGTACGCCTCCTGCGCCTTGACGGAGCGCGGGAAGAGCAGCAGGTCCGAGGCGCGGGAGGCGCCGATCAGGCGCGGCAGGGTCCAGGAGACCCCCGAGTCGGCGGTCAGCGCGACCCCGGCGAAGGAGGTGTTGAAGGACGCCGTGTCGGCGACGACGCGGTAGTCCGCGGCCAGCGCGAAGCCGAAGCCGGCCCCGGCGGCGACGCCGTTCACGCCCGCGACCACCGGCTTCGGCATCTCGGTGAGCGCCCGCACGATGGGGTTGTAGTGCTCGGAGACGGTGCTCATCGTCAGCGACGAGCCGGTCTCGCGGTCGGACGTCAGGTTGCCGATGTGCTCCTTGAGGTCCTGGCCGACGCAGAAGGCGCGGCCGCCGGCGGCCGTGAGCAGCACGGCCCGTACGGCGGTGTCCTCGGCTGCCGCCCGGACCGCGTCGCGCAGGGCGACCTTGGCCTCCGTGTTCATCGCGTTCATCGCGTCGGGACGGTTGATCGTGATGGTCGCGAGTCCGTCCGTCACTTCGTAGAGCACGCTGTCGGCCATGGCAGGGGGTCCCCCTTCGTCGCGGGCTTGGCTACCGGCCGGTACCGGCCGGTGCAAGGGTCAGCATGGCGGACCGGACCGCCACCGGACATGTGATGTGCGTCAAAGAAAGCGAACGGCAGTCCTGGGGCGGAGCGGCGAAGTATGGCAGGCGGGTCCCCGAAATGAGTGGTTTTGGCCAAGCGCGTTGCACAAGCGTTCCCGGCCGATGTTGGTCATCGGGTCCTGACATGCGGGATAATGGCCGGGAAGCATTGTGTTCGATGCCGGGCATTAGGCGCCTGAATGGGGCCGTCGGCTGACGATGAGCTGGTTTCAGGAAGGGGAACGAGCATGGCGGCCATGAAGCCGCGGACGGGCGACGGCCCGCTCGAGGTCACCAAGGAGGGGCGGGGCATCGTCATGCGCGTACCGCTCGAGGGCGGCGGTCGGCTTGTCGTCGAGCTGACTCCGGACGAGGCGGACGCCCTGGGTGACGCCCTGAAGAAGGTCGTCGGCTAACCCGCTGACCGCACTTTCACCAAGATCTGAACTCTGCGCTGCCCCGATCGCCACCCGCGGTCGGGGCAGCGCTGCGTTTTCCCCCGGGGCGTTCGGACGCGGGGCCGTACGGGCGCGGGCTGACGGACGCGGGGCCGTACGGGCGCGGGCTGACGGACGCGGGCCGCACGGACGTGGGGCCGTACGGGGATCAGCGCCGTACCGCGCACAGCAGGCCGTCGCCCACCGGGAGCAGGGCCGCCTCCAGGGCCGGGCTCTCGCGGACGCTGCGCAGCAGCTCGCGCACGCGGAGGACCTCGACCGGCTGGGCGGCGGAGTCGACCGTACGGCCGTCGGAGAAGACCCCCTCGAAGCAGACCAGCCCGCCGGGACGCAGCAGGCGCAACGATTCGGCGAGGTAGTCGAGGGACTCGGTGGGGTCCCCGTCGCAGAAGACGAGGTCGTACCCGCCGTCCGCGAGCCGGGGCAGGACGTCGAGCGCGCGGCCGGGGATGAACCGGGCGCGGTTGCCGGCGAAGCCGGCGGCGCGGAACGCCTGACGGGCGAAGGCCTGCCGGTCGGGTTCGGGATCCACGGTGGTGAGCACCCCGTCGGGGCGCATCCCGTGGAGGAGGTGGATGCCGGAGACGCCGGTTCCGGTGCCGATCTCCGCGACCGCCTTGGCGTCCGCGGTGGCGGCGAGCAGGCGCAGCGCGGCGCCGGTGCCGGGGGAGACGGAGCGCAGGCCCGCTTCCCTGGACCGGTCGCGGGCCCATCGCAGAGCGTCGTCCTCGGCGACAAACGCGTCGGCGAACGCCCAGCTCGTCTGCCGGTTGCCGGTAATGACCCTCTCCTGTCCCCATAGTTGGCGCAACGGTGACTGTATCCGTTGACGTCGGGAACCCGCAGATGGGACCGGGCGTTGTGAGGGATAGACGCCGGACGGATGAGGGATAGACAGGGACGGTGCCGGGCAGATCGCCGGTCCGGTGCCGTCGGGGGACTGAATACCCGTGCAAAGTTACTGCAAAAAAGCTTATCCAAAGCTGACGGAGGGGGTGGCTATGGTAGGGACTCCACTGGACACCACCAGAGCCGACAGGGGAGGTGCGGCTGCGCCTGTGGATCGTTGGGGCGTGATGAAGCGCCTCTTCCGGTCACCGGGTGAGCCGAAATCCGTGACCTACATTGCTGACCGTTTCCACACCGCCACCGCAACCACCGCGACCTTTGCCGCCGATGCGGGATCGCAGGCGTGGACCCCTCCTTCATGGGAGGAGATCGTCAGCACGCACAGCGCGCGGGTCTACCGCCTTGCCTACCGTCTGACGGGTAACCAGCACGACGCCGAGGACCTGACGCAGGAAGTCTTCGTCCGCGTCTTCCGCTCGCTGTCCACGTACACGCCCGGCACCTTCGAGGGCTGGCTGCACCGGATCACCACCAACCTGTTCCTGGACATGGTCCGCCGCAAGCAGCGGATCCGCTTCGACGCCCTCGGCGACGACGCCGCCGAGCGGCTGCCGAGCCGTGAGCCGTCCCCGCAGCAGGTGCTGCACGACACCCACTTCGACGCGGACGTACAGCAGGCGCTGGACACCCTCGCGCCCGAGTTCCGCGCGGCCGTGGTGCTGTGCGACATCGAGGGCCTGTCGTACGAGGAGATCGCCGCCACCCTGGGCGTGAAGCTCGGCACCGTGCGCAGCCGTATCCACCGGGGCCGTTCGCACCTGCGCAAGGCGCTCAAGCACCGCTCTCCCGAGGCCCGTGCGGAGCAGCGCGCGCTGGCGGGCGTGGCCGTGGGCGCTCCGGGTGCCGGGGGAGAGGGCGGAACCGAGTGAGCGGAGTCAGTCCGTCCCCTGCCGAACAGCACCTGGGTGACCGGCTCGCCGCCCTGGTGGACGGGGAGCTCGGCCATGACGCGCGCGAGCGGGTCCTGGCCCACCTGGCGACCTGTGCCAAGTGCAAGGCCGAGGCCGATGCGCAACGCCGTCTGAAGACCCTGTTCGTGGAGAGCGCGCCGCCGCCACTGTCCGCCGGGCTGCTGGCCCGGTTGCAGGGCCTGCCGGGCGGGGACCTCGACGGTTCCTCCGGGCTGCCGGGTCCTGTCGGGCCGGCGGGGGCGTCCGGTGGCGCCGCCGGTTCGTCCGGTCCTGCCCGTTCCTCCGGCGGGGGCGATCCGTTCGCCTCCTTCGGATACGCCGCGGCGGCGATGCCGCGCGAGGGTTTCCGCATCCACGAGGTGGGCCGCCCCCGGCGCCGCTTCGCGTTCGTCGCGGCCGGGGCCGTGTCGCTGGCCGCGCTCGCGCTGGGCGGCACCCTGCCGATCGAGACCGCGGAGCCGAACGCGCGGGGGGACGCACCCGCCTCGCGGCCCGGTCCCGCCGTGTCGGTGACCGATGCCGTGATCCTCGACCGGCTCCCCTCCCCGGGCAGTGTTCCGCCGAGTCTGCGCTCCGGCGGGCCGCAGCCTCCGGTGCGGCCCTCGGAGACCCCGTCGGCCCGGCCGGTGTCGTTGTCCCGCTGACCCCGGCGTGGTGGGGACCTGGTTGAATCTGCGGCAGATGCGCCGCCCGGGCGGTGCGCCAGGTACGCGGGGAGCGCCCATGTCCGACAGCCAGCAGACCGATCCGGCTCCGCGGTGGTGGAGCCGGCCCGACGGCCTGCCCGACGCCGCACCCGACGGCGTCCCGGCCCCCCGCCCCTCGTCCGACGCCGAGCCCGTGGCTGAGCCCGTGGCCGGGCCCGCGACCGGGGACCAGCCCGAGGGCGACCCCGGAACCGGCGATTCCGACGGGCAGGCACCGGGTGCGGACGGGCCGCGGTACGACCCGTGGGCCGTGCGGCCGCTGCACGTCGTGGACGCCGGGAAGGCGCCCCGGGGGATCCGGATCTGGCAGATGGTCGCCCTCGGCGTCGGCACCGCCCTGCTCGCCGGCGGCATCGGCGGCTACCTCGGCGTCCTCGCCGAGCGCCAGAGCGGCACCCGTCTGGAGCTCCCCCAGGCCGCCCCGGTGAGCAAGGACCGCGCGCCCGAGAGCGTGGCCGGGATCGCCGCCACCGCCCTGCCCGGCGTGGTCACCCTGCACGTCAGCGGCGGCGGGGGCAGCGGCACCGGAACCGGCTTCGTCCTCGACGCGCAGGGCCACATCCTGACCAACAACCACGTGGTCGCCGACGCCAAGGCGATAACGGTCACCTTCAGCACCGGCGAGAGCGTGGCCGCCGAACTCGTCGGCCGCGACGGCGGCTACGACCTGGCCGTGGTCAAGGTGACCGGCGTCCGCGGCCTGCGGCCACTGGCCCTCGGCAACTCCGAGAACGTGAAGGTCGGCGACCCGGTGGTGGCCATCGGAGCGCCCTTCGACCTCTCCAACACCGTCACCGCCGGCATCATCAGCGCCACCGGACGCCCCATCACCGCGGGCGGCGACAAGGGCGACGGCGGCGACGTCAGCTACGTCGACGCCCTCCAGACCGACGCCCCCATCAACCCCGGCAACTCCGGTGGCCCGCTCCTCGACGCCAAGGCGCACGTGATCGGCATCAACAGCGCGATCCGGGGTGCCGACAAGGACGATTCCGACCAGCAGAGCGGCAGCATCGGCCTCGGCTTCGCCATCCCCGTCAACCAGGGCAAGCGCGTCGCCGAGGAGCTGATCCGCACCGGCCACGCCACCCACCCCGTCATCGGGGTCACCCTCGACATGCAGTACACCGGCGACGGGGCCCGCGTCGCGGCCAAGGGCGAGGACGGCAAGTCCGCCGTCCCTCCCGGCCCCGGGGCGCGCGCCGGGATGAAGCCGGGCGACGTGATCACCAAGGTGGACGGACAGCGCGTCCACGGCGGCGACGAGCTGATCATCAAGATCCGGGCGCACCGCCCGGGCGACGCGCTGACCCTGACGGTCCTGCGCGAGGGCCGGGAGCGCACGCTGGAAGTGGTGCTGGGCTCGTCGAACGGGTCATGACGGGACCGAACGACGTCTTCCGGCCGAACTCACGCCGGGAAACGACTTTCGGGACCATTCGCGTGTAGAGGCCCGGCGAGTACGACGGGTACCGTGGTCCGGGCCGGACGTGGAGAGATTCGAGGAGCGGCAAGGTGTTCAACGACATAGGCGGCCTTGAGCTGGTCACGATCGTGGTGCTGGCCATCCTCGTCTTCGGACCGGACAAGCTCCCCAAGGTCATTCAGGACGTGACCGGGTTCATCCGGAAGGTCCGCGCGTTCTCCGACAGTGCCAAGCAGGACATCCGCTCGGAGCTCGGACCGGAGTTCAAGGACTTCGAGTTCGAGGACCTGAACCCGAAGACCTTCATCCGCAAGCAGCTGGGCGAGAACGAGGACCTCAACGAGCTGCGCAGCAGCTTCGACCTCCGCAAGGAGCTCAACGAGGTCACCGACGCGGTCAACGGCAAGGAGCCGGAGGTCGCGCCGACCGCCGCCGCCACGCCGGGCGCCGCCGCCGCTTCCGCGGGCCCGGACCTGCTCAAGAAGCCCGCCGTACCCGCCCCGGAAGCCCGTACGCCCTTCGACGCCGACGCCACCTGAGCCACCGGCCTGCCCGGCGATCCGCGGTCGGATGGCTATCCTCCATCTGTCCGGACGCAGGAAAGCGTGGGGGAGCCCCGTTCCGGACCCCACGGAACGAGAGGCCGCTCAGATGGAGACGACGAGCAGTAGCCGGGTAGGCGCACAGCCCGCCGAAGCACCCGCGTCCGCCGCCGCACCCCCGCAGACCGCCGCGCAGTCCGCGCCGCCCACGCCCCAGGAGCCCGCCGTGCCCGTTCCGGCGGCCCGCCGGACGGCCGAGGGGTACCTGCGGGCCGACTTCCCCTGGTACGGGCTGGACGGGGCCTTCACCGGCCCCCGCTGGCTCATGCAGGTGGGCACCGCCGCCGACGGCACCGTGGAGCACGGCTCCACCGGCCACGGCGACGAGCCCTCCGCGCGCGGCGAGCTCGCCACCGGCGAGAAGGAGCGCTTCGCGGTGGTCGTCACCGTCGCCAGCAACCCGCTGCGCCGCAGCAGCGACGGCACCGGCGTCCTGGAGGCCACCTCGGTGTCCTCGGCCGCCTGGCTGGCCGGCTCGGGCCTGCTGGCGTACAGCTGGCCCGGCCAGATGGACCACACCCTGCGCAACGAATGGCTGGACCAGCAGACCGAGGCCGCGTGGGAGCTCGCGGACGACCTCGGCGGGGACGACTGGTCGACGCTGTCGCTGCCGGTCGACGGGGAGCCGACGCCGTTCCACTACCGCGAGTCGGAGTTCGGCTGGGTCCTCGCCGGCTCCACGCCGGGCGGGGTGCACCTGGGCGCGTACGGGCGGGGCATGAGCGCGTACGGGCTCGGCTTCTCGGTCATCGGGGACCTGAGCGCGTACGAGTAGGACGTACGGGCGCGGCACCGGAGACGAAAGGCGCCGCCGACGCTGTCGGCGGCGCCTTTCGCACCTCGGGTACGGGCACCGGCCCGCCCGTGTCAGAACTTGTTGCGCGGCGTGATGCCCAGCGAGAGGCCGGCCAGGCCGCGGGCGCGGCCGCCCAGCTTGCCCGCGATCGCGCGCAGCGCTGCGCCGGCCGGGGAGTCCGGGTCGGACAGGACGACGGGCTTGCCCTCGTCGCCGCCCTCGCGCAGCCGCACGTCGATCGGGATCGAGCCGAGCACCGGCACCGTCGCGCCGACCGTCTTGGTCAGCCCGTCGGCGACCTTCTGGCCGCCGCCGGTGCCGAACACGTCGACCATCTCGTCGCAGTGCGGGCACGGCAGGCCGGACATGTTCTCGACCACGCCGACGATCTTCTGGTGGGTCTGCACGGCGATCGAGCCGGCCCGCTCCGCGACCTCGGCCGCGGCCTGCTGCGGGGTGGTCACGACGAGGATCTCCGCGTTCGGCACCAGCTGGGCGACGGAGATCGCGATGTCACCCGTACCCGGGGGCAGGTCCAGCAGCAGCACGTCCAGGTCGCCCCAGAACACGTCGGCCAGGAACTGCTGGAGGGCCCGGTGGAGCATCGGGCCGCGCCACACCACCGGCGCGTTGCCCGGGGTGAACATGCCGATGGAGATGACCTTCACGCCGTGCGCCGACGGCGGCATGATCATGTTCTCGACCTGGGTGGGACGGCCGTCCACGCCCAGCATGCGCGGCACGCTGTGGCCGTAGATGTCCGCGTCCACGACGCCGACCTTGAGGCCGTCCGCCGCCATCGCCGCGGCGAGGTTCACCGTCACCGACGACTTGCCGACGCCGCCCTTGCCGGACGCGACCGCGTACACACGGGTCAGCGAGCCCGGCTTGGCGAAGGGCACCTCGCGCTCGGCGGTGCCGCCGCGCAGCGTGGCCGCCAGGTCCTTGCGCTGCTCGTCGCTCATCACGTCGAGGGAGACGGCGACGGAGGTGACGCCCGCGACCTTCTCGACGGCCTCGGTGACGTTCTTGGTGATGGTCTCGCGCATGGGGCAGCCCGACACCGTGAGGTAGACCGTGACGGCGACGGCTCCGCCCTCGCCGATCTCCACCGATTTGACCATGCCGAGCTCGGTGATCGGCCGGTGGATCTCGGGGTCGTTCACCGTCGACAGCGCGTCCAGGATCGCATCCTGCTCGGGCACGGCGGCGGAGCTTGTGTCGGTAGCCATGTCCCGATGGTACGGCTCGGTAGCAGGCGTCAGGAAAGCCTGTCAGCGGTCGCCTTCATCACGTTCCCTCGGGAATAGCCGGCGCTCGTCCATCTCCTTGATCAGGTCCTGGAACTCGGACCTGATCCAGTCGCGGGTGGCGACCTCGCCCAGGCCCATGCGCAGCGAGGCGATCTCCCGGGTCAGGTACTCGGTGTCGGCGATGGAGCGCTCGTTCTGCTTGCGGTCCTGCTCCAGGTTGACGCGGTCCCGGTCGTCCTGCCGGTTCTGCGCGAGCAGGATCAGCGGGGCCGCGTAGGACGCCTGGAGGGACAGCATCAGCGTCAGGAAGATGAACGGGTACTCGTCGAACCGCAGGTCGTCCGGCGCGAAGATGTTCCAGAGCACCCAGACGATGATGACCAGGGTCATCCAGACGATGAACCGGCCCGTGCCCAGGAACCGCGCCACCCGCTCCGACAGCCGCCCGAAGGCCTCCGGGTCGTACACCGGCAGCAGCCGCCGCCGGTCGGCCCGCGGCTGGTCCAGGCGCACCCGTGTCGACCGGGTCAGCGCGCTGGATCCGGACGCGGAAGCGGCCGGCTTGGCCCGCAGCCGCTCGGCGACCTCCTCCTCGCGCCCCGAGAGCCCCTGCTCGCGCGAGGTCTCGCGGGCGTGCTCGCGGGCCAGCTCACGCCGCACGCGGGCCTGCTCACGGCGCCGGTCGCGCGCCGGGTCACGCCGCCGTTCACCGCCCATCGGAGAGCTCCTCGGAGTGGAAGTCCGTCTCCCGCCAGTCGTCCGGCAGCAGGTGGTCCAGTACGTCGTCCACGGTCACCGCGCCCAGCAGCGAGCCGCTCTCGTCGACGACGGGCACCGCCACCATGTTGTACGCGGCCAGGTAGCTGGTCACCACCGGAAGCGAGGCATCCGGGCGCAGCGGCGGCAGGTCCGTGTCCACGATCGAGCTGACCAGTGTGAACGGCGGGTCGCGCAGCAGCCGCTGGAAGTGCACCGTGCCCAGGTACTTGCCGGTCGGCGTCTCGTCCGGCGGCCGGCACACGTACACCTGCGCGGCGAGGGCCGGCGACAGGTCCGACTGCCGTACGCGCGCCAGGGCGTCCGCGACGGTGGCGTCCGGCCGCAGCACGATCGGCTCGGTGGTCATCAGACCGCCCGCGGTGTTCTCCTCGTACGACAGCAGGCGGCGCACGTCGGCCGCGTCGTCCGGCCGCATCAGGGTCAGCAGCCGCTCCTGGTCGTCCTCGGGCAGCTCGGAGAGCAGGTCGGCCGCGTCGTCGGGGTCCATCGCCTCCAGGACGTCGGCGGCGCGCTCCTCCTTCAGCTTGCCGAGGATCTCCACCTGCTCGTCCTCGGGCAGCTCCTCCAGGACGTCCGCGAGCCGGTCGTCGTCGAGGGCGTTGGCCACCTCGGCGCGCCGCTTCGGCGTCAGGTGGTGCAGGACGTTCGCCACGTCGGCCGGGCGCATCTGCTCGAAGGTGGCGACCAGGCTCTCGGCGCCCTGCCCGTGCTCCTCCAGCGAGAAGCCCGTCACCGCCGACCACTCGACCGTCAGGGTCTCGCCGCGCCGGCGCAGCGCGCCGCCCTTGCCCTTGCGCACGAAGATCCGGTCGATCTCCCAGTCGCGGCGGGCCGGCAGCTGCTGGATGGCCACGTCGAGGACGGTGACCTCCTCGCCGGTGGCGCCCAGCGTCACCCGGCGGTCCAGCAGCTCGCCGAGGATCAGCCGCTCGGTGGGGCGCTGCTCGAAGCGCCGCATGTTCACCACGCCGGTGGTGATGACCTGCCCGGATTCCACGCCCGTCACGCGGGTCATGGGGACGAAGATCCGGCGCCGGCTGACGACCTCGACCACCAGGCCCAGCAGCCGTGGCGGGCGGCCGCCGACGCGCAGCATCGCGACGAGGTCGCGGACGCGGCCGACCTGATCGCCGTTGGGATCGAAGACGGGCACTCCCGACAGATGCGAGACGAAGATCCGGGGGGCGCCTGCAGCCATCCGAGCGCCTCCTCGTGCCTCGATCAACGGTCCTGCCGTGCCTCAGGCTAGCCCGTGCCCGGCGCAACCGTCCTGGTGGGGCGGCCGCTCAGGTGCCCCGCAGGGCCTGCCCGGCCGGGAGCGGGCCGCGCCGCGCGGCCGGGTACGCTGCCTGCTGCCCACAGACGCCGACGAGAGGCACCAGCCCGTGACCGCCTACTTCCCTGCCGCTCGGCTGCGCCGGGCCGCGTTCGTCGGCGCGCTGTGCGCGGGTCTCGCCGTCGCCGGCACGGGCTGCGGGGCGGATCCCGACGAGGGCACCAACGGGGTCGGCAAGCTCTCCGCCGACCAGATCGCGGGGAAGGCGAAGGAGGCGGCCACGGCGGCCGAGTCCGTGCACCTGTCCGGCACGCTGGTCAGCGGCGGCAAGACCTTCACCCTCGACATGCGGCTGGGCTCCGGCGGCGGCTCCGGCGAGGTGAAGTCGGACGAGAACACCTTCCGGCTGCTGCGCGTGGGCGAGCAGCTCTTCCTGAAGGCCGACGCCGCGTTCTGGGGGCAGTCCGACTCCGCCGGGAAGCTCGGCGACAAGTTCGTGAAGGTGCCCGAGGGCGACCCCTCGTACAAGCAGTTCCGCGGGTTCACGGACATGGACACGCTGCTCGGGGTGCTCCTCGGGCTGGACGGCAAGGTCGCCAAGAACGAGGAGTACACCAAGGTCGGGCACACCCGCGCGGTCCAGCTCACCGGGGACCAGGGAAAGGGCGGCAAGCTGTCGGTCTCGCTGGAGGGCACCCCGTACCCGCTGATGATGGAGCGGGCCGGCGGCGCCGGGCGGGTGGAGCTCGGCGAGTGGGGCAAGACCGTCCCGCTGGAGGCGCCGTCGCAGGACGAGACCGTCGACTACGGGTCGCAGCTGCCGACGACCAAGGGGCAGGCCACCGGTGGCGGCGGGGCCTCGCCCGCGCCGAAGGGCTCAGGGCAGGGGAACAACCCGAGCAAGCCCTGAGCGGGGCCCGGCGGGGCGCCGGGGTTTTAGCGGGCCGTCTTCTTCCGCTTCAGCAGCAGCTTCGGCAGTCCCGCCGGGACGGGCCTGCGGGTGATCGCGGGGGAGTCCAGCGGGGCCGCGGCCAGCGAGCCGCCCGGCAGGTCGGTGCTCGCGGAGACCGGCTCCAGGCGCAGCAGCCGGCACTCGCGCGCCCAGCGGTCGGTCATCGACTCCGAGTCGGGCGCGTTCAGCCGCTTGCCCTTGAGCTCGGCGACCGCGGCCTCCCACTGCTCACCGCGGGGCGCCAGCTCGCGTACGGTCGCCGTCCAGGCGACCAGCCGGCCGCCCTTGTCCTTGCTGCGCACGGTGACCTCGGCGCTCGCGCCGTCCACGAGCCCAGGGAACGGCTGCTCCCCGGGACCGTCGCCCAGCACGTGCGCGGCGCCGTCCACCCAGGCGTGCCACAGGGCCCGGTCGACCCCGGTGCCCCGGACCCAGATGAGGCCGGACTTCTTGGTGGCCTCCTCGACGAGGGCCAGATCGAGCGTGCTGAGAGTCATGCGCACAGCGTAGGGGGTGCCCGTCGGCCGGTCAGAGCCAGCCGTGACGGCGCAGCGCGCGGTGGATGGTGAAGCAGGCGCCGGCGATCGCGCCCATCACCATCGGGTAGCCGTAGCGCCAGTGGAGCTCCGGCATGTGCTCGAAGTTCATCCCGTACACCCCGCAGATCATCGTGGGCACGGCGATGATCGCCGCCCAGGAGGTGATCTTGCGCATGTCCTCGTTCTGCGCGACCGTCGCCTGCGCGAGATTGGCCTGGAGGATCGAGTTCAGCAGCTCGTCGAAGCCGACGACCTGCTCGTGCACCCGCGCCAGGTGGTCGGCCACGTCGCGGAAGTACTTCTGGATGTCGGGGTCCACCAGCCGCATCGGGCGCTCGCTCAGCAGTTCCATGGGCCGCAGCAGCGGGGAGACGGCCCGCTTGAACTCCAGCACCTCGCGCTTGAGCTGGTAGATGCGGCCCGCGTCGCCGCCGCGCGCACTGCCCTTGGCGGGGGCGGCGAACACCGCGCTCTCCACCTCGTCGATGTCGTCCTGTACGGCCGCGGCGACCGCGATGTAGCCGTCGACGACGTGGTCGGCGATGGAGTGCAGGACCGAGGAGGGGCCCTTGGACAGGAGGGCCGGGTCGTCCTGGAGCCGGTGCCGCAGCCCCTTGAGGGAGCCCTGGCCGCCGTGCCGGACGGTGATGACGAAGTCGGGACCCGTGAAGCACATCACCTCGCCGGTCTCCACCACCTCGCTGGTGGCGGTGAGTTCGGCGTGCTCCACGTAGTGGATGGTCTTGAAGACGGTGAAGAGGGTGTCGTCGTAGCGCTCCAGCTTCGGCCGCTGGTGCGCGTGCACCGCGTCCTCCACGGCCAGCGGGTGCAGGCCGAAGATGGCGGCGATCCCGGCGAACTCGGCCTCGGTCGGCTCGTGCAGGCCGATCCACGCGAAACCGCCGTCCTCGCGGACCCGGCGGATCGCCTCACGGGGCGTCAGGCGGTCGGGCCCCAGCACGCGCCGGCCGTCGCGGTACACGGCGCAGTCGACGACCGCGCTGCTCGCGGACGGGTCGCGGGTGGTGTCGTAGCCGGGCTGTACGGGAGTCGACCGGCGCAGCGCGGGGCGGACGGCGGCACGGAGGTAGGGCAGCATCGACATGGCAGGCTCCTTCGCACGCACGGCTGCGGACCGTACGGGTGGGAGGTCCTTCCGGGGCGCGGACGCCGCGGGCGGGCAGGCCCGGGCAGGCGGAAGGAACAGGACGGGAGGACAAAGTTCTGCCGTCGCTCTTCTACTGATCGCAGGATCAAAGGGGGCGCGGTACGCCCGTCAGAGAAGTGGAAGAGCGATTGGTACTGCACGATCGACTTCGATCCATCGCAGCCCCACCTCCTCCGGCCGGTCCCCCGTGAGGGACGTCCTGTCGTTCACCGCCTTGACGACATGCTTCTGCATGCGGGGTGAACCAGCTGTCAACACTATCAGCCGACGGATGGTCAAGACCCGCCCTTTACCCGGGGGATACGAGTTCTATGCTCGCTCCATGGCAGAAATTCTGGCCCTTGTGGAGGCCCGGCTGCGCAGCGCGTTCGGCGAACCCGACGCCCGCGCCGCCGTCACCTTCCTCGGCACCGACCGCATCGAGGTACTCCGCTTCGCCGAGGGCGACCTCGTGCGGTACGCGACCCTCGGGATGTCCGCACACCCCATGACCGACCCGACCGCCGTCGTCGCCGACCCGGTGCGCGGCCCGCGCGCCGAGCTGGTGCTGACCGTACGGGGCGGGCTGGCCCCCACCGACCGGGTGCTGCGCCCGCTCGCCGTACTGGGCGCCTCCCCGCAGGTGGAGGGCCTCGTCGTGGCCCCCGGCGCCTCCCTCGACGTGGGCGAACCGCTGTGGGAGGGGGCCCCGTTCACCTCGGTGCTCGTCGCCGAGCCCGGCGGTCTGGTCGAGGACCTGGAGCTCGACGAGCCGATGGACCCGGTGCTCTTCTTCCCCCTCCTGCCGATGACGGCGAACGAGGCGGCGTGGAAGCGGGTGCACGGCGCGGCCGCCCTCCAGGAACGCTGGCTCGCGCGCGGCACGGATCTGCGGGACCCTCTCCGTACGGCCGTCGCGCTGGACTGACCGCCCGGACGGGTGATCGCGTCTTGACGGGGCGCGCGGCGGGGAGGAGCGTGGCTTCTTATGAGGGGCGAACCAAGTTGCCCGAAGTGCGGTGGCCGGGTCAGGGCGCCCGGTCTTTTCGCCGACTCCTGGCAGTGCGCGGTGCACGGCACGGTCCACCCCTTGCAACCCGTGATCCCGCCGAGCGTCGAGGGCCTCAGCGTGGTGGTGCACCGGGCGCAGGTGCCGGTGTGGATGCCGTGGCCGCTGCCGGTGGGGTGGCTGTTCACCGGGGTCGCCTCGGCCGGTGACGACCGCAGCGGGGGCCGGGCCACGGCCGTGGCCTGCTCGGGCCCCGGGCCGCTGGGCGGCATGGGGGAACTGCTGCTGGTCGCCGAGGAACTCGGCGTCGGCCTGGGCGCGCGGTACGCGGGGATCGACGGCCCGGACCCGGGCCCCTTCATCAACGTCTCGGCCCCGCCGCACGCCAAGGTGGTCGCGGCGGGCCGGCCCACCCCGCTGTGGCACGTCGCCGACACCCCGGACGACCGCGCCGTCTTCGCGGGCGAGGCGCGGGGCCTGTGGCTCTGGGCGATCGTCTGGCCGGAGCAGTCGGGCCTGCTGATGTACGACGAACTCGTCCTGACCGACCTGCGCGACGCGGGCGCCGAGGTCGAACTCCTGCCGTGCGGCGCCCTGAGCCCGCGCGTCCTCGGTCCCTCCTAGGTCCTGACGTCAAAGTGGCGCCGGTCGGGCCCGCTCCGGCGCAGGTGGCGGGGCGAGGGGGCCGGGGCGTGGGTATCCTGGGGTGTCCCCCCGTACGCGCGAAAACCATGGAGTTCGGCTGTGCGCATCGACCTGCACGCCCACTCCACGGCTTCCGACGGGACCGACAGCCCCGCCGAACTGGTGCGGAGCGCCGCCGGTGCCGGGCTGGACGTCGTCGCGCTGACCGACCACGACACCGTGCGCGGATACGGGGAAGCCATCGCGGCGCTCCCCGAGGGACTCACCCTGGTGACCGGCGCCGAGCTGTCCTGCCGGCTCGACGGCATCGGGCTGCACATGCTCGCGTACCTCTTCGACCCCGACGAGCCCGAGCTCGCCCGGGAGCGGGAGCTCGTCCGCGACGACCGCACCCCGCGCGCGCAGGCCATGGTCGGCAAGCTGCGGGACCTCGGCGTGGACATCACCTGGGAGCGCGTCGACGAGATCGCCGGCGCGGGCTCCGTCGGGCGGCCGCACATCGCGACCGCGCTGGTGGAGCTGGGCGTCGTCCCCACCGTCTCCGACGCGTTCACGCCGGACTGGCTCGCCGACGGCGGGCGCGCGTACGCCGAGAAGCACGAGCTCGACCCGTTCGACGCCATCCGCCTGGTCAAGGCGGCCGGCGGCGTCACCGTCTTCGCGCACCCGGCCGCCGTCAAGCGCGGCCAGTGCGTCCCCGAGAGCGCGATAGCCGCCCTCGCCGCCGCGGGCCTGGACGGCATCGAGGTGGACCACATGGACCACGACGCCGACACGCGCGTCCGGCTCCGCGGCCTCGCCGCCGACCTGGGGCTGCTGACCACCGGATCCAGCGACTACCACGGCAGCCGCAAGACCTGTCGCCTCGGGGAGTACACCACCGACCCCGAGATCTACGGCGAGATCACGCGCCGCGCCACCGGGGCCTTCCCCGTTCCCGGCGCGGGCGGACGCACCGTGCGGTAGTTCCCGCTCCGGTCGCTTTCCCCGCTTCCCCCTTCCGCGGGGCTCGCCCTTTTTTTGCTACACCCCTCTCTCCTGCAAGGCATCACTGTGTTTGATTTCGCCGTCTTCGGATCCCTTTTTCTCACGCTTTTTGTGATTATGGACCCGCCGGGCATCACGCCGATCTTTCTCGCGCTGACCTCCGGCCGGCCCGCCAAAGTCCAGCGCCGCATGGCCTGGCAGGCCGTCTGCGTGGCCTTCGGCGTCATCGCCGTCTTCGGTGTCTGCGGCCAGCAGATCCTGGACTACCTGCACGTCTCCGTCCCGGCGCTGATGATCGCCGGTGGTCTGCTGCTCCTGCTGATCGCGCTCGACCTGCTCACCGGCAAGACCGACGAGCCGAAGCAGACCAAGGACGTCAACGTCGCCCTCGTCCCGCTCGGCATGCCGCTGCTCGCCGGGCCCGGCGCCATCGTGTCCGTCATCCTGGCCGTCCAGAAGGCCGACGGGGTCTCCGGGCAGGTCTCGGTCTGGGCCGCGATCGTCGCCATGCACGTCGTGCTGTGGGTGACCATGCGCTACTCGCTGGTGATCATCCGGGTCATCAAGGACGGCGGCGTCGTCCTCGTGACGCGCCTGGCCGGCATGATGCTCTCCGCGATCGCCGTCCAGCAGATCATCAACGGCGTGCTCCAGGTCGTCCACGGCGCCTGACCGGCCGCCGACCGGCACACGAACGCCCCCGCGACCTTCGGGTCACGGGGGCGTTCGACGTCTTCACGAGGTGTCAGGAGGACGCACTCTCGGCCGGTCGGATCAGAATGCGCTGGCCGATGGCGGCCGCCTGCTGCACGATCCGGTTGACGGAGGCCGCGTCCACGACGGTGCTGTCCACGGCGGATCCGTCGACATCGTCCAGGCGCAGAATCTCGAAGCGCACGGGCTTCTCCCTTCGTCAGTGTTCTCCTTGCACAGGGTCCAACGAAGTGTAAGACGCAAACATTCCCTACGCTAAGGAAATTTTTTCACTGGCTAACTACTGGCCGCTCGCAGAGGTCTCCGTGCGGCCCCGCGCGGCGTCCCAGAACGCGGTCAGCGCCGCCGCCGTCGCGGCCGGGTCCCCGGCGTTCGGCGAGTGCTCCGTCCCCGGGATCACCACCCGCCCCGCGCCGAGGCGCCGGGCCATGTCGTCCATCGAGGAGACGGGCCAGACCGGGTCGGTGACCCCGGACAGCACCAGCTTCGGCAGCGCGGGCGCCGCGCGCACCAGGTCGTCGATCCGGTCGGGCTCCGCGATCAACGCCCGGCCGGTGCCTATGAGCTGCTCCGGCACGGTCGCCAGCCACCGCTCGCGCAGGAACTCCGTCAGCTCCGGGGAGTCCGGGACGGCGTCGCGCGGGTCCTGGGCCCGCATCGCCGCCCAGATGCCCGGCATGTCGTCCCGCATCGCCTCCAAGGCGGCGACCAGCAGCTTCGTACGGGCACGCTGCTCCTCGCAGACGGCGCCCGGCCCGGTGCTCAGCAGCGCGAGGCTCGCGAACGGGCCCGGGTCGCGCACCACGGCCGCCCGCACGACCAGCCCGCCGAGCGAATGGCCCAGCAGGTGCAGCGGGCCCGCGCCGAGGGCCTCGGCCTGGGCGAGCACGTCGCGGGCCAGCTCCTCCAGCGCGTACGCCGACTCCTCGCGCGGGCCGGGGCTCTCGTACTGGCCGCGCCCGTCGACCGCGACCGCCCGGTAGCCGGCGCCGGCCAGCGGCTCCAGCATGCCGATGAAGTCCTCCTTGCTGCCGGTGTACCCGGGCACCAGCAGGGCGGTGCCGCGCACCGGCTCGCCGGCCTCGTGCACGGCGAATTCCCCGCGCGCCGTCCGCAGGAGGCGGGCGCGGGCGACGGACGGCAGGGTGAGGCGCGGCGGCTTGCTCATGCCCCGAGGTTACCGGTCCGTAGGGTCCTACGCAGAGGGCCCCGGCCCCCTCGAAAGGGGACCGGGGCCCTCGGGCGGGCGGAGGGCTACGCCTCCGGGGCCGCCTCGGCGACCTTGCGGGTCCGGGTGCGCTTCGGCTTGACCGGAGCGTCCTCGGCGACGGCGGCCTCGACCGGAGCGGCAGCGGCGACCTTGCGGGTCCGGGTCCGCTTCGGCTTGACCGGAGCCTCCTCGGCGACGGCCTCGGCGACGGGCGCGGCCGGTGCGGCCTCGGCGACCGGAGCGGCGGCGGCGACCTTGCGGGTCCGCGTGCGCTTCGGCTTCACCGGAGCCTCCTCGGCGACCGCGACCGCGGCGGCGACCGGGGTCTCCACCACGGCGGCCTGCGCGACGATCTCGGCGGCCGGAGCCTTGCGGGGAGCGCGGGTACGACGCTGCTGCCGTACGGGCTCCACCATCGGCGCCATCTGGAAGTCGGGCTCCACGACCGGGGCGGCCGGAGCCTCCACGACCGGGGCGGCCTCGACCAGCGCGACCGGAGCCGACGACCGGGTCCGGCGGCGGCGCGGCCTGCGCGGCTCGTCGGCGGCCGGAGCCTGCGGGGCCTCGGCGGCGACGACCGGCGCCACCGCCTCGGCGACGACCGCCGCCTCGGCGCCCAGCTCCGCACCACCGCGGGTGCGGCGGCGCTGACGCGGCGTACGGGTGCGCGCGGGACGCTCCTCCGCCACCGGAGCGGCGGCGGCCGGGCCGCGACCGCCACGGCCACCGCGGCCGCCGGTCTCGCCCAGGTCCTCGAGGTTCTCGGCCTTCAGGCCGGCCCGCGTGCGCTCGGCGCGCGGCAGGATGCCCTTGGTGCCGGCCGGGATGTTCAGCTCCTCGAACAGGTGCGGCGACGTGGAGTACGTCTCGACCGGCTCGTGGAAGTCCAGCTCCAGCGCCTTGTTGATCAGCTGCCAGCGCGGGATGTCGTCCCAGTCGACCAGCGTGACGGCGATGCCCTTGTTGCCCGCGCGGCCGGTGCGGCCCACGCGGTGCAGGAAGGTCTTCTCGTCCTCGGGCGCCTGGTAGTTGATGACGTGGGTGACACCCTCGACGTCGATGCCGCGGGCGGCGACGTCGGTGCAGACCAGCACGTCGACCTTGCCGTTGCGGAACGCGCGCAGCGCCTGCTCGCGCGCGCCCTGGCCCAGGTCGCCGTGAACGGCGCCGGAGGCGAAGCCGCGCTTCTCCAGCTGCTCGGCGATGTCGGCCGCCGTGCGCTTGGTGCGGCAGAAGATCATGGCGAGGCCACGGCCCTCGGCCTGCAGGATGCGGGAGACGAGCTCCGGCTTGTCCATGTTGTGCGCACGGAAGACGTGCTGCTTGATGTTGGCGACGGTCACGCCCTCGCCCTCGGGGGAGGTGGCGCGGATGTGCGTCGGCTGCGTCATGTACCGGCGGGCCAGGCCGATGACCGCGCCCGGCATGGTCGCCGAGAACAGCATGGTCTGACGCTTCGGCGGCAGGTAGTTGATGATCTTCTCGACGTCGGGCAGGAAGCCCAGGTCGAGCATCTCGTCGGCCTCGTCGAGGACGAGGGCCTTGACGCGGGACAGGTCGAGCTTCTTCTGCCCGGCCAGGTCCAGGAGGCGGCCCGGGGTGCCGACGATCACGTCGACGCCCTTCTTGAGGGCCTCGACCTGGGGCTCGTACGCGCGGCCGCCGTATATGGCGAGGACGCGGACGTTGCGGACCTTGCCCGCGGTCAGGAGGTCGTTGGTGACCTGGGTGCACAGCTCGCGGGTCGGAACCACCACGAGGGCCTGCGGGGAGTCGGTCAGCTGCTCGGGCGTCGCCCGGCCCGCCTCGACGTCCGCGGGGACGATGACCCGCTCCAGCAGCGGAAGGCCGAAACCGAGCGTCTTGCCGGTTCCGGTCTTGGCCTGGCCGATGACGTCCGTGCCGGAAAGGGCGACGGGGAGGGTCATCTCCTGGATCGGGAAGGGGGACACGATGCCGACGGCCTCAAGGGCCTCGGCCGTCTCGGGAAAGATCCCAAGGTCTCGGAACGTAGTCAGGGTGCTGCCTCTTCTGTGAGACGCGGCGCGAGGCGGCGAGGGGGGTCGTACCGTGCCGGGCTTGCAGTACTGCGCCCCCACGTTCGGGGGAGCCACACAAAGCTGCGCGGGACCACTAGCCTTCGCTCAAGCGCTTCTGCCGCTGAGGGGGCCCCTCGTGGGACGCGGTACGCATGAACGTACGCATCACGCCGAGGGCGGTCGGGTGGAGCCGATCGGGCCACCGACCGGGCATCCTCATTCTGATGGCCCGCCGAGTATTCGGCAGGCGCATTACCACTGTACCCCGGATTCGCGCAGCTGTGTTGGGTGAATTCACCTGGTAGTCGCGTTTACATGGGCTGACTGCGACAAGAGGCGGTGCCTTGCGAGCCCTTTCGGCGGGCTATTGTGCGGAGCATGTCGACCGTTGAAAACGCATCGCCCGCCGACGACGGCACCCCCGCCGAGGCGGTCGGAATCGCAGCCCAGGACTGGGCCACCGCCTCCGCCTCGCCGCAGTACCGGGCCGCCGTCGTGGACCTGCTCGGCGCGCTCGCGTACGGAGAGCTCGCTGCCTTCGAGCGCCTCGCGGAGGACGCGAAGCTCGCGCCCACCCTTGACGACAAGGCCGAGCTCGCGAAGATGGCCTCCGCCGAGTTCCACCACTTCGAGCGGCTGCGCGACCGGCTGTCGGCGATCGACGCCGAGCCGACCGCCGCGATGGAGCCCTTCGCCAAGGGCGTCGACGACTTCCACCGCCAGACCGCGCCCTCGGACTGGCTGGAGGGCCTGGTCAAGGCCTACGTCGGCGACTCGATCGCCAGTGACTTCTACCGCGAGGTCGCCAGCCACCTCGACACCGACACCCGCGCCCTCGTCCTCGGTGTGCTCGACGACACCGGCCACGGCAACTTCGCCGTCGAGAAGGTGCGCGCCGCGATCGAGGCCGACCCGCGCTGCGGCGGCCGGCTCGCGCTGTGGGCCCGCCGGCTGATGGGCGAGGCGCTCTCGCAGGCCCAGCGCGTGGTCGCGGAGCGTGACGCGCTCTCCACCATGCTGGTCGGCGGCGTGGACGGCATGGCGGCCGGTTTCGACCTCGCGGCCGTCGGCGAGATGTTCACCCGGATCACCAAGGCCCACACCAAGCGGATGGCCGCCCTGGGCCTCGCGGCCTGAGGCCGCCACCGACCACCCACACGTACGCCGGCCCCGGCGCGGAAACATCCCGCGCCGGGGCCGGCGTACGTCGTCGTCAGGGCCCACCCGCGAGGGCTCACCCGCGCCGCCCGCGGTGGCGCTCACCCCCGCGACGGAAGTGAAAACGGAGCCCGCTGGGGCGACCTCCCGGCCCCCGCCGCGGGACGCAGCAGGAGCGACAGGACGACCGCCGACACCAGCACCCCGCCGCCGAAGACCGCGGGCAGGTTGCTGTGCCCCGGGCCGAGCGCGGTGTGGGTGAGATAGGCCCCGAACAGTGCCCCGAGCACCCCGCTGACCAGCACGATCCCGGGAGCGGGCAGCCGCGTCGCGAGCGTGCGCACGGCGCCCGCGGACAGGGCCAGGCCCAGCAGAGCGGAGCCGAGCGCCTCGATCAGCAGCATGGGGGTCCTTCCCGGGGGGTCAGGGCAACCGGTTCACTGCCGTCCTACCCGAAGCGGAAGGAAGAGAAACGGCCTGGTGGAATCATCCACCAGGCCGTTTCCCGCGTTCTCGGTGCTGCGGTTGCCGACGCCCCGCAGGGCCTCAGAGCGCCCCGAAGCCGACCTTGCGCGCGCTGGGCTCGCCCAGATCCACGTACGAGAGGCGGTCGGACGGCACCAGGACCTTGCGGCCCTTGCTGTCGGTCAGGCTCAGCAGCGGCGCAGAGCCGGACAGCGCCGCGGTGACGATGCGCTCCAGCTCCTCGGCGCTCAGGTCGCTCTCCAGCACGATCTCCCGGGGTGCGTGCTGCACGCCGATCTTGACCTCCACGGCTTTGTCCCTCCGACGGTCCGGTTCGCGCGATCAGCCGCGCCGTACCCGGTCCACATTAGCCCGGAGAGGGGACCCGCACGCCGCGCGCGGACACGCTCGCAGCGAACAACGCCATGTCAGGCCGGTCAGCCCTCGGTGCCGTGCAGCGGGAAGCCGGCGATGCCGCGCCAGGCGAGCGAGGTCAGCAGGCCGACCGCCGTGTCGCGCGCGACCGGGCTCTCGCTGGAGAGCCAGTACCGCGCCACGACCTGCGACACCCCGCCCAGGCCCACGGCGAGCAGCATCGACTCGTCCTTCGACAGGCCGGTGTCCTCGGCGATGACGTCCGAGATCGCCTCCGCGCACTGGAGCGAGACCCGGTCGACGCGCTCGCGCACCGCCGGCTCGTTCGTCAGGTCGGACTCGAAGACCAGCCGGAAGGCGCCGCCCTCGTCCTCGACGTACGCGAAGTAGGCGTCCATCGTCGCGGCCACGCGCAGCTTGTTGTCGGTCGTCGAGGCCAGCGCCGTGCGCACCGCAAGCAGCAGCGCCTCGCAGTGCTGGTCCAGCAGCGCCAGGTAGAGGTCGAGCTTGCCGGGGAAGTGCTGGTACAGCACCGGCTTGCTGACACCGGCACGCTCGGCGATGTCGTCCATGGCCGCCGCGTGGTAACCCTGGGCGACGAAAACCTCCTGGGCCGCGCCCAGCAGCTGGTTGCGCCGGGCTCGGCGCGGCAGTCGCGTGCCCCGGGGACGCGCTGCCTCCGTCTGCTCGATGGCTGTCACGCCGCCTCCCACTTTCTCTAAGAACACAGTGCGCTCTGCGCCGCGCCGCCATCGTACTTTTCGGTAACCGAATCTGGAGGGTTCAAGCCGAGTTTTCTCGCGGTACGGACCGGTCTGACGCGCTGGTCAGCGGTAGTCGTCCTCGTCCAGGGGCACCACTCTGGCCTGCTCGAAGGCGTCCCCATCGGTCGCCTCGCTCCCGTCCAGGGAGGTGAGCGGGTCGTCCTCGCGAGGTTGCAGTTCGGCGTCCTGCTCCACGGCGTCCGCCTCGGGCGTCTCCGCGTCGAGGGTGTCCCGGAGCTGCTCCTGGAAAGTGTCCGGTTCCGCAGGGTCGACAGTCATGCCGCTCCCCTCGCCTTCTACGCCGCCTGATCGAGCACGGCCGTACTCACCTATGAGCCTAGGAGGATCGAGGGGGCGACGCCAGGCAGGCCTGTGACGGCGAACACAAGAGGGTCGGCGTGATCGTCTCGTAACATTGGCCCATGTCTTCGACCGAGCTGCCGGGCGTACGGTCCACCCCCGAGCTGTCTTCCCAGGTGGGAGCGGTGCGGGTGGCCGACGGTGAGCAGCTGCGCACCGCCCGGCTGCCGGGGCTGGAACTGAACGTCCGGGTCCGCCCGCCGGTACGGACGGGGCTTCCGCCCGCTTTGTTCGTGCACGGACTCGGCGGTTCCTCACAGAACTGGACCGACCTGATGGCGGCGCTGGCCGACAGCGTCGACGGCGAGGCCCTGGACCTGCCGGGCTTCGGCTGGTCCCCGCCGCCCGCCGACCGGGACTACTCCGTGACCGCGCTCGCCCGCGTCGTCATCCGCTACCTCGACGCCGCCGGGCGCGGGCCGGTGCACCTGATCGGGAACTCCCTCGGCGGCGCCGTCTCCACCCGGGTCGCGGCCGTCCGGCCGGACCTGGTGAGCACGCTGACGCTGGTCTCGCCCGCGCTGCCGGAGCTGCGCGTGCAGAAGTCGGCGGTCCCGACGGCGCTGCTGGCGGTGCCCGGGATGGCCGGGCTGTTCGGCCGGCTGACCCGGGACCTGAGTGCCGAGCAGCGCACCCGCGGGGTGATGGGCCTCTGTTACGGGGACCCCTCCCGGGTGACACCGGACGGCTTCCGCAACGCCGTCGAGGAGATGGAACGGCGGATGGCCCTGCCGTACTTCTGGGAGGCGATGACGCGCTCCTCGCGCGGCATCGTCGACGCGTACACCCTGGGCGGGCAGCACGGGCTGTGGCGGCAGGCCCAGCGGGTCCTGGCACCCACCCTGCTGGTCTACGGTGGCCGGGACCAGTTGGTCTCGTACCGTATGGCGCGCAAGGCCGCGGCGGCCTTCCGGGGCTCACGGCTGCTGTGCCTGCCCGAGGCCGGGCACGTGGCGATGATGGAGTACCCCGAGGTGGTGGCCGCCGCCTTCCGGGAGCTGCTGGGCGACACCGGCGCGCAGGCGGGCGCCACCGACCGGGACACCGACGACGAAGACGGCAGAGGCTGAGGACCGTGGGACGACATAGTCGCAAGGAGCCTGCCCCTGGGGGCGGGTCCGCCCCCGCCCGACCGGCGCCGGTGGAGCCCGCGCCCTACGAGTCTTATGGGGCGTATGAGCCTCATGAGGCGTACGAGTCCTACGACTCCGGGGCGTACGAGGCGTACGCGCCGCCGCCCCAGGACTCGCACGCGTCCTTCGACGCCTTCGGGGCGTCGTACGAGCCGTTCGACCCGTACGGGCGCACCGCCGAGCCCACCGTCATCCACCAGGGGTACGTGCCTCCCGCCAGGCCCGGGCAGGACGCGCGGGACGGCGGGCACCCGCAGCTGCGCGAGCCCGGCGGTGCCTGGGGGGCCGTTCCCGCGCCTTCGCCCGCCTCCGCTTCCGGCGCCGTCTACGGGGACTGGCGCGGGGTGCCGCGCGCCCGGAGCGCCGGCTCGGCCGCCGGGTTCCCGCAGGCCACGCTAGCGCCGCCGGAGTTCCCCGACCTGGAACCCGCCGCCGTCCCCGCCGCCGCCCCCGGCCGTGCCCTCGACCCCGATCCCGGCCCGGTCACCTCCACCGGGTCGCACCGGCGGGTGCCCGGCCCCCGCAAACCGGCCGATCCGGTCGCTCCGTCCGCCCCCGTCGAGGAGCAGCGGCCGCCCGGCACCTCCCGGGGCACGAAGGTCCGTACGTACACGGGGATGGCCGCCGCGGCCGTCACCACCGTCCTCGCCGTCGTCGTCGCCGGGCAGGTGGTCACCGGCGGCAAGGACAAGGCCACCGCCATCAGCGCCGGGGACGACGGCCGCGACCGCGCGGCCCCCGGCCAGTCCGCCGCCTCCCGGGGCGACGGCCGTTCCACGCCCGACGCGGCGGCCCCGGCCCCGGTGCCGGCCGCGCCGGAGCTGACGTTCGAGCAGAAGATGGCCCAGCAGCTCCCGATCGACGCGAAGCTGAAGGGCCCCGGGACCTTCGACACCGTGCCCGGCCTGGCCAAGGCGCCCGGCAAGGGCCGGCTGGTGCGCTACCGGGTGGACGTCGAGCAGGGCCTGGGGCTGGACCCGCAGCTGTTCGCCGAGGCCGTGCAGCGCACGCTCAACGACGACCGCAGCTGGGCGCACAAGGGCGCGATGACCTTCGAGCGGGTGTCGTCCGGCAAGGCAGACTTCGTGATCACGCTGGCCAGCCCGGGGACCACCGGCGTCTGGTGCGCCAAGTCCGACCTGGACACCGTCGCCGAAAACGTCTCCTGTGACTCCGCGTCCACCGAGCGCGTCATGATCAACGCGTTCCGCTGGGCGCAGGGCTCCACGACGTACGGCGCGGGCGAGATGTTCGCGTACCGGCAGATGCTCATCAACCACGAGGTCGGCCACCGGCTCGGACACGGGCACGTGAACTGCCAGACGCCGGGCGCGCTCGCCCCGATCATGCAGCAGCAGACGAAGTCGCTGGACATCGGCGGAATTCGCTGCAAGGCCAACCCGTGGGTGTTTCCGGGGAGTTGACGGGTAATGGTGGTGTGCGGGCGGGATCCTTCATTGACAACCCGTCCGATGATCGGTAATTGTTCTCCGCATGTCGCACCACCACGCCACTTTCGCGAGCGCCGCCATTGAGCGGGCGCTGCTTGGTGTGACCGCGCACAGCGTGTCCGACGTTCTCTGTCGCTGACGCTCCCCCGGGGCTCAAAGGCCCGGGAGGTAACCCCGGCCTGAGCGCGCGACGCATTTCCCTTTATCCGTTTCGCCGCGCCCGGGTTCTCTCATGCCCGCAGGCGCGGCTTCTCATTAACGGCTGTCATTGATCCCGGCATTTCCGCCGGTCTCCGACCGCCGACCGCCGCCCCTCGCGTGGCCTGCTTCCGCATTCCCCTTCACGCCGAGAGGTCCCTTTTCCCATGCTCTGTCAGTCCCACACATCGCGCCGCGTGGCCGCGGTCGCCGTCAGCCTCGTCCTGGCCGGGGGCGCCGCGGCGTGCGGGCCCAAGGGCGGTGCGGACGACGCCGGTTCGGGTTCCGGCGCCGTCGGCGGCGCCCCGAAGAAGGGCGGCACGCTGACCGTCCTGAACGCCGAGCCGCAGAGCGACTTCGACCCGGCCCGCCTCTACACCTCCGGCGGCGGAAACGTTCCCTCGCTGGTGTTCCGCACCCTGACCACCCGCAACCGCGAGGCCAGCGCGGCCGGCACCAAGGTCGTGCCCGACCTGGCCACCGACACCGGCAAGCCCAACGCCGACGCCACCGAGTGGACGTACACCCTCAAGGACGGGCTGAAGTACGAGGACGGCACCCCGATCACCACCGCCGACATCAAGTACGGCATCGAGCGGTCCTTCGCCGCCGAGCTGTCGGGCGGCGCCCCGTACCTGCGGGACTGGCTCGTCGGCGGGGAGTCGTACGAGGGTCCGTACAAGAACGGCGGCAAGGGCCTCGACTCGATCGTCGTGCCCGACGAGAAGACGATCACCTTCAAGCTGCGCAAGCCCGAGGGCGAGTTCCCCTTCCTCGCCACCCAGACCCAGTTCGCGCCCGTGCCCAAGGCCAAGGACACCGGGGTCAAGTACGAGGAGCACCCGGTCTCCTCCGGCCCGTACAAGGTCGTCAAGAACGACGGCGACGGCGAGCACCTCACCCTGGAGCGCAACGAGCACTGGGACGAGAAGACCGACGAGGAGCGCAAGGCCTACCCGGACAAGATCGACGTCCGCTCCGGGCTCGACGCGGCGGTCATCAACCAGCGGCTCTCCACCAGCTCCGGCGCCGACGCCGCCGCCGTCACCACCGACACCAACCTCGGCCCGGCCGAGCTGGCCCAGATCGGCGGCGACAAGGAGCTCGCGGCGCGGGTCGGCACCGGCCACTTCGGCTACACCAACTACCTGGCCTTCAACCCGAAGGTGGCCCCCTTCGACAACCCGAAGGTGCGCCAGGCCATCTCGTACGCCGTCAACCGCACCAGCGTCGTCAACGCGGCGGGCGGCTCGGCGCTGGCCGAGCCCGCCACCACCTTCCTGCCCGAGCAGGAGGCCTTCGGCTTCACCAAGTACGACCACTTCCCGGCCGGCGCCACCGGCGACGCCGCGAAGGCCAGGGAACTGCTGAAGGAGGCCGGCTTCCCCGACGGCATCAGCATCACCCTGACCCACTCCACCGCGCAGAACCGGCAGACCGGCCCCGAGATCGCCACCGCCGTCCAGCAGGCCCTCGGCGCCGCCGGGATCACGGTCAAGCTGGAGGGCCTGGAGGCCAACGCGTTCAACGAGCGGCGCTGGGACGCCAAGAACACCCCCGGCTTCTTCCTCTCCCGCTGGGGCGCCGACTGGCCGTCCGGCGGGCCGTTCCTCGCGCCGATCTTCGACGGCCGGCAGATCGTCACCAACGGCTCGAACTACAACCACGCGCAGCTGAACGATGCGTCCGTGAACACCGAGATCGACGAGATCGCCAAGCTGACCGACCTCGCGGCCGCCGGCAAGCGCTGGGGCGCCCTCGACAAGAAGATCGGCGAGCAGGCGCTCGACGTGCCGCTGTTCCACCCGGTCTACAAGCGGATCGTCGGCAAGGAGGTCAAGAACGTCGTGATCAGCGACTGGACCGGCGTCCTCGACATCTCGCAGGTCTCCGTCAAGTGACCGTCCTCCTCGAACCGGCCGCGCCCGCGCCCGGGGCCCTCGCCCCGGGCGCGGGCGCCGCGCGCCAGGTCTGGCGGCGGCTGCGCCGACGGCCCTCCGCCGTCCTCGCGGCCGGCGCCCTGGCGCTGCTCGTCCTCCTCGCCCTCGCGGCTCCGCTGCTCGCCCACCTCACCGGCCAGGACCCGAACGCCTACCACGACGACCTCGTCGACTCCGCGCGCGGCGGCGTGCCGCTGGGCTCCTTCGGCGGGGTGTCCGGCGACCACTGGCTCGGCGTCGAACCCGGCACCGGCCGCGACCTGTTCACCCGGCTGCTGTACGGGGCGCGGATCTCGCTGCTCGTCGCGCTCGGGGCGACCGCCCTCCAGATCCTCCTCGGCGTCGTCGCCGGACTGGCCGCCGCGCTCGGCAACCGGTTCCTCGGCCGGTTCATCGCCCGCATCACCGACGTGATGATCGCCCTGCCCCTGCTGGTGCTCGCCATCGCGCTGACCGCCGTCGTCCCGCCGGACTTCCCGCGGCCGCTGCTGCTGATCCTGGCCATCGGCGTCCTCGACTGGGGCGGCACCGCCCGGATGGTGCGGGCCCAGACCCTGTCGCTGCGCGGCCTCGACTTCGTCGAAGCGGCCCGGCTCTCGGGCAACGGCACGCTGCGGATCGCCCGCCGCGAGCTGCTGCCCTCGCTGGCCGCGCCCGTCATCACCCTGGCCGCGCTCAAGGTCCCCACCAACATGGTGATCGAGGCCTCGCTCTCCTTCCTCGGAGTCGGCGTCAAACCGCCCACCCCGTCCTGGGGACAGATGCTGTCCGGCGCCCAGACCTGGTTCCGGGCCGATCCCGCCTACGTGCTGCTCCCCGCCGGGCTGCTCTTCGTCACCGTGCTGGCCTTCACCGTCCTCGGCGACGCCGTCCGCACCGCCCTCGACCCTCGCGCGGGCTCGCGCCTGCGGGTCGGCACCGCAAAGGAGCGCACGGCGTGACCCGTTTCGTGCTCGGACGGCTCGGCGGGGCCCTGCTGGTCCTGCTCGCGCTATCCCTCGCCGTCTACGCCCTCTTCTACGTCGCCCCCGGCGACCCCGCCCGCCTCGCCTGCGGGGAACGCTGCAACCCGGCGCAGATCGCCCAGGTGCGCGAGCAGCTCGGACTGAACGACTCCGTCGTCGTGCAGTACCTGCGCTTCCTCCAGGGGCTGCTGACCGGCCGCGACTACTCCGGCGGCGCCGGACTGGTGCTGCACTGCGACGCGCCCTGCCTCGGCTTCTCGTACCAGAACGACCGGCAGGTCACCGAGCTGATCCTGGAGCGGCTGCCCGCCACCCTGTCGCTGGCGCTGGGCGCGCTGGTCATCTGGCTCGTCGTCGGGGTCGGCACCGGGCTGCTGTCCGCGCTGCGCCGCGGCGGGATCACCGAGCGGGTCCTGACCGTGCTCACCCTCGCCGCGACCGGCACCCCCGTCTTCATCCTCGGCCTGCTGCTCCTCATGGTCGTCTGCGCCTACCTCCAGTGGCTGCCGTTCCCGACGTACGTGCCGTTCGGCGAGGACCCCGAGCAGTGGGCCTGGAACCTGCTGCTGCCCTGGGTCACGCTCGGCTTCTTCGAGAGCGCCAAGTACGCCCGGATCACGCGTGGTTCCACCCTGGAGACGCTCGCCGAGGACCACATCCGCACCTTCCGCGCCTACGGGGTGGGGGAGCGGGCCCTGGTCACCAGGCACGCGGTGCGCGGCGCCGTCGCGCCCGTGATCGCGCTGAGCGCCGTGGACTTCGGGACGATGATCGGCGGCGCCGTGCTGACCGAGTCCCTGTTCGGCATCCCCGGGCTCGGCAAGACCCTCATCGACGGCGTCCGGGTCGTGGACCTGCCCGTCGTCGTGGGCGTTGTCCTGGCCATCGGCGCGGCCGTCGTGATCGCCGGAGCCGTCGCCGACCTGCTGTACGCCGTCGCCGACCGAAGGGTGACCCTGTCATGACCGAGCTGACGACGGGCGACGCGCTCGTCGAGGTGCGCGACCTCGCCGTCGACTTCCCGGTCGGGGGGCCGGGGGCGTACGTACGGGCCGTGGACGGCCTCTCGTTCACGATGCGGCCGGGGCACGCCCTGGGCATCGTCGGCGAGTCCGGCAGCGGCAAGTCCACCGTGGCCGCCGCCCTGCTGGGACTGCACCGGGGCACCGGCGCCCGGCTCGGCGGCGTCGTGCTCGTGGACGGCACCGACGTGGGTTCCGCCTCCGCCGCCGAGCTGCGCAGGCTGCGCGGCGGGGCCGCCGCGATGGTCTTCCAGGACCCCCTCAGCTCCCTCGACCCGTACTACGCCATCGGCGACCAGATCGCCGAGGTGTACCGGGTCCACGCGGCCGTCTCCCGGCGGGCCGCGCGCGCCCGCGCCGTGGAGGTGCTCGACCGGGTCGGCATCCCCGACGCGGTGCGCCGCTCCCGGGCGCGGCCGCACGAGTTCAGCGGCGGCATGCGGCAACGGGCCCTGATCGCCATGGCCCTGGCCTGCGAGCCGCGGCTGCTGATCGCCGACGAGCCGACGACCGCGCTGGACGTCACCGTGCAGGCGCAGATCCTGGAGCTCCTGCACGGGCTGCGCGAGGAGCGCGGACTCGGACTGCTGCTCGTCACGCACGACGTGGGCGTGGCGGCCGAGAGCGTGGACGAGCTGCTCGTGATGCGGGACGGCCGCGCCGTCGAGCGGGGGCCGGTGCAGGAGGTGCTGGCCCGGCCGGCGGACCCGTACACCCGGGACCTGCTGGCGGCCGTGCCCCGGCTGGACGGGCCGCGCGGCGCCCGGGGCCCGGTCGCCTCCGCCGAGGACGTGCCCGTCGTCGAGGCCTTCTCGCTGCGCCGGGAGTTCGGGCGCGGCAAGCGCCGGGTCACCGCCGTCGGCGGCGTCTCCCTCGCCGTCCGCGCGGGCGAGACCCTGGGCATCGTCGGAGAGAGCGGCAGCGGCAAGAGCACGCTCGGCCGGATGCTCGTCGGCCTGCTGGAACCCGGTTCCGGGCAGGTCCGCCACGCGGGCGCCGAAGCCGACGGCATCCCCACCGGGGTCCAGATGGTGTTCCAGGACCCGGCGTCCTCGCTCAACCCGCGCCGCTCGGTCGGCGAGTCCGTCGCCGACCCGCTGCGCGCCGCCGGTGAGCGGGACGAGGCCGTGATCCGGGCCCGGGTCGGGGAACTCCTCGCACGCGTCGGGCTGGAGCCCGGGCACTACGACCGCTACCCGCACGAGTTCAGCGGCGGCCAGCGCCAGCGGATCGGGATCGCCCGGGCGCTGGCGCCGCGGCCCCGCCTGATCGTCTGCGACGAGCCCGTCTCCGCCCTCGACGTCACCACGCAGGCGCAGGTCACCGCCCCTGCTGGCGGAGCTCCAGCGGGAGCTGGGCATCGCGCTCGTCTTCATCGCGCACGACCTCGCCGTGGTCCGGCAGGTCAGCGACCGGGTCGCAGTCATGCGGGGCGGCGAGATCGTCGAGGAGGGCCCGGTGGACGAGGTGTACGACCGGCCCGCGCACCCCTACACCCGGCAACTGCTGGACGCGGTCCCCGCGCTCGGCCCGAAGCCGGCCGCCGGGCGGGAGGTGTTCGCGTAGGGCCGCGGGTGTCCGCGTAGCGCCGCGGGTGTCCGCGCAGGGCCGCCGGTGTTCGCGTGGGCGGGGCCCCGGCCAGGGCCGTAGGCCCTTCCTAGCGCGCTCGAACGCGAACCGTACGGGAAAGTTACGACTCTTCACCCCTTCCGGTGGCGCGACGGACAACCGTCCGTCGCGCCTTCGGCATATCCGCTTGAGTTCTTCCGCGGCGGGTCGCCGGACCCACGACGACCGCCTGAACGGGAGATCGGGGGTGCCACTCGTGCGGATCGGACTGCTCACCGAAGGTGGTTATCCGTATGCGACGGGAGAGGCGAGGCTCTGGTGTGACCGGCTGGTGCGCGGGCTCCCGCAGCACGAGTTCGAGCTCTACGCGCTGAGCCGCAGCGCCGAGCAGGAGGAGCGCGGCCGGGTCGTGCTGCCGGAGCACGTCACGCGGGTCTGGACCGCCCCGCTGTGGGCCCCGGCCGACGACGGCCGCACCTACAACTGGCGCGAGCGCCGCCGCTTCGCCGAGCGCTTCAAGGAGCTGGTCCGCGGCATCTGCGCGGGCGAGAGCGAACCCTTCGCCGCCGGGCTGTACGGACTGGCCGAACTCGCCCGGGAACAGGGCGGGCTGTACGCGGCGCTGCGCTCCGAGACCGCCGTGCGGGCCGTGGAGTCGGCCTGCCGGGCCCCGGGCGCGAGCCGCACCGTACAGACCGCGCAGGTCCCGGACCTGCTGGAGTTCGTGGACGAGCTGGAGCGCGCGCTGCGGCCGTTGTCCCTCGACTGGTACGAGGAGCTCGGCGCGGTCGACGTCTGCCACGCGGCCGCCGGCGGGATCGCGGCCCTCCCCGGACTGCTGGCCAAACGCTTCTTCGGGGTGCCGCTGCTCGTCACCGAGTACGGGGTCCGGCTGCGCGCCCACTACCTGGAGCACTCCGCCGGGACCCGGCCCGCCGTGCACGCGCTGCTCGCGGCCTTCCACATCCGCCTCGCCGGCGAGATCTACGCCGAGGCGGACTTCCTGACCCCCGGCAACGCGCACGCGCGGCGCTGGCAGGAGCGGTGCGGGGCGCGCCGGGACCGGCTGCGGACCGTGTACCCGGGGATGGAGGCGGACCGATTCGCCACCGTCGGGGAGGCCACCGACTTCGGGGACCCGGACACGCTGGTGTGGGTCGGCCGGGTGGAGCCGGCCAAGGACCTGATCGCCCTGTTGCACGCGTTCGCCGAGGTGCGGCGGGCCGAACCGAACACCCGGCTGCGGATCTTCGCGACCGGGGTGGCGCCCGGCTACCTCGCCGACTGCCGGTCGCTGGCCGCGCAGCTCTTCCCGGACGAGGCCGCCGACGCGGTCACGGTGGGGGAGAACCCCGTCACCTTCGAGGAGATCGGCGGCCCCGAGGCGCCCTCGCCGGCCGACGCGTACGGGGCGGGGCGGGTGGTCGTGCTGTCCTCCGTCATCGAGGGCTTCCCGATCACGCTGGCCGAGGCCATGTTCTGCGGCCGGGCCACCGTGTCCACCGACGTGGGAGCGGTGTGCGAGGTGATCGGCGGCACCGGGCTCGTGGTGCCGCCGCGCAACCCCCGGGCACTGGCCGACGCCTGCCTGTCGCTGCTGCGGGACCCGGCCCGGGCGCAGCGGCTGGGCGCGGCCGCGCGGGCGCGGGCCCTGGAGCTGTTCACCGTCGAGCAGAACGTGGCCGCGTTCCGGGAGATCTACCTCCAGCTGCTGGCCCGGGGGCCGGCCCGGCCGGACGGGGAGGTCCCGTTCGCGCAGCCGCCGGAGGCGCGCGTCCCGGGGCACTGGACGACACCGACGTGGGCCGCGATCCCGGCGCCGACGCCGGGCGGCTCGACCCCGGACGGCCCGGGGACGCCGCGGCCTTCGCGCGCGGAGCAGCTCGCGCGCACACCGCAGGGCCCGGGGCCGCGCACACCGCAGGGCCCGGCGCCGCAGGCCCCGGAGAGCGCTCGGACGCCGGGGGCCCCGGCCGCGCAGGCCGCGGGACCGCAGGCTTCGGGGGCGCCGGGAGCCTCGGCTCCGCCGGCCGTGCGGGGGCCACGGGCGTCCGCGTCGGGGACCTCGTGGCCGGCGCAGGGTCCGGCCTCGCGGGGAGCGGAGGCCGCTTCCACGCCTGAGGCCCCGGCTCCGCACGTCTCGGGGGCGCCCGGGGGCTCGGGTTCGTACGGGTCGGGATCGTGGGCGCCGCAGGCTTCCGCTCCGCAGGGGTCGGGGGCTGCCGTATGAGCGTGGACGAAGCGGTGCCCGTGGCACCCCGGCGGCGGCCCGGCGGGGATCCCGTCAAGGCGTTGCTGCACCGGCACCGGGCGCTGTGCGAGCGGGCCGTGGACCCGTTGGAGATCGCCGCCGGGCTGGAGGCGCACGGGCTCACCGACCGCACCGCCGCGCGGTTTCGGCACCGGGACGTCTTCTCCCTCGCCGAGGAGCTGTACGCGCGGACCCCGCGCGGCGAGGCGCCGCCGGCCCCCGCCGGTGCGCCCGGCACCGGGACCCCGCGCGCGCTGCGCCGCCTCGGGTACGCCCTGCTGCCCGGGGCCCTCGCCCTGGGGGTGAGCGCCGCCGGGGTGCCCTGGGCCGGGCCCGTCGCGGTGGCCGCGGTGGTCGCCGCGCTGGTGTGGCCCGGCCGGACCGCCGGGGGGAGGTTCCCCGGGCTCGCGCACCTGCTCGCGGCGGTCACCGTCGGCTGGGCGGCGTACCTGCACGGCGCCGCCCTCGCCGTCTGTCTCGCGCTGGCCGTCGCGCCCGGATACCTGGCCGCCGCCGGGTACGCGGCCCGGGCCCGGCGCAGGCTCGCCGGGAGCCGGGCGCTGGAGGAGTTCGCCGCCGGGGCGAGGCCGCTGCTCTTCGGGGCCGTCGCCGTGTTCACCGCGGCCGCCGCGGGGGCGGCCGCGCTCGCCGGGGCTCCGCTCGCCGAGGCCGTGCCGCTCGCGGTGCTGCTGTTCCTGACCCGGCTGCTGCTCAGCCACGGAGCCCGCGGCGCCCACCGCAGGCCCGTCGCCGCCGCGCTGGCCCTCGCCCTGATCCCGGCGGCGGTGCCCGCGGCCGCGGCGGGGCTCCTCGTACTCGCCGTCCTCGCGCTGTCCCGCGCGTCGGCGCACGCACCCGACCGGGACGACCGGCCCTGACGACGCCGATGTCGCCCCCGTCCCCGTACCTGTCCCCGTACCCGTCCCCGTCCGCAAGCCGCCGCCCGACCTTCGGAGCCGACGCCGAAGCCCCGTACCCCCTACCCACCAACCAAGGAGAAACAGGATGACCGGCCAGCCAACCAACCAAGGGGCCGCGCGATGAGGGTGCTGCTGATCGGAGCCAACGGATACCTCGGCCGCTACGTCGCGGACCGGCTGCTCGCCGACCCCGCCGTCCAGCTCACCGCGCTCGGCCGCGGTGACGACGCCGACGTCCGCTTCGACCTCGCCACCGGGAGCCCCGGCGCGCTCACCCGGTTCCTCGACGCCGTCCACCCGGGCGTCGTCGTCAACTGCGCCGGCGCCACCCGCGGCGGCGCCCGGGAGCTGACCCGGCACAACACCGTCGCCGTCGCCACCATCTGCGAGTCGCTGCGCCGCAGCGGCTGCGGGGCCCGGCTCGTCCAGCTCGGCTGCGCCGCCGAGTACGGGCCCAGCCAGCCCGGGTCGTCCACGGCCGAGGACGCCGTGCCCAGACCCGGCGGACCGTACGGCGTCAGCAAACTCGCCGCCACCGAGCTGGTGCTCGGCTCGGGGCTCGACGCCGTCGTCCTGCGGGTGTTCTCGCCCGTCGGGCCCGGCACCCCGGCCGGGTCCCCGCTCGGCCGCCTCGCCGAGGCCATGCGGCGGGCGATGCAGTCCGGGGACGGCGAGCTCAAGCTGAGCGGGCTCGGCGTGCAGCGCGACTTCGTGGACGTACGGGACGTGGCGCGGGCCGTGCACGCCGCCTCGCTCTCCGCCGCCCAGGGCGTCGTCAACATCGGCACCGGCCGCGCGGTCCGGCTCCGCGACGCGGCGGCCGTGCTCGCCCGGGTCGCCGGGTACGGAGGCTCCCTGCACGAGCTCGACGTACCGCCCGGCGGGGACCGGCAGCAGGGCGGCCACGGCCACGGCCACGGCCCCGGTCACGGCTACCCGGGGCGGGCGGCCGGCCTGGCCGCGATCGGCTCCCCGCGCTCGGAGGCGACGCCCGAGCAGCTCGCGGCCGCGCTGCCGCCCCCGTACCCCTACCCGGACGGCTGCGGCGCCTGGCAGCAGGCCGACGTGCGCACGGCCCGCGACCGCCTCGGCTGGCGGCCCCGGATCAACCTGGAGGAGTCCCTCGCGGACATCTGGATGGAGGCGGCGTGCCGCATCTGACCACCCCGCCGGGTGCCCGGCTGCCGGCCGTGGAGGCCGGCGGCCTGGGCTTCGGGATCCCCGGCTACGCGCACCCGCTGCTCGCCCCGGTGGAGTGGGCCGAACTGACCCGGCCCGGAACCCCGCTGCACTGGGCCGTGCTCAACGTCACGGACGGCCCGGGCGGGCGGCCCGACCCGCACTGCACGGAGGCGGCGGCGAAGCTCCGGGAAGCCGGCGGGACGCTGCTGGGCCATCTCGCGATGCGGGACGGGAAGCGGTCGTTCGGGGAGCTGGTCTCCGACGCCCACCGCTTCCTGGACTGGTACCGGGTCGGCGGGTTCTACCTCGCCGGCGCCCCGGCGGACCGGGAGGAACTGGACGCGGTGCGCCGGGTCGTGGACACCCTGCGGGGCCTCGGCGACGGGCTCCGGATCGTGCTCGGGCACGGCACCCACCCGTACGCGGGGTACGCGGAGGCCGCCGACCAGCTGGTGACCTTCTCCGGGGCCTGGGCCGACTACCGGTGGTCGCAGGTGGCGGAGTGGACCGCCGAGTACCCGCCGGAGCGGTTCTGCCACCTCGTCCACGGAGTGCCGCGCACGCATCTGGAGGAGGCCGTGCGGATCGCCCGCTGGCAGGGCGCCGGGACCATCTGGTTCACCGACCGCAGGGGCGCGGGGGACCGGGATCCCTGGGCCTCGATGCCCGCGTACTGGGACGAAATCGTCTCACGCATCGGACCGGGTGTCTCGGAATGAAGAAGGGCGTGGCAGTGTTACGGGAAGAACCACCGTTCAGACATAGCAATCTACGGAGTCCCCGTGTCGCTGCCACCCCTGGTCGAGCCGGCTGCTGAGCTCACCGTTGACGAGGTCCGTCGGTACTCCCGCCACCTGATCATCCCGGATGTCGGGATGGACGGCCAGAAGCGCCTGAAGAACGCCAAGGTGCTGGCCGTGGGCGCGGGCGGCCTCGGCTCGCCCGCCCTCATGTACCTGGCCGCGGCCGGCGTAGGCACGCTGGGCATCGTGGAGTTCGACGAGGTCGACGAGTCGAACCTGCAGCGCCAGATCATCCACAGCCAGGCGGACATCGGCCGTTCCAAGGCCGAGTCTGCCCGTGACAGCGTGCTGGGCATCAACCCGTACGTCAACGTGGTCCTTCACGAAGAGCGGCTCGAAGCCGAGAACGTGATGGAGATCTTCAGCCAGTACGACCTCATCGTCGACGGCACGGACAACTTCGCCACGCGCTACCTCGTCAACGACGCCTGCGTGCTGCTGAACAAGCCGTACGTGTGGGGCTCCATCTACCGCTTCGACGGCCAGGCCTCGGTCTTCTGGTCCGAGCACGGGCCGTGCTACCGCTGCCTGTACCCGGAGCCGCCGCCGCCGGGCATGGTCCCGAGCTGCGCCGAGGGCGGCGTGCTGGGCGTGCTCTGCGCGTCCATCGGGTCCATCCAGGTCACCGAGGCCATCAAGGTCCTCACGGGCGTGGGCGAGCCGCTGGTCGGCCGCCTGATGATCTACGACGCCCTGGAGATGCAGTACCGCCAGGTCAAGGTCCGCAAGGACCCCGACTGCGCCGTCTGCGGTCCGAACGCGACCGTCAAGGAGCTCATCGACTACGAGGCCTTCTGCGGCGTCGTGTCGGAGGAGGCCCAGGAGGCGGCCGCCGGCTCCACGATCACTCCGAAGCAGCTCAAGGAGTGGATCGACAACGAAGAGCCGATCGAGATCATCGACGTCCGCGAGATCAACGAGTACGAGATCGTCTCGATCCCCGGCGCGAAGCTGATCCCCAAGGGCGAGTTCCTGATGGGCACCGCCCTCCAGGACCTGCCGCAGGACAAGCGCATCGTCTTGCACTGCAAGACGGGTGTCCGCAGTGCGGAAGTCCTCGCGGTCCTGAAGTCCGCGGGCTTCGCGGACGCGGTCCACGTCGGCGGCGGCGTCATCGGCTGGGTCCACCAGATCGAGCCCGAGAAGCCGGTCTACTAAGCCGTTCCGGGAAGGGGCCGTGGCCGCGCGTCCGCGCGGGTGCGGCCCCTTCTCACGCTCCGAGGGGTTCGGCCGGCACGGACGGGGTCGGCTGTGCGGGGCTCTGCGTCGCCGTGCAGACAGCGCCGGCGGCGGGCACCTTCCCGTCCAGCAGGTAGGAGTTCACGGCCGCCTGCACACAGGGGTCGCCGCTGTTGTACGCGCCGTGCCCCTCGCCCTTGTACGTGAGCTCCACCCCGACGCCGGGACCTAGCCGCTCCACCATGTTGCGGGCGCCCTCGTACGGGGTCGCCGGGTCCCCGGTGTTGCCGATCACCAGGATCGGCGCGGAACCCGGGGCGGACACGTCCGGGGTCTCCCACGCGCCCGGGACCGGCCAGTCGGTGCAGCTCAGCATCGCCCAGCCGAGGAACTCCCCGAAGACGGGCGAGGCGGCGCGGAACGCCGACAGCTTGGCCTTCGTCTCCTCCAGCGTGTAGCGGTCCTTGGAGTCCGCACAGTTGATCGCCGTGTTGGCCGCGCCGATGTTGCTGTAATTGCCGTTCTGGTCCCGGCCGTTGAGTGCGTCGGACAGCGCCATCAGCAGCTGCCCCTGACCGCCCTCGGCCTCGTCCAGCCCCTGCTCCAGCAGCGGCCAGAGCTCCTGGGAGTACAGCGCCTGGGCGATGCCGTTGGTCGCGGCGGACTCGGTCAGCATCCGGTCGCCGATGCCCGGGATGGGCTTGGCGGCCAGCTCCTTCTGGAGCTTGATGATGTTGTCCTCGATCTCCTTGGCGGTGCTGCCCTGGAGCCGGCACTCCTCGCCCCGGTTCACGCAGTCCTGCGCCCAGTTGCCGAGCGCCAGCTGGAAGCCCTTGGCCTGGCCGAGCGCCCCCTCCTCGGAGGTCTTCGTCGGGTCCACGACGGCGTCGAAGACGGCCCGGCCGACGTTCTTGGGGAACAGGTGGGCGTAGACCCCGCCGAGTTCGGTGCCGTAGGAGATCCCGAAGTAGTTGAGCTTCTCGTCGCCGAGGGCCTGGCGGATCCGGTCCAGGTCGCGGGCGGCGTTCTCGGTGCCGACGTACGGCAGGAGCGCGCCGGAGTTCGTCCGGCAGGCCTGCTGGTACCGCTTGATGCCGTCGACGTAGGCCTTCTCCTGCTGCGGGGTCGCGGGGGTGTTGTCCTGCGCGTAGTACGCGTCGAGCTGCTTGTTGTCCTCGCACTTGACGGGCGCGCTGGCGCCGACGCCCCGGGGGTCGAAGCTGACCAGGTCGTAGCGCTCGCGCAGCGCGTCGTACTCCTTGGCGGCGCCGGGGAGCGTACTGATCCCGGATCCGCCGGGCCCGCCGAAGTTGAAGACGAGCGACCCGAGCCGCTTGTCCTTGTCCCGCGCCTTGGCCCGGATCAGCGCGAGAGGAATCGTTTCTCCTTCGGGGTCGGCGTAGTCGAGCGGGACGTGCAGCGTGGCGCACTGCCAGTCCTTCGGCGGCGCCTCCCCGCCTCCCTCGGCGGGGGTCGGCGCCTCGCACTCCCCCCACTTCAGCGGCTCGGCCCCCTCGGTGCCGCCGGCCTTGGGTTTCTTCTCCCCGCCACTGTCGGAACACCCGCCGACCAGCCCCACGGCGACGACGACAGCAACGGCGGCCCGCAGCAGATTTCTCGACATGGCTCCATCCTGCGTTCCCCGGCTGCGCCCCGCCCGCGCGCTGACCCATTCGGGGCCGCCCGGACGCGCCGGCCAACGGCTGGGCGGCGGCGATTCCGGCGCCCGTGCCCGCCCCCCCCGCGACCGGCCCCACCGACGCCCGAGACGTGGGTGCACCCCGCACTCCACCCGGGCGAGGCCCCGAACCGCCCCACGAACCCCGCCGCAGCCGCAGCCGCAGCCGCAGCGGCGCCGGACCCGAACCCGGACCGGACCCGGACCCGGACCCGGAGCGAGAGCGGGACCCGGACCCGGAGCGGGAGTCGCAGTCGCAGAGGGAGTTGCGCCGCAGCCGCAGCTCGCCGGAGCGGGAGCCGGTGCTGCAGCCGCAGCCGCGTCGCAGCCGGCGGGAGCCGCAGCCCGACCGGGAGCCCCGCCGCAGTCGCAGTCGGAGCGGGAGCCGGCGCCGGAGCCGGGAGCTCCCCCCACAACCCCGCGGAGCTAAATGGCTTCCTTGCGGGTCAGGAAGTTGAACGACACCCACCCCGGCAACACCGGCAGCCAGAACGTCATCAGCCGGAACAACAGCACCGCCGAAATAGCGACCTCCTTGTCCAGCCCGGCCGCGATCAGCCCGAGCGTCAGGGTGGTCTCCACCGCGCCCATGCCGCCCGGCGTCGGCGCCGCCGACCCCAGCGCGTTGCCGGCCAGGAACACCACCGCGATGCTCGCGTAGCTGATGGCCTGCCCGCCGCCGAACGCCCGGATCGACGCGTCCAGGCACATCACGAAGCAGCCCGTCAGCAGCAGCATCCCGCCGATGCCCGCCGCCAGCTTCTGCGGCCGCTGGAGCACGTCCAGCATGCGCGGCACGACACCGGCGAACAGCGCCCGGACCCGGGTCGCGACGAACTTCCGCAGGAACGGCACCGCCGTCACCACGAGGACCAGCACCGCCACCGTCAGCAGACCCGCGATGACCGTCCTCGACGGGGTCATCTCCGGGGTCTTCTCCGTACCCGTCAGGTACCCGAACGCCAGCAGCAGCAGGATGTGGCTCGCCAGCCCGAACAGCTGCGAGGCGCCGACACTGGCGACCGCCAGCCCCGGCCGGACCCCGGAGCGCTGCAGGAACCGGGTGTTCAGCGCCACGCCGCCGACCGCGGCCGGCGCCACCAGCTTCACGAACGACCCCGCCACCTGCGCGAGTACCGTCCGCAGGAACGGCACCCGCTCCGGCACGAAGCCCAGCAGGCTCGCCGCCGCCGCGAAGTAGGTCAGGACCGAGAAGGCCAGCGCCGCCCCGACCCAGCCCCACCGCGCCTCGCTGATGATCGTCGCGAAGTCCACGTGGGCCAGCTGCGTCAGCAGGAAGTACGCGCCGAACGCGCCCGCGATGAACGAGACCAGCGTGCGCGGCCGGATCCGCTCCAGCCGGGCCGGCTCCACCGGCGCCTGCGGGCGGATCAGCAGCACCTGCTGGCGGATCTGGCTCAGCAGATCCTCCTCGCGGGCCCCGTCGAGCGCGTCGTCCAGCGCCCTCTTCTCGGCCTTGCGGTCGACGGCCGGGCTCGTGTCGGAGCCCGCCGCCTCCCGCGCGGCCTTCGCCGCCCGCGAGGACTCCAATACGGCTTCGCGCTGCCGGTCGGCCCGCTCCCGGGCCAGCCTGCGCAGCGTCGCCCGCGTGGAGCGGCTCAGCGCGATCGGCTGGAGCAGCGGCAGGCAGTCCGCGACCGCGTCCGGGCCGAGCACCGACACCGCCGAGGCGACCGCCCTCTCCGCCCCGACCCGCAGGCCCAGCGTGGTCAGCAGCTGCGCGATGTCCATCCGGAGCACCAGGTCCCCGGCCGCGATCTCGCCGCCGCGCAGGTCGGTGAGGATGACGTTGCCGGAACGATCCACCACCAGGGCGTCACCGGTCAGCCTGCGGTGCGCGATGCGCCGCGACTGCAGCGCCCGTACCTGCTCCCAGGCGTTGCGGGCCAGCCCGTCGGTGATCTCCTCGTCGGGCAGGGAGTCCAGGGAGCGGCCGCCCAGGTGCTCGTACACCAGCATCACGGCGTCCGGGCCGAGCTCGGAGGTCGCGATCAGCTTCGGCGCGTTCGCCCCGGCCGCGATGGCCGCGTACGCGAGCAGCGCCTCCTGCTCCAGCGCCTGGCGCAGCGAGGAGTTCAGGCTGCGCCGGGTGGTGATGCCGCGCAGGGTGAGGCGGCGCCAGACGCGGTAGAAGAACCCGTGCGCCTGCTGCTCGCGGTCCACGACCGTGACGTCGAGCGGTGGCCCGTCCTCCAGGGTGACGTGGTAGCTGCGCCCCCGGTCGGTCTGCTCGGAATCGGATCCGTCGGGTGATTCGGCGCGCATCGCGCTGACCGGCTGGAAGCCGACCCGGCGCAGGCCGGCCAGGAGGTTCTGTCCGGTGGGCCGGACGTTCGGCGAGCCGACGGCGTACAGGGTCCCGTACGCGACGCTCCAGCCGATCAGCACGGTCAGGATGATCGAGAAGGGTGTGGTGTACCCACTGACCAGCATCGCGAAGGCGTCGAGCAGCAGCACCAGCCACAGCGCCACGCGCCAGCGCGGTCTGCGGGTCATCCCGACGGCCGTCATGTACGCGATGACGGGCGCGAGGTATCCGTGCACCGGGTCGGTGAGCGCTCCGCCGGCGCCGGCGGAGCGGGTGAGGGCGTCCTGGATGCTCTGGGGGGCGGCCTCGGAGACCCACAGGTCGGTCGCGAGGGTCACCCCGTGGGCGAGGACGGCGGCGAGCACGCCGTCGGCGATGCGCAGTCCGTCGCGTTTGATCAGCCGCTCGATGGCGAAGGCGACGGGGACGAGGAGCACGGCGATGCTGGAGACCAGCCCGGCAACCTTGATCAGCAGGTCCGGCGCCTGGCCGGTGCCCTTGCTGATGTCCTCCTCCAGGCCGACGGTGGTGCCGTGGGCGAAGGCGGCGATGGCGAGGACGACGGCGATGCCGAGGACGCCGACGAGCAGCCGGACCAGGTCGGAGGGGCGGTGGACGCGGGCGGCGAGCAGCGGTTCGTCGACCTCGACCTGATCGGCGGCCGTCGGGGCGTGACCGTGGGGCCGCTCCGGGCCCTCGCCGTGGTCGTGGTCGTGGCCCTGATCGCGGGCGTCGTCGACGCGGGCGTCGTCGCCGTCGCCGTTGTCGCCGCCGGCGCGCGCGGCGGCGCCGTGGTCGGGCTGCGCGGGCGGACCGCCCGGCAGCCGCTCCCGGCCGCCGCGCCGGGGGCCGGGCCGCCGGGCCGTGCGGAGGCGTCACCGCCCCCCGGGGCCGGGCCGCCGGCCTGCGGCGGCGGGGTGTCGGAGGGCGCGGCGGAGCCGTCGTCTGGGCGCGCGCCGTCGTTCCTCGCCGCGCCGTCCGGAGGGCTCACACCCTGCTCCTTCGCCTTCACATCCGTCTCTTCTTGATCACGTATCACGCGTCACCGCCCGGAAGATGGTGGCACGGACGGACAGGCGGGGGAGGCATCAGGGTGCGCGCCATTACGGAAGGAAACCTTCCGAGGCTTTGTCGGTGAGGTGCGGCACCATGTGCCGAATGAGCGAAGAGCTGCCCGAGTACGCGGAGCGGGTACTGGACGCGGCCGAGCGGATTCCGCCCGGCCGGGTGATGACGTACGGGGACGTCGCAGAGTGGCTCGGCGAGGGCGGACCGCGCCAAGTCGGGCGCGTGATGGCCCTGTACGGGGGAGCCGTGCCCTGGTGGCGGGTGGTCAGGGCGGACGGCCGGCCCCTGCCCGGCAGCGAGCGGCGCGCCCTGGAGCACTACCGGACGGAGTCCACCCCGCTGCGCGAGACCGCCTCCGGAGAGCAGCGGCTCGACATGCGCAGGGCGCGCTGGGACGGACACGACGGGGAATCCGGGCCCGGCGGAAGGGACGAGGCTCACATCTGACAGCTTCCGCCATGGGGCGCCCGGGCGGGCGGTCGAAGACGCGTACGGGGGAGTGCGCGACGGACCGTGCGAGGCGCCCGGGGTCCCTGCGCGGGACGTGGTGGTTGGCGTAGCGTTGCCTCTTCGGCCATCGCCCCCCGGGCCGTCGCCGCGACAGCAGACCTCGCAGACCTCCCAGACCCCGCAGCCCCAGAAGACCCCGCAGACGCACCAGGACCGGCAGCTCACGTGATCACCTCTCCCTCCGACCGCTCCGAGCGGCGTACGCGGACCCCCGACGCGTACCGCTTGGTGCGCACCGGACCGGAACGGTTGGATCCTCCTGTTCTGGACGCAGCGCAGCGCGCGGTGGTTGAACACCCGGGCGGACCGCTGCTCGTGCTGGCCGGCCCGGGTACGGGCAAGACGACCACGCTGGTCGAGGCGGCCGCCGCCCGCGTCGAGGCCGGCACCGACCCCTCCCGGATCCTGATCCTCACCTTCAGCCGCAAGGCGGCGGTCGAACTCCGCGACCGGGCCGCGCTGCGGCTGGGCGGGGCGCGGGCGCCGCAGGCCACCACGTTCCACTCCTTCTGCTACGGGCTGGTCCGCGCCCACCAGGACACCGACCTGTTCGCGGATCCGCTGCGGCTGCTGTCCGGTCCGGAGCAGGACGTGATGGTCCGCACCCTGCTGGAGGGCCAGCGCCGGCTCCGCTCCATCCGCTGGCCCGACGACCTGCGGGCCGCGCTGACCACGCGGGGCTTCGCCGACGAGGTGCGCGCGGTGCTGGCCCGCGCCCGTGAGCTGGGCCTGGGCCCGCGCGCCCTGTCCGACTTCGCGTCCCGCCAGGGCCGTCCCGACTGGCAGGCGGCGGCGGCCTTCCTCTCGGAGTACCTGGACGTCCTGGACCTCCAGGGCACCCTGGACTACGCGGAGCTGCTGCACCGCGCCGTGCTGCTGGCGGAGCGCACGCCGGCGCTGGCGGCGGCGTACGACGCGATCTACGTCGACGAGTTCCAGGACACCGACGCCTCGCAGCTGCGGCTGCTGCGCGCGCTGACGGGGCCGGGCGGGACGCTGGTCGCCTTCGGCGACCCGGACCAGTCGATCTACGCGTTCCGCGGCGCCGACATCAACAACGTCCTGGACTTCGAAGGCGCCTTCCCGGGCGCCCGGGTACGGGCCCTGACCGTCGGCCGCCGCTCGTCCGTGACCCTCCTGACCGCGAGCCGCCTCCTGACCACCCGCATGCCGGTTCCCCGCCTGCCGGCTCACGCCGTCCGCGCACACCGCGCCCTGCAGCCGACCCGTGAGGGGGGCCGGGTCGACGTCTTCACGTACCCGACGGCGGGCGCGGAGCTGGACAACATCGCCGACATCCTTCGCCGGGCGCACCTGGAGGACGGCGTGCCGTGGCAGGACATGGCCGTCCTGGTCCGCTCCGGCGGCCGCACCCTCCCGGCGATGCGCCGCGCCCTGATCTCCGCCGGCGTCCCCGCCGAGACGGACGGCACGGACACCCCCCTCCGCCACGAACCCGCCATAACCCCCCTCCTGACCGCCCTCCGCGTCGCCGCCACGGCCGCGGACGCCCCCCTCGACCTCCCGACCCAGCCGCCCGCCCCGTCGGCCCCCGCCGAGAACGCGGACGCCGCGATCGACATCCCGGCGCAGCCGTCCGGCCCCTCGGACACCGCAGGCGCGCTGCCGGCCGACGCGGCGCAGCCGGCGGAGGTCCTGGGCGGCGAGCTCGATCGCGATCCCGGGGCGGGCGGGCGGGGAGCCTCCCGCGACCCCGCCCCCGGGCGGATTGCCGATCCGGCGGCTCAGGCCGGCGACGCCCCGGCGCAGCCGGGCGGGGTCTCGGGCGCCGAAGGCGCCGGGGTGGGCGAGGGCGGTGCCGATGCGGTCGGGGCCGGGACCGTCGAGGTGGGTGGGGTCGGTGTCGAGGGGGCCATCGCGTTGCTCGCGTCGCCGCTCGGGGGGATGGACGCCGCCGATCTGCGGCGGCTCGGGCGGGCGTTGCGGGACGAGGAGCGGGCCGCCGGGGTCAAGGTGCCCGCGCCCTCCGACGTCCTGCTGGCCCGGGCCCTCGCCGAGCCCGAGCGGCTCACCGCCCACGACCCCGCCTACGCCCGCGGAGCGCAGCGCCTCGGCCTGCTCCTGCGCAAGGCCCGCGAGCTCCTCCAGGGCGGCGGCACCGCCGAAGAGGCCCTCTGGGTCCTCTGGGACGGCACCCCCTGGCCCCAGCGCCTCGAACGCAGCGCCCGCCGCGGCGGCGCGGCCGGCCGCAACGCCGACCGCGACCTCGACGCTGTCTGCGCCCTCTTCGACACCGCCGCCCGCGCGGAAGAACGTACCGGCGGCCGCGGCGCACTCAACTTCCTCGAACAGCTGGAAGCCGAGGACATCGCCGCCGACACCCTCACCGGCAAGACCGCCCGCACCGACGCCGTACGGCTGATGACCGCCCACCGCTCCAAGGGCCTGGAGTGGTCCCTCGTCGTCGTCGCCGGCGTCCAGGAAGGGCTCTGGCCCGACCTCCGCCGCCGCGGCTCCCTCCTGGAGGCCGACCGCATCGGCCGCGACGGCCTCGCCGAACCCCTCACCCCCGGCGCGCTCCTCGCCGAGGAGCGCCGGCTGTTCTACGTCGCCGCCACCCGCGCCCGCGACCGCCTCGTCGTCACCGCAGTCAAGGCCCCCGCCGACGACGGCGACCAGCCCTCCCGCTTCCTCACCGAGCTCGGAGTCACCCCCAAGGACGTAACCGGCCGCCCGCGCCGCCCCCTCGCCGTGCCCGCGCTCGTCGCGGAACTCCGCGCCACCACCGTCGACCCCGACGCCTCGCCCGCCCTCCGCGACGCCGCCGCCCGCCGCCTCGCCCGCCTCGCCGCGCTCACCGACGGGGACGACCGCCCGCTCGTCCCCGCCGCGCACCCGCAGCGCTGGTGGGGCCTGTACGAGCCCACCCGCAGCAGCGTCCCGCTCCGCGACCGGGACCGGCCCGTGGCCCTGTCCGGCAGCGCCCTGGACCAGCTCGCCAACACCTGCTCGCTCCAGTGGTTCCTCGGCCGCGAGGTCAAGGCCGACGCCCCCTCCACCGCCGCCCAGGGCTTCGGCAACGTCGTCCACGTCCTCGCCGACGAGGTCGCCTCCGGCCGCACCCCCGCCGACCTCGCCGTCCTCATGGAACGCCTCGACACCGTCTGGGACGCCCTCGCCTTCGACGCCCCCTGGAAGTCCCGCCAGGAGAAGGAGAACGCCCGCGCCGCCCTGGAACGCTTCCTGCGCTGGCACACCACCGACCGCGGCGGCCGCGAGGCCGTGGCCACCGAGCACGACTTCGACGTCACCCTCGAAGCCGGCGAGTACGCCGTCCGCATCCGCGGCTCCATGGACCGCGTCGAGGCCGACCCGCAGGGCCGCGCCTACGTCGTCGACTTCAAGACCGGCAAGGGCGCCCCGACGAAGGACGAGGTCGCCCGCCACCCCCAGCTCGCCGTCTACCAGCTCGCCGTCCGCGAGGGCGCCGTCGACGAGGTCTTCGACGGGCTGCGCCCCGAGGCGGGCGGCGCCGAACTCGTCCAGCTGCGCCAGGGCGCGGCCCAGCGCGACGGCGGCGACGCCGTGCCCAAGATCCAGGCCCAGCAGCCGCTCGACGGCGAATGGGTCGGCGACCTGCTCGCCAGCGCCGCGGGCCGGGTCCTCGACGAGCGCTTCGCGCCCGCCACCGGCAAGCACTGCGACCACTGCTCCTTCCGCAGCGCCTGCACGGCCCGCCCCGAGGGCCGCCAGACCGTGGAGTGAGCGCAGCGGGTCTTGTGGGGTGAGACGGCGGCGGGGAGTGTCAGTCGCTCGGGCTAGCCTCTTCACGTGTCCGCGCGTCCGTCCGTCCTCACCGACCCCGAGCAGCTCAAAGAGCTCCTCGGCATCCCTTTCACGCCCGAGCAGATGGCCTGTGTCACCGCCCCCGCCGCCCCGCAGGTGATCGTCGCGGGCGCCGGCTCCGGCAAGACCACCGTCATGGCCGCCCGCGTCGTCTGGCTGGTCGGCACCGGCGCCGTCGCCCCCGAGCAGGTCCTCGGCCTGACCTTCACCAACAAGGCCGCCGGTGAGCTCGCCGAGCGCGTCCGCAAGGCCCTCGCGCGGGCCGGCATCACCGACCCGGACCCTTCGCCGGCCGAGGCCGACGCGGCCGGCGGCGAGCCGCGCATCTCCACGTACCACGCCTTCGCCGGTCAGCTCCTCAAGGACCACGGCATGCGCATCGGCCTGGAGCCCAGCGCCCGGCTGCTCGCCGACGCCACCCGCTTCCAGCTCGCCGCCCGTGTGCTGCGCGAGGCCCCCGGCCCGTACCCGTCGCTGACCAAGTCGATCCCCGACCTCGTCAGCGACCTGCTCGCGCTTGACGCGGAACTCTCCGAGCACCTGGTCACGACCGAGGACCTGCGCGCGTACGACACCGGCCTGCTGGACGTGCTGGCCGGCACCAAGCTCGGCAACGAGGACCTGCGCAAGGTCCCCGAGGCGGTGCGCGGCCGCCTCGAACTGGTCGAGCTCGTCGCGCGCTACCGCGCCGCCAAGCGCTCCCGCGACCTGCTCGACTTCAGCGACCAGATAGCCCTCTCCGCGCGGCTGGCCACCACCCGGCCCGAGGTGGGGGCGCTGCTGCGCGAGGAGTTCCGGGTGGTCCTGCTCGACGAGTACCAGGACACCTCCGTCGCGCAGCGGCTGCTGCTGTCCGGCCTCTTCGGTGCGGGCACCGGGCACGCGGTGACCGCCGTCGGCGACCCCTGCCAGGCGATCTACGGCTGGCGGGGGGCCTCCGTGGCCAACCTGGACGACTTCCCCGAGCACTTCCCGCACGGTGACGGCAGCCCCGCCACCCGCTTCTCGCTGAGCGAGAACCGGCGCAGCGGCGGCCGCCTGCTGGACCTGGCCAACGGCCTGGCCGCGCCGCTGCGGTCGATGCACGAGGGGGTCGAGGCGCTGCGCCCGGCGCCGGGGGAGGAGCTGGCCGGCTCGGTGCGGTGTGCGCTGCTGCCCACGCACGCGCAGGAGCTGGAGTGGCTCGCGGACTCGGTGGCGCACCTGGTCCGCACCGGGACGGAGCCGAGCGAGATCGCGGTGCTGTGCCGGTCCGGCGGCGACTTCGCCCGGATCCAGGCCGTGCTGGTCGCCCGGGACGTGCCGGTCGAGGTGGTCGGTCTGTCCGGGCTGCTGCACCTGCCGGAGGTCGCCGACCTGGTCGCCGTCTGCGAGGTCCTCCAGGACCCGGGCGCCAACGCCTCGCTGGTCCGGCTGCTGATCGGGCCGCGCTGGCGGATCGGCGCCAGGGACCTCGCGCTGCTGGGCCGCCGGGCGCGGCAGCTGGTCGCCCGGGCGCCGGGCGAGGTGGACCCGGACGAGCGCCTCGCGGCGGCGGTCGAGGGGGTGGACCCGGTCGAGGTCGTCTCGCTCGCGGACGCGCTGGAGACGTTCCTGGACGGCGCGGGGCACTCCTCCGCCGCGCCCGTGGACGACCTGCCGTTCTCGGCGGAGGCCCGGGTCCGGTTCGCGCACCTCGCCCAGGAGCTGCGCGACCTGCGGCGTTCGCTCGCCGACCCGCTGATGGACGTACTGCACCGGGTGCTGGGCACGACCGGGCTGGACGTGGAGCTGTCGGCGTCCCCGCACGCCCTGGCGGCCCGCCGCCGCGAGACGCTGTCCGGCTTCCTGGACGTGGCGGCCGGCTTCGCCTCCCTGGACGGCGAGGCCTCGCTCCTGGCGTTCCTGGCGTTCCTGCGTACGGCGGCCCAGTACGAGAAGGGCCTGGACCACGCGCTGCCGGGCGGGGAGAACACGGTCAAGGTCCTCACCGCGCACAAGTCCAAGGGCCTGGAATGGGACGTGGTGGTGGTCCCGGACCTGTGCGCGGGCTCGTTCCCGAAGGAGAAGGCCCCGGAGGCCTGGACCTCGTACGCGAAGGTCCTGCCGTACGCGCTGCGCGGCGACGCGGAGACCCTGCCGGGGGATCCGGCGTGGACCTCGGCGGGCCTGAAGTCCTTCAAGGCGGCCCTGAAGTCCCACAAGGAGGTCGAGGAGCTCCGCCTCGGGTACGTGACGTTCACGCGCCCGCGCTCTCTCCTGCTGGCCTCGGGCCACTGGTGGGGCCCGACGCAGAAGAGGCGCCGGGGCCCGTCGGCGTTCCTGGACGCCCTGCGCCGCCACTGCGAGGCGGGCCACGGCGAGATCGAGGCCTGGGCGGACGAACCGGAGCCGGACGCGGTCAACCCGGCCCTGTCGACGCCCGAAACCCCGGACCACTCCTGGCCCCTCCCCCTGGACCCGACGTCCCTCGCCCTCCGCCGCCGGGCGGCCGCGCTGGTCGAATCCCACCTGGCCACCCCGCCTCCGGCGCAGCTCTCCTACCTCTGGCCCCCCGACTGCGAGGACCCGTCCTACGAGGACGCCCCCTGGCCGGAGGAGGACCCGTGGTCCCCACCCCCACCCGACGACCTCCCGTGGCCGGAGGCCCTCCCCGACCCACACGCCCAGCAGCCCCACCCCGCGGGCGGCGCAGCCGTGCCCGGGGCGCGTCCCGCCGACGGGCCCGTACCGCCCCCGGCCGGCGCCGACGCAGCCGTGCCCGGAGCCCCCGGCGGGGTCCGGGGCGGAGCCCCGGTTTCGGGAAGGGGCGGGCTGGGGGACCAGCCCTCCCCGCACGCGGACGCCCCCACACCGCGGGACGCCTCCTGGGCGGAGCCCGCCAGCGCCGCCTGGGCCGGCGACGAATCGTGGGCGGAGCCCACCGGCCCCGCCGCAGCGGGCGGTTTCGCCGGGGCGGAGCCCGTCGGCGCCGCCCGGGCAGGCGATGACCCCTGGGCGGAGCCCGCCGGGGGTGTGGACCCGGCGGAGTCGACCGGGCGGGTCACGTCCGAAGAGGCGCGGGCCATCGCCTCCTGGGACCGGGACCTCGACGCCCTGGAGGGCGAGCTCCGGCGAGCGAGGGCCGCCGTCCGCGACGTCCCGCTGCCCGCCGCCCTCTCCGCCAGCCAGCTCCTGCGCCTCGCCGCCGACGAACAGGCCTTCGCCCGCGACCTCGCCCGCCCCATGCCCCAGCCCCCCCAGCCCGCGGCGCGCCAAGGCACGCGCTTCCACGCCTGGGTGGAGTCCCGCTTCGACGAGCTCCCGCTCCCCCTCCTCGACGTCCTCGATCCCGAGACCGAGCTCCCCGGCTCCGACCAGGAGATCGCCGACGAGGCCGACCTCGCCTCCCTCAAGGCGGCCTTCGAGCGCAGCGCCTACGCCGAGCGGACCCCCCACCGCATGGAGGTCCCCGTCCAGCTCACCCTCGCCGGCCGCGTCATCCGCGGCCGGATCGACGCCGTCTACAAGAACCCCGACGGCACCGTCGAGATCGTCGACTGGAAGACCGGCCGCTCCACCGACGCCGACCCCCTCCAGCTCGCCGTCTACCGTCTGGCCTGGTCGGAGACCACCGGCACCCCCCTCGCCGACATCACCGCCGCCTTCCTCCACGTCCGCAGCGGCCGCGTGATCCGCCCGCGCGACCTCCCCGACCGGGCCCGTCTTGAGCGGATCCTCCAAGGCAAATCGGACGCGGACGGCGACCCTCAGGCGGACGGATAGGCTCGTGGCCATGAGCGAATTCCCGGCGGACAGCGTCGTCCGCACGTACATCGACACCCACCGCGCGGACTTCCTCGACGACCTCGTCGACTGGCTGCGCATCCCCTCCGTCTCGGCGCAGCCCGAGCACGCGGGCGACGTACGCCGCAGCGCCGAGTGGCTCGCCGGCAAGCTCAAGGAGACCGGCTTCCCGGTCGCCGAAGTCTGGGAGACCGACGGCGCCCCGGCCGTCTTCGCCGAGTGGCCCGCCGCCGACCCGGCCGCCCCCACCGTCCTCGTCTACGGGCACCACGACGTGCAGCCCGCCGCCCTCGCCGACGGCTGGCACACCGACCCGTTCGAGCCCGTCGTCCGGGACGGCCGGATGTACGGCCGCGGCGCCGCCGACGACAAGGGCCAGGTCTTCTTCCACACCCTCGGCGTCCGCGCGCACCTCGCCGCGACCGGCGCCGACGCCCCCGCCGTGCACCTCAAGCTGCTCGTCGAGGGCGAGGAGGAGTCGGGCTCCCCGCACTTCCGCGCCCTGGTCGAGCGCGAGGCGGAGCGCCTCGCCACCGACATCGTGATCGTCTCCGACACCGGCATGTGGTCCGAGACCACGCCCACCGTCTGCACCGGCATGCGCGGCGTCGCCGACTGCGAGATCGACCTCCACGGCCCGGACCAGGACATCCACTCCGGCGCCTTCGGCGGGGCCGTCCCCAACCCGGCCACCGTCGCCGCCCGCCTCGTCGCTGCCCTGCACGACGCCGACGAGCGCGTCACCATCCCCGGCTTCTACGACAACATCGCCGAGCTCACGGACGCCGAACGCGAGCTGATCGCCGAGCTGCCGTTCGACGAGGCCGAGTGGCTCCGTACGGCCAAGTCGCACGCCGCGTCCGGCGAGAAGGGCTACTCCACGCTGGAGCGCGTCTGGGCCCGCCCGACCGCCGAGGTCAACGGCATCGGCGGCGGCTACCAGGGCCCCGGCGGCAAGACCATCGTGCCCGCCTCCGCGCACCTGAAGCTCTCGTTCCGCCTGGTCTCCGGACAGGACCCCTACGAGGTCGAGGCGGCCGTCCGGGAGTGGGTCGCGGCCCGGATCCCCGCCGGAATCCGGCATTCCATCACCTTCGGCGCCCCCACCCGGCCCTGCCTGACCCCGCTGGACCACCCCGCCCTGCAGTCCGTCGTACGGGCCATGGGCCGCGCCTTCGGCCAGAAGGTCCGCTTCACCCGCGAGGGCGGCTCGGGGCCGGCGGCGGACCTCCAGGACGTCCTGGCCGCGCCCGTCCTCTTCCTCGGGATCTCCGTACCCTCCGACGGCTGGCACTCGCCGAACGAGAAGGTCGAGCTCGACCTGCTCCTCAAGGGCGTCGAGACGACCGCCTACCTCTGGGGAGACCTCGCCCGGAACTGGCCCGCCGCCCCCTGACCCCCGCGCCGCCCGGCGCTCCCGCGCACCCACGTCCGTACGCCTGCCTTGTCCCACCACCGGGGGAGTTGGAAGTACCTGTGAGCACCCATACCGAGCCCAAGCGCCCGATCTCGCTCGCCGCGCCCAGCGGAATCGACCGCGCCGCGCACCACCGCCTCGACGAGGCATGGCTCGCCGCCGCCTGGAGCCACCCCACGACCCGCGTGTTCGTCGTCTCCGGCGGCCAGGTCCTGATCGACGACACCCCCGACGGCGGCAGCGGGATCGTGATGACCCCCGCCTTCGAGGCCCCCGTCACCGAGACCCACCGCTACTTCCTGGGCACCGACGAGGACGGCGTACGGTACTTCGCGCTCCAGAAGGACGCCCTGCCGGGCCGCATGGACCAGTCGGCCCGCCCGGCCGGCCTGCGCGAGGCGGGGCTGCTGCTGTCCCCGCGTGACGCCGGGCTGATGGTGCACGCCGTCGCGCTGGAGAACTGGCAGCGGATGCACCGCTTCTGCTCCCGCTGCGGCGAGCGCACCGTCGTCGCGGCCGCCGGGCACATCCGGCGCTGCCCGGGCTGCGGCGCCGAGCACTACCCGCGCACCGACCCGGCCGTGATCATGCTGGTCACGGACGAGCACGACCGCGCGCTGCTGGGCCGCCAGGTGCACTGGCCCGAGGGCCGGTTCTCGACGCTGGCCGGCTTCGTGGAGCCGGGCGAGTCCATAGAGCAGTCGGTGATCCGCGAGGTGTGGGAGGAGGCGGGGGTCCGCGTCGGCGAGGTCGAGTACGTCGCCAGCCAGCCCTGGCCGTTCCCGTACAGCCTGATGCTGGGCTTCACGGCCCGCGCCGTCACCTCGGAGATCACGGTGGACGGCGAGGAGATCGAGGAGGCCCGCTGGTTCTCCCGCGAGGAACTGCGTGCCGCGATCGAGAGCGGCGAGGTGCTGCCCCCGGCGGGGATCTCGATCGCCGCGCGCCTCGTCGAGCTCTGGTACGGCGAACCGCTGCCGCGCCCGGCGGCGTAACGTTCGTCACACCGGCCCGATACGGCAGAAGGCCCCCGCCGCGTGGCGGGGGCCTTTCTGCGCGCGTACGGCGTCCCGGGGCCGGTTCAGACGGCGAGGGCCTGCTTGACCTGGGCCAGGCTCGGGTTGGTCATGACGGACTCGTTGCCGCCGACCGACTTCACGAGGACGGTCGGAACCGTCTGGTTGCCGCCGTTCGCCTGCTCCACGAACGCCGCGGACGCCGGGTCGAGCTCGATGTTGATCTCGTTGTACGCGATGCCTTCCCGGTCCAGCTGCTTCTTCAGCCGGTTGCAATAGCCGCACCAGGTCGTGCTGTACATCGTGACGGTGCCCGTGTCCTGCATGCTGCGCTCTCCTTCGTGGGGCCTCGGTGGTCCGAGTACTCGAACGTGCGGGACCGCCCCGCCATTCCCGCCCGCCGCGGCGCACCGGTACGACGGACAGGTGCCGCCTGTGGACAACTTTCTCGCCCGGCCCACCAGACCTGGCAGCATGGCGGGGTGACAGCAGCAACGCACTCCTCAGCTTTCCCCGCCGCCGCGGACTCGGCCGACGCGGTGCTCCTGGGCCTGGACCCGGAGCAGCGCGAGGTCGCGACGACCCTGCGCGGACCGGTGTGCGTGCTGGCCGGCGCCGGGACGGGCAAGACCCGCGCGATCACCCACCGCATCGCCTACGGCGTCCGCTCCGGCCAGCTGATGCCCGCCAGTGTGCTGGCCGTCACCTTCACCAACCGCGCCGCCGGCGAGATGCGCGGCCGGCTGCGCACCCTCGGCGCGGGCGGGGTCCAGGCCCGGACCTTCCACTCCGCCGCCCTGCGCCAGCTCCAGTACTTCTGGCCCAAGGCCATCGGCGGCGACGTGCCCCGCCTCGTCGAGCGCAAGATCCAGCTCGTCGCCGAGGCCGGCGCGCGCTGCCGCATCCGCCTCGACCGGGGTGAGCTGCGCGACGTCACCGGCGAGATCGAGTGGGCCAAGGTCACCCAGACCGTGCCCGCCGACTATCCGGCGGCCGCTCTCAAGGCCGGCCGCGAGGCCCCCCGCGACATGGCCGAGATCGCCCAGATCTACGGGACGTACGAACAGCTCAAGCGCGACCGGGGCATGATCGACTTCGAGGACGTGCTGCTCCTCACCGTCGGCATCCTCCAGGACCGGCACGACATCGCCGAGCAGATCCGCACCCAGTACCAGCACTTCGTGGTGGACGAGTACCAGGACGTCAGCCCCCTCCAGCAGCGCCTGCTGGAGCTGTGGCTCGGCGACCGCGACAGCCTCTGCGTCGTCGGCGACGCCAGCCAGACGATCTACTCCTTCACCGGCGCCACCCCCGATCACCTGCTGTCCTTCCGCACCCGGTACCCGCAGGCCACCGTGGTCAAGCTGATCCGCGACTACCGCTCCACCCCGCAGGTGGTGCACCTCGCCAACGGGCTGCTGGGCCAGGCCAAGGGCCGGGCCGCAGAGCACCGGCTGGAGCTGGTCTCGCAGCGCGAGCCCGGCCCCGACCCGGTCTACGCCGAGTACCCCGACGAGCCCGCCGAGGCCGAGGGCGTCGCCGCCCGGATCCGGGACCTGATCGCCGCCGGCGTCCCGGCCGGCGAGATCGCCGTCCTCTACCGCATCAACGCCCAGTCCGAGGTCTACGAACAGGCCCTCGCCGACGCCGGGGTCCCCTACCAGCTGCGCGGAGCCGAGCGGTTCTTCGAGCGCGCCGAGGTCCAGAAGGCGATCCTCGCCCTGCGCGGAGCCGCCCGCTCCGGCGGCAACGACCCGCTGCTCGACGACGTCGTGGAGCTCGGCTCCCAGGTCCGCGCCGTGCTCAGCTCCACCGGCTGGACCGCGCAGCCGCCGGCCGGCTCCGGCGCCGTCCGCGACCAGTGGGAATCCCTGGCCGCGCTCGTCCGCCTCGCCGAGGACTTCGCCCGGGCCCGGCCCGGCGCCACCCTGGCCGACCTCACCGTCGAGCTGGAGGAGCGCAAGGCCGCCCAGCACGCGCCGACCGTCCAGGGCGTCACCCTCGCCTCGCTGCACGCGGCGAAGGGCCTGGAGTGGGACGCCGTGTTCCTGGTCGGCCTCACCGACGGCATGATGCCGATCACGTACGCGAAGACCGACGAGCAGGTCGAGGAGGAGCGCCGGCTGCTCTACGTCGGCGTCACCCGGGCGCGGATCCACCTGACGCTCTCCTGGGGCCTCTCCCGGGCTCCGGGCGGCCGGGCCTCCCGACGCCCCAGCCGCTTCCTGAACGGCCTGCGACCGGGCTCCGCGGCCCCGGGCAGCCGGGCCGGCGGCGCGGCCGAGCGCGGGGTCCGGGCGCGCGGCCGCCGCGGGCCGGCGCTGTGCCGGGTCTGCGGCAAGACCCTGACCGAGGCCGGCGAGCTGAAGCTGATGCGCTGCGAGGAGTGCCCGTCCGACATGGACGAGGGCCTCTACGAGCGGCTGCGGGAGTGGCGCGCGGTCCAGTCGAAGGAGCAGGGGCTGCCCGCGTACTGCGTCTTCACGGACAAGACCCTGATGGCGATCGCGGAGGCCGCTCCGGCCGAGGCGGGCGAGCTCTCGATGATCTCGGGGGTGGGCGGTCGCAAGCTTGACCGGTACGGAGCCGACGTCCTGGCCATCTGCGCAGGTGGGGAGCCTGGGGGCGGGGAAGCTGACGACGCGTAGAAACTCGTCGGAAAAATAGTTTGCACATGCCCAGCGAATCCCCATAGGTTCTTAGCAACGGAAACGGTGGCTTCTCCGAAGCCCCTGATCCGTGCTGTACTTATCCGAATACGTATGGGACAGGCCCTCCGGGGCCGAGTCCCCGAGACGCCGAGAGGAGGCGAGACCAGTGACCAGCTTCATGACCTTCACCAAAATGACCGATCGCTCGGTTGCCGCCTCCTGCCTGCTCGGCTCCTCCGCTCTTCAGCTCTCGCTCCGGGGTACCGGTCTGTCTGCGATTTCCGCCGACAGCCGCGCCCTCCTGGCCGCCTCCGCGCTGCCGGCGAGTGAGCGCAATGAGCGACCGACCCAGGCACCGGTGGCAGTACTGGCCGAAGCACAGGCGCATGGCGCCTATGGCTTCGCGGCCGCAGCCGGTGCCGGATCCCAGACGAAGCAGACGACGAAGCAGCAGCACCACCTGATGTGGGCCTTCCGTGGGCTCGAACCCTGGAGTGATCCAGCCTGATCTCGATCAGGCCGGCGCCTTCAGGGCCGCGGAACCCCACCCGGGATCCGCGGCCCTTCTGTTTGTCCCCGAACAGGGACGGACGCACGAAGGGGCCTCGGGACTGGCAAGACCAGGTACCAGCCGACCCCGGCCGACCCCGGCCGGAACGACTAGACGACAAAGACGAGGAAGAAAACACCGTGCAACTCGAAGCGCACGCCCCGTCCGTACCGCAGACCCAGACTCTCTCCCCGCCCGCAGTCCCGGAGGACTCCACCTTGACCCCGCTCACCGCGCTCACCGCGCTCGACGACGCCATCGAGAACCTCGGCGTTCCGGTTCCCTGCCGCACCTTCGACCCCGAGGTCTTCTTCGCCGAGTCCCCGGCCGACGTCGAGTACGCCAAGTCGCTCTGCCGCACCTGCCCGCTCGTCGAGGCCTGCCTCGCCGGCGCCGTCGAGCGCCGCGAGCCCTGGGGCGTCTGGGGTGGCGAGCTCTTCGTCCAGGGAGTCGTCGTGGCCCGCAAGCGGCCGCGTGGCCGTCCGCGCAAGAACCCGGTCTCGGCATGAACGCCATCGGAACCATCGACCGCCCCCTGACGCACGACCCCTTGAAGCAGGCCCTCATGACCCCCTACGCCACCACGAGCGAGCAGCCGCACGGCTCCGCCACCGCAGACTTCATCACCGCAGGCGCGATCACCTCGCGTCAGAACAGGACCCGCGAAATGCAACTCATCCCAGAAGCCATGGCTCGTGCCCATATGGACGACCGCATGCGTGAGGCGGACGCCGAGCGTCACGCCCTGCGCCTGGTCGCCGCGCGCCGCATGCAGCGGCGAGCCGAGCGCGTCTCCATGCGCGCCCGGCGCGCGCTCGCCATGGCGGTCATGCAGTAAGAGCCGGCAGCGGCTCACCCGGGGGGACCGGTCCGAAGGGACCGGTCCCCCCGGTGCGTTGCGCAGGGCGCTCCGGCCCCCGCGGGGATATCGTCTGGAGGTGGACCAGCCGACTCCCCACCCCACCCCGTCGGGGCATCAGGCCCAGCCCGTCGTCTGCGCGCGCTGCGGCACACAGTCCCCTGACGGCGCCCCGCCCACCTGGACTTGCTCCGTGGAGAACGGGACCAGACAGTACTTCTGCGTCGACTGCGCGCGCGCCAACCTCCGGGCGATCGAGGGCCGCCTCGACTCCTCCTGGTGGTGACGGGCCCGCCACCCGCTCAGTCCTCCGGCAGGAACCCCGGGAGCCACTCCTCCAGTTCGTCCCGCAGCCGCACGGTCGCCCCGAGCTGGCACAGCACGCCGATGGTGCTCAGCGTCACCCGGTGGATCAGCAGGTACGAGGGCGGCAGATTGATCTGACGGCCCAACTGGTGCGCGGGGGAGCGGGGATCCCCGATCCGCGCCGCCTGACCGCGCAGCCACGGCCGGGTGAAGGTGAACTCCTCCGCCTCGGCGGGCTCGATGATCGGCTTCAGGTAGTCCAGCACCGCCCCGGGATCCAGCTCGATGCTCTCCCTGACGAACCCCTCGGCGCGCAGGTGCCCGTAAACCCCCTCGGCGTCGCCGTCCAGCGTCATCCGCAGCGACCTGCCGATGGGCCTCGGCCACCCGCCCGGCAGCCGGTCGACCGTGCCGAAGTCCAGCACGCCCAGCCGCATCCGCCCGTCGGCACCGGATATCAGCCGGAAGTTGCCCGGATGCGGATCGGCGTGCAGCAGCCCGGTGCGCGCGGGTCCCGAGAAGAGGAACCGGGCCAGCAGCTGGCCCGCGCGGTCGCGCTCCTGCGGTGTGCCGTCGGCTATCACCTCCGACAGCGGGGTCCCCTCCATCCACTCGCTGACCAGGACCTGCTCGCCCTGGTGCACGACATCCGGCACGACCACGTCGGCGTCGTCCGCGAAGGCGTCCGCGTGGCTGCGCTGCGCTTCCGCCTCCAGCTCGTAGTCCAACTCCTCGGAGACCCGGTCGCGCAGTTCCTTGATCAGCGGCTTGATGTCCATGCCCGGGACCAGCGGCCCCAGCAGCCCGGCGAACCGGCTCAGCTGCTTGAGGTCCGACAGCAGCGCCTCTCCGGCGCCCGGGTACTGGATCTTGACCGCGACCTGGCGGCCGTCGTGCCACACCGCCCGGTGCACCTGCCCGATCGAGGCGGCCGCGGCCGGCTTCTCCTCGAACTCCTCGAACAGGTCCCGCCAGTCCTCGCCGAGCCGCTCGGCCAGCACCTGCCGCACCGTCCCCGCCGGCAGCGGCGGGGCCGCCTCCTGGAGCTTGGTCAGCGCCGCCCGGTACGGTCCGGCGATCTCCTCGGGCAGTGCCGACTCGAAGACCGACAGGGCCTGCCCGAACTTCATGGCACCGCCCTTGAGTTCACCGAGGGTGCGGAACAGCTGCTCGGCGGTGCGCTGCTGGAGCTCGCGCGCCACTATCTCCGCCGACTTGCCCCCGATGCGCTTGCCCAGCCCCCAGGTGGCCCGGCCGGCGAAACCGAGCGGCAGCGCGGCCAGCTTGACCGTGCGGGTGACCGCTTTCCGGGGAAGATCAGACACAACGCCCCTCCAGTTCGCAGACAGCTGTGCCGCAAGCGGCAGTTCGAGGTGACTCCCGGACGACAAGCATCGTGTCATGGCGCCCTCCCGGAGCCCGAGGCCGATCCCGACTCCGCCGCTTGCGCCGCGCCGGCGGCCGCGTCGGCCGCCGCGCACGGGCACTGCGGGTGGGCGCGGACCGGCGAGGGCTGCCAGTGCAGGGCGGGGAGGGAGGCCTCCCAGCGGGTGCCGGTCGAGGCGGGCAGCTCCCCGTCGAGGAAGGACAGGGCATGTGCCGCGGCCAGCCCCGCCACCGACGTGGAAAGGCCCAGGTCACATGCGGCCGCGGTGCGGCGGCGGTGCGCCGAGCGCCACTGGACCAGCATCCGGGGCCAGGCCGGGTCCCGGCCGACCCGGTCGCGCTCCATGCACCCCGCGCACGCCGTGGCACCCGGGAGCACCAGCGGGCCCACCAGGCCGGTGCCCTCCAGCACCCCCGCGTACAGATGCGGGGTGCCCGCGGCGATCCAGTCGGCCGCGACGCCCGGATCCGGGGCCCAGGCGTGCAGCCCGTCCCGGGGCGCGACCACCACCAGGGCCGGCCCCGGCTCCGGGCCCCCGCACTCGCCGGCCCGCGGCGCCCGTCCCGGGGCCGACTCCCGCACCAGCGCCCCCGCCGCCTCGGCCCGCAGCCGGCCGACGCTGCCCGGTCCCAGCCCGCCCGGCGCCACGTCGGCCGCCTCCACCCGGCCCCCGTCCAGCACGTCGACCCGGCCGACCCCCGCTCCCGCCAGGACGGCGGCGATCACGGCGCCCACCCGGCCGCTGCCGCGCACCTGCACCCGTAAGGCCCGGCGGGCCGCGATCCCCCTGAGGTCCCCGCCGGGCTCCGGACGCACCAGCGACAGCGACGCCAGGTCCGGCCCCAGCCGCTCCAGCGTCTCCGGCCGGCGCCGCACGGCCTGGGCCCGCGGACCGCCCGCCGTGGCGTCGTCGAGCAGCCCGGCTCCCGCCAGCCGCCGCACCAACTCCGCCACCTGCCCTTCCGGAAGTCCCATCCCCGCGGCCTCCGACCGCAGCAGCTCCATCCCCCGCGTGCCGTCGATCCGGTCGATCAGCGAGCCCGTCGCCGTGTCCACCGGACCGAGCACCACCGCGTGGGCGGGCGTCACCCCGAATTGCACCGTCTGCAGATCCCGCCAGGCCCGGGCGAGCGCCGGCTTCACTTTCGGATACATCGCACTTCCCCCTCGTACGAGTGCGGCTGACCGCCGCGCCCAATTGCTCGTCCTCGCAGCGTGCCCGCCCGCCGCATTCGGTGCGGGAATTTGTCCACAGGCAAGGGGTATTAGGCATATGAGATGGAGAAAAAGGGTGTTTCCCGTGCGGGCGATGAATCGATCATGCTTGAAGCCCGCACGGGCGGGACTTCCGCGGCGACGACCGGGTACCTTCGTGGCGTGTCCGCCGACCCATCGCAGCGCGCCGTCGAAGTCCGCCGGAGCGCGCGCCGCCGCAGGACCGTATCCGCCTACCGTGAGGGTGACCGGACGGTCGTCCTGATCCCTGCCCGGATGTCCGAGGCGGAGGAGCAGCGCTGGGTGGGCGTCATGCTCGACAAACTGGCGGCCCAGGAGAGCAAACGCACCCTCGGCGACGCGGAACTCACCGAGCGGGCGGAGCGTTTGTCGGAGCAGTACTTCAGCGGCCGCGCCCGCCCCCGCTCGGTGCGCTGGGTCACCAACCAGAACACCCGCTGGGGCTCCTGCACCCCCGCCGAAGGCAGCATCCGGCTCTCGCACCGCCTCCAGGGCATGCCGGAGTACGTCGTCGACTACGTGCTGCTGCACGAGCTCGCCCACCTCCTCGTGCCCGGTCACGGCCCGCGTTTCTGGGAGCTGCTGGAGGCCTACCCGCGCACCGAGCGGGCCCGCGGCTACCTGGAGGGAGTGGTCGCCGCCGAGCGCCTGCCCAAGGTGCCCGCCGCCCGGGAGGAATGACCTCACGTCACGCAACGTGATGTGTACCGGGTCGGTACCGACTTGGCCGGATGTCGGCAGGAGCCGTTAGCCTGGGCGGCACGTATTCACAGTCGGGATGGGGGACGGTCGTTACGTATGGCCAGGGAATTCCAACGAGGTCACAAGGCCAAGATCAGCGATCTGACGGCGGGCACCGACCTGTACGTGGGCGTGTCGATCACCGGGCCCGGACTCGCCTTCGATATCAGCTGTTTCGGGCTCGACGCGAATGAGCAGCTGTCGGACGACCGTTACTTCGTCTTCTACAACCAGCCGAAGTCTCCGGAAGAGTCCATTCAGCAGCTCGGCGCGCAGGCCGGCGACAGCGAATCCTTCCGGGTGACCCTCGACCGGATTCCGGCGGGCATTCACCGGCTGTCCTTCACCGCGTCGATCGACGGCGCCGGCCAGATGTCGCAGATCGGCCCGGGCTACATCCGGATCGTGGCCGGCGGCGAGGAAGTCGTCCGCTACTCCTTCACGGGCGCGGAGTTCAGCACCGAGCGCGCGCTGATGATCGGCGACTTCTACCTCAAGGACGTGTGGCGCTTCGCCGCCGTCGGCCAGGGCTTCGACGGCGGACTCGCCGCGCTCCTGAAGAACTTCGGCGGCGAGGTCGCCGAGGAGGCGGAGCCGGAGCAGCAGGTCCCGGCCCAGGCCGCCGGCGCGCCCGGGTTCGCCCCGCCGCCGCAGGCCGCCGCCCCGGCGCCCGCGCCCGCCTTCGGCGCCCCCGCCCAGGCACCCGCACCCGCCCCGGCGGCCCCCGCGCCGGCGTTCGGCAGCCCGCCGCAGCCCGCCGCCCCGCAGCAGCAGCCGGTGCACTCGGCCCCCACCATGGTCGGGCCGCTCACCACGCCGCCCGCCGCCCCGTACGGCCAGCCGCCCCACCCCCCGCAGCAGCCCGGACCCCCTTCGTACGGGCAGGTCCCGGGCCGGCAGCCCGGTTACGGCGGCCAGGTGCCCCCGCCCGCCCCGGCCCCCGCGCCCTACGGGCAGCAGCCCTCGTACGGCCAGGTCCCGGGCCAGGCTCCCGGCCAGGTCCCCGGCCAGCAGCCGCCCGCGTACGGCCAGCAGCCCGGCTACGGCGGCCAGCAGCAGCCCCCGTACGGTCAGCAGCCCCAGCACGCCGCCGGAGCCGGCCTCGCCGCCGCCCTCCAGCCGTACAAGGAAGCCCCCACCGGCGCCCGCTGGACCCCGCAGAACCAGCAGCTCATGCGGGTAGACCTCGCGATGGGCGGCCAGGCCGTCCTCGCCCGCCAGGGCAGCATGGTCCTGTACCAGGGCAAGGTCGACTTCAGCTACAAGGGCGCGGGCTTCGCCGGCCGCATCGTCGGCAACGCCACCGGCCAGGAGATGCAGCTGATGCGCTGCACCGGCCGCGGCCAGGTCTTCCTCGCCGAGACCGGCGCCCACCTGCACGCCATCGAGCTCCAGGGCGACGGGATCTGCGTCTCCGCCGAGAACGTGCTCGCCTTCGACGAGTCGCTCCAGCACGAGGTCCGCCGCATCGAGGGCCACGGCATCCCGGGCGGCGCCCTGTTCACCATGCAGTTCCAGGGCTCCGGCACGGTGATCGTCAAGACGCAGGGCGTGCCCGTAGTCCTGCCCGTCACCCCGACGACCTTCGCCGACAGCAACGCCATCGTCGCCTGGTCCGCCGCCTCGCAGGTGATCATCTCCAGCCAGGTCCGGCTGCGGCGCAACGCCTACCCCGGCCACAGCGGGGAGACCGTGAACCTCCAGTTCCGCGGCGCGCCCGGCAACTTCATCGTCGTCCAGCCGTACGAGGTCTGAGGGAGCCCGTCATGAACGCAATGAACCAGCAGCTCGCGGGCTACGCCCCGACCCCCGTCACGGCCCGCATGGAGAACCACGGCCGGGCCATGCTCAAGGTCGCCATGCAGAGCGGCCAGGACCTCTTCGCGCGCACCGGCTCGATGGTCGCGTACGAGGGCTTCGTCCAGTACGAGCCGAACCCGCCCGCCGTCCGCCAGATGGCCTCGCAGTGGCTCACCGGCGAAGGCGCACCGCTGATGAAGTGCACCGGAGACGGCCTGCTCTACCTGGCCGACTACGGCGCGGACGTCGTCGTCATCAACCTGAACAACGACGCGCTGTCCGTCAACGGCACCAACGTGCTCGCCTTCGACGCGCACCTCCAGTGGGGCGTCGAGCGCGTCAAGGGCATGGCCAAGTTCGCCGGCCAGGGCCTGTTCAACGTGCAGATCGCCGGCACCGGCTGGGTCGCCATCACCTCCCGCGGCACCCCGATCGTGGTCGACTGCGGCCGCGGCGAGGACGAGACGTACGTCGACCCGGACGCGCTCGTCGCCTGGTCGCCGAACCTCAAGGTCAAGGGCAAGCGCAGCTTCAAGGCCTCGTCGATGATCGGCCGGGGCAGCGGGGAGGCCTACCAGATGGCCTTCTCCGGCCAGGGCATCGTCGTCGTACAGCCCAGCGAGGACAGCACCGACCGGCTCCGGGCCCGGGGCTGAGGGGGAGAAGGCACATCATGCAGAGCTCACTTTTCGCCCATGCCGAGGCGCAGTCCCAGGAGCGGTACACCGTCCAGAACCCGCAGCTCCTGCGGGTCTCGCTGACCGGCTCCGACGACGTACTCGCCCGCAAGGGCGCGATGGTCGCCTACCAGGGCATCATCGACTTCGACGGCGAGTACCAGAGCGGCAACCAGCGAAACGCCCGCCGCCGCACCGGCGAGGGCCTCGACCTGATGCGCTGCTCCGGGCAGGGCACGGTCTACCTGGCCAACCTCGCCCAGTACGTGCACGTCGTCGACGTCGACCAGGACGGCCTGACGGTCGACAGCAGCTACGTCCTCGCCCTGGACTCCACCCTGCACACCGAGGTCATCGCGGTGGACAGCCAGTACGGGATCTCCGGGTCCGGCAAGTACCAGCTCAACATCTCCGGCCGCGGCAAGGTCGCCCTGATGACCTCCGGGCAGCCGCTGATGATGCAGGTCACGCCCGACAAGTACGTCAACGCCGACGCGGACGCGATCGTCGCCTGGTCGACCTCGCTCCGGGTGCAGATGCAGGCCCAGACGCACTCCACCGGCGTCTGGCGGCGACGCGGCAACACCGGCGAGGGCTGGGAGCTGAGCTTCCTCGGCACCGGCTACGCGCTGGTGCAGCCCAGCGAGGCGCTGCCGCCGCAGAACGCCCAGCTCGGCCAGGGCGTCGCCGCCCAGTTCGGCATGGGGCAGCACGGATCCCACGCCCAGAACCAGAACAACGCCTGGAACTGACGAACACCGATTCCTCTACGAGAACAGCTGGAAGGGGCGCTCCCGCCGATGCGGGGACGCCCCTTCCGTCCACTCCTCCGGCCTTCGCCGACCCGGTCCCTCAGAGCCTGGCCAGCGTCGCCTCCAGCAGCCGCACCACCGAGGTGTCGGCCACCTCGGCCACCTCCGCGTAGGCGAACCAGCGCAGGTCCAGCGACTCCTCGCTGATCTCCGCGACCGCGTCGGCCGGAGCCAGCGCCGCGTACTGCACGTCCAGGTGCCAGTTGCACGGGGCCGGGATCGGATGCCGGTCCAGCCGCACCGGCCCGCCCGGCAGCAGGCTCAGCCCGGACGCGATGCCCGACTCCTCGACGGCCTCGCGCAGCGCGGCCCCGGCCAGCGTCGCGTCATCGGGCTCGCAGTGCCCGCCCATCTGCAGCCAGATGCCGAGCTTCTTGTGCAGGGTCAGCAGCACCCGGCCGCGCGCCGGGTCGATGACCAGCGCGCTGCCCGTGACGTGCCCGGCCCGGCAGGGCTTGTAGACCCCGTCCGGATGCTCGGCGAGGTGCTCCAGGTAGACGTCCCGCAGGGTGCTCTGCTGCTCGTCTTGGCCCTCGTACTTCTCCAGGACCAGGACGGTGTCGTCGTAGAGGCTCACTTCTTCTCGTCGCCGTCCTCGTCGCGCTTCTGCGCGGCCTCGCCGAGCATCTTGTCGATCTCCGAGAAGTCGAGCTGCTCGCGGTGCACGAACCCGTCCGGGTCGTCCAGGTCGGAAGCCGTCGGCAGCATGTCCGGGTGCTCCCAGAGCCCGTCGCGGCCGTCCACGCCGCGCGCGTCGGTGAGCGAGGCCCACAGCCGCGAGGCGTCCCGCAGCCGGCGCGGCCGCAGCTCCAGGCCGATCAGGGTGGCGAAGGTCTGCTCCGCCGGGCCGCCCGAGGCGCGCCGCCTGCGCATCGTCTCGCGCATGGCGTCCGCCGAGCCCAGCCGCGGCTTGGCCGCCTCGTGCACGACCGCGTCCACCCAGCCCTCGACCAGCGCGAGCGCCGTCTCCAGGCGGGCCAGGGCGGCCTTCTGCTCCGGGGTGTCCTGCGGCTGGAACATGCCGCCCTGGAGCGCCTCCTGGAGCTGCTCCGGGTTCGACGGGTCGAGCTGGCCGACCACGTCCTCCAGCTTCGAGGTGTCGACCTTGATGCCGCGGGCGTAGCCCTCGACGGCGCCGAACAGGTGCGAGCGCAGCCACGGCACGTGCGCGAAGAGCCGGGCGTGCGCGGCCTCGCGCAGCGCCAGGTACAGCCGCACCTCCTCGGCGGGCACGCCGAGGTCCTTGCCGAAGCTCGCGATGTTCAGCGGCAGCAGCGCCGCCTTGCCCGCCGGACCGAGCGGCAGCCCGACGTCCGTCGAGCCGACGACCTCGCCCGCGAGCACGCCCACGGCCTGGCCGATCTGCTGGCCGAACATGGCGCCGCCCATGGAGCGCATCATGCCGAGCAGCGGGCCCGCCATGGCCTGCATCTCCTCGGGCAGCACGCCGCCCATGGCCGCGCCGACGCGCTCGGCGACCGGGTCGACGAGCTCCTTCCACACCGGCAGGGTCGCCTCGACCCACTCCGCGCGGCTCCACGCCACGGCGGTGGTGGCACCGGACGGCAGCGAGGTCACCCCGTCCAGCCAGTGGTCGGCCAGGCGGACGGCCTCCTCGACGGCGGACTTCTCGACGGCGCCGACGCTGGCGTCCTTCACGCCGTCCTGCGTGCCCTGGGCGACGGTCTGGCGGGCGATGTCCTTGGCCATGTCCCAGTTCACGGGACCGCCCTCGTAGCTGAGCATCTGGCCGAGCTGCTGGAAGGCGGCGCCGAGGTCGTTCGGGTTCATCGAGCCGAACATCGCGGCGAACGGGTTGTCCGCGCCGCCGGGGCCGCCGGGGCCGCCCGCGCCGCCCGGCAGCCCCATCCCCCCGGCGAAGCCGAACGGATTCGGGCCGCCCTGACCGCCCTGGTTGCCCTTCTTCTTGCCCTCGTCGCCGTTCTCCGGCTCCTCCGGCGGAAGGCCGAATCCGAATGGGGTGTCGCTCACGGGTTTCCTCGGCTCGTAGGGCCGCCGGCGGGTGCCGACGGGCAATGGTCCTGCAACACCACCCAGCGTAGACACCACACCCGCTTCGGGGCTCGGTGCTCCGCCGGGTCCTGGGCTGCGGCAGGATGGACATCACCTGGTAGGTACGCGTCACGGCGCGTCCCCTACTGAAGACAACCGCTGGAGACGCCTGGTGAGTTCCCCAGATCCGCATGCGTTGGACAAGCGCGGCCCGGACAAGCACGGCCACGGGCCGCACGACGCCGAAATCAGCCCTGAGCCCGGCGACGGCGCCCAGGTCGTTCGCCAGCCGCGAAATCCGGCCGGAGCGTCGCGGCGAGGCCCCGTCATCGCCGTCACGGGCGCCGCGGGCGGTGTCGGCGCTGCCCTGGTGAGCAGGCTGGTCGCCTCGGAGGAGGTCAAGGCGGTCGTCGCGATCGACGAGCGCCGGGGCGACTGTGCCGAGGCGCAGTGGCACGTCCTGGACGTACGGGACCCCGCGATCGCCGAGAAGCTGCGCGGCGCGGACGTGGTGGTCCACCTCGCGCTGGACCTCGACCTGGAGACGGACCCGGCGGCCCGTACGGCGTACAACGTGCGCGGGACCCAGACCGTCCTGACCGCCGCCGCGGCGGCAGGCGTGCACCGGGTCGTGCTGTGCACCTCGGCGATGGTCTACGGGGCCCTGCCGGACAACGACATCCCGCTCTCGGAGGACTCCGAGCTCCGCGCGACGGCCGAGGCGACCGGCCTGGCCGACCTCCTGGAGATCGAGCGGCTGGGCCGGCGGGCGCCGCGCGCGCACCCGGGCCTGAACGTCACGGTGATCCGCCCGGCGGTCCTGGTCGGAGGTACGGACACGGCGCTGACCCGGTACTTCGAGTCGCCCCGCCTGCTCGTGGTGGCCGGATCCCGGCCGACCTGGCAGTTCTGCCACGTGGAGGACCTGGTCAGCGCCCTGGAGTACGCGGCGCTGGAGAAGGTCGAGGGCGAGCTCGCGGTGGGCTGCGAGGGCTGGCTGGAGCAGGAGGAGGTCGAGGAGCTGAGCGGCATCCGCCGCATGGAGCTCCCGTCGGCGGTGGCGCTGGGCGCGGCCGCCCGGCTGCACCGGATCGGCCTGACCCCGTCCCCGGCCGGGGACCTCGCGTACACGATGCACCCGTGGGTGGTCAGCGTGAGCGGGCTGCACGCGGCCGGCTGGCGGCCCCGCTGGACGAACGAGGAGGTCCTGGCCGAGCTCCTCCAGGAGGTCGCGGGCCGCCACACGGTCGCCGGCCGCCGCCTGGGCCGCAAGGACGCCGCCACGGCCGCCGGTGCGGCGGGCGCCACGGTCGCGCTCCTCGGCGCCGCCGCAGCGGTCCGCCGGGCCCGCCGCCGCCGCGGCATCTGACCCGGCCGGGCGGGCCCGGCGCGCACTCGTACCCCGAAAAGTCTGTAGGAGGCTCCATAACCGCAGGTCGTACACCCGGTCGAATCGGCTATATCGCTGGATGAGACCGGTGGTGCACGATGGCTGTATGGCACCGCACTTCGACCACCCCGGCGAGCAGGCCGCCCAGGACCCCATCAGGCTGCTCGAAATCCGCGAGACCCCGCTCTCGCTCGACGAGGTCTTCCAGGCCGTGGGCGACGACTCGACGGGCGGTACGACGCTCTTCGTCGGCACGGTGCGCAACCACGACGGCGGGGCCGACGTCGACGCGCTCGGCTACTCGTGCCACCCCTCCGCCGAGGCGGAGATGCGCCGCGTCGCCGAGCGCGTCGTGGCGAAGTACCCGGTCCGCGCCCTGGCGGCCGTGCACCGGATCGGCGACCTGGCCGTCGGCGACCTGGCGGTCGTCGTCGCCGTGTCCTGCCCGCACCGCGGGGAGGCCTTCGAGGCGTGCCGGATGCTGATCGACGACCTCAAGCACGACGTGCCGATCTGGAAGCACCAGATGTTCTCCGACGGCACCGAGGAGTGGGTCGGGGCCTGCTGAGCCGCGGGGAGCCCCCGCCCGCGGGGTCTCCCCCGCAAGGGGGTACCGTCGCACCCGTTCGGCCGTGCAACACGCCCCCGATTTGCGTAACCCCTTCCCGGGCACGAGCGTTGAAGCCACCGACGACAGGTACTTTTCGGGGTAGGGAGGCAGGCCGATGGCGTCTCTGGCGTGGTTGCTGATTCCGCTTTTCGCCGCGATCGGAGCGGCGATATGGGGCAGCTGGGCGGCACGCGACCGCACGCAAGGTGACATATCCGAACTCGCGGGCTACGCACGCTTCCGTGAGGCCATGGACCGGGCGGACCGGTCCGAGGCATGGGGGAAGGCGCATTCCGGTTCCGACGCCGTCTGAGCGTCCCGGGTGCGCGCCGGTGAGAATCCGCTGAGAACGCGCGGAGCCCGCGCGTACGGAGCCCGTACGGAGCCCGTACGGACCGGCCCCACGGGCCGCCCGCCAGGGCCGTCCCGTACTGTCGATCCATGCCACGCCGCACTGCGACGATGCTCGCCTCCACCCTCATGCTGTTCGCGTTGCTCTGCGCAGGGGTGTTCTTCAAGGTCCCGTACTCCGAGATGAGCCCGGGTCCGACCGTGAACACCCTCGGGGACTCGCGCGGCGAGCCCGTACTGAGCATCTCGGGGCGCAAGACGTACCCCACCACCGGGCACCTCAACATGACCACGGTCCGCGTCACGGGCGCGGACTACGACATGAACCTGCTGGAAGCGGCGTACGGCTGGCTGGCCGGGGACAACATCGTCGTGCCGCACGACAACCTGTACCCGAACGGCAAGACGGACAAGGAATCCACGCAGGAGAACGCCGAGGAGTTCAGCCAGTCGCAGGAGAGCGCCAAGGTGGCGGCCCTCAAGCAGCTCGGCATCCCGGTGACCGCCCGCGTCGTCGTCTCCTCCGTCGTCAAGGCCAGCCCGTCCGAGGGCAAGCTGCACGCCGGCGACGTGATCCAGGCCGTGGACGGCACCCCGGTGAAGGAACCCGGCGACGTCGCCAAGCTGGTCACCAAGCACAAGCCCGGCGAGCCCGTCGAGTTCACGATCGTGCCCGCCGCCGAGGCGGCCGAGGCCGAGCGCGCGAACCGCGAGCCCGGCAGCCCGGACAAGGTCACGATCACCGCGGGCAAGGCGGAGGGCGACGGCCACGCCGTCGTCGGCATCAGGGCCGGGACCGACCACACCTTCCCGTTCACGGTCGACATCAAGCTCGCGGACGTCGGCGGACCGAGCGCCGGCCTGATGTTCGCCCTCGGCATCGTCGACAAGCTCACCCCCGAGGACCTGACCGGCGGGAAGTTCATCGCGGGTACGGGCACCATCGACGACGCGGGCAAGGTCGGCCCGATCGGCGGCATCCAGATGAAGACCATCGGCGCCCGCCAGGCCGGCGCCGAGTACTTCCTGACCCCGGCCGAGAACTGCGCCTCCGCCGCCTCGAACGTGCCGGACGGCCTCACCCTGGTGAAGGTCTCCACCATCGACGACGCCACGAAGGCGCTGGAGAAGATCAGCAAGGGGGACAAGGCAGGGCTGCCGCGCTGCGACAAGCCCTGACCGGCCCCCGTACTGCCCTACGAGAAGGTCGCGGCCAGCGCCTCCGCCAGCCCGGGCACCAGGCCCCCGCCGGTGAGGACCTCGGTCGAGGAGTCCTTCTCGCGCAGCCGGACGGCCGACTCGCGCGACCCGTCGCGCAGGACGGCCACGGTCAGCCGTACCTCCTGCCGCTCCGGGTGCCCGGCGACCCACTTCGCGAGCTGCTTGTCGGTCAGCCCCTCCGGCACGGAGGCCTCCGCCGACGGCGGCAGCATCAGCCGCTCCACCGTCAGCGCGCAGCCGGCGACCGACGGGGGCCACTGGATCGTGCCCAGGAACTTGTCGAGGGCGGTCCCGGCCGGCAGCTTGTCCTGCTCGATCGGGGTGAGGGAGGTCTTGCCGGTGTCGTCCTGGTCGAGGCCGAGCTGGCTCGCGAGGCGGGGCTCCTGCTTGCGGAGCTTCGCGGTGTCGACGAGGGCGAACAGCCGGGCGGGCTGGTCCCAGCCGAGGCCGGCCGCGTACTCGTCGATTTCGAGGCAGGCACGCGTGAGCGGACTGGCCGCCATGGGAGTGCCGGGGGAAGGCGAAACGTTGGACATGGACAACATCCTGCCTCCTTTCCGACGGATACCGGGAACTGACTAAAGCCTCAGTAAGTTCAATGAGTGGGCTCTACGATCGGGGGCCCCGTTGATTACCAGACCCAGCGACTTTCAGAGGTGCGCACCTTGGCTTTCCAGATGCCGGACCGCGGCGGAGGCCCTTCGGGGCCACGGATGAGAGTCGGCCGCCCCTCCCGGCGCGCCCGCACTCTACTGATGACCTTGGGCGTCCTGGCCGTCCTGGCCATGGCGTTCATCATGTTCGCGGGCTTCTGGACGGACTGGCTCTGGTTCCGTTCCGTCAAGTACTCCGTCGTGTTCACCACCACCCTGTGGACCAAGGTCGGCCTGTTCGCCGTCTTCGGCCTGCTGATGGCGGGTGCCGTGGGCTTCAACATCTGGCTGGCGTACCGGCTGCGGCCGCCGCTCAGCGCGATGTCGATGGAGCAGCAGAGCCTCGACCGCTACCGGATGAGCATCGCGCCGTACAAGAAGTGGCTGCTCCTGGGCATCGCCGCGCTCGTCGGCATGATCGCGGGCGCCTCGGCGGCGGGCCAGTGGAAGACCTGGCTGATGTACGTGAACGGGGTGCCCTTCGGCACGAAGGACCCCCAGTTCAACATGGACGTGTCGTTCTACACGTTCGACCTGCCCTGGTACCGCTTCCTGCTCGGCTTCGGCTTCGCGGCCGTCGTCCTGTCGGTGATCGCCGCCGCCGTCGTGCACTACCTGTACGGCGGACTGCGCGTGACCAGCCCGGGCGCCCGGGCCACCGCCGCCGCGACCGGGCACCTGTCGGTGCTGCTCGGCCTCTTCGTCACCTTCAAGGCGATCGCGTACTGGCTCGACCGGTACGGGCTCGCGGTGAAGTCGAGCGACTTCAAGGCCGCCGACAACTGGACCGGTCTGCGGTACGTCGACGCCAACGCGTACCTGCCGGCCAAGACGATCCTCGTCGCGATCGCCGCGATCTGCGCGGTGCTGTTCTTCGCGACGCTGTGGCGCCGCACCTGGCAGCTCCCCGTGATCGGTTTCGGCCTGATGGTGCTCTCGGCGATCCTGATCGGCGGGCTGTACCCGGCGATCGTGCAGAAGTTCCAGGTCCAGCCGAACGAGCAGGCCAAGGAATCGCCGTACGTCGAGAAGAACATCAAGGCGACGCGCGACGCCTACGGGATCGCCGGGTCCGAGGTCTCGGACTACCCGGGCGTTCCGCAGACGGACGACAAGGCCAAGCTGCGGCAGGCGGCCGACAGCACGGCCAGCGTCCGCCTCCTCGACCCGAACATCGTCTCCCCGGCCTTCCAGCAGCTCCAGCAGGTCAAGGGCTACTACGGCTTCCCGTCCACGCTCGCCGTGGACCGGTACAGCGGCCAGGACACGGTCATCGGGCTGCGCGAGCTGAACATCGGCGGCATCCCGAAGAACAACTGGATCAACGACCACTTCAAGTACACGCACGGCTACGGCGTGGTCGCGGCCAAGGGCACCACCGTCGGTGACCAGGGCGCCCCGGACTTCACCCAGTCCGACCTCCCCTCCAAGGGGATGTTCGGCACGGACTTCCAGCAGCGCATCTACTACGGCGAGCAGACGAAGCAGTACTCGATCGTCGGCGGGCCGCAGAAGGAGCTCGACTACTCCGACGACAACGGCGAGAAGGAGACGAGCTACCAGGGCAAGTCCGGCGTCAACCTGGACAACCCGGTCAACCGGGCCGCCTACGCGCTCGCCTTCAGCGAGCCGCAGATCCTGTACTCGGGCGCCATCGGCGAGGGCTCGCGGATCCTGTACAACCGCACGCCCAAGGAGCGCGTCGAGGCCGTCGCGCCGTGGCTGACCATCGACGGCGCGCCGTACCCGGCCGTCATCGACAAGAAGGTCGTCTGGATCGTCGACGCGTACACGACCACCAACGGCTACCCGTACGCCTCGCGCACCACGCTGGGCGACACGACCGCCGACTCGCTGACCAACAGCCAGCGCGCGGTGGTGGCGCAGGAGAACCAGGTCAACTACATCCGGAACTCGGTGAAGGCCACCGTCGACGCGTACGACGGCACGGTCAACCTGTACCAGTGGGACACCAAGGACCCGGTCCTGAAGACCTGGATGAAGGCGTTCCCGGGCACGGTGAAGCCCAAGGGCGACATCTCCAAGGCGCTCATGGACCACCTGCGCTACCCGCAGGACCTCTTCAAGGTCCAGCGCGAGCTGCTCACCCGGTACCACGTCACGGACCCGCAGACGTTCCTCAGCGGCAGTGAGGCCTGGGCCGTCCCGGACGACCCGACGGCCAAGGCGGGTACGGCGCTGCCGCCGTACTACCTGTCGATGAAGATGCCGGGCCAGAAGGAGAAGGGCCAGGTCTTCTCGCTCACCACGACGTTCACGCCGAACGAGCGGCCCAACCTGAGCGCCTACATGGCGGTCAACGCGGATCCGGGCACCCCGGACTACGGGAAGATCAGCATCCTGAAGCTGCCGACGAGCAAGCCGGTCGACGGTCCCAAGCAGGTGCAGAGCAAGTTCCAGTCCGAGCCGAAGATCGCCGAGTCCATCCGCCTGCTGCGCGGTGGCGACTCCGAGGTCGAGTACGGCAACCTGCTCGCCGTGCCGCTCGAAGGCGGGATGCTCTACGTCGAGCCGGTGTACGTGCGCAGCTCCGGGCTGAAGTACCCGCTGCTGCGCAAGGTGCTGGTGACCTACGGCGGCCAGACGGCCTTCGAGGACACCCTGGAGAAGGCGCTGAACGTGGTCTTCGGGGCCGAGGCACCGACGACGCCCGTGCCGCCGGAGCAGCCGCCGGGCGAGGGCACCGTCACTCCGCCGACCGCGCAGAACCCGACCGTCAAGGCGGCCCTGGACGACGCGGCGAAGGCCATCGACGCGGCCGAGAAGGCCCGTCAGGCCGGCGACTGGGCGGCCTTCGGCAAGGCCCAGGACGAGATCAAGGCGGCGCTCGAGCGGGCGATCGACGCGGAGGCGAAGGCGACGGCCCCCAAGACGGGCGGCTGACGCGGTAATGGCTCCGTCCCGCGTCGTGATACTGTGGTTTCACCGACGCGGGGTGGAGCAGCTCGGTAGCTCGCTGGGCTCATAACCCAGAGGTCGCAGGTTCAAATCCTGTCCCCGCTACTGAAGATGAAGGCCCGGATCCATGGGATCCGGGCCTTCGTCATGTCTACGGGGTAGCTGGGGCGGGTGAGTTCGGGCGGGAGCGTGTTTGACTTGTCTCCCTGTGGGCATGTCGACAAAACGCTGTAGTGACCTCACTGGCTGCGACATACCAGGTGTACGCGGGTAGCAGGTGATGCGACGATGGGATTTATGGGGGACAGGTCAACTCTGCTGGAGACAGGGCGGTTTGTGAGGGCGGAGGCCGAGCCGGGCACGGGAGCCGTGGAGGCGGCTCAGACCGTTAACGCGCAGACCGCACTGACCGATGCGGATTTCGCGGATGAAGCGTTCGTTGAGGCGGACGCGGCGAGTGACGCCGAGCTCGAAGCCCGGCACCGGGTGGCCGCCGACAAGGGCGACCCGGGTGCCATGAGCGTGCTCGGCGCGCTGCTGCTGCGCCGCGGCGACCTGGCCGGGGCCGAGCCCTACCTGCGCGGCGCCACCGCCGAGGGGGACCGTGCCGCCGCGAACAACCTGGGCGTGCTCCTGCACCAGCGCGGCTACCCCGAGGACGCGGCCGGCTGGTGGCGGGTCGCCGCCGTCGCCGGTTCCGCCCCGGCCGCGCACGCGCTGGGCCGTCACTACCGCGAGCGCGGGGACGAGCCGGCCGCCGAGTACTGGATGCGCCAGGCGGCGGAATCCGGCCACGCGCTGGGCGCGTACGGGCTGGCCGACCTGCTGGAGCACCGCGGCGACAAGGGCGTGGAGCGCTGGTTCCGGGCCGCCGCCGAACAGGGGCACCGCGAGGCCGCGTACCGGTTGGCGCGCCACCTGCGCAAGGGCGACCCGGCCGAGGCCGAGCAGTGGTACCGGCAGGCCGCCGCGCGCGGGCACCGCCGTGCCGCGCTGCACCTGGGCGCGCTGCTGGAGGCGCGCGGCGAGCTCAAGGAGGCCGGGCGCTGGTACCTGACCTCCGCCAAGCAGGGCGAGGCGCGGGCGGCGTGCGCGCTCGGCTTCCTGCTGCGCGACGCCGGGGACGAGGAGAGCGCGGCCGCGTGGTGGCGCCGGGCGGCCCAGGACGGCGACGGCAACGCGGCGAACGCCCTGGGCGCGCTGCACGCGGCGCGCGGCGAGACCCAGACCGCCGAGCGCTGGTACCGGGCCGCGATGGACGCGGGCGACCAGAACGGGGCGTACAACCTCGCGCTGCTGTGCGCCGCGCAGGAGCGGACCGCGCAGGCCGAGCAGTGGTACCGGCGCGCGGCGTACGCGGGGCACCGCGAGGCGGCCAACGCGCTGGCGATCCTGCTGCTCCAGGGCGGGGACGCGGCGGGCGCGGAGCCGTGGTTCTCGAAGGCGGCGGAGGCGGGGAGCGTCGACGCGGCGTTCAACCTCGGCATCCTCTTCGCCAGCCGGGACGAGGACCGTACGGCGCTGAAGTGGTACGAGCGGGCCGCGTCGGCGGGACACACCGACGCGGCGCTCCAGGTCGGGATCGCGCTGGTCCGCGACGGCGAGGAGCGGGCCGCGGAGCGGCACCTGCGGTGCGCGGCCGGCGGCGGCAGCGCGGAGGCGGCGTTCCGGCTGGCCTCGCTGCTGGAGTCGCTGGCCCCGCCGCCGGAGCCGGTGGCGCTGGGCGAGCCGGTGGGCGGCGCCGCGCGGACCGAGAGTGAGGAGTGGTACGAGCGGGCCGCCGAGCAGGGGCACCGGCGGGCGCAGGTCCGGGTCGGGATGCTGGCCGCCGCCCGGGGCGACCTGGGGGTCGCGGCGCGGTGGTACCGGGAGGCGGCGGAGGCCGGTTCCCGCAACGGGGCGTTCAACCTGGGGCTGCTGCTGGCCCGCGAGGGGAACGAGCCGGAGGCGGCCCTGTGGTGGACCCGGGCGGCGGTGGCCGGGCACGGCCGGGCGGCGCTGCGGCTGGGGCTGCTGGCGGCGCGGCACGGGGACCTGGCGGAGGGGCAGAAGTGGTGCGTGCGGGCCATGGAACTCGGCCCGGCCGAGGTCTCGGAGCGGGCGGCCCGGCTGCGCGACGCGCTGGCCGAGGAACTCTCGGCCTGAGTGCCGTTCGTTAAGCGATTTGCATCTGTTGGCCGCGTCCCCGTACAGTTGGGTTTACCGACGCGGGGTGGAGCAGCTCGGTAGCTCGCTGGGCTCATAACCCAGAGGTCGCAGGTTCAAATCCTGTCCCCGCTACTGAATGACTCAGGGCCCGGATCCAATGGATCCGGGCCCTGAGTCGTTTCCCACTGCCAAGTGTGCGAAGAGGAGGGGCCCGGGAGCATCGCTCCCGGGCCCCTCTTTCGCGTTCTCGCCGACCGGGCGCTACGCCCCCGCGCAGTTCGGGCAGAGGCCGCGGTACGTCACCTCGACGCCCGACACCGTGAAGCCGAAGCGCTCCGAGTCGGGGAGGTCGGCCAGCGGGTTGCCCGCCGGGTGGACGTCGCGGATCGCGCCGCACTGGGCGCAGACCAGGTGCTGGTGGGGGCGGTGGGCGTTCGGGTCGTACCGCTTGGCGCGCCGGTCCGTGGACACCTCCAGGACCTCGCCGAGGGTCACGAGCTCGCCGAGCGTGTTGTAGACCGTCGCCCGGGAGATCTCCGGCAGCTTGGCCACGGCGCGCGCGTGCACCTCGTCGGCCGTCAGGTGCACGTGGTCACCGTCGAGCACCTCGGCCACGACGCGCCGCTGTGCGGTCATGCGCCATCCGCGTCCGCGAAGTCGTTCCAGCAGGTCACTCATGTACGCCAGCCTAACAGCGAGGCGATCCGGTGTAGAAGCCGAACCGGTGTGGAGTTGGATCCTTACTTGACTTAGACAAAGTCCATCGTAGGATCGAGTACGGCAAACGCCAAGGACAGGTGCAGCAGGAATGACGCAGGAGGCGCACGTGACGCAGGGACCGCTCACCACGGAGGCCGGGGCTCCGGTCGCTGACAACCAGAACAGCGAGACCGCCGGCCTCGGCGGCCCCGTTCTCGTTCAGGACCAGCTCCTCCTGGAGAAGCTCGCCCACTTCAACCGTGAGCGCATCCCGGAGCGCGTGGTGCACGCCCGCGGCGCCGGCGCGTACGGCACGTTCACGCTGACCCGCGACGTCTCGCAGTGGACCCGGGCGAAGTTCCTGTCCGAGGTCGGCAAGGAGACCGAGACCTTCCTGCGCTTCTCCACCGTCGCCGGCAACCTCGGCGCGGCCGACGCGGTGCGCGACCCCCGCGGCTGGGCGCTGAAGTTCTACACCGAAGAGGGCAACTACGACCTCGTCGGCAACAACACCCCGGTGTTCTTCATCAAGGACGCCATCAAGTTCCCGGACTTCATCCACACCCAGAAGCGCGACCCGTACACGGGCTCGCAGGAAGCCGACAACGTGTGGGACTTCTGGGGCCTGAGCCCCGAGTCCACCCACCAGGTGACCTGGCTGTTCGGTGACCGCGGCATACCGGCGTCCTACCGCCACATGAACGGCTACGGCTCGCACACGTTCCAGTGGAACAACGAGGCCGGCGAGGTCTTCTGGGTCAAGTACCACTTCAAGACCGACCAGGGCATCAAGAACCTCACCCAGGCCGAGGCCAACAAGCTCGCCGGCGAGGACCCGGACTCCCACCAGCGCGACCTGCGCGAGTCCATCGAGCGCGGCGAGTTCCCGACCTGGACCGTGCAGGTCCAGATCATGCCGGCGGCCGAGGCGGCCGAGTACCGCTTCAACCCGTTCGACCTCACCAAGGTGTGGCCGCACGAGGACTACCCGCCGATCGAGATCGGCAAGCTGGAGCTCAACCGCAACCCGGAGAACGTCTTCGCCGAGGTCGAGCAGTCGATCTTCTCCCCGGCGCACTTCGTCCCCGGCATCGGTCCGTCCCCCGACAAGATGCTCCAGGGCCGTCTCTTCGCGTACGGCGACGCCCACCGCTACCGCGTCGGCATCAACGCCGACCACCTGCCGGTGAACCGCCCGCACGCCACCGAGGCGCGCACCAACTCCCGTGACGGCTTCCTCTACGACGGCCGCCACAAGGGTGCGAAGAACTACGAGCCGAACAGCTTCGGCGGCCCGTTCCAGACGGACCGCCCGCTGTGGCAGTCCACCGCGGTCACCGGCGGCACGGGCAACCACGCCGCGCCGGTGCACGCCGAGGACAACGACTTCGTCCAGGCGGGCAACCTCTACCGCCTGATGTCGGAGGACGAGAAGTCCCGTCTGGTCGAGAACCTCTCCGGCTTCATCGCCAAGGTCTCGCGTGACGACCTGGCCGAGCGGGCGATCAACAACTTCCGCCAGGCCGACGGAGACTTCGGCAAGCGTCTGGAGGCCGCGGTCCAGGCCCTCCGCGGCTGACCACCCGGCGGCGCAGCCGCCGCCCGCTCGCCGAGAGCCGAAGGGCCGGTCCTGCCAGGGCCGGCCCTTCGGCTGTGCGGGCCACGGGGCCCGCGCGGAGCTGCGGTGGCTACGCGGCCACGCGGCTGCGCCGGGCGGGTACCCAGCAGCGGATGATGTCGCGCACGGACACGATGCCGACCGGGCCGCCGTTCTCCAGCACGATCAGGTGCCGGAAGCCGCCGTGCGCCATCGCCTCGGCGGCTTCCTGGAGCGTTGCCTCGGGGGTGCAGAACACGACGTTGTTGGTGGTGTGGGCGCCGACGGACTCCCGGTCGGGATCGTGGCCCGCGCCGATCGAGTTGAGGATGTCGCGCTCGGTCAGGATGCCGATGCCGCTGTGTTCGGGGTCGAGGACGACGGCCGCGCCGACGCGCCGGCCGGACATCAGGCAGGCCGCCTGACGGAGGGTGTGCGCGGGTCCGAGGGTGAGGATCACGGTGCTCATGGCGTCACGGACGAGCATGAAGAGAGCCACCTCCTGGGTGTACCGCCCGCTTGGGTGGGTGCGCGGAGGGACGAGGCCCCGCACTTAGAGAAGGGCTTCACAAGCGCACAAGCGGGCGGATCCTCAGATTCCCACGAGTACGGAGGGTCATCAAGAGGGCGCGCTCAGCACGCGCGTGGGAGCGGGGCACACGGGCCGCGCGTCAGGCGCGCGGGCGCAGGTACCCCAGCATCTCCTCGTGCAGCAGCCCGTTCGACGCCGCCGCGTTGCCGCCGTCCACCCCGTCGGCCCCGTCCAGGCTGGTGAAACGGCCGCCGGCCTCCTGGACCACGACCGCGATGGCCGCCATGTCCCACAGGTTCAGCTCCGGCTCGGCGCACAGGTCGAGCGAGCCCTCGGCGACCATCATGTACGGCCAGAAGTCGCCGTACCCCCGCGTACGCCAGCACGCGCGGGTCAGTTCCAGGAACCCGGGGAGCCGGCCCTGCTCCTCCCAGCCGGTCAGCGAGGAGTAGGCGAAGGAGGCGTCGCCCATGGTGCCCACCTGCGAGACGCCGAGGCGTACGGGCTCACCGCCCAGCGCACCGCCCGCGAACGCGCCCCCGCCCTGCGCCGCCCACCAGCGACGGCCGAGCGCCGGCGCCGAGACCACGCCGACCACGGGGCGGAAGGCCCCGTCCGCGCTCTCGGCCATCAGGGAGATCAGGGTCGCCCAGACGGGGACCCCGCGCACGTAGTTCTTCGTACCGTCGATCGGGTCCACGACCCAGCGGCGCGGGCCGGAGCCCTCCAGGCCGTACTCCTCTCCCAGGATCGCGTCCTCGGGCCGCGCGGCCAGGATCCCGGCCCGGATGATCTCCTCGGCGGCCTTGTCCGCCTCGCTCACCGGCGTCATGTCCGGCTTGGTCTCGACCTTCAGGTCAAGGGCGCGGAACCGCTGCATCGTGGCGGCGTCCGCCGCGTCGGCGAGTTCGAGGGCGAGGCGCAGGTCATCGTCATACTCGGGCATGCCCGAACAGTATCGGGACGGCCGCACCCCCGCGAAAGGCGTCCACAGTGCGGCCGGGCACGCGCCCTTGACAGGATCTGTCGGCCCGTCAACTCTGGCGGGGGAACCGAGAGGAGCCGGGCGGAGCCAGGGGAGGCGCGGATGCCGGCAGCGCGGGAGTCCTTGTTGGAGGCGGCGGGAGCGGCGCTCTCGGCGCGCCCCTGGCCGGCCGTGCGGATGGTCGACGTGGCGGCGGCCGCCGGGGTGTCCCGGCAGACCCTCTACAACGAGTTCGGCGGCAAGGCGGGCCTGGGCCGCGCCCTGGTCCGGCGCGAGGCCGACCGGTACCTGTCCGGGGTGGACCGTGCCCTCGGCGCGCCGGCGGAGCAGGGCGAGCGCCTCGCGGCCGTGGCGGAGTGGACCGTACAGGCGGCCCGCGCGCATCCCCTCGTACGGGCCCTGCTGACCGGGTTCTGGGACGGGAACCTGCCCGTGCCGCCCGGGGAGCCCTCCCGGCCCGGGATCCCGGCGCTCGGACCCGGGGACCTGACCCGGGCGGTCCGCGACCGGGCCGCGGTCGCGCTCACCCCGGACGGCGGCGACGGGGACGGGGCGCGCCAGGGCGAGCTCGCGCTGCGCCTCGCGCTCTCCTACGTCCTCGTCCCCGGCGAGGAGCCCGGCATCGGCGAACTGGTGCGGCTGCTCAGTGGGCCGAACCGGACAGCTGGAGGCCGATGACGCCCAGGATCACCAGCGAGATCGAGACGAGTTTCAGGGTGGACACCAGGTCCCCGAGGAAGACCATCCCGTAGATCGCGGTCCCGGCCGCGCCGATGCCCGTCCACACCGCGTACGCGGGACCCACGTCCAGCTTCTTCAGCGCCAGCGTGAGCAGGCCGAAGCTGCCGAGCGCGAAGCAGGCGAAGGCCACCGTCGGCCACAGGCGGGTGAAACCGTGGGACAGCTTGAGGCAGACCGCGAAGCCCGTCTCCAGGAATCCGGCGACAATGACGAGCAGCCACGCCATGGCGAATGCCTCCCCGCGTCACGTGACTACGCGTCACTTGGTGCGATTATGCATTTACCAGACACCACCCGCGGCAAACACGGCAAGCACCGCGACAGGACCCCGACAGGACCGCGCGGCGATCAGTCGCCCTCGCGCCGCTCCCGCGTCTCCAGCAGCCGGCGCAGCGAATACAGCCGCGCCGGGTCCGCGTGGCCGTCCTCCACCCACTTGTCGAGCGCGCAGTCCGGCTCGTCGTGGCTGCACGCGCGCGGGCACTCCTCCGTACCCGGCACCAGGTCCGGGAAGGCCAGGATCACCCGGGACGGATCCACGTGGTGCAGGCCGAAGGAGCGCACGCCCGGGGTGTCGATGACCCAGCCCTCGCCCGAGGGCAGCGGCAGCGCGAGCGCGGAGGTGGTGGTGTGCCGGCCGCGGCCGGTCACCGCGTTGACGTGGCCGGTGGCGCGCTGGCGGCCCTCGGCGACGAGCGAGTTGACCAGCGTCGTCTTGCCGACGCCGGAGTGGCCGACGAACGCGGTGATCCGGCCGTTGAGGCGCTCGCGCACCCGGTCGGCCGCGTCGCCGGTCGCCAACTCCTCGCGGTTGGTGACGACGTAGTTCACGCCCAGCGTCGAGTAGATCTCCAGGATCTTGTCGGCGGACGTGAGGTCGGACTTGGTGAGCACCAGCAGCGGCTCCAGCCCGGCGTCGTACGCGGCCACCAGACAGCGGTCGATCATGCGGGGCCGGGGCTCCGGATCGGCCAGCGCCGTGACGATGGCCAGTTGGTCGGCGTTGGCGACGACCACGCGCTCGTACGGGTCGTCGTCGTCGGCGGTGCGCCGCAGGACGGACTTGCGCTCCTCGATCCGCACGATCCGGGCGAGGGTGTCCTTCTTGCCGGACAGGTCGCCGACGATCCAGACCCGGTCGCCGACCACCGCCGCCTTGCGGCCCAGTTCGCGGGCCTTCATGGCGTGCACCGTGCGGTCCTCGACCAGGCAGGTCAGCCGGCCGCGGTCCACGGTGAGGACGAAGCCCTCGGCGGCGTCCTCGTGTTTGGGGCGGATGCTGGTCCGCGGCCGGTTGCCCTTGGGGTTGGGCCGCTGGCGGATGTCGTCCTCGTCGGTGTGCTTGCCGTACCTGCGCATGACGGGGCCCTACGCTCCCGCAACCCGCGAAGTTCGGCCCAGCATGTCTGTCCACATCTTCGGGAAGTCCGGCAGCGTCTTCGCGGTCGTCGCCACGTTCTCGATCTCCACGCCCTCCACGGCCAGTCCGATCACCGCGCCGGCGGTGGCCATGCGGTGGTCGTCGTACGTGTGGAAGGTGCCGCCGCGCAGCGGGCGCGGGCGGATGCGCAGGCCGTCGGCGGTCTCGGTGACGTCGCCGCCGAGCGCGTTGATCTCGCGGGTGAGGGCCGCCAGCCGGTCCGTCTCGTGCAGCCGCAGGTGGGCGACGCCGCGCAGCACCGACTCGGAGTCCGCCAGTGCGGCGACCGCCGCGATGCCCGGGGTCAGCTCGCCGACCTCGCCGAGGTCCACGTCGATGCCGTGGATCTTGCCGGTGCCGGTGAAGACCAGGCCCGCGTCGGTCAGCTCGCAGGAGCCGCCCATCTCCGTGAAGATCCGGCGCAGCGCGTCGCCGGGCTGCGTGGTGCGGCGCGGCCAGTCCGGGATGGTGACCGTGCCGCCGGTGATCAGGGCGGCCGCCATGAAGGGCTGGGCGTTGGACAGGTCCGGCTCCACGACCATGTCGCGGCCGAGCAGCGCGCCGGGCGCGACCCGCCAGACGTCCTTCTCGCCGCCGGCCTCGGGGGTGTCCACCTGGGCGCCCGCCGCGCGCAGCATCTCCACCGTCATCCGGATGTGCGGCATCGAGGGCAGGGTGGTGCCCACGTGCCGGACCTCGACGCCCTGGTTGAAGCGCGGGGCGGAGAGCAGCAGCGCGGAGACGAACTGCGAGGAGTTGCTGGCGTCGATCTCGACCGTGCCGCCCTCCAGGGCCCCGCCGCCCTGGACGGTCAGCGGCAGCGCGCCCCGGCCGTCGTCGTCGATCCGGGCGCCGAGGGCGCGCAGCGCGGTGATGACCTGGCCGAGCGGGCGCTCGTAGGACCGCGGGTCGCCGTCGAAGCGGATGTCGCCCGCGGCGAGGGTGGCGACGGGCGGCAGGAAGCGCATGACCGTGCCCGCGTTGCCGACGTCGACGGTGGCCGGGCCGTGCAGGGCGGCGGGGATGATCCGCCAGGCCTCGCCGCTGTCGCCGTTGCCGCCGGAGCTGGAGGAGACGGTCTCCTCGATGCCGACGCCCAGCGCGCGCAGCGCGTCCGACATCAGCTGGGAGTCGCGGGAGCGCAGCGGGCGGCGCACCCAGCCCGGCTCGGCGGCCAGGGCGGCCAGGACCAGCGCGCGGTTGGTGACCGATTTGGACCCCGGCACGGTGACGGTGGCGTGGACGGCCCCGTCCGCGAGCGGGGCGGGCCAGAGGGCGTGGAGCGCGGGGGTCTCGGTCATGGCCCCCACTTTAGTGGCTCCCCGTGACCTCGGATCTTGATCACCGGCCCGTCTCAGAGGCCGAGAAGCCAGCGCCCGCCGCCGATCAGGGAGCACAGCGCGACGGCGTGGAAGAGGAACAGCCAGACCAGCGGGTGCACATGGGTGAGGCGGCCCAGCTGGTCCGCGTCGGAGTCGGGTGCTCCGCCGTGCCGGCGTTTGGCCTGAAGTTCGAAGACCGGCCGGACCCCGCCCAGCAGCAGGAACCACACCACGGCGTACGCGAAAGCCGCCTGGACCTCGGCCGGGGCCAGCCAGGACACCAGCACGAACGCCGCGCCGGTGAGGACGACCGTCAGCGCCCCGTACGCGTTGCGGATCATCACCAGCATCGCCACCAGCAGCGCGGTCGCCGCCCACAGCAGCAGGGTGATCCGGTGCGCCGACAGCAGCGCGGCCCCGCCGAGGCCCAGCAGCGAGGGCGCCGTGTATCCGGCGGCGGCGGTCAGGATCATGCCGAGGCCGGTCGGCTTGCCGCGGCTGACGGTGACGCCGCTGGTGTCCGAGTGCAGCCGTATCCCGTCCAGGCTCCGGCCGGTCAGCAGAGCGAGCAGCCCGTGCCCGCCCTCGTGCGCGATGGTCACGGCGTTGCGGGACAGCCGCCACAGCGGGCGGGGGCCCACGGCGGTCAACGCGACCAGGCCCGTCACGATCACCAGCCACAGTTCGGGCGGGGTCTGTATGCCCGTGAGCCGGTCCCACAGGCCGGCGGGCGTGGTGCTGTCCATAGAGTGGCGGACTCCTTGCGGTGGTGGACGGGTGCCGTGGCAGTGTGGCAGCCATGTGCGGACGGTATGCAGCGAGTCGTGGACCCGAGGATCTGGTGAAGCTCTTCGGCGTCGAGAAGTGGGAGCCCGAGGAGACGCTGGCCCCCGACTGGAACGTGGCGCCGACCAAGGAGGTCCACGTCGTTCTCGACCGTCCCGTGAAAGACGCCGCGGACCCGCGTCCGGTTCGTCAGCTGCGCGTGCTGAGGTGGGGACTCGTCCCGTCCTGGGCCAAGAGCCCCGAGGGCGCCGCCCGGATGATCAACGCCCGGTCCGAGACCCTCGCCGAGAAGCCGTCCTTCCGCCGCCCGTTCGCGCAGCGCCGCTGCATCATCCCCGCCGACGGCTACTACGAGTGGGTCACCGCCCACGACGAACGGCAGCTGGAGGTCGAGGGCAAGAAGAAACGGGCCCGCAAGCAGCCCTACTTCGTGCTCCCCGCCGACGGCACCGTCTTCGCGATGGCCGGGATATACGAGTTCTGGCGCGACCGGACCCTGCCCGACGAGCACCCGACGGCCTGGTGGGTCACCTGCTCGGTGATCACCACCGAGGCGGAGACCGAGCCGCTGGCGGTGGCCCCCGCCGACGGGCCGGGCTCCCTCTCGGCCATCCACCCCCGGATGCCGGTGATGCTCACCCCGGACAAGTGGGATCCCTGGCTGGACCCGGCCCGGAACGACCCCGACGAGCTCCAGGACCTGCTGGCACCGCCGCCGGGCGGGCTGATGCGGGCCTACCCGGTGTCCACCGCCGTGAGCAACGTCCGCAACAACGGGCCCGAGCTGCTGACGGAGCTGGCCGCGCCGGAGGAGGCGACCCTGTTCTGACCCGGCATGATCGGCGCATGACCACGCGTACCGAGAGTGTCGACACCCCGGCGGGCGAGGCCCGCGTCACCTGGCACCCGGCGGCCGGCGGCCCGGCCCGGCTGGTGCTCGCCGTCAGCCACGGGGCCGGCGGCGGCATCGAGGCGCGGGACCTGCGGGCGCTGGCGGCCGCGCTGCCCGCCCGCGGCGTCACGGTGGCCCTGGTCGAGCAGCCCTGGCGGGTGGCCGGCAAGAAGGTCGCCGCCGCGCCCAAGGTGCTCGACGAGGGCTGGCGCGGGCTGTGGCCGGCGCTGGCGCGACCCGGGCTGCCGGTGGTGGCCGGCGGGCGCAGCGCCGGGGCCCGGGTGGCGTGCCGGACCGCCGCCGATCTGGACGCGGCCGCCGTGCTGGCGCTGTCCTTCCCGCTGCACCCGCCGGGCCGGCCGGAGAAGTCCCGGGCCGGGGAGCTGCTGGGCGCCGGGCGGCCCACGCTGGTGGTGCAGGGCGGCCGGGACCCGTTCGGGCGCCCCGAGGAGTTCCCGCCGCCGGCCGGCGGGGATCCGTACCGGCTCGTGGAGGTCCCGTACGGCGACCACGGCTTCGCGGTGCCGAAGAAGGCGGACCTCACGCAGGACGAGGCCCTCGCGGTGATCACGGAGAACGTCGCCGAATGGCTCGCGGGACTCCCGCTCTGAGCGCGTCTTCGAGGGCGACCTGACATATCCCGGGGTGATCCGCGTCACCGTCGCCGCGGAATCCGCCGGACGGCCCGGAAACGGGCCGCAAACCCGTGCCGCGCCTGGGAATGCGCCGCCCGGTCGGGCTGTTGACCCACATGTCGGAACGCACAGGGAATTCGTCGGAGGAGAGGGAGCGCATGCCCCAGGTCATCAGCCAGAACCGTCCGCAGGCCGCTGACCTGGACTGGACGGTGCTCCCCGCGCCCAAGCGCGGTCGGCTTCGGGCGGCGGAAGCCCGGGATGGTCGACTATTCTCCGATTCGAGCGGGTCCGCTTTCGGCCCCGCCACGCAGTCGGAGGAGGTGGGTCCTGTCGCTGGGACCGACGAAGGCCACGCGGAGGAGACGACCCCGGAGCGCAACGCGCGCTTCGAGCGGGACGCCCTCGGCTACCTCGACCAGATGTACTCGGCCGCGCTGCGCATGACGCGCAATCCGGCCGACGCCGAGGACCTGGTCCAGGAGACGTACGCGAAGGCATACGCGTCCTTCCACCAGTTCCGCGAGGGCACCAACCTGAAGGCGTGGCTCTACCGCATTCTGACCAACACGTTCATCAACTCCTACCGCAAGAAGCAGCGCGAACCCCAGCGCAGCGCGGCCGAGGAGATCGAGGACTGGCAGCTCGCGCGGGCCGAGTCGCACATGTCGACCGGTTTGCGTTCCGCCGAATCGCAGGCGCTCGACCACCTGCCCGATTCGGATGTGAAAGAAGCGCTGCAAGCCATCCCGGAGGAGTTCCGCATCGCGGTCTATCTTGCCGACGTAGAGGGCTTTGCGTACAAGGAGATCGCGGACATCATGGGTACACCCATCGGTACGGTCATGTCGCGACTGCACCGTGGCCGCCGTCAACTCCGCGGAATGCTGGAGGACTATGCCCGTGAGCGCGGGCTGGTCCCCGCCGGCGCGGGAGAGTCGAACGACCTGAAAGGCTCGGGCTCATGAGCTGCGGAGAGCCGCACGAGACGGAGTGCTCTGAGGTCCTGGACCACCTTTATGAGTTCCTCGACCACGAGATGCCGGACAGCGACTGCACGAAGTTCGAGACACACTTCGGCGAGTGCAATCCCTGCCTGGAGAAGTACGGCCTCGAAAAGGCCGTGAAGAAGCTGGTGAAGCGCTGCTGCGGGTCGGACGACGTGCCGACCGACCTGCGTTCCAAGGTGATGGGCCGGATCGAGCTGATCCGCTCGGGACAAGCCGTGCCCGAAGGTGACATCACCGATGTCGCGGCCGGGCCGCCCGCGAGTCCGGCGACCGGTTAGCCGCGTTCGCCCGCAGTTGTCGAACACACGCCCCCGGAAGGGCACTTCGTTCACCCGAAGGTGCTAATCCGGGGGCGTCCGCATGGCCCAGTGCGAAGTTGTGGCCCGCCGGGCGCGGGCCCCGCCTTATTCTCCCCAGTCGGTGCCGCTTCGATCGCGGGGAGGAGAGCGCCATGCGGGGAATTGCGCCGGCGGCGCGCGGCTGTGTCCTGTTCGCCGTCCTCGCCGCGCTCGCGTGCGCCGCTCCCGCCTTCGCGCGCCCCGGTACGCCGTGGCCGGCCGTGGCCGTGCTCGCGGTCCTCTACGCCGGGTGCGAACTGGTGAAGGTCTGCCCGTCGCTCGGGCGGCGGGTGCCCGAGGGCATCGGCTCCTTCTTCCCCGTGCTGCTGGCCGCCGTGTTCCTGCTGCCGCCGGCCGCCGCCGCGCTCGTGGCGCTGCCCGGCGGGTACGCGGCGGCGGTGGCCGAGCGGCCCGTGCGGGTGCGCCGGGTGTGGCACGCGGCGCAGCAGGCGGTCGCCGCCTGGACCGCGGGCCAGGTGTTCGGGCTGCTGAACGGCCCGGCCGCGCTGGGCGCGGGCCCCGGCAGCACCGCCGGGCCCCCCGGTACGGCCGGGTGGGTCGCGGACTTCCCGTACGCGCTGCTCCCGGCGGCGGCCGCCGCCGTCGCGTTCTGCCTGGTGCTGACCGCGCTGGACGGGGCGATCCTGGCCGCCGTCGAACGCCGGCCCGCCGCGACCGTCCGGCGGGGGCCGCCGATACCGGTCAGGTCCCTGGTCCCGCACTGCGTCCACGGCCTGGCCGGGCTGATGATGGCCGTCATGTGGCGCAGCCCGTACGGGCTCCCGGCGGCGCTGCTGGTGCTGCTGCCGATGTACGTCTCCTGCTGGGTGTTCGCCCAGTACCACCGCGAGCGCGCCGCGCACCGGGCCACGATCCGGGCGCTGGTCCAGGCCGTGGACATCAAGGACCGCTATACGCGCGGGCACAGCGAGCGGGTCGGCCAGGCCTCCGCGATGATCGCCCGCGAGCTGGGGATGGCCGGGGAGCGGCTGGAGGTCGTCCGGATCGCCGGGATCCTGCACGACGTCGGGAAACTCGGCGTACCGACCCGGCTGCTGCGCAAGGACGGGCCGCTGACCCCCGAGGAGCGGCGGGTCATCGAACTGCACCCCGAGTACGGGCACGAGATGGTGCGGGGCATCGGCTTCCTCGGGGAGGCCCGGTCCGCGATCCTGCACCACCACGAGCGGGTCGACGGCTCGGGCTATCCCTACGGGCTGTCCGGTGCGCAGATCCCTGAACTGGCCCGGGTGGTGGCGGTGGCCGACGCGTTCGACGCGATGACCTCGACCCGCTCGTACAGCCGGGCGCGGCCGGTGCCGGCCGCCCTGGCCGAGCTGGAACGGTGCGCGGGGGCGCAGTTCGACCCGGCGATGGTGAACGCCCTGGTGGACGCCGTCGGCCGGCACGGCTGGCACCCGGTCGTCACCTCCGACGAGAACCTCCAGGTGATCCCGGCCGCTCCGGCCGTCGCAGCCCCGGCGGCGCCCCCGGCCACCACCATCACCCCGGACGCCGCCCCGGCCGTGAAGCCGTCCGGGCTGGTCGGCAGCCGGCCCCGGGAGCGCGGGGGCGGGGGATGAGGGCGTGGGCCGTGTGGGCGGTGCGGGGGGCCGCCGGGGCGCTGACCCTCGCCGGGCTGGGGCACACGCTGTGGCACGGGATCGCCGAGCCGGGCATCGCCCTCGCCTTCGGCGCCCTCGTCACGCTCGGGGAGCTCGCCCGCCGGGACCGGGGCGACGAGCACCGGGCCGGCGTCCCTCGCGGGGACGGCCGCCGCAGCGGCGCAGGACACCGCGACGGACTCCACCGCGGCGACCACCGCGACGCCGTCGGTCCGTTCGCCGCCGGGGACCGGGGGCCCGCGCCGCTCGGCTCCGCCGCGGCATTCGCGTACGCCCTGCTCGGCCAGGCCGCCGGGCATCCCACCCGGCACGGGGCGCTCCAGGTCGTGGCCGTCGTGGTCGCCGCCGCCCTCGCCGGGACCGTCCCGCACATCGCCCGGGGCCGCGGCCCCGCCCTCGACCACGTGGCCCGCCGGGTACTGACCGTCGCCTTCGCCGCCGCCTGTTTCCAGCCGCTGTACAACTCGGGCCGGCTCGAGGACTGGACCGGGCAGGGCCCGTACCTCGTCGGCTTCCTGGTCGGCCTGCTGGGCTTGACCGCCCTGTGCGACGCCGTGCTCGCCGCCGCCCTCGCCGCGTCCGGGACCGGGTGGCCGTACGGCCCGCTGCTGCGCGAGGAGCTGCGCGCCCGGCCCGGCATCGGCTCCGCGATCTGCGCCACCGGCGTGGTCATGGCGCTCGGCGTCGCGGTGGCCGGGCTGTGGGCCCTGCCCGTGTTCTGCGTGCCGCTGCTGCTGACCCAGATGTCCTTCCACCGGATCACCGCGATCCGCACCACCTACCGCCAGACCATCACCTCGCTCGCCCGGGCCACCGAGATCGCCGGCTACACCCGGCCCGGCCACTCCCGCCGGGTCGCGGCCCTGAGCCGCGCCGTCGGCCGGGAGCTGGGGCTGTCCGAGCGGGAGCTCACGGTGCTGGAGTACGCGGCCCTGATGCACGACATCGGGCAGCTCTCCCTCGTCGACCCCGTCCCGGAGGGGGCCACGGCCGAGCTGCCCGCCGCCGAGGCCCGCCGGATCGCGGAGCTCGGCGGGGAGGTGGCCCGCCGGACCGGGGTGCCGGCCGAGGTCGCGGTCGTGGTGGAACTCCAGGCGGACCCGTACCGGCGCCAGCCCGTCGCCGCGCGGATCGTGCGCGCCGTCAACGCGTACGACGACCTGCTGGGGGCGGCCCGTCACCCGGGCGGCTCACTGGCCGCCCTGGAGCAGCTCAGGCTGGGCACGGGGCGGGACTACCACCCCGAGGTCGTGGAGTCTTTGGCGAGGGTTCTGGCCAGGGGCGGACGTGCCAGAGTTGTTCCCGTCCCACCGGGGTAACCCATGGGTAATGAGCGGCCGTCCGAGCGGGCATGGTTGGATGCCAGTAAGAGTGTCAGTGTGTCCGTGAGAGTGTCCGCAAGGCTGCACCGTTGGACCGGCAGGCGGGAATCGTGAGGATCTTCGGGAAGGTACGGCATCGGCCCTCCGCCTCGTGGCGGCAGGCCACCGACCGCGCGTTCACGCTGATCGGCGACGGTCGGTACGAGGACGCGGGCGCACTCCTGACCCGGGCGGCGGACCTGGAGCCCTGGCTGTCGGAGTCCTGGTTCAACCTGGCGCTGCTCCACAAGTTCCGGCACGACTGGGAACAGGCGCGGGCCGCCGGGCTGCGCGCCGTGGCCCTGCTGGACCGAGAGACCGGCGCCCCGGACTGGTGGAACGTCGGGATCGCCGCGACCGCGCTCCAGGACTGGCCGCTGGCCCGCCGCGCCTGGCAGGCGTACGGGCTGAAGGTGCCCGGGGAGGCCGCCGGGAACGGCGAGCCCGTCGGCATGGAGCTGGGCAGCGCCGCCGTACGGCTGTCGCCGGAGGGCGAGGCCGAGGTGGTGTGGGGCCGCAGGCTGGACCCGGCGCGGATGGAGGTCCTGTCGATCCCGCTGCCCTCGTCCGGGCGGCGCTGGGGCGAGGTGGTCCTGCACGACGGGGTGCCGCACGGCGAGCGGGTCACCGCGGCCGGGCCCTCGTACCCCGTCTTCGACGAGATCGAGCTGTGGGCCCCCTCACCGGTGCCGACCTGGGTCGTGCTGCTGGAGGCGGCCGGCGAGGCGGACCGCGACGCCCTGGAGCAGCTGGCCTCGGACGCCGGGTTCGCCGCGGAGGACTGGTCCTCGTCGGTGCGGCTGCTGTGCCGGACCTGCTCGGAGAGCGCGATGCCGAGCGGCGAGGGCGACGGGGAGCACCTGGACCCGCACGACCACAGCGAACCGGGGCACCCCGGGCCGCTGGGCCACCGTACGGCCGGGTCGGGCTCGCTGTGGGTCCCCGAGCGCGAGTGCGGGATCGCGGCGCCGGCCGGACTGGTGCGCGGACTGCTCGACGGCTGGGTCGCGGACAGCCCGGACACCCGGGAGTGGCGGGATCTCGAAGAAGTCTGCTGAGCCGGGGCCGTAGGCTGTACGGGCACATCGGTGGCCATCGGCGACCACGGGTGAACGGGACTTACGGAAGGCGTACGGCGGACATGGCGCAGCAGGAGAACGAGGTTGTCGGTGTGGTCGAGGCCGTGAACGACGGGTACGTGGTGGACACCGAGAACTGTGCGGAGCGCGAGCTCGCCCACCGCGAGCGCGGCACCGCCCGCCCGATCACCGTCGTCGGCAACCCGGTCCTGCACCGGGAGTGCAAGGACGTCACCGAGTTCGGCGACGAGCTGGCGCAGCTGATCGACGACATGTTCGCCAGCCAGAAGGCCGCCGAGGGCGTGGGCCTGGCCGCGAACCAGATCGGCGTGGACGCCAAGGTCTTCGTCTACGACTGCCCGGACGACGACGGCGTGCGGCACACCGGCGTCGTGATCAACCCGAAGCTGATCGAGCTGCCGGCCGCCACCCGCGTCCTGGACGACTCGAACGAGGGCTGCCTGTCGGTCCCGACCGCGTACGCCGCGCTGGCGCGCCCGGACTACGCCGAGGTCGAGGGCCAGGACGCGCAGGGCAACCCGATCAAGGTGCGCGGCACGGGCTACTTCGCGCGCTGCCTCCAGCACGAGACGGACCACCTGTACGGGTACCTGTACATCGACCGCCTCTCCAAGCGCGACCGCAAGGACGCGCTGCGGCAGATGGAAGAGGGCACCCCGCGCTACGAGACGGTCCCCAACGCCTAAGCCACCGCCCGCGGGCCGCGGAACGCGCGCCGGAAGGCGTTCGGCGTGGTGCCCAGGGTGCGCAGGAAGTGGTGGCGCAGGGCTGCCGCGTTGCCGAAGCCGCAGCGGCCGGCGATCGCGTCGACCGTGTCGTCCGTGGCCTCCAGGAGCTCCTGCGCCAGCAGCACGCGCTGGCGCAGCACCCACTGGTAGGGGGTGGTCCCGGTCTCCTGGAGGAAGCGGCGGGCGAAGGTGCGCGGGGACATCGCGGCGCGCTCCGCGAGCTGCTCGACGGTGATCTCGTCCTCCAGGTGACGGGCCATCCAGCCGATCACCTCGCCCACCGTGTCGCACTCCGTGCGCGGCAGCGGCCGCCGGATGAACTGGGCCTGGCCGCCGTCGCGGTGCGGCGGGACGACCATCCGCCGCGCGATGACGTTGGCCACCTCGGCCCCGTGCTCCTGGCGGACCACGTGCAGGCACGCGTCGATGCCCGAGGCCGTGCCCGCGGCGGTGATCACCGGCCCCTCGTCCACGTACAGCACGTCGGGGTCCACCTTGGCCTTCGGGAAGCGCCGGACCAGCGCCGGGGTGTGCATCCAGTGCGTGGTGCAGCGCCGGCCGTCCAGCAGCCCGGCGGCGCCCAGCACGAAGGCCCCGCTGCACACGCTCAGCACCCGCGCGCCCCGGTCCACGGCCCGGCGCAGCGCCGCCAGCAGCGGCTCCGGGTACTCCCGCGTCGGCGCCGCGCGGTCGGCGGGCACGCAGATCAGGTCCGCGCTCTCCAGCCGCTCCAGCCCGTGCGGGACGACGATGTCGAAGTGCCCGTCGCCGGTGGGGGAGCGCCGGTCCTCCGCCGTGCACACGGCGAAGTCGTACACCGGCAGCCCCATCTCGCTGCGGTCGACCCCGAAGACCTCGCAGAAGATGCCCAGCTCGAAGGGGGCGACGCCATTGACGAGGGCCACGGCCACGTTGTTCAGCATGACTCCAGTGTGGCAGTAATTCGACCTTTCATGACAGTCCTGCCACTGTCCGGGTTTCGCCGCACTGGGGAGAGTGGAGTCATGAACACGTTCCTCGACTACCTCGTCGTCCTCGCCATCGCCGCCTTCCTCCTCGGCCCCGCGCTCTACGGCGCGCTGCGCGACCGCCGCATCGACGGGCAGCTACGCGCGGCCAAGCAGCGCGCGCAGATCATCCGGGAGGGGCATGGGAGTGCGCAGCCCCGCCGCCGTACGCCCCGTGTTTCCGTACGGCACGCGCCCGGTCACTGACCCGGCCCCCGCCACCAGGATCCGTACCACCTGCCCCACCGCCTCCGCCCGGTCCCGGCAGAGCACCGCGAGGCGGAACATGTGCCAGTGGGCACGGGTGTGGGGCCAGGCCCAGTCCTGGGAGATGATGTGGGCCCGCTCCAGGGCCGTCCACATGGCCCGGGTGTCGGGCGCCGCGTCGCGGGCGCGCAGCAGCTCGGCCTCGAAGGCCTCGCGCACGGCCGGCGGCATGGTCTTCCCGGTACAGGCGGCGACGCATTTCCTCATCGTGTTTCGCATGCGTCCACAGTGCGGCCGAAGACCCCTCGGGCGCTTGAACGAACCTGCTGCATCGCGCGCGAGCCGCTACATCCACCGGATGGTGCGGGTGAAGTCCGACGGCGCCATCCCGAACATCCGCCGCCACACCCGGCTGAGATGCGCCCCGTCCGCGAAGCCGGCGCCGTGCGCCGCGTCCGTCAGGGAGTGCCCCCGGGAGGCGAGTTCGGCGGCCCGCATCAGCCGCAGCCACAGCACGTACGGCCGGAACGGCAGCCCCAGCTGCGCCTGGAACAGGTGCGCGAGGCGGCTCTCCGACAGGCACGCCACCTCGGCCGCCTGGGACAGCCGTACCCGGTCCTGACCCGGCAGCCAGGCCAGTACCCGCGCCAGCCCCGGATGCGGATCCCCGCCCGCCAGCGGCTCCCGGGGCAGTACGGAGTCCAGCGCGCAGGCCGCCTCGAAGGGATCGGCGGGCAGCACGGTCGGAACGAGGTCCCCCGCGTCCCCCGCCAGCTCCGTGAGCCGGCGCCCGGCCGAGGAGAGCGGGTCGAAGTGCAGGACCACCCCGCGCGCGACCCCGCCCAGCACGGAGTGCCGTACCCCGGCCGGGACCACGTACGCCCGGCACCGGAAGGGCTCCCCGCCCGGCCCGGCCAGCACCAGCTCGTCCCCGTCCAGCGCGGCGATGACCTGCACGGAATGGTGCGCGTGCGCGGTCGCGGACCCGACGGCGCCCCCGTACAGCAGGCCCCCGGGCCGCAGCCGGGCCCGCCCGGCCCACCCGGTCACGGACACGACGAAGCGCCCCCGCCCAGGATCCCGGTCATCCGGGTCGTTCTCCCCATGGGCGGGGACGCTATCAAGCCGTGACGGCCTTGCCGGGACGGGACCTAGAAGTCCTCGTCCAGGTCGACCGTGCCCTCGACCGCGACCTGGTAGGCCGACGGACGGCGCTCGAAGAAGTTCGTCAGCTCCTGCACGCCCTGGAGCTCCATGAAGGAGAACGGGTTCTGCGAGCCGTACACCGGCGGGAAGCCGAGGCGGACCAGGCGCTGGTCCGCGACGCACTCCAGGTACTCGCGCATCGACTCGGTGTTCATGCCCGGCAGGCCGTCACCGCACAGGTCGCGGCCGAACTGCAGCTCCGCCTCCACGGCCTCCTTCAGCATGTCGGTGACCTGCTGCTGGAGCGCGTCGTCGAAGAGCTCCGGCTCCTCCTTGCGGACCGTGTCCACGACCTCGAACGCGAAGTTCATGTGCATGGTCTCGTCGCGGAACACCCAGTTGGTGCCCGTGGCCAGGCCGTGCAGCAGGCCGCGCGAGCGGAACCAGTACACGTAGGCGAAGGCGCCGTAGAAGAACAGGCCCTCGATGCACGCCGCGAAGCAGATCAGGTTCAGCAGGAAACGACGGCGGTCGGCCTGCGTCTCCAGCCGGTCGATCTTCTCGACCGAGTCCATCCACTTGAAGCAGAACTGAGCCTTCTCGCGGATCGACGGGATCTCCTCGACGGCGTCGAACGCGGCCGCGCGGTCGTCCGGGTCGGGCAGGTAGGTGTCGAGCAGCGTCAGGTAGAACTGGACGTGCACGGCCTCCTCGAACAGCTGGCGCGACAGGTACAGGCGCGCCTCCGGGGAGTTGATGTGCTTGTAGAGCGTCAGCACCAGGTTGTTCGAGACGATCGAGTCACCGGTCGCGAAGAACGCGACCAGGCGGCCGATCATGTGCTGCTCGGCGGGCGTCAGCTTCGCGAGGTCGGCGACGTCCGAGTGGAGGTCGACCTCCTCGACGGTCCAGGTGTTCTTGATCGCGTCGCGGTAGCGCTCGTAGAAGTCCGGGTAGCGCATGGGACGGAGCGTGAGCTCGAAGCCCGGGTCCAGGAGGTTCTTGTCGGTGGAGCTCATTACTGGCAGGCCTCGCAGGACTCGGGGTTCTCAAGGGAGCAGGCCAGCGCCTCGGCGTCGGCGACCGCCTGGGGCAGCGCGACGGGGGTGGCCGCCTGCGCGGCGCGGGCGATCTTCGTCGCGGGGCGCGAACGCAGGTAGTACGTGGTCTTCAGCCCCTGCTTCCAGGCGTACGCGTACATCGACGACAGCTTGCCGATGGTGGGCGTCTCCAGGAACAGGTTCAGCGACTGCGACTGGTCGAGGAACGGCGTACGGGCCGCCGCCATGTCGATCAGACCGCGCTGCGGGATCTCCCACGCCGTGCGGTACAGCTCGCGCACCTCGGCCGGGATCCAGCCGAAGCCCTGGACGGAGCCGGAGGACTCGCGCAGCGCCTCGCGGGTCTGGGCGTCCCAGACGCCGAGGCCCTTCAGCTCCTCCACCAGGTAACCGTTGACCTGGAGGAACTCACCCGACAGCGTCTCGCGCTTGAAGAGGTTGGAGACCTGCGGCTCGATGCACTCGTACACGCCGGCGATGGAGGCGATCGTCGCCGTCGGCGCGATGGCCAGCAGCAGCGAGTTGCGCATGCCGGACTTCGCGACGCGGGCGCGCAGCGCGTCCCAGCGCTCGGGCCAGTTCAGCTCGACGTCGTAGTGGTCCGGGTGCAGGACGCCGCGGGCGGTACGGGTCTGCTCCCAGGCCGGGAGCGGTCCGCTGCGCTCGGCGAGGTCGCAGGAGGCCTCGTACGCGGCCAGCATGATGCGCTCGGAGAGCTTGGTGGACAGCGCCTTCGCCTCGGGGGAGTCGAACGGCAGCTTCAGCTTGAAGAAGACGTCCTGGAGGCCCATCGCGCCCAGGCCCACCGGACGCCAGCGGGCGTTGGAGCGGCCTGCCTGCTCGGTCGGGTAGAAGTTGATGTCCACCACGCGGTCGAGGAAGGTCACGGCGGTGCGGACGGTCTCGTCCAGCCGCTCCCAGTCGATCTCGCCCGACTCCGTCAGGACGAACGCGCCCAGGTTGACCGAGCCGAGGTTGCAGACGGCGGTCTCGCCGTCGTTGGTGACCTCGATGATCTCGGTGCAGAGGTTCGAGGAGTGGACGACGGTGCCCGGCTCGGCGGTCTGGTTCGCCGTGCGGTTGGAGGCGTCCTTGAAGGTCATCCAGCCCTGGCCGGTCTGCGCGAGGGTGCGCATCATCCGGCCGTACAGGTCGCGGGCGGGCATGGTCTTGCGGGCCAGGCCGTCCGCCTCGGCCTTGCGGTAGGCGGCGTCGAACTCGTCGCCCCACAGGTCGACCAGCTCGGGCACGTCGGCCGGGGAGAACAGCGACCAGTCGGCGTCGGCGTTCACACGGCGCATGAACTCGTCCGGCACCCAGTGGGCCAGGTTCAGGTTGTGGGTGCGGCGCTGGTCCTCGCCGGTGTTGTCGCGGAGCTCCAGGAACTCCTCGATGTCCGCGTGCCAGGTCTCCAGGTAGACCGCGGCGGCGCCCTTGCGGCGGCCGCCCTGGTTCACGGCGGCGACGGAGGCGTCCAGCGTCTTCAGGAACGGCACGATGCCGTTGGAGTGGCCGTTCGTACCCCGGATCAGCGAACCGCGGGCGCGGATGCGGGAGTACGAGAGGCCGATGCCGCCGGCGTGCTTGGAGAGGCGGGCGACCTGGTGGTAGCGGTCGTAGATCGAGTCGAGCTCGTCCAGCGGGGAGTCCAGCAGGTAGCAGGAGGACATCTGCGGGTGCCGGGTGCCGGAGTTGAAGAGCGTGGGGGAGGACGGCAGGTAGTCGAGGCGGCTCATCAGCCGGTAGAGCGAGGCCACTTCCTCGACGGCCTGGACGGTGTCGTTCTCGGCGAGGCCGCACGCCACGCGCAGCATGAAGAACTGCGGGGTCTCGACCACCTGGCGGGTGATCGGGTGGCGCAGCAGGTAGCGGCTGTGCAGGGTGCGCAGGCCGAAGAAGCCGAAGCGGTCGTCGGCGCCCTCGGCGAGCGTGTGCTCGACCAGCGCGTCCAGGCGGGCCGCGTGGGCCTGGACGAACGCGGCGGTGCGGTCGGCGATCAGGCCCTCGCGGTGGCCGACGGCGACGGAGGCGGAGAAGGAGGTGGCCCCCTGGCCGGCGGCCTCGTCGCGGACGGCGAGCGTCAGCAGGCGGGCGGCGAGGCGGGAGTACGCCGGGTCCTCGGAGATCAGACCGGCCGCGGCCTCCGTGGCGAGCGAGCGCAGCTCGGCCTCGTCGGCGGCCGAGCTGCGGCCGCGCAGGGCGGCGGCGGCCACCCGGCCGGGGTCGGTGTCGGGAAGGTCGGCGGTCAGCTCGGTGAGGGTACGCAGCAGTGCGGCCCCAGGTCCCCCGGTCTCGATTCCGGTGTCGGACGGGTCGGACTCGGCGCGCGGTGCGGAAGGCGCGATGGTCACGGGGGGAGCTCTCCCTCGCTCGGCTCCGGGGCACCTGCGGTGCGGGGAGCGAGCGGGCGCGCGCGGACAGGGGCCCCGGAGGGCACACCGCGCGGCGTCCACCGGCCCAACCGCGAGGCCCGGACGTGTCGAAACCCGGTTCGGTCGAGCCGGGCGCGCTGTCGGCAGGTCCTCGGACTTGCGGTGACACCAATGGGTGTACTTCATACCGTTGCGGGACAGTTCCGGATTCACACCGGATTCCCCTGCGACGACAGCGAGGATGAGCATACATGTGGGGGGCCGTTGATGCGCGACCCCCCACATGTTGTGTCGGCCTGCTACCGATCCAGTACGCGCAGCTCCAACGCGTAGGTCAGCAGCGGCACCTCGGGGACCGGGGACCAGTCCCGGTCCGGGGTCCGTACGAAGCCCAGCCGCTCGTATATCCGGTGCGCGGCGGGGCTCTCGGCCTGGGTGGAGAGCACCAGCCGGGCCACGCCGTCGATGGCCCGCGCCCGCTCGACGCAGGCGCGCACCAGGGCCTCCCCGGCGCCCTTCCCGCGCCCGGCCCGGCCGACGGCCAGCATCCGGAACTCGGCCTCGCCGGGCCCGGCCACATCGGCCATCCGGCTGCCGGGCGGGGCGAAGGTCACACCGCCCAGGAGCACGCCGTCGAGCGTGGCCACGATCACCTCACCCTCGCCGGCCCGCCCGGCGACGTCACGCAGCTTGCGCTCGTAGGAGTCGTCCTCGTTGCCGTCCAGGAGCCCGTCGTCGAGATACGCCTGGGCACAGATGTCCCCGAGCCCGGCGTAGTCCTCGGGCACGGCAGTTCTGATCACGATGTCCATGGGGTCGAGTGTGCGGGACGGGTGTCGGCGCCCGGCGCTATCGTCGGAGACGGCACCGTCGAGGAAGGCGAGCGAGGCATGACCGTGATGACCGACAGGCCCCAGATGCTGACCGCGGACTTCGAGACTCTCGCGCGCATAGGCGCCCGGGAGGTCGAAGGGCTGCGGCTTGAGTTCATCACCGGCAAGATGGGGGTCAAAGCGGTGCCGGACGGGGATCACGACCGAATCGTTGTCTGGCTCGCCCGCATGTGCATGCAGTACCGGCCTGAACAGTGGCTGCATGTCGAGCGCGGATTGATGGTCGAGGAGTATCGCTCGGGTCGCGCGCGCCCAGACGCGTTGATGGCCCCGGACGATGCGTTCGTCGGCCAGGGCGAGTGGGCTGATCCGACTCCGGTCCTGATGGTTGTCGAGGTCACCTCGTACGACTCCGACACCGACGGGCGCGACCGCAAAGAGAAGCCCCGCGCGTACGCGGAGACCGGCATCCCGGTCTACCTGCTGATCGACCGGGACAACGGCCTGGTTCTGGTTCACAGCGAGCCCGACGGGCAGCGGTACGAGACCGTACAGACCGTTCCTTTCGGAAAGGACGTCTGCCTGCCCGACCCCGTCGGTATCACCCTCCCCACCGAGCCACTCAAAGACTGGGTGCGCTGAACCCGAGCAATGTGAAGGGCCCCGCCGCATCCGGCGGGGCCCTCGGGTGAGTCAGGGCTCAGCAGCAGCGGAAGCCCTCGCGGGGGTCCGCTTCGCGCGAGTCCGTGCGGGCGCGTTCGAAGGCGCGCCGGGTGAGGACCTCGGCCGCGGGGTCGTGCGCGCGGGCGTGGGCGACGTAGCGGTCGTACGCCGCCTCGCCCGAGAACTCGCGCACGAAGAACCGCGCCCTCGCCAGCGCCGCGCGGACGCCGCTCACGCCACGGGCTCCTTCGCGCGGCCGCCGCCCGAGTCCAGGCCGGCCGCCGTGAGCTCCTCCCGCTCCTCGGCCGTCGGGATCAGCCCGGCGGGGGCGATGATCTTCGACTCGGTCCACGGGACCTCGGACAGCCGCACGCTCTCCGGGCTGCTGATCGCCTTGAAGCAGGTCCGGGCCGCGTCCAGCAGCACGATGACGATCAGGATCGCGAACAGCGCCGACAGCGCGCCGTCCACCGTGGCGTTGGTGACCACGGTGTGCATCTCGTCCATGTTCTTGGCGGGCGGCAGCACCTTCCCGGCGTCGATCCCGGTCTGGTACTTGTCGCGCTGCGCGAAGAACCCGACCTTCACGTCGTCCGAGAAGATCTTCTGGTAGCTCGCGGTGAGCGTGACCGCCACGTCCCAGGCCAGCGGCACCCCCGTCACCCACGCCCACTTGAGCCGGCCGGACTTGACCAGCAGCGTGGTGCAGACGGCCAGGGCCACCGCGGCGAGCAGCTGGTTCGCGATGCCGAACAGCGGGAACAGCTGGTTGATGCCGCCCAGCGGGTCCTTGACGCCGACCCACAGGAAGTAGCCCCAGCCGCCGACGACCACCGCGCTCGCCAGCCACACGCCCGGCTTCCAGCTGACGTCCTTGAAGGACTTGTGCACGTTGCCGAGGGTGTCCTGGAGCATGAACCGGCCCACGCGGGTGCCCGCGTCGACCGTCGTCAGGATGAACAGGGCCTCGAACATGATGGCGAAGTGGTACCAGAAGGCCTTCATGCCGGCCCCGCCGATGACGGACGAGAAGATCTCCGACATTCCGAGTGCGAAGGTCGGCGCGCCGCCGGTCCGGGACAGCAGGCTGGTCTCCTCGACGTCCTTGGCCGCCTGCGCGAGCGCCTCGGGGGAGATGGCGAACCCGAAGTTCGTGACGGCCTGCGAGGCCGTCTCCACCGTGGTGCCGATGACGCCGGCGGGGGAGTTGACCGCGAAGAACAGGCCGGGCTCGATGATGCAGGCCGCGATGATCGCCATGACGGCGACGAAGGACTCGGTCAGCATCGCGCCGTAGCCGATGACCCGGACCTGGGTCTCCTTCTGGATCATCTTCGGCGTGGTGCCCGAGGAGACCAGGGAGTGGAAGCCGGACAGCGCGCCGCAGGCGATGGTGATGAACACGAAGGGGAACATCGAACCGGCGAAGACCGGTCCGTCGCCGCGCGCCGCGAAGTCGGTGACCGCGGGCATCTTCAGCGTCGGCATCGCCAGCACCACGCCCACCGCCATCAGCGCGATGGTGCCGACCTTCATGAAGGTGGAGAGGTAGTCGCGGGGCGCGAGCAGCATCCACACCGGCAGCACCGACGCGATGAACCCGTACACGATCATCCAGACGACCAGCGTCTCCTTCTCCAGGGTGAAGGTGGACGCCAGCGAGGACTCCGCGACCCAGCCGCCCGCGACGATGGCGAGCAGCAGCAGCGCGACACCGATGACCGAGACCTCGGTGACCCGGCCCGGCCGCAGGACGCGCAGGTAGACGCCCATGAAGAGGGCGATCGGGATGGTCATGCCGATGGAGAAGACGCCCCACGGGGAGTGCGCCAGCGCGTTGACGATGACCAGGGCTAGCACGGCCAGCAGGATGATCATGATGGCGAACACGGCGATCAGGGCGGCGGCCCCGCCCACCGGGCCGATCTCGTCGCGGGCCATCTGGCCGAGCGAACGCCCGTCGCGGCGGGTGGAGAAGAAGAGGGTGACCATGTCCTGGACGGCGCCGGCGAAGATGACGCCCGCGACGATCCAGATGGTGCCCGGCAGGTAGCCCATCTGCGCGGCGAGCACGGGCCCGACCAGCGGACCGGCGCCGGCGACGGCGGCGAAGTGGTGGCCGAAGAGCACCCTGCGGTCGGTCGGGTGGAAGTCGACACCGTTGTCAAGGCGTTCGGCGGGGGTGGCGCGGGTCTTGTCCACCTTCAGCACGCGGTCCGCGATGAACCGCGCGTAGAAGCGGTAGCCGATGGCGTACGAGCCCAGCGCGGCGGCGAGCAGCCAGGCGGCCGAGATCTCCTCGCCGCGGGAGAGGGCCAGGACGCCCCAGCCGATGGCCCCGACGAGCGCCACGAACACCCAGACGGCGACCGACTTGGGCGAGAGGCCCCCGGCGGGGGAAGGCGAGCCCGGCGTGCTGTCCGGACTCGCCGTGTTCCGTTCTGTACCTGTTGCTTCCGGTTCCGGCATGATCCCTCGTCCCCTCGTTGATCATCTGCGTAAGCGCAGGGAATCTACGGGGGCCTGCCCGGTGAACGTAAGCCCCCGTCCGCATAGCGGTACGAGAGTCAACTACGGATCAGACGGCGGGGCGCTGGAGTCGGGCGACGAACTTGTAACGATCGCCGCGGTACACCGATCGCACCCACTCGACGGGTTCGCCGTCGGCGTCCAGCGAGTGCCGGGAGAGCATCAGCATCGGCAGCCCGACGTCGGTGCCGAGAAGTCCGGCCTCGCGCGGGGTCGCCAGGGAGGTCTCGATGGTCTCCTCGGCCTCGGCGAGCCGTACGTCGTACACCTCGGCCAAGGCCGTGTAGAGGGAGGTGTACTTGGCCAGTGAGCGGCGCAGCGCGGGGAAGCGCTTGGCCGAGAGGTGGGTGGTCTCGATGGCCATGGGCTCGCCGCTGGCCAGCCGCAGCCGCTCGATGCGCAGCACCCGCCCGCCGGTGGCGATCTTCAGGAGCCCGGCGAGGGTGTCGTCGGCGGTGACGTAACCGATGTCCAGCAGCTGGGACGTCGGTTCCAACCCCTGGGCCCGCATGTCCTCCGTGTACGAGGAGAGTTGGAGCGGCTGGGAGACCTTGGGCTTGGCGACGAAGGTGCCCTTGCCCTGGATGCGCTCCAGCCGGCCCTCGACGACGAGCTCCTGCAGCGCCTGCCGGACCGTGGTCCGGGAGGTGTCGAACTCGGCCGCCAGCGTGCGCTCCGGCGGTACCGGCGTGCCGGGGGGCAGCGTCTCGGTCATGTCGAGCAAGTGCCGCTTGAGTCGGTAGTACTTGGGCACGCGCGCCGTGCGAGTGGCCGCCCCGCCCTCCGGCTCCGTGGTCGCCCCTTCGGTGGCCATCGCCGCCCGCCTTCCCGACTCCAGTTTCGCTGCCGTCACCGGCTCCTCCGATATGTGCGGTCACATCGTGACACGGGTGGGAGGACAGGCCTCCTCCCTCCCCCAGGTGTCGGTCCGGTAACGGACCGATCACCCGCTCATTAGACCCTTGACACCCCTAAAGGTCTAGGCCAAGCTCCGGTTACTGGTCTAAACCAATATGGATCAGATCCCGGCCCCACGTGCAGTACTTCGCGTATGTCACCGCGGCGGGCAAGGGAAGTGCAGGCAGGCATCCCTGAGGAGGGTGGCGTGAAGCGCAAGCTCATCGCGGCGGTTGGAGTCGCGGGCATGGTTATCGGCCTCGCGGCGTGCGGTGATTCCGACAGCAAGGGTGGCGGCGACGGCAAGGCCTCCGGTGCGAAGGAACTGACCGTCTGGCTGACGGTCGACGCCCAGAACAACTGGCCCGAGCTGGTGAAGGCGGCCGACGACGCGATTGTCGCCAAGCACCCCGGTCTGACGATCAAGCACGAGTACTACGGCTGGCCGGACAAGAACGCCAAGCTCGACGCCGTGCTCGCCACGGACAAGGCCCCGGACGTTGTCGAGATGGGCAACTCCGAGATGATCGGCTACATGTCGACCGGCGCCTTCTCCGAGGTCGACCCGTCGAAGTTCGAGAACTCGGCCGCCTGGCTGGACGCCCTCAAGGAGTCCGTGACCTACGACGGCAAGACCTACGGCGTCCCCTACTACGCCGGTGGCCGTGTGGGCACCTGGCGCAAGGACATCGCCGCCGAGGCCGGCATCACCGCCGCGCCGAAGACGTGGGCCGAGTACACCGCCGCGCTGGACAAGATCCAGTCCGCCAAGGGCGACAAGTTCAGCGCCCTGTACCAGCCCTCCCCGGACTGGTACGCCGCGATGTCCTACGTCTACGACGCGGGCGGCGCCATCGCCAAGAAGGACGGCGACAAGTGGAAGGGCACCCTGTCCTCCGCCGAGTCGCTGAAGGGGCTCGCGCAGTACAAGGAGCTCATCGACAAGTACATGCACGCGGACAAGACCAAGGACGAGTCCGACCGTCCGGTGGTCTTCGGCCAGGGCAACTCGGCCGCCATCTTCGCCGCCGCGTGGGAGGGCGCCACCGCCGCCGACCCGAAGAACGACAAGGTCGGCGGGCTGAAGGACAAGCTGGAGAACTTCGTCCAGCCCGGCCCGAACGGCAAGAACCTCCCGGTCTTCCTCGGCGGTTCGGACCTGGCGATCCCGTCCAAGTCCAAGGCCAAGGACGTCGCGGCCGAGTGGATCAACGCCTTCACCGGCGCCCAGGGCCAGAAGGGCCTCGTCGCCAAGGGCAACCTGCCCAACAACAAGACGGACCTCGGTCCGCTGAAGGCCGACCCGAAGACCCAGGTCGGCGCCACCGCGGCCGAGTCCTCCTGGTTCGTCCCGACCGCCCCGGGCTGGGGCCAGATCGAGAAGGGCAAGGTCCTCCAGACCATGCTCCAGGAGATCGGCACCGGCAAGAAGTCGGTCGAGGACGCGGCCAAGGCCGCCGACGCCGAGATCGACAAGGTCATCAACACCAAGTGACCTGTCGTCAGCAGGGCCCCGCCGGTTCGGCGGGGCCCTGCTGCCCGTCAAGAGAGGGACCTCCGAGGAGCGCGCGATGAGTGCCGCACAGACAACCGCCGCCGACCTGCCGCCGGCGAAGCAGAAGACCCCCACCGGGACCGGGAGCGGAGCCGGGACAGGGAACACGGGCGCCCCGGGGAAGCGGGCCCGCAAGGGGGCCGGCGCGACCCCCTGGCTGCTGCTCGCCCCTTGCCTGCTGGTCATCGTCCTCGTCATGGGGTACCCGCTCTTCAGACTGGTGTCCCTCTCCTTCCAGAGCTTCGGCAAGTCCGAGCTCTGGGGCTTCAAGGACGCGGAGTTCGTCGGCTTCGACAACTTCGCCAAGATCCTCGGCGACGGCGTGTTCTGGTCCGTCGTCCTGCGCACGGTCGTCTTCACGGCCGGCGCGGTCATCCTGACCATGGTCATCGGCATGCTGATCGCGCTGCTGCTGCAGAAGGTCTCGGGCGTGGTCAAGGCGCTCATCAGCATCGCCCTCGTGGCCAGCTGGGGCATGCCGATCATCGTCGCCACCGCCGTCTTCAAGTGGCTCTTCGACGCCGACTACGGCGTGCTGAACTACCTGATGAGCAGGCTCCCCGGCGTCGACATGATCGGCCACAACTGGTTCGCCAGCGGCCCCCAGGGCCTCATGGTGATCATGCTGCTGGTGGTCTGGGGCGCGGTGCCCTTCGTCGTCATCACCCTCAGCGCGGGCCTCACGCAGGTGCCCAAGGAGCTGGAGGAGGCCGCGCGCCTCGACGGGGCCGGCGCCATCGGCGTGTTCCGCCACGTCACCCTCCCGATCCTGAAGCCGATCATCGTCATGCTGACGACCCTCTCGGTCATCTGGGACATGGGTGTCTTCCCGCAGGTGTTCGTCATGCGCAACGGCAACCCCGAGGCCGAGTTCGAGCTGCTGACCACGTACTCGTACCAGCAGGCCTTCGTGGTCAACGACTACTCGGGCGGCTCCGCGATCGCCCTCGTGACCGTCCTGCTGCTGCTCGGCGTGGTCGCCGTCTACATGCGCCAGATGCTCAAGATCGGAGAGGTGGAATGACCGCCACCACCAAGCTGAAGTCCAAGCTCGGCTGGAACGTCGTCGGCCTGCTGGTCTTCGCCGTCGTCGGCTTCCCGGTCTACTGGATGCTCAACACGGCCTTCAAGCCGGCCAAGGACGCGATCGACCCGAGCCCCCAGTTCTTCCCGCGCACCTTCACGCTGGACAACTTCCGGCGCGCGCTGGAGATCTCCGACTTCTGGGGCCCGGTCGGCCGCAGCATGATCGTCTCGCTCGTCGTGGTCGGCATCGGCATCGCCGTCGGCCTGCTGGCCGCCCTGGCCATCTCCCGCTTCGCCTTCCGCGGCCGCAAGATAGTCATCGTCGGCATCCTCGCCGTCCAGATGGTCCCGCTCGTCGCGATGATCATCCCGGTCTTCCTGCTGCTGAACGACCTGGGCCAGTACGACAAGCTCACCGGCCTGATCATCACCTACCTGACCTTCATCCTGCCCTTCACGGTGTGGACCCTGCGCGGCTTCATCGTGAACATCCCCAAGGAGCTGGAAGAGGCCGCCCAGGTCGACGGCTGCACCCCGACCGGCGCCTTCCTGCGCGTGGTCTTCCCGCTGCTGGCCCCCGGCATGGTCGCCACCTCCGTCTACGGGTTCATCCAGGCCTGGAACGAGTACCTCTACGCCCTGATGCTGATGAGCCAGCAGAACCAGACCGCCACCGTCTGGCTGGGCAACTTCACCACCAAGAACGGCACCGAGTTCGCGCCGATGATGGCCGGCTCCACGATGATGGCGATCCCGATCGTCGTCCTCTTCCTCATCGTCCAGCGCAAGATGGCCGCGGGCCTCACCGCCGGCGCCGTGAAGGGATGACGCCGTCATGACCGTTCTCGCGCACCGCGCAGACACCGTCACCCGGGACGCCCTCGCGGTCCTCCAGCCCGGCTTCGAGGGCACCACCGCCCCCGCCTGGCTGCTCCGCCAGGTCGGCGAAGGCCTCACCGCCGTCGGCCTGTTCGGCCGCAACATCGCCTCGCCCGAGCAGCTCGCCGCGCTCACCGCGCAGCTGCGGGCCGAGCGGGACGACGTACTCGTTGCCATCGACGAGGAGGGCGGCGACGTCACCCGCCTGGAGGTACGGGAGGGCTCGTCCTTCCCCGGCAACCTGGCCCTCGGCGCCGTCGACGACACCGGCCTGACCCGCGAGGTCGCCCGCGAACTGGGCCGCCGCCTCGCCGAGTGCGGGGTCAACCTCAACTGGGCCCCGTCCGCCGACGTCAACTCCAACCCGGACAACCCGGTCATCGGCGTACGGTCCTTCGGCGCCGACACCCACCTCGCCGCCCGGCACACGGCCGCGTACGTGGAGGGCCTCCAGGCCGCCGGCGTCGCCGCGTGCACCAAGCACTTCCCGGGCCACGGCGACACCAACGTCGACTCGCACCACGCGCTGCCCCGCATCGACGTGGACCTCGACACGCTGGTGGCGCGTGAGCTGGTGCCCTTCCGGGCGGCCATCGCGGCCGGCACCAAGGCCGTGATGAGCGCGCACATCCTGGTGCCCTCCCTCGACCCGACCCGGCCGGCCACGCTCAGCCCGCAGATCCTGACCGGTCTGCTGCGCAAGGAGCTCGGCTACGAGGGCCTGATCGTCACCGACGGCATGGAGATGAACGCCATCGCCGGGACGTACGGCATCGAACGGGGCTCGGTGCTGGCCATCGCGGCCGGCGCCGACGCCATCTGCGTCGGCGGCGGGCTCGCCGACGAGGCCACCGTGCTCCGGCTGCGGGACGCGCTGGTCGCGGCCGTGCGCGAGGGCGCGCTGGCGGAGGACCGGCTCGCCGAGGCCGCCGCGCGGGTGCGCGTACTGGCCGAGTGGACGAGGCAGGCCAGGCCGGGCGCGCGGCGCGAGGGGAGCGGCGCCCCCGGCATCGGTCTGGAGGCGGCCCGCCGCGCGCTGTCGCTGACGGGCACGGTGGCGCCCCTGGCCGGTGCGCCGTACGTGGCCACGCTGGCGCCGGTCGCCAACATCGCCGTGGGCGACGAGACCCCGTGGGGGGTGGCTGCCGAGCTGGCCGCGCTGGTACCGGGGACCGGGTCCGGGCTCTACCCGGAGGGCTCCGCCGCCGGGGACGTGCTGGCCGCCGCGGGCGACCGCACGGTGGTCGCGGTGGTCCGCGACGCGCACCGCCACCCGTGGATGGCGAAGGCCGTGGAGGAGCTGGTCGAGGCCCGGCCGGACACGGTCGTCGTCGAGATGGGCCTGCCGCGGGCCGAGCCGCGCGGGGCGCTGTACGTCGCGACGCACGGGGCGTCGCGGGTGTGCGGGCGCGCCGCCGCGGAGGTCATCGCGGGGGTGTAGGGGGAACGCGAAAGGCCGGGCTCTCCGTGGGGGGAGCCCGGCCTTTCGCGTGCCTGGTGCGGTGCGGCTCAGATGCCCTGCCAGGAGGGCTTGCCGGCGTAGGTGTGGCGGAAGTAGTCGGCCAGCTTCAGCTTGGAGGCGGCGGCCTCGTCCACGACGACGGTCGCGTGCCGGTGCAGCTGCAGCGCGGAGGCCGGGACCAGCGCGGACAGCGGGCCCTCGACGGTCTGCGCGACGGCCTCGGCCTTGCCTTCGCCGGTGGCGAGCAGGACCAGGTGGCGGGCGTCGAGGATGGTGCCGATGCCCTGGGTGATGACGTGGTGCGGGACCTGGTCCATGTCGTTGTCGAAGAAGCGGGCGTTGTCGACGCGGGTCTGCTCGGTCAGCGTCTTGATCCGGGTGCGGGAGGCGAGGGAGGAGCACGGCTCGTTGAAGCCGATGTGGCCGTCGGTGCCGATGCCGAGGAGCTGGAGGTCGACGCCGCCGGCGGCGGCGAGGGCCTGGTCGTAGGCCTCGCAGGCCGCCTGGACGTCGGCGGCGGAGCCGTCGGGGCCCATGAACGAGGCCTCGGTCAGCCCGAGGGGCTCGACGACCTCGCGCAGCACGACGGAGCGGTAGGACTCGGGGTGCCCGGGCCGCAGGCCGACGTACTCGTCGAGCTGGCACACGCGGGCCTCGGAGGCGTCGACCTCGCCGGCCCTGACCTTGGCGGCGAGGGCCTCGTAGACGGGCAGCGGGGTAGAGCCGGTCGCCACGCCGAGCAGGGCGTCGGGCTTGCGGCGGAGCAGGGCGGCCATGGCCTCCGCGATGAGCTCGCCGCCTGCCTTGGCGTCCGGGACGATGACAACTTCCACGCGGGGCCTGCCGATCTGGAGTGTGGCGGTATGGTATAGACCAATCTAGCAGAGCCGTCCCCCGTCCGGCCGAACTCCCTCCAACTCCATGGTGATCCCGTCCCCCCCTCCACCGCCCGCCCGCCCGCTCGCCCGGCGGGGCCGGGTTGCCCGCAGGGCGATTCCAGCCCTGCCGGGAGGGCGGGCGGGGTCCGGGGCGGAGCCCCAGGGGCCTCGGCCGGAGCCGGCCGCGCCGGGCGGGGCGCCGTCCCGGGCCCCGGCCCGGGTCAGAGCAGGGACAGCTGGAGGCCGCCCGTAGCGGAGAGGTGCTGGCCCGTGATCCAGCGGGAGTCCGGCGAGGCCAGGAAGGCCACGACGTCCGCGACCTCCTGCGCCGTGCCGATCCGGCCGAACACCGAGCGCGACGCCGCGTGCGCCCGGGCCCCCGGATCGGCCAGCCAGGCCGCGTTCAGGTCGGTGTCCGTGATGCCGGGGCCCACCGAGTTCACCGTGATCCCCCGCGGCGCGAGCTCCGCCGCCAGCGAGACCGTCAGCGCGTTCACCGCCCCCTTCGCTGCGATCGTGGCCAGGATCGCCGGCAGGGCGATGTCCGGGGTGCCGGTCACGTTCACGATCCGGCCCCCGTCACGCAGCCGCGCCAGCCCATGCCGGATCACGAAGAACGGGGCCTTGGCGTTCAGCGCCTGGACCCGGTCGTACGTCTCCTCGTCCGTGGCCCCGATGCCCCCGAAATGCGGCGCGCCCGCGTTGTTCACCAGGATGTCCACCCCCTCCGTGGCCAGCGGATCGGCCGCGTACGCCGCCCACAGCGCCTCCGCGTCGCCCGGCACGCCCAGCTCCGCCCGCACCGCGAACGCCTCGCCGCCCTCGGCCGCGATGGCCGCCACGACCGCTTCCGCCGCCGCCCCGTCGTGCCCGTAGTGCACGGCCACCCGTGCCCCGTCCCGCGCCAGCCGCTCCGCGATCGCCCGTCCGATGCCCCGGCTGCCGCCCGTGACCAGTGCCGTCTTGCCCTTGAGCACGCCCATGACGCGCCCCCCTCCGCAATATCTAGTGGTCGCTACAGAATGGACCGTACCAGATTTCCTAGCGCCCGCTATAGAATCGCCCCATGGTGACCGGACAGCGCGGCAGGCCCCGCTCCTTCGACCGCGACGCCGCCCTCGACAAGGCCATGCGCGCTTTCTGGGAGCGCGGCTACGAGGCGACCTCGATCTCCGAGCTGACCAGGGAGCTGGGGATCGGTGCGCCCAGCCTGTACGCCGCCTTCGGCGACAAGCGCAAGCTCTTCGACGAGGTCGTCGTCGTGTACGGCAGCCGGTACGCGGACTTCGCTGGCGTGGCGCTCGCCGAGGAGCCCACCGCCCGCGCGGCCGTGGACCGGATCCTGCGCGAGGCCGCCGAGATCTACACCGACCCGGCCCACCCGCCGGGCTGCCTGGTGATCAGCGCCGCCACCAACACCACCTCGGCGGAGGTCGCCGACGCCCTGCGGGAGCGGCGCGACGCCAACCTGGCGATGTTCGAGAGCCGGATCCGGGCCGACGTCGCGGCCGGCGCGCTGCCCGCAGACACCGACGCGCGGGCACTGGCCCGCTACGCGGGGGCGGTGCTCGTGGGGATGTCCCAGCAGTCGCGCGACGGGGCGACCCGGGAGGAGCTGGAGGCGGTGGCGGCGCTGGCGCTGCTGGCCTGGCCCGAGTAAGCGGAACCGGCGCGCACCAGGCGGAAGGGCCTCGAAAATTCCTCTGGGCCACGGTGCCAGGACGGGACCCTCAGCCCGCCCGGCACCGTAGCCCGGAGTACTTACGGCCGAGGGTGTGCGGTTCCCGCGGCCGGTTGGGAGGTGCCTGCGCAGTCAGGGCAGAGTGCGCGGCTTACCTCGATCCGTCCTCCTGTGCGGGGAGGGCGGAAGCTTAGAGCAATTGTGGACTAGACCAATCTGTTCTGTCCATCCAATGACAAGGCATTCGTTGCCGTCACTTCCTCCAACAGTACGCGGAATCAGGTCATCCTGGATACTCCTGAGTATTCGCGTGGGGAAAGTCATGACCCGTACCCGGGGTACGCTCGCCACGTGCCCTCCATGAACGACCTCGTACGCCAGCACACCGCTCTCAGTGAAACCGACCTGGAGTGGCTCCACCTGCTGGTCTCGGAGTGGCAGCTGCTCTCCGACCTGTCCTTCGCCGACCTCGTGCTGTGGGTGCCCACCCTCGACGGCACCCGGTACGTCTCCGTCGCGCAGATGCGCCCGAACACCGGTCCGACCTCGTACCACGACGACATGGTCGGCCACCTGGTGCCCCGCGGCCGCCGCCCGCTGCTCGACGCCGCGCTCGACGAGGGCCGGATCGTGCGAGAGGGCGACCCCGAGTGGCGCGAGGAGGTGCCGGTCCGCGTCGAGTCGATCCCCGTCCGCCGCGAGGGCCGGGTACTGGGAGTGATCGCCCGGAACACCAACCTGCTCACTGTGCGTACACCGAGCCGGCTGGAGCTGACCTACCTCCAGTCCGCCTCCGACCTCGCCCAGATGATCGCGGCGGGCTCCTTCCCGTTCCCGGGCCAGCAGGTCGACATGGACGCCTCCCCGCGCGTCGGCGACGGCCTGATCCGTCTCGACGCCGACGGCGTCGTCACGTACGCCTCCCCGAACGCGCTCTCCGCCTACCACCGGCTCGGCCTCGCCGCCGACCTGGTCGGCCAGCACCTCGGCACCACCACCACCGAACTCGCCCCCTCCCGCGGCCCCGTCGACGAGGCGCTCGTCAAGCTCGCCAGCGGCTGGGCCCCCCGGGAGACCGAGGTCGAGGGCAACGGCGGGGTCATCCAGCTGCGCGCCATCCCGCTCAAGCCGAAGGGGACCCGGATCGGTTCCCTGGTGCTGTGCCGCGACGTCACCGAACTGCGCCGTCGCGAACGTGAATTGATCACCAAGGACGCGACCATCCGGGAGATCCACCACCGGGTGAAGAACAACCTCCAGACGGTGGCGGCGCTCTTGCGGCTACAGGCCCGGCGAATGGATTCTCCTCAGGGCCGCGAAGCGCTCAACGAGGCCGTGCGCCGCGTCGGTTCGATCGCGATCGTGCATGAGACGCTCTCTCAGAACCTCGACGAGCGCGTCGAGTTCGACGAGATCGCCGACCGCGTGATCGCGATGGTCGCGGAGATCTCCCCGGGCAAGGTGGCCTGCCGGCGCACCGGCCGGTTCGGGATCCTGGACGCGGAGGTCGCCACTCCGCTGTCGATGGTGCTGACCGAGATCCTGCAGAACGCCCTGGAGCACGCCTTCACCCACGGGGAGGGCGGCACGGTCGAGGTGACCGCGTCCCGCTCGGGCGCCGGCCGCGCCGACGCCCGGCTGCTGATCACGGTGGTCGACGACGGCTCCGGCCTGCCCGAGGGATTCGACCCGCAGCGGGCCGGCAACCTCGGGCTGCAGATCGTACGGACCCTCGTCGAGGGGGAGCTCGGCGGAACCTTCGACATGCTCCGGGTCGAGCCGCGCGGCACCAAGGTCGTCCTCGACATCCCGGCCAGCCCGCAGAAGTGACCGTACGGTCGGTCACCCTGTGTGATCGGCTGTGTTCGCGGTGAGTGACGGACAGCACTGAGCCCCGGACCGAAGGTTCTCGGTCCGGGGCTCAAGAGCACGTTGCTGAGCGCTTATATGGGTACTACGCGCTGCGGCTCGAGGCTCGAAAGTCGATGTCAGGCGGTGGCGTTGCGCGCCCGATTGCGAGCGGCGCGGCGCTTCATGGCGCGGCGCTCGTCCTCGCTGAGACCGCCCCAGACGCCGGAGTCCTGACCGGACTCGAGCGCCCACTGCAGGCACTGCTCCATGACGGGGCAACGGCGGCAGACGGCCTTGGCTTCCTCGATCTGCAGCAGCGCAGGACCGGTGTTGCCGATGGGGAAGAAGAGTTCCGGGTCTTCCTCGCGGCAAACGGCGTTGTGACGCCAGTCCATGGCTGCTCCATCTCCTTGTATTGCGGGCAGGTTGCTTGTGAATGTGAACGCTTTCACGAATCCCCTCGTGAGGGAAGGGCCGACGCCCAGTTTCCCGGTGCGGTCCGTGATTCGTGGTGGGGTTCTGGCGGTCTGTGTGGGTGCCGGGTTGTGCGGGCTGTCCCGATCGCCATGTAGAGATTCGCAAACCTCGGACGGGGATACAACCCCTTCCGGAAAGTTTTTTTTGATTCGTCGGTGTCTACTAGGTCACAGCCCTACTTCCTAGGGGTGGACCGGCGTGTAAACGTTCGAGTGAAAGGACTTTGGGCCCTTCCACTCACACAATCACACGCAGTGCACGGCGAACGCCTGTGAACCGAACGCTGGTGCGCAGACCGAGGTGGTCTCCGTCCATCTGGAACGGAAGCGGAACCTTCGAATGCAAGGTGAAGTCGGTCAGATCGTGCAGAGACACCGCGTGCTTGCCGTGCGGGCCGCGCTCAGGAGTCGAGGTCAGGAGCTGTGTCGCGTACCGGGCGACGGCCGGAGTTGACAAACGGTTGAGGGCCAATACGTCAAGTGCGGTATCGAACGACGCCTCGGGAGACGCGTACAGCGGACGATTGCCCAGGTATGTCCACGGCGAGGTGTTGCAGACTATGGACAGCACCAGATCCGGAACCGGATCGGCGCCCGGCCGCTCCAGCGTGACCGTGCCCTGCCGCCGGTTCGGCTCCTCCAGGAACTGGCGTACGAGCTGTCGTACGTACAGGGCATGCGTCGAACGCTTGCCGCGCTCCCGCTGCTGCTCGACCCGCCCCACCACACCCGCGTCGAAACCGAAGCCCGCGCAGAAGGTGAACCAGCGCGCCGGAACCGACTCGTCCTCCGTGCCCGGGGTGCCGGCCGCCAGACCCAGGCCCACGGTCCGCTCGCGCCGCTCCCGCAGCGCGTCCAGCAGGGCGCCGGTCGCCTCGACCGCGTCGTTGGGCAGCCCCAGGGCCCGGGCGAACACGTTGGTGGAGCCGCCGGGGACCACCGCCAGCCTCGGCAGCCGCTCCGGGTCGGGCCCCTCGTGCAGCAGCCCGTTGACCACCTCGTTGACCGTGCCGTCGCCGCCGAGCGCGACGACGAGGTCGATTCCCTCCAGGGCCGCCTTGCGGCCCAGGTCCCGGGCGTGACCGCGGTACTCGGTGGTGACCGCCTCCAGCTTCATCTCGCTGGCCAGGGCGTGGGTCAGGACATCGCGCGTGCGCGCGCTGGTGGTCGTCGCTGCTGGGTTGGCCACGAGGAGTGCACGCATGAGCGCCAGCCTACCCACCCCTCCACGGGCGACCCATACTGGCCGTCCCCTCCGGGGGCGAGGGGGCGCGGCTACCCTGCTGGGGTGAGTAAGAAGCCTGCCTCGAATGTCCCCGCGACCGCGACCGCTGCCGCGCCCGGCGCCGACGGCGCGGCGGCCGATGCCGCCCGCGGTGCGCTGCCCGGCCGGCTGACCGCCGCCGCCGCGCTCACCGCGCTGGAGGGCCTGGCGCTCGCCGGCCTCGGTGTCTACATGCTGTTCGTGGGCATCGCCGGCGACCCCGACTCCCCGCAGCAGGCCGAGACCGGGGGCGTGACGCTGCTCGCGCTCGCCGCGCTGCCGCTGTTCGCGGCCCGCGGCCTGCGCCTGGGCCGCCGCTGGAGCCGCGGCCCGGCGCTGATCACCCAGCTGATGGCGCTCCCGGTGGCGTGGACCCTGTGGACCACGGGCGGGGCGATGATCGCCGCCGCCGTGGGTCTGGCGCTGGCGGCCGTGGCCGTCGTGGCCCTGCTGGTGAACCCGACGGCGACGGAGGCACTGGGAATCGGGCCCGGGGAACAGACCCGATAACCCCCGCCCTTCCTCGCTCTTCGCTACCGCACCCTCACTCCTCGACGAGGAGCTTCTCCCGCAGCTGTGCCAGGGTGCGGGCCAGCAGGCGGGAGACGTGCATCTGGGAGATGCCGACCTCCTGCGCGATCTGCGACTGGGTCATGTTCCCGAAGAACCTGAGCAGCAGGATCCGCTTCTCCCGGGGCGGCAGCCCCTCCAGCAGCGGCTTGAGGGACTCGCGGTACTCGACGCCCTCCAGCGCCTCGTCCTCCGAGCCCAGCGTGTCCGCGACCGCGGGCGACTCGTCGTCCGTGTCCGGGACGTCCAGGGACAGCGTGCTGTAGGCATTGGCCGATTCCAGCCCCTCCAGCACCTCCTCCTCGGAGATCCCCAGCCGCTCGGCCAGCTCGTGCACCGTGGGGGAGCGGCCGTGCTGCTGGGACAGTTCCGCCGTGGCCGTCGTCAGCGAGAGCCGCAGCTCCTGTAGCCGCCGGGGCACGCGGACCGCCCAGCCCTTGTCCCGGAAGTGGCGCTTGATCTCCCCGACCACCGTGGGGGTGGCGTAAGTGGAGAACTCGACGCCGCGGTCCGGGTCGAACCGGTCCACGGACTTGATCAGGCCGATCGTCGCCACCTGCGTCAGATCGTCCAGCGGCTCTCCGCGGTTGCGGAATCGCCGCGCCAGGTGCTCGACCAGCGGCAGGTGCATCCGGACGAGCCGGTTGCGCAGCTCCGCCCGTTCCGCCGAGCCCTCGGGCAGCTCCCGCAGCTCGAAGAACAGGGCCCGCGCGCCACTGCGGTCGCGCGGATCCGGTACCGCCGCAGCGGGCGGCACCGGTGCCACCGGGGCCGTGGCAGCGGCCTCCGGTGACTCTGGCTGGTCGTGCTGGTTCTCGCTCATAGGGCCCGCCCGTCGCTCCGCCGAGTCCAAAAAGCCGTCTTCCGCATCCGCGTCAGCCGGGTGCGGCCGGGCGTGCTGCTGCTCCGGGATGCCGCCGTCGACCTCGTGCCGTACCCGGGGCCGATCCCCGCCCCGCACCGGGATCTCCCCGCCGCTCACGCCGGGCCTGGTCCCGCGCCGCGCTGTTTGTAGAGGCTGATGCTCACTGTCCGGTTCTCCTCGACGGTGGCCTCGACCTTGCCGGCCAGGGCCGAAAGGACCGTCCACGCGAACGTGTCGCGTTCCGGTGCGCGGCCGTCGGTGGTCGGCGCCGAGACGGTCACCTCCAGCGAATCGTCCACCAGCCGGAAGACGCAGCTGAGGACGGAGCCCGGCACGGCCTGCTGGAGCAGGATCGCGCAGGCCTCGTCCACCGCGATGCGGAGGTCCTCGATCTCGTCGAGAGTGAAGTCCAAACGCGCCGCGAGGCCGGCCGTGGCCGTTCGCAGCACAGACAGGTAGGCACCCGCAGCCGGCAGCCGGACTTCCACGAAGTCCTGGGTCCCGGGCTCGCCTGCGATCTGGGACACCCTCACCTCCAAGGTGGTACGAGCTCTGTTCGCCGGTGACGCTATCGCGATCCGGTCGATCGTGTCGCGGCACCCCTCATGGCACCCGCAAGGAGCACCCAGGCCGGCCATGCCTCTGTCAGTGACTGATGGTAAGCCCATGGGCACGCACAGTGGCTAGGGGTCTGCGGGGCCCAAATCAGGGGAACCGGCGGAGGGTTGACCTACCCCGCCTCAGACGATCGAACCGTCGACAAAACACCACCGCCATGTCTCGCCCGGTTCGAAGCTCCTCATCACCGGATGACCCGTCTCGTGGTAGTGCGCCGTGGCGTGCCGGTGGGGGGAGGAATCGCAGCACGCCACGTACCCGCACCACAGGCAGAGCCGCAGTTGCACCGGGTGGCTGCCGAGCACCAGACATTCGGGGCAGGTCTGCGCACGTGGGACAGGCTCGGGGCGCGGCAGTTCGGGAACATGGGTGCACTCGCTCATGATGGCCAGCGTACTGAGGTACGGGCCCGCGGAGTCCGACGCAATCGAGCGAGGGTGATCTTCGATGGAGGTATTGCCACTGGTGGCGCTGGTCGCCGGCAGCGCCGTCGTGGCGGGGCTGGCCCGCCGGACGCCGGTGCCGGCGCCGCTGCTGCTCGTCGCCGCCGGGCTGCTGGCCGGGTACTTCCCGGGCGTGCCCTCGTACGCCCTGGACCCGCACATCGTGCTGCCGCTGCTGCTCCCGCCGCTGCTGTACACGGCCGGCGTGGACAGCTCGTACCTGGACCTGCGGGCGAACATCCGGCCCGTCGCGCTGCTGTCGGTCGGGTACGTGATCTTCGCGACGGTGGTCGTCGGGTACGCGGCCTACCTGCTCGTGCCGGGGCTTTCGCTGCCGGTGGCGCTGGTGCTGGGGGCGGTGGTCGCGCCGCCGGACGCGGTGGCGGCGACCGCGATCGCGCGCAAGCTCGGGCTGCCGAACCGGATCACGACCATCCTGCAGGGCGAGTCGCTGGTCAACGACGCCACCGCGATCACCGCGTACAACGTGGCGCTGGCGGCGGTGATCGGGACGAGCGCCGGCTGGGCGGGCGGCATCGCGGAGTTCCTGCTGGCGTCGGTGGGAGGCGTCGGCGTCGGCCTGCTGCTGATGGTGCCGATCCACCACCTGCGCAAGCACCTGCGCGAACCGCTGCTCCAGAACACGCTGTCGCTGCTGATCCCGTTCGTGGCGTACGCGGCGGCGGAGCGCGTGCACGCGTCCGGGGTGCTGGCGGTGGTCGTGGTCGCGCTGTACCTGGGGCACCGGAACTGGCAGGTCGACTTCGCGACGCGGCTCCAGGAGGCGGCGGTCTGGAAGATGGTCGCCTTCATCCTGGAGTCGGTGGTCTTCGCACTGATCGGACTCCAGTTGCCGGTGGTGCTGAAGGGGCTGGGGGAGTACGAGGGGATGGACGCGGCCTGGTACGCGATCGCGGTGTTCCTCGTCGTGGTGGTGGCCCGGTACGTGTGGGTGTTCCCGGCGACGTTCCTGCCGAGGGTGCTGTCGGCGCGGGTCAGGCGGCGCGAACCGGAGGTGAACTGGAAGGCGCCGGTGGTGGTCGGCTGGGCCGGGATGCGCGGCGTGGTCTCGCTGGCGATCGCCTTCTCGGTGCCGATCAGCGTGCCGCACCGGAACCTCATCCTGTTCCTGACGTTCACGACGGTGATCGGGACGCTGGTGGTGCAGGGTCTGACGCTGCCGCCGCTGATCCGCCTGCTGCGGCTGCCGCGGCGGGACGCGCAGGCGGAAACGCTCGCGGAGGCGCAGGCGCAGAGCGCGGCCTCGCGGGCGGCGGAGGAGCGGCTGGAGGAACTCCTGACCGACCCCGGCAACACGCTGCCGCCCCCGCTGGCGGACCGGCTGCGCACGGTGCTGGAACGCCGGCGCAACGCGGTGTGGGAGCGGCTGGGCGAGGTCAACCCGGACACGGGGGAGTCGGCGGACGACGTGTACCGGCGGCTGGCGGGCGAGATGATCGAGGCCGAACGCGAGGTCTTCGTCTCCCTCCGCGACCGCCGCCAGATCGACGACGAAATGCTCCGGGCCCTCCTGCGCCGCCTGGACCTGGAGGAGGCGGCGGCGTACCGCGAGGAGTCGCCGTAACCCGCCGGGGGCCCGCAACCGTGCCCGAACGGCCCGGCGCCCTGGCGGGGCTTCGCGGACTCCGCCTACGGCCGGCCCGTGACGATCGCGGCCAGGGTCGTGCCCCGGGGGAAGGCGTCGGAGTGGGTGAGCTCCGTCAGGGCCCAGAGGAGTTTCGCCACGTAGATGCGCTCCACCGGCAGGCCGTGGCGGGTCTCGAAGTCGGCCGCGAACGCGTCCAGCTCCGCCGGGACGCGGGCGTAGCCGCCGTGGTGGAAGCCCTCCGCCAGGGTCCAGTCACCCGCCGGGGCGCCGAACGCGGCCAGCTGGAGGGAACGTATCTCCGCCGCCAGGAAGCCGCCCGCCAGGACCGGGACGCCCAGCGCGCGCTGGCCCGGGGCGAGGCCCGCCGCGAGGCCGGCCAGGGTGCCCCCGGTGCCGCACGCCACCGCGACCACGTCCGCCACACCCCGCAGCTCGCGCCCCAGCTCCGCGCAGCCCCGCAGGGCGAGCGCGTTGCTGCCGCCCTCGGGGATCACGTACGCGTCGGCCGCGCCGACCCCCGCGAGCAGCCGGGCCAGCACCTCCGGCTCGGCCTTGCGCCGGTACTCCGACCGGGGGACGAACGCCAGCCGCATGCCGTCCGCCGCGCACCGCGCGAGGGACTCGTTCAGCGGCCGCCCGGCCAGCTCGTCCCCGCGGACCACGCCGATCGTCGCAAGGCCCAGCAGCCGCCCGGCCGCCGCCGTGGCCCGCAGGTGGTTCGAGTACGCGCCCCCGAACGTCACCAGCGCCGGAAACCCGCCCGCCACCGCCGCCCGCAGGTTCGGCGCGAGCTTGCGCCACTTGTTGCCGGGCAGATCCGGATGCACGAGGTCGTCCCGCTTCAGCAGCAGTCGTACCCCGCGCGCGGCGAACCGCTCGTCCGTGACTTCGACGAGCGGGGACGGCGGGCGGGGCTGCAACTGGTTCACACGGCCATTGTCAGCCGTTACTTCAGTCGGTCCGTGATCCGGTCGCGCAGTGAGTCCATCGTGAAGCCCCTCGGGTCGGGCTTGCCCGGTTGCCATTCGCGGTGGCCGATCACCGAGCGGGCGGTCCAGCCGTGGACGCGGCAGAGGGCCGCCGCCGCGCGGGCCATCGCGTCGAGCTGGATCGCCGGCCAGGGGTCCTCGCCGTCGCCGAGGTTCTCGCACTCGAAGCCGTAGAAGTGCCGGTTGCCGTCGGTGTCGGCCTGGTTGTCCGGGGGGAGCCGCTTCTCCGCGATCACCGCCGCGAGGACGTCGGAGTCGCCCGCGCCCGCGTGGTTGGCGCGGCCGTAGCCGACCAGGTGGACGCGGCCGTCCTTGGTGATCACGCCGTGGCAGAGCGGGCCGGGCAGGTCCTCGTCGCCCTCGCGGCAGAGCTGGACGGTGTACGCGGTGCCGTGCGTGACGGTGTGGTGGATCATCACCCCGTGCACCGGGCCCCAGGGGCCCTTGTGGTTGCGGTTGTGGGTGCGCCACGCGCCGACCTCCACGACGGTCAGGCCCTCGCGCCGCAGTGCGTTGATGAAGCGGTCCGCTGACATGGGTGCGGACATGGCCGCCTCCTTTGCGGTGCGTGGCGGTCACCTTTCGTGTCCGCCTCGTCACACACCGGTGTAGTGGAGGCGCCGCTTCCGCCGCTAGTGCATTCGTACGGCGAGCGAGCCGATCCGGACACTCGTCCCGGCCGGCCCGCCCGCCACAGGGGTTGCCCGGGGGTTTACCCGGCGGCCAGCCACAGGTCCGGGCCGAACACCTCGTAGTGGATGTCCGAGGCCGGGATCCCCTTGGCGAGCAGTCCCTCGCGCACGGCCCGCATGAAGGGGAGCGGCCCGCACAGGTACGCCGTGGTGCCGGGCGCGACCGGGACGTCCGACAGGTCGAGGCGGCCGGAGGAGTCGCCGGCCTCGGCGTCGGCCTCGTACCAGAACCGGGCCGAGGCGTCCGGCAGTTTGTGCGTCAGTGCCCGGTGATCGCCGCGCAGCGCGTGGTCGGCGGGGGAGCGGTCGGCGTGCAGGACGGTCACCGGGGCCGCGTGCCCGGTGTCGGCCAGGTGCTCCAGCATCGACAGCATCGGGGTGCAGCCGATGCCCGCGGAGGCGAGCAGCACCGGCGCGCCGCGGTCGCGCAGGACCAGGTCGCCGTACGGGGCCGAGACGCGCAGGGTGTCGCCGGTCCGGACGCGGGCGTGGAGGTGGTTCGAGACCTCGCCGTCGGGGCCGGCCGCGGCCGGGCCGTGCACCCGCTTGACGGTGATCGCGCGCACCGGGGAGCCGGGCGCGTTGGAAAGGCTGTACTGGCGGATCTGCCGGGCACCGTCCGGGAGTTCGACCTGTACGGAGACGTACTGGCCGGGCGCGAAGGCGGGCGCCGGGCTTCCGTCGGCCGGGGCGAGGTGGAAGGTGGTGCAGTCGGCGGTCTCCTCGACCCGGGCGGCGACCCGCCAGTCGCGCCAGACGTCGCCCGCGAGCACCTGCCGTTCGGCGTAGAGGCGGTCCTCGATGGCGGTGAGGGCGCCGGCCATCAGCCAGTAGACCTCGTCCCAGGCCTCGGCGACCTCGGGGGTGACGGCCTCGCCGAGGACCTCCGCGATGGCCTCGAAGAGGTACCGGTGCACGACCGCGTACTGCGTGCGGGTGATGCCGAGCGAGGCGTGCTTGTGCGCGATGCGGTTCAGCATCACGTCGGGGCGGGTGCCGGGGTGCGCCACGAGGTGGGTCGCGAAGGCGGCGACGGAGCCCGCGAGGGCCTGCTTCTGGGCCCCGGAGTTCTGGTTGCCCCGGTTGAACAGGTCCCGCAGCAGCTCCGGGTGGGCCGCGAACAGCTTCGCGTAGAAGAGCTCGGCGATGTCGCCGATGGCCGCCCCGACGGCGGGCAGGGTGGCGCGTACGGTCTCGGTCGACTTCTCCGACAGCATTCGGAACTCCTCGAAGGTGTGAATTGGATTTTGAGATGCATATTTTTGGGTGCGCGAACGCGTGGGGACACCTGTTTGGGTCGTTGTCCGCGGGTGGCGGGAACCGGCCACCCGGTCCTCGGGGTGCGCTCCTCTAGGGAATCCGCCCCGGCGGGCCGCCCGAGATGCCCAGCAGCAGCGGCCCGGTCGGCGCCGCCACCAGGTCGTTCACCGTCAGCGGGTCCAGAGCGGCGAAGAACGCCTCCTGGGCCCGGCGCAGCGCGCCGCGCAGGACGCACGCGCCGCGCAGCGGGCACGGCGTGGTGCCGTCGCAGTCCACGACGTCGCCGGCGCCCTCCAGCTCCCGGACCACCCCGCCCACCGAGGCCGCGCGCCCGGCGGCGGTGAGGGCGAGCCCTCCGCCGCGGCCGCGCCGCGCCTCGATCAGGCCGAGGTGCTGCAGCCTGGCGACCACCTTGGCGGTGTGCGTGTACGGAACCTCCATGGTCGCCGCCACGTCGCGCGTGGTGGGGAGGTCCGTGTCCGCGACGGCCAGGCGCATCAGGACGCGGAGCGCCAGGTCGGTGAATCGGGTCAGCCGCATGCCGTCACCGTACGGAAAGTTGCATCTGTCTTGCAAGTTATGAGGGCGGGTCCGTCCGTCGGTGGCCGGAACCGGTGGGGCTCAAGGGCGCGCGAGTGAAGGAGTTGAACCCAAGAGAGTGCCCAGGCCCACTCGGACTAGTCCCACCCTTTTGTGTAATGGTCCCACCACGTTGCGTGCTGAAGGCTGGACCCGCAGATCCATGGAGTGATCGAAAGGGAAACACATGTCGGTCCAGGCAGGTTCCGAAGCCGAGGCCCAGTCTCTGCCGCAGCGCAGTCTCGCGACCTCGGCCGCGCGGAACTTGGCAACCACGACCAAGTCCGCTCCGCAGATGCAGGAAATCACCTCCCGGTGGCTCCTGAAGATGCTCCCGTGGGTGTCGGTGCAAGGCGGCACCTACCGGGTGAACCGGCGGCTGAGCTACTCGGTCGGCGACGGACGCGTGGAGTTCATCAAGACCGGGACCCAGGTCCAGGTCATCCCGGCCGAGCTCGGCGAGCTGCCGCTGCTGCGCACCTACGAGGACCTCGACGTCCTCACCGAACTCGCCGCGCGGTGCCAGCAGATCGACTTCGCCGCCGGACAGGAGCTGACCTCCTTCGGCAGCGCCTCCGACAAGGTGTTCCTGCTCGCCCACGGCCGCATCGACCAGATCGGCCCCGGTCCCTACGGCGAGGACGCGGTCCTGCGGACCGTCGCCGACGGCGCCTACTTCGGCGAGGACTCCCTCGTGGACGAGGAGGCGATCTGGGAGTACACCGCCCGCGCCGCCACCTCCGGCACCGCCCTCGTCCTGTCCCGCCAGGACTTCCAGCTCCTCGCCGACCGCGTCGAGGGCCTGCGCGCGCACATCGACTCCGTACGGGCCCTGCCCGCGCAGCGGACCAACAACTACGGCGAGGCCGCGATCGACCTCTCCGCCGGCCACCAGGGCGAGGCCGTCCTCCCCGGCACCTTCGTCGACTACGAGGCCAAGCCGCGCGAGTACGAACTCTCCATTGCACAAACGGTCCTGCGGGTGCACACGCGCGTCGCCGACCTGTACAACCAGCCGATGAACCAGACCGAGCAGCAGTTGCGGCTCACGGTCGAGGCGCTGCGCGAGCGCCAGGAGCACGAGATGCTCAACAACACCGACTTCGGCCTGCTCCACAACGCCGACTACGACCAGCGCATCCAGCCGCACGACGGCGCGCCCAGCCCCGACGACATGGACCAGCTGCTCAGCATGCGGCGCGGCTCCAAGATGTTCCTCGCCCACCCCAAGGCCATCGCCGCCTTCGGCCGCGAGTGCAACAGGCGCGGCCTGTACCCGGAGTCGATCGACGTCGGCGGCCACCGGGTGCCGTCCTGGCGCGGCGTGCCGATCTTCCCGAGCAGCAAGATCCCGATCAGCGACGCCCGGACGACGTCCATCCTGTGCATGCGCACCGGCGAGGACGAGTCCGGCGTCATCGGCCTCCACCAGCCCGGGATCCCGGACGAGATCGAGCCGAGCATGTCGGTCCGTTTCATGGGCATCAGCGAGCAGGCGATCATCTCGTACCTGGTCACCGCCTACTTCTCCGCCGCGGTGCTCGTGCCGGACGCGCTCGGCGTCCTGGAGAACGTCGAGATCGGCCGCTGGCGCTGAGGCGGCAGGCCGGGACGCGAGAGCGGACGCAGGGGACACACGGGGCGCGCCATGGCGACCACTGAGACCATCACGGCCGGCGAGGGCCAGGAGGCCGCGGCCCTCCTGGAGCGGACCAGGGAAACGGTCAACCCGGAGCTGCGCCGGACGGTCGAGACCATGCCCGGTTCGATGCGGCGCGTGGCGATGTACCACTTCGGCTGGGAGCACGAGGACGGCTCCCCGACGGCGGGCAACGCGGGCAAGGCCATCCGGCCCGCCCTCGTGCTCGCCGCGGCCCAGGCCCTCCGGCAGCCGCAGGGCGGGGCCGACGGCGCGGTACGGGCGGCGGTCGCCGTGGAGCTGGCGCACAACTTCACGCTGCTCCACGACGACGTCATCGACAAGGACGCCCGGCGCCGCGGCCGGGCCACGGCCTGGACCGTGTTCGGGATACCGGACGCGATCATCACGGGCGACGCCATGCTCGCGCTCGCGCTGCGGCTGCTCGCGGAGGACCCGCACCCGGCCTCGGCCGCGGCCTCCAGCCGGCTCGCGGCGTGCGTCATCGAGCTGTGCGCGGGCCAGCAGGCGGACTGCGCCTTCGAGCAGCGCCCGCACGTCTCGCTCGACGAGTGCACGACGATGGCCATGGCCAAGACGGGGGCGCTGCTCGGCTGCGCCTGCGCGCTCGGCGCGCTGTACGCGGGCGCCGGGCCCGACGAGGTCGACGCGATGGACGCCTTCGGGCGGGAGGCCGGGCTGGCCTTCCAGCTGATCGACGACCTGATCGGCATCTGGGGGGATCCGGGCCACACCGGCAAGCCCGCCGGGGCCGATCTGATCGCCCGCAAGAAGTCCCTCCCGGTCGTGGCGGCCCTCACCTCGGGCACCGAGGCGGGGGAGGAGCTGGCCGCCCTGTACGCGGGCCCCATGAGCGGGGACGACGTGAAGAGGGCGGCGGCCGCGGTGGAGCGGGCCGGCGGCCGCGACTGGGCGCAGGCCCATGCCGCGGACCGGATGGGCCGGGCGGTGCAGCAGCTGTCCCGGGCCGTTCCGGACCTCGCGGCGGCGGGCGGGCTGCTGGCGCTGGCGGAGTTCGTCACGCGCCGGACCAAGTGACCGCGCCGGACCAAGTGACCGCGTAGGAGCGGGTGACCCCTTAGGACCGGGTGACCGCGCAGGGACCGGGTGACCTCGTAGGACGGATCGGCGGTGGTTGCGCAAGCGGTCCGCAAGCCCTGTTCCGGCATCGCACGGTGCCGGAACAGGGCTTTCCGCGTATCGGGGCCAACTCTAGGATCGCTCAAGGCCGTTGAGGCGTGAGCGAAGGGTGTTCCCGATGGTGCTGGAGATACGTCAGGCGGATCAGTCCGACCGGGACGCGGTGGCGCGGCTGCTGGACGAGGCGTTCCGCAGCGATCCCGTGAGCAGCTGGGTCTTCCCCGATCCCGGGCACCGGGCGGCGGTGCACGGGAAGTTCCTCGGCGTCTTCGTGGACGTGGCGCTGGAGGAGGGCCGGATCGACTACGCGGTCGACGGCTCGGCGGCGGCGCTGTGGCTGCGGGTTCCGGCTGGGGAACCGGAGGGTGAGGATGAGGTTCCGGCGAGGATGCGCGCGGTGGCCGATCCCGACAACGAGCGGTGCGAGCTGGTCGGGCGGCTCACGGGCGCGGTGCACCCGACCGCCGAGGAGCACGAGTACCTGCTGATGATCGCGGTCGCGCCGGGCCGGCAGGGCGAGGGGCTCGGTACGGAGCTGATGCGTCCGGTGCTGGAGCGGTGCGACCGCGAGGGGGTGCCGGCGTACCTGGAGGCGAGCAGTGGGCGCAGCAAGGGGCTGTACGAGCGGCTCGGCTGGGAGTTCACGGGCGAGGCGGTGCGACTGCCCGACGGGCCGCTGATGTGGCCGATGTGGCGCAAGCCGCGGGGCTGAGGGAAAGAGGGGCTTGCGTAACCACTTCAGCTGAAGTACTTTCGCTGACGTGCCTCGGCTGAGGGGCGCGGTCGAACGGAAGAGATCTACTTGCGCAAGCTCACGTACTACATCGCCACGTCGGTCGACGGGTTCATCGCGGACCCGGAGGGGGACGGCGACTACCTCACCCAGTGGCTCGACCCGGAGTACATCGCCCACGTGGCGGCGGAGTACCCGGAGACCCTGCCCACGCACGTCCACGCCCCCCTGGGCATCGACGTCGGCGCCGCCAAGCGCTTCGACACGATCCTGATGGGGCGCGGCACCTACGACCCGGGGCTCAAGATGGGGATCACCAGCCCCTACGCCCACCTGGAGCAGTACGTGCTGTCCCGATCGCTGACCGAGTCGCCCGACCCGGCCGTGACGGTCGTCAGCGGGGACGCGGTGGAGCTGGTGCGCGAGCTGAAGGCCCGGCCGGGCCTCGGGATCTACCTGTGCGGCGGCGCCGACCTCGCGGGCCAGCTGGTCGAGGAGATCGACGAGTTCATCGTCAAGACGTACCCGGTGTTCGCGGGCTCCGGCATCCCGATGTCGCGCGCCGGCTTCGGGGTGCGGGGCCTGGAGCTGACCGGGGTCAAGACCTTCGGCGGCGGCCAGGTCGTCAGCACCTACGCCCGCGAGCGCTGACCCGCCGCATCGGCGCGAACCGGCCTACCGTGGAGGTATGACCGGTCACCAGCACAACGACGAGCAGGCACGCGCCACGGTCGCACCGCAGGCCGGGCACACGCAGCGCGTGTGCCCGGCCTGCGGCAGTTCCGTCGACACGTTGGTCAGGCGGCGCAAGTCCCTGGGGATCTTCGTACCGGAGTGGGTGCCGGGTTCCTGCCGGAACCCGGACTGTCCGGCGTTCGTCGCCCGGGAGGTGGGCTAGCCCTTCGAACCCAGCCCGGAGGCGACGAGTCCGTTGGCCCAGAGCTGGTTCACACGGGAGCGCTCGGCCGCGTTCGGGTTGGCGTTCTGGCACGAGGTGCCCGGGCCGCCGCCCGACATCAGCTCGGAGCACGGGCCCGAGTAGTGGTCCGGCAGACCCAGCACGTGGCCGGTCTCGTGCGCGGTCACCCGGGTGGAGTTGTACTGCTGGTTCTGGCGGTAGTCGAGGAAGATGTAACCCCGGCCGTGGCCGTCCGTGCTCGCGTAGGAACCGCGCGAGTCGTTGCCCTCGTAGTACGAGAAGTTCCCGCCGGAGGAAACCTCCTGGAGCTTGACGTTGGCCACCGAGCTGTTCCAGATCTGCGTGGAGCGGGCTATCTGGGTACGGAAGCTCGGCGCGTTGCGGGTGTTGTACGTGACGGTCACGGCTTGGATGCCGGGGTTCGCGGCACGCTGCTCGGCCACCGAGCGCTGGACCGCCTCGAAGAACGCACGGTTGGCGGACTCGTTCTCCTGCGAGCGCTCGTACGCGGCGTAGCTCGCGGCGTTGCCGACGGGCGCCGGGGACGCGCTCGCGGTGGGGGCGACGCCGATGAAGGCGGTGGCGAGGCCGAGGCCGACGGTGGCTGCCAGCATGGCCGTTCGGGACATACGGGAGTGACGCATGTGGGGGACTCCTGCTCATCCGGTGCGGGGGGTGGATGGTTCGGTACCGGAGTCTGCGGGAGCGTGAGGGGGTGGGGGATGATGTCAGCCACCGATAGCCCGGGGTTATCGGGGGGTTTCGGCAAGCCAACTTCCGTGAGAATGGCGGGATTCGGTGGGTCGTCAGTGGCTGGTGCGGTCCACCGGACCCGGCCTACCCTCTGGACATGGAGCTTGAGGTCAGGCACCTGCGCGCCCTGTGCGCCATCGCCGACGCCGGCAGCCTGCACAAGGCGGCGCGGCAACTCGGCGTGAGCCAGCCCTCGTTGACGACCCAGCTGCGCCGGATCGAACGGGCCCTGGACGGCGAGCTGTTCCTGCGCGAGCGGACGGGATGCCGGCCCACGCCGTTCGGGCGCACCGTACTCGGGCGGGCCCGTCCGCTGCTCGCCGAGATGGCCGCGCTGGTGGCCGAGGCGCGGGCGGTGGCCAAGGGGCCGAGGCTGCGGCTCGGCTCGACGGCCAGCCGGGCGCTGCCGGGCTGGCTGCGGCGGCTGCACCGACGGCTTCCGGACACGGAGACCACGCTGGTGGTGGACGTCTCGGCCAACGCGCTGCTGCGGATGGTGGATTCGGGGCAGCTGGACGTGGCGTTCGTGCACGAGGTCGAGGGCAGTCCGCTGCGGGTGCCGGCCGGGCTGGAGATGCGGGTCCTGATGGAGCGGGAGCCGCAGTTCGTGTCCATGTCCCGGGACCATCCCGCGGCGCGGCGGCCGGTGGTGGACTTACGGGACCTGGCGGGGGACCGGTGGACGGTGGACCCGTCGGTGGACGGCGAGTGGGACGGCCTGCGGCGCGTCTTCGCGGGCGCGGGGCTCGACCCTCCCGTCCTGCACGCCGACTACCACACCGCGACCTCGCTGATCATCTCCGGCGAGGCGGTCGCGCCGTGCCAGCCGACGTCCGGGCCGCGTGACGACATGGCGATCCGGCCGCTGTCGGGGGACCCGCTCGCGGTGCGGCTGCTGCTGGCGACCCGGCCGGGGGCGCACGCGGAGGTCTTCGAGGACCTCCGCTCGGCCTACCGCGAGGCGGCCCTGCGCACCCCGCCGTACCGAGCGTGGCTCCACCACCACGAAAGCCCCCTCCTGGCGGCGTAACCCCTCCGGGACGCCACCCGCCCCCGGCTCCCGCCCCCCGCGCCGGGCCCCGGAGCCCCGCGGCCTGGCCCTGCTTCCGGGTTCCCGGGCCGCGCCTACCCCGGCCCCGCTCCCGAAGCCCGGGGGCCCCACCGGCCCTGACCCCGCCCCGGAGCCCTGGCCCCACCCGGCCTGACCCGCGTCGGGGTCCTGGCCCCACCCGGCCTGACCCGCGTCGGGGTCCGGGCCCCGCCCCGGTCTGACCTGCGTCGGGGTCCGGGCCCCGCCCCGGTCTGACCTGCGTCGGGGTCCGGGCCCCGCCCAGGTCTGTCCCGTTCCGGGGTCCGGGCTCCGTCCGGCCTGTCCCGCCGCCCCGGGGGCCCCGCCCGGGGCAGCGCTTGCCCCCCAGGGGCTCGGAGTCGCTCCGCTGTGCCGCCCCCGCCTCGCCCCCGGCCTCGCCGGGTCCGCCTCGCTCGGCTGCGCCGGACCATCCAGCCTCGCCGGCGTTTGAGGCGCGGGTCCGGGCGGAGCCCCAGGGAACCCGGCTGCGCCGGGCACCGGGCTCCGCCCGGACCCGCGCCTCAAACGCCGGCGGGGCTGGGATTGGCCCAGGCGGGGCCGGGAATGGCGGAGGGGCGCCCGGGACGGGGACGCGCTTGACTTCCCGTAGCCGCGATATATCGTGTCTTTCAGAAGACGCGATATGTTGCGAGCGTCGAGGCGTTGTCCGTGCACGTCCGAGGAGGATCCGCACCATGGAAGAGCAGACTTCGACCTGGTCCGTCGGCGAACCGCGGCGGCTCGCCTTCGACGGGGCGGTGGCCGAGCTCCGGGTCCGGCTGGTCGGCGGGACCGTGAACGTGGTCGCCTCCGACGAAGGACCCGCGCGACTGGAGGTCGCCGAGGTGGACGGTCCCCCGCTGCACGTCGTGCAGGAGGCCGGGGTCCTCACCGTTTCCTACGAGGACCTGCCCTGGAACGGCTCCCAGGGCTTCAAGGAGTGGGTCCAGAGCAAGCCCTGGAAGGCCTGGTCCGGCAAGGCGGCCGGCGGCCGCAAGGCCTGGGAGCGCAGCGCCACCGTCACGCTCACCGTCCCCGCCGCCACCCGCGTCCAGGTGGCCACCGTCAGCGCCACCGCCTTCGTCTCCGGCATCCGCGGCGGCACCGACGTCAACGGCGTCTCCGGCGACGCCACCCTCGTCGGCCTCTCCGGCAAGGTCAAGGCGCACACCGTGTCCGGCGGCGTCGAGGCCCAGTCCGTCACCGGCGAGCTCGCCTTCCACTCCGTATCCGGCGGCCTGACCGTGGTCGACGGCGCGGCCGGCAGCGTACGGGCCGACTCGGTCAGCGGTGACATGCTCATCGACCTGGCCCTCGACCCCGCCGAGCCGACCCCGGTGGACATCTCGCTCAACTCCGTCTCCGGCCAGGTCGCGATCCGCCTGCCGCACCCCGCCGACGCCCGGGTGGAGGCAAACACCGCCACCGGCGGGGTCTCCAACGCCTTCGAGGACCTCCGGGTCTCCGGCCAGATCGGCGCCAAGCGGATCACCGGCACCCTGGGCGCCGGCACCGGCACCCTCCGGGCCACCACCGTCTCCGGTGCCATCGCCCTGCTGCGCCGGCCGGCCTCCGACGCCCCGGCCTCCGACGCGCCCGCCGCCGACACCCCGGCCGCCGCCCCCCTCACGCTCGACAAGAAGGTGCTCTGACATGCCGCCCGTCTTCGCCCACGGACGCCTCCGCCTCTACCTCCTCAAGCTGCTGGACGAGGCCCCGCGCCACGGGTACGAGGTGATCCGCCTGCTGGAGGAGCGCTTCCAGGGCCTGTACGCGCCCTCCGCGGGCACCGTGTACCCCCGGCTCGCCAAGCTGGAGGCCGAGGGCCTGGTCACGTACGCCACCGAGGGCGGGCGCAAGGTGTACTCCATCACCGAGGCGGGCCGCGCCGAACTGGCCGACCGGGGCGGTGAGCTCGCCGACCTGGAGCTGGAGATCCGCGAGTCGGTGTCCGAGCTGGCCGCCGAGATCCGCGCCGACGTCAAGGGCGCGGCGGGCGATCTGCGGCGCGAGATGCGGGCCGCCGCCTCCGCGACCGCGACGGGCCCCGTCGAGGACGCGGCCTGGACGGCGGCCAAGGAGGAGCTGCGCAAGGCGAAGCAGGAGTGGAAGGAGCAGGCGCGGCGGGCGAAGGACGAGAGCCGCCGGGCCCGTGAAGAGGCCCAGCAGGCCCGCCGTCAGGCCAAGGAGGCGCAGGAGCGGGCCCGCGAGGAGGTCCAGCGGATCGCGGCCCAGTTCCAGGAGCAGTTCGCGAAGTCGGGCGGCGTCCTGGGCAGCCTGGCCGGCGCCTGGCTCGGCGGCGGAGCCAACACCAACGCCCATGCCGGAACCTCCGCGCCCGGAACCTCCGCGCCCGGAACCTCCGCGCCCGGAACCTCCGCGCCCGGAACCTCCGCCCCCGGAACCTCCGCCCCCGGCGCCTCCGCCCCCGCGGCCCCCGGCGCCGACTGGGCCGAGGACCTGGCACCCACCGCCGACCCGGCCCGGGACCTGGACCGCCTGCTGGACCGGTTCCGCGACGACATCCGCGACGCGGCCCGCGACCACGGCGTCAGCCCGGCCCAGCTGGCCGAGGCCCGCGCCCACCTGGCCGCGGCGGCCGCCCGCATCGAGGCGGGGCTGCGCCACGGCGCGTAACGGCGCCGTTCAGGCGGCCAGGCCCGTCTCGGCCGTGGCGTAGGTGACCCCGTGGTCCGCGAGGACCTCGGAGACCGCGCCCGGCCGGGACAGCAGGGCCAGCAGCAGGTGCAGGGTCGAGATGTGCCGGTCCTTGCGGCCCAGCGCGATGCGCAGGGACTGCTCCAGGACCTTCTTCGAGCCCTGGGTGAACCGGACGTGCCCCTGGTCCGCTTCCGGCCGGCCGAGGGCCGAGCGGAGCGAGGAGCCCAGGGTCCGGCGGCGCGGCTCCGGGGCGGACAGGGCGCCCGCGCCGTGGGCCTCCTCGACGCGGGAGACGATCCCGTCGAGGTCGATGCCGAGGCCCGCGAGGGCCTCCTGGTCGGCCCGCGACATCCCGCCCCGGCGGCGGGACGCCGCGAGGTCCGCGGACACCGCCGCCCGGTCCACGCCGAGCGGGTCCAAGGCGCCGAGGGCCAGCAGGGAGAGCAGCAGGTGCTCCTCGGCGACCGTGGCGGCCCCGGCCCGGCGGGCCTCGTCCACCGCCCCCGTCACCGTGTCGCGGGCGTCCCGGGTGAAGCGTTCGAACATCAGAGCCTCCCGTACTTCTTGTGTACGGCCTGCCGGCTGACGCCCAGCTCGGCCGCGATCTCCTGCCAGGACCAGCCCTGCGCGCGGGCGCTGCGCACCTGTACGGCCTCCAGCTGCTCCAGCAGCCTGCGGAGGGCGGTCACGGCGCGCAGGCCCACGCGGGGGTCCTGGTCTCCGGCCCGTTCGGCGAGGTCGGTGGCTTCCGTCATGCATGTCAATCTAGGTTGACAAGGGAGGGGTGTCAACCCTGATTGACAAACGGGTGGCCGGCCGGCGGATCGTCAGACCGTGAGGACGATCTTGCCGAAGAGGTCTCCCGACTCCAGCTTCTCGAAGCCCTCGCGGGCCCGGTCCAGCGGCAGTACCTCGTCGATGACCGGCCGGACGCCGGTCGCCGCGCAGAAGGACAGCAGGTCCTCCAGCTCGTCCTTGGTGCCCATGGTCGAGCCGACCACCTTCAGCTCCAGGAAGAAGATCCGGGTCAGTTCGGCGTGGGCCGGCCGGTCCCCGCTCGTGGCGCCGGAGATGACCAGCGTCCCGCCCGGCCGCAGCGACTTCACCGAGTGCGACCAGGTGGCCGCGCCGACCGTCTCGATCACCGCGTCCACCCGGTGCGGGAGCCGTGCGCCCGGCTCGTAGGCCTCCAGCGCGCCCAGCTCCACCGCCCGCTTGCGCTTGGCCTCGTCCCGGCTGGTGGCGAAGACCCGCAGGCCCGCCGCCTTGCCGAGGGCGATCGCGGCGGTGGCGACCCCGCCGCCCGCGCCCTGGACCAGGACGGAGTCGCCGGGACGCACGCCCGCGTTCGTGAACAGCATCCGGTACGCCGTCAGCCAGGCCGTCGGAAGGCAGGCGGCCTCCTCGAAGGACAGCTCGGCCGGCTTGGGCAGCACGTTCCAGGCGGGGACGGTCACCTGCTCGGCGAAGGTCCCCTGGTAGCGCTCGGTCAGGATCGAGCGCGGCTCGTCCGGGCCGACCCCGTGGCCGCTCTGGCCGATCACGGAGTGCAGGACGACTTCGTTGCCGTCCTGGTCGATCCCGGCGGCGTCGCAGCCGAGGATCATCGGGAGTTTGTCCTCGCCGAGGCCCACCCCGCGCAGCGACCACAGGTCGTGGTGGTTGAGGGAGGCGGCCTTGACGTTCACGGTCACCCAGCCGGGGCGGGCCTCGGGGGCCGGGCGCTCGCCCAGCTCAAGGCCGCTCAGCGGCTGGTCACGGTCGATTCGGGCGGCATAGGCAGCGAACATGCCGCCAGACGCTACCGCCCGGTAGGGGCGGCCACCAGGCCCGGCCGGACGAAGGGCGCCGGTTCGGTGAAATCCGTGGGAACCGGGTGGGCGCGAACCTGCGTCCCGAATGATGGGTGGGAGTACGGAGCGGAATTGTGAGACACCCCGTCAACTGCGGCCCTCACGTGCGGTCTTGTCCTATCGAGAGGTAGAACCGGAACGTCACGCACCGGCCTCGGGGCGGGGTAATATTCAGGCCATGCGGCATGCCGTTGGTCATGAGCCTGTCATTCCGGTTTCCGCATTCCCCACAGCGGGCGACCCCTCCCGGTTCGGGGGCCAGGAGGGTGCGTTTCGCCGCGTCCCCAGGGCGTCCGTACGGAATGTGCGTACGGGCATCCGGGTGCCGCGCCACGTGAAAGGGCCCGGCCGGAGTGATCCGGCCGGGCCCTTTCACATGCATCCGGGTGGTGGTCCCGGTGGCGATCCCGGTGGCGGTCAGGCCAGCCGGGCCACGCCGTCGGCCTTCGCGGCCGCGGCGACGGCCGCCGTGACGGCCGCCGCGACGCGCTCGTCGAACGGCGACGGGATCACGTAGTCGGCGGCGAGCTCGTCACCCACGACGCCGGCGATGGCGTCGGCGGCGGCGATCTTCATGCCCTCGGTGATCCGGCTCGCACGGACCTTCAGGGCGCCCGCGAAGATGCCCGGGAACGCCAGCACGTTGTTGATCTGGTTCGGGAAGTCCGAGCGGCCCGTGGCCACGACCGCCGCGTACTTGTGCGCGACGTCCGGGTGGACCTCCGGGTTCGGGTTGGCCATGGCGAAGACGAACGCGTCCTTCGCCATCGAGGCCACCGCCTCCTCCGCGACCGTGCCGCCGGAGACGCCGATGAACACGTCGGCGCCCGCGAGGGCGGACTCCAGCGAGCCGGTGAGGCCGCTCTTGTTCGTCAGGCCCGCGATCTCCGCCTTGACGTCCGTCAGGTCGGAGCGGTCCGCGGAGACGACGCCCTTGCGGTCGGTGACGCAGACGTCGCCGATGCCCGCGTCCACCAGGATCTTGGCGATGGCGATGCCCGCCGCGCCCGCACCCGAGATCACGGCGCGCAGGTCGCCGAGGGTGCGACCGGTCAGCTTCGCCGCGTTGCGCATGGCGGCCAGCGTCACGATGGCGGTGCCGTGCTGGTCGTCGTGGAAGATCGGGATGTCCAGGGCTTCCTGGAGACGGCGCTCGATCTCGAAGCAGCGCGGAGCGGAGATGTCCTCCAGGTTCACGCCGCCGAACGACGGGGCGAGACGGATGACCGTCTCGATGATCTCGTCGGTGTCCTTGGTCGCGAGCGCGATCGGAACCGCGTCGACCCCACCGAACTGCTTGAACAGAATGGCCTTGCCCTCCATCACGGGGAGGGAGGCCTCGGGCCCGATGTCACCGAGTCCGAGTACGGCCGTACCGTCGGTGACGACGGCGACGACGTTGGACTTCCAGGTGTACTCGTTGACGAGCTCCGGGTTCTCCGCGATGGCGCTGCAGACCTTGGCCACGCCCGGCGTGTAAGCGAGGGACAGGTCGTCCCTGTCGTTGACCGGCACGGTGGCCTGCACGGCCATCTTGCCGCCCCGGTGCAGCGCGAACACCGCATCGGGGTTGTTGTCCGTCCCGCTGTCGCTGCGAGGATTGACGATCTCCGCTGCCACTTTCTTGGCCCCTTAAGTTTTGAATCGTTGAGGGTGACCACTCCTGGTTAAGGGGTGGGCGGGCACCGCGTCCGTACTCCGCATCGACGGTTGGCCCGTCTCCGCGAAGGGGAGGTTCGTACGCGCGGGCGCGCCGCACGCGCGCCCTGAGCCCCTGATGAGGGGTGTAAGGATCCGTTTTACCGGAAGAACGCTCGCCCAGACGAGTCGATTCCTGCTCGACCATAAGCCTGTTGTCACGGTTTTGGCGAAAAGTCCAAACCTTCGTGTCCAGCAGTCGAGACGCGCAGCAAAAACTGCGGTGAAAGTGCCTGGTCACAGCGCATAGTTCGGCCAGAAGGGCCCTCGCCCGCAGGGCTGATGGGTCGCCTGGGATGTCCGTTATCCGATTTTGACCTGACGAGCTGCCTGAATGCGTCAGTCCGAATGGCAAGATGCCGTAACCACACAAGGTCGCGACACTCGATGGTGCGTGCCACGACCGTTTTCGGATGCTTTCCACCTGTCGGAGGAACCAGCCCATGACCGCAAGCACCACCCGTCGTACGACCGCCGCCCGGTCCCGCATCGCCGCGGCTGGCGCGATCGCGGTCGCGGGAGCCCTCATCCTCACCGGCTGTGGTGACCAGACGGAGAGCGCCGGGAAGACCGAGCCCTCCTCCGCGGCGAAGAAGAGCGACGCCCCGCTCTTCTCGGCCCTTCCGAAGAAGATCCAGGACGCGGGTGTCATCAAGGTCGGCACGGACTCCGCCTACGCCCCGATGGAGTTCGTCGAGGGCGGCAAGATCGTCGGCGTCGACCCCGACATCGCCGAGGCGCTCGGCAAGCAGCTCGGCGTGAAGTTCGAGTTCACCGCGGGCACCTTCGACGGCCTGATCACCTCGATCTACTCCGGCCGCCAGGACGCGATCATGTCGTCGATCACCGACAACAAGAAGCGCCAGGAGGGTCTGGACGACAAGGGCGAGAAGATCGGCAAGGGCGTCGACTTCGTCGACTACTTCTCCTCCGGCCTCTCGCTCCTCGTCAAGAAGGGCAACCCCGAGGGCATCAAGTCGATGGACGACCTCTGCGGCAAGACCGTGGCCGTCCAGCGCGGCACGATCTACGAGGACACCTTCAAGGCCCAGGCCGAGAAGTGCGGCGACAAGAAGCTCACCATCCAGGCCTTCGACACCGACGCCGAGGCGCAGACCCGCGTCAAGGCCGGCGGCGCCGTCGCCGACCTGAACGACTACCCGGTCGCCGCGTACACCGTGAAGACCTCCGGCGGCGGCAACGACTTCGAGGTCGCCGGCCAGCAGAGCGACGTCGGCCTCTTCGGCATCGGAGTGAGCAAGGAGAACACCCAGCTCCGCGACGCCCTCAAGCAGGCCCTCGACGCCACCATCAAGGACGGCTCCTACGCCAAGGTCCTGGAGAAGTGGAACGTGCAGGACAGCGCCGTCAAGTCCGCGACGATCAACGCCGGTCAGTAAGTCCCGCGCTCCACGCTCCACTGAAGGGCAGTCATTGTGACTGACAAGATCGAAAAGGGTCCGGCCGACACCCCGCCGGCCGGATCCGGCGCCTCGGGAACCCCGTACGAGGCCATCAAGGCAATCCCGGTGCGGCACTACGGCCGCTGGGTCAGCGGCGTGGTCGTCGTCGCGCTGATCGCCTGGCTCGTCTACGCCTTCTCCCAGGGCAACGTCATCTGGGCGACGGTCGGCGACAAGCTGTTCGACCCGGCGGTCCTCAGCGGCCTCGGCAACACCGTGATCATCAGCGTCTCGTCCATGCTGCTGGGCCTCGTGCTCGGCATCGTGTTCGCGGTGATGCGCCTGTCCAACAACCCGGTCACGAGCGCCGTCTCCTGGCTCTACATCTGGTTCTTCCGCGGCACCCCGGTGTACGTGCAGCTGCTGGTGTGGTTCAACCTGTCGCTGATCTTCCAGTACATCAACCTCGGTCCGATCTACAAGAACGAGACCGTCGACGTCATGACCCCGTTCATGGTCGCCCTCCTGGGCCTCGGCCTGAACGAGGGCGCCTACATGGCGGAGATCGTCCGGGCCGGCATCCAGTCGGTCGACGAGGGCCAGACCGAGGCCGCCCACGCGCTCGGCATGCCGCAGACGAAGACCATGCGCCGGATCGTGCTGCCGCAGGCGATGCGCGTGATCATCCCGCCGACCGGCAACGAGTTCATCAACATGCTGAAGACCTCGTCACTGGTCTCGGCGGTGCAGTACACGGAACTCCTGCGGGCCACGTCGAACATCGGCAACACGGCCGGTGCCATCATGGAGATGCTGTTCGTGGCATCCGTCTGGTACCTGGCCCTGACCAGTGTGTTCAGCGTCGGCCAGTACTACCTGGAGCGCCGCTTCGCCCGTGGTTCCACGCGGAACCTGCCGCCGACGCCCTTCCAGCGTCTGAAGGCCAACCTGAACATGTTCCGCCGTACGGAGGTCGCGCGATGACCGCTCAGCCGATGGTCAAGGCCGAGGGCGTCCACAAGTCGTACGGCGCCGCCCACATCCTGCGGGGCATCGACCTCGAGGTCGCCCCCCGAGAGGTCTTCTGCCTGGTCGGCCCGTCCGGCTCCGGCAAGTCGACCTTCCTGCGGTGCATCAACCACCTGGAGCGGATCAACTCCGGGCGGCTCTCGGTGGACGGCCAGCTGGTCGGGTACAAGCAGAAGGGCGACAAGCTCTACGAGCTGAAGGACAGCGAGGTCGCGGCCCAGCGCCGCGAGATCGGCATGGTCTTCCAGCGCTTCAACCTGTTCCCGCACATGACGGCCATCGAGAACGTCATGGAAGCCCCGGTCATGGTCAAGGGCGAGAGCAAGGCGGTGGCGCGCGAGCGCGCCGTCCGGCTGCTCGACCGCGTGGGCCTGGGCGACAAGGGCGGGAACTACCCCTCGCAGCTCTCCGGCGGCCAGCAGCAGCGTGTGGCGATCGCCCGCGCGCTGGCCATGGAGCCGAAGCTGATGCTCTTCGACGAGCCCACCTCGGCGCTCGACCCGGAGCTCGTCGGCGACGTCCTCGACGTCATGCGGGACCTGGCCGAATCGGGCATGACCATGATCGTGGTCACGCACGAGATGGGCTTCGCCCGCGAGGTCGGCGACAACCTCGTCTTCATGGACGGCGGTGTCGTGGTCGAGTCCGGCCACCCGCGCGAGGTCCTGGGCAACCCGCAGCACGACCGGACGAAGGCGTTCCTGTCCAAGGTGCTGTAGGCGCGCGACGCGGTTGAGGGGCGGTACGGGATTCCCGTACCGCCCCTCACGCGTCGCAGCGGCTACCTGACGCCGAGCACCAGGGCGTCGGACGGCGAGCGCCAGACCGTCCGGGCCTCCGAGAAGCCCGCCCCGCGCAGGGTCCGGGCGTGCCAGGCCTCGTCCGGGGTGTCGCCGTCGGCGTGCTCCCCGTAGATCTCGAACCGGCGCTTGACCGGCTCGGCCAGCACCGGGTCGGCGGCCGCCAGCGCCCACCAGTCGGCCCAGTCCAGCGCGCCCGCCTCACGGGCCCGGTCCATGCCGGCGTGCCGGTGGGCCCGCTCGGCGGCGTTGATCAGCGGGGTCGTCGGGTCGGGCATGTGGTCGGCGTTCAGGAAGACGCCGCCCGCGCGGACCAGCGGGGCCAGCTGCCCGTAGAGCACCGCCAGCTCCGGGCTGTGCAGCCAGTGCAGGGCGGTGGCCGTCAGCACCGCGTCGTACGAGTCGTACGGGAGCGCCGAGGTCCAGGCCGGGTCCTTGAGGTCGGCGGTGACGAAGGTGACCCGGTCGTCGCCCGCGAAGTGGCCCCGGGCGATGGTGAGCAGCGCCGGGTCGAGATCGACGCCCGTGCTGGTGGCCTCCGGGAACCTCCTGAAGACGCGGTCCGTGATACTTCCCGTACCGCACGCGAGATCCAGCACCCGGGGGGCGGGTCCCACCAGCGCCTCGACCATGTCCAGCATCACCCGGAACCGCTCCTCGCGGTCGGGCATGTACCACTCCTGCTGACGGTCCCAGCTGTCCTGCCAGGCCTGCCAGTCAGTCACGGTATCCGCCATCCCGAAGCCCTCCATACGTAATACCCTCGAATACGTCTCAGTCGTTACCCGAGACCCTAATCCGCAGCCGTAAGGACTAACAAGTGGAACTGGCCCATTACTCGGACCACGCCGTGCGCCTGGTCAACACCGAGGAGCCGGCCCGCAACAAGGACTCGCTCACCTCGGTGGACGCCGTCCGCGCCCTCTTCGGACCCGGAGTGCAGGCCGCCCGCCGGGTCACCGACGCCGACGTGACGCGCTTTCGCAACGTACGCGGCCGACTGCGCGCCGTCTTCGAGGCCGCCGACGGCGGCGACCACGTCCTCGCCGTCGACCTGCTGAACTCCCTGCTCATGGAGTTCCCCATCAGCCCGCAGGTCACCGGCCACGACAGCCTCGGCGACGACGGCAGCCCGCACTGGCACATCCACCTCGCCGACCACCCCTCGAACGCCTCGGCCGGATACGCCGCCATCGCCTCCTTCGGCCTGGCCTTCCACCTCACCGAGCACGGCCCCGACCGCCTGGGCCTGTGCCAGGCCGCGCCCTGCCGCAACGCCTACCTCGACACCTCCACCAACCGGTCCCGGCGCTACTGCTCCGACCGCTGCGCCACCCGGGCGAACGTCGCCGCCTACCGCGCCCGCAAGCGTCTGGAGGCCGAGACGTCCGCCCACAGCGGGCGCAGCGACGAGAGCGCCCAGGACACCCGTGCCCTGAGCGAACGCTGATCCGCCGCGCGCGGCCGGAACCGCAGCACGGCCGTCGCCAGCACCAGCTCCTCGGGCACCGTCCCGTAGTCGGTGCTGTCGCCGGTCTCGTTGTACGGGTTGTCCCCGAGCATCCACCAGCCGCCCGGCCGCCGCTCCGCCGCCCGCTTCACCACGAGCAGGTCCTGCTGGAACGGGTGGCGCAGCACCACCACGTCACCCGGCCGGACCACCGCCCCGTACCGCACCACCAGCCGGTCCCCGTGCAGCAGCGTGGGCACCATCGACGGGCCCGTCACCTCTAGTACCTCGAAGCGCGCCCGCGAGCGCCTGTTCTCCACCATCCCTGACCTCCTCGTCCCTCCCGCATGCTGCCGCACGCGCCCGTACATTCGCTCACCCCGCCTCCCGGCACCCTGGACTTTTGTCCTAAGCCCATGGGGGCGGCCGCGAATTCCGGTATCCGAGCGAGTAATCTCCCCCTTGAGAAGACGATCACGAGGAGGAATTACCCCATGCTTTCCCGCCTCTTCGCCCCCAAGGCGAAGGTCTCCGCCCACTGCGACCTGCCGTGCGGCGTGTACGACCCTGCCCAGGCCCGCATCGAGGCCGAGTCCGTCAAGGCCGTCCAGGAGAAGTACCAGGCCAACGAGGACGCCGACTTCCGCGCGCGCGCCATCACCATCAAGGAGCAGCGCGCCGAGCTCGCCAAGCACCACGTCTCGGTGCTGTGGAGCGACTACTTCAAGCCCCCGCACTTCGAGAAGTACCCGCAGCTGCACACCCTGGTCAACGACACCCTGAAGGCCCTCTCGGCCGCCAAGGCGTCGAACGACCCGGCGACCGGCCAGAAGGCCCTTGAGCTCATCGCCGAGATCGACCGCATCTTCAAGGAGACCAAGGCCGCCTGATCGGCAGCCCCGGCTCACCGCCGGTCTCTCACGGCCGAAGGGGCCCGACCGCTCAGCGGTCGGGCCCCTTCGCGTGCCGCCGACGTGCGCCCGGCGCGCGCCTGGCGTGCGTTGGACGTCCGTGACGGCTACTCGTCGTCGGCTTCGTCGTCGTCCAGGCGGGCCAGCCAGGTGGCCAGGCGTTCCACCGGGACCTCGAAGTCCGGGTTCAGGTCGACGAAGGTGCGGAGCTGCTCGGCGAGCCACTCGAAAGTGACCTCCTCCTCGCCGCGCCGCTTCTCCAGCTCCTCGATGCCGCGATCGGTGAAGTACAAGTCGGGCTCCGTGCCGTGATGAGGGTGAAGGGGTGTTTCCCGCCAGGATAATCCGCGTACCCGAAGAGATCTCCCGCCCTCCCCTTTCCCGGCGCTAGCCTGGAATGCCTCATTGGGGCACGTGGGAGTCGGGGGCCAGCGGATGCCGGACGGGCGCACGGGCAGCTCCGCACGCGCCTTCGAACTCCTGGAACCCCTTGTCCGGGCGGCGACCGTACGCGTCCACGCCCCGCCGGACGGGTATGGATCCCCTGGCACCGGACCCACCTGGGGGAGCGGCTTCTTCATCGCCCCCGGCTGGGTGCTGACGTGTGCGCACGTGGTCGGCGAAGGGGGTGCTGCGGTGCGTCTGGCGGGACGGGAGATCGGCATCACCTTCTCCTCCGGCGCGGGCGGCGCCACCGGGACCGTCGCCGGGCGGGTGGAATGCGTCCTGCCCGAACGGCTGGAGCGGCAGCGGCCCGGCCCGCGCACCCTGTGGGACCTGCCCGACCTGGCGCTCGTGAGGGTGCTCGCGCCCGTCACGCACGCCTGCGTCTGGCTCACCGACCGGGCCAGACCCCGGCTGGACGAGGCCGCCTACTTCGGCTGCACCGAGGACCTCGGGGTGCCCGAGATCACCGGCCGCGCCACCCGGCTGCGCGGCACCGCCGCCAACGGGGCCGCCATCCGGCTCGGCGACGACGACGAGATCGAGCCCGGCATGTCCGGCGGGCCCGTGGTGGACCTGGCTCGCGGCGAGGTCGTCGGCGTGGTCAAGGCCCGCCGGCACACGGGCGGCGGCGGACTCGCCGTCTCCGTCGCCCAGTTACGCACCCTGCCGATGGCCGCCACCGGGCAGATCGGGCTCTACCGCCGGGTCATGCAGGCCCACGACCTCTACCACTACGACCAGCACCTCAGCGACCTCGACAGCCGGCGCACCTGGACCGACGTCCACGACGAACTCTCCGCCGGGGACCCCGACCCGTACGGCCCCCGCCGCCTCACCCCCGGCGAGCTCACCACCCTGTGCGGGCTGCTCGCCGAACTGCCCCCGCCGGGCTCCTCCGAGGCCGTCCGGGCGCTGGCCGAGGCCGCCCGCGGCGAGGAACCGGACCCGGCCCTGCCCGCCCCGCTGAGCTGGCGCGACGGGCTGGGACTGCTGCACGACCCGCCGGGCGGGACCGGCGAGGCCGCCGCGATGCTCCGGTACGCCACCGACGTGAGCGTGGCCGACCACCGGGAGCCGCCGTCCCCCGGCGCCGACGAGGAACTCTGGGACTGGGTACGGACCACCGCCGCGCGGCTGTGGCGGCCGCTCCGCCGCGAGCTGGCCGAACGGCACGACCGGGGACTGGCCGAACGGGCCCGGCGGCGCCGGGCGTCGGCCGGGCGTTCGCCGTACGGACCCGCCCGCGCGGCCGACGGGCTGCCGCCCGGGCCCTCGGTCCTGCTGGAGGCGTGGGCGCACGGCTGGGAGGACGTCTACGACTGGCGGGTCTCCGTCCTCGCCGGGCCCACCCGGCCCGCGCAGGTGACCCCGGTCGACTCGGGCGTACGGGCCACCCTGGCCCGGCTGCCGGACGCGCTGCGGGCACCGCTGGCCGAGGGGTTCCGGCGCTGCGACACGCACGAGGCGGCCGCGCTGCTGGAGGTGGCGGTCGCGCCGGAGCTGTTCGGGCTCGCGGTGGACGAATGGGTGGTGGCCGGCGGGGTGCCGGTGGGCGCGCAGCGGCCGGTGGTGTTCCGGTACGCCGGGCCCTCGGAGACGGCGGGCGGGCGCTGGGCGCGGGTCCAGGCGGGCCCGCCGGCCGGCCAGCGGGCGGACTGCGCCCGGGGGCGGCCCCGCAGCCCCTCGCCGCAGTGGCTGGCCGGGCTCGCGGACCACATCGTCCCGGTGCTGTGCCGGGCGGCGGACCGGGAGCCGACGCTGGGGGCGCTGCACGGGGTGCGGGAAGCGGGGTTCGGGGTGGCGGTGTGCCGGCGGCCCCCGGAGGATCCGGGGGTGTCGTGCGCCCCGTTCCACCGGGGGCTGCGGGAGGAACTGGCCGAGGCGGGGCGCGGCGAGGTGCTGCCGCTCCGGCTGCGGGCCTTGCGGGCGCGGGCGCACGGGGCGGACCCGGACGCGTACTGGGCGGTGGGGGTGGGGCTGGTCTGGGACGACCCGGGCCGGCCGCTGCCGGAGGACGAGCCGTTGCGGGGAGACCTGTGACGTGCGCTGAGGAGCTTCCATGAATGACGAGTGGCTCATCTACCGGGGGGTCGGCGAGCCCCACGACGGGATCGAAGCGCTGCCCGGGCCGCCGCCCTGGCGGGACTTCGACGGGGGCCCGGCGACGGAGCCCGACGGCGGGGACGGGGCGCCGGGCGGGGCGGGCGGATCCGGTGCCGCCGGCCCGGACGGGAACGTGGCCCGGCGGCTCGGCGCGCACCGGCAGGCCGTCGAAGCGCACCGGCCCGAACCCGAGGAACTGGAGGCGATCAACGCCGCCCTCTACCTGCGCCGCCCGCTGCTCGTCACCGGCTACCCCGGAACGGGGAAGTCCACCCTCGCGCACGCCGTCGCCCACGAGCTGAAGCTCGGCCGGGTGCTGCGCTGGCCCGTGGTGTCGCGGACCGTCCTCCAGGAGGGCCTGTACCGCTACGACGCCATCGCGCGGCTCCAGGACGTGCAGATCGCCGCCAGCGGCGGGGCGGTCGGCGGGGCGCCCGGGATCGGCAAGTACATCAGGCTCGGACCGCTGGGGACCGCGCTGCTGCCCGCCGACCGGCCCCGCGTGCTGCTCATCGACGAGCTCGACAAGAGCGACATCGACCTGCCCAACGACCTCCTGAACGTGCTGGAGGAGGGGGAGTTCGCGCTCCCCGAGCTGGAACGGGTCGCCGACACCGAGCCCGAGGTGCGGGTGCTCACCGACGACGGGGCCAAGGTGACCGTCCGGGACGGCCGGGTGCGCTGTCGGGCCTTCCCGTTCATCGTCCTGACCAGCAACGGCGAGCGGGACTTCCCGGCCGCGCTGCTGCGCCGGTGCATCCAGCTCAAGCTCGGACAGCCCGGGGAGAAACGGCTCGCCACCATGGTGCGGGCCCATCTCGGCGAGGAGGCCGCCCGGTTGGGCGCCGACCTGATCCACGAGTTCCTCAGCCGATCCCGGTCCGAACTCGTCGCCGCCGACCAGCTGCTCAACGCCATCTACCTGACCCACTACGCCGCCCCGCCCACCCGGGAGGATCTCGCGGACCTGCTCATCCAGCGCCTCGACCGGCCGAGGTGACGCCATGCGGGAGCTGATCGCCCTGCTGCGCGCGGCCGGGCTCGATCCGTCCGCCGAGGAACTCGCCGACGCGCTGTGGCTGGCCGGGCGGACGGCCGCCCGGGCCGCGGCCTCCGGGTCCCCGGCGCGGACGCCGGCCGGGGAGCCGGAACCCGAGGGGCTGCCCGACGGGGTGGAGACGGCGCGCGAGGAGGCACCCGTACGGGAGGAGGCGGCGGCTGAGGATCCGGTCAGCCTCTACGCGTCCCGGGCCCGCCGGGTCGCCGGGCCGGAGGCGGACACTGACATTCCGGTCGATGGCGGGGTGCCCGTACGGGTGCCCAGGGCGGCCGCGCTGCCGCGGATCCTGGAGGTCCAGCGGGCCCTGCGCGCCCTCCAGCGGCACCGGCCGAGCGCCCCGCCCACCCGGACGGTGCTCGACGAGCAGGCCACCGCCGAGGCCAGCGCCCGAGCCCTCGGGCTGGTCGTCCCGGTGTTCCGGCCGGAGGTCCGGCGGGAGGCGACCGTGCGGCTGGTGATGGACGCCTCGCCCTCGATGGCGGTGTGGCAGGACATGTTCGACGAACTGCGGGCCGTGTGCGAGCGGTTGGGGGCCTTCCGGGACGTCCGGGTCTCCTACCTGCACCGGCTCGCGGACGGCAGGGCCGTCGTCGGGCGCGGGCCCGGGGCGGCCGGCGCGCGCTCCGGGGACCAGCTGCGGGACCCGACCGGGCGGGCGCTGACCATGGTGGTGTCCGACTGCGCCGGCCCGGTGTGGCGGGAGGGCGAGGCGCAGCGGCTGCTGTACCGGTGGGCGCAGTGCGCGCCCTGCGTGGTCGTCCAGCCGCTGCCGCAGCGGCTGTGGGGGCGCACCTGGCTGCCGACCGAGCGGGGCGGCCTGTGCCGGATCGAGGGCGGCGGAGGGAAGCTGATGTTCCGGTCGGACCGGCCGCGGCGGGCCGGGTGGCCGGGTGCCGGGCCGGGGGGCCGGCTCGGCGGCGGGCCGGGCGGCGGGCTGGCCGTGCCGGTGCTGCCGCCCAGCGCGATCGCGCTCGGGGCGTGGGCCCGGCTCGTCGCGGGGCTGGGCACCGGGCCGGTGCCGGCCGAGGTGGGCCGGGTGTTCGCCGACCACCCGGCCGCCCCGCTGCCGCCCCCGCAGGCCGTGCGGCCGCCGCGCGAGCTGGTGCGGCGCTTCCGTTCCTCGGCCGCGCCCCGGGCCGTCCAGCTGGCGGTGTACCTGTCGGCGGCGCCGCTGACGCTGCCGGTGATGCGGCTGGTGCAGCGCACGATGCTGCCGGACTCGGAGCCGTCGGACCTGGCGGAGGTGTTGCTGAGCGGGCTGCTGCGGCGCGGTGGCGACCCGGGCTGGTACGAGTTCGTACCCGGGGTGCGGGAGGTGCTGCTGGGGCCGCTGGGGCGGGACGAGGCGGCGCTGGTGCTGAAGCACTCCTCGGAGTACGTACTCGCCCACTTCGGGCGGGGCGTACGGAACTTCCCCGCGCTCGCGGTCACCCGGCTGACCGGGGTGCCGGTGGAGCCTGCGGCCGGCCCGGGGGAGCAGGGGGAGCCCGGGGAGCCGGCGTGGGAGGACCGGATGCCGGAGGGGCGGGTGCCGCAGGCCTTCGCGCGGGTCTCGGCCCAGGTCGTACGGCGCTACCTGCCGGAGCCGCCCGCGCCGGACCCGCAGGCCCCGCAGCGGCCGGCCCCGCCCGCGCGGGACTGGGCCGTACGAACGGCGCGGGCCCGGCTGGCCGCCGGGGACGAACGCGGGCTGTCCGAGGCCGTGGCGGTGCTGCGGCGGGCCGTGACCGTACCGGCCGGGCCGGGGGATCCGCCGGGCGAGGCGGAGTACGAGCTGGCGGGGCGCTGCTGCGGCTGTGGGTGGTGCGGCGGGACCCGGAACTGCTGGCCGAGGCGGAGCGCGCGGCCCGGGCCGCGACCGGGCCGCCGGGTCGGCTGGCGCTGGGCCGGGTGCTGCACGAGCGTGCGCTCGCGGCCGGTGCGGAGCCGGACGCGGCGCTGCTGGCGGCGGCGGAACGGGAGTTCGCGGCGGTGGGCGCCGACCCGGAGGCGGACCGGGAACTCCGGCTGGACGGCGCGGTGCGGCGGGCGGAGACCCTGATCCTGCTGAGCGCGCTCCGGGATGACGTGGGGGCCCTGCGGGAGGCGCGGGACGGGCTGGAGGGGCTGGCGGGGCTGGAGGAGCCGGCGGGCACGGACGCCGGGGCGGGCGTGTGGCTCGCCCTCGGGCGGGTGCTGCTGGCGCTGGCGGTCCGGTCCGGGGATCCGGTGGAGCGCGAGGAGCTGGCCGGGCTGGCCGCGGGGCGGCTGGAGGCGGTGCTGGCGGCCGCCGGGCCGGCGGGCCGGCTGACGGGCCGGCTGACGGGTGGGGCGACGGGTGGGCCGGTGGACGTGCCGGCGAGTGGGCCGGTGGGCGATCCGGCGGTTGGGCCGACGGGTGGGCTGACGGGTCGGCCGGTGGGCGCTCCGGCGGGTGGGCCGGTGGACGCGCCGACGGGTCGGCCGACGGGTGGGCCCGACGGCGACGCGCGGCGGCGGGTGCGGGTGGAGCTGGCGACGGCGCTGTCGTACCTGCCCGGGCGGCTGGAGGAGGCGGCCGGGCAGCTGGCCGAGGCCCTGGCGGAGCCCGCCGGGGACCCGGAGCTTCGGGTGGCGGCGCTGGTGTGCCTGGCGCGGGTGCACCGGGCGCGGTACGCGAGGGACGCGGACCCGGCGGCCCTGGAGGACGCGGCCGAGGCGTACGGGCGGGCCAGGCGGCTGATCCCCCGGGACGGGGACGCGTACGGGGAGCTGCTGCCCGAGTGGGGCGACGTACTCCTGGCGCGGGCCCGGGCCTCCGACGGGCGGCGGTTCGCGTCCACGGCGGTACGGGTGCTGCGCGAGAGCCGGGCGGCGGTACCGAGGTCGGATCCCCGGGCGGCGCGGCGGCTGCTGCGGCTGGCGGAGGGGCTGCGGCTGCGGCACGTGTACGAGGGGGACCTGGTGGACCTCCGGGAGGCGGAGCACCTGCTGGAACTCGCGGTCCGGCAGAGCCGCGGGCCGCTGGAGCGGGCGCGGGGGTGGCGGGAACACGGCGACGTGCAGCGGGAGATCCACGGGCACACCGGGGCCGCGGAGCGGCTGGACCGGGCGGCGGACTCGTACCGGCGGGCGTGGCGGGCGGCGATGGAGGCGGACGAGGCGGGATGTGACGGGTCGTGCGGGAACGCGGCGGTGCGGTTGGGGGCGGTCGTACAGGGGTTGCGGGGCGAGGTCCTGGAGGCGCTGGCGCGGCCGCGCGCGGCCGTCTCCTCGTACCGCTCGGCGGTGGAACTCTGGGCCCGCGCGGGCGAACCGCCCCCGCCGGCCCTGCTCGCCCGCCTCGGATCCCTGGAGTCCGCCCTCTGACCGGGCCCGGGCCGCGCCGTAGCCCCCGGGGCGCCGCCCCTCACACGCCGCCGGGGCTGGACGGGTGCGGCGCCGCCGCGCAAGCACCCCCGGGCTGCGCCCGTGCTTCCTGGGCTCCGCCCAGACCCGCGCCTCACACGCCGGCGGGGCTGAAAGATCCAGCCCCGCCGGGCGGAGCCGGGGGCGGTGTAGGGCAGGTGGGACACGGACGACCGACGGAGGAGCGCGCATGGTGACTCGGCAGCACGGCAGCGGGAAGGCCGTTCGCAACGCGGGGTGTGCCGGGGAGTTGCCGGATCTTTCCGGGTTGGATCTGGCCGCGTTGCGCGAGATCGAGCATCCTGTGCTCGCGCAGGTCATCGCGGGGATGGTCGAGCGGGTCACCCATCCCGCCGAGATCCTCAACGCCTTCGACTCCGGGGTCGACTGACCCGCGCCGGGCCGGAGTTGACCGCTTTCCGCCGTTAGTCGCGGCCATCCGCAGGGCAGGGATGGACAGTCCTGGGGTCCCCCCGAGGGAGGTACGGCGATGAGGCAGACGGACACCGGCGAGGTCGGGCTGCCCGCCCACCGGCGGCACGCGCCCTGGCCGTACGCGCACCTCGACGTGCCCGCCCTGCGGGCCGCCGGGCACCGGCCTTACCCCATCCGGCAGTTCGTGCTCAAGACCCGCAGCCGCTGCAACCTCGCCTGCACCTACTGCTACGTCTACGCCATGGCCGACCACGGCTGGCGCGATCAGCCCCCCGCCATGACCCCGGACACCGTGGCCCGCGCGGCCCACCGCATCGCCGAGCACGCCGCCGCGCACGAACTGGCCCGCGTCGACCTCGTCCTGCACGGCGGCGAGCCCCTCCTCACCGCCCCCGCCGGGCTGGCCGCGCCCGTCGAGGCCGTACGGGACGCCCTGCGCGGGCGGTCCCCCGGGACCCGGGTCACCGCCACCGTCCAGACCAACGGCACGCTCCTCACCCGGGGCCGGCTCGCCGCCCTCGCCGCCGCCGGGATCCGGGTCGGCGTCAGCCTCGACGGCGGGCTCCCCGTACACAACGCCCGCCGCGTGGACCACGCCGGACAGCCCGGGTTCGGCGCCGCCGCGCGCGGGCTGCGGCTCCTCGCGCGGCACCCCGCGAGCTACGCGGGCGTGCTCTGCGTCGTCGACCTCGCGCAGGACCCGGTGGAGACGTACGAGAGCCTGCTGGCGTTCCACCCGCCCTCGCTCGGCCTGCTGCTGCCGCTCGCCAACTGGAGCGACCCGCCGCCCGGCCGTCCGGGAGGCGGCGGCAGCGACACCCCGTACGCCGACTGGCTCCTGGCCGTCTTCGAACGCTGGTGGCACGACGACACCCGCCGCACCCGGGTCCGCGTCTTCGAGGAGATCATCGCCCTGCTGCTCGGCCTGCCCGCCGCCACCGAGACCCTCGGCCTCGCCCCCGCCACCACCGCCGTGATCGAGACCGACGGCAGCATCGAACAGGCCGACTCGCTGAAATCCGCCTACGAGGGCGCCGCCACCACCGGCCTCACCCTCGACCGGCACACCTTCGACGACCTCCTCGACCACCCGGGACTCGCCGCCCGGCAGCTCGGCCGGGAGGCACTGGCCGCCGGCTGCCGCTCCTGCGAGCTCGTCGACGTCTGCGGCGGCGGCCACTACCCGCACCGCTTCCGCTCCGGAGAGGGATTCCGCCGGCCGTCCGTGTACTGCGCCGACCTCCAGGTCCTGATCAGGCACATCGGCCGGGCACTGCACGAAGCCGCCCATCAGCCCCGGCAGGCCGCCTCATGACCCACCGCACCGAACAGACCCACCGCGACGACCACGCCGCCCGCACCGACGCCCCCGCCCCGCCCGACGCGCTCTGCGGCTTCAGCGTCACCCACCACACCCTGCGCGCCCTGGCCTCCACCGAGCCCTCCGCCGACGGCACCCGCCTGGTGACCGACGTACGCCGCTCCAAGAGGCTCGTCCTGCTGCGCGCCGTCCTCGACGCCGCCCCCGGCGGCCCGGGCGGCGAGAGCGGCGAGCACTGGGCCCTGCTGGAGGAGGCCGAACGGCACGACCCCGACGCGGTGCGCGACGTACTGCACTACCCGGCGACCGGGGTGTGGGCCGAGGAGACCCTGCGCCGGCTGCACGCCCCGTACGGGCCCGCGCCCGACCTCGGCCACCTCGGGGCGCTCGCCGTCGCCGCGGCCCTGCGCGCCGGGATCGGCTTCAAGGCCACCCTGCGGCCCGTGCACGGCCGGCTCGTGCTGCCCACCCTCGGGCTGCTGCGCCCGCAGCGCCCCGGCCCGCTCGCGCTCGACGAGCGGTCCTGGGACGCCGCCGCGGACGCCCTGGCGCTGCACGCCCTGCCCGGCGGGCGGACCGCCCTCGACGACCTCGACCCATACCGGGCCCCCGCCGCCGGGCACCCCGCGCCCGTCCGGCCCGCCCGGCGTCTCACCCCCAAGGGCCACAAGCGCTGGGACACCCAGTGGTCCGGCGCCCTCACCCTGCTGGAGCGCTACGACACCGCCCGCGCGGACGAGATCGGCCTGCTGCTGCGCTCCGTCGTCCCGCTCGGCGGCGGCTCGCGCTCCAGCGGCGCCACCCTGCCCGCCGCCGCCGGCTCACTGCTGGCTCGGGCGCAGGCCCCGCCCGCGCTCGCCGCGACCCTCGTGCACGAGGTCCAGCACGGCAAACTCGCCGCCCTCGCCGACGTCCTCACCCTGCACACCGCCGACCGGACCCCCCGGTTCTGGGCCCCCTGGCGCGCCGACCCGCGCCCGCTGGAGGGGCTGCTGCACGGCGTGTACGCCCATCTGGCCCTGGCCGGGTACTGGCAGCGCGCCGCGCTCTACGGGGCCCGCGGCGCGTGGGCCCAGCACGCCCGGATCCGGGCGCAGGTCGCCGCCGTCCTCCCCGCCATCCGGTCGCGGCCCGAACTCACCTCCGCCGGGCGCGAGTTCACCGACGCCATGGCAGCCGCCGAGAAGGCCATGGACGCGCTGCCGCCGCCCGGCGACCAGTACGCCACCGCCCGCCGGACCCTGGACCGGGAACGGCGCGCCTGGTGCGCGGCACACCCCGAACTCTCCGCGTTCGCAGGGGGCTGACGGCCCGGCAGCTGCGATACCTTGTGCACCCCGTCCACCACCGCCCGGAGCCCAGGGAGACGGCCGCATGACCGGTACCGGTAGTCGTCAGGACCGCGACACGGCAGCGCGGCCGCAGCGGTTCGTCATCAGCTTCGCGGGCTTCAACCGCCCCTGGGCCGTGTGGATCGCCCACCGCCTGGAGGAGCACGGCCACCGCGCCACCCTCCAGCGCTGGGACCCGCAGAGCAGCCCCGGCGTCACCGAGGCCCTCGACGACCTCGCCCGGGGCGGCGACCGGGTGCTCCTCGTCCTCAGCGAGCGCTACTTCTCCGCCGGCACCCTCAGCGACATGCAGGACGCGGAGTGGAACACCGCCCTGCGCGAGGTCACCGACCGCCACCCCGACCGGTTCGCGGCCGTCGGCCTCACCGACGGGCCGCTGCCCAGCGCCGTCGCCGCCCTGGAGAAGACCGACCTGTGGGGCCTGGACGCGTACGAGGCCGAGTACCGCGTGCTGCGCCGGCTGGAGCTGCCCACCGACCGGATCGGCACCGAGACCGGCCGCCGGGGGCCCCGCTTCCCCAACGACCCGCCCGAGATCTGGGGCCGGGTGCCGCGCCGCAACCCCCGCTTCACCGGCCGCAACGACGTCATCGGGAAGCTGCGCGCGGCCCTCGTCGAGGCCCCGCCCGGCGCCGCGGCGGTGACCCTGCTCGGGCTGTCCGGGGTGGGCAAGACGCAGGTCGCCACCGAGTACGCCTACCGGTTCGCCTCCGAGTACGACGTGGTGTGGTGGGTCCCCGCCGAGGACCGGCCCACCCTGCGCGAGCGGCTCGCCGACCTGGCGCCGGCGCTCGGCCTGCCGCGCGGGGCGGGCAGTTACGGCGAGCTGATCCGGGCCGTGCTGGAGGCGCTGCGGCGCGGATCCCCGTACGGGCGCTGGCTGCTGGTGTTCGACGGCTGCGACAACCCGGACGACCTCGCCGACCTGCTGCCCTCCGGCGCGGGCGATGTGATCATCACGTCCCGGAACCGGGAGTGGGCCTCCCGGCACACCAGCCTGGTCGAGGTCCCGCTCTACGCGCGGCCCGAGTCCGTCACGTTCATCCGCCGCCGCGCCCAGCGCCTCACCGGCCCGGAGGCCGACCAGCTCGCCGAGGCGCTGGAGGACTACCCGCTGGCCCTCGACCAGACCGCCGGCTGGCTCGCCGACTCGCCGCTGAGCGTCCGCGAGTACCTGGCGCTGCTGCGGCGCCGGCTGGACTCGTACGAGGCGGTCACCCTCTCCGACGACTACCCGCTGCCGTTCCCCACGGCGCTGGCCATACTGCTCAACAACGTACGGGAGAACTTCCCCGACGCCCTCGCGCTGCTGCGGCTGTTCGTGTTCTTCGCGCCCGGCCGGGTACCGCTGCGGCTGCTGCGCGAGTTCCCCGCCGACGACGTGCCCGAGCACCTGGCCGGGCTGATCAACGACCAGATCCGGTGGAACGCGGCCCTCAACAAGCTCGTGCAGTTCTCGGTGGTCCGCCTGGAGTACTCCGACCTGTCCGTGGAGGAGGGCGGCGGCGGGCTGGAGACCGTCCAACTGCACAGCATGGTCCACAACATCGTCCGGGAGAACCTCGGCCCGGAGGAGTCCGCGCAGCTGTCCCGCGCCGTACGCCAGGTCCTCGCGGCCGCCGACCCCGGCCGGCCCTCCGACGCGCGGTTGTGGCCGCAGTACGCCGAGCTGATCCCGCACCTGGAGACCGCCGGGGTGCTGACCAGCACCAACCCCCGGATCCAGGCCTTCCTGTTGCAGTGCCTGCGGTACCTGGTGCTGGCGGGGGAGTTCCGGACCTGCCTGCGATTGTGCGAGGAGACCGACCACGTCTGGCGGTCCATGCTGGGCGACGACCACCCCAACGTGCGCGAACTCGGCTACCAGTACGGGGGAGCGCTGCGCAACCTCGGGATGTTCCGCCGCGCCGAGACGCTGACCCGCGCGGTCGCCGACCGGCTGCGGGAGGAGCGGGGCGAGCGCGACCTGGAGACGCTGCGGGCCACCGCCGCGTATGGGGGCGTGCTGCTGTGCATCGCCAAGTTCGAACCGGCGCGGGAGCTGTTCGAGCAGGGGCTGGCGACGTACCGCGAACTGCTGGGGGAGGACGACTCGACGACGCTGAACGCGCAGAACAACCTGGCCGCGACGTACCGGCTGCTGGGGCGCTACCAGGAGGCGTACGACCTGGACCTGGACACCCTGCGGCGGCGCGAGCGGGTGCTGCGCGCGCAGCACATCTCGACGCTGTCCTCGGGCATCGCCTGCGCGATGGGGCTGCGGCTGATGGGCCGATACCGGGAGGCGCAGACCCGGCAGGAACAGGGCGTCAAGCTCAACACCCAGGTGCTGGGCCCGGACCACCCGCAGACCCTGCGGGCCGAGCACAACCTCGGCATGTGCCTGCGCAGGTCCGGGGACATCCCGGGGGCGGGGCTGCGGCTGCGGGGGGTGTGGGAGCGGGCCACGCGGGTGCTGGGGGTGGACTACCCCTGGACCCTGATGGTCGCCTCCGACTACGCGACCTACCTGCGGGAGTACGGGGACGTCGGCGAGGCCCGGCGGATCTCGGAGCACGTGATCCGCGGCTACCAGTCGCAGCTGGGGCTGGCCCACCCGTACAGCATCGGTACGGTCGGCAACCTCGGGCTGGTGCTACGGGCGCAGGGCGAGCGGACGGAGGCGCTGTCGCTGGCGGAGCAGGCGCTGGTCGGGATGCGGGGCGCGCTGGGGGAGCGGCACCCGTGGACCCTGGGCTGCGCCCTGAACGCGACCGGGCACCGCAACATCACGGGGCGGCTGGACGACGCGCTGTCCCTGAGCCGGGAGACGCTGCGGGCGGCGCACCAGGTCCTGGGCCCGGACCACCCCATGACCCTGAGCGCCGAGATCGCCCTGGCGGCGGACCTGCGGTCGGTCCGCGAGGACGCGGAGGCCGCGAAGCACGAGGACGCGGGCATCAAGGCGCTCACCCGCACGCTGGGCGCCCAACACGTCCACACGGTCTCCGCCAAACAACGCACCCGCCCGTACTGGGACTTCGAGCCGCAACCGTAGTGCCTTCCGGCCACGCCGGCGAGGCTGGAGATGCCGGAAGGCCCGGCCCCTTGGCAGGGGCCGGGCCTTCTACGGTTCAAGCCGGCGCAGCGATCAGGCTTCGAAGACCTCGTTCAGGAGGAGCTGCTGCTCCGCCTGGTGGCGCTTCGCGGAGCCGACGGCCGGGGAAGAGCCGTGCGGGCGCGAGACGCGGCGCAGGCGCTCGCCCGCCGGGACCTCGGCGCCGACCGCCAGGTCGAGGTGGTCGATCAGGTTCAGCGCGATGAACGGCCACGCACCCTGGTTCGCCGGCTCCTCCTGGGCCCAGATGTACTTCGCCGCGTTCGGGAACTTGGCGATCTCCGCCTGGAGTTCCGCACCCGCCAGCGGGTACAGCCGCTCGATGCGGATGATCGCGGTGTCCGTGATGCCGCGCTTCTCCCGCTCGGCCTCCAGGTCGTAGTAGACCTTGCCCGCGCAGAACACGACCTTGCGGACCGCGTTCGGGTCACCCGCTCCGGAGGAGACGCGCGTGTCGCCGATCACCGGGCGGAAGGAACCGCTGGTGAACTCCTCGGCCTTCGACGCCGCCGCCTTCAGACGCAGCATCGACTTCGGGGTGAAGACGATCAGCGGCTTGTGGTGCGGGTTGTGGACCTGCCAGCGCAGCAGGTGGAAGTAGTTCGAGGGCAGGGTCGGCATGGCGACCGTCATGTTGTCCTGCGCGCACATCTGCAGGAAGCGCTCCGGACGCGCGGACGAGTGGTCCGGGCCCTGGCCCTCGTAGCCGTGCGGGAGCAGGAGCGTGACGCCGGAGGTCTGGCCCCACTTCTGCTCCGCCGAGGAGATGAACTCGTCGACGACGGTCTGCGCGCCGTTGACGAAGTCACCGAACTGGGCCTCCCAGAGGACCAGCGCGTCCGGACGGGCCAGCGAGTAGCCGTACTCGAAGCCCATCGCCGCGTACTCGGAGAGCAGCGAGTCGTAGACGTTGAAGCGGGCCTGCTCGTCCGACAGGTACTGCAGCGGGGTGTAGTCCTCGCCCGTCTCCCGGTCGATCAGCACCGCGTGGCGCTGGCCGAACGTGCCGCGGCGGGAGTCCTGGCCCGACAGGCGGACCGGGGTGCCCTCCATCAGCAGCGAGCCGAAGGCGAGGGTCTCGCCCATGCCCCAGTCGATGGTGCCCTCGTCGATCATCGCCGCGCGGCGCTGCAGCTGCGGCAGCAGACGCGGGTGCACGGTGACGTGCTCGGGGATGTTGACCTGGGACTCGGCGATCCGCTTCACGACGTCCTGGGACACCGCGGTGCTCATCGAGACCGGGAAGTCGGCCTGCGCGCCCGGGGTGACCGGCGCGGCGCCCGCGGGCTGCGTGGCGGCCTCGCGGACCTCCGCGAAGACCTTCTCCAGCTGGCCCTGGAAGTCCTGGAGCGCCTGCTCGGCCTCTTCCAGCGTGATGTCGCCGCGACCGATGAGGGACTCGGTGTACAGCTTGCGCACCGAGCGCTTCTTGTCGATCAGGTCGTACATCAGCGGCTGGGTGAACGCCGGGTTGTCCGACTCGTTGTGACCGCGGCGGCGGTAGCAGATGAGGTCGATGACGACGTCCTTGTTGAACGCCTGGCGGAACTCGAACGCCAGACGGGCAACGCGGACGACCGCCTCCGGGTCGTCGCCGTTCACGTGGAAGATCGGCGCCTCGATCATGCGGGCCACGTCGGTCGCGTACATCGAGGAACGCGAGGACTCCGGGGCGGCGGTGAAGCCGACCTGGTTGTTGATGACCACGTGCACGGTGCCGCCGGTGCGGTAGCCGCGCAGCTGCGACATGTTCAGCGTCTCGGCGACGACACCCTGGCCGGCGAAGGCCGCGTCACCGTGCAGGGCCAGCGGCAGGACGGTGAAGTCCGTGCCGCCCTTGTTGATGACGTCCTGCTTGGCGCGGGCGACACCCTCCAGGACCGGGTCCACCGCCTCCAGGTGCGAGGGGTTGGCGACGAGCGAGACCTTGATCTGCTCGCCGTCCAGGCCGGTGAAGGTGCCCTCGGCGCCCAGGTGGTACTTGACGTCGCCGGAGCCGTGCATCGACTTCGGGTCGAGGTTGCCCTCGAACTCGCGGAAGATCTGCGCGTACGACTTGCCGACGATGTTGGCCAGCACGTTCAGGCGGCCGCGGTGGGCCATGCCGATGACGACCTCGTCGAGGCGGGCCTCGGCCGCGGAGTCGATGACCGCGTCGAGCAGCGGGATGACGGACTCGCCGCCCTCCAGGGAGAACCGCTTCTGGCCGACGTACTTCGTCTGCAGGAAGGTCTCGAAGGCCTCCGCCGCGTTCAGGCGGCGCAGGATCCGCAGCTGCTCCTCGCGCTCCGGCTTGGAGTGCGGGCGCTCGATGCGGTCCTGGATCCAGCGGCGCTGCTTCGGGTCCTGGATGTGCATGAACTCGACGCCGGTGGTGCGGCAGTACGAGTCGCGCAGCACGCCGAGGATGTCGCGGAGCTTCATCATCGACTTGCCGGAGAAGCCGCCGACCGCGAACTCGCGCTCCAGGTCCCACAGGGTGAGGCCGTGCTCGGTGATGTCGAGGTCGGGGTGCTTGCGCTGCTTGTACTCCAGCGGGTCGGTGTCGGCCATGACGTGGCCGCGGACCCGGTAGGAGTGGATGAGCTCGAAGACGCGGGCGGCCTTCGTGACGTCGTCGTCGTGCGAGGCGTCGATGTCCCGGAGCCAGCGGACCGGCTCGTACGGGATGCGCAGCGCCTCGAAGACGTCGTCGTAGAAGCCGTTCTCGCCCAGCAGCAGGTTCGCGACGATGCGCAGGAACTCGCCGGAGGCCGCGCCCTGGATGACCCGGTGGTCGTAGGTCGAGGTCAGGGTCATGACCTTGGAGATGCCCAGCTTGTTCAGGGTGTCCTGGGAGGTGCCCTGGAACTCGGCGGGGTAGTCCATGGAGCCGACGCCCATGATGACCGACTGTCCGGGCATCAGGCGGGGCACGGAGTGGACGGTGCCCAGGCCGCCGGGGTTGGTCAGCGAGACGGTGACGCCGGTGAAGTCGTCCATCGTCAGCTTGCCGACGCGGGCGCGGCGGACGATGTCCTCGTACGCCTGCCAGAACTCGAAGAAGTTGAGGGTCTCGGCCTTCTTGATGCCGGCGACGACGAGCTGGCGGTCGCCGTTCGGCTTCACCAGGTCGATCGCGAGGCCGAAGTTCACGTGCTCCGGCTTGACCAGGGTCGGCTTGCCGTCCTTCTCCGCGAAGGAGTGGTTCATCGCCGGCATGGCCTTGATGGCCTGCACCATCGCGTAGCCGATCAGGTGCGTGAAGGAGATCTTCCCGCCCCGGGCGCGCTTGAGGTGGTTGTTGATGACGATGCGGTTGTCGAACAGCAGCTTCACCGGGACGGCGCGGACGGACGTGGCCGTCGGGACGTCGAGGGAGGCGTTCATGTTCTTCGCCACGGCCGCTGCCGGGCCGCGGAGCGTCACCAGTTCGGGGCCCGTGGGGGCCTCGGTGGCGGGCGCGGCCTTCGGGGCGGCGGGAGCGGCGGCGGCCGGAGCCTGGGCCTGAGGGGCAGGAGCGGCCGGTGCGGCGGCCGGGGCCTGGGAGGTGACAGTCACAGCAGGGGCACCAGAGGGGGTGGCAGGAGCAGGGGCAGGAGCTGACACAGGCGTGGGCGCGGAGGCCGTCGAGGGGGCCGCGGCGCGCGCCGCCCCCGTGGCGGCGGCGTCGGCGGCCTGCGGGGCCTGGGCGGCGGCGGGGCTGGCGGCCTGTGCGGAGGCGCCATCCGTCGTCGTCACGGACTTCTTCTCATCCGGCTTGGCCGGAGCGGCGGCAGTGCCCCCCGGCTTGTAGTCGGCGAAGAAGTCCCACCAGGCCCGGTCGACCGAATTCGGGTCCTGGAGGTACTGCTGGTAGATCTCGTCGACGAGCCACTCATTCGCGCCGAAGCCTGAGGCGGGGTTCTTCCCGCCCTCTGCTGCTTCGGTCGTGGTGCTCGGGTTACTCGGGGACTGTGGCGACACGGCGGCAACCGCCCTCTTCCGCTTCACAAGGTATGGACAGCGGGAATAAAGGCTACGCCTCCCGGGCCGCTGGATGCAGACCGGGCGGGACTTACGTCGCGTAGGTCACATCGAACGGCGGGTTTCGCCGCCTGGAATGGCGGGAAACAAGCGTGGTTCGGGTAGGGGGCATCGCGGTTGCGGCCCCCTTGGCTTCGCACCCCTGACGGACCCCGGCGCGTGTGGCCGAGATCATGTCCTTCCCACTCGAACCCTACGTCAAAGTGACGCCTGCGAGCTGCCTGGAAGGGTGACAAGGATTCGGCAGCCCCGTGACGATTCGGCCACGCCGATGTATCCGCCGTGCAGCTCCACGGCCCAGCGGGCGATGGCCAGGCCCAGGCCGGTGCCCCCGTCGCCGCCGTGGGCGCCGCCCCGGTTGAAGCGCTCGAAGACCCGGTGGCGCTCCTCCTCCGGGATGCCGGGGCCTTCGTCCCGCACCTCCACGGTCAGGCTGCCGGGCGCGTGGCCGGCCCGGGCGCGGACGGTGACCCGGCCGTGCGTGGGGCTGTGCTTGACGGCGTTGTCGATCAGGTTCGCCACCACCTGGTGCAGCCGCTCGGCGTCCGCGTACGCGGTCAGGTCGGGCGGGAACACGTCCAGGTGGAGGTGGACGTCGTTGCGGGTGTGCCCGCCGGAGCCGGTGGACAGCCCCGGGCGGCCGGCGGCCGCCAGGTTCGACTCCTTGAGCACCCCCGACAGGTACGGCCACACCTCGAAGCGGCGCGCCCGTAGGGGCACCACCCCGTTGTCGACCCTGGACAGGTCCAGCAGGGTGCCCACCAGCCGCCCGAGGCGCTCGGTCTGCTTGAGCATCGTGCGCATGGTCTCGGGATCGGCGGCCGAGACCCCGTCGACGACGTTCTCCAACACCGCCCGCAGGGCCGCGATCGGCGTGCGCAGCTCGTGCGAGACGTTGGCGACCAGCTCCTTGCGGTGCCGGTCCACCGCCTCCAGGTCGTCGGCCATCAGGTTGATCGTCGAGGCCAGGTCGCCCAGCTCGTCGCGGCGGCCGGCCCCGCGCACCCGGCGCGTGTAGTCGCCGCGGGATATCGCCCGGGCGACGGTCGTCATGTCGTCCAGCGGCGCGGTCAGGCTGTGCGCCACGAACTGGGTGATCAGCATCGAGGCGATCACCGAGAAGACCGTGATGAAGCGCAGCTCGGTGTCGGTGCGCAGGGCCACCAGCAGCAGGCCCGTCGTGATGAAGACCGAGACCACGACGAGCGTGCCCAGCTTGGTCTTGATCGAGAACGGTGAGAAGGGCCGCAGGCCGTTGCCGTGCCTCAGGGCGCTGACCGGGCGCAGGCCGCCGCTCGGACGCGGCCCGCCGCACTGACCCCGGCCGCTCACGCCTGGGCCGGGGTCTCCAGGGCGTACCCGACGCCGTGGACCGTACGGATCCGCTCCGCGCCGATCTTCCGGCGCAGGGCCTTGATGTGGCTGTCGACCGTACGGGTCCCGGACGCGTCGGCCCAGTCCCACACCTCGGCCAGCAGCTGCTCCCGCGAGAGCACCGCGCGCGGCGTCCCGGCCAGGCAGACCAGCAGGTCGAACTCGGTCGGCGTCAGGTGCACGTCCTCGGTGTGCACCCGGACCCGGCGCTGCGCGTGGTCGATCTCCAGATCGCCCAGGCGCAGGGTGGCCCCGCGCGGCGCGGTCGCGGCGAGCGTGGCCCGCTCGACCCGGCGCAGCAGTACGTGGACGCGCGCGGCCAGCTCGCGCATCGAGAACGGCTTCGTCATGTAGTCGTCCGCGCCGACCCCGAGCCCGACCAGCATGTCGGTCTCGTCGTCCCGGGCGGTGAGCATCAGCACCGGTACCGGCCGCTGGGCCTGGACCCGGCGGCAGACCTCGAGCCCGTCGAACCCCGGCAGCATGACGTCCAGTACCAGCAGCTCGGGCAGCCAGCTCTCGGCGGCCGCCACGGCGGCCGGGCCGTCGTACGCCGTCTGCACCTGGAATCCCTCGGCGCGCAGCCGGGCCGAGATGGCGTCGGCGATGGTGTGGTCGTCCTCGACCACCAGCACGCGCCGCTGGGCACCTGGGGTGGCCGCGGCGCCATTGTGGGTGGTGTGTGTCTGTTCCATGTCCCGCCCCTGAAGATCCCGCGTGATGGGGTGCAGCGTAGAGGAGGCACCGGCCTGCGGCTATGCGGGGTTCGGACAGGGATGGCTGCGGAGAGTGAGGTGCCGGGCGCCCGTCCCCCCACGGAACGGGCGCTCGGCATATGCGGGGCCGTCAGGAGCCCCGCAGTATGTGGAATCAGAGATTCAGCCCATGGCCGAATGTGAAGACCGGATTTTCCGTGTCGTTCGGCACATCCGGACGGGAAACCGCGACGGCCGCCATCGAGCGGGGCAGCTCGAACGGGAGCCGGCCCTCGGGGACGGCGCGGCCGAAGGCGACGTCCAGCAGGGCCGCGTCCGAGGCGCCGTAGTCGGCGATCAGCGCGGCGGCCCGCTCGGCGATCTCGGGGATGACGGCGGCCCGCTCCAGGTTGATGCAGACCAGCGTGGGGACCGCGTCGAGGAGGGCGAGGATCTTCGCCAGCTCCGGCTCGGGGAAGGCCAGCGAGCCCGAGTGGAAGAAGGACTCGAAGACGTTCTCGCGGGGTTCGTACGGGGTGCGCAGCCGCAGCACCGCCAGATCGGCCCCGGCCGGGTCCGGGGCCACCTCCCCGTACTCGGCGGCGACGGCGGCGTCCACGTTCTCGACGTACAGCCGGGGCCGGGGCCCGGGCCCGTCCGCCAGCGGGAGGAAGCCGCCGGGGTTGGTCAGGACGGTCAGCGAGCGGCGCTGGGCGGCCGCGCCCAGGGCCGTGAAATCGGCCCGGCCCACCGTCCGCGCGGCCGCGTCCGGATCCACGTACGGGTTCTCGAACAGGCCCAGCGTGAACTTCTCCCGCAGCAGCCGGCGCACCGAGGCGTCGATCCGGGACTCGGGGATCCGGCCCGAGCGGACCAGCTCGACGACCACCTCCGGGCACTGCTCGCCGCCGAACTGGTCGCAGCCCGCCTCCAGCGCGCGGGCCGCCCGCTCGGCGACCGTCAGGTGCTCCACGCCCCAGGCGCGCGCAGGGTGGACCTCGCCGAAGATCGACGCGTCGTTCAGCAGCCCCCAGTCGGTGCAGACGATGCCCTCGAAGCCGAGCTCCTCGCGGAGCAGGCCGGTGACCACGCCCTCGTTGAAGCCGAAGCCGACCTCTTCCCAGTCCGTGCCGATCGGCTGGCCGTAGTACGGCATCATCTGCGCGCAGCCCGCCGCGACCGCCGCCCGGAACGGCTCCAGGTGGTGCTCGCGCATCCCGCCCGGGTAGACCTGCTCCTTGCCGTGGGCGAAGTGCGGGTCCTCGCCGTCCTTCTGGGGCCCTCCGCCCGGGAAGTGCTTGACCATGGCCGACACCGACCCGGCGCCGAGCCGGTCGCCCTGGAGGCCGCGTACGTACGCCCCCACGAGCTCGCTCGTCAGCCGGGCGTCGGAGCCGAAGGTGCCGGTCTGGCGGGCCCAGCGGGGTTCGCTGGCCAGGTCGATCTGCGGGTGCAGGGCGACCCGGAACCCGACGGCGAGGTACTCGCGGCGGACGGTGTCGGCGAAGCGGTGGACGAGTTCGGGGTCGCCGATCGCGGCGAGGCCGAGGGCCTCCGGCCAGGCGGAGAAGGCGCCCGCGTTGAAGGAGGCGCCGACGTTGTCGGTGAAGGCGTGCCGGGGGTCGGTGGAGAGGGTGACCGGGATGCCGAGGCGGGTGGCGGCGGCCATCTCCTGGACGGCGTTCTGCCACTGGGCCATCTCGCGGGCGCCGTAGGTGCCCAGCAGGTTGAAGTGGCTGAGGAGGCGGCCCTCGATCAGCTCGGGGGTGGTGAACGGGAGCATCGAGCCGTCGGTCTCGGTGACCGGGGTGCCGTCCGCGTTCATCATCAGCATCGCGTGGAAGAGCTGGCCGGCCTTCTCCTCCAGCGTCATCCGGGCGAGCAGGTCCTCGACGCGTCGCTCCACGGGGAGGGCGGGGTCCTTGTAGGCGGGGGAGGGCGTCGCGGTCATGGCGGAACTCCTGAGCTCCCGGGAACGGGCTGCGTGGCGGGCGCTTCGGCCCGGAGCCCCACGGTAAGCGCGAAAACCTAGTGCCCACTAGGTTTTCGCGTGTGGCCTGGATCACAGGATCCGGGCACCCCCTAGGGTGGTCCGCATGGCACAGGACAGCGGGGCGGCCCGGCGGAAGACCGCGGCGGCGCGCGGGAGCTACGCGGTGGGCGACGCCCGCCGGCAGAAGATCCTCGACACCGCCGTGGAGCACTTCGCCCAGTGGGGGTTCCACGCCTCCTCGCTGGCCCGGATCGCCCGCGACTGCGGGATCACCCAGGGCGGGCTGCTGCACCACTTCCGCGGCAAGGAGGACCTGCTGCTGTCCGTCCTGGCCCAGAGCGAGCGCCGCGACGTCGAGCGGCTGTTCGGCGAGCCGGCCGAGTCCGTCGCCGCGTACTACGCGAGCGTCGTCGCCCTCGCCGAGGACAACACCCGCCGGCCCGGCCTCGTCCGGATGTTCCACACCCTGGTCGGCGAGGCCGGCAACCCCGGCCACCCGGCGCACGCGTACTTCACACAGCGCTACGAGCGGGTCCTCGGCCACACCGTCGCCGTCCTGGAGGCGGGCGTGGCGCGGGGCGAGCTGCGCCCCGACACCGACTGCGAGGGCGCCGGCCGGGAGGTCCTCGCCGTCATGGACGGCCTCCAGATCCAGTGGGTGCTGGCCCCGGAGGCCTTGGACATGCCGGAGCGGCTGCGCGGCTTCCTGGACCGGCAGCTGCGCGGGATGTCGGCTCCGGGGCGGGCCGCCTAGTGCGGTGACCGGAAAGGTTCACCGGGTCGCGGCACTAGCCGTCGAAGGACGGCAGTTCGGACAGGACGTCCTGCAGGCCCGACGGGACCGACCCGTCGGCCGTGACCACCTCGAAGCCGCCGTGGACGAAGACGTACGTGAAGCCGTCGTACACGGTTCCGCCGCTTTTCGAGACCCGGGGCAGGTGGGCGAAGTCGGCCGCCTGGAGCGCGGAGCGCAGCCGCCGCAGCTGGTCGGGGGGCAGCTTTCCGGTGCCGATCGGCTTGGCCTTCGCGTCCAGCCGGGTCCACGAGCCGTCGCCCTTGATCAGCAGGCTGTTGGTCTTCCCGGCGAAACCGCCGCTGCGGGTGACCGTGACCAGGCGCTCGGCCGCGGAGGTGGGAGCCGGGGCGGACGAAGAGCCGGACGAGGCCGCCGGGCCGGGGCTCGTGGGCGGCGACTGCGAGTCCGAGGGGCCCGGGGCCGATGTCGCGACCGGGGACGGGACCGAGGTCGGGGACGGGGTCGGGCTCGCGGAGGCCCCGCCCGAATCGCCGCCCGCACCGCATCCGCCCAGGATCACCGCACCCAGAAGCGCCGTGGCCATCGCTCGTAGCGCTCGCACACCCCCACCTCCCCGTGGAACCGGACCGAACCCCGAGTATGGAGGCTCCCGCACCCCTGTGGACAGCACTTGGAGGCAGTGATCAGCCGCATGGCTCCCTGGCGCTGGCTCCCGCCGCTGCTCGCCGTCCTCCTCGGCCTCTGGGGCCTGGAACGCGGCGGCCACGGCGGCAGCATGTGGCGCGACGAGTCCGTCACCTGGCAGGCGGCGCACCGCCCGCTCGGCGGCCTGTGGGCGCTCCTCGGCGAGGTGGACGCCGTCCACGGGCTGTACTACCTGCTGATGCACGGCGTCTTCGCCCTCTGGGACGGCGGCCTGTGGGCGCTGCGGCTGCCGTCCGTCGCCGCCACCGCGCTGGCCGCCGCCGGGGTCGCCGCCGTCGGGCGCCGGCTGGCGGGGGAGCGGGCCGAGGGCGAGCGGGCCGCGCTGCTCGCCGGGCTTTGCTACGCCGTGCTGCCGCCCGTGCAGACGTACGCGCAGGAGGGGCGCTCGTACGCCCTGGTCGCCGCGGCGGTGGTGTGGGCGACGTACCTGATGCTCCGCGAGCGCTGGGTCGCGTACACGGTGGTGATGCTGCTGGGGTGCTGGCTCCACGAGTTCGCGGTACTGGCCCTGCTCGCGCACGCGTTCACGGCCCGGCGGGCGCGCGGCTGGCGGTGGAGCGCCGGGGCGGTGGTGGCGCTGCTGCTGCCGCTGGCGGTGGTCAGCCTGCGGCAGGCGGAGCGGCAGCTGGGCTGGCTCGGGCGGCCGAGCTGGCAGGACTGGGCGGCGTACGGGGTGGTCGCGGGCCTGTCGCTGCTGCTGGCGCGCGGGGCCGGGCGGGAACTCGTACGGGTGGCGCTGCCGTTGGTGCTGCTGCCGCCGGGGCTGCTGATGGTGGTCTCACTGGTGAACCCCTGGTACGTCGACCGGTACGTGCTCTACGCGCTCGCGGGGTTCGCCCTGCTGGCGGGGGCGCGGCTGGCGTGGGCGCGGGCCTGGTGGACGTGGGCGCTGGTGGCCGCGGTGCTGGTGGGCCTCGGGTTCTGGTCGGCGTGGCTGCGGACGCCCGAGAGCCGCAAGGACGACGTGCTCGCGGTGGCCGCGGCGGTACGCGAGCGGGCCCGGCCCGGGGACGCGGTGCTCTTCATGCCGGCGCGGCGGCGCGAGTGGCTGCTGTCCTCCCCGGACGTGTACGCCGGCGTGCGCGACCTGGCCCTCGACCGCTCCCCGGCCGCCTCGCACAGCCTGTGGGGTACGGAGCTGGGCCCGGGGGAGATCCGGGCACGGCTGGCGGCGGCGCCGCGGGTACTGGCGCTGCTGGACCCGGCGGGGCAGCCGCTGGACCCGTATCCGGCGGAGGTGGCGAAGCGGGAGGCGCTGGCCGCGGGGTTCGAGCTGTGCGGGGTGAGCGAGGTCCGGGGGGCGAGGGTGGCGCTGTACGCACGGCCGGGACTCTGTGCAACGTAGGGCGTCAAATTACACCGCTATCTTGCGAATTGAGGGTGGCGGGCGTGACTTTCCGCATTCGCATCACTGCGCTGGGCGCACGGGTCTACCGTTTTTCGTGACCCTGAGCGGCGCGGTATCCGGTGGAGTGGAGAAGCCCTATGGCGAAGGCGGACAACAAGGCGACGGCGAGCGGGGTGACCCGTCTCGTGGCCCGTCTGGCGCGCGCGTTACGGGAGAGGGAGAAGCTCACGCAGACGGCGCTGGGGGAGAAGCTGGGGTACACGGGCTCCGCGATCAGCGCGCTGGAGACGTGTGCGCAGCCTCCGAGCGACGAGATGCTGGTGGCGCTGGAGCAGACGATCGGGGGCGGTCTCGGGGTCTTCGAGGAAGCGCGGGAATGGGTGCGGCTGGAGAAGTTCCCGCAGCACTTCCAGGACTTCGCCTTGCTGGAGAAGCAAGCCCTGACGCTGTCGATGTTCGAGACCCAGGTGATCAGTGGTCTGTTTCAGACCGACGCCTATGCCCGAGCGCTGATCGCGGGTGGCTTTCCGGTGCTTTCGGACCAGCGGGTCGAGGAACTGGTCGAGGTGCGGCTGGCAAGGAAGGCTCTCTTCGAGAGGGAGCCTGTAGCGCTCATCGAGCTCATCCTGGATGAGGCCGCATTGCACCGGGCGGTTGGAAGCAGGGACATCATGCGTGATCAGTACCAACATCTGGCTGAACTCGCCCATCGTCGTAATGTCACTGTTCAGATCCTCCCCCTTGACTGCGGGTTCGCCGGAGAGCAGGCGGGTTTGCGCGGCGGAGGAATGACCCTCATCGAAACCCTCAAACATGAGCGGCTGGTCTACATGGAGCCGCAGGATGAAAGCCTGTTGCTTAGCGACCTGGCAAAGGTAAGTGTGTACTCGCAGCGATATGCGAAGATCCGCGCACAGGCCCTCGGCCCGCGTGAATCGCTGGGCCTTATCAAGAAGTTGGCAGGAGAGTAGCAATGAGTGGCACCCTGCGGTGGTTCAAGTCCAGCTACAGCAGCGACAGCGGCGGCCAGTGCGTCGAGGTGGCCTACGACTGGCACAAGTCGAGCTACAGCAACGATGGCGGCGGCGCGTGCGTTGAAGTTGCGACCTGCACCCACGCAGTCCACGTCCGGGACTCCAAGGACCTCGCCGTCCCGTCCCTGACCTTGGCGCCCTCGGTCTGGGCCGACTTCACCACCTGGGCCGCGCGCTAGGTAGCGGAGGATGTACGGCGGGCCGCCTCCCGTGGCCCGCCGACTCTTCCGGAGGTTGCGCATGACCGGCCCGCTCGTGGGGATCGACTGGCTGGAGGAGCGCCTCGGCGCGCCCGGACTCGTGGTGTTCGACGCCTCCGTCGGCGCGCACCGCGGGGCGGACCACCGGATTCCGGGGGCCCGGCCCTTCGATCTGGACGGCGCCCTGTCCGACCACGACGCCGCCGCCCCGCACACCATGCCGTCGGCCGCCGCGTTCACCGAGGCGATGCGGGAGCTCGGTGTCGACGACACCGCCACCGTGGTCGTCTACGACGGCGTCGGCATCTACTCCAGCGCCCGCGCCTGGTGGATGCTGCGCGCCATGGGCTTCGACCGGGCCGCCGTGCTGGACGGCGGACTGCCCGCTTGGACGGCCGCCGGGCTGCCCGTCGAGGCCACCGGCCCGGCGTACGAGGGCCCGCGCGGCTCCTTCACGGCCCGCCCCCGCCCGGGATCGCTGGTGGACGGTGCCACCGTCGAGGCCGCCCTGACCGACCCGGCCGTCGCCGTCCTCGACGCCCGCACCCGCGAGCGGTTCGCCGGAACGGCTCCCGAACCCCGGCCGGGGCTGCGCGGCGGGCACATGCCGGGGGCGGTGAACCTGCCGTTCGGGGACCTCCAGGACCCGGCCGGCCGGATGCGCCCCGCCGCCGAGCTCCGCGACGCCTTCGCGGCGGCGGCCGGGGCGCGCGAGCGCCTCGTCCTCAGCTGCGGCTCCGGCGTCACGGCCTGCGTCCTCGCCCTGGGGGCCGACCTCGCGGGCTACGGCGATCTCGCCGTGTACGACGGCTCGTGGAGCGAATGGGGCGTCCCCTCGGCGCTGCCGGTGGTGACGGGCCCGTAGGACCGGGGGGATAACCCCACCCCGGGTCCGGGTACCGGCCCCATCGGACCGGCGGGGCCGCGGCCCCAGACTCGGGGCATGGCTTATCACACCACGTCAACCCGGCTCCTCCCCACGGCGGTCGCCGCGCTCGCGGCCGGGCTGCTGCTCTCCGGCTGCTCGTTCGGCGAGGGCGACCGCAAGACCGCCACCGCCGACGCCGAAGTCACCGAGGCGGTCACCGCGGTCGAGGTCACCGGGGGCCGGCACGGCTCCATCGAGGTCACCCCCGGCAAGGGGCCCGGCGTCACGGTCCACCGCACCGTCCACTACCGCGGCGACGCCCGGCCCACGCCCGGCCAGCGGGTCTCGGGCGACGGCGTGCTGACCTTCAGCCACGGCTGCACGGGCAGCTGCTACGTCGACTACCGCCTGGAGGTCCCCGCCACCGCCACGGTCCGGCTGGACAACAGCAGCGGCCGGATCTCGGTGGCCGGTGTGGCGGGAGCCGAGCTGGTCTCCGACTCCGGGTCGGTCCGGGCCGAGCGGATCGCGGGCCCGCTGAAGATCCGTACCTCCTCGGGCGACATCACGGCCGCCGGCCTGACCGGCCCGAGCGCGGACGTCCGCTCCGACTCCGGCGACGCCCGGGTGGACTTCGCCGCGCCGCCGGCCTCCCTCGCGGCGCGGACCACGTCCGGCGACGTCACCCTGAAGGTCCCCTCGGCCCCGTACCGGGTGGACGTCTCCACCAGCTCCGGCGACCGCGCCGTCTCGGTGCCGACCTCCCCCTCGGCCGCGTCCCGCCTCTCGGCGAAGACCACCTCGGGCGACGTCAGCATCTCCGCCCCGTAACGGACGAGGACCGGCCCGTGCCGGAGGGTGTTCGCCCGAGGCGAACGGCGGCCCGGGAACATTGCGGCGCTCAGGTGCATTGAGTCGGCATAGCTCAACTTGACTGCCGGAGGGAAGATCATGGCTTCGACGTCCGTAACACTCACTCTGCCCGTGTTGCCGCTCGACGAAGAGGTCGTGCTGCCGGGGATGGTCGTTCCGCTCGACCTGTCCGATGCCGAGGTACGGGCGGCGGTGGAGGCCGCCCAGGCGGCCGCGACCAGCGGGAAACCCCGGGTGCTGCTCGTGCCGCGGGTCGACGGGAAGTACGCGGGCACCGGGGTGCTCGGGACCGTCGAGCAGGTCGGGCGGCTCTCCGACGGCGACCCCGGGGCGCTGATCCGCGGCCGCGGCCGAGTCCGGATCGGCGCCGGCACCACCGGGCCCGGCGCGGCGCTCTGGGTCGAGGGCCACACCGTCGAGGAGAACGTCCCCGACCCGCTGCCCGGGGCCGTCGCCGAGCTGGTCACCGAGTACAAGGCGCTCGCCACCAGCTGGCTCAAGAAGCGAGGCGCCTGGCAGGTCGTGGACCGGGTCCAGCAGATCGAGGGCGTGAGCGCCCTCGCCGACAACTCCGGGTACTCGCCGTTCCTGACCCTGGCCCAGAAGGTCGAGCTGCTGGAGACGGCCGACCCGGTCGCCCGCCTCCGCCTCGCCATCAAGGCGCTCAGCGACCACCTCGCCGAACAGGACGTCGCCGAGTCCATCGCCAAGGACGTCCAGGACGGCGTCGACAAGCAGCAGCGCGAGTTCCTGCTCCGCCGCCAGCTGGAGGCCGTGCGCAAGGAGCTTCGCGAGCTCAACGGCGAGAAGGACGGCGAGGAGTCCGACGACTACCGGGCCCGCGTCGAGGCCGCCGACCTGCCCGAGAAGGTACGGGAGGCCGCCCTCAAGGAGGTCGAGAAGCTGGAGCGGTCCAGCGACCAGTCCCCCGAGGGCTCCTGGATCCGGACCTGGCTGGACACGGTGCTGGAGCTGCCGTGGAACGAGCACACCGAGGACGAGTACGACATCCTCGGCGCCCGCGCGATCCTCGACGCCGAGCACGCCGGCCTGAGCGACGTGAAGGACCGCATCACCGAGTACCTGGCCGTCCGCAAGCGCCGCTCCGAGCGCGGCATGGGCGTCATCGGCGGCCGCCGCGGCGGAGCCGTGCTCGCCCTCGTCGGCCCGCCCGGCGTCGGCAAGACCTCCCTCGGGGAGTCGGTCGCGCACGCCATGGGCCGCAAGTTCGTCCGCGTCGCCCTCGGCGGCGTCCGCGACGAGGCCGAGATCCGCGGCCACCGCCGCACCTACGTCGGGGCGCTGCCCGGGCGCATCGTGCGGGCCATCAAGGAGGCCGGGTCCATGAACCCGGTCGTACTGCTCGACGAGATCGACAAGGTCGGCTCCGACTTCCGCGGCGACCCGGCGGCGGCCCTGCTGGAGGTCCTGGACCCCGCGCAGAACCACACCTTCCGGGACCACTACCTGGAGGTCGAGCTGGACCTGAGCGACGTCGTCTTCCTGGCCACGGCCAACGTCCTGGAGGCCATCCCCGAGGCGCTCGCCGACCGGATGGAACTCGTCCGCCTCGACGGCTACACCGAGGACGAGAAGGTCGTCATCGCCCGCGACCACCTGCTGCCCCGCCAGCTGGAGCGCGCCGGACTCGGCGCCGACGAGGTGGTGCTGGGGGAGGACGCGCTGCGCAAGCTGGCCGGCGAGTACACCCGCGAGGCGGGCGTGCGCACCCTGGAGCGGTCCATCGCGCGCCTGCTGCGCAAGGTGGCCTCGCAGCACGAGCTGGGCGAGCGGGAACTGCCCTTCCGGATCGGCGCCGACGACCTGCGGGGGCTCATCGGGCGGCCGCACCACGTCCCGGAGTCCGCGCAGGACCCCGCCGAGCGGCGCACGGCCGTCCCGGGCGTGGCCACCGGCCTCGCGGTGACGGGCGCCGGCGGTGACGTCCTGTTCGTCGAGGCCTCGCTCGCCGATCCCGAGACCGGCGCCGCCGGGCTCACCCTCACAGGGCAGCTCGGCGACGTGATGAAGGAGTCCGCGCAGATCGCGCTCAGCTTCCTGCGCTCCCACGGCGCGGAGCTGGAGCTCCCGGTCGCCGACCTGAAGGACCGGGGCGTGCACATCCACTTCCCGGCCGGCGCGGTGCCGAAGGACGGCCCGAGCGCGGGCATCACCATGACGACGGCGCTGGCCTCGCTGCTCTCCGGGCGGCAGGTGCGCACCGACGTCGCGATGACCGGCGAGGTCTCGCTGACCGGGCGGGTCCTGCCGATCGGCGGGGTCAAGCAGAAGCTGCTCGCCGCGCACCGCGCCGGGCTGACCACGGTGATCATCCCGAAGCGGAACGAGGCCGACCTGGACGACGTCCCGGCCGAGGTGCTGGAGGGACTGGAGGTGCACCCGGTGACGGACGTCCGCCAGGTCCTGGAACTGGCCCTGGCCCGGGCGGAGGCGGCCTTCACCACGGCCGCCTGATCAGGCGCCCCGATCCGGCACTGCGCCCGCGTGGCACACGGCCCGGGTTCCCGCTCCGGCGGGGCCCCGGGCCGTCCGCGCACCCGCTGGGAAATACTGGGCACTTCACACAGACCGAGGTGCCACACACCACCGATGGGAGCAGGACGTGCACGGGAGCGAAGACCAGGAGTTCCTTGCCTTGGAGCGGGAGCTGTCCGTCTTCCTCCGGCGGGCCCGCGCCTCCTCCGGCGAGATGGCCCGCGCGCTCCACCCCGAGCTGGAGCCGGCCGCGTACGGGCTGCTCGTACGGCTGGAGGCCGCCGGGCGGCAGCGGGCCACCGAGCTCGCCGCGTACTTCGGGGTCGGCAAGGCCACGATGAGCCGCCAGCTGCGGGCCCTGGAGGTGCTGGGCCTGGTCGCCCGCGAGCCGGACCCGGCCGACGGCCGGGCCTTCCTGGTCGGGCTCACCGAGGAGGGCCGGGCCCGCTTCCTGCGGGTCCGCGGGGCCCGGCGCGAGCAGTACATGCGCAAGCTGGCCGACTGGGACCGGGGTGAAGTGGCGGAGCTGGCGAGGCTGCTGAACCAGCTGAACCAGGGCGCGGAGTAACCGACCAGGGCGCGGAACAGCCCGGAGACCGGCCGCGGCTCCCGCCGGCCGCCGCTCCGGCCGGCTACAGCTCCGCGAACACCGCCGAGGCGTCGTCGTGGCGCTTGTGGCGGGCCGGGGGCCGCGCCGGGTCGGACTCGATCGCGCGGACCCGGCCGATCAGGGACTCCGCGCCCTCCTTGCGGAGCACCGCGAGACACTCCGCCCAGTCGCCCTCCCCGAACGTGTCCGTCCACCGGCTCGCCCCGTCGGTGAGCGCGGCCACCGCCCGGACCCGCGCGCGGGGGGTCCGCCCGGTCACCGCCCGGGAGGCCACCGCGGGGTCCGCGGCCGCCGTGAAGAAGCCGCCCTCGGCGTTGCGCAGCGCGTCCGTCGCCGCCACCGAGCCGAAGACCTCGCGCGGGATCCGGTCCAGCCGGTCGTCCAGCACCGCCCGCACCTCGCCCCCGGGCGCCTGGAGCAGCAGGACGGAGTCCGAGAGCACCAGGTGCTCCACGTACGCCTCGTCCCAGCGCACCACGACCACCGTCGCCTGCGGAGTACGGACGTGAGAAAGGTCACACGTTTGCCGGTGCGCGTTGGCCGTGTCCCGGATGGACTCCGCCAGAATCCGGTCCAGTGGCATGTCCCGCCGCGATCCGGACAGTTCGGTCAATCGGCCGCCGAGCCGGGCCGCGAACCACGGCACGCCGTGCCCGCAGCCGACCTCGCCGCGCGGTGGGGTGACCCCGTCGAGGAGTACCAGGACGCCCCCGCCCGAGGCGGGGATCGCCGCCGACACCCAGTCCTCATTGGGGCGTTCCGGGTTGCCCGCGGCGGAGGCCAGGTCGATGCGCATGCGGACATTCTGCCCGGCGGGCCGTTCGGAAGGGGGCGGGACCCCCAGGGAAGGTCCGTACCAACGGGGGAGGAGGAGCGCGGCCCGTCGGCCCCGGACCCCGGGATGTGGGCGGGCATACTGCCAAAAGCCGCGCCGATGTTTCAACCGACCGTCCACGACCGCCCCCTGACACAAGGACGCCGAGTTGGTTGCCAACTCTTCCGTACTGTTCACTCGTTCAGGTGGCCGGGTGGGCGATGTGCGGCTCTCTCCCCAACACACTGCGAAGGTCTGAGGCGGTACGAGGGGGCAGGGGGCGTTTACTTGTTGACCGGCCGTTACCTCGGCCACACGAGTAGACGAGCTAGAGCACACGTACAGGATTGCGAGCACCGGTGCAGAAGAAGCGGTCTCGGAAGAACGGCACCGCCATCGACGGACCAGCCCCCGCTCCCGCAGGACGTCGTGTCCGCGTGCGCAGCAGGCTGGTCGTCGGCGTAGCCGTCGCCGGTCTCACCGTCCTCGCGGCAGGCAGCCCCGCCGTGGTCTCCGCCATGGCGGAACTGAACGACTCCCAGCGACTGGTCACCCTCGCGGAACAGACCGGGCAGACCCTCACCCTCGCGCACCTCCTCGGCGACGAGCGCGACGCCGTCGTCGAGTACGCGGCCAAGGGGCGCCCCGGCGCGGGCAAGGCCGCCGTCCAGGAGCGCGTCGCGCGCACCGACCGGCAGCTCGCCGAAGTGCGCGCCGAAGCCGACGAGGACCTCGCCCGCGCCCTCGGCCGGGTCCAGGCCGTCCGCACCGAGGCCGTCGACGGCAAGGGCACCGCCCTCGCCGCGCACCAGGCGTACGCGGGCGTGATCGCGGACCTCCTCGCGCCGGGCGACCGGCTCGCCGAGCTGACGCCGCCGCGCGCCGAGGCCGCCCTCGCCACCACCCGCCCGCTGGCCCCGCTCGGCCAGGCCGTGGACCAGGCCTCGGCCACCCGTGGACTGCTGCTCGCCGCGCTGGCCGTCCCCCGCGGCGAGCAGCCCCCCGGCGCGGCCGTGGTGGACGAGCTGACCGCCGCCGCCCAGCGCTCGCGCGTACGGGAGCAGGCCGCCCTCGACGACTTCAACCGGGCCGCGCGGCCCGACGTACGCCAGACCCTCGCCGCCACGGTCACCGGCCCCGAGGTCAAGACGGCCGACGACTTCCTCGGCCGCCTCACCGACCGGCCCACCCTGAGCGCGGCCGACCGCAAGCTCGACGGGGCCGCCGTCGGCTCGGCGCTCACCGCCCGGATCGACCGGATGCGGTCGGTGGAGTCCACCCTCGCCGGCCAGCGGGCCACCGCGCTCGCCACGCTGCGGGACGACGACGTGACCGCGCTGGAAGCGCTGATCGCCGGGCTCGGCGTGCTGTTCCTGATCGTCGTCGGCGTTTCGACGGCCGTCGCGCGCTCGCTGACCCGGCCGCTGTCGGTGCTCAGGCGCGGCGCGGAGCGGCTGGCGACGCCGGAGGGCTCGGTGGAGCCGGTCCGGTTCACCGGCCGCAACGACGAGTTCGCCGAGGTCGTACGCCACCTGAACGCGGTGCGGGACCAGACGGTCTCGCTGCACACCCGGATCGCCGGCCTCGACGCCGACCGCCGGCGCCTCATCGGCCGCAACGAGGCGCTGGCCTCGGGCCGCGAAGCGCTGGAAGCCGAGCTGAAGGAGCTGCGGACCGGGCTGGAGGAGCACCGCCGGGTCATGTCGACGACCTCGGTGTCGCTGTCGCTGCGCACCCTGGGCCTGGTGGAACGCCAGCTGACGGTGATCGAGGAGCTGGAGTCCAAGGAGCAGGACCCGGACCGGCTGGCGACGCTGTTCAAGCTGGACCACCTGGCGACGGTGATGCGCCGCCACAACGAGAACCTGCTGGTCCTGGCCGGGCAGGAGCACGGCCCGGGCGCGGGCGGCGCGGTGCCGCTGGTGGACGTCATGCGGGCGGCGGTCAGCGAGATCGAGCGCTACGAGCGGGTCGAGCTGGCTGCGCTGCCGTCGTTCACCCAGGTCGCGGGGCATGCCGCCGACGACATCTCGCACGTGCTGGCGGAGCTGCTGGAGAACGCGACGACCTTCTCGCCGCCGGAGGCCCGGGTACGGGTGTCCGGGTGGCTGACGGAGGCCGGGGACGCGGTGCTGTCGGTGGTGGACGAGGGCATCGGCGTCACCGAGGACCGCCTGGCGGCGCTGAACCTGCGCCTGTCGACGCCGGAGGCGTACGACGAAGAGCCGGAGTCGGAACACGGCCTGGGCCTCGGCCTGTACGTGGCCGGCCGGCTCGCGGCGCGGCACGGCGTCACCGCGGAGCTGCGGGTGGCGCGGCACGGCGGCACGGAGGCCCTGGTCGTCGTCCCGGCGCCCCTCCTCCCGACGACCCCGCCGGCCTCGCCGGTCCACACCCTGGCCACGCCGGGCGCGCCGGAGTGGGTGCTGCCGGGCGTCATCGCGGAGGCGAACGAGAACACCCTGCCGTGGGGCCGCGGAGCCGGCACCCCGACCCCGACCCCGGAATCCCGAACCGCCGCCACGCCGTCGGCGGACGAGGAGCTGCTGGCCCGGGTGGTCCCGGACGCGGCCCCCGCCGAGTCGGCGGAGGAGTTGTTCGCGGCCGCCCCTGCCTTGGACGGCGAGCTGCCGTCTGCCGACCAGGTCTTCACGGCCTCCGGTCTGGAGGGCGAGCTGCCGTCTGCGGACCAGGTGTTCACTGCGTCCGGCGCGGAAGCGGTCCTGCCGTCGGCGGACGAGACCTTCACGGTTCCGGCCCCGGAGGAGGAGTTGCTGGCCCGGGTGGTCCCGGACGCGGCTCCTGCCGAGTCGGCGCAGGAGCCGTTCGCCGTGGACGGCGAGCTGCCGTCTGCGGACCAGGTGTTCACTGCGTCCGGCGCGGAAGCGGTCCTGCCGTCGGCGGACGAGACCTTCACGGTTCCGGCCCCGGAGGAGGAGTTGCTGGCCCGGGTGGTCCCGGACGCGGCTCCTGCCGAGTCGGCGCAGGAGCTGTTCGCCGTGGACGGCGAGCTGCCGTCGGCGGACCAGGTGTTCACGGTTCCCGGTCCGGAGGGCGAGCTGCCGTCTGCGGACGAGGCGTTCGCCGCGTCCGGTGCGGAAGCGGGTTTGCCTTCGGCGGACGAGACCATCACCGACTCCGGACCGGAGGGCGGCCTGCCGTCCGCCGACCAGGTGTTCACGGTTCCGGCCCCGGAAGAGGAACTGCTGGCCCGGGTCGTTCCGGACGCGGAGCCGGCGGGCGCCGGTGAGGGGTTCGCCCCTGCGGAAGGTGACGTGCCGGCTGCGGACCAGGTGTTCACCGTGCCCGGACCGGAGGCCGAGCCGTCGGCTCCGGTGGTTCCGGACGCGGGCCCGGAGGACGGCGCGGAGCCGGCCCCGGCAGACGCGGCCCCGGCAGACGCGGCGCAGGCAGACGCGGCGCCGGCGACGGAATCGGCAGCGCCCGCCGGGTACGGGGCGCGGGGAGCGGCCCCGTTCGGGCAGGTGCCCGAGGCGATGCGCCGGCCCGTGCCGTTGCACGAGGCCGAGCCGCTGTCCGCCGCCGCCGACGGACACGGGCGCGCCGCCGATGCCCAGGGGAACTGGCTGCCCCGCCAGGGCAGTCACCCCGAAGAGGCCGTCACCGACAAGGGCCTGCCCAAGCGCACCCCCCGCGCCGTGGCGGCCCCGCGCGTGGACGCCGTGAGACCCGAGCCGCCGCGCCGCGTCGACGCGGAGGAACTGCGGCGCCGGCTCGGCGGGTTCTACCAGGGGGCCCAGGACGGCCGCCGCGTCGTCGCCGCCGAGCTCGCCCAGGAACACGGGCAAGACACCGACCAGGGGGACACCGCACAGGAGGCACGCACATGACCGCGCCCAGTACGTACGGACTGAGCACCCAGGCCCGCAACCTGCAGTGGCTGCTGACCGACCTGGTCGAGGAGGTGCCCGGCGTCAACTCCGTCGCGGTCGTGTCCTCGGACGGACTGCTGCTGCTCTCCTCGGAGCCCACGGCCGCCGCCGCCGAGGCCGAGGCCCGGGGCGAGCGCCCCAAGGGCCCCCGCGGCGCCTCCGCCGACCTGGCCACCATCGTGTCCGGCCTCGGCAGCCTCACCACCGGCGCCGCCGCCCTCATGGACGGCGGCGGGGTCAAGCAGACCATGGTGGCGATGGAGCACGGCTCCGTCTTCGTCATGGCCATCAGCGACGGCTCCCTGCTCGGCGTGCACGCCACCCCGGACTGCGACATGAGCGTCGTCGCCTACCACATGGCCCTGTTCGTCGGCCGCGCCGGCCACGTCCTGACCCCCGAAGTCCGCAGCGAGCTGCGCCAGTCGATGGAGAAGACCCCGTGAGGAGTACGGCCTCCGACCGGCTGCCGATACGCGGCGCCGACCGCCGCCCCGCCCGCGTCCGCCCGTACTCCCTCACGGGCGGCCGCACCCGCTTCGCGCAGGTCCTGCACGTCGAGACCTTCGTCGCCGCCCTCGACCCCAAGGCGTCCGAGCCGCAGCGCGGCGAGAGCGGCGACGGGACCCCGTCGAAGGGCGACCGCATGCCCGAGATGCCCGCCATAGTCGAGGTGTGCCGCCGCATGCGCACCATCGCCGAGATATCCGCGCTGCTGAAGCTGCCGCTCGGCGTGGTCCGCGTACTCGTCAGCGACCTCGCCGACCAGGGCCGGATCCGCGTCTACGGAACGGGGCACGGCCCCGGCCGCCCCGAACGCGCGCTGCTCGAAAGGGTGCTCGATGGCCTTCGCCGTCTCTGAAACCGCGCTCCTCGACGACGAGCCCGTCCAGCCCTGGCAGTACGACCGCTCGCGCGCGCCCGTCGCCGTCAAGGTGCTGGTCGCGGGCGGCTTCGGGGTCGGCAAGACCACCTTCGTGTCGTCGGTCTCCGAGATCACCCCGCTGCGCACCGAGGCGGTGATGACGCAGGCCAGCGTCCCCACCGACGACCTGTCCGGGACCCCGGACAAGAACACCACCACCGTCGCCATGGACTTCGGCCGCGTCACCCTCGCCGACGACCTCGTGCTCTACGTGTACGGGACCCCCGGCCAGGAGCGGTTCTGGTTCATGTGGGACGACCTGGTCCGCGGCGCCATCGGCGGGCTCGTCCTCGCCGACACCCGCCGGCTGCGCGACTGCTTCCCCGCGCTCGACTACTTCGAGAGCTGTGGGCTCCCGTACGCCGTCGCGGTGAACCACTTCGAGGGCTCCCGCTCGTACGAGCCGGAGGACGTGCGCGAGGCGCTCACCATCGCGCCCCGGGTGCCCGTCGTGATCATGGACGCGCGGAGCCGGGACACGGTCGTCGAATCGCTGCTCGCGCTGGTCGCGCACGCCCTCGACAGCACCCCCGAATAGCCCGGAACAGCAGCCCGGAACGGCAGCCCGAACGGCAGCCCGAACAGCTCCGAATCGAGAACGTGAGATGCGCAGGATACTCGTCGTGGGAGCCGGCCAGTCCGGGCTCCAGCTCGCCCTCGGACTCCAGGACAAGGGGTACGAGGTCACCCTGATGTCCAGCCGGACGCCGGACGAGATCCGCACCGGCCGGGTCATGTCCACGCAGGTCATGTTCGACTCGGCGCTCCGGCACGAGCGGGACCTCGGGCTGAACTTCTGGGAGCGGCAGGCGCCCCGGATCGAGGCCCTCGGCTTCTCCGTCGCCGCCCCGGGCACCGGCACTGGCACCGGTCGCGCCGTCGACTGGCTCGGCCGGCTGAAGGGCTACGCCCAGTCCGTCGACCAGCGCCTGAAGATGGCCGGCTGGCTCGACGCCTTCGTCCAGCGCGGCGGGCAGCTGGTCGTCCACGGGGCCTCGGTCGCCGACCTGGACTACTTCTCCCGCGCGTACGACCTGGTGCTCGTCGCCGCCGGCAAGGGCGAGCTGGTGTCGATGTTCGGGCGGGACGCGGCGCGCTCCCCGTACGACGCGCCGCAGCGCGCGCTGGCGGTCTCGTACGTACACGGCCTGGAGCAGCGCCCGGAGCACCCGGGGACGGAGGCCGTGCGCTGCAACCTGGTGCCGGGGGTCGGTGAGCTGTTCGTGATGCCGACGCTGACGCTGTCGGGGCGGGCGGACATCCTGTTCTGGGAGGGCGTCCCGGGCGGCCCGCTGGACGTCTTCAACGGGGTCAAGAACCCGGCGGAGCACCTGGCGCTGACGCTGGGGCTGATGGAGAAGTTCACGCCGTGGGAGTACGAGCGGGCGGCGCGCGTGGAGCTGACGGACAGCGGCGCCACGCTCGCCGGCCGGTACGCGCCGGTCGTGCGCGACCCGATCGGGCGGCTGCCGGGCGGCGGGCTGGTGCTGGGCGTCGCGGACGTGGTCGTCGCGAACGACCCGATCACGGGGCAGGGGGCGAACTCGGCCGCCAAGTGCGCGGCGTCGTACCTGTCGTCGATCCTGATGCACGGGGACAAGCCGTTCGACGCGTCCTGGATGAAGGCGACGTTCGACAAGTACTGGTTCACGACGGGCAAGCCGGTGACCCAGTGGACGAACGCGATGCTGGCCGCCGCGCCGGAGCACGTGCTGGGCCTGATCGGTGCGGCCGGGCGGCTGCGGCCGGTGGCGGACCGAATCGCCAACGGCTACGACAACCCGGCCGACTTCGACGCGTACTTCTACGACCCCGAGGACGCGGCGGACTACCTGGCGGAGGCGGAGGCGGAGGCCTCCGTCTCGGCGTCCGTCTCCGTCTCCGTCTAGGCGGGGCTCTCCTCGGCGGAGTAGCCGGTGTCGTCGCCGTCGGCCGTCCCGTCGGACTCGGGCAGCGGCGGCGGGGTGAACTCCTTCAGCGGGGTGGCGTCGGAGTCCGGGCGGACGGCGCCGAGCAGCGGGTTCGCGGCGATCGGCGAGACCTTCACCTTCGTTCCCGGCCGGGGCGCCTGGATCACCTTCCCCTCCCCGATGTAGAGCGCCACGTGCGTGGCCTTGGGGAAGTAGACGACCAGGTCCCCGGGGCGCAGCTGGTCCAGCGGCACCCGGGGGAGCTGCGCCCACTGCTCCTGGCTGGTCCGGGGGATGGACCGGCCGGCGTGCGCCCAGGCCTGCGAGGTGAGGCCGGAGCAGTCGAAGGACCCCGGCCCCTCGGCGCCCCAGACGTAGGGTTTGCCGATCTGGGCGGTGGCGTAGGTCAGCGCGACGCCGCCGGCGGCGGTGGGGGTACGGGTACGGGGGCTCCCGAGGGCCCCCGACGTCACCAGCTGCCGCTGCGCGTCGGCGGTGTCGGCGGCCTCCTGCGCGCCGAGCTGCGCGAGCTCCTCGGGGGTGAGCGCGGCCAGCATCCGCTCGACCTCCTTGAGCTGCCGGCCGACCTCCTCCTTGCGCTCCTTCATCTGCCCGGCCAGCCCGGCCTCGGTGTCCCGCGCCTTGCGGGCGGCGGCGGCGAGCCGGTCGGCCTGCCGCTCGCCCTTGGTCAGCCGGTCCAGCAGGGCGGCCTGCCGGGCGCCCTCGCGGGCGGCGAGGCGGCGTTCGTCCAGGGCGGCCTGGGGATCGCCGCTGAGCAGCATCCGGGCGAACGGGGAGAGCCCCCGGGCCCCCTGGTACTGCTCCCGGGCCAGCCGGCCGGCGACGGCCTTCTCGGCGGCGAGGTCCCGGCGGGTCTTGCCGAGCTCGGCGGCGAGCCGGTGCTCCTCGTCCTGGCGGTCCCTGAGGGCGGCCTCGGTGGCGTTGTAGGCCTCGGCGGCCTCCTCGGCCTTCTGGTACAGCCCTTGCAGCCGGGTGAGCAGCACCCCGACGGGTTCGGCCCGCGCCTCTTGGGGCGGCGGGCCGATGACGACGAGCGCCGCGGCGACGCAGGCCGCGCGGAGCAGCCGGTTCGACATGTGATCACCTCCGGGCCGCCGATGCTGCCACGCCCGGTATGACAAAATCCCCGCCCCACCCCGCCCCCCACTCCCCCCTCACCCATCCGGCCCCACCCCACCACCCCCAACGCCCAGCCACCCCCGACAACGCACCAGGCCCCCACCCCGAACACCGCTCGCACCTGCACCTGCGCCTGGGCCTGGGCCTGCGGTTGGGCTGCGCCTGAACCTGCGGCTGGGCTTGAGGCTGCGCTGGCTAGGCCTGGGCCTGCGGCTACGCCTGGGCGTGGGTCTGGGCCGGCTACGCCTGCGCCCGCGGCCAGGGCCAGCGCCCCGGTCCGGGCCCTGGTCCGGGCCACCCGCCCCGGTGGGCCGGCCCCCCGGGGCCGTCGGCCAGGGACTTCGTCGCGGCGGCGCCGGTACCCCGGGCCCCTCCGGGTCAGGGGTGGAGCAGGAGGGCTTTGGCGGCGGTGAATTCGTCCGGGGTCAGGAGCCCCTCGCGGGCCAAGGCGGCCAGTTGCGTCAGCTGCGCCGACAGTCCGGCGCCCGGCCCCGACGGGGCCGCGGCCGGGGGCGAGGGTGGCGGTGCGGGGGCCGGGGTCCCGGGTTCCGGCCGTGCCGCTTCCCCGCCGGGGGCACCCGGGCCCGTCCGCCCGGCCTCCTCGCCGGGGACGGCCGGCCCCGGCCCGTCGGCCTCCTCGCCGGGGACCGCCGGGATCGGCGCGTCGGCTTCGCCGCCCGGGGCGGGCCGGCCCGGCCAGTCGGCTTCCTCGCCCGGGGCCGCCGGGCTCGTCCAGTCGCCCTCTTCGCCCGCGGCGGCCCGGCCCGTCCAGTCGGTTCCCTCGCCCGGGGCGGGGCGGCCCCTCCGGGCGGCCGGGGACATCCAGTCGGACTCCTCGTACGCGCCCTGCCCCGGCGGAGCCACCCCGGCGGCGCGCGCCAGGAGTCCCCGCAGCAGCGGGCGCCCCGGCGGGCGGATCGCCGCCGAGACCGTCACACCCACCGGTCGGATGAACATCAGGCCACCCCCACCCGCTCCGCCGGGATCCGGACCGAGCCGACGATCCGCCCGCCCGCCGCCCGTACGGCGATCGCCGCGTCCTCGGCCCACACGTGCTCCACCAGCAACAGCAGTGCGCAACTGCCCCGGTCCAGGAGATCCGTCGCCTCCCGGACGTCCTCCGGCCCGATCAGCCGCGCCGCCTCCCGGTGCGCCAGCAGGCCCCGTAGCTCCATGAACTCGTCGAACTCCGCCGCCATCACCTCGCCCGCCGCCGTCTTCGTCGCCACCAGCCCGTCGATCAACCGGACGACCCCCGCCTTGCGGAGCCCCATGACGGCTTCCACCGCCGGCACCCGCAGCTGCTCCTCCGGGAAGGCGAGGACGATGAACTCCACAGGTCCCATGCGCCGCGGCACCCCACTCCTGACCGTTCCGACCACTTCTGACGACTGTTCGGCAACCTTCTGACGACTCTTCGGCACACTATGACATAAGCGGACATACAACCCGCCCGCTTGCTACGTTTCCCGTATGACCGCTCTGACGGCAAAGGTGGCCGAGCCCGCCCCGCCCTCACCCCCCGGCGCCCCCGCCCCCCGGCGCCGCCGCGGCGTCGAGCTGACGCTGCTCGCCGGCGCGGTCTTCGTCTCCGTCCTCGGCTACCTCTACGTCGGCGTCGCGGCGACCGGCCAGCTCCCCCGCCCCGCCGCCCGCTACGCCGGCGGCCTCGCCGCCGCCGCGCTGTTCGCGCACCTCGCCGTCCGGCTGCGCGCCCCGTACGCCGACCCGCTCGTGCTCCCGATCGCCTTCCTCCTCAACGGACTCGGCCTCGTCCTCATCCAGCGCCTCGACCTGACCACCCCCGGCCACCCCACCGCCGGGGAGCAACTGCGCTGGTCGGCCCTCGGGCTCGCCCTCTTCGTCCTCGTCGTCGCCGCGCTGCGCGACCACCGGGTGCTCCAGCGCTACGCGTACCTCTCCGTCGTCGCCGCGCTCGCGCTGATGCTCGTCCCGGTCTTCTTCCCGGCCGTCAACGGCGCCCACATCTGGATCCGGTTCGCCGGGTTCTCCTTCCAGCCGGGCGAGTTCGCCAAGATCCTGCTCGCGGTCTTCTTCGCCGCCTACCTCGCCGCGAACCGCACCGCGCTCGCCCTGGGCGGACGCCGGCTCTTCTGGAAGCTGAAACTCCTGCCGGGCCGCGTCCTCGGCCCGATCCTCGCCATCTGGCTGCTCAGCGTCGGCGTCCTCGTCCTGGAAAGGGACCTGGGGACCTCGCTCCTCTTCTTCGGCCTCTTCGTCATCATGCTGTTCACCGCCACCGGCCGGATCGGCTGGATCGCCATCGGGCTGCTCCTCGCCGCCCTCGGCGCCTACGCCGTCGGCACCTTCGAACCCCACGTGCACGGCCGCGTCAACGACTGGCTGAATCCTTTCGCCTCCATCGAGCGCGGCGAGGGCCCCGGCCAGCTCGCCCAGTCCCTCTTCGCCTTCGGCGCCGGCGGGCTCCTCGGCTCCGGGCTCGGGCACGGCCAGTCCTTCCTCATCGGCTTCGCCGCCAAGTCGGACTTCATCCTGGCCACCGCCGGCGAGGAGCTCGGCCTCGTCGGCCTCACCGCGATCCTGCTGCTCTACGGACTGCTCGTCGCGCGCGGCTTCCGCGCCGGGCTCGCCCTGCGCGACCCCTTCGGGCGGCTCCTCGCCACCGGCCTCGCCTCGATCGTCGCCCTCCAGGTGTTCGTCATCGCGGGCGGCGTCACCGCACTGATCCCGCTCACCGGCATGGCCATGCCCTTCCTCGCGCAGGGCGGCTCCTCCGTCGTCACCAACTGGATCATCGTCGCGCTGCTGGTCCGGCTCAGCGACAGCGCCCGCAGACCCCGCCCCGGCGGCGCGGAGGCCGCGCCGTGATCCGCTACATCCGCTGGTGCGCGTACTTCTGTGCCCTGCTGCTGACCGCCCTGCTCGTGAACATCGCCCGCGTGCAGGTCTGGGAGTCCGCCGGGTACGCGGTGAACCCGGCCAACAAACGTCCCGCCATCGAGCGCTACGCCGAGCGCCGCGGGGACATCCTGGTCGACGGGCGGCCCGTCACCGGCTCCCGCGACAGCGGCCAACTGCTGCGCTACGAGCGGACGTACACCAACGGCCCGCTCTACGCGCCCGTCACCGGGTTCTCCTCCCAGACGTACGGGACCAGCTTCGTCGAGCGCGCCGAGGACCGGATCCTGGCCGGCACCGACCCGGGGCTCTCCGCCTTCCCCCTCTGGTACGACCTCTCCCGCGGCCGCCCGCCCGGCGGCGACGCGGCGACCACCATCCGGGCCGGGGTCCAGCTCGCCGCGTACACGGGGCTCGGTGGCAAACGCGGCGCGGTGGCGGCCGTCGAACCGGCCACCGGGCGGATCCTCGCGCTGGTCAGCAGCCCGTCCTACGATCCGGCCGTGCTCTCCGGCACGGGCAGCCGGGTCAAGGACGCCTGGGCCCGGCTGGGCGCGGACCCGGCCCGGCCGATGCTCAACCGGGCGCTGCGCGAGACGTATCCGCCGGGCTCCACCTTCAAGATCGTGACGGCCGCGGCGGCCCTGGACTCCGGCGTCGTCACCGATGTGGACGCGCCCACCGAGACCCCCGACCCGTACCCGCTGCCCGGCACCAGCACCCTGCTGCCGAACGCGAGCACGGGCTGCGCCGACGCCTCGATGGCGGAGGCGGTGCAGTGGTCCTGCAACACCGTGATGGCCAAGATCGGGGTGCGGGTCGGGCTGCGCGGGATGGTGGAGGCGGCGCGGCGGTTCGGGTTCAACGACGACGGGCTGTACGTGCCCTCGTGGGTGTCGCGGTCCAACTTCGACACCGACATGAGCCCCGACCAGCTGGCCCTGTCCTCGATCGGGCAGTTCAACACCTCGGCCACCCCGCTGCAGATGGCGATGGTGGCGGCGGCGGTCGCGAGCGGCGGGGAGGTGCTCTCCCCGTACCTGGTCGAGCGCACCACCCAGGCCGACGGCTCCCCGGTCCGGCGCGGGGAGCGGCGCGGGCTGGGCCGCGCCATGAACCCGGCGACGGCGCTGCGGCTCCAGGAGCTGATGGTGAAGGTCGTGGAGAACGGCACCGGGCGCAACGCGGCGATCCCGGGCGCCGTCGTAGGCGGCAAGACGGGCACCGCCCAGCACGGCGTCGGCAACGCGGGCACCCCGTACGCCTGGTTCATCTCCTGGGCCAAGGCGGAGGGTGCGCCGCTGCCTGCGGTCGCGGTGGCGGTGGTGGTCGAGGACGCCTCGGCCGACCGCGGCGACATCAGCGGCAACAGCGCGGCGGCCCCGATCGCCCGCGCGGTCATGGAGGCGGCGCTGGCCGGGCGCTGAAGCGGGGGATCACTCGGCCTCGATGACATCGCCGACGACGCAGACGAATCCCTTGACCAGTGCGTGGGGGCGTCGGCCCGTTCGACCTGAGGCGGCCACACTTCCGTCGCGCGGGAAGATCACGGCCTCTGCCGCTTCAACGCCCTCGCGAATGATCCTCACGCGATCGCCGGCCCCGAAATCCCCCTCGACGGGATCGATGTAAACGGCACTGTCCCCCTTCGCGAAGACGAAAACATCCGTGACCTCGGCTCGGCTCACGCGCTGCCCCTCCATCGATGCACCCAGACGAGTTTCCGCCGTCGAGCTTTTCCGAGCATCGTATGGGCCGCGCACAGGGCTGGTTGGCCTGACCGTTGACCCTGGCGGGCCCGGCCGCGGCGCTACGGGAGGCCGCCCTCGGCGATGGCCGCCTCGACCTCCGCCACCCGGTCGCGCTCCTCGGCCGCGAACCGCTCGCGGTCCATCGCCTCGGCGATCTCCTCGTCCTGGCGCATCAGCAGGTCCAGGTTGGAGTCGCCCATCTCGAAGACGCCCATCTCCAGGTACGCCTTCTGCAGCCGCTCGCCCCAGAGCCCGATGTCTTTCACGCACGGCACGATCCGGCTGAAGAGCAGCTTCCGGAACAGGTGCAGGAACTCGGACCGCTCGCTGAACTCCTGCGCCTCCTTCCTCGATATGCCGAAGTTCTCCAGCACCTCCACGCCCTGCAACCGGTCCCGCATCAGGTAGCAGCCCTCGATCACGAACTCCTCGCGCTCGCGCAGCTCGGCGTCGGTGAGCTGCTTGTAGTAGTCCCGCAGCGCCATCCGCCCGAACGCCACGTGCCGGGCCTCGTCCTGCATCACGTACGCGAGGATCTGCTTCGGCAGCGGCTTGTCGGTCGTGTCGCGGATCATCCCGAAGGCGGCCAGCGCCAGCCCCTCGATGAGCACCTGCATCCCCAGGTACGGCATGTCCCAGCGGGAATCGCGCAGGGTGTCGCCGAGCAGCCTCTGGAGGCTGTCGTTGACCGGGTACAGCATCCCGACCTTCTCGTGCAGGAAGCGGCCGAATATCTCGGCGTGCCGGGCCTCGTCCATGGTCTGGGTGGCCGAGTAGAACTTCGCGTCCAGGTCCGGCACCGACTCGACGATGCGGGCCGCGCACACCATCGCGCCCTGCTCGCCGTGCAGGAACTGGCTGAAGTTCCACGCGGTGTAGTGCCGGCGCAGCTCGCCCTTGTCCTTCTCGGTGAGTTTGGACCAGTACCGGGTGCCGTAGAGGGTCAGCGCCTCGTCGGGGGTGCCGAGCGGGTCGCGCGGGTCCACCTCCACGTCCCAGTGGATCCGCTTGGCGCCGTCCCACTGCTTGTCCTTGCCCTTCTGGTACAGCGCGAGGAGCCGTTCGCGACCCTCGGCGTACTCCCAGCTGAAACGGGCCGCGCCGGAGGCTGGGACCTGCCAGACGCCCTCGCCCGGGCTGGTGGTGTAGAGCTCGTGCGTCGACACTGACGCCCCCTCGTCTCGCGTACTGCCGTACAAGACCGGACAGTTGGCAGGGTCACACGTTGGTAGACAGCGGGTCAACAAGTCGTGCGCGGGGGATTGACGACCTTGCTGACAGGCAGTCTCATAAGGGGTGACCGCAGCGGTGACCGCTGGTGACGCCGGAAACAAGGGCGAGGTGCCCCCGCCATGACGACCACGACCGACCGCGCCGACCGCAGCGCCGAACGCCCGGGCCGCACCGACCGCACGGTGCTGCGGGACGCGCTCGGCACGCTCAAGGACCGCGAGGAGATCGCCGTGCGGCTCCTCGAATCCTCCGCCAAGCACTCCTTCGACCCCGACACGGAGCTCGACTGGGACGCCCCGCCCATCGACGGCAAGTACTACTGGCCGCCCGAGCTGCTCTCCCTCTACGACACCCCGCTCTGGAAGAGGATGGGCGAGGAGCAGCGCATCGACCTCTCCCGCCACGAGGCGGCCGCCCTCGGCTCGCTCGGCATCTGGTTCGAGATCATCCTGATGCAGCTGATGGTCCGGCACATCTACGACAAGTCCCTGACCAGCAACCACGTCCGCTACGCGCTCACCGAGATAGCCGACGAGTGCCGCCACTCGATGATGTTCGCCCGGATGATCCAGAAGGCCGGCGCCCCCGCCTACCCGGTCTCCCGCGTCAACCACAACCTCGCCCGAGTCCTCAAGACCATCTCCACCACCCCGGGTTCCTTCGCCTGCACCCTCCTCGGCGAGGAGATCCTCGACTGGATGCAGCGCCTGACCTTCCCGGACGAGCGCATCCAGCCCCTGGTGCGCGGGGTCACCCGGATCCACGTCATCGAGGAGGCCCGCCACGTCCGGTACGCCCGCGAGGAACTGCGCCGTCGGATGCTCACCGCCCCGCGCTGGGAACAGGAGCTCACCCGGATCAGCTGCGGCGAGGCGGCCCGCGTCTTCTCGCTGGCGTTCGTCAACCCCCAGGTCTACGAGAACGTCGGCCTGGACCGGCGCGAAGCCGTCGCCCAGGTGAAGGCGAGCGGCCACCGGCGCGAGGTCATGCAGACCGGCGCCAAGCGGCTCACCGACTTCCTCGACGACATCGGCGTCCTGCGCGGCGTCGGCCGCAGGCTGTGGCAGAGCTCCGGACTCCTCGCCTGAAGCGCGTGCCGTGGGGCTACCCTGCGGACATGACCGTACGCGCGTACCGCAGGCTGAGCGTCGAGGAGCGGCGGGCCCAACTCCTCGACGCGGCCCTGTCGCTGTTCGCGCACCGGGCCCCGGAGGAGGTCTCGCTCGACGACGTCGCCGAGGCCGCCGGGGTCTCGCGACCGCTGGTCTACCGGTACTTCCCCGGCGGCAAACAGCAGCTCTACGAAGCGGCCCTGCGCTCGGCGGCCGACGTGCTGGAGCTCTGCTTCGCCGAACCCCAGGCCGGCCCGCTCACCCAGCGGCTCTCCCGCGCGCTGGACCGCTACCTGGCCTTCGTCGACGAACATGACGCCGGCTTCGCCGCCCTCCTCCAGGGCGGCAGCGTGGTGGAGACCTCCCGTACGACGGCCACCGTGGACGGCATCCGCCGGGCCGCGGCCGATGCGATCCTCCTCCACCTGGGGGTCCCGGCGCCCGGGCGGCGGCTGCGGATGATGGTCCGCACCTGGATCACGGCGGTGGAGGCGGCGTCGCTGATCTGGATCGACGAGGGCAAACAGCCGGGCGTCGACCAGCTGCGGGACTGGCTGCTGGACCAGTTCGTCGCCCTCCTCGCGGCGACGGCGGCCACCGACCCGGAAACGGCCGGGGCCGCGCGGGCCGCGCTGGCGCTGGAATCGGCGGACGGCCCGGTCGGCGTCCTGGCCCGCCGCGTGATCCCCGTGGTCTCCGAGGCGGCGCACCTGCTGTGACACTGGTGGGGTGAAGAGCGAACCCACCCCCTTCGAGGGCGGCCCGATGGACGGCCGGGTCCTGCCGGTCCTGGTCGGCCCGACCGGGCACCCGCCGAAGTGGTACGAGATCCCGGTCCCCTCGGCGGAGGGCGGGCCCGCGGTGGTCCTGCTGTACGAGCGCGTCCCGGCGGGCTACTCGAAGCGGCTGCACCTCCAGAAGGGCTGGAAGTACACGTACGCCCCGTCCGGCCAGAAGCCGAAGATCCGCTGGCCCTGGACCAAGCCAACCCCCCAGCCCTAGCCGGCGCCACCACGCCGGGGCTCGGCGCCTTCGGGCTCCGCCATCCCCGTGCGGCACGATGCCGGGGCCGCGCCCCGGGGTGGCACGGTGCCGGGCTCCCGACCCGGGTGGGAGGTGCCGGGTCCCCCGACCCGGGGCCCCCGACCCGGACCCGGGGCCGCGACCCGGGGAATTACTCCCCGCCCCGCCCCGCCCCGCCCCGCCCCGCCCCGCCCCGCCCCGCCCCGCCCGGTCAGGGCATCGGCAGTGGTCAGGCCCCGCCAGGCTCCCCCAATGGCCACGGCAGGGCGAGGGTCGCTTCCGCCCCGCCCTCCGGGCCGGCGTCACCCCCGCAGGGCCCGGTGTTGCGGAAGGTCAGGGACGCCCCGATCGCCTCCGCCTGGCCCGCCGCGATGGTGAGGCCCAGGCCGTGGCCCTTGCCCGTGCCCGCGCTGCGGAACCGCTGGGGGCCGTGGGTCAGGAGGTAGTCCGGGTAGCCGTCGCCGTGGTCCCGGACCGTCAGGACCGGGCCGTCCACCGTCACCACCACCGGCCCCCGCCCGTGCCGGTGCGCATTGGCCACCAGGTTGCCCAGCACCCGCTCCAGCCTCCGCCGGTCCGTCTCCACGTGCACGTCCCGCACCACGACCACCTCCGTGTCCGTCCCGGACGCCCGGACGACCCGCTCCGCCACCCGCCCCAGCCGGTGCAGATCCGTCTCGACGACCCCGCTCCCGGAATCCAGCCGCGAGATCTCCAGCAGGTCCTCCGTCAGCCCCCGCATGGTCCGCACCCGCTCCCGTACCAACTCCGTCGCCCGCCCCTCCGGCAACAGCTCCGACGCCGCCTGCAACCCCGTCAGCGGCGTGCGCAGCTCATGCGCGACGTCCGCCGTGAACCGCTGCTCGCTCACCAGCTTCGCCTGGAGCGTCCCCGCCATCGTGTCCAGCGCCCGGGCGACCGTCGCGACCTCGTCCTGATGCCGGGACGGGCGTGACCGGGCCGCCCCCACCCGCGCGTCCAGGTCCCCCCGCGTGATCCGCCGCGCGACCGTCGCCGTCTGGTGCAGCCGCCGCGTCACCCGCGTCACCGCGAACGCGCCCACCAGCAGCGTCCCGCCGATCGCCAGCACCGAAGACCCGATGATCGCGTTGTCCAGCCCGGTGATGGTCCGCGCGCTCTGCCCGTAGTCGACGGCCGTCGCCAGCACCCGCCCGTCGGCCGGGGCCGCCGCCCACATCGTCGGCGTCCCGTCCCGGTCGGCCACGATCGTCCCGCGCCGCCCGCTCAGCGCCAGCTCCCGCAACGACTTCGGGAGCCCCGCCGGGTCCACGCCCGCATCCGGCGGCAGCGCCTCGCCCGCCTCGTACGCGCGCGACGCGTCGTGCAGCTTCTCCAGCGCCTTGTCCCGCGCCGACGCCACCGTCTGGCGGGTCACCTCCACGTGCACCAGCACGCCCAGCACCGCCGCCAGCGAACAGCACATCAGCACGATGAAACAGGCCGACTTCCAGGTCAGCGAGGCCGTCCACGCGGGCCGTCGCAGCCTCACGGCGACCCGCCCGGCACCCGTACGATCTGCTCCCGCGCCGGCAGCATCGTCCGCTGCTTCCCGTCCCAGGACCACGCGGTGATCAGCTCGTAGCCCGGGTTCCCGCTCGGCATCCGCAGCACCACGTCCCGCCCGGCCAGCTCCACGCTGATCAGGGTCTGCGTCGTCGCCATGATCCGGTTGAGCCGGCCGTCGGGGTCCGCCGTGTAGACCCGTACGGACATCATCTTGTCGGGCAGCTCGATGCCGACCACGACCTCGTCCTTGCCGTTGCCGGTGAGGTCCCGGTAGTACGGCGTCAGCACGGGGCAGTCGTGCCCCTGCGTCCCGCACGCCCGGATCGCGTCGGCGGTCTCCGGCGGCATCCCGTCCGGCCCGACCTCGGCCCCCGGACGGGCCCGCAGCTCCGCCTTGACCAGCGCCACCGGGTCCACCTCGTGCACGTTCTGGTTCCGGACCGGCGCCAGCCCCGTCACGTACTCCGGCGGCGCCCCACCCGGATCGGCGGGCGGTACGTCGGCCCCCGCGCGCCCCGGCCACAGATGTACGGGACCGCGCGCGGTCGGGGTCGACCCGGCGCTCGCCAGCCCGCCGGTGTCACCGCAGCCGGCCACCAGCGGCAGCGCGGCCAGCAGCAGAACGGCCGCGGCGGTACGGGAGACACACATCCGTCAACCTTATGCAGAGGTACGCCCCTTTTGCCCCGGCGTCCGCGCGCTGGACATGATCAGACGGCCCTTGGGCCCGCGGGGCCGCCCGGTCAGGCGTTCGTGCGACCCCGGCGCAGCATCGCGAAGCCGAGGCCGGCGGCGCCGACGGCCGCGATCCCGCCGCCCGCGGCGAGCAGCAGCAGGCCGTCGCCCGGTCCGTCGGCGAGCGAGTCCAACTTGAGCGCCTCGGCCGCCCCCGTGCGCCCAGCCGCCGCGACCGTGCCGCTCGTGCCGCCCCTGCCGTCCGTCGCGCCCGCTGCGCGGGTGCCCGGCGCCGACGCCGCCACGACCTGGCCGTCCCGCGTCCCGGTCTTGTGCCCGTCGCCGCCGATCCGGTGCGAGCCGCCCGCCGGCCGGGCCTCGCCGACCCAGGAGGACAGCCGTCCGTCGGGCTGCAACGCGGCGTGCAGGGCGCCCGCCTCGCCCCGGGCGGGCACGCCGTCGCGGCTGGTGAGGGTGGCGACCGTGGCGCCGTCGCGCAGGATGTCCGCCTGGTACGCGTTCCTCGCGACCCGGTAGACGTGCGCGGTGGACACCCCGTCCGCCAGCGAGAGGCTCTTCACCAGGGTCCGCTGCGGGGCCGCCGCGGCGGCGGGGGCGGCGGCCGACGCGGAGACGGCCGGCAGCCCCTCGGCGAGGGCCGCGGCGGTGGGCAGCGCCAGCAGGCTTCCGGCGCAGGCGGTCACGGCGGCGGCGCGTACGAGAGTGCGGCGGCTGTCGGTGCTCACGGGGGATCCTTCGGTACTGGTCAGGTCGGGGCTGCTCGGGTCAGGTCGGGGCTGGTCAGGGCTGGTCGGCGGGTCGGGGCCGGCCCCGACCGGGGCCCGGCGTCCCCGGGTGGCACCAACCTAGGCGGCCGCCGTTGCGGAAGGGCGGTGGCCGTGTAACAGCGAGCCAGCGGGGTCCCGTCGGAGTTGTTACACGACCGCCGGATTATCCACAGGTACTCACCCGGGGGATTGCCGCGCGCGGCCCGGCCTGCTCCCATGGACGGCGGGGGTGAGGGCGATGCGGGGACTCAAGGTGCTGCCGAGCGGTCGGCCCGGACGCGGCCGGCTGTATGTGAACCAGCCCGACGGCCGGGCGGTGGCCTGGTACGACCGGGAGACCAACCGGATCAGCGTGCTCGCGGACCAGCACCGCGAGGCGGTCCTGGCGGCGTTGCGTCCGTACCTGCAACGGGGCTACACGCTCGGCCCGCCCCCCGTACCCACGGCGGCGGACCTGCGCAGACTGGCCCTCCCGCCCGACGAGGACCTGGCCCCGAACCGCCCGGGCGAGGCCCTGCTCGGCGAGCTGGCGCACGGCTCGGCCGGCGCCCGCGCCCGGCACCGGATGCGCCTGGAACTGCTGGCCCAGCAGCGGATGGGGGAGGAGCTGGACGCCCTGGAACCGCCGGAGTGGCGGGTGCTGCACGCCGTCCCGCTCCCGGGGGCCGGGCTGATCGACCACCTGCTGATCGGCCCGCCCGGGATCCTCTGCGTCCGCACCGTCCCGGGCCGCCGCCAGCGCGCGGCCGTCGGCGACCTCCTGCTCACGGTGGGCCGCGCCGAACCCCGCCAGGACCCGCGCTGGATCCGGCTGGCCGCCACCCGGGCGGGCCGGGCCCTGACGGCCCCGGTGATCCCGGCCCTGGCCCTGGTGGAGGCCTCGCGCGTCGAGGTGGCCCCCACGGTCCGCGACATCCGCGTCCTCCAGCCGGCCACGGCCCTCGCGTACCTCGCCGAGGCGCCGGTGACCCTCAAACCCCCGGACATCGAGGCCCTGTTCACCCTGGCCCGCGACTGGCGCACCTGGACGGGCCGGCCCGTCGGACCCGCCTTCCGCAGACCCCGCCGGTAGCGGGGGAGCCCCGCGCGCGGCGCCGTCACCGGATGGGACGGCGCCGAGTGTCGCGCTCCCGGACCCCGGCATAGCCTGAGGGCCCCAGGGAAGGAGCCACCCATGCGAGCGACCTGGAAGGGAGCCATCTCCTTCGGCCTGGTCACGATCCCGGTCCAGCTCTTCACGGCGACGGAGGAGCATGACATTCCGCTCCGCCAGGTGCACGAGAAGGACGCCTCCAGGGTCCGGCTGCGGCGCGTGTGCGAGGCCGAGGACGTCGAGATCCCCTACCAGGAGATCGCCAAGGGGTACGAGGCCCCGGACGGCAGCATGATCATGCTGACCGACGAGGACCTAGCCGGCCTCCCGCTGCCCAGCAAGAAGCTCATCGACGTGCTGGCCTTCGTCGACGCCGGGACCATCGATCCGCTGATGTTCTCCAAGGCGTACTACGTCGGCACCGCCGACAAGGCCGCGGCCAAGCCGTACGCCCTGCTCAAGGAGGCCCTCACCGAATCCGGGCAGATCGCCGTCACGAAGATCGCCATCCGCTCGCGGGAGTCCCTCGCCGTGCTGCGGGTACACGAGGACACCCTCGTCCTGCAGACCTGCCTGTGGCCCGACGAGGTGCGGCCGGCCGCCGGGATCACCCCCGAGGACGAGGTCACCATCCGCCCGCAGGAACTGCAGATGGCCAAGTCGCTCATGGACATGCTGTCCCAGGACTTCGACATCTCGGCGCTCCACGACGAGTACCAGGAAGCGCTCCAGCAGGTCATCGAGGCCCGGCTGATGGGCATCGAGCCCCCGCACGAGGAGGAGGCCGCCCCAACCGGCGGCCAGGTCATCGACCTGATGGCGGCGCTGGAGAACAGCGTCCGCGCGGCCCGGGAATCGCGCGGGGAGACGGGAACGGGATCGGGGACGGGGACAGGGACGGGGACCGCCGAAGTGCGCGAGCTGCCCGTCCGTACGGCGGCGGGGAAGACCGCGGCGAAGCGGACCGAGAGAACGGCCACGAAGACGGCCGCCAAGACCGCGGCCAAGACCGCCGTCGTCCCCAAGGACACCGGCGGCAAGAAGAGCACCGCGGCCCGCAAGACGGCCGCGAGGAAGACCACCGCCAAGTCCACCTCGGCGAAGACGGCGAGCGCGGCGAAGACGACCGCCAAGAGCACCGCGACGACGGCGAAGACGACCGCGAAGACGACCGCGAAGACGACGGCGAAGACGACCGCCAAGAGCGCCGCGAAGACGGCCACCGCCAAGAAGGCCACCAAGCGCGCATCCGCCTGACCGGGGTGGACCCGGCGGGCCGCACCGCCCGGTTTCTCCCGATCCATGGCAGTCTCGTCGTATGGCGCCGATCACCATGGTGGAGGGGCGTCGCATCTCGCTCAGCAATCTCGACAAGGTCCTGTACCCCGAGACCGGCTTCACCAAGGGCGAGGTGCTGCACTACTACGCCACCGTCGCGCAGTCGCTGCTGGCCCACATCCACAACCGGCCGGTGTCGTTCCTGCGCTATCCCGACGGCCCGGACGGCCAGCGGTTCTTCACCAAGAACCCGCCGCCCGGCACCCCCGCATGGGTGCGGACCACCCCCGTCCCCCGATCGGACGACCCCGACGCCGAGCAGGTCGTCATCGCCGACATGCCCTCCCTCATGTGGGCCGCGAACCTCGTCGTCGAGTTCCACACCCCCCAATGGCCGGCCGACAGCCCCGCCGTCGCCGACCGCCTGGTCTTCGACCTCGACCCCGGCCCGCCCGCGAGCGTCGTCGAGTGCTGCGCCGCCGCGCTGTGGCTGCGCGACCGGCTCGCCGCCGACGGCCTGGAGGCGTACGCCAAGACCTCCGGCTCCAAGGGCCTCCACCTGGCCGTGGCCCTGGAACCGGCCCCGTCCGACCGGGTGTCCGCGTACGCGAAGACGCTCGCCCAGGAGGCCGAGCGCGAGCTCCCCGACCTCGTCGTCCACCGGATGGCCAAGGCGCTGCGCCCCGGCAAGGTGTTCGTCGACCACAGCCAGAACGCCGCCGCGAAGACCACCGCCGCGCCGTACACGCTGCGCGCCCGCGCCCGGCCCACCGTCTCCGCTCCCGTCTCCTGGCAGGAGGTCGAGGACTGCCGCGATCCCGCCGACCTGGTCTTCCTCGCCGACGACATCCCGCCGCGGCTGGAGCGCGACGGCGATCTGCTGGCCCCCCTGGCCGATCCGAACCGCGCCGGGCGACTCCCCGGCACCGCGCGGAGCCGGCGGGCCCGGTCATGATCACCGTCGCGCTCGCCACCGCCGTCTCCACGCTCCCGCGCGCGCCGGGACTCGCGTACGAGCCGAAGTTCGACGGCCACCGGCTGGTCGTGGTGCGCACCGTGGAGGACGTGGTGCTCCAGGCCCGCTCCGGCCGGATCGTCACCGCCGCCTTCCCCGATCTGGCGGCCGCCGCCCGGCAGTTGCCCGCCGGGACCGTCCTCGACGGGGAAGTGGTGGTGTGGCACGAGGGGCGTACGGACTTCGCCCTGGTCCAGCGCCGGGCGGCCGCGACGCCCGTACGGGCCGCCGTGCTCGCGCAGAGCCTGCCCGCCTCGTACGCGGCCTTCGACGTCCTGGAGCTGGCCGGGCTCGACGTCCGCGCCCGCCCGTACGAGCGGCGGCGCGCCCTCCTCGTGGACCTGCTGCTCCCGCTCGGCCCGCCGCTGCAACCGGTGCCGATGACCACCGATCCGGAACTCGCCGCCACCTGGTACGAGACGCTGCCGGCGAGCGGCATCGAGGGCCTGGTCGTCAAACGGCTGGACCAGTCCTACCCGGCCGGGCGGCGCGGCTGGCGCAAACTCCGGCACACGGACGTGCGGGACGCGGCGGTCGTCGGGTACACCGGGTCACCGCGCAAACCGGTGGCGCTGGTCCTCGTACTGCCGGTCGGGGACGAGACGCCGCTGGTGTCGAGCCCGCTGACGGCGGCGCTGCGCGCGGAGCTGGCGGCGGCCGTGGCGGAGCGGGCGACGGGGGGCGCGGCGACGGGTGCTGCGGCGCCGGGTGCCACGGCGCCGGGCGGCACGGCGAGGGGCGGCACGGTCACCGCGATCGGGCTCGGCGAGGTCCCCTTCCGGCCGCTCGACCCGCCGCTGACGGCGGAGGTCCGGCACACCTCGGCGCGGCACCCGCCGCCGGAGGTGCTGCGGCTGCGCACCGACCTCTGACGGACAGCCCCGCGGCCCGCACCGGGAGGGTGCGGGCCGCGGGGGCTGTTGGGCGTCGGGCGTTGGGCGTCGGGCGGTCGGCGCCGGGCCTCGGGCGTTTCAGGCGTGCGCGCCGCGCCCCGCGTCCGGGGGCGCGCCGGGCTGGACGTGCGGGTGAGGGCCCTTCACCTGCTGGTGGGCGGCCTCCCGTTCGGCCCGGACTTCCTCCGGATGGCTGGAGGTGGTGGAGCCGAAGTTGCCGTAGCCCTGCATCTCGTGCGGCCTCAGGCCACCTTCGGGGATCTCCACGGGATCCCGCTCCTCGCGCACCTCGTAGACCGCGCCGCCGTCCGGCAGATGGGGCTGGCTCTCGGGGTCGGGCGGCGGGGGCTCCTTGGCCCGGACGCGCTGACCCAGCTTGAAGGCGGCGAGCAGGAAGCCGACGGTGACCAGCCCGGCGAAGAAGAACCAGGCGATGTTGCCGAGGATCGCGTCCACGCTCAGGATCATGTCCATACGGACCAGTTTCCCGCACTTGTGACCGATATGCGCATCTCTGGGTAGATACCTTGGGCCGTCCGGGGTACGTGCGAAGGGCCGACGCGAGCCGGTACACCCCAGGCGGAAGGAGGCCGGCCATGCCCCGCGGATCCTCAAGGAGAGCGCCGAGCAGCGCGGCGAGTCCGAGAAGTGGGCGAAGGAGATCGCCGCCCGGACGGTGAACAAGGAGCGAGCCCGCGCGGGCGAGTCCAAGACCGCGAGCAAGCAGTCGCTGGACGACATGTCCTCGTCCCGTCGCGGCGGCCTGCGCTCCCACTCGGGCGCGCAGGGGCCCACGTACGACCAGCTTCTACGCCGAGGCGCAGCGCCGCGGCGTCCACGGCCGCTCCGACATGAACAAGGCCGAACTCAAGCGCGCCCTCGGCTCCGACTGACCGGGGCGACCGGGGCATCCGCGTTCGGGGCGATCGGGGTGTCCGCTACGTCCGGGGTGTCCGGGGTGTCCGCGGCGATCGGGGTGTCCGGGGCGACTGGGGTGTCCGCGGGGATCGGGGTGTCCGGGGTGTCCGCCGCGACCGCGGCGACCTCCGCGACCCGCGACCGGGGTGCCTCTGGAGGCACTCCGGAGCCGGCACTCCGGAGCTGGCACTCCGGAGCTGGCACTCCGGAGCTGGCACTCCGGAGCTGGCACTCCGGAGCTGGCACTCCGGGGATGCTCCCGAGCCGCCATCCCGGGGATGCTCCCGAGCCGCCACTCCGGGGATGCCCCCGAGCCGCCACTCCGGGGATGCTCCCGAGGCGGCACCCCGGGGATGCCCCCGAGCCGCCACTCCGGGGATGCTCCCGAGGCGGCACCCCGGGGATGCCCCCGAGCCGCCATCCCGGGGATGCTCCCGAGGCGGCACTCCGGGGATGCTCCCGAGCCGCCATCCCGGGGAGTCACCCCCGCAGCGGCCCGTCGGCGTCCCGTACCCCGCGGGCGTCCCGCCCGCCGAGCACCGCCAGCATCTCCGCGCAGATCGCCAGCGCCGTCTCCGCCGGCGTCTGCGCCCCCAGGTCCAGCCCGATCGGCCCGTGCACCGTCTCCAGCCGCGCCTCCGAGACCCCCGCCGCCAGCAGCCCCTCCCGGCGCCGCGCCGTGGTCCTCCGGGAGCCGAGCGCACCGACGTACGGGATCCCCAGCGCCAGCGCGGTGCGCAGCGTCGGAACATCGAACTCCGGGTCGTGGCTGAGCATCGCCAGGCAGGCCGCGTCCCGCCGCGCCGCCAGCACCTTCTCGGCCTGCGCCGTCTCCGTCACGACCACCGCTTCCCACCCCAGCAGCCCGGCCTGGCGGGCGATGACCTCCCCGAGCTCGCCGCCCCCGCCGATCACCACGTACGGCGCCGACGGGTACGCCTCCACCAGGACCAGCCCGGACCCGCCGTACAGCGCGTCCCGCCCCGGCCGGCGCGTCGCCAGCAGCTCGCCGGCCCGCCGCTCGGAGTCCGACCCCGGCTCGTCGGTGGCCCGTACGACCTCGCTCACGGCATGGTCGGCCCGCTCGTTCAGCCGGGTCACCAGGGCCACCCCGACCCCCTCGGCCAGCAGCTCCCACCACGCCGCCGGCACCGACTCCAGCGGCTGGAGCAGGATCTCCGCCTGGCCACCGCAGGTCAGCCGCGCCTCCACCGCCTCGCCCGCCCCGACCGAGACCTCGCAGACCCGCGCGGTCTCCCCGTCGCGCATCGCCCCGGCCTCGGCGACGAGCTCCGCGTCGAACACCCCGCGGTACAGCGCGCCCACGCATTCCCCGCGCGGATCGATCAGCACCGCCCCGGCGGGGTCACGCGGACCGAACCCCTGCTCGGTCACCGGCCGCGCCAAAAACCCGCCGCGCCCCTCGACCGCCCACTGCCGTGCCGTCTGCGCAAGCTCCCGCATCGCGATGCCCCATCCTCGTCGTCAGAGCCCACCACAAAGCGCCAGGTCAGCGGCGCTACATGGCCTCACCTTCAACCTATGCACGCCCTCCGGCCCGATCCACCCCCCAAAACCCACAGACCCCGCGCCACCTCCCTCGTACAGACCACCGGAAGCACTGCCCCCGCCCGAGTTGCGCGACACCCGCGCATGGGGTTGCGTCGAAGAGAACGGGGGTGCTGCGCGAGCGGGGCGGAGGCGAACCCGCATGCTGTTCACCGATCGCGACGACGCGGGGCGACGGCTCGCCGTGGCCCTCGGGAAGTACGCGGACCTGCGCCCCGTCGTCCTGGGCCTGCCGCGCGGCGGCGTCCCGGTGGCGTTCCACGTCGCCCGGGCGCTCGGTGCCCCGCTCGACGTGGTCATCGTCCGCAAGCTCGGCGTCCCGTACCAGCACGAGCTGGCGTTCGGCGCGCTCGGCGAGGACGGGGTACGGGTGATCAGCGAGGACATCGTCCGACGCGGCCGGCTCCGCCCCGAGGACATCCGCTCGGTAGAGCAAGCCGAGTCGGCGGCCCTGGCCCGCCAGACCGACCGGTTCCGCGGGAACCGCCCGCGCCTCGACCTGACCGGCCGGACGGTGATCGTGGTGGACGACGGCATCGCCACCGGCGCGACGGCCGCCGCCGCGTGCGAGGTGGTACGCGCCCAGGGCGCGGCCCACGTGGTGATGGCGACCCCGGTCGCCCCACCGGACGCGGCGGCGACGCTCTCCACGGCGGCGGACGAACTGATCTGCCTGTCCACGCCAGCCGGCTTCTCCTCAGTGGGCCAGTGGTACGAAGACTTCTCCCAAACCTCGGACGAAGAAGTCACAGCCCTCCTAACAGAGGCGGCCGGGCCGCCGGCCGCGGCGCGCCCGGTGGAGGTCACCGTCGACGCCGCCGGCCTGTCCCTGGCCGGGGACCTCACCCTCCCCGCCGGCGCCCCGGCCGTGGTGATGTTCGCCCACGGCTCCGGCAGCAGCCGCCACAGCCCCCGCAACCGCTCGGTGGCCTCCGACCTGAACCGGGCCGGCCTGGGCACGCTCCTCTTCGACCTGCTGACCCCGGCCGAAGAGGGCGACCGGGCCCGCGTCTTCGACATCGACACCCTGGCGACCCGCCTGACCGACGCGACGGCCTGGCTCCGCACCCGTACCCCGACCCCGATCGCCTACTTCGGCGCGAGCACCGGCGCCGCGGCCGCCTTGACCGCCGCCGCCTCCCCCGGAGCGGACATCGCCGCGGTGGTCTCCCGCGGCGGCCGCCCCGACCTGGCCGCCCCGCACCTCGCCGAGGTCCGCGCCCCGACCCTCCTCATCGTCGGCGGCGACGACTCCCTGGTCCTCGACCTCAACCGCGAGGCCCAGTCCCGGCTGCGCTGCGAGAACCGCCTGGAGGTCGTCGAGGACGCCACCCACCTCTTCGAGGAACCCGGCGCCCTGGAAGAGGTCTCCGCCCTGGCCCGCACCTGGTTCCTCACCCACCTCCCGGCCGGACCGACCCCGCCTGCAACTCCGTGATCCCCCTGCCCGACACGGGGGTTGACCCAGCAGCCGCTTCCCCCGGCCCCCGACCGCCGCGGACCCCTGGCGATGCCCTGAGGCACAGTCGGCCACGGGACCCCACTCATCTCGGTGTCTCGGCCTCACCGCAGCGATCACTCCGGCACCACGAGGAGGCTGCGCTCCGCCGCAAGGTGGCCATACGCCTGCACAGCAGGGCAGTTGACTGCGCATACGCGAAGACCCCGTCTCAGCTAACTCGCTGATGGCGGGGTCTTTGGGCACTTCCTGCGAAGTGCCCCCGGCAGGATTCGAACCTGCGCACACGGCTCCGGAGGCCCCGTGCATCTCACGCGTTTCACCTGGTCATGGGCTCAAGATGGGCGTGCTCCGGCGTTGCTGTCCACGAATAGGCCACGGCTCGCAGACAAGCTACTCAAGCAAGATCTCTTCAGGGCGGCGGTTCGTGACCGCGGTCTCCCGGCCGGTCAATATGTGCTCGATGCAGGCTTCGAGGTCTCCGCCGTGGTCGTCCCGGGCCATGCTCCGGAGTTCTCGGGCCAGCTCCATGCCGTTGACCAGGACGATCGGGTACTGGTCTTCGACCATCTCGGTCTGTGCAGGCACGGAGTAGGCCCCGGTCGTGACGTACACGCCGATCCAGCCGCGGCGCAGACGAGCCACGACGCGAGCGATCTGCTCGGCGGTGACCAGGTTGTCGAGCTTGACGCACTTGGCCTGACCGAGGACGACGAGACTGGTGCCAGCCAGCCCACTGCCGATGTCGAGCCGGCCCACGAAGTCCGCCCCGCCATCACCGGACCTACGGGTCAGCCATCCCTCGACGTAGCTGTTCCCGGCCCCCCGCAACACACGGGCCGCGACCGCGGAGGCGACGGCCTCAAAGTCGTGCTTTCGCCCGTCGAAGTACTTGTAGATCAGCTCCAGGTCCTTGGCTTCGGTGGTTCCCGGCTTGGGTCGCTGCTCGGGCACCTTGGTCACCTTGGCCCGGGCGACCCGCCGGCGGATCCTGGGCAGGGCCGAGTTCCCGTGCTTGACCCACTCACGCCAAGCCCGCGGGGCGAGTTCGAGCGTCTCCGTGTCGGGCACGGTCTTGTCCCTGCGGGAGTCGATCCACTCCCACGAGACCTTGTCGTCCTCGTCCGTGAGGTCGATGAGAGCGATGTCGTAGACGTAGTTCGTGAACGTCGTGTGGTCGCTGCCACCCCACTGCACCAGCCGCTCTGCCCGCTCGATGATCCCCAGACCGCAGAACTCGACGTGCCCCTTGACCTTGCCGCTGCGCGAGACCGCCCGGAACAGCAGCAACGGGATGGCGCCGGCCCGCTCCTCGGGCGTGTGCCCCTGGTGCCCCGTGAAGGCATCAAGCAGGGCCGCATTGCCGTTGGTCTTCCCCGGCGCGACGGTGGTGGTGGCCTTGTGGTCGCCGAAGTAGCGGACGTGCCCGTTGTCCATGTCGAACACGTCATGCCAGGGCGTCTGCTCGGTGCCGGCCTTCCAGGGACTCGACCGGATGAGAATCACCGGCCGCCGCTCCCCGTCCGGCGTCCGCACCTTCGCCATACCGTTGATCCCGGCCTCCAGCAGGGCCCGGGCGAGGTCCGGCGAGTGAGTCACATGGTGGAAGTTGGGATACCCCTGCAACTCCTCCGGCACCGGATCCTTGCCGGTCGCGTAGCGATACACCTGACCAACACGCAACTGACCGCCCACGCGTCCCCCTGTCGCAGCCCCACCTGATCGATCTTCCTGACAGTAACGGCAGGCGCTGACAATGGTCCAAGTTGGTACGACCTTGGCCTGGCGCTGCTCCCTGCAGTACGAGCGGTGTCACACCGCGACAACCGGTGGAGTTTCGGCCGCTGGATGCTCAGCTGGTGCGGGTTGCGGTGAACCGCTGACAGCAAGTCGACACTGACTGAAGATCTGAGCATGGAAGAATGGAAGTACACCCTGCTCAACGGGGTGATATCAACGGGTGGTGCCGTATTGGTGGGCATCTTCGCCCTCTACGGCATGTTGCGCCAGGCTGCCAGGGCTCACGAGGCGGCGTCCCAGCAGGCGGTTGCCCTCCTTGAGCAAGTGGCTAAATCCGCCGAGGCTGCCCGAGACCAGGCCAGGTGGCAGCTGAGGCGGGATTCGTATGCCGCGATGCTGGCCGCTTGCGACGGATATGAGGATGCCATTGATGAAGTCGGATGGTTTCTCGCGGATCAGTATGATGATGCGGGACGGGTGATCACGAATTTTGAATCCACCAAGGCGGAAGTGGCAACTGACGCCATAGGTAGAATTAGAGCGCATGTGCATACGTTGCGTCTTGAGGGGCCCAAGGAGCTAGAACCGCAGATTAAGGAATTCCTTAAAATGGCGGGGGAAACATATGAAATGATGAGAACCTGGACATCGCTGTTGCATGACGGCCAGGATTCAGACTTTCCTGACGAGTGGCAGTATCAGCAAGGCGCTTTGAGCGAGGCCAGGGAAGCGCTGTTTCAAGCGATGTACGAAGTCCTTCATAAATGATTTGGATGCGAGTCAGGGTGCAGCGCCCGTCGACTTCCCTGATACCTGCACCTACCCCAACTCCCATCCCGTCCGCCGTCGGCCCACACGTATGTGGAGCGGGCGCGGTGCCGGGCGTCCAGGTGGAGCGCCCAACTGGACGTACGACCTGGACGCCCGGTGCCGTGTCTGCTCGGCTTGCCTGGGTCGACGGTGGACGGGATGGGAGTTCCCCCACCCCAACCATCCACGGGCCGGCACCCGGCGACGGTGCCCCCGCCATCCCGGTGCCGGCTGGTCCCCCGCCGGAGGCATGTCGGTGAGCGATGAAGCGCCGGCCCGCGGGTCCGACTCATGCCTTTGGGCCTATCCCACTCGCAGGGGCGGGCGTCGGCGCAGCGCGCGCGGAGCGGGCCGAAGGCAGGAGCGTCGCGCGGAGCGGAGCCGGGAAGCCCGCCCGGCGAAGCGAAGCGCAGCCGGGTGCTTGATGAAGTAGGGAAAGTCTTACCGCAGGGGCGCTCTTGTGGCCCCGCTAGTCCGCTGTTCCCATGGCCCGTGACATTTCTGCGGAGCTTGGGGGGCTAGTGAACAACCTGAAGGTGACCTCGTGGAAGCGGCACGGGCATGATCGCCTGTACGTGAACCTGCCCGATGGGACAGCGGTCGGCTGGATGGATCGCAAGTCTGGGGAGACCACTGTCTTAGTCAGCGAGTACCGGGATGCCGTCGGTGCTGCGCTGGCCCGGTTTGCCGGTCCGGCCCCAGGCCTGGCGACGCCGGCCGTAGGCGATGACGCCCCTCGTGCGCTGCCCCTGCTGACGCCCGAGAACGATCTCGCGAAGAATCGGCCTGGCGAGGAGCTGCGGCAGCGGCTCGCCGCATCCGGGCCAGGGCTCTGGCAGCGAGTGATTGCTTGGGTGCTTCGACGCAGGACCGATGACGACTCCTGGCGTACAGGGCTGGTCGGCGAACAGCGCGTTGGGCGGGAGCTTGAACGGCTGGAACGCCAAGGATGGCGTGTGCTGCATGCGATCCCGTTGCCCCGCCAAGTGGACATCGACCACTTACTGATTGGGCCCGGCGGAGTCTTCACGATCAACACCAAGCGGCACCCACAGAAACGAGTGTGGGTGGGCGACGACATGGTGAAGGTCAACGGTGGCAAGGCCCAGCCCTACGTGATCAAGAGCCGAGCGGAGGCCGGTCGCGCACGCAAGGTCCTGGGACAGTACTGCGACTTCGATGTACCCGTGCGCCCGATTCTGGTGTTCGTGGACGTCCTCAAGCTCGACGTGGTTCCCACGCAGCTCAGCGTCCGGGTCTTACAGGAGCGGGCGGTGTCTGCCTTGGGTCCCTTGTCCGGTGTCCTCACCGCACCCCAGATCGAGCACCTCTACAGCGTCGCCAGGGATCGTCGAGTGTGGGGCGACGCGTGACCCGCCGGTCAGGCTGAGGTCAGCTGTTTGCCGTCGTGGCTGCGCACGTGGGGGCCCTCGTGATCCAGGGCGTCGAGGAGCCGGATCGCGAACACCTCGGACATCTGCTCGGACACCTCTTCCGGAGTGAGCCATGCAACCGCGGTCGACTCTTCCGACGTGCGCTCGGCACCGCCGGAGGGCTTGCAGCGGAAGACCAGGGCGACGATGCCTCGGGCCGTGTTCTTGTAGACCCCGGTGAGCTCGTCCACCTCGACCTCGATGCCCGTCTCCTCCAGGACCTCTCGGCGGACGCCGGCCTCCGGGGACTCTGTGAGTTCGAGAACTCCGCCCGGCAGTTCCCAAGTCCCGTTGTCCGCTCGTCGGATCGCCAGGAGTCGGCCGTCCTCGCGAACCACTGCCCCGGCCACGGACACGGAGTGCAGTGGCGTTGACTTGACCTGCGGGGAACCCGTACTCATGTACAGGAGCATAGGAGGAAGGGAAGGACTATGGGAACCGCAGTAGGAGGTGGCCGAGGGGCTGTGCCGCGCTACGTGCAGATCGCCGACGACATCGTTCAGCAGATCCGGGCCGGCGCATTGAAGGCCGGGGACATGGTGCCGAGCGAGTCGGAGCTGGTGGAGCGCTACGGCGTCGCCGGGGGGACGATCCGCAAAGCCATGGTTGAGGTGCGGGCCAGTGGGCTCGTGGAAACCCGGCACGGCAAGGGGTCGATCGTGAAGGCCCGGCCGCCCGTACGACACCGGTCCTCGGACCGCTTTCGGCGTACGCATCGGCAGGAAGGGCGGGCGGCTTACCTAGCGGAGTCCGCGCAGTCCGGGGCTGAGGCCAAGGTGAGCGTGCTGTTCATCGGGCCCATGGAAGCGCCCGAGGAAATCGCGGAGCGGCTCGGTGTCACCGAGGGGACTCAAGTCCTGGCCCGGCGGCGGTTGTACTTCCGGGACGGAACGCCTGTGGAGACGGCCAGCTCGTACCTGCCGTGGGACGTGGTGAAGGACATCCCCGAGCTGTTCGCCGAGAACCCCGGCCCCGGTGGCATCTACGCCCGACTGGAAGACCACGGCCATGTCTTTGCCGAGTACGTGGAGACGCTCCAGGCCCGGCCGGCTGCCAAGGCCGAAGCCACCGAGCTGTCGCTGAGCCCCGGCGCGCCGGTCGTGCATCTGCTCCGCAACGCTGTTACCGAGGAAGGTCGGGTGGTCGAGGTCTGCGACACCCTCATGGCCGCTGACCAGTTCGTTTTCGAGTACCGGATCCCTGCGCGCGACTGACGCCCGCTCAACTCCCCATAGCCCGCTGCGAGTTTCTCTTCGTAGCGGGTTGACTCATGTATAGGAGTCAGGCACTCTTCTTCATGTCACTCATGTACACGAGTGACGGAGTCGTACCCCTATAGAGGAGTGATCTGCTGTGCGCATGATTCCCGTCGACACCACCGGCGCGACCGTGATGGTCGCCCAGCCCCCGCAGCTCAAGCTGCGCGACAAGAAGACCGGTCAGGTCGCCGTCGACAACGAGACCGGCAGCAACCTCATGACCGTGGACGTGCTGTTCGTGATGAACGGCAACGCCGAAGTCGTGTCCGTGACGGTGGCGGAGCCCGACATCTCCGGCGAGCTGGCCATGGGTACCCCGGTCGCGCTGACCGGCCTGGTCGCCCGGCCGTGGGAGAACGAGTTCAACGGCCAGAAGCGCCACGGGCTCAGCTTCCGCGCCGTCGCCGTCACCTCGCTGGCCCCGGCGAGCTGAGCATGAGCGCCTTATGGGTCACACTGCCGGTGGTCCTGGTTCTGGCCCTCGCCCTCGTCCTGCGCTGGCTGCGGCCCACCTGGTATTGGATGACCTTCGGGGTCACCTTCGCGACGATCCGCGTCCTGATCCGCTACCGCTCGGTCATGGACGCCTGCGGGCTCACCGTCCCGCCCTCCCGCTGGCGGCTAGCGCTGGCCCGAGTCACCAACCGTGCCGTTCCCGAAGCCCGTTCGCCGCGCATCCTGCGGCTGCGGCTCACCTCGACGGGCCTGCTCCTGCGTCTGAAGACCCGGCCCGGACAGGACGCCTTCGACTTCTCCGCCTCCTCCGATCGGCTACGCCACTCCTTCGCTCTGCACAACGTCGTCTGCCGGGAGATCCGGTCCGGCGTCGTCGAGCTGCGGATGACCGGCTACGACGTACTCAAGAGCGTGCGCATGCCGCCGGCCTCGCCTGCTGACGGTGTCAGGGTGCCGGTGGCCTTGCGGGAAGACGGCCAGGTGCACCACCGGGACTACCGGGAGGTCCCGCACGCTCTGAACATCGGTGCGACGCAGTCGGGGAAGTCCGTCTATCAGCGCACGCTCATCGCCGCGCTGGCACCGCGTAACGTCGCGCTCGTCGGCATCGACTGCAAGAACGGCGTCGAACTGACGCCGCTGGCATCACGGTTCACCGCCCTGGCCGACAGCCCGGCTACTGCGGTTGAGCTGCTCGCGGCGCTCGTCCGGTACATGGATCGTGTCTACCTGCTGATCCGCGCCGAGCAACGCATCAGCGTCGCCGTGCCGGATGCGGAAATCACCTCCGACATCTGGGATCTACCCGCGCACCTTCGCCCCGTACCCGTCGTACTCGTCCTGGACGAGATCGCGGAGCTGGCCCTCGCCACGAACAGGGCCGAGGAGGCCCGGCGGGACCAGAGCGTCACGTACCTGGTCCGCCTCGCCCAGCTCGGGCGGGCCGCCGGCATCTACCTCGAAGTCTGCGGCCAGCGTTTCGGCTCCGAACTCGGCAAGGGCATCACCATGCTCCGCGCCCAGCTCACCGGCCGTACCGCCCACCGCGTCAACGACGAGGCCTCGGCGAACATGGCCTTCGGGGACATCTCACCGGACGCCGTCCTAGCCGCCGTCCTGATCGACAGGGAGCGGCCGGGTACCGCCGTGACCGGTGACTCCTCCGGCGGCTGGACCCGGATCCGGGCCCCGCACACCACGCTCCGCCGGGCCGTGGACATCTGCAACGCCCACGCCTACCGCACCCCGGAAATCCCGGAACTGGACGCCTTCCGGCCCGAGCCGCCGGCCCGCGTTCTCGTTGGCAAGGTCCAGCCCTAAGCCGCTTCAGCGGGTGCCTTCCAAGCACCTGATCCACCAGGTCGGCGCGGCCTCATCGCGCCAGGTCCCTACCCACCCCATCCCTGAAAGGAGGTGAAGACCATGACCCGCCTGGTGCGTCCGGACGCCGTCCTCGTCCAGGCCGTCATAGCCGGAGCACTCTCCTTCGCCCACCTGCACGACCTCGCGGAAGCCGCCGGACAGGACGGTTGGAAGGCTTGGGCCTACCCGGTCAGCGTGGACCTGCTCCTCGTTGCCGCCTGGCACCGCCTTCGCAGCCTGCGGGACGCGGGCGAGCCCTCGCGGTCGGCCTGGTCCTGGTTCGCCGTCGCCCTCGCGGCCTCGCTCGGCGCGAACGTCGCGACCGCCGGCCTTCTCGACCTGGGCGACGTCCCGGACTGGCTCCGGATCCTCGTCGCCGGATGGCCCGCGCTCGCCTTCCTCGGCGGAACGCTCCTGGTCCACCGGCCTACGACGGCCAGCACGCCGGATCCTGAGCCCGTCGCGGCGCCGCTCCCCGTGGTGGAGCGGGAGACAGAACCCGGCGTACAAGCCGCGCCAATACCCGCTCTGCCCGCCCCGGCGCCGCCCGAGGCCCCAACGGTCACGGCCCCGCCTGCCCTCATCGCCCACGCCCAGAAGATCGCCGCCGACCACCGCACCCGCACCGGCTCGGACATCGACACCGAGACCCTGCGCGCCCGGCTCGGCGTCCCGCCCCTGATGGCCGAGGCCATCGCCGCCCAGCTCACCTGAGAGGAGATCCCATGCCCACCCGGATCAACTTCCGCTCGCTTATGAAGATCGGCCCGGTCCAGATTGGCACCTACCGCGACCGCAACGGCCGCAGCAAGGACGCCGCCGTGTGCACCGCCGACGGCTGCGGCTGGTCCTCGGACTACAGCTCCTCGACCGCCGCCCAGCTCGCCGCCCGCTCCCACCGCTGCCGCGTCAGCTGAACGGAAGGCCAACCCCATGGACGTCCCGCTCTGGCTCGCGCTGATCGTCATCGGCGCACTCGGAATCAAGCTCATCCGCCCGCCCTGGTGGCTCGTCGCCGTGATCCTGCTCGGCGGTTTCCTCCTCGCGGACAGCTTCCTCGCCCCGGCCATCGACACCGCGATCAACAAGTAACCCGCCCCGGAAGGAGAACGGCCGTGTTCAAGCCCCAGTACCCCCGCCCCGACACCTACATCCCGGCCCCGGCCCCGGCCTCGGTCGAGCACTCCACGTCAGCCCCGGTCCCCGCCAAGCCCCCGACCGCCCTCGACGGCCTGGTCCAGAGCTCGCCCGGTACCGCGCTCGCCCTCGCCGCCGGCGGAGTCGTCGGAGTCCTCGCCCTGGCTTCTGTCGCCGTCTCGCTGCTCCTGGCCGTCGCGGTCACCGCGGTTGCCCTGTCCCTCAGCAGCGTTGTTCTGCTCTTCCTCATCCGGGCCCTGCGCCAGGAGTTCAAGAACCACTGACCCGCCGGTCTCCGAGAGGCGCCACAAGCCACCAAGCATCGCGCCGCCACCCGGAGCCGGTCCGCCACCACTACCGACCGCACGAAGGAGCATCGTGGACACCCAATCGCTCGCCTTATGCCTGCCGCTCGCTGGCTGGGCCGCCCACTCCGCCCTGCTGACCCACCGACTCGCCACCGCCCGCCGCGACCCGCTGACCGGCCTGCGGACCCGCGCCGGATGGACCGCCCGAGCCCAGCGCTTCATCCGTCGGCACAGGGACTCGGTCGTCCTCCTCCTCGACCTGGACGACTTCAAGACCCTGAACGACACCCACGGCCACGCCGCCGGAGACGCCGCCCTCGCCGCGACCGGCGCCCGCCTCACCGCCTGGTGCGACCGCTACGGCTACGTCGGACGCCTCGGCGGAGACGAGTTCGTCGCCGTGCACCGCCGCCGGGACCTGGACGGTCTGAGCACGGCCCTGAATGCCCCCGTGACGTACGACGGGCGCTCGCTGCCTGTCTCGGTCTCCATCGGCACTTGCCGACTCGCCGACCTGTCCGTCCGCAGCCTTTCCGAGGCCCTGGCCACCGCCGACGCCGCGATGTACGCGGCCAAGGGAACCCACGGCCGCCGCAGCCAGCGCAACACCACTCGTTGACCGGCCTCCGGGCGGCGCACAAGCCACCAAGCATCGCCGCCGCCCGGACGGACCGGCCCCTCCCGACCGCAATCGAAAGGACGACCATCATGGCCCAGCCCAACCACACCCCGCCCCCTGTATGCCCGGACTGCGACGGCCACGCCTCCGTCGCGATCACCCTCGGCGGCCGCGACCGCACCGGCACCCTTCGGACCATCACCGCCCACTGCCCGGCCTGCCACGGAACCGGCACCCGCCGCTCCCTCTCCGTCCGCCGGCAGGTGACTGCGTGACCGACCCCGCGACCCTCGCGGACCTGGACCCCGGCCTCCTCAGCGACATGCTGAAGGTGGCCGGGGCTCCCGGTTACGCCCGCTGGGAAGACCAGATCCGCCGCACCAGCGGCTGCTCCGACCCCATCCACATCACTGGCTGGACCGTCGCCAAGGACAAGACCTCGGGCGAGGTCCTGCACCGCTACTCCACGGAAAACGAACCCGGCGCCCGTCTCCGCATCGCCTGCGGCAACCGCCGCGCCTCCCGCTGCCCGGCCTGCGCCTGGACCTACGCGGGCGACACCTACCACCTGATCCGGGCCGGACTCGCCGGAGACGACCGCCGCGACATCCCCGCCACCGTCCGCGAGCACCCCCGGGTCTTCGCCACCCTCACCGCCCCGTCCTTCGGCCCGGTCCACAACCGCCCCGCCGGCCGTCCCTGCCGCTGCGGCAAGCACCACCAGGAGCACGACGCCGAACTCGGCACCGCCCTCGACCCGACCACCTACGACTACGCCGCCGCCGTCCTGTTCAACAACATGGCTGGGCAGCTGTGGCAGCGCTTCACCACCCGCCTTCGCCGAGAGATCGCCGCCTCCGCTGGAGTGACCCAACGCGAGCTGAAGGACCAGGCCCGGATCTCCTACGGCAAGGTCGCCGAGTTCCAGAAACGGGGCGCTATCCACCTCCACGCGGTCATCCGCATTGACGGCCCCGACGGACCGTCCAGCCCGCCGCCCTCCTGGGCGAGCACGGAACTCCTCGACCGCTCGATCCGGGCCGCGGCCGCCCACTCGTACACCTCGGTGTCGGTGCCGGCCGCTGACGACCAGCCCGCCCGTACCTTCCAGTGGGGCACTCAGCTCGACGTACGGCCTATCAAGGCCTTCGGGGATGGCGCGGAGATCACAGAGCAGGCCGTTGCCTCATACGTCGCCAAGTACGCGACCAAGGCTGCGGAGAACACCGGCACGCTCGACCGCCGCATCGGCAACCGCGAAGCCCTCGTCATCCTCGACGTCCCCGACCACACCGCCCGCCTGATCGGTGCGTGCCTCGACCTGGACCCGCTCTACCCGGACCGCCGCCTCGCCGCCTGGTCGCACATGCTCGGCTTCCGCGGCCACTTCTCCACCAAGTCCCGCCAGTACTCCACCACCCTCGGAGCCCTTCGCCAGACCCGCGCCGACTACCGGGCCGCCCAGGAACGCGAAGCCCGCGGCTTCGATGACATCGAGCCGGACACCGTCCTCGTCCTCGCCTCCTGGCAGTACGCCGGCCACGGCCACACCCCCGGCGAATCCGTTCTCGCCGCCACCATCGCGCGCGGCATCCAGCTCAACCGCCAGACCGCCCGCGAAGCCCTGTACGACCAATCGCCCTGGAAGGAGACGTGACGTGAAGGACGAGCTGATGACCACGGCGGAGATCCTTTCTGAGCTGAAGGGGATCTCGCGGCGGACCTTCTACCGGTGGCGTGAGCTCGGCAAGGCGCCCAAGGCCTTCACGCTGCCGAATGGCGAACTGAGGGTGTGGCGTTCCGACTTCCACGCCTGGCTGCGCGCTCGCGAAGGAGCGGCCGCGTGAAGACGACCGATGTGCGGGTCTGGGCGATCCGGACCAAGCCGGGTGAGCGACCGTCCTACGAGGTGCGCTGGACCGTCGCGGGCGTTCCCCGTTCGCGTACACGGAAGACCAAGGCGCTGGCCGATAGCCTTCGGTCGAAGCTTCTCCGTGCTGCACGAGACGGCGAGGAATTCGACACCGATACGGGATTCCCCGATTCGATGGCGGAGAAGAAGTCAGCGCTGACCTGGTATGCATTCGCGCTGCGCTACCTCGCCATGAAATGGCCGCACGCGGCGCCGAACACCCGCGACGGGATCAACGAGTCGCTGACCTCCGTCACCCTGGCTCTGCTTGCAGATCGGCCGGGGCGCCCGGAGTCGAGACTCCTGCGGCGAGCACTGCGGAACTGGGCGTTCGTGCTGCCCGGTCCCGACGGTCGGGAGCTGCCGAGCGATGTCGCCGAGGCGCTGCACTGGGTGGCCAAGGCATCTCGACCGCTCTCGGATCTTGCCGACCCGGTGACTGGTCGAATGGTTCTCGACTCCCTGAAGATCAAATTGGATGGGACCGCTGCAGCCGCGGAGACCGTGCAGCGAAAACGGCGCACGCTGGTCAACGCCCTGCACTACGCGGTGGATCTCTCGGAATTCAAGGAGAATCCGCTGACCGGAGTCCGGTGGCAGAAACCGAAGATCTCCAAAGAGGTGGATCCGCGCGTCGTGGCGAATCCCGAACAGGCGCGGTCCCTTCTCCACGCCGTCTCTTATGTGGGCGGCTACCGGCGGGCTCGTGGGCGGCGGCTCGTGGGCCTCTTCGCCGTCATGTACTTCGCCGGCCTCCGGCCCGCCGAGGCGGTCGGCCTGGCCGAGTCGGATCTCTCGCTGCCGTCCTCCGGCTGGGGAGAGGTTCTCGTGCATCGGACCCGCCCCAGCGTCGGGAAGCGCTGGACCGACTCGGGGGAGAGCCATGATGACCGGGGCCTGAAGAACCGGCCCGCCGAGGACATCCGCCGAGTGCCGGTGCCCCCGCAGCTCGTCTCCCTCCTGGCCGAGCACCTGGACACCTTCGGTACGACCCCGGACGGCCGGCTGTTCTTCAGCGAGGGCGGGGGAGTGGTCTCGTCGTCCAGCTACTACCGAGCCTGGCAGGAGGCCCGGACGCTCGCCCTGCCGCCAGCGGCGGTGGCTTCGCCGCTCGCCCACCGGCCGTACGACCTGAGGCACTCGGCGCTCTCGACGTGGCTCAACGCGGGGGTGGATCCCACCGAGGTCGCCGAGCGGGCCGGCAACAGCGTGGAGGTGCTGCTGAGTCGGTACGCGAAGTGCCTCGACGGGCGGCAGGAGGTGGCCAACCGGCGGATCGAAGATCTGCTGCGCGAGTACGAGTGATCGCGAGCGAGTGGCGGTAGGTTGCGAGGCCCCTGGGTGTTGTCCCGGGGGCCTTCGTCTTTTCCGGGGCTGAGCTGCGGAGATGGAGCGCCGTCCATCCCGCGTATAGCCCGCAGGGGTTGTCATAGGGCTGCATGCGGCAGCACACGGCTGCGCATACGCGAAGACCCCGTCCTCAGCATCTCTGCTGGTGGCGGGGTCTCTAGGCACTTCATCAGAAGTGCCCCCGGCAGGATTCGAACCTGCGCACACGGCTCCGGAGGGCGTGTGGAGTCACGGTATAAGACCGTCGCTCACCTGCGGGGGCGTGCTTCTCTCCGCTGCCAGCCAACGTGGCTCACGCACCACTCACGCGCTTTGTCTCCTGCTTGGTAGGTGTCGTGCCATGGCTCTGCCCGCAGCGGGCGTCTGGTCTCGCCGCTTGCGGTGACGGTGATCGGTCCGCTTCACTCGTGAGGGTGGAAGGACCTGCATATGGTGGACAAACACCGCATATGTCCAATGCCCTAGGCCCATGCTAGATCTCGCCGACAGCTGTCTTTTGATCAGCGCATGCGGGTAGCCTGAACACAGGGGAGGCCAGATGACCGATTCGCTGCGTTTTGAGCAGCCTCCAGTGCGTGAGGTCACCCTCGCGCTGATGCTGGAACCCATTGCCAAGCTGCAGACGCTTGACCTGGCCCCACTGCGCGTTGAGTGGCGCTCCGAGTATCCAACGCTCCAGGAGGCTACCCCGCTCGCTCGTTGGCGCCTCTCCGATGGTGACGACGTCGAGTTCATGGGTTCGGGGGTCTCTTGGCCTATGGGTCTCTGTACGTTTTCGACGGAATCCGGCGACAAGAGCATCAAGTTTCAGCAGGATAGATTCCTGATCACGTGGACGTTCGGTGATGAGGCGCCTACTTATCCGGGGTTTGCGGCCCTCAAGGGTGAGCTCCTGGGGAAGTTTTCCCAGTACGTGAAACTCGTAAGTGAAGCGTCAGGTGCGATCCCCATTGTTCGGCGGGTCGATGCTCAGTATGTCAACTACCTTCCTGGAGTCTCTGCGCAGGATGCCATGGCTGGGATCCTTTCAGGTTGGTCGTCAGGTGGGACGTTCCCGTTTCGCGCCCCGGACTACTGCGGCTTCAGGATTCGATATCGAGAGTCAGAGTTGAATTCTAGGGTTGCCGTTTTGATTGGCGTCGATTCGGCAGGGGGAGAGGACGAGGCGGGCGATTTCGTCTACAGCTCCACCCTAGCGCTGGATGCTGAAGGGGAGGTCGGTGAAGGCCACGACTACGTGAGCATGCTCGAGAGTGCCCATGATGTGCTGACTTCGGCCTTTCTTGACGTTACAAGCATTGCGATGCGGGCGAGTTGGGGTGAAACCCCGTGACGGCGTACGGGGCCTCAATCGCGCGCACCTTCCCCACTCTCGGGGGACGCTCGGGAGAGGGTCGTGAAGCCGGCCTGTGGATGATCCGGCGGGGGAAGTCGACGCGCGCTAGCGGTCGTCGACTCGCTGGCGAACGCGAGATCGAAAGCAAACTTGAGCTGCAGATGTATGCCAGCGACAAGCTCCGTGAGATGCGGAGACTTCCTCGCGGGTGGGATGGGCGTGATGCCGGCCCTGTCTCTCAGGAGGTTACTCAGGCGGCCTATAGGACCCTCGATAAGCTCGCGGACTTCCGTACCATTTTCCCATTTATTACTCCCGGTGAAGATGGTTCAGTTCTTCTGGAGTGGAGGGCGGGACGCGAGCGTCTCGAGTTGGAATTCTTCCCAGACGAGCCTCCGTACGTGCGCTACGTTGATGTCGACGGTCGAGTTCGAATCAGAGGGTCTTGGGGTTCTGACGGCATTGGGTATACCGAAGTCAGGCGTTCGCTAAGGATGCTCTCGTCTCGGATTTGGGTGGCAAATCCGGGCTGGAAGGCATTGTTCTCCTGATTTAATGCGCGAGGGGGGAATGTTGGTCTGGGATGATGCGTCAATTCCTAACAGTGAGATCATGTATCGCCGCGTTCCGAATCACCCGGATTTCTTGATTCCCGACCTCGAGACAGGTGAGAAATTTGTCACTCGAACCGCCTTTCAGTGGGACGATGATGGAATATCTGTCTATCGGAGTTCCATCTTGGAGGCTAAGGGCCTCGGCCCTGGCGCTGTGACGCGCCGCGAGGGACAGATGGCTTTCGGATTTTCGGCTGCCGCACCTCGTACTTGTGGCGCTGGCGTGGTCAACGACCCAATCCCTGACGATCCGCCAGCGGGGATCGCCCACGCGTTGATTCAGTGTGAGACCGTGAAGCCTGATAAAGCGCGACGTCGTGAGATTGCAGAAACACTCGCTGAGGCTTCAAGGATGCATTTTCCTGAAGGGTGAGCGCGGGTGAGGACGGACAGCCCGGACAGCTCCCTACCGTGCTGTCCGGGCCGTTTGCGCTGCTCAGGGTTCCAACCGGACAGTCGGACAGCTGGGACGCCCCGTCCGCGGGGTGGGGGCGTGCGAAGCTGGATCGCGACCCAGGTTGAAGGAGGAGTGCGTGCCGAGCCCCAGTCCGCGTGGGACGTATCAGGTGATCTCTCAGGTGTTGCGTGAGCGGATCGCTGCCGGGGACTACGCCGACGGGTTGCCGTCCGAGGCGGAGATCGGGCGGGAGTTCGGCGTGGCGCGCACGACTGTGCGGCGGGCGCTGCGGACCCTCGAAGAGGCTGGGGCCGTCAAGGCCGTGGCTGGCGTCGGGCGTGCGGTGGCCGGCAGTGCCGAGGCTCCGCCGTACGAGCGGATCATGAACGACCTGTTGGGGCAGATCCGGAGCGGGGAGCTTCCCGCCGGCGCCCGGCTGCCGAGTGAAGCGGCGCTCGCTGAGACGTACGCGGTTGCCCGTGGGACCGTGCGCCGTGCAGTGCGCGAGCTGGAGGCCGCCGGGCACGTCGAGGCTCGGCATGGCGTGGGACGGTTCGTCCGTTCCTCCTCCTGAAGCCCGAACCCTGAACTCCTGGCTCTGACTCCATCGGAGGCGCTGGACATGCAGTTGGCCAAGTGGGCCCACGATCTCGCCGAGTCCCTGCTCGCCGACGACCTGCCGCGGCGGTGGGCTCACTCTCAGCGCGTCTACGCACAAGCCCTGGCACTGGCGCCGGCGCTTGGTGCTGACGCCGAACTGCTGGCCGCCGCCGCCATCGCGCATGACGTCGGGTATGCCGAGCGTGCGGTGGACACCGGTCAGCACATGATTGATGGCGCACGGTATCTGCGGGATGTGGTGGGTGCCGATCCGCGGTTGTGCAGCATCGTCGCCTTCCACACGTCCTCGCCATGGGAAGCATCCGAACTCGGGCTGGCCGATGCGCTCGCGGAGTTCGGGCCTGCGGAGCCAGAGTTGGTCGATGCCATCACCTACTGCGACCTGACCAGCAGCCCGATCGGGGACCTGGTGGACCCGGCCCATCGCCTCGCCGAGGTACTGGAGCGGTACGGCCCGGACCACGTCGTCTTCCGGGCTGTGTCCGCGGCGCGGCCCGAGCTGCTGGAGCGCGTGGCCCGGGTCCGGGAGCGGCAGGCTGAGGCCGTCGGCGCGCGGCTCAGCTGATCACCGGGGTCGCCGCGTCGCGGAAGCCCTCCTCCAAACGCCGGCGCGTGGTGGGGGAGACGTCCAGGGACTCCAGCTCCGCCCGCGGGACCCATCGCACCGCAAACGACTCCGAGCTCACCCTGATCTCCCCGCCGACCGGCCGGGCGCGGAAGCAGAGTGAGAACTCCTGGCGTACCTCTCCGTCCGCGAAAGCGATGACGTGGCCCGGGTCGGTGAAGATGCCGACCAGGCCCACCACCTCCACGTGAATGCCGGTTTCCTCCAAGACCTCGCGGACGACCGTGCCCGCGATGTTCTCGCCGACCTCCTGGACGCCCCCCGGCATGCCCCAACGACCGTTGTCGGAGCGCCGTTCGAGGAGGACGTCACCAGCGTCGTTCACCACGAAGGCAGTGACTGCCGGCACGATGCTGTTGGCCTTCGGGGCTGCGGGATCGTCGAAGTAGTCGGTACGGCGGCTCATGAGGGCCTTTCGAAGGGGACGGCTTCCTCCCACACCTTCTCGAAGCTCTGCTGGTACGTCGACACCAGCTCGGCCCCGGCCACGCGGCGCAGATGCAGGACCGGGGCCATCGGCGCGCTGACGCCATAGACCTGGGTGTTCACCAGCCACTCGTCATCCGAGCGGTACAGGGAGTTGTGGAGCGTGGACCGATGGATCCGGAACTCGATCCCCGGCACCGAGTAGAGCGGGCGGTAGAGCTTCATGACCTCGCGAACCTTGTAGGCGACGCCTTCCCCGATCTCCTCCTCCTGGCCGCGGCGCTGGATCTCAGGGCTCTCGGGATCGCCCAGCAGGATGCGTGCGCGGACACCAGAGGCCGCTTTCAGTCGGAGTAGCTGGGGCCACCGCGGATTCTCGGCGAGGAACACGCCGGCGTGGACGAGTACGCCGATCTCTCGCTCTGCCCGGCCGAAGAGCTGCAACCACAGTTCCGGCGGGACGTACGAGCGGTGCGGATAGACCTTGAGGACCTCGGCGTCAGCCGCGTCTTTGCGCTGGCCGTCAGGTAGTCCGTTCGGCCAGAGGTACGCCTCGTCCTCACGCAGGTGAGCGGCTATTGCGAGGCGGTGGCGCCGGTATGGGGCGCGCCCCTGGGAGATCCACCGCTCCACCGTCTTGGGGTCCACGCCGACATGTTCGGCCATGGCTTCGACCGTGACGCCGTGCGTGAGCATCGCCGACCGTAACCGCTCGTTCGCCATCCCAGCTCCTAGGGACGTCCAGGGACGTACTCAACTCCCCGAACGCTATCCAGGACGTCCCAAGTCGTCCAGGGACGTGGTCACTTCGTCCCGGGCCTCGGCGGCAATCTGATGTCACGCCGAAGGGCGGCCCGAAACAGCGAAGGCCTTGACAGCCGTAGCTGGACGCATCATCGTGAGATACATGTTCAAGCATGTATCTCATGCTTGAACAGGGCGCTTCATGTGCCCTGACCTGCACTGCCTGCGTCGCGCGGCGGGACTCCCCAGCAAGGTCGCCCGCCGTCGTGGCCCTCCCTGCCCCTCCGATTTGTGGAGAGCACCTATGCGTACGTTCATCGGCGGCCAAGAGGCCGTCAGCGCGAACGACTTCGTGGAACTCGCCCTTGGCACCCCGGTTGAGCTGTGGCTCGGGGTGGAGGGCGAGAGCGAGGAGGAGCGTGCGGCCCGACTCGACGCGGCCCGCGACATCCTCGCCGAGAACTCCACCCTGCCGGACGACGTCAGCCGGGTCGCCGCCGAGGTGATCGAGGCTTACGCGCCGGAGCTGTTCAACGTCATCCCGATCGGCCGGCCCCCGGTTGGCGCGCGTCGCCGCGCCCGCTCCCGCAAGGGGGCAGCGGCATGAGCCATCTGACCCCCGAGCCGGAGGACCTCCTCGACCACACCGGCCAGCAGCGCCCGACTCAGGGCATGAACCTGGCCGAGGGCGAGATTCGGTCCGCCATGGCTTTCCACGAGGCCGGACACGCCGTCCTCGGCATCGCGTACGGGATGCACGCCGAGCGGGTCACCCTCTTCACCTGGCAGGACCCGCACCAGGGCAGGCTGGTGACCGGCTCGACGAGCTGGAACGCGAGCGGCATCCGCCCGTGGCGCTTCGCCGCCCAGTGCGCCGCCGGCGAGGCCGCACAGGTTCACTTCCTGCGCGAGCAGGGGCTGTGGACGCCGAAGCGCGCTGCCGCGTTAGAGGCAGTGCACGACCGCGAGCTCGCCATCGACGTTCTCGCTCAGTGGGGCTTCCTCCTCGGTCGTGACCACACCCCGGCCGGCGGGAAGTCCTGGGCCGCGGTGCAGGCCATCGCCGCCCGGTCCGTTGCCCTGCTCTGGCCGGGCATCACCGCGGTGGCTCACGCCCTGGAAGCGCACGACGAGCTGATCGGCGACGACGCCGCCCGCCTGGCGGGGCTGGCGAACCCTCCGGCCGCCGGGGGTGCGCGATGACCACCCTGACCATGGCGGAACGGTCGGCGGTACCGCCGCTGACCCGTCCGGAGCTGGGCCTTGCCGGTACCGGAGCTCTGGCCGCGGCCGGTGTCGGGGCATTGGGGCTGATCTCCTCGTTCGACGCGGTCTCGGCCGCAGCCGGGCGGTGGGGGTTCGGTGAGCCGTGGATGCTCCCGGTCGGCATCGACACCGCCATCCCGGTGTTCACGGTGGCCAACTTGCTGTTGATCCGGATGGACATGGCGTTGGTGTGGGTCCGGTTCGTGCCGTGGGCGCTCACGCTGATCACGTGTGGGCTGAACATCGCGGCCGGACAAGGGCTGTGGGCCAAGGTCGCGCACGGCACGATGCCTCTGCTGTGGGTGGTCTTCTCCGAGATCGGCGCCCACATCTACGCCGTCCGCATCGGCGCCGTCACCGGCCGCCGGATGGACAAGATCCGTGCCTCCCGCTGGCTGCTTGCCTTCCCTTCCACCTTCTCCCTGTGGCGCCGAATGACCCTGTGGGAGATCACCTCATACACCGATGCGCTCGGGCGGGAGAAGGAGCGCCAGCTCGCCCGCGCCGACCTGCGCGAGGAGTACGGGTGGCGGTGGCGATCGAAGACCCCGCGCCGCGAACGCGTCCTGCTCCGCCTGGGGGAGCTCGCCCCCGAGAGCGACGAGGCGGCGCCCGAGCCGCCCGCGTCACCCGTGCCGTCACCCGAGCCGGAGGAGCAGAGGGCGCCCCAAGCGCCGCGTAAGCGGACCGCCCGCCCTCGGGCCAAGGCCAGGAAGCCGCTTAGGACCGCTGAGGAGCTGTTGGCCGAGGCGCGCGAGATCACGGTGGCGTGGCCTGACAGCGCGATCAATGCCGAGGCGATCCGGACGCATCTTCACTGCTCGGCCGCCAGCTCCCGGGCTCTGCGGGACCAGCTCCTCACCGACCGCACCGCGGCCGATGCCCTGCCCCTGCCCGAGAACGAGACGACCGCCGAGGTGGCCGAGGAGGTCGCAGCATGAACACCCTGCTCACCACCCTGGCGGGAGCCTTACCCGTCGCCGCCGGCTGGTCCGGACACGTTCTCTGGCTGCGTCGGCGCCTGCACACCGCCCGCCGCGACCCACTCACCGGGCTGCTGACCCGGGACGGCTTCACCCGCCGCGCTTCCACCCTGCTCCGCGACGAGCGGGCGGTCGTGCTCCTGGCGGACGTGGACGACTTCAAGCGGATCAACGACCGGCACGGCCACGCCGCCGGTGACGCGCTGCTGAAGGCGACCGCGGACCGGCTGGCCCACTACGTCGGTGCGGCCGGGGTCGCCGGCCGCCTCGGTGGTGATGAGTTCGCTGCCGTCGTCCTCGACCCGCACGGCACCGCCGAAGACCTCTTCGCCGCCCTCCACGCCGTCCTTGCCCGCCCCGCGGATCCCCACCGTGCGGACGTCCGTACGACGGTCTCGCTCGGGTGGGTACGGGTAGCGGACTTCCCTGCCGATGGGCTCGCCGAACTCCTCGGCCGGGCTGATGAGGCGATGTACGCGGCCAAGCAGGCCCGCGCCGGCATCAAGCGCGCCGGCCTGGGGCGGCTGTTCGCCACGGTCGCCGGGCGCCGCTCCGGCCGACGCGGCGCCCGCACCGACACGACCGCGGCGGCGGCCTGATGGGCGCGCTCACGCTCTCCGAGTGCTTCGACCCGACCGGGGCGACGTACGGGATACCGACCTACCCATGGCGCTACGCCCCGGAGGGTCTGGCAACCCGGCGGCAACTGCGCGCCGAGGGGCTACGGCCGGGCGGCCAACCGGTCGCCGCACAGCTCCTGCGCCCGCGGTTCCGACGAGAGCCGCTGGTGGCCTACCTCTACCGGGTCGACCGGGCCAAGCCCGTCCGACCGATGACGTCCCGCAAGTGGGGCGCCCTCGCCCTGGCGATGCTGGCCCGCCGCACCTGCCCGACATGCCGCACCGACGCCGGATACGTCATCCCGCCCTCGCTCGGGGCGTGCGTGACGTGCGCCTACCCCGACGAACCGCGCGCCGCATAACTCGCCACAGCGGGACCCGGTCTCAACCGACCAAAGAAGCGGCCGGGTCCCGCAATCCCTCCCGAGAGAAGGACCCTCAGTGAAACACCCCGACGACGAGAACGAACTCTTCTCCCAACTCGAAGCCGACATGGCGGCCGACTTCGGCGCCGACGTGGTCGACCTCGACAAGGCGCGCTCCGCCCGCGCCGAGTCGCCCTACTCCGCCACCGGACCGGCCGCCGACTCGACCCCCTTGGGGTCGGGCGACCCGTCGGCCCGACGGTTGGTCGACGGCCCGGACGTCGCTGCGCCCGGCTACCTCGGCCGACTGGCCGGGGCCAAGCGGCGGGCGATCGTTCCCGCATGGCTGCGGTCGACGGCAGAGCTGAAGACGGCGGCCAGCTGGGTTGCCCGGCACTACGCCCACCTCGTCGGCTACCACGCATTGCGCGCCCCGGTCTACGCCGGGCGCTTCACGCTCCAAGCGCCGCGCGGGGCCGCTCGGTTCGCCAGCGGAACGCTGCGGTGGGTGGCCGACCGCGAGGGCGAGCCGGTCCGACTGGCCGCCGTCCGGCGCGAGGACGTCGGCGAGTACCTCAAGCTCTCCCGCCAGCGCGACGGCCGCGTACGCCTGCGCACCCTGGTCGCCGCCCTCGCCAGCCTGGTCGGGTTAGGGGCCGCGCTCGCCCTGTACGTGCTGGCTCCCGGCTGGCTCCAGGCTGTCTCCCTGGGCGCGCTGTTGCTCGCCCTCGGCGCGGCCGGCGGACAGGCCGACGCCCCGGTCGTCCACAGGGCTGTGGAGATGACCAAGGCACCCAAGCTCACCTCCGACATCGTCCTGCGCGCCCTCGGCGCCCTGGGCATCGCGCCGATCAGTCAGGCGCAGGCGAAGGGCCGGGACGGCTTCACCTTCACCGCTCCCATCACCCGCGACGGCCCCGGCTGGCGGGCCGAGGGGGACCTTCCGTACGGCGTGACCGTGACGGACGTGATCGAGCGCCGCGACAAGCTCGCCTCCGGCCTGCGCCGGCCGCTCGGGTGCGTCTGGCCCGAGGCCGTCCCCGACGAGCACACCGGCCACCTCGTTCTCTGGGTGGGCGACCAGGACATGACCAAGGCCACCAAGCCCAAGTGGCCCTTGCTCACCTCGGGCGTGGTGGACCTCTTCAAGCCCGTGGCCTACGGCACCGACCAGCGCGGTCGCTGGGTGGAAGTCACCTTGATGTTCATCGCCGGTGTGATCGGCGCGATCCCCCGCATGGGCAAGACCTTCCTCCTCCGTCTGCTCCTGCTGATCGCCGCGCTGGACCCGCGGGCGGAGCTGCACACCTACGACATGAAGGGCACTGGCGACCTTGACCCGGTCGGCAACGCCGTCTCCCACCGCCACGCCGCGGGCGACGACGACGAGTCCATCGCCTACACGCTCACCGACTTCCGCGCGCTGCGGGAGGAGCTGCGGCGGCGGGTGAAGGTGATCCGCTCCCTGCCGCGGGACATCTGCCCGGAGAACAAGGTCACCAGCGGTCTCGCCGACAAGCGGTCGCTGGGGCTGCACCCGATCGTGGTCGGGGTGGACGAGTGCCAGGTGCTGTTCGAGCACGCCGAGCACGGCAAGGAGTTCGAGGAGATCGCCACCGACCTGGTCAAGCGCGGACCGGCCACGGGGATCGTGCTGCTGCTGGCCACACAGCGGCCGGACGCGAAGTCCCTGCCCACCGGCATCTCGGCAAACGCCTCGGCCCGCTGGTGCCTGAAGGTCATGGGCCAGACCGAGAACGACATGGTCCTGGGCACCTCCTCCTACAAGCGCGGAGTGCGGGCCACGATGTTCGCCTGGGGCGACAAGGGCATCCACTACTTCATGGGCGAGGGTGCCGACGCCCGGATCGTGGCCTCCACCTACATCGACGCCCCCGGCGCCGAAGTGATCGCGGCCCGCGCCCGAACCGTCCGCGACAAGGCGGGACTCCTCACCGGCCACGCGCTCGGCGAGGCCCCCGAGACAGTGACGGGCCCCTCGTACGACCTCCTCGCCGACATCCTCGCCGTCGTCCCGGCGGCGGAGAAGCGGGTCTGGAACGAGCGGATCGCCTCCCGCCTCGCCGACCTGCGGCCCGAGGTCTACGGCGGTTGGAAGGGTGAGAACGTCACCAGCGCCCTCAAGCCCCACGGCATCAAGACCGTCGACGTCGCCGGTACCACCGACGAAGGACAGCGCACCACCCGCCGCGGCATCGTCCGCGCCGACCTCGCGAAGGCGATTGCGGAGCGTAGCGAAAATCCCGGTGCCGCGTAGCTCCGAACCCCTGCTACCAGTAGCAGGCCAACCTGCTACCGGTAGCACCCCCGCTAGCACCTCAAACCGCACCTGATCTGGTCGCTAGCGCATAGCAGTCCACCTGCGAAATCCCCTGAAACCAGCCTGGGAGGGCCCTTCATGACCCCTGCCCTGCTCGCTATCGCCTGCCTGCTCACCATCACTCTCGGTTATGGAAGCTTGTGCGCGGTCTCGCCACTCGGGACCTGCCGCAAGTGCCGCGGCTTCGGCTTCGCCATGACCACCGACCGCAAGGGCCGCCTCAAGCGGGGCAAGCACTGCCGCCGCTGCGACGGCCACGGCAAGCGCATCCGACTCGGCCGCTGGCTCTACAACCGCGCCGTCCGCATCCACCACGCCGGCACCCGTTGACCCACCCACGGAGGTACTCGAATGATCTTCACCATCTCCGCCGTCCTGCTGTTTGGCGCCGGGTCCTACTTCGCCGTCCGCACCAAGGCCGCCGGCGCCGGTGCCGCAATCGTCCTGTTCCTCTTCGGCTTCTTCGCCGCCGGCACCGGCGCGTACGAGCCCATCACGAACGTCGTGAAGTCCACCGCCCAGGCCCTCACCGACCTCGCCAACTAGGAAGGAGAACCCCGATGTACGAGCCGATCACCTACCAGCACTGGGCCATCAAACTCACCCCCAAGGCTGTCCCGGCGCTGGCCACCAGCACGGTCCTGATCCTGGGCCGGATCTGGAACGCCAACGGCGCCGAGCACAGCACCGGGAACGCCGCGCTCATGACCGTGCTCGCCCTCGGGGCGGCAGCGGCCGGCGGGCTCGCATCCGCGGGCCGTAGCGGTGACGCGGCGCTCGCGGGAACCGCGTTCGCACTCTCCGGTGGCCTCGCCCTCGCCGGGGTCGCGGGGTACGCGGACGGTCTGTCCCTGCCGCTGCTGCTGTGGGCCCTGGCCACCACCGTCGCCTACAGCCTGGCCAACCGGTACTGGCGCACCGACCGCCGCGAATCCCTCGCCCACGACCGGCACACCGCCGCACGTCGTGAGGAGCACGCCCACATCGAACGCGTCGAGATCCTGCGTGCCCACACGCAGATCGAGGTGGCCCGCGAGGCCTCCACGTACGCCACGGCCCTCGCCGAGGCCATGACTACCCGCGCGATGTTGCCCGGCTTCGACCCCGAGGCCCTCACCCGCGCCGGACTCCCGTCCGGCCCCACCAAGTAGTTACGCCGCGGCGGCGGGACTCCCCAGCAAGGTCGCCCGCCGCCGCGGCCCTCCCCGCCTATCCGAAGACAGACAGGAGACCCCAAGCATGACCTACCTCAAGCCCGTTGCGCACCTGGGCGATGACCGTCCCTTGCTGCTCGATCTGTTCTGCTGCGCCGGCGGCGCGGCCATGGGCTACCACCGAGCCGGCTTCACCGTCCACGGCGTTGACATCGCCAACCGTTCCCCGCGGTACCCGTTTGCGTTCCGGCAGGGTGACGCTCTCGCCGTCCTCGCCGAACTCATCGAGACCGGCGAAATCGCGGCGTACTCCCTCGTGCACGCCTCACCGCCCTGTCAGGGCAAGTGCACCCTGACCGTAGGCACCAACCAGGCCATGGGATGGGGCGGCGAGCACATCGACCTTGTCGCGCCGACCCGGGCGCTTCTGGACGCGGCTGGGGTGCCCTATGTGATCGAACAGCCCAACGGCAAGGCGGCCGTCCGCAAGGACATCAGCCTGTGCGGCGAAATGTTCGGCCTCGGCGTACTGCGGCACAGGAACTTCGAGCTCGGCGGTTGGAGCACCCTGCGGCCCGCACACCAGCCGCATCGGGGCCGGGTGAGGGGGTGGCGGCACGGGGAGTTCCACGACGGCCCGTACGTGGCCGCGTACGGTTCCGGTGGCGGCAAGGCCACCGTGCCGGAAATGCAGGCGGCCATGGGCATCGACTGGACCGATGTCCGCAAGGAACTGACCGAGGCCATTCCCCCGGCGTTCAGTGAGTGGCTCGGCCACGCCTTCCACACCCGCATCCTGACCGGGCAGGTGGCCGCATGACTGCATACGCCGCATGCCTGCACATCGCCCTCGACCTCGCCGAGCGCGGGGTGCCGGTGCTGCCGTTGAGTCGCGACAAGCGGCCCGTGGCCAACTGCCGCGCCTGCCGCGAGAACGCGTGCGGCGGCCGACCCGTCATGAAGACGCCCGGCCCCTGCCGGTGCGTGCGGCCCTGCCATGGGTGGGCCGCCGCCACCACCGACCCCGAGACCCTCACCTCCGGGGCGTGGGCTTCGGCGTGGCGGCAGGCGGGATCGATCGGCTACCACCCGGGCGCCGCCGGCCTGACCGTGGTGGACCTGGACAGCTCTGAGGCGGTCGCCTGGGCCCACAGCGCGCTCCCCGCCACGCGCGCAGTGTCCAGCACTCGCGGACAGCACTGGATCTACCTCGGTGCCATGGCCTCACACAACGCCGTGCGCCCCGGGGTGGACCTGAAGTCCTCCATGGCCTACGCCCGCTGGCTCGGGCCCGGCACCGGCACCATGGTCCGCCTGCCCGATGCCGTCCGCGCCTTGCTCGCGAGGGAAGAGACCACCCCCGCCCGGGGGCGGGTGGCCTCTTCCACCCCCGGCCCGACAACCTTCAGCCGGGACGTCGCCGGTGGCTGCTGGCACAACGAGACCTTCATCGGCGAGGGCTTGGCCCGAGGGCTCGCCCTGATCGCTGCCAAGCGCGAGTCCGGGGCCGGAGGTCAGACGTTCGGAGTCGCTCGATTCCTGGCAGCCCAGCACGCCAACTGCCCGGGCCCGTGCGCTCTTGGTTCGGTTCGGGAGCAGCTCGTGGCGGCCGCCGTCGCCGTGGGCGTACCCGAGCGCTACGCCGAGCGTGCCGTCGCCCGTGGCTTCGCCAACGTGGGGGCTGCTGCATGACCGCCAATCCGATCCCGCCGCTGCACCTCTACTCCGTACCGAGCGAGTCGCGCAAGGCAGATCAGGCGAGCCCGCCGAAGCGCGAGAGGCCGCGGACCGCGTGGACCGCCGATCAGCTCATGGCGACGGAGTTCCCCGAACCGAAGTGGGCCGTGCCTGGCATCCTCGCCGAAGGCGTCAGCCTCCTCGCCGGACCGCCCAAGGTCGGCAAGTCCTGGCTCTCCCTCGGCCTGGCGCTCTCCGTCGCGGCCGGCGGTCAAGCATTCGACTCTGTATCGGTCCTGGGCGGGCCTGTCCTCTACCTCGCTCTGGAAGACACTCCGCGGCGCCTCCAGTCCCGCATGGGCAAGCTCCTTGGCGGCCAGCCCGCACCCGCAGGTCTGACCTTGGTCACCGAATGCCCGCCGTTCCCCCAGGGCGGAGACGCGGCGATTGCCCAGTGGCTGGACCGGAACCCGGACGCTCGCATGGTCGTGATCGACGTCTTCGCCAAGATGCGGGGCCAGGCCCCACAAGGGATTTCCGCGTACGACGCGGACTACCACGCTGTCGGCTACGCCAAGCGGCTCGCGGATCACTACGGCATCGCCGTGGTCCTGGTCCACCACGTCCGCAAGGCGGGCTCCGAGGACTTCCTCACCGAGGTATCGGGCACCAACGGCATCGCGGGAGCCGCTGACGCCACGCTCGTCCTGAAGCGGGCCCGCGGCCAGGCGGACGGCATCCTGCACGTTACCGGCCGCGACGTGGACGAAGCCGAGTACGCCCTTCAGTTCCAGTCCGCCTCCGGCGCCTGGCACCTCCTCGACGGACCGGCCTCCGACCACCTCGTCGGCGACACCCGAGCCGTCATCCTCCGCCACGTCCGCGCCAACCCCGGCGCCCGCCCCAAGGACATCGCCGAAGCCCTGCCCCACCTTGATGCCGACACTGTCCGGCGCACCTGCTCCCGCATGGCCACCGACGGCCAGCTCACCAAGGACGCCGGCGGCAACTACTACCCGGACACCGCGACCCAGACCGAGGCCACCCCCGAGGTGTCCCAGCTGTCCGACTGTCCGGTTGACCCCTCTGATCTGCGAAAAGGACCTGGACAGTGAAACCAGGAGCTGTCCGGGGTGTCCGGTCCGACAACCGCCCTCGAAGGGACGTGGAAGTGAGTGCTCGTGTCACGGACGAGATGCTGACCATCGCGGAAATCATCGCCGACCTGAAGGTCCCCAGGGCGACGTTCTACCGGTGGCGCCAGCTCGGCAAGGCCCCGCGTTCGATCAAGCTGCCCAACGGTGACGTGCGCATCCGCCGGTCCCAGTACGAGCGGTGGCTTGCTGAGCAGGAGGACGCCGCGTGATCAACTGGAAGGCCGGCGGCGACTCGGGTGCCCGCGAGAGCGGGCGCCCGGGTGGTCTCTTCACCGAAGCACTCTCCACCGACGTACGGATCTGGAAAGTCACCACCGTCAAGAGCAAGAGGGCGCCGTACCAACTCCGCTGGACGGTCGCCGGCCAGGTGAAGACAGCCAGCTTCGCCACCACCGCCCTGGCGGACAGCCGACGTTCGCAGCTACGGCAGGCCATGAGCCGCGGTGAGGCGTTCGGTGTGGACTCCGGCCTTCCCGTCTCGGAACTACGGGCCGCGGCAGCCAAGGCCGCGGAAGCGGAGTCAGGGAGGAACGACCCGAATTGGTGGGCGTTCTCCCGCGAATACATGGCTACCCGATGGCGCACCGCGGCCGCCAAGACGCGGGAGGGGTTGGCGGACAGCCTCGCGGCCGTGGCGATAGCCATGGCAGGCGAAGGGCCGAAGCCCCCCTCGCCTGAGGACGTGCGCCTCGCCATGCGGTGGGCGGTTGTCCCCTCCCATGCGTACGAGGAAGCGCCATCCGCCCTCCTGGCGGCCTGCGACTGGCTGGCACGGGAATCGCTGCCCCTCTCGGCCCTGAAGGACTCCCGGGTGGTGCGGGATGTTCACTACCGGCTGGCCTTCAAGCTCGACGGCGGGCCGGCCGCCGCCGAGACGTATAAGCGCCGCCGGCGGGGCTTCAACACCGCCATGGAGTACGCGATCCAGGAGGGCTACCTCGACGCCAACCCGCTTGCGGGAGTCCGGCGTCCGTCCACTTCCCGCACAAGCGGTGTCGTGGATCCGCGCGTACTCGTCAACGAAGTGCAGGGCCGCCAGCTCCTCACAGCCGTCTCGTACGTAGGGTCCGTGCACCGGAACCGGGGGCGGCGGCTCGTGGCCTTCTTCGGATGCATGCTGCTCGGCGCCACGCGGCCGGCCGAAGCGGTGGGGCTCGCGCTCCCGCAGTGCCGACTTCCGGACTCGGGATGGGGGGAGTTGCTGCTAAAGGAGACCCGGCCGGTCTCCGGACGGAAGTGGACCGATTCGGGGGAGCGGCACGACAAGCGGGGCCTGAAATCCCGCGAGGTCACACAAGTGCGCCGGGTGCCGATCCCGCCCGTCCTGGTCTCCCTACTGCGTGATCACGTAGAAGAGTTCGGGACGGCTCGGGACGGGCGGCTCTTCTTCAACGAGCGGGGTGGGCTACTCGGAAGTTCGAGCTACTGGCGTGTCTGGCAGGAAGCCCGGGTGCTGGCTCTTCCTCCTGAAAAGGCCACCTCCCCGCTGGCACGCCGCCCGTACGACCTGCGGTCCACCTGCATCACGAACTGGCTCCGCGCCGGCCTCCCCGTCGCCGAGGTCGCCCGGCGGGCTGGGAACTCTCCAGAGGTGATCCACCGGAACTATGCCGGTTGCCTGGACGACAGCGAGGAAGAGAACAACAGGAAGATCGAACTGGCCATGGGCTGGTAGGCGTCGCCGCCCGAAGCCTTCTGGCCGAGGGGGCGGGTGAAGCCCTGCACTCAGCACTGCTGAGTGCAGGGCTTCACCCGTTCGGTGCGGAACTGGTTCACGGGCCCACCCAGTTATCCCCTCCCCCTTCTGGGGAACTCTGCCAATACGTCTGCTAGGTGAGCGGTTAATCCGTACCATCCATCTCATGCGGCAAGCAGAGAGCGAAACCTCACCCATTGCCCCGACAGCAGGTCTGCTGCCGCAGGGAGGGGAGTTCGATAGATGACAATTTCGTCACGCACCCAAAGCGGCACGTTGACTACCGATACTTTAATTGAGTACCGGCGTGAAATTGCCGACCTGCAGCAGAGAATCAGAAATCGACGCCTGCAAGTTGCTGGCCTGTACGGGACGCCGTCCGCCATTGTGGCCATCGTCGTAGCGTGGGCAGTCCTCAAGATCTCACTCTGGACGGACTTACCCACCCCGAAGGGGGTGGGTAACACGCTTGTCGGCGTCATTTTCCTGCTAGCAGTTGCTACTGCTGCTCAGTTCGCAATTGAGTTCAGTAGCTTATTCGATGTTTGGCGAGACGAGAAAACGTCCGTTCGGGAGCTCAAGCTCGACCTTGCGTTGGCCGAAGAGCGTCACATCCTTGAGGCTCGACGACACACTCCACCTCCGGTAGACAGGCAGGCGTCCTATCGAGAACGGCTTCCGGGAGAGGTCTTCCGATTGCGCGCGGAGTCGCGGCATTACCGGCGCATGCACCTTCTGATGCAGTGGCTGCTGTTTTTCGGTTCGGCATCTATTTCCGCAGTCGCCGCTTGGTTCGATCCGCCTCAGCCTGGAAAGGGTGTCCTGATCGCGCTAGGTTTCATGGTTACGGTTGTTACTGCTGCGGCGGGCTACTTCAAACCGCGTGAAAGGGCCTTCAACCTTCAGCAGACTGCGGACAATATTGAGCAACACGCGACGGCCCTCGATCTGGGAATCGCTCCTTACAATTCAATCGAAGAGGCGCAGAACCTAGAGCTGTTCGCCACGACTGTCGAAGGCCTGCGAGCCGAACAACGCATGCGGGAGCAGCAGTTGGATCAGCCTCAGCAGGGGCAGCAGCAGGTCATCTGAGCATGGCGCCGCTGAAGGAGGCCTCGCTTAAGTCCGCATGGACTCAGGCGAGGCTCTCTTACCAGGGCTCCTCTGCCAGCCCTGAACCAAAGTGAGCGCATGGCGTGGCTGGTCGGGGCATCTGTCCGCGATCGGCGTGAGCTGCTGGCCCCGGCGCGGCGCGGGCCTCGTCAGGCCCCGCAGCTCACGCGCTACTCACGCGTGGACGGCGCTACACAACGACAAAGGCCCGGACTCAGTGGGACTGAGTTCGGGCCTTCATGCTTGGCACTTCAGCTGGTCAGCGGCGTGATCGCGCTGTCTCTGCTGGAGTGCCCCCGGCAGGATTCGAACCTGCGCACACGGCTCCGGAGGCCGTTGCTCTATCCCCTGAGCTACGGGGGCGTGTCGTTCGCGTTGCGGCGACGGGTTGAACACTACCAGCTTCCGCGGGGTGATCAGGAACCGATTACGAGCCGGAGGGGAGTGGGTCGCCCGGAGGGGGTGGAAGTGGCAAAAACCCGGACGCGGGGGCGGGAGCGGACCTACTCTCGAGTTGTGCCAGGCGTCTCGGGCCGGGTGCTTGTTGTCGACGACAACAAGGTCATCCGGCAGCTGATCAAGGTCAATCTCGAGCTGGAGGGCTTCGAGGTCGTGACCGCGAACGATGGTGCCGAATGCCTGGACGTGGTCCATCGGGTGTGTCCGGATGTGATCACCCTTGATGTGGTCATGCCCCGGCTCGACGGGTTCGGGGCCGCCGCGCGGCTGAGGGCCGATCCGCGGACGCGGCATCTTCCGCTCGCCATCGTCAGTGCCTGTACGCAGCACGAGGTGGAGACCGGGATCGCCGCCGGGGTGGACGCGTTCCTCGCCAAGCCCTTCGAGCCCGCCGAGTTGGTGCGGGTGGTGCGGCGGCTGATCGAGCGTAAGGACCGGAGGGAGCGGAAAGGGGCTCCTGCCGGGCGGGGGAGAGGGTGACCCCGGCACCCGGCACCCGGCACCCGGCACCCGGGACCGTGGCCTCGGTGGTGACCCGGGTCGGTGACCCCGGGCCCGGGATGGTGGCCCCGGTGGTGACCCGGGTCGGTGACCCCGGGTCTAGGGATGGTGGCCTCGGTGGTGACCCGGGACCGTGGCCCCGGTGGTGACCCCGCGCGGTGGCCCCGGGGGTGATCCCGCACAGTGAGTCGGTGGTGTGAGGGCGTCGCTGTTCACATGGCGAAACCCTTCGCGTGACAGGCGGGTCTCTCCCCTAGGCTGGGTCCCGTGACCCCCGCTGACCTCTCCCGTACCGTCGTGCGCGCCCTGCGCCGCGCCGTCGAGGAGGGTGGCCTGCCGGCCGGAACGGGCGTTCCGGAGCGGGTCGTCGTCGATCGGACCCGGCCCGGTGGGGTGGGGGAGTACGCCACCGCCGTCGCCTTCCAGGTCGCCAAGAGTGCGGGGATCAAGCCCGCCGAGGCCGCTCGGGTGATCGCCGGGCTGCTGGTCGACGTCCCCGGTATCGAGCGCGTTGAGATCACCGGCGCCGGGTTCCTCAACTTCATCCTGGCCGAGCGGTCCGCCGCCGAGCTGGTGCGCGAGGTACGCGAACGCGGGAACCGCTACGGGTTCGCACCCGACGGGGAGATCCGGGCCCGGGTCGTGGCGGAGGCCGTCCAGCGGATCGTACGGAGCCAGGGGCAAGGGCAGGGCCAGGGGCAAGGGCAGCGGCAGGCCGGCGCCGGGCTTCGGGTCGCGCCCGTCGCGCGCCGGGACGGGGACGTCGTCGCCGCCTACGGGGCCGACGCCGCCGCCTGGGCGATGCTGACCGTGGCGCCGCACGAGACCCCCTCCTTCTCGCCCCGGCTGCTCGTCCAGGACGAGTCGGCCAACGAGTTCTTCCGCGTCCGGTACGCGTACGCGCGGAGCCGGGCCCTCACAGTCAACGCGGCCCGGCTGGGGTTCCGTGGCGAGCCCGGCGCCGTCGGAGAGGGAGACGGCGGCGGGGCGCTGCTGCGGGCCCTGCGCGATTACCCCCTCGTCCTCGAAGCCGCCGCGCACCACCGTGCGCCCGAGCGGCTCGTCAGGCATCTGGTCGAGCTGGCCGACGCCCTGCTCGACTTCCAGTACCGCGTCCTGCCCGCGGGGGACGAGAAACCCTCGGCCGCCCATCGTGCCCGGCTGGCTCTTGCCGAAGCCGCCGGGACGGTGCTGGCCGGCGGCCTGGCCCTCCTCGGCATAGACGCTCCTGACTGCCTGTGATCTGCGAAGAGAGATTCCGATGAGCCGTTCCGCGCACCCCGCCGGGCCCCGCCACGCCGACGTCCTGCCCGAGGGCCACTACTCCCCGCCGCCCGCCGACCTGAACGCGCTCGACGAGAAGGTCTGGTCGCGGACCGTCCGCCGGGGCGAGGGCGGTGTGGTGAGCGTGGGCGGCGTGCCGGTGACCGAGCTCGCCGAGGAGTTCGGGACGCCCGCCTACTTCCTCGACGAGGAGGACTTCCGGGCCCGCTGCCGCGCTTGGGCGCACGCCTTCGGCCCCGACGCCGACGTCTTCTACGCCGGGAAGGCCTTCCTCTCCAAGGCCATCGTGAAGTGGCTCAAGGAGGAAGGCCTCAATCTGGACGTGTGCTCGGGCGGGGAGCTGACCACCGCCCTCGCCGCCGGGATGCCCGCCGAGCGCATCGCCTTCCACGGCAACAACAAGTCCGTCGCCGAGATCACCCGCGCGGTCGAGGCGGGCGTCGGGCGCATCGTGCTCGACTCCTTCCAGGAGATCGCCCGCGTCGCGCACATCGCCCGCGAGAAGGGCGTGCGCCAGCCCGTGCAGATCCGGGTGACCGTCGGCGTCGAGGCGCACACGCACGAGTTCATCGCCACCGCGCACGAGGACCAGAAGTTCGGCATCGCCGTCGCCGACGGATCCGCCGCCGAGGCCGTACGCCGCGCGCTCGGGCACGACAGCCTGGAACTGCTCGGCGTCCACTCCCACATCGGCTCGCAGATCTTCGACATGGCCGGGTTCGAGGTCTCCGCCAAGCGCGTCGTACGGCTGCTCGCCGCCGTGCGCGACGAACACGGCGTCGAGCTGCCCGAGATCGACCTGGGCGGCGGCCTCGGCATCGCCTACACCTCCGCCGACGACCCGCGCGAGCCCCACGAGATCGCCAAGGCCCTGCACGAGATCGTCGCCCGCGAGTGCGAGGCCGCCGGCCTGCGCGCCCCGCGCATCTCCGTCGAGCCCGGCCGCGCCATCGTCGGCCCCACCGCCTTCACCCTGTACGAGGTCGGCACGATCAAGCCGCTCGAAGGCCTGCGCACGTACGTCTCCGTCGACGGCGGCATGTCCGACAACATCCGTACGGCCCTCTACGACGCCGAGTACGCGATCACGCTCGTCTCCCGCACCTCCGACGCCGAGCCGATGCTCGTCCGCGTCGTCGGCAAGCACTGCGAGAGCGGCGACATCGTGGTGAAGGATGCGTTCCTCCCCGCGGACCTGGCGCCCGGTGACCTCGTGGCGGTGCCCGCGACCGGCGCGTACTGCCGCTCGATGGCCAGCAACTACAACCACGCGCTCCGTCCGCCCGTCGTCGCGGTGCAGGGCGGGGCGGGCCGCGTGATCGTCCGGCGCGAGACGGAGGAAGATCTCCTGCGCCTCGACCTCGGATGATTCCCTTATTTCCGGGGGAAGCCTCCGAACCCCCAAAATGGACGTCTCACTCAATGGACCGAGGGTGGAAACTGCTGTCCATTGAGTGAGACTGGGTGACACCCGGTGCGCAAAACGTGCACCGGGAGCGATGGAAGATCGAAAGGCGTAGGTCGAATGATGCGTACGCGTCCGCTGAAGGTGGCGCTGCTGGGCTGTGGAGTGGTCGGCTCAGAGGTGGCGCGCATCATGACGACGCACGCCGACGACCTCACGCAGAGGATCGGCGCGCCCGTCGAGCTCGCCGGCGTTGCCGTGCGCCGCCCCTCCAAGGTGCGCGAGGGCATCGACCCCGCGCTGATCACCACCGACGCGACCGCCCTCCTCAAACGCGGCGACATCGACATCGCCATCGAGGTCATCGGCGGCATCGAGCCGGCCCGCACCCTGATCACCACCGCCTTCGAGAACGGCATCTCCGTCGTCTCGGCGAACAAGGCGCTGCTCGCCCAGGACGGCGCCGCGCTGCACGCCGCCGCCGAGGCGAAGGGGCTGGACCTCTACTACGAGGCCGCCGTCGCCGGCGCCATCCCGCTGGTCCGCCCGATGCGCGAGTCCCTCGCGGGCGACAAGATCAACCGGGTGATGGGCATCGTCAACGGCACGACGAACTTCATCCTCGACAAGATGGACTCGACGGGCGCCGGCTACCAGGAGGCGCTCGACGAGGCCACCGCCCTCGGATACGCCGAGGCCGACCCGACCGCCGACGTCGAGGGCTACGACGCCGCCGCCAAGGCCGCGATCCTGGCCGGCATCGCCTTCCACACGCGGGTCCGCCTCGACGACGTCTACCGCGAGGGCATGACCGAGGTCAGCGCCGCCGACTTCGCCTCCGCCAAGCGGATGGGCTGCACCATCAAGCTCCTCGCCATCCTGGAGCGCGCCGCCGACGGCGAGTCGGTCACCGCCCGCGTGCACCCGGCGATGATTCCGCTGACCCACCCGCTCGCCTCCGTCCGCGAGGCGTACAACGCCGTCTTCGTCGAGGCGGAAGCCGCCGGGCGGCTCATGTTCTACGGCCCGGGCGCGGGCGGTTCGCCGACCGCCTCCGCGGTCCTCGGCGACCTCGTCGCCGTCTGCCGCAACAAGCTCGCCGAGGCAACGGGGCCCGGCGAGTCGGCGTACACCCAGCTGCCGGTCAGCCCGATGGGCGACGTCGTCACCCGGTACCACATCAGCCTCGATGTGGCCGACAAGCCGGGCGTCCTCGCCCAGGTGGCGACCACGTTCGCGGAGCACGGCGTGTCGATCGACACCGTCCGCCAGCAGGGCAAGGACGGCGAGGCCTCCCTCGTCGTCGTCACTCACCGCGCGCCCGACGCCGCCCTCTCCGGGACCGTCGACGCGCTGCGGAAGCTGGACACCGTCCGCGGTGTCGCCAGCATCATGCGTGTTGAAGGGGAGTAAAGGACCCATGAGCAGCAATCGCACCCACCAGTGGCGCGGCATCATCGAGGAGTACCGGGACCGGCTGCCGGTGACGGACACGACTCCGGTGGTCACGCTCCGTGAGGGCGGTACTCCCCTCGTCCCGGCCCAGGTGCTCTCCGAGCGCACCGGCTGCGAGGTGCACCTCAAGGTCGAGGGCGCGAACCCCACCGGGTCCTTCAAGGACCGCGGCATGACCATGGCGATCACCAAGGCCAAGGAGGACGGCGCCAAGGCCGTCATCTGCGCCTCCACCGGCAACACCTCGGCCTCCGCCGCCGCTTACGCGGTGCGCGCCGGCATGGTCTGCGCGGTGCTCGTGCCGCGCGGCAAGATCGCGCTCGGCAAGATGGGCCAGGCCCTGGTCCACGGCGCCAAGATCCTGCAGGTGGACGGCAACTTCGACGACTGCCTCGACCTCGCCCGCGCGCTGTCGGACAACTACCCGGTCGCGCTGGTCAATTCCGTCAACCCGGTCCGCATCGAGGGTCAGAAGACGGCCGCGTTCGAGATCGTCGACGCGCTCGGCGACGCCCCCGACATCCACGTGCTGCCCGTCGGCAACGCCGGCAACATCACCGCGTACTGGAAGGGCTTCAAGGAGTACAAGGCCGATGGCCTGGCCTCCCGTACGCCCCGCGTGTGGGGCTTCCAGGCCTCCGGTTCCGCGCCCATCGTGCGCGGCGAGGTCGTCAAGGAGCCGCACACCATCGCCACCGCGATCCGGATCGGCAACCCGGCCTCCTGGGACTACGCACTGGCCGCGCGGGACGAGTCGGGAGGGTTCATCGACGAGGTGACGGACCGGCAGATCCTGGCCGCCTACCGCCTGTTGGCCGCGCAGGAGGGCGTGTTCGTCGAGCCCGCCTCGGCCGCGTCCGTCGCCGGCCTGCTCAAGGCCGCCGAGCTCGGCCTGGTCGACCCGGGCCAGAAGATCGTGTGCACCGTCACGGGCAACGGTCTGAAGGACCCCGACTGGGCCGTCGCCGGCGCTCCGCAGCCGGTCACCGTGCCCGTGGACGCCGAGGCCGCCGCGAACCGTCTCGGCCTGGTCTGACGCGGTTCGTTCGTTGCCGGGTTCCGGCAGGCGCGGACAACCGTCCGCACGCCTTCGGAATCCGGCAACTCGCCCCGTACGGCACCAAAAGTCCACCAGAAGTCAAGGCAGGGCGGCGGAATCCACCGGGAGACGCCGACACGCATCGTGCGCCTCCTGTGCGCCCTATGTCGCGAGAGAACCTTCCTTCGATAGGCTGTACTTACATCCGCCACCGCGCACATGACCGCGGTGCTGCCCCGAGGGCCTTCGGGTGTCGTACGTTCTCCAGTACATTCGCAGCGAAGATCCCGCCCAGTCACCCGATCTCGCACAGTCACGAGGAGTGTCATCAACCGATGGCAGGTCCAGCGTTCCGCGCCGCCGCCGTACGGGTGCGCGTCCCCGCCAGCAGTGCCAACCTCGGCCCCGGCTTCGATGCCCTCGGCCTGGCCCTGGGGCTCTACGACGACGTGGTCGTCCGGGTGGCCGACTCCGGCCTGAACATCGACATCGCGGGCGAGGGCGCCGACACCCTGCCGCGGGACGAGAGCCACCTCCTCGTACGTTCCATGCGTACCGCCTTCGACCTGCTGGGCGGGCAGCCGCGCGGCCTTGAGGTCGTCTGCGCCAACCGCATCCCGCACGGCCGCGGCCTCGGCTCCTCCTCCGCCGCCATCTGCGCCGGAATCGTCGCCGCCCGTGCCGTGACCATAGGTGGCGAGGCCAAGCTCGACGACGCGGCGCTGCTGGAGCTCGCCACCGAGATCGAGGGCCACCCCGACAACGTCGCCGCCTGTCTGCTCGGCGGCTTCACCCTGGCGTGGATGGACGGCGGAAGCGCCAAGGCCATCAGGATGGAGCCCTCGGATTCCATCGTTCCGGTGGTCTTCGTCCCCTCCAAGCCCGTCCTCACCGAGACCGCGCGCGGCCTGCTGCCGCGCACCGTCCCGCACGTGGACGCGGCCGTCAACGCGGGTCGCGCGGCCCTGCTCGTCGAAGCCCTGACCAGGCGTCCCGAGCTGCTGCTCCCCGCGACCGAAGACCGGCTCCACCAGGAGTACCGGTCCCCGGCGATGCCCGAGAGCGTGGCACTCGTCAACCGGCTGCGGGCGGACGGCATCCCCGCGGTCATCTCCGGCGCGGGCCCCACGGTCCTCGCGCTGGCCGACAACGGTGCGGCCGACAAGGTCGCGCGGCTCGCGGGCGAGGGGTGGGCGGCCAACCGGCTGGCCCTCGACGCCGCGGGCGCGAGTGTCCTTCCGCTGGGCACCCAGGGCGGCTAGTCCGCCGGACGTGCTCTGAAAGCGGGCGGCCAGGGCAGGCCGCCCGCCCGGAAGGCGCGATTGCCGGTGATTGAGAGGGGGAATATCTTTTGGATCCGGTAGTGTTAATCTCAAGTGCGCATCCGAAGCCGCCATGGCTCGGTGCTCAGTGTCCCCATACGGGACCACCTTTCTTCCGGGAGCCTCCCCGACTGCTTTGATCGCTGCCAGCAGTTTCGAGCACGCTCCGGAATCGGCGTGACATTCCCACGCTTTCAGCTCGGGGGCTTCTCGCCGGAACCACCCATGCACGTTTCTCTCCGCCGTATCTCTTTCGGCGGACCACCGCCCCGGCACGGTCCACACACCTAGGACTGTTGTCGGACAGCACAACCGGTCGCCGAGCCAGACAGGCCGACGTCCGCTCCAGGGAAGGACCCTTCGTGAGCGACACCACCGATCTGATGGGCGCTGCCGACACCAACGTCGACACCAGTGCCCCCGCCGCGAGCGCCGCCCCCAAGCGTCGCCGCTCCGGCACCGGCCTCGAGGGCATGGTCCTGGCCGAGCTGCAGCAGGTCGCGTCGGGCCTCGGAATCAGGGGCACCGCGCGGATGCGCAAGAGCCAGCTGATCGAGGTCATCAAGGAGGCGCAGGCGGGTGGCGGCAGTGCCCCCAAGGCCGCCGCCTCCGCGGACACCGCCGAGGCCAAGCCGAAGCGCCGCGCCACCAGCAAGGCCCGTACGGGTGAGGTCGCCGCCGAGGCGCCCGCCGAGAAGACCGCCGCGCCGGCGCAGATCGAGATCCCCGGCCAGCCGGCCAGCGACGACGCCCCCGTCGGCGAGCGCCGCCGCCGTCGGGCCACGGCCCCCTCCGGCAGCCCGGAGTCCTCGGCCCCCGCCGCCGTGCAGGTCGAGCAGAAGACCGAGACCGTGCCGGCCGCCGCCGCGCCGGCCGAGACCAAGGCCGAGGCCGCCACCGCCGTCTCCGCCCCGCAGGGCCAGGAGGCCGGCGAGGGCCGCGGCCGCCGGGACCGCCGCGACCGCGGTGACCGTGCCGAGCGCGGCGACCGTCAGGGCCGCCGTGACCGCGGTGCCAAGGCCGACGACCAGGGCCAGGGTGCCCAGGGTCAGGGCGGCCAGGGCCAGGGCCAGGCCGGTCAGGGCCAGCAGCAGGGTGGCCAGGGTCAGGGCGGTCGTCAGGACCGTGCCGACCGTGCCGACCGCCAGCAGCAGGGCGGCCGTCAGGGCCAGCAGGGCCGTCAGGACCGCCAGGACAACGGCCCGCAGGACGACTTCGACGGCGAGGACGGCCGTCGCGGCCGTCGCGGCCGCTACCGCGACCGCCGAGGCCGTCGCGGGCGCGACGAGTTCGCCCCGAACGAGCCGCAGGTCGCCGACGACGACGTCCTGATCCCCGTCGCGGGCATCCTCGACATCCTCGACAACTACGCGTTCATCCGGACCTCGGGCTACCTGCCCGGCCCGAACGACGTGTACGTCTCCCTCGCCCAGGTCCGCAAGGCCGGTCTGCGCAAGGGCGACCACACCACCGGTGCCGTGCGCCAGCCCAAGGACGGCGAGCGCCGCGAGAAGTTCAACGCGCTCGTGCGCCTGGACTCGGTGAACGGCATGGCGCCCGAATCCGGCCGCGGCCGCCCGGAGTTCCAGAAGCTGACCCCGCTGTACCCCCAGGACCGGCTCCGTCTGGAGACCGACCCGGGCGTGCTGACGACCCGCATCATCGACCTCGTGTCGCCGATCGGCAAGGGCCAGCGAGGCCTGATCGTGGCCCCGCCGAAGACCGGCAAGACCATGATCATGCAGGCGATCGCCAACGCGATCACCACCAACAACCCCGAGTGCCACCTGATGGTCGTCCTGGTCGACGAGCGTCCGGAAGAGGTCACCGACATGCAGCGGTCGGTCAAGGGCGAGGTCATCTCCTCGACCTTCGACCGCCCGGCCGAGGACCACACCACCGTCGCCGAGCTGGCCATCGAGCGCGCCAAGCGTCTCGTCGAGCTGGGTCACGACGTGGTCGTCCTGCTGGACTCCATCACCCGCCTGGGCCGCGCGTACAACCTCGCGGCGCCCGCCTCCGGCCGCATCCTGTCCGGTGGTGTCGACTCGACCGCGCTGTACCCGCCGAAGCGCTTCTTCGGTGCCGCGCGCAACATCGAGGACGGCGGCTCGCTGACCATCCTGGCCACCGCGCTGGTCGACACCGGCTCGCGCATGGACGAGGTGATCTTCGAGGAGTTCAAGGGCACCGGCAACATGGAGCTCAAGCTCGACCGGAAGCTCGCCGACAAGCGCATCTTCCCGGCCGTCGACGTCGACCCGTCGGGCACCCGCAAGGAGGAGATCCTCCTCAACGCGGAGGAGCTCGCCATCGTCTGGAAGCTGCGCCGGGTGCTGCACGCGCTCGACTCGCAGCAGGCGATCGAGCTGCTGCTCGACAAGATGAAGCAGACGAAGTCGAACGCCGAGTTCCTGATGCAGATCGCGAAGACGACTCCGGCGGGCAAGAACGACGACTGATCCGTCGCCGCACCGCACCACCGAGACCGCCCCCACCGCAGCCGCGGCGGGGGCGGTCTCGCGTTTCCCGGACCCCTGCCCACAGCCCTGTCCGGATCCCTGCCCACACCTCCGTCCGGATCCCCGTCCGCACCCCCGCCCACGTGCGAGCTGTGACACATTCCGGGCCCGCGGCAGTCCTCGTACGCCCGCCCGCGCGGCCCCGGGAACCCGCAGGTGGACGGGGGGATCACGCGGTGCCACGGCCACGTGTGCGGCTCCTCGGCCCCGCCCGGCGGGGCGTCGGCCGGGTGGGGCCGTGGAACCCTGGAGGCTCTCAGGCCGTCTGTGTCTGCGGACAGCGGGGTGGAAAGAGGGCCGAACCGGCCGGGAACCCGGACTCAGGACTGAGGAGAGCATGAGCCAGGACACCACGGGCCAGGGGGGCCACCGCACCGCCGGACGGCGCCGGCGCAAACCGGCGGCGCGTCGCAGGGCACTGACCGTCGCCGCGTGGAGCGCGGCCGGTGTGGTCCTCGTCGGCGGGGCCGGGCTCGGGTACTTCTACTTCAAGTTCAACGGGAACCTGAAGACCGTCGACATCGACTCGGCGCTCGGCACCGACCGGCCGCAGAACGTGGACAACGGCTCGATGGACATCCTCGTCCTCGGCTCGGACTCCCGCGGCGGCGCCAACGCCGAGTACGGCAAGGACGACGGCGGCTCCGCCCGCTCCGACACCGCGATGATCATCCACCTGTACGAGGGGCACGAGAAGGCCAGCGTGGTCTCCATACCGCGCGACACGATGGTCAACCGTCCGTCCTGTCCCACCCCCGGCGGCAAGACCGATCCCGGCAGCACGCGGTCCATGTTCAACGAGTCGTTCACCATCGGCGGGGCCGCCTGCGCGGTCAAGACCGTCGAGAAGATGTCGGGGATCCGCATGGACCACTACATCGAGGTCGACTTCACCGGCTTCAAGAAGATCATCGACAAGCTCGGCGGCGTCGAGGTCACCACCACCAAGCCGATCAAGGACGGTGCCAGCCACCTCGACCTGGCGGCCGGCACCAACAAACTCAACGGAGAGCAGGCCCTCGGCCTCGTCCGCACCCGCAAGAGCGTCGGCGACGGCAGCGACCTGGGTCGAATACAGCTCCAGCAGGCCTTCATCAAGGCCCTGATCAAGCAGGTCAAGGGCATCGGGGTGTTCGACAACCCCAAGCGGCTGCTCGACGTCGCCGACACCGCCACCAAGGCGATCACCACCGACAAGTCCCTCGGCGACGTGAAATCCCTCATGGGCTTCGCCCAGGGCCTCCAGGGCATCGACGCCCAGGACATGCAGATGATCACCCTTCCGGTGGCCGGGGACCCGCGTGACGTCAACCGCGTGGTCCCGCTCACCAAGGAGTCCAAGATGGTCTGGGACTCCCTCCTGGCCGACAAGCCGATCCCCGCCGAGGCCACCGAGAACTCGGCCGGCGACAAGGGCACGGCCGGCTCGATCGTCCAGTAGGCCCAGGTCAGGGGCGCCTCGGGAGCGGCCGGAATAGATGCCGGCCCGCTGCCGTTGAGTCAGGCGTCCTCAGAATTTTGACAGGCGGCCCGGTCCTGGCAGACTGGTCTGTCGGCCCCGGTTCACGCAGTGCGCAATTCGGCTCCTGCGACCCGGCGCCCTCCCGAATCTAGGAGACACCTTGAAGCGCGATGTTCACCCCGAGTACGTCGAGACCCAGGTCAGCTGCACCTGCGGCGCGTCGTTCACCACTCGTAGCACCCTGACCGAAGGCACCATCCGTGCCGAGGTCTGCTCCGAGTGCCACCCGTTCTACACGGGCAAGCAGAAGATCCTCGACACCGGTGGCCGTGTCGCCCGCTTCGAGGCCCGCTTCGGCAAGGCTGCGCAGAAGTAGCGCGCTTCCGGCGCCGGATCCCGGCTGTGCCCTGTCCATACGGGGGCAGCCGGACCGGCGCCTTTGTCGTCCCGCAGCCCTTTTTCGTACTTTTCACCCCAGGAGCCCCCGATGTTCGAGGCGGTCGAGGAACTGATCGGCGAGCACGCCGATCTTGAGAAGAAGCTCGCCGACCCTTCGGTCCACTCGGATCAGGCCAACGCGCGCAAGCTCAACAAGCGCTACGCGGAGCTGACCCCGATCGTCGCGACCTTCCGTGCCTGGAAGCAGTCCGCCGAGGACATCGAGACGGCCAAGGAGTTCGCGGCCGACGACCCCGACTTCGCGGCCGAGGTCAAGGAACTGAGCGCGCAGCGCGAGGAGCTCACCGAGAAGCTCCGCCTGCTGCTCGTTCCGCGCGACCCCAGCGACGACAAGGACGTGCTCCTGGAGGTCAAGGCCGGCGCGGGCGGCGACGAGTCCGCCCTGTTCGCGGGCGACCTGCTGCGCATGTACCTGCGCTACGCCGAGCGCGTGGGCTGGAAGACCGAGATCATCGACGCCACCGAGTCCGAGCTCGGCGGCTACAAGGACGTCCAGGTCTCCGTCCGCACCAAGGGCGGCAACGGTGCGACCGAGCCCGGCCAGGGCGTCTGGGCCCGCCTGAAGTACGAGGGCGGCGTGCACCGCGTCCAGCGCGTTCCGGCCACCGAGTCGCAGGGCCGCATCCACACCTCCGCCGCCGGCGTGCTCGTCACCCCGGAGGCCGAGGAGGTCGAGGTCGAGATCAACATGAACGACCTCCGCATCGACGTGTACCGCTCCTCCGGCCCCGGCGGCCAGTCCGTCAACACCACCGACTCGGCCGTGCGCATCACGCACATCCCGACCGGTGTGGTCGCCTCCTGCCAGAACGAGAAGAGCCAGCTCCAGAACAAGGAGCAGGCCATGCGCATCCTGCGCTCGCGCCTGCTGGCCGCCGCCCAGGAAGCCGCCGAGCAGGAGGCCTCCGACGTGCGCCGCAGCCAGGTGCGCAGCGTGGACCGCTCCGAGAAGATCCGTACGTACAACTACCCGGAAAACCGGATCTCGGACCACCGGACCGGCTTCAAGGCGTACAACTTGGACCAGGTGCTCGACGGGGACCTCGACCCGGTCATCCAGGCTTGCGTCGACACCGACTCCGCCGCCAAGCTCGCGGCCGCGCACTGACCCTCGCTCCACCCCCCGTACGACAGCAGCCCGGAGGACCAGCGTGAACTTGCTGCTTGCCGAGGTGGCCCAAGCCACCCAGCGGCTGGCCGCCGCCGGCGTGCCCTCACCGCGCTTCGACGCGGAGGAGCTCGCCGCCTTCGTGCACGGCGTCAAACGGGGGGAACTGCACCACGTCAAGGACACGGACTTCGACGCCCGCTACTGGGAGGCCGTCGCCCGCCGCGAGGCGCGCGAGCCGCTCCAGCACATCACCGGCCGCGCCTTCTTCCGGTACCTGGAACTCCAGGTCGGGCCCGGGGTGTTCGTGCCCCGGCCCGAGACCGAGTCCGTCGTGGACTGGGCCATACACGCGGTCCGGGCGATGGACGTCGTCGAGCCGATGATCGTGGACCTGTGCACCGGCTCGGGCGCCATCGCGCTGGCCATGGCGCAGGAGGTGCCGCGCTCGCGCGTGCACGCCGTCGAGCTGTCCGAGGAAGCGCTGCGGTGGACCCGCAAGAACGCCGAGGGCTCGCGGGTCACCGTCCACCAGGGTGACGCGCTCAGCGCGCTGCCCGAGCTGGACGGCCAGGTCGACCTCGTCATCTCGAACCCGCCGTACATCCCGCTCACCGAGTGGGAGTACGTCGCCCCCGAGGCCCGCGACCACGATCCGGAGATGGCGCTCTTCTCCGGCGAGGACGGCCTCGACACCATCCGCGGCATCGAGCGCACCGCGCACCGGCTGCTGCGGCCCGGCGGCATCGTCGTCATCGAGCACGCCGACACCCAGGGCGGCCAGGTGCCGTGGATCTTCGCCGAGGAACGCGGCTGGGCCGACGCGGCCGACCACCCGGACCTCAACAACCGCCCGCGCTTCGCGACCGCCCGCAAGGCCCTGCCGTGACGGGCACGACCTTTCCCGCCACCCCCCTGCTGCACGAGGAGTCCCGCTGATGGCCCGGCGATACGACTGCAACGACGCGACGGACCGCAAGACGGGACTGCGCGAAGCCGCGTCCGCCGTGCGCCGCGGCGAGCTCGTCGTGCTGCCCACCGACACCCTGTACGGGATCGGCGCGGACGCCTTCAGCGCGGAGGCGGTCGGTGACCTGCTCGCCGCCAAGGGCCGGGGCCGCAACATGCCCACCCCTGTCCTCATCGGCTCCCCGAACACCCTGCACGGCCTGGTCACGGACTTCTCCGAGCAGGCGTGGGAGCTCGTCGACGCGTTCTGGCCGGGCGCGCTGACGCTCGTCGCCAAGCACCAGCCGTCGCTGGCGTGGGACCTGGGCGAGACCCGCGGGACCGTGGCCGTACGGATGCCGCTGCACCCCGTCGCGATCGAGCTGCTGACCGAGGTCGGGCCGATGGCGGTGTCCTCGGCGAACCTGACCGGGCACCCGGCGCCGGAGGACTGCGACGCGGCGCGCGAGATGCTGGGCGACTCGGTGTCCGTGTACCTGGACGGCGGGCCGACTCCGGGGATCCAGCCGTCCTCGATCGTCGACGTCACCGGGAAGGTTCCCGTCCTGCTGCGTGAGGGGGCGCTGACCGCCGAGCAGCTGCGGGAGGTCGTACCCGACCTCGAGGTGGCCCCGTGAGCCCTGAGGGGCGTGGCATAGCAAGCGGGCATTCCCTGGCCCCGGCCGGGGGAGCGACCTTCCGCATCCTCCACGTCAGCACCGGCAACGTGTGCCGCTCGCCCATCACCGAGCGGCTGACGCGGCATGCGCTCTCGCACCGGCTGGGCGGCCTCGTGACCGGGGACCTCATCGTCGAGAGCGCCGGCACGTGGGGGCACGAGGGAGCGCCCATGGAGGCGAACGCGGCGGCCGTGCTGGCCGACTTCGGCGCGGACGCGTCGGGGTTCACCGGGCGCGAGCTGCTGGACGAGCACGTCATACGCGCGGACCTGGTCCTCACGGCGACCCGTGACCACCGGGCGCAGGTCATCTCGATGGGCCATTCGGCGGGCCTGCGCACCTTCACGCTGAAGGAGTTCACCCGGCTGGTACGGGCGATAGATCCGGCCACGCTGCCGCCGCTGGACGACGGGATGGCCGAGCGGGCGCGCGCGCTGGTGCGGGCCGCCGCCGCGCTGCGCGGCTGGCTGCTGGCGCCGTCCCCCGACGCCGACGAGGTGTACGACCCGTACGGCGCCCCGATCACCTTCTTCCGCTCGATCGGCGACGAGATCAACCAGGCGCTGGACCCCGTCGTCACGGCCCTGACGGGCGTCACCGCGCCGCACTGAGGCTGCGGGCGCACCGCTCGGCCGAAGGGCCGGGAGGGCCCCCGGGAGCGCCGTGCGAGGCCGTTCTGCGGTGCCTTGCGCCGTACAGGGGCCGACCGGGCCCGGCCGAGGGGCGTGAGAGGCACCCGGGGAATAGGGTGGCGATACCGGTTCACCCCTCGGGAGTCGCGCCATGAGCGTCATCACCCAGCCGACGGACCTGCTGCGACAGCAGGACCCGCAGATGGCCGACGTGCTCGCGGGGGAGGCTCGCAGGCAGGCGGACACGCTCCAGCTGATCGCCGCCGAGAACTTCACCTCGCCCGCCGTGCTCGCGGCCCTCGGCTCCGCGCTCGCCAACAAGTACGCCGAGGGCTACCCCGGCGCCCGCCACCACGGCGGCTGCGAGTACGCGGACCTGGCCGAACGGACCGCCGTCGAGCGCGCCAGGGCGCTGTTCGGCGTCGAGCACGCCAATGTGCAGCCCCACTCCGGATCATCCGCCGTGCTGGCCGCCTACGCCGCGTTGCTGCGCCCCGGGGACACCGTCCTCGCGATGGGCCTCCCCTACGGCGGGCACCTCACCCACGGGTCGCCCGCCAATTTCTCCGGGCGCTGGTTCGACTTCGTCGGGTACGGGGTCGACGCCGAGACGGGCCTGATCGACTACGAGCAGGTGCAGGACCTCGCCCGCGCGCACCGCCCCAAGGCGATCGTCTGTGGCTCGATCTGCTACCCCCGCCACCCCGAGTACTCCGTGTTCCGCGAGATCGCCGACGAGGTCGGCGCGTACCTGATCGCCGACGCCGCGCACCCGATCGGGCTCGTCGCGGGCGGCGCGGCCCCCAGCCCCGTCCCGTACGCCGACATCGTCTGCGCGACCACGCACAAGGTGCTGCGCGGCCCGCGCGGCGGGATGATCCTGTGCGGCGCCGAGTTCGCGGAGCGCATCGACCGGGCGGTGTTCCCCTTCACCCAGGGCGGCGCCCAGATGCACACCATCGCCGCCAAGGCCGTCGCCTTCGGCGAGGCCGCCGGGCCGGCGTTCACCACGTACGCCCACCGGGTCGTCGCGAACGCGCGGGTGCTGGCCGACGAGCTGGAGGCACACGGCTTCCTGCTCACGACCGGCGGCACCGACACCCACCTGATCAGCGCCGACCCGGCCCCGCTGGGCCTGGACGGGCCGACCGCGCGCGGCCGGCTGGCCGCCGCCGGGATCGTCCTCGACACCTGCGCCCTGCCGTACGGGGACCAGCGCGGCATCCGTCTCGGGACGGCGGCGGTGACCACCCAGGGGATGGGGGAGCGGGAGATGGTCCGGATCGCCGAGCTGTTCACCGCGGCCCTGGCCGGGGGCGACGGCGGCGACGCGGCGGCCGGGACCCGGGCGGATGTCGGCGAGCTCACGGTGGAATTTCCCCCGTACGGGGTTTAAAGAGGGCAAGCAGGACGTAGTGCAACCGCGCTACCGGCCCCTCGCGTCCTCGGAGCGGGGGACATCGCAGCTAATGTGTGGGGCTGAGATGGCCGGCGATACATCTGGGGCAGCCCGTGCGTGAATATCTGCTGACGCTTTGCGTCACGGTCGCGGTGACCTACCTGCTCACCGGGCCCGTGCGGAAGTTCGCGATCGCCGTCGGGGCGATGCCCGCGATCCGGGCCCGTGACGTGCACCGCGAGCCGACACCGCGGCTCGGCGGCATCGCCATGTTCGGCGGCCTGTGCGCCGGCCTGCTGGTCGCCGACCACCTGCAGAACCTCAACGGCGTCTTCGAGCTCTCGAACGAACCGCGGGCGCTGCTCTCCGGGGCGGCGCTGATCTGGCTGGTGGGCGTCCTCGACGACAAGTTCGAGATCGACGCCCTGATCAAGCTCGGCGCACAGATGATCTCCGCCGGTGTGATGGTCATGCAGGGTCTGACGATCCTGTGGATCCCGGTCCCCTTCATCGGCACGGTCGCGCTGACCCAGTGGCAGGGCAACCTGCTCACCGTGGCCCTCGTGGTGATCACCATCAACGCGGTGAACTTCGTGGACGGCCTCGACGGCCTGGCCGCCGGCATGGTCTGCATCGCCTCCTGCGCGTTCTTCCTCTACGCGTACCGGATCTGGTTCGGCTACGGGATCGAGGCGGCCGCCCCGGCGACCCTCTTCGCGGCGATCCTGATGGGCATGTGCCTCGGCTTCCTGCCGCACAACATGCACCCCGCCCGCATCTTCATGGGCGACTCCGGCTCGATGCTCATCGGACTGGTGCTGGCCGCCGGCGCGATCTCCATGACCGGCCAGGTGGACCCGGACGCGATGGCCCTGTTCGCGGGTGGTGAGCGCAACGCGACGCACGCGATGCTGCCGGTCTTCATGCCGCTGCTGCTGCCGCTGACGATCATCGCCATCCCGATGGCGGACCTGATCCTGGCCGTCGTCCGGCGCACCTGGAACGGCCAGTCCCCGTTCGCCGCCGACCGCGGGCACCTGCACCACCGCCTGCTGGAGCTCGGCCACTCGCACAGCCGCGCGGTGCTGATCATGTACTTCTGGTCGGGCCTGATCGCCTACGGCGCGGTGGCCTACTCAGTGCACTCCACCTCGATGTGGATCGTGCTCGGCATCGCCGCCCTGAGCGCCGTCGGCCTGATCCTGCTGCTCCTGCCGCGCTTCACCCCGCGCGTCCCGCGCTGGGCGCAGGGCGTCGTCCCGCCGCGCTACCGGTACTCGGCCCGGCGGGCGGAGGCCGCCGCCGAGGCGGCCGCACGCGAGGCCACGGGCACCGAGCCGACCCCGGCCCGCCCGGTGGTGGCGGGCGTCTCCGGCGTCAACGGAGCGACCGCCGTGGGCCCCCGCTCGCGCTTCCCCGACCGGCGGAAGGCCGAATCCACCCGCTGACGAGCGGCGGTGGACGACAGGTGGCGGAACCGAGAATTTCAGGGGCCGATCAGATCGGCCGATGACCCGGCGTGGGCCCCGGCGAGAGCCGGGGCCCACGGTCGTGTGCGGTCAAGTCCGCGCGTCAACCGTCCCCGATCGAGCGCGCTTACCCTGGTGCGCATTTAGGACGCGAAGTCCCAATACCAGACAAGACGGCTCGCTGTCGCGCACACACGGGCGCGTTCACTCTCATGTGTGACAGTCAGCACACGGACCAGGTAAAGCTCTCATCAAATAGTTTGTGATACCGTTCACTAAACCCGGCGACAGAGCCGAAGGACCGTAGTGCGACGGTCCCTTGGCCCGAGGCGATCTCTCGGACCGGGCTTACGCTCGTCCCGTACGAGTCCCGTACGAGTCCGTGCCCCCACCACCACGCGGAGCAACCCGCCATGCGGTCAGATGACGTCCGATCCCTCCTGCACATCGCCGTACCCACAGCTGTAGCCGGCGCACTCGCGACGGTCATCAGCGCGTTGGTCGTCGGCGGCAAGGGAGCGATCGGTGCCGTCGTCGCGACGCTGCTGGTGATCGTGCTCATGGGGGCCGGCCTGATCGGTATGCAACGCACGGCGAAATCGCTCCCGCATCTCTTCCAGGCAATGGGGCTCATGCTCTACGCCGCAGAGATTCTGGCGCTCTTCATCTTCCTCGCCGCGTTCAAGAACACCGATCTGTTCCACCCCAAGGCCTTCGCGATCACGCTCGTCGCCACCACCCTCGTGTGGACCGGCGCACAGACGCGTGCTCACATGAAGGCCAAGATCCTTTACGTCGAACCGGACTCGTCGAAGGGCGACAAGCCCGGGAACTCGGGTCCGAAGTCGTGAAGGGTAGGGCCGGGATAAGTGCGCGTTCGGGATCCTGCTATCGTCCGGTGCCAACTACTGCGGCACTGCGGGCGCGGGCATCTGAGCTGACGCCTGTCCCATCGCGAGGCTCGATGCCTGACTGCCGCCCCACCATCCGTAACACCAGTCCAGTGCCGAACCGCGGCTGCGCGCCGCGCCGACACAACGAGGTTGCCGTACCTATGCGCCACGCTGAAGGAGCCCGCGGTGAGTGCTGCTGACATGACGCTCGCCTTCGATATCAATTGTCATTTCGAAGACGGCACTGGCTGCGGCTTCCCGGGCCCGACCTTGTACTCGTTCCTGTTCAAGCCGATCTTCGGTGACGCGGACAGCAACCTGTACTTCAACAAGACGATGCTGCTGGCCCTGCTGGGCTCCGTCATCATCGTCGGCTTCTTCTGGGCTGCGTTCCGGAAGCCGAAGGTCGTCCCGGGCAAGCTGCAGATGGTCGCCGAGGCGGGCTACGACTTCGTGCGCCGCGGCATCGTCTACGAGACGCTTGGTAAGAAGGAAGGCGAGAAGTACGTCCCCTTCATGGTCGCGACGTTCTTCTTCGTCTGGATCATGAACCTGTGGTCGATCATTCCGCTCGCCCAGTTCCCGGTGACCGCCGTCATCGCGTACCCGGCCGGGCTCGCCGCGATCATCTACGTGATGTGGATGTCGGTGACCTTCAAGCGTCACGGCTTCGTCGGCGGCTTCAAGAACCTGACGGGCTACGACAAGTCCCTCGGCCCGATCCTGCCGATGGTCATGGTCATCGAGTTCTTCTCGAACGTCATCGTCCGGCCCTTCACCCACGCGGTCCGACTGTTCGCGAACATGTTCGCCGGTCACACCCTGCTGCTGCTGTTCACCATCGCCAGCTGGTACCTGCTGAACGGGATCGGCATCGCGTACGCGGGCGTCTCGTTCGTCATGGTCATCGTGATGACCGCGTTCGAGCTCTTCATCCAGGCTGTCCAGGCGTACGTCTTCGTCCTCCTGGCCTGCAGCTTCCTGCAGGGCGCGCTCGCCGAGCACCACTGAGCTCAGCCTGCCCCTGCAACCCCCCCGAATCGTCCGGTGGCCAACCCCCACCGGTCCATGAAAGAGAAGGAAGAACTGGCATGTCCCAGACCCTTGCTGCCGTCGAAGGTTCCCTCAGCTCCGTCGGTTACGGCCTGGCGGCCATCGGCCCCGGCGTCGGCGTCGGCATCATCTTCGGTAACGGCACGCAGGCTCTCGCCCGTCAGCCCGAGGCTGCCGGTCTGATCCGCGCCAACCAGATCCTCGGCTTCGCCTTCTGTGAGGCGCTCGCCCTCATCGGTCTGGTCATGCCGTTCGTCTACTAAGACGAACCCAACGACTAGTCCGAACCGACGAAAGGCACTGATGTGAACCTCCTGGTTCTCGCGGCCGAGGAGCCGGGTAACCCCCTCGTTCCGCCGATCCCCGAGCTCGTCATCGGTCTTCTCGCCTTCGTCATCGTCTTCGGTTTCCTCGCCAAGAAGCTCCTCCCGAACATCAACAAGGTTCTGGAAGAGCGTCGCGAGCAGATCGAGGGCGGTATCACGAAGGCCGAGGATGCTCAGGCCGAGGCTCAGAGCGTCCTGGAGCAGTACAAGGCCCAGCTCGCCGAAGCCCGGCACGACGCCGCGCGCCTGCGCCAGGAAGCGCTGGAGCAGGGCACTGCGCTCAAGGAAGAACTGCGCGCAGAGGGCCAGCGGCAGCGTGAGGAGATCATCGCTGCCGGCCACGCCCAGATCGAGGCCGACCGCAAGGCCGCCTCTCAGGCGCTGCGTCAGGACGTGGGCAAGCTCGCCACCGACCTGGCCGGAAAGCTCGTCGGCGAGTCCCTTGAGGACCACGCCCGGCAGAGCCGCACGATCGACCGCTTCCTCAGCGAACTCGAGGAGAAGGCCGAGGCGGCCCGATGAACGGAGCGAGCCGCGAGGCGCTGGCCTCCGCGCGCGAGCGTCTCGACGCGCTGACGGACAACACGTCCGTCGACGCGGCGAAGCTCGCCGGTGAGCTGGCTGCCGTCACCGCGCTGCTCGACCGTGAGGTCTCGCTGCGTCGGGTCATCACGGACCCGGCGCAGTCCGGCGAGGCCAAGGCCGAGCTGGTCGGTCGACTGCTGGCGGGCCAGGTGGGCGGCGAAGCCCTCGACCTGGTGTCCGGCATGGCCCGGTCCCGCTGGTCGCAGTCCCGTGACCTGGTGGACTCGCTTGAGGAGCTGGCGAACACCGCCGACCTCACGGCGGCCCAGCAGGCCGGCGCGCTCGACGACGTCGAGGACGAGCTGTTCCGGTTCGGCCGGATCGTCGCCTCGAACACCGGGCTGCGCTCCGCGCTGACCGACCGGGCGGCCACCGTCTCCGCCAAGAGCGAGCTGCTGCGCAGCCTGCTCGGCGGCAAGGCGAGCGCCGTCACCGAGCGTCTGGTCACGCGTCTCGTCGCCCACCCGCGTGGACGTAGCCTGGAAGCGGGACTCGAGTCCCTTTCCGTGCTCGCCGCGGAGCGCCGCAACCGCATGGTCGCCACCGTGACCACCGCGGTTCCGCTCAGCGACGTGCAGAAGCAGCGTCTCGGCGCGGTGCTGGCCAAGCTGTACGGCCGCGAGATGCACCTGAACCTCGACGTGGACCCCGAGGTCCTCGGCGGGATCTCGGTGCGAGTCGGCGACGAGGTCATCGACGGCACCATCGCGGACCGCCTCGCAGAGGCGTCCCGCCGCATGGCCGGCTGACCAGCCACCAATAGAACAACGCATTCCTAGCGGCCCGGTTGGGCCGTGCAGAACTTGCAGAAGATTCCTGGGGGTCGCCCCCAGACCCCTAAGAAGCTTCAGGCCCAACAAGGAGAGCAGGGAACCCAGATGGCGGAGCTCACGATCCGGCCGGAGGAGATCCGGGACGCACTGGAGAACTTTGTCCAGTCGTACCAGCCGGACGCGGCCTCGCGCGAGGAGGTCGGAACGGTCAGCGTTGCCGGCGACGGCATCGCGAAGGTGGAGGGCCTGCCCTCCGCCATGGCGAACGAGCTGCTGAAGTTCGAGGACGGCACCCTCGGTCTCGCCCTCAACCTCGAGGAGCGCGAGATCGGTGCGGTCGTCCTCGGCGAGTTCAGCGGTATCGAGGAGGGCCAGCCGGTGCAGCGCACCGGTGAGGTGCTCTCCGTCGGCGTCGGCGAGGGCTACCTCGGCCGCGTTGTCGACCCGCTCGGCAACCCGATCGACGGTCTCGGCGAGATCGCGACCGAGGGCCGCCGCGCCCTCGAGCTGCAGGCCCCGGGCGTCATGGTCCGCAAGTCGGTCCACGAGCCCATGCAGACCGGCTACAAGGCCATCGACGCGATGGTCCCCGTCGGCCGTGGCCAGCGTCAGCTGATCATTGGCGACCGTCAGACCGGCAAGACCGCGCTGGCCGTCGACACGATCATCAACCAGCGCGACAACTGGCGCTCGGGCGACGTGAACAAGCAGGTCCGCTGCATCTACGTCGCCATCGGCCAGAAGGGCTCGACCATCGCGTCCGTTCGCGGCGCCCTGGAAGACGCCGGTGCGCTCGAGTACACGACGATCGTCGCCGCCCCGGCGTCCGACCCGGCCGGCTTCAAGTACCTGGCGCCGTACACCGGTTCCGCCATCGGCCAGCACTGGATGTACGCAGGCAAGCACGTCCTGATCATCTTCGACGACCTGTCGAAGCAGGCCGACGCCTACCGCGCCGTGTCGCTGCTGCTGCGCCGCCCGCCGGGCCGTGAGGCCTACCCGGGTGACGTCTTCTACCTGCACTCCCGTCTGCTGGAGCGCTGCGCGAAGCTGTCCGACGACATGGGTGCCGGTTCGATGACCGGTCTGCCGATCGTCGAGACCAAGGCGAACGACGTGTCGGCGTTCATCCCGACCAACGTCATCTCCATCACCGACGGCCAGTGCTTCCTGGAGTCCGACCTGTTCAACGCGGGCCAGCGCCCGGCGCTGAACGTCGGTATCTCGGTCTCCCGCGTCGGTGGCTCCGCCCAGCACAAGGCCATGAAGCAGGTTTCCGGCCGTCTGCGCCTGGACCTCGCCCAGTACCGTGAGCTGGAGGCGTTCGCCGCCTTCGGTTCCGACCTGGACGCCGCTTCGAAGGCTTCGCTGGAGCGCGGCAAGCGCCTGGTCGAGCTGCTGAAGCAGGGCCAGTACCAGCCGATGCCCGTCGAGGAGCAGGTCGTCTCCGTCTGGGCCGGCACCACCGGCAAGATGGACGACGTCCCTGTCAACGACATCCGTCGCTTCGAGTCGGAGCTGCTGGAGCACCTGCGCCGCGAGCGCAAGGACCTCCTCACCTCCATCGCCGACGGCGGCAAGATGTCGGACGACACGCTGACGTCGATCGCTGACGCCATCGCTTCCTTCAAGCGCCAGTTCGAGACCTCGGACGGCAAGCTCCTGGGCGAGGACGCACCGGCCGTCAACGTCTCCAAGTGACGACGGAAGGGACCTGACTCATGGGAGCGCAGCTCCGGGTCTACAAGCGTCGCATCCGTGCCATCACGGCGACCAAGAAGATCACCAAGGCGATGGAGATGATCGCCGCCTCGCGCATCGTCAAGGCGCAGCGCAAGGTGGCGGCATCGATGCCGTACGCGACCGAGCTCACCCGTGCGGTGACCGCGGTGGCGACCGGCTCGAACACCAAGCACGCCCTTACCACCGAGGTAGAGGCGCCGACCCGTGCCGCGGTCCTGCTCATCACGAGCGACCGCGGTCTGGCCGGCGGCTACTCCTCGAACGCCATCAAGCAGGCGGAGCGGCTCACCGAGCGGCTGCGCGCTGAGGGCAAGGACGTCGACACCTACATCGTCGGCCGCAAGGGTCTGGCTTACTACGGCTTCCGCGAGCGCAAGGTCGCGGATTCGTGGACCGGCTTCACCGACAGCCCGGCCTACGCCGACGCCAAGCGCGTCGCCGGGCCGCTGATCGAGGCCATCCAGACGGAGACGGCCGAGGGTGGCGTCGACGAGCTGCACATCGTCTACACGGAATTCGTGTCGATGATGACGCAGAACCCGGTCGACGGCCGGATGCTGCCGCTCAGCCTTGAGAAGGCTGCGGAGGAGACCGGTACGAAGGGCGAGATCCTTCCGCTGTTCGACTTCGAGCCGTCGGCGGAGGACGTCCTCGACGCCCTGCTGCCGCGCTACGTCGAGAGCCGCATCTACAACGCACTGCTGCAGTCGGCCGCTTCCGAGCACGCCGCCCGCCGCCGTGCGATGAAGTCGGCGACCGACAACGCCGGGGATCTCATCAAGAGCCTCTCCCGGCTTGCCAACGCGGCCCGCCAGGCCGAAATCACCCAGGAAATCAGCGAGATCGTCGGTGGCGCGAGCGCCATGGCTGACGCGACCGCGGGGAGTGACAAGTAATGACGACCACTGTTGAGACGGCCGCCGCCACGGGCCGCGTCGCCCGGGTCATCGGCCCGGTCGTCGACGTGGAGTTCCCCGTCGACGCCATGCCCGAGATCTACAACGCCCTCAAGGTCCAGGTCGCCGACCCGGCCGAGGACGGCAAGCTCAAGACCCTGACCCTCGAGGTCGCGCAGCACCTGGGTGACGGCCTCGTCCGTACCATCTCGATGCAGCCGACCGACGGTCTGGTCCGCCAGGCCCCGGTGACCGACACGGGCGAGGGCATCACCGTCCCCGTCGGTGACTTCACCAAGGGCAAGGTGTTCAACACCCTCGGTGAGGTGCTGAACTACCCGGAGGAGAACGCCAACGTCACCGAGCGCTGGCCGATCCACCGCAAGGCGCCTCGCTTCGACGAGCTCGAGTCGAAGACCGAGATGTTCGAGACCGGCGTCAAGGTCATCGACCTTCTCACCCCGTACGTCAAGGGTGGAAAGATCGGTCTGTTCGGTGGTGCCGGTGTCGGCAAGACCGTTCTGATCCAGGAAATGATCTACCGCGTCGCCAACAACCACGACGGTGTGTCGGTGTTCGCGGGCGTCGGTGAGCGTACCCGTGAGGGCAACGACCTCATCGAGGAAATGGCCGACTCGGGCGTCATCGACAAGACGGCGCTTGTCTTCGGCCAGATGGACGAGCCCCCGGGCACCCGTCTGCGCGTCGCGCTCGCCGGTCTGACCATGGCGGAGTACTTCCGCGATGTGCAGAAGCAGGACGTGCTGTTCTTCATCGACAACATCTTCCGGTACACCCAGGCGGGTTCCGAGGTGTCGACCCTGCTCGGCCGCATGCCCTCCGCGGTGGGTTACCAGCCGAACCTGGCCGACGAGATGGGTCTCCTCCAGGAGCGCATCACCTCGACCCGTGGTCACTCGATCACCTCGATGCAGGCGATCTACGTCCCCGCGGACGACCTGACCGACCCGGCGCCGGCGACCACCTTCGCCCACCTCGACGCGACGACGGTTCTCTCCCGTCCGATCTCCGAGAAGGGCATCTACCCGGCCGTGGACCCGCTGGACTCGACGTCCCGCATCCTCGACCCGCGGTACATCGCGGCGGACCACTACGCCACGGCGATGCGCGTCAAGGGGATCCTCCAGAAGTACAAGGACCTCCAGGACATCATCGCGATCCTCGGTATCGACGAGCTGGGCGAGGAGGACAAGCTCGTTGTCCACCGTGCCCGTCGTGTCGAGCGCTTCCTGTCGCAGAACACGCACGTCGCCAAGCAGTTCACCGGCGTCGACGGTTCGGACGTCCCGCTCGACGAGTCGATCACCGCGTTCAACGCGATCTGCGACGGTGACTACGACCACTTCCCCGAGCAGGCGTTCTTCCTGTGCGGTGGCATCGAGGACCTGAAGGCGAACGCCAAGGAGCTGGGCGTCTCCTGATCCGGCGCGCTCCGCGAGGAGCGCATCCGGTCGCAGGCCGCCAGCGAACGCTGACAGTGTCTGCGTACGGAGAGGGGCGGGTGTGTCCCGTCCCTCTCCCCACGCCCATTAGAATTTGACCCAACACCCGGCCGACCCGCCGGGTGGTGACCCGAGGAGCCACCTTGGCTGCTGAGCTGCACGTCGAGCTGGTCGCGGCGGACCGCAATGTCTGGTCCGGCGAGGCCACCCTTGTTGTCGCCCGCACCACGTCCGGCGACATCGGCGTCATGCCCGGTCACCAGCCGCTTCTCGGTGTGCTGGAATCGGGCCCGGTGACCATCCGCACCAGCGAGGGCAACACTGTCGTCGCCGCGGTGCACGGCGGTTTCATCTCGTTCGCGGACAACAAGCTGTCCCTGCTGGCCGAGATCGCCGAGCTCGCGGACGAGATTGACGTCCAGCGGGCGGAGCGGGCACTGGAGCGCGCGAAGTCGGAGGCCGATGCGGCCGCCGAGCGTCGCGCCGATGTCCGTCTGCGCGCGGTAACGGGGCACTGAGCCCCTTACCGAAGAGTGTGCGTCCTCAGCCGCGGTCCGTTCCGGAATTTTCCGGACCGGGTCGCGGCTGAGGCGATGCAGGTGCTTTTTTGGTATGTAGCTTTCGATGAGCGAGGAGGTCGGTGAAGATGCTCCTCGCTCTGCTTGTGAGCGGCCTGGTCGTAGCCCTGGTGGTGATCGGGCTCTTTGTGTTCGGTCTGCGCCGCAGGCTCATCCAGCGGTCCGGCGGCACCTTCGACTGCAGCCTGCGCTGGGGCGTGTCGGAGAAGCCCGACGTCTCCGGCAAGGGCTGGGTGTACGGGGTGGCCCGCTACAGCGGTGACCGCATCGAGTGGTTCCGCGTGTTCAGCTACGCGCCGCGGCCGCGCCGGCTGCTGGAGCGCTCCTCCATCGAGGTGGTCTCCCGCCGCGCCCCCGAGGGCGAGGAGGAGCTGGCGCTGCTGTCCGACGCCGTCGTGCTCGGCTGTCTCCACCGGGGGACGCGCCTGGAGCTGGCGATGAGCGAGGACGCGCTGACCGGGTTCCTGGCGTGGCTGGAGGCGGCGCCTCCCGGCCAGCGGGTGAACGTGGCCTGAGCGGCCCGACCGGCCTGATCGCCTGAAGACGTGAGGAAGCCGGGGAGACGGGGGGCGGACCCCGTCTCCCCGGCTTCGTCGTTCACCGGGTCCGGTGTGTGGGGGTTACTGGAGACCGGTGTGGATCGCGCCCGCGAGTTCGCCGTTGGCAGTGTCGCCGCTGAACTCCCAGAAGAAGGCGCCCCTCAGGCCCTGCTGCTTCGTCCAGGCCATCTTCCCGGCGACCGTGGCGGGGGTGTCGTAGCTCCACCAGTTGCTGCCGCACTTGGCGTAGGCCGTGCCGGCGATGGTGCCGGTGCTCGGGCAGCTGTTCTTGAGCACCTTGTAGTCCTCGATGCCCTGCTCGTACGTGCCGGGGGCCGGACCGGTGGCCGTGCCGCCGGGGGTCGCCTGGGTGACGCCGGTCCAGCCGCGCCCGTAGAAGCCGATACCGAGGTTGAGCTTCGAGCCGGCGATGCCCTTGCCCTTGAGCTTGGTGATGGCGGCCTCGGAGTTGAAGCCGTCCTGCGGGATGCCGGAGTAGGCGGTGAGCGGGGAGTGCGGGGCGGTCGGGCCCTGCGCCGCCCAGGCGCCGAAGAAGTCGTACGTCATGACGTTGTAGAAGTCGACGTACTGGGCCGCGCCCGCGTAGTCGGCCGCGTCCAGCTTTCCGCCGTTCGAGCCGTCGGCGGAGATGGCGGCGGTGACCAGGTTGCCCGCGCCGAACTTGGCGCGCATGGCCTGCATCATGTTCTTGAGGGAGGCCGCGCCGCTGGTGTCGCAGGACAGGCCGCAGGCGTTCGGGTACTCCCAGTCCAGGTCGATCCCGTCGAACACGTCGGCCCAGCGCGGGTCCTCGACCAGGTCGTAGCAGGACTGGGCGAAGGCGGTGGGGTTCTGCGCGGCCTGGCCGAAGCCGCCGGACCAGGTCCAGCCGCCGAAGGACCACAGGACCTTGATGTTCGGGTACTGCTTCTTCAGCTTGCGCAGCTGGTTGAAGTTGCCGCGTAGCGGCTGGTCCCAGGTGTCGGCGACGCCGTCGACGCTCTGGTCGGCGGTGTAGGCCTTGTCGTAGTCGGCGTAGGAGTCGCCGATGGTGCACTTGCCGTTCTGGACGTTGCCGAAGGCGTAGTTGATGTGGGTGATCTTCCCGGCGGAGCCGGAGGTGACGAGGTTCTTCACGTGGTAGTTGCGCTGGTAGACGCCCCAGTTGGTGAAGTAGCCGAGCTTGACCTTGCCGCCCGGGTCAGGCGGGACGGTGCCGCCGGGGGTGGTGACCGAGAGGGAGCCCGAGGAGGGCCCGGTCTGGTCGACGGTGTCACGGGCGGTGACGGTGTAGGTGTACGCCGTGCCCTTGGTCAGGCCCGAGTCGCCGTAGCTGGTGCCGGTGACCGTCGTGAGCTTGGTGCCGCCCCGGTAGACGTCGTAGTTCTTGACGCCCTTGTCGTCGGTGGCCGCGGACCAGTTCAGGGTCAGCGCGTTCTCGGTGACGTTGCTCGCGGTGGGGGTGCCGGGTGCGGAGGGCGGGTTGTCGCCGGGCTGGCTGCCGCCGTCACAGGAGGCCCCGTTGATCTTGCAGCCGCCGGGGGCGCCGGGGCCGGCGCCGTTGAAGCCGAAGCTGATGCTGGCACCGGGGGACAGGGTGCCGTTCCAGCCGACGTTCTTGCCGGTCCAGTGGGTGCCGGAGCTGGTGACGGTGGCGTCCCAGGCCGAGGTCACAGTGGTGCCGGCCGGGTAGTCCCACTCGACGGTCCAGCTGCTGATCGTGGTGGTGCCGGTGTTCTTCACCGTCCACTTGCCCTCGAAGCCGGAGCCCCAGTCGGAGACCTTCGTGTACGTCGCCGTCGCGGAGGCCGCGGCCTCGGCGGGGCCGGCGAGGGCCACCAGCCCGGCGATCGGCAGGGCGAAGGCGGCCAGGGTCGCGGCCACCCTTCTGAACAGTCGAACGCGTTGCGGGGGTGCTGTGCTCAAGGGTGCTCCTCCGTAGGTCCGTCGCGGTCGTGGGGACGACCGTGACATGGGGGTGGGACCTGCGCCGCCCGTGAGCACGCTTGTCATGGCACGCTCACCACAGTTTCCGGTGAGAGTAGAAAGGTCTGGACCAAGCGTCAAGAGGTCCAGACCTCATGGGTTCGGGGCGGCTTCAGCCCTACTCCTGGAGGCCCAACTCCTGTGCCAGTACGGCCGCTTGGACCCGGCTGCGCAGCTCCAGCTTCCCCAGCAGCCTGCTGACGTGCGTCTTCACCGTGGCCTCCGCCATCTCCAGACGCCCCGCGATCTCCGCGTTCGACAACCCTTCGCCCAGGCAGCCCAGCACCTCCCGCTCCCGCCGGGTCAGGGACGCCACCGCCGCCGCCGTCTCCGGCGGGGTCGGCGGCCGTACCGCCCGCGGCGCCGCGAACTCCGCGATCAGCCGCCGGGTCACCGCCGGGGCGATCAGGCCCTCCCCGCGCGCGACCGTCCGTACCGCCGCGATCAGCTCCGCCGCGTCCGCGTTCTTCAGCAGGAAGCCCGCCGCGCCGGCGCGCAGCGCCCCGAACACGTACTCGTCCAGGTCGAAGGTGGTCAGCACCAGGACGTCCGCCAGGCCCTCCGCGACCACCTGGCGGGTGGCCGAGACCCCGTCGAGCCTCGGCATCTGCACGTCCATGAGGACCAAGTCCGGCCGCAACTCCCGGGCCAGGCGCACCGCCTCCTCGCCGTCCGCCGCCTCGCCGACCACCTCGATGTCGCCCGCGCTGCGCAGGATCAGCACCAGGCCCGCCCGTACCGCGCTCTGGTCCTCGGCCACCAGGACCCTGACGCCCCGCCCGTTCATCCGGACACCGCCCTCTCCTCGGCGGGCAGCGAGGCCCGCACCTGCCAAACCGTTCCCGCCGCGCCCGCCGCGAACTCCCCGCCCAGCAGCTCGGCGCGCTCGCGCATGCCGATCAGGCCCGCCCCGGAGCCGGGCGCGCGGGGGCCCGGCCGGTCCCCGTACGGCGAGTCCACCCGTACGGTCAGCAGCCCCCCGGCGCGTGCCACCTCGACCCGGACCGCGCCCGGCGCGGCGTGCTTGAGGGCGTTGGTCAGCGACTCCTGGACGATGCGGTACGCCGCCAGCTCCACCGGCGCCGGCAGCGGCTCCCCGGGCGGCCTGCGGTCGTCCAGTACGAAGTCCAGGCCGCTGGCGCAGCCGTTGGTACGGGCCTGGGCGATCAGGCTGTCGAGCCCGTCCAGCGAGGGCACGGCCCCGGCCTCCGGCCCGGCCCCGGCCTCCCTCAGCAGTCCGATCAGACGGCGCATTTCGGCCAGCCCCTGCACGCTGTTCTCGCGGATCACCCCGAGCGCCTCGCGGCTGGTGGCGGGGGAGTCGATGGACAGCGCGGCGGTGGAGTGGATCGCGATGGCCGACAGGTGGTTCGCCACCATGTCGTGCAGCTCCCGCGCCATCCGGGCGCGCTCGGCGGCCACTGCCTGGGCCCGGTCCATCTCGGCCAGCAGCGTGGTCTGCTCGGCGCGCAGCCGGGCGGCGTCGGCGGCCTCGCGGTGATTGCGCAGGGTGGCGCCGGTCAGGGCCGGGCCGAAGGTCACGATGCCGGTGATCACGCCGATCAGCAGTGACTGCGGGGTGCGCAGCCAGGCCACGGCCGCGATCGTGACGGCGACGGTGAGCAGGCCCGTGGCGACTGGGAGTACGCGGGCCAGCGCGGGTTTGCCGTAGACGACGGCCGCGTACATCAGGTCGGTGAAGATCACGACGGTGGCCAGATTTCCCACCGTGAACTGGTCGGCGATCAGGCAGGCGGCGCCGACGGGCAGCGTCACGGCGGGCGCGGTGCGGCGCAGCAGCTCCATCGACCCGATGACCGTGAGCGGGACCAGGGCGGCCCAGTCGGGGAGGGAGTCCCGGGCGCCGTTGTTGTGGACGCCCAGGGACCACAGCAGCGCGCCCGCGAGCACGCTGAACACGGCGAGCAGGACGTCGTCGCGGTGGGGGCGCAGGCTCTCGCGGATCACGGTCCCATCCAACACCGTGGGGCGCGGCGCGGCCTCGACGCCGGGGCGGAGGCCGCGGGGCGCCGCAGTACATCGAAGGGTGCAGTCACGGTTCGTCACCGGTGACGACGATCCGGCCGGAATCGGACGGGACGCTGGACGAGGAAGTCAGAGAACCGACCGATACCGAGTGAACGGAGAGACCCGTGCTCGTCGCCCTGATCCTGATCTGTGAGATCGCCTTCTGGGTGCTGCTGGCCGGCGGACTCGCCCTGCGCTACCTCGCGAAGATGCCGAGGCTGGGCGCGGCGGTCCTGCTGTGCGAGCCGCTGCTGGAGCTGGTGCTGCTGGTGGTCACGACCCTGGACCTCAAGAACGGCGGGGAGCCGAGCTGGAAGCACGGCCTCGCCGCCCTGTACATCGGCTACACCGTGGGTTTCGGCCACTACACCGTGAAGTGGCTCGACGCTCACGCCGCGTACCGCTTCGCCGGCGGGCCGAAGCCGGCCGGCGCCGGGTACGGCAAGGCGCGGGCCGTCCACGAATGGAAGCTGTGGGGCCGGACCGTGCTCGCGGCGGCGGTCGCGACGGGGCTGCTCCAGGCCGCGATCTGGTACGTCGGCGACGCGGCCGACACGGGCTCGCTCCAGTCCTGGCAGTACGCCGCGCTGCGGGTGGTCGCCATCCACGCCGTCATCGCCGCGACGTACTCGATCTGGCCGCGCAAGGCCCCGGCGGGCGCGGACGCGCAGGACCGCGCCGACGAGCCGGTGAAGCGGTAGCGGACCCGGTGCTCGCCCAGTGCTGTGGCCGGAAAGGTTCACCGGGTCGCGGCGCCCCGGCAAGCCTTTCCGGCCACAGCACTAGCGCTCGCCGCCCGGCACCCAGAGCACGTCCCCGACCTCCTTGTTGGCCGTACGCGCCAGGATGAACAGGAGGTCGGAGAGCCGGTTCAGGTAGGTCGCGGTCAGCGGGTTCATCACCTCGCCGTGCACCTCCAGCGCCGCCCACGTCGAGCGCTCGGCCCGCCGGACCACCGTGCAGGCCTGGTGCAGCAGGGCGGCGCCGGGCGTTCCGCCGGGGAGGATGAAGCTGCGCAGCTTCTCCAGCTCCTCGTTGAAGCGGTCGCAGTCCGCCTCCAGCTTGTCCACGTAGAACTGCTCGACGCGCAGCGGCGGGTACTCCGGCTCCTCGACCACCGGGGTGCACAGGTCCGCGCCGACGTCGAACAGGTCGTTCTGCACCCGGACCAGGACCTTGACGACATCGGCCGGCAGCGAGCCGAGCGCGATCGCCGTCCCGATGGCCGCGTTCGCCTCGTTGGCGTCGGCGTAGGCGGAGATCCGCAGGTCGGTCTTGGCCGTACGGCTCATGTCGCCGAGCGCGGTCGTGCCCTTGTCGCCGGTGCGGGTGTAGATGCGCGTGAGGTTCACCATGCGGCCAGAGTAGTGAGGCCCGCCGGGAAATCGCACGCGGTGCCGCCTCCGTCGCGCTGGACGAGTTCCGGGACGATCCGCACCATCCGGGCGAGTCGTGGCCCGTCGAGGAGGACGCACAGGTGCGAGACCGCGCCTCGGGCACGCCGAGACGGCGGCGCGCGAGGCGGCGCGACTGCGGGCGATCGAGGCGGGGTTGACGGACGCGGACGGCTGAGCCGTACCAGTGTGATGTCCGTCATCTGAGACGTGACGCGTGTTACTTCAGGGTCACACTGCCGTCCCCGGGCGCTAGTCTCCGGCCGAGAGGCTACGAGACTGGGCCGTTTTGAAGAACGTGGGGTGTGCAGTGGCTGGGAAGCTCGCCGTCATCGGTGCCGGACTGATGGGTTCCGGGATCGCGCAGGTCTCCGCTCAGGCGGGTTGGGACGTCGTGCTGCGCGATGTCACCGACGCCGCGCTGACCCGGGGTACGGACGGAATCAAGGCCTCGTACGACAAGTTCGTCTCCAAGGGCAAGATGACGGCCGAGGACGCGGAGGCCGCGCTCGCCCGCATCTCCACGACCACCGACCTCGACGCGGTCGCCGACGTCGACATCGTCGTCGAGGCCGTCTTCGAGAAGCTCGAGGTCAAGCACGAGATCTTCCGCACGCTCGACAAGCTCGTCCGCGAGGACGCGATCCTGGCGTCCAACACCTCCGCCATCCCGATCACCAAGATCGCGGCCGTGACGGAGCGTCCGGAGCGGGTCGTCGGCGCGCACTTCTTCTCGCCCGTCCCGATGATGCAGCTGTGCGAGCTGGTGCGCGGCTACAAGACGAGCGACGAAACCCTCGCCACCACGCGGGCGTTCGCCGAGTCCGTCGGCAAGACCTGCATCGTCGTCAACCGCGACGTCGCCGGCTTCGTGACGACCCGTCTGATCTCCGCGCTGGTCGTCGAGGCCGCGAAGCTGTACGAATCGGGCGTCGCCTCCGCCGAGGACATCGACATCGCCTGCAAGCTGGGCTTCGGCCACGCGATGGGGCCGCTGGCCACCGCCGACCTCACCGGCGTCGACATCCTGCTGCACGCCACCAGCAACATCTACACCGAGTCGCAGGACGAGAAGTTCGCGCCGCCGGAGCTCATGCGCCGCATGGTCGACGCGGGCGACATCGGCCGCAAGAGCGGCCAGGGCTTCTACAAGCACTGAGCACCAGTTCGAACGCCCGCACCCCATGGGGTGAATTAGGTATCGGTTCGCTCACGGTCGGCAACTTCACCGCCCCGGAGGCAGTCAGTTGCAGTGAGAGTTGCCGACCACGGACCAATCGGACCATACGTACGCGGGACTGCCGGGAGTACACATGCACATCAGGGGCGACCACGCCGAACTCGCTGTCGGGGGCCGCCTCGACGTGCGCAGCGCGGCGGACGCCCGTACGGCCCTGCACACCGCCCTCGACGACGGGCGCGGCGACCTCGTGCTGGACCTGACCGGGCTCGACTCCTGGGACGCCACCGGTCTCGGCGTGATCATGGGCGCCCACCGCAGGGCCGGCCGGTCCGGCCGGCGCCTCGTCCTGCGCGGGGTGCCGCCCCAGATGCAGCGGCTCCTCGTCGCCACCCGCCTGCACCGGATCCTCTCGATCGAGGGCGGGCTGGAAGCGGAGTCCCTGCCGCGCGTGTGATCACCGTGTGTGGCCTTGACAGCAGAAACGTAACGGAACGGCCGTTGAGGCCCCCCTGCGGTACCGGCGCGACCGGGCACCGTCTAGGGTCGGGCGGAAAACCGGACCAGTAGCGACTGCGGCGTGTGCGAGCGACGGCCGGGCGGGACGACGGCGGCGACGCGATCGGCGCGATCGGGAGACTGGGTCATGGAGCGTGCACAGGGACAGGCCGATCCGGCGGAACCCCATGCGGGGCCCGCGCGGGTGGTCACGCTGACGGCCGGTGACTTCGCCCTGACGGTGAACCCCGTCGACGGCAGCGAGATCGAGCCGGTTCGCCCCGGCGCGCAGCCCGGCCGGCCCGTCAAGCGCGGCCCGGCCTCCCGCGCCGCGCGCGACACGGCCGCCCGGCCGCCCGTACTCCCCGGAGCCACCGCCTCCACCCGGCTGCTGCCGGCGCGCGAGGAGGAGCGGGAGCGTCTCGTACGCCTCCTCTCGCACGGGCGTTCCGTCCGCCTCACCGGCCCCTCCGGTTCCGGCCGTTCCGTGCTGCTCGACGCGGTCGCCGCCGACTGCGCGGACGTCGCGCCCGACGGGGTCGTACGGCTCTCGGGGTACGGGCAGCAGCAGCCGGGCGAGCTGCTCCACGCGCTGTACGCCGCCGTGTACGAGGCGCCGGACGGTCGGCCCGTACGGCCCGACCGGGAGGAACTGCTCGCCCGGGTGCGGGAGATAGGGGCCGTCGTCCTCCTCGACGACCTGGAGATGGGTGGGAGCGCCCTCGACGAGCTGCTGCGCGCCACCCCCGAATGCGCCTACCTGCTGGCCGCCACCCCGGACACCAAGGCGCCCTCCGACGACTCGCACCTGGAGGAGGTCTTCCTCACGGGCCTCGGGCGGGCCGACTCCGTCGAGTTCCTGGAGGCGGGCGTCGGCCGGGCGCTGACCGAGGAGGAGATCGCCTGGGCGGGGGACCTGCGCTTCGCCTCGGAGGGGTTGCCGCTGCGCTTCGTACAGGCGGCGGCGCTGCTGCGGCAGCGCGACGAGCTCAACGGCTCCTCGGCCGACGATGACGACGACGAGCCCGGGGTGTTCGAGGAGCGCCCGCGGGACGCGGCGTTCGTACCGCTGCCCACGCTCGCCGAGGGCGCGGCCCCGGCGGAGCTGCTGGCCTCGCGGGTGAGCGAGTCGGCGCGGGCGGTCCTGCGGATCGCGTGCGCGCTGGGCGGGGAGCTGCCGCACCACGCGCACCTGCCGGCGCTGGTGGGGGACACCCACGCCGACGCGGCGGTGGCGGAGCTGCTGGGCTGCGGGCTGCTGACGCCGGTCGGGACGCGGTACCGGCTGGCCGCGGGGGTCGCGCGGCAGCTGGAGGAGGTCGGCTACGGGGACCCGGCCGCCGAGGAGGCCCGTACGGCCGCCCGGCACTACGCCTGGTGGACCGGGCACGCCTCGGTGACGCCGGAGCGGGTCGCGGCGGAGGCGGACGCGGTGCTGGCGGCGCTGGTCGGCGCGGACGTGGTCGCGGCGGTGCTACTGGCGCGGACGGCGGCCCCGGCGTTCGCGGCGTCGCTGCACTGGGAGGCGTGGGAGCGGGTGCTGCGGTCCGGGGCGGAGGCCGCGCGGAAGGCGGGCGAGGTCGCGGAGCAGGCGTACTTCCACCACGAGCTGGGCGTACTCGCGCTGTGCGAGGGGCGGCTGGACCGGGCGCGGGCGGAGCTGGAGGCGTCGATCGGGCTGAAGGGGGCGCTGGCCGACAAGCGGGGGACCGTGGCGGGGCGGCGGGCGCTGGCGCTCGTCACCGACCGCGAGGCGGCGGGCGCGGGGGCGGCTTCGCCGCCGTTGCGGTTGGCTCCGCCGGTCGCTCCGCCGGTCGCTCCGCCGGTCGCTCCGCCGGTCGCTCCGCCGGTCGCTCCGCCGGGGGGTGCGTCGGGCGCTGCTGCGTCGGGTGCCCAGGCCGGCCCGGGTGTCCGGGCTCTTCCCGCCGGGGCGGGTGCCCTGGCGGGCCCGGGTGACGTGGGTGCGTCGGGCGCTGCCGCGTCGGGTGTTCAGGCCGGCCCGGGTCTTCAGGCCCTTTCCGCCGGCCCGGGTGGCCTGGCGGGCCCTGGTGGCCTGGGTGCTCCCGGGCTTCCCGCCGGCTCGGGTGCTCCGGGTGGTCCGGCCGGCCCGGGTGGTGTGAAGGGGGCGGAGGCCGTGACGGCCGTGACGGCCGTGGTTCCGGGGGTGCGGCGGGGTGCGCCGGCGAACCTGGCGGAGGTGTTCTCGGAGCCGTTCCCGCTGTCGCTGAAGCCGTCTCCGGCGCCGGCGCTGGCACCGCCGGTCCCCGAGCCGGGGGCGGGGTCCCGGAAGCGGTCGGTGCTGCTGGCGGCGGCCGGGGCGCTGACGGTGGCCGCGCTGGGCACGGTGGTGGCGCTGGCGATGGGCTCCGGGGACGAGGAGACACCGGCGGGGCCGGGGCCGAAGGTGTCGGCGACGACGCCGGACGTTCCGGCGGCGGGTACGGACACGGGTACTTCCGCCGAGCCGGGAGGGAACGATTCTGCCGCGGAGCCGGGGACGGCGGCGGAGGCCGAACCCGGGGACGACGCGGAGCCGGGGGCGTCGACGTCGGGGGAGGGGGCGGCCGCTCCCGCGCCGGGGGTCAGCCGGGGGCCGAGCGCGAAGCCGTCGGGTGGGGGCGGGCCGACTCGGAAGCCGCCGGTGACTCCGCCGAAGACTTCGCCGGTTGCGTCGCCTCCGCAGACGTCGGAGTCCCCGAAGCCGACTCCGACGCAGACCGTCACGCCGACGACCCCGGCCCCGACGACATCGGCCCCGACACCGACCGAGCCCGGGACCGGCACGTAGCCCCTGCGGCGCCGCTGCCGGGGGCGCCGCCCCCGAACCCCCGCGCCTCAAACGCCGGCGGGGCTGGAGTGGGCGGGGCCGGATTTGCCGGGGTGGCGGCGCTGTCGGGGGCCGGCCCCGAGCCCCCGTGCCTTCAAACGCTCGCGCCGCTGGAGCGGGCGGCGCCGGAATCGCCGGCGGGGCTGGAGTGGCCGGGGGCCGGCCCCGAGGCCCCGTGCCTCAAACGCCGGCCGGGCCGGTGAGGCTGAAAATGGGTGGCGGCTGGGGGCGGTGGAGCGGGGTGGTCAGAACAGGCGGAGCTTGTCGTCCTCGATGCCGCGGAGGGCGTTGTAGTCCAGGATGACGCAGTCCATGCCGCGGTCCGTCGCCAGGACGCGGGCCTGGGGCTTGATCTCCTGGGCCGCGAAGACGCCCCGGACCGGGGCCAGGTGCGGGTCGCGGTTGAGGAGTTCCAGGTAGCGGGTCAGCTGCTCGACGCCGTCGATCTCCCCGCGCCGCTTGATCTCCACCGCCACCGTCGCGCCGGAGGCGTCCCGGCACAGGATGTCCACCGGGCCGATCGCCGTCATGTACTCGCGGCGGATCAGCGTGTAGCCCTCGCCCAGCGTGTCGATGCGGTCCGCGAGGAGCTCCTGGAGGTGTGCCTCGACGCCGTCCTTGATGAGGCCCGGGTCGATGCCCAGCTCGTGGGAGGAGTCGTGGAGGACTTCCTCCATGGTGATGATGAGCTTCTCACCCGCCTTGTTGACCACCGTCCACACGCCGGCCTCGTCTCCGCTCCCCTCCTTGAGGGTGCACGGCGGCGACATCCAGTTGAGCGGTTTGTACGCCCGGTCGTCCGCGTGGATCGAGACACTGCCGTCGGCCTTCACGAGGATCAGACGGGGTGCCGAGGGCAGATGGGCGGTGAGCCGACCCGCGTAGTCGACGGAGCAGCGGGCAATGACGAGACGCATGGTCGGCAACGCTACTCGACCGACGGGCCTCCACGCGATTCGCCCCTGAAAGCCCCGTTCGCCGATGGCGCGTTGTATGCGCATTCTCCTGGTGCGGTACCCCCGGGGCGCCTACCGTGGTTAGCGGGAGGTTGCCGAGCGTGCACACTGCGTCGCGGCCTCCCTCCCTGCCCGTAAGACTCCGGCAACCCAGACGGCCGGGGTCACGAGAGGAGAACCCATGTCGCTCGACGTCTCACCGGCCCTACTCGAACAGGCCGAGCGAGGCGAGGTCGACGAAGCCGCCTTCGTCGACTGCGTCCGGACCTCCCTGCCTTACGCATGGGAGATGATCAGCTCGCTGGTGGCCCAGCTCAAGGTGGACGGCGGACAGTTCGCCGACAACCAGACGCCGCCGCCGGACGAGCAGGCGCGCGGCCAGCTGCTGCGCGCTCTCGCCAGTGACGCGATACGCGGGGCGCTGCAGCGGCACTTCGGAGTGCGCCTTGCCTTCCAGAACTGTCACCGGGTGGCGGTGTTCCCGCTGGACTCCTCGGTTGACGACCGGCTGGCGAAGTTCACCTCGATCCGCGGCCAGCTGCTCAACCAGTCGCCCGAACTGCGGGACTGCTAGTCGTACAGGCACAGGTACAGGTACTTCGCTGCCGCTCCGTATCGCGGGAGGTGCGTGTCTGATACCGGAGCGGCAGCCCGGCGCCGGCCTCAGCCGAGGCGGGGGAGGACCTCGGCGCCGAGGCGCCGTACGTTCTCCTCCGTCGCGGCGAGATCGCCCGATCCCTCCGTGAGCAGGGCGAACCTGGTGATGCCGGTACGTTCGGACGTCGCCGCCAGCCGGTCCGCCGCGAGCCGCGGCGTGCCGACGGGGTGCAGCCGGCACAGCAGCTCCGTGTACGCGACCGGGTCGCGCATCGCGCGCTCCCGGCCGTCCACCGTCACATGGGCGTCCAGGCCCACCTTGAACCAGCCCGGCATCGCCTTCAGCAGGGTCTCGCGGGCGTCCGCCGACCGGTCCGCCAGCTGGCAGACGCCCGCCGACACGTGCCCCGGATCGCGCACCAGGTCCGCCGGGTGGCCCGCCGCGAGGGCGGTCCGCCGCCACAGCGCGACCATGCCGGCCTTGTCCTCGTCCCCGCAGTGCATGCCCAGCAGCATCGGCAGCCCCCGCTCGGCTGCCAGTCGTACCGAGCTCGGCGACGTGCACGCGACGATCACTTCCGGCCCAGTCCCGTCACCGTCCAGCGCCTCCGCCGGACGCGGTACGACGGCCACCTCGCGGAACCCGTGCCGCTCGCCGGCGGCCGCCACGCGGGGCTCGGTCAGCCAGCGCCGCAGCAGGTCCAGATCCTCCGGGAAGCCGTTCTCGTACGAGTCGAGGCCGCCCCCGAACACCTCCAGGTCCACCCACGGCCCGCCGCGCCCGACGCCGAGGCTGAAGCGGCCGCCGGAGGTCAGGTGCAGCAGCGCCGCCTGCTCGCCGAGGGCCACCGGATGCGTGTTCGGCAGCACGGTCACCGCAGTGCCGACCCGCAGCCGCCGGGTCCGGCCGAGCAGCAGGGCCGCCAGGGTCACCGCCGAGGGGCAGACCCCGTACGGGACGAAGTGGTGCTCGGCCAGCCAGACCGCGTCCAGTCCGGCCTCCTCGGCCACCTCCGCGGTCCGTACCGCCCGGTGCAGCGGCTCCCCTTGTCCCTGACCCGGGAACTGGGCCGCCAGTACAAACGCTCCTACGCGCATCGCCCTTAGCCTCCTCGTGGCTGACGCGGCCTCCCCCAGGTGGACCGGTTTCCTTACTGGCAACAACGTCTGACACGTGCCAAAGGCACGGCCTGACAGGAAAGTTATTGAGATTGTCGGGCCAGTCCGTTCATTGCCCCGGTCTCTGTCAGCCACCCTGCGGGTACCCGGGCTCGCTGCGCGTAGTCTGGGAGAAAGTCACTTCCGTACGCGCCTTCGTGAGGTATACGTGTCACCGCGCCACAACCGCCCCAGGGGCGGCGGGAATCCAGCCGACCGTTCCGAGTCCGGCTCCGGTCCGGGCCCGGGGCAGGGCGCGGGGGGCATGGACCGGTACGGGCTGGAGCGGACCGAGGAGTACCAGGGCGAGCAGTGGAAGGTCCGGCACGTCGCGGGCGCCAGCGCGGCCGGCAAGCGCTACCGCTGCCCGGGCTGCGACCAGGAGATCCCTTCGGGCACCCCGCACCTGGTGGCCTGGCCCGAGTACGGCGGCGTGGACGACCGGCGGCACTGGCACAAGGCCTGCTGGAACGCGAAGGACCGCCGCACCTCGCGGGTGCAGCGGTCCAGGAACGCGCCGAAGTACTGAGAAGGACGTCCGGGGTCGGCCTACACGTCCCGGCGGCCCACCACCACGTACGAGGCCGCCACCGCGGCGCCGGTCAGCACCAGGATCAGCGTCATCTGCGCCGCGTCGCCCGGCACCGCGCCGAACTCGTCGTTGCCCTTGGCCGCCCCGGTCATGCCGAACAGCTGCATCAGCGCCACCGGGGCGTTGTACTGGAGGAGGGCGTTCCCGATCGCCTTCCCGGCCTCCCAGATGCTGAGCACCGCCCCTATCACCGGCGGCAGCGTGACGAGGCCGATCATCGCGGCGATCGCCCCGGCCGAGTGCCGCAGCAGCGCTCCCAGCGCCAGCGCGAGCACCCCGAGCAGCGTGACGTAGAGGCTGCCGAGCAGCGCGCCCGTCCACTCGGAGGCGCTGTGCGGCCCGGATCCGGGTCCGCTGTGCACGATGGTGGCCGCGAGCGTGACCACGAAGACCGAGGCCGAGGTGGCCAGGAACGCGGTGAACGAGAAGACGATGTACTTCGCGGTGAGCACCCGGTGCCGCTCGGGGGCGGCGGTGAAGGTGGTGCGGATCAGCCCGGTGCCGTGCTCCGAGGTCATGGTCAGCACCCCGAGCACCATCACCGACAGCTGCCCGATCAGCAGGCCGAAGATCGCCGGGGTGGTGAAGGGGATGCTGGAGTAGTCGATGTTGTCGGTCTGGACGACGAAGAGCAGCCCGATGCCGACGACGGTCACCACCAGCAGGCTCAGCGTCCACACCGTGGAGCGGACCGAGGTCAGCTTGGTCCACTCCGAGGCCAGGGCGTGCCCCAGGTGCGGCCGGGTGGTGGGCAGCGGGGAGCTGTAGCCCGGCTGCCGGTCCGCGGTCGTCGTGGGGCCGCTCGTCGCGGGGCCGGTCTTCGCGGGGCCGGTCATCGGGAGTCCTCGGGCTGGGTCGGGGTGGTGTTCTTCGCGGCTCCGGCGAGCTCGCCGGGATCGCTCGGCATCAGGAAGGGCGCTCCGCCCGCTCCGGGCGGGGGAGGCGCGAAGAACCCCGATTTGGGCACCTCGGGGGCGGCCGGCCCGTCCTCCCACTCCGGGACGGTCAGCGGCTCCGGCTCCCACAGCTCCGCCCGCGGGTCGTCGGTGGAGGTGTACTCGACGGAGGACTGGGTCATCCGCATGTACGCCTCCTCCAGCGAGGCCCGGTGCGGGGACAGCTCCCACAGCCGTACGCCGGCCTGGTGCGCCAGGTCGGAGATGGCGGGCAGCTCCAGCCCGGTCACCCGCAGCGCCCCGTCGGGCTCCTGGAGCACCCGGCCGCCCGCCTTGGTCAGGGCGGTACCCAGGGTGTTCCGGCCGTCAGCGTCGGTCTCGGCCGCGCGCACCCGGGCGAATCCGGCCGAGTTGTGCGTGATGAAGTCCTGGGTGCCCATGTCGGCCAGCAGCCGGCCCCGGCCGATCACGATGAGGTGGTCGGCGGTCAGCGCCATCTCGCTCATCAGGTGCGAGGAGACGAAGACGGTCCGGCCCTCGGCGGCGAGCTGCTTCATGAGGTTGCGGACCCAGAGGATGCCCTCAGGGTCGAGGCCGTTGACCGGCTCGTCGAAGAGCAGCACCTGCGGGTCGCCGAGGAGGGCGGTGGCGATGCCGAGCCGCTGGCCCATGCCGAGCGAGAAGCCCTTCGTACGCTGGCGGGCCACGTCCTGGAGGCCGACGACGCCCAGGACCTCGTCGACCCGCTTCTCGGGGATCCCGGAGAGCTGGGCGACCGACAGGAGGTGGGTGCGGGCCCGCCGGCCGCCGTGCACGGCCTTGGCGTCGAGCAGGGCCCCGACGTGCCGCTGGGCGTTCGGAAGGTCCCGGAACGGCGCGCCGTTGATCGTGACATGACCGGAGGTGGGCCGGTCGAGCCCGACGATCATGCGCATGGTGGTGGACTTCCCGGAGCCGTTGGGCCCCAGGAATCCGGTGACGTGACCAGGCCTGACCTGGAAGGACAGCTGGTCGACGGCGGTCTTGGCGCCGAAGCGCTTGGTCAGGCCGACTGCCTCGATCATGGTTCTGCCCCTTACCAGGCCGGGACGACTCTCGCCCGCGTAAGGATTAAGAGGATAACGACTCCCGTGCGGTTCCATCCGGGAGCGATCCCTGAGCTTCCCCTGAGACCGTCCCGGGGATCTCCCGTAGTACGCCGGACGTCCGCCTCAAGGCGGACGCGCCCGCCGCCCGGTCCGTCAGGCGTCCCGGTTCTTGAGGACCAGGTAGCCCCCGAGTACGGAAGCCGCCACCCACAGGACCATGATCCCGAGGCCGCCCCACGGGCCGTACGGCGTCTCGCCTCTGTCCATCGCCCCGGGAACCACCTGCATGATCTTGGAGCCGGCCTGGTCGGGGAGGTACTGGGCGACCTTGCGGGTGGCGGACACCCCGTTGAGGATCCTGGAGATCAGCAGGAAGAACGGGACCAGGATGCAGATCGCCAGCACCGAGCTGCGCAGCATCGTGGCCACGCCCATCGAGAACAGCGCGATCAGCGCCATGTAGAGCCCTGCGCCGATCACGGCGCGCAGGACGCCCTCCTCGCCGATGTCGATGCTGCGCTCGCCCAGGACGGCCTGTCCCAGGAAGAAGGACAGGAAGCTGGTCGCGAGGCCCACGGCCAGCGCCAGCGCGGTGGCGACGGTGAGCTTGCCGAAGAGCAGCTGCGCGCGCTGCGGTACGGCGGCGAGCGAGGTGCGGATCATGCCGGTGCTGTACTCGGTGCCGACCACCAGCACGCCGAAGATGATCATCGCCAGCTGGCCGAGGGTCATGCCGGCGAAACTCGCCAGGGTCGGATCGAAGGTGAGCTGCTGCTGCTTCGGCAAGTCGTCGAAGGTGGCGTTGAAGAGCGCGCAGAGCCCGGAGCTGACCCCGACGGTGACGACCAGGGCGGCGACCAGGGTCCAGGTCGTGGAGGCGACCGTACGGATCTTGGTCCACTCGGAGTTGAGGACGGCGGGGAAAGCGGACATGGTCACTTTCCGCCCTTGCGCGTCGCCTCGAACCCGGCGCCCCAGGCGGGGACGTCGGCCGGCCGGGCCGGATTGTCGGCCGCCATTCCCGCGGGCACGCCGGTGGTGCCCGGAGCGTGGGCGTGGTACTCGACGGAGTCCGCCGTCATGCGCATGAACGCTTCCTCCAGTGAGGCCCGTTGCGGGCTGAGTTCGTGGAGCACGATCTGGTGCCGGGCGGCCAGCTCCCCGAGCCGCTCGGCGGCCACGCCGTCGATCTCCAGGGTGCCGGTGGCCGGGACGCTGATGGCGTCGATTCCCTCCGCGTGCAGCACTCCCTTCAGCCGCTCCAGCTGCGGGGAGCGAACGCGCACGTAACTGCGGGAGTTCCGCTGGATGAAATCGGCCATCGACAAGTCGGCGAGCAGCTTTCCCTGACCGATCACGACCAAATGGTCTGCGGTCAGTGCCATTTCGCTCATCAGGTGAGACGAAACGAAGATCGTCCTTCCCTCTCCTGCCAGCCCTTTCATGAGATTCCTGATCCAGAGAATTCCCTCGGGATCCAGACCATTGACGGGTTCGTCGAACATGAGGATCTCCGGATCACCGAGCAGTGCGGCGGCGATTCCCAGCCGCTGCCCCATGCCGAGCGAAAATCTTTTCGACTTCTGCCGGGCCACGGCCGTCAGACCGACCAGGTCCAGCACCTCGTCGACCCGGCGCGCGGGGATGCGGTTCGCCTGGGCGAGGCAGAGCAGGTTGTTGTACGCGCTGCGGCCGCCGTGCATGGCCTTCGCGTCCAGCAGCGCCCCGATGTACTTCAGGGGCTCCGGCAGGTCCCGGTAGTGCTTCCCGTCGATCCTGACGGTGCCGCTGGTCGGGTTGTCGAGGTCCAGCATCATGCGCATGGTCGTGGACTTGCCGGCCCCGTTGGGGCCGAGGAAGCCGGTGACCACCCCTGGCCGGACCTGGAAGCTGAGGTCGTCCACGGCGAGCTTGGCGCCGAATCGCTTGGTAAGTCCCTCAAGCTCGATCATTGGCTCACGCTAGAACGCCCGAGGGCCCCACGCCACCGCACAACGGGTGGCACGGGGCCCTCGGGCACACTGTTCCGCCGCCGTTCCCCTACCGGAGAGCAGGCACGGCTCGTACGGCTCGAACGACTAGCGGCTCTGCTGCGCCGGAACGCCGCGGGTGACCGGCTCGTCGTCGACGATCGGGTTGGCGGCGGCGACGGCCGCGCCCGTCAGCGTCGCCAGCATCTCGCGGACGTTGGTCAGCTGGGCGTTGATCGAGTCGCGGCGGTTGGTGAGCGCCGCCAGCTCGCGCTCGGACTCGCTGCGGATCCGGTCGGCCTTGGCGTTGGCGTCGGCCACGATGTCCTCGGCCTGGCGCTGCGCGGTCTCCACGGTCTGGCGGGCCCGGCGCTCGGCGTCCGTACGCAGCTTCTCGGCCTCCAGGCGCAGCTGCTCGGCGCGGTGCTCGATCTCCGCGAGGCGCTTCTCGGCCTTGGCCTGGCGGGAGGCGAGGTCACGCTCGGACTGCTCGCGGCGCTTGGCCAGGTTGGTCTCGAAGTCCGCGGCGGCCTGGGCGGCCTTGGCGCGGGTCTCCTCGAAGAGCGCGTCCGCCTCCTCGCGCTTGGAGGCCGCGTCCTTCTGGGCCTCGGAGCGCAGGGTGGCCGAATCGGCCTTGGCCTTCTCGACAATACGGACGCCCTCGTCCTCCGCCTTCGACTTGCGGTCGGCGGCGAACGACTCGGCGTCGTTGCGCACCTGCTGGGCGGCCGACTCGGCGAGCTCACGGTGCTGCTCGGCCGCGCGACGGGCCTCCTCGCGCAGGTCCTTCGCCTCCTCCTCGGCCAGGCGCAGGATCTTCTCGACCCGGGCGCCGAGGCCGGCGTACGACGGCTCGGCGTCGCTCACCTGGGCCTGGGCGTTCTGCGTCTCGAGGTGCAGTTCCTCGATCCGCTTTTCCAGAGAGTTGATACGGCCAAGTGCGCTGTCGCGGTCGGACACCAGCTTGGTAATGCGGTCGTCCACCTGACCGCGGTCGTAACCACGCCGCACGAGCTCGAAGCCGAAGGGGGAGTGAGAGTCGCTCATGGGGTTCCTGTCGAATGAGACCGGTGAGGTGCTACGTGAGGTGTTAGGGGAATCCTAGGCGCCCAGACGGCGTGTCATCGAGTCAATCCCCGTTTGATCTGGACAATGACACCCCTTTTGAGTGGCAAGGCGGCGGAATGCTTGTCACCCGTTCGTGTGAACCTTCATCAGGCGCACACAATCACGGGTCTCGACTAGCCCTCTGACGCCTTACCACCCGAACGAGTGGAACCCGCTGTCGCGCCGGCCTTCACGCCCCCCGCGCCCTGGCCGCCGACTCCGGGCTTCGCGCCACCCGAAGGCGCCTCGAATGATTCCAACGCCTCAAGAACGTCCTGGACACGGGAGATCTCCGCCTGAATGTCCTCGCGCCTGCGCACCAGGACCTCCAGCTCACGCCGCCCCTCCTCGACGAGCCGCTCCGCCTCCGCCCTGGCCTCCGCCAGCGTCGACTCGACCTCGCGGACCACGCCGGCCTTCTTCTGCTCGGCCTCCTTCAGCAGCGTCTCCGCCTTGCGGACCGCCGCGATGCGGACCTTGCTCGCCTCGCTGCTCGCGTCCGACACCAGCGCCTTGGCCTTCGCCTCGGCCTCCACGCTCTGCTCGGTCGCCGCGCGCACGAGCTTGTCCACGCGCTCGCCGGCCGACTTCATCTGCTCGGCCGACTCCCGGCGCGCACGCTCGTGCAGCTCCTCGACCTCGCCCTCGACGCGGGCGCGCAGCTCCTCCGCCCGCTCTCTTATGGCCGACGCGTCCGTCCGCGCGCCGACCAGCAGCTCGTCCGCGTCCGTACGGGCCTTCTCCACCAGGGAGTTGCCCTCGATCGTCGCCTCCGAGGTGATCCGCGCGGCCTCCTTGCGCGCCGCGTCGACCATCGCGTCCGCCTGCTCCTCGGCCGCCGTGGTGGCGGCGAGGGCCTGCTGCTGCGCGTCGGAGGTCAGCTTCTCGGCCTCCGCCGAGGCCTCGGTGATGAGCCGGTCCACCTGCTCCGCGGCCTCGGTACGGCGCTTGTTGGCCGCCTCGCGCGCCTCGTCCAGCATCCGCTCGGACTCGGTACGGGCCTGCGTACGGGTGCGCTCCGCCTCGCTCGCGGCCGCCGCCTTGACCCGCTCGGCCTCCGACCGGGTACGGGTCGCGTGCTCCTGCGCCGAGGCCAGGGCCTCCGACGCCTCCGCGCGCAGCCGCTCCGCCTCGGTGGCGGCCTCGCCGACCGTGCGCTCGTTGTCCTTGCGGGTCTGCTCGACGAGCTTGTCCGCCTCGGACGCCGCCTCGGTGATGAGCCGGTCCGCCTGCTCGGCGGCCTCGCTGCGCAGCCGGTTCGCCGCCTCGCGCGCCTCGTCGAGGGTCTGCTCGGACTCCCGCTCGGCGCTCTCCAGCGTCTCGCTCGCCGCGACCGTGACCCGCTCGGCCTCCGCGGTGGCCTCGCCGATGATCCGGCCGCCCTCCGCGCGGGCCTCGTCCAGGGACCGGGCCGCCTCCGTGCGCAGCCGCTCGGCCTCCGCCGCCGCCTCGCCGACCGTGGCCTCGTTGGCCACGCGCGTCTCGTCGACCAGCCGGTCGCCCTCGGTACGGGCGTCGACCAGGATCCGCGCCGCGTCCCGCTCGGCCGCGGCCATCGTCTCGGCCGCCTGCTTCGTGAGCCGCTCGGCCTTCGCCGTCGCCTCGCCGACCGTGGCCTCGTTCGCGGCGCGCGTCTCCTGCGTGAGCCGCTCGGCCTCGGACGCGGCCTCGGTGATGAGCCGGTCCGCCTGCTCGGCGGCCTCGCTGCGCAGCCGGTTGGCCTCGGAGCGCGCCTCGTCCAGGGTGCCCGCCGCCTCGGCGCGGGTGGCGTCGGCCGCCAGGGCCGCCTCGGTGGTCAGCCGCTCGGCCTCCGCCGCCGCCTCGCCGACCGTCACCGCGTTCGCGGCCTCGGTCTCGTCGGTCAGCCGCTTGGCCTCCGCCGTCGCCTCGGCGACGATCCGGCCGCCCTCCGAGCGGGAGGCCTCCAGGGACTCCGCCGCCTCGCCGCGGATGCGGTTCGCGTCGTCCCGGGCGTCCGCGCGGGTACGGGTCGCGTCGCGCTCGGCCGCGGCCAGCGCGTCCGTCGCCTCGGTACGCACCCGCTGCGCGTACTCCGCGGTGTCGGTGCGCAGCTGCTCCGCCTCGGCGATCGCGTCGCCGACCGTGCGCTCGGCCAGCGCCTTCGCCGCGTCCGTCTCGGCCCGCGCCTCGGCGCGGATCCGGTTGGCGTCCCCGGTGGCGCGCTCGCGCTCGTCGTAGGCGTCCGCGCGGACGCGGGCGGCCTCGGCCTCCGCCTCCGTCGTCGTACGCTCCGCCGCGTGCTCGGCGGCGCTGCGCAGCCCGGCGATCTCCTCCTCGGCCTGCTCGTGCAGCCCGGCCACGGAGTCCCGCACCTGCTGCGCGGTGGCCTCGGCCGCCGACACGACCTCCGACGCGCGCCGCTCGGCCTCCTCGGTCAGCCAGACCGCCTCGGCCTGCGCCTCCTCGGAGCGCTTGCGGGCCTGCGCCAGCAGTTCCTCGCTCTGCTCACGGGCCTGCGCCCGCTCGTTGCCCGCGTCCGTGCGGGCCGCGGCCAGCGTCTCCTCGGCCTCGCGGCGGCGCCGGGCGGCCTCCTCCTGGGCGGCGGCCAGCGCCTCCGCGGCCTCCGCGGAGACCCGCTCCGCGGCGGCCTTCGCCTCCGCGCGCAGCCGGTCCGCCGTCTCCTGGGCCTCGGAGCGCACCCGCTCCGCCTCGGCCTCGGCCTCGCCGCGCAGCCGTACGGCCACCTGCTCGGCCTCGGCGCGCACCCGGCCGGCGTCCTGCGCCGCCTCGGTGCGCAGTTGGTCGGCCTCCGCCTCCGACTGCGTCTGGAGGGTGCGGATCCGCTCCGCCGACTCGGCACGCAGCCGGTCGTTCTCCTCGGTCGTCTCCCGGCGGATGTTCTCCGCCGCCGCGCGGGCGTCGCGCAGCGTCTGCTCGGCGGTGGACAGCCGGCCCTCGGCGTCGGTGTGCAGCCGCACGAGCTCCTCGTCGGCCTCCGCCCGCTTCGCGGCCAGCGCCTGCTCGGTCTGCTCGCGCCGCTCGCGCGCCGCCGCGTCGGCCTCGGCCCGGACTGCCTCCGCCTGCTCCTCGGCCTCCGCGCGCAGCCGCTCGGCCTCGGCGCGGGTGCGCTCCAGGGTCTCCTCGGCCTGCCGGCGCAGCGTGGTGGCCCGCTCGACGGCCTCGGCGCGGACCCGCTCGCTCTCGGCGCTCGCCCCGCCGCGCAGCTCGTCCGCGTCCGCCTTGGCCTTGCCCAGCAGCTCCTCGGCGGTCTTGGCCGCCTCCTCGATCTGCTGGACCGCCTCGCGGCGGGCCTCGCCCCGGATCCGCTCGCCCTCGGCGACGGCCTCGGCGCGCAGCTGCTCGGCCTCGCCGCGCAGCCGCCGGGCCTCCTCCTGGAGTTCGACCGTGCGGGCCCGGTACTCCTCGGTGTCGTCCTTCGCGGCGCCCTTGAGCTCGTCGGCTGTGGCCGCCGCCTGGGCGCGCAGCCGCTCCGCCTCGGACTCCGCCTCGCGGCGGATCCGCTCGGCCTCCTCGGACGCGGCGCGGGTCGTCGCCCGGGCGTCCTCCGAGGCCTTGTTCAGTACGTCCTCGGCCGTGCGGGCCGCCTTCGCCAGCTGCGCCGCGGTGTCCTCGGCGGCCGCGGCACGCGCCTGCTCGCCGGCCTCGGTGCGCATCCGCTCCACGGCGGCGCGGGCGTCGGCCAGGGTCTGCTCGGCCTCCGCCTTGAGGACCTCGGCATCCTTGGTGGCCTCGCCGACCAGCCGGGCGACCTGCTCCTTGGCGGTCCGGGTGCGCTGCTCGTTGACGGACTCGGCCGAGGACAGCTGCCGGGCGGCGCTCTCCTTGGCGTCCGCGAGCAGCTTCTCGGCCTCGGCGCGGGCCGTGCGCAGCGCCCCGTCGGCCTCTTGGACGCGGGCCTCGGCCACCCGGCCGAGGTCCAGGGTCTGCTGCCGGGTCTGCTCGGCCTCGGCGGAGGTGGTGGAACGCAGCCGCTCCGCGTGCTCGCTGGCCTCCTGGGCCTGCGAGGACGCGGCGGTGAGCAGCCGCTCGGCCTCCTTGCGGGCGCGCAGCAGCGTGTTCTCGGCCTCGGCGCGGGCGGCCTCGGCGTCGGAGGTCAGCCGGCGGCGGGCCTCCTCGGCGAGCCGGGCGGCCTCGGAGCGGGCGGCGTTCAGCGCCTGCTCGGACTCGGCCCGGGACTCCTCCATGAGCCGGCGCGCCTGCGCCTCGGTACGGGCGCGCAGCTGCTCGGCCCACGCCACGTTCTCGTTGACGTGCGCCTCGACGGTCTGGCGGCGCTCGTTGAGCTCCTGGTCCAGCCGCTGGCGCCGGTTTACGGCCTCGGTGTGCAGCTCGGCCTGCAGGCGCGCCTGGTGCTCGGCGTGCTCCTGCAGGATGCGCTGGGTCTGCGCCCGGGCGTCGCGCAGTTCGCGCTCGGCGTCGGAGCGCATCTGGTCGGCCTGGATCTGGGCATTGCGGAGCAGCTGCTCCGCCTGGTAGCCCATGTCCGCACTGTCGTAGGCCGGACGGGACGCCAGGCTGCGGCGTACCTCGTGGAGCTTGGCCCGCAACACCTCGACCTGGTACCCCAGGTCCTCGGCGTGCTGGACGGCCTTCCCGCGCTCCTTCTTCAGCCGCTCCATCTCGGCTTCGAAGCGCGAGAGATGGTCGGCTTCAGCCTGATGGCTCTCCTGGCTTTCGTAGCCCCGCACAGCGCGGTCCCATCCGTCCCCTGGTCGCAAGCTCACTCCCAATTGAGCATCGCTCGCCCGCTGAACGACGCCCCCGGGGGAATGGTGTCAGATGGGGGCAGGGTCCACAGGCCCCGACCCCGTCTCCGCACCGAACCCCGGCCGAGCCACGGCCACTCTACCGGCCGGGGAATCGGGCCATCAGTGATCCGTCAGTGCTCGGGGTTGGAGGTGACCAGTTCGGTGAGGACTCCGTGGCAGTCCTTGGGGTGGAGGAAGGTGATGGAAGAGCCCATGGAACCGGTGCGCGGCTGGTCGTACAGGACCCGGACGCCCTTGCCGCGGATGGCCTCCGAGTCGCCCTGGACGTCCTCGGTGCCGAACGCGATGTGGTGGACCCCCTCACCGTTCTTGGCCAGCCACTTGCCGACCGCGGAGTCCTCGCGGGTGGGCTCCAGGAGCTGGAGGTACGAGGCCCCGCCGTCGGAGGTCTCGTTGATCTTGAGCATGGCCTCGCGGACGCCCTGCTCCTCGTTGACCTCGGAGTGGAACACCTCGAACCCGTAGGTGGCACGGTAGAACTCGACAGTCTTGTCCAGGTCGAAGCAGGCGATCCCGATGTGGTCGATTCTTGTCAGCATGGGACCAGTGCACCGCCGAGGAGGGTGGTCACGCAACGTGCCAGCGATCACACCGACTGCCGGGTGACGGGGCGGGTACCGCTCAGTACATTCAGGTAAACCCTCGTTCACTCCTCATCTGCAAGGGGCTGTGCCTCATGTCCGGAACGAACAACACCACGTCAGTGATCGTCGCAGGGGCCCGCACGCCCATGGGGCGGCTGCTCGGCTCGCTGAAGTCCTTCTCGGGCGCCGACCTCGGCGGCTTCGCCATCAAGTCCGCGCTGGAGCGGGCCGGGATCTCCGGCGACCAGGTCCAGTACGTGATCATGGGCCAGGTGCTCCAGGCCGGCGCGGGCCAGATCCCCGCCCGCCAGGCCGCGGTCAAGGCCGGCATCCCCATGAACGTGCCCGCGCTCACCGTGAACAAGGTGTGCCTCTCGGGCCTGGACGCCATCGCGCTGGCCGACCAGCTGATCCGCGCCGGTGAGTTCGACATCGTGGTCGCCGGCGGCCAGGAGTCCATGACCAACGCCCCGCACCTGCTCCCGAAGTCCCGCGAGGGCTACAAGTACGGCGCCATCGAGATGCTCGACGCCATGGCGTACGACGGTCTCACCGACGCGTTCGAGAACATCCCGATGGGGCTGTCCACCGAGCACCACAACACCCTCCTCGGCATCGAGCGCGCCCCGCAGGACGAGTTCTCGGCGCTCTCGCACCAGAAGGCCGCCGCGGCGCAGAAGAACGGCGTCTTCGACGCCGAGATCACCCCCGTCGAGATCCCGCAGCGCAAGGGCGACCCGGTCGTCTTCGCGCACGACGAGGGCGTCCGCCCGGAGACCACGGCCGAGTCCCTGGCCAAGCTGCGCCCGGCCTTCACCAAGGACGGCACCATCACCGCCGGAAGCTCCTCCCAGATCAGCGACGGCGCCGCCGCCGTGGTCGTGATGAGCAAGGCGAAGGCCGAGGAGCTGGGCCTGGAGTGGCTCGCCGAGATCGGAGCCCACGGCAACGTGGCCGGCCCGGACAACTCGCTGCACCCGCAGCCGACGAACGCCATCCTGCACGCCCTGAAGAAGGACGGCCTGGAGGTCGGTGACCTGGACCTCATCGAGATCAACGAGGCCTTCGCGGCGGTCGCCGTCCAGTCGGTCAAGGACCTCGGCGTGTCCCCGGAAAAGGTGAACGTCAACGGTGGCGCCATCGCGCTGGGCCACCCGATCGGCATGTCCGGCGCCCGCGTGGTGCTGCACCTGGCGCTGGAGCTCAAGCGCCGCGGCGGCGGCATCGGCGCGGCCGCGCTGTGCGGCGGCGGCGGCCAGGGCGACGCGCTGATCGTCCGCGTGCCCGGCAACGGCGCGAAGGCGTAGGTGCTGCTCGGATGACGACGGTGGACGTCCCCACGCTGGTGGCGCAGGCCCGCGAGGGCCGGCCGCGGGCCGTGGCCCGGCTGATCTCACTGGTCGAGGGGGCGTCCCCGCAACTGCGCGAGGTGATGGCGGCCCTGGCCCCGCTGACCGGCGGGGCGTACGTGGTGGGCCTGACCGGCTCCCCGGGCGTGGGCAAGTCCACGTCCACCTCGGCGCTGGTGTCGGCCTACCGCAAGGCCGGCAAGCGCGTCGGCGTGCTCGCCGTGGACCCGTCCTCGCCGTTCAGCGGGGGCGCGCTCCTCGGCGACCGGGTGCGGATGTCGGACCACGCCTCGGACCCGGGGGTCTACATCCGCTCCATGGCCACCCGCGGCCACCTGGGCGGCCTCGCGTGGGCCGCCCCGCAGGCGATCCGGGTGCTGGACGCGGCCGGCTGCGAGGTGATCCTGGTCGAGACGGTCGGGGTCGGGCAGTCGGAGGTGGAGATCGCCTCGCAGGCCGACACCTCGGTGGTGCTGCTGGCCCCCGGGATGGGCGACGGGATCCAGGCCGCGAAGGCGGGCATCCTGGAGATCGGCGACGTGTACGTGGTGAACAAGGCGGACCGGGACGGCGCGGACGCCACCGCCCGGGAGCTGAACCACATGCTGGGCCTGGGCGAGGCCCGGGGCCGGGACGACTGGCGGCCGCCGATCGTCAAGACGGTCGCAGCGCGCGGGCAGGGCATCGACGAGCTGGTCGAGGCGCTGGAGAAGCACCGGGAGTGGATGGACAAGCGCGGGGTGCTGGCCGAGCGCCGCACGGCCCGGGCGGCCCGCGAGGTCGAGACCATCGCTGTGACGGCCCTGCGGGCCCGGATGGCCGATCTGCACGGCGACGCGCACCTCGACGCGCTGGCCGCCCGGGTCGCGACGGGCGAGCTGGACCCGTACGCGGCCTCGGACGCGCTGCTGGCGACGCTGACGGAGGCCTGAGCGGCCCCTGGGCACACGCGAGCGCCGCGCCCCGGTTCCTTCCCGGGGCGCGGCGCTCGCGTGTCCGTACGGCGCAGCGGTCAGGCGTTGGGACGCTTGCCGTGGTTCGCCTTCTTCTTCTTGCGTGCTCGCTTCTTGTTGCCGCGCTTGGCCATGACGCCACTCCCTCGAAGATCGGGGTAATCCGGGCGTTCGCCAGTCTAGGGGCGCCGGGTCCGCCGCGCAGGCTCAGTTGTCGTTCTCGTCGTCGTCGTTCTCGTCGTTGTCCGAGTCCGACGAGGACACGGTGGCCTTGCCGGTCGTGGGATCGACGTGGACGTTCTTGGTGTCGCCGTTGGCGGACTTGATCTCCACGTTCCAGTAGTCGGAGCCGCCGTTGCCGTCGTCGTCCCAGTCCACCGACTGGACCTGGCCGGGATGGGCCTTGACGGCCGCCTTGATCGCCTGCTGGGCGGTGACCTTCGCGGCGAGCAGTTGCTTCTGCTCACCGGAGTCGTCGTCACCGTCGTCGTCCGCGTTCTCGGTGAAGACCTTGCCGCTGCGGGTGTCGACCGTCAGCTCGGCGTGCGTACCGTTCTTGCCGATCACGTCGACGTGCCAGACCGGGCCGTCCTTGTCGAGGGACTCGACGGTGCCGGGATAGTGCTTCACGGCCGCCGCGGCCGCTCCCGCGGCGTCGACGTCGACGCGCGCCGCCGCGGCGGAGCCGGTTCTGGCCGCGTCGGAGGGGGACGCGGCGACGGCCGCGGCCGGGCCCCCCACCATCAGGACCACGGCCGCGGCCGTCGAGATGTACGCGTTGCGCTGCATGGCTGACCTCCTCGGGCCGGCCGGGGCGCTTACGGTTGCTCGGCGGGCGGCCGGCGAGTGGGCGATACGGCCCATTCTCCGGGAAACCCGCACGGACGGCGCGCGGTCAGCCCTTGCCGCGGTTGGTCCGCAGGTGGTCGGCCACCGGGTTCAGCGACTCCCGCAGCGCCGCGAGGGCCTCCGGGGACAGCAGGTCGATGAAGTGCCGGCGGACGGACGCCACGTGGTGCGGGGCGACCTTCCGCATGAGCTCCATGCCCTCGTCGGTGAGCACCGCGAACAGGCCGCGGCGGTCGGACTCGCAGTTCACCCGGCGGACGAGGCCGGCCGCCTCCATCCGGGTGATCTGGTGGGACAGCCGGCTCTTGGACTGCAGCGTCGACGTCGCGAGGTCGCTCATCCGCATCCGCAGTCCCTCGGACTCCGAAAGGTTCACGAGGATCTCGTAGTCGTTATTGGTGAGTCCGAAGGGCTGGAGATCCTTTTCCAGCTGGTGCATCAGCAGTCTGCTGACGTCCAGATGGGTGCGCCAGGCGCACTGCTCGGCGTCGGTCAGCCAGCGCGTGGCCGTCTCGGTCTCCATGGTCTCCATGAATGAACTCTACCTAAGAAGTTGAATTACGTACAAAAACAGGAAGATCTGCGGTCGCTCCCGCGGGCGCTCACAGGCCGAGGCGCCGCTGCAGGTCACCCAGCTGTCCGGGCATCCGCGGAACGCCCAGCTGGCCACCCTGGCCACCCTGGCCGCCGTGGCCACCGCCGTACCCGGCACCCGGGACCCCGGCGGACTCCGCGCCCCCGACGGCGCCGATCGCCTGCTCCGCCATCAGCATCTCCGAGGACTGGAGCAGGACCGTCCCCGCGCCCACGAACTCGAACTGGTGCTCCTCGCCCGAGTTGCCGCCGATGCCCGTCAGCGAGCGCAGGCCGCCCATCACTCCCGTCATGTAGCCGTGGTCGTAGTGGTGGCACGGCGAAGGGCAGTCGGCCCAGCCCACCAGCGCCTGCGGGTCCACGCGCAGCGGAGGCTCCATGAACACCACTGGTCCGTTGGACGCCGCCACGAACTTTCCGGTTCCGATCAGCGTCAGGAAGCCCGGCACGATGGACTGCTTCAGCGCCAGCGTCGGCTGGTAGGCCAGCAGGTTGCCCGACCGGATCGTCAGGTTCCCATTGTCCAGGTCGTACGAGTTCACGTCGAACGCGCGGTCGGCCAGCAGCATCTTGCCCTGGCCCTCGGCCACCACCCAGTCGGCGGCGTGCATCGGCGAGTGGAAGCTGGTGCGCAGCAGCCGGTCGAAGCGGCCGTTGCCCACGCCGTTGAACTCGATGCGCCCGTAGTACGAGATCATCTTGCCCTTCTGCAGGAACCACTGGCTCCCCTTGAGCTCCACGCAGAAGGTGTACGGGTTCACGTTGTCGTCGGAGGGCAGGGAGTACGGGTCGAACACGGTCGGGCCGCCAGGCCCACCGGGCACGGGTCCAAAATTCACAGCTTCTCCTCCGAGGCCTGCACGTACACGGCGCCCTGGCCGGACAGCTCCAGCTGGAACGCCTCACCCGAACCGCGTCCCACCATGTCCCGCCAGCCGAGCGCGGCGGAGAGCTTGTTGCGGACCTCGCCGTGGTGGGCGACGTACGCCTGCGGGTCCACGTGCACCGGGCGCTGGGGGGTGATGGGGAGTTCGATGACCCCGCCGTGGGCCATCACGGCGACCGAGCCGTGGCCCTTGAGGGTCGTGGTGAACAGGCCCTGGCCGGTCACCTGGCCACGCACCATGCCCATGACACCGCCCTGCGAGCCCATGAACATCGTGCCCTGCTGGAGGGTGCCGTCGAAGGCCAGCAGCCGGTCGGCCTCGACGTAGAGCGTCTCGCCGGTCAGGCTGATCACCTGGATGTGGTGGCCGCCGTGGCCGAACATCACGGTGCCGCTGCCCTCGACCGTCATCAGCGGGGTCTGCTCGTTCGCCACCCGGCGGCCGATCATGCCCATCACCCCGCCCTGACCGCCCGTCAGGCTCGGGGTGAAGGAGACGTCGCCGCGGTACGCGAGCATCGCGCCGCGCTGGCTGTACATCTTCTGCCCCGGGATCACCTGGGCCTCGACCATTTTGGAGTTGATCTCGCGGAACGGCATCAGACGTCGCCCCCGATGGTGTTGCGCTCGCTGGGCTGCACGTACACCAGGCCCTCGCCCTCGAAGCGGATCTGGAACGCCTCGCCGGAGCCCTCGCCGATCAGCGTGCGGAAGTTCACGCCGGACTGGAAGGACTGCTGGAGGTTGCCGGTGTGCGCGATGTACGCCCCCGGGTCGACGGAGAGCGGGTACTGGGCGCTGACGCGCAGCACCACCGCCGGGCCGTCCGACATGATCGCCGCCTGCCCGGTGCCCTCGACGGTCGTGGTGAACAGGCCGTTGCCCGTCGCCCCGCCGCGCAGGCCGGTGAAGGTGGTGCCGGTGCGCAGCCCCGCGTCGGTGCACAGCAGGTTGCTGGACTCCACGTAGAGCTTCTCGCCGCGCAGGTCGACGAGGTTGATCTCGCTCGCGCGGTCGGCGAAGAAGCAGGTGCCGTGCCCCTGCACTTCCATCACGGTCATCTGCTCGCCGGTCAGCCGGCGGGTCACCATGCCGCGGAGGCCTTCGCCACCGCCGGTCATCTTCTTGAAGGCCATCTGTCCGTCGTACGCGACCATGGAGCCGTTCTTCGCTTTCACGGCGTCCCCGGTCAGGTCGACGGCGAGCACCTTGCTGCCTTTAAGTCGGAACTGAGCCACGGGATGACGTTATCGGCAGCGGGCGGCCCCGAACAGGGCCTCGTGGCCGATATGCGCCACACTCGGGCACCAACGGCCGTGCCGGGCCCCCTTCCGCGGCCCCGCCGGCCACCGCGCGCGCCGACCGGGACCCGGGTCAAGATCCCGCAAAGCGGCTGAGACACTGGAACGGACCTCCAGCCCCGTCCCGAAGGTTCCACGTGGACATCAAGACCGCCTCCGCCCTGCACCGGCTGCGCCTCATCTCCGTTCCGGAGGCGCTCTCCTTCCCGGCCCTGCTGATCTTCGGTTCGCTGCTGAGCCGGATCTCGGACGTCGACTACCTGATGATGCCGCTGGGGGCCCTGCACGGGGTCCTGTTCGTCATCTACGTGGTCTTCCTGCTGGATGTCTGGAACCGGGCCAAGTGGCCGCTGAAGAAGGCGGCCCTGTTCTTCGTCCTGGCGCTGGTGCCGTTCGGCGGCCTCTACGGCGACAAGCTGCTCAAGCGCGAAGAGGCGGACAGCGTCATCGCGGCCCGCGCGCGCGAGGCGGCCGAAGCGTGATCGTCGCGTTCTCGGTGACCCCGCTGGGGGTCGGTGAAGAGGTCGGCGAGTACGTGGCCGCCGCGGTCCGCGTCGTGCGCGAGTCGGGTCTCCCGAACCGCACCGACGCCATGTTCACCACGATCGAGGGCGAGTGGGACGAGGTGATGGACGTGGTCAAGCGTGCCGTCGCCGCGGTGGAGGAGCGCGCGCCGCGGGTCTCCTTCATCCTGAAGGCGGACATCCGCCCGGGCGTCTCCGACGGCATGACGTCCAAGATCGAGACGGTCGAACGCCACCTGGCCGGAGGCTGACGCAGTCACGGCACGCCGGCCGGGCGCCGTCCCTCACGCCGGCAACACCCACGCCGCCGCGAGGGCCGGCCCGAAGGCGCCGCCCAGTTGGTAGCAGAGCGTGAAGAGGCCGATCGCGGTGGGGCGCCCGCCCTCGGGCGCGGTCGACGCGGCGTGCGTCGAGAGGACGGCGTTCGCCGCGGCCGCGGTGAAGACCCCCGTGGCGAGGGCGGCGAGCAGCAGCGGGCCCGACGAGACGAACGCCGCGAGCAGCGCGGCCAGCGTGCCCGCGCCGACCAGGACCGTCCGTACGGCCACCCGACCGATCCGCGCCGAGGCCGCGGCCAGCAGCCAGGACAGCGCGGACCCGGCGAGCAGCGCCAGCAGTTGGCCCGCCCCGGCCGCGCCGCGCTCCCAGCCCGCGCGGTCGGCGAGCAGCCGTGACACGGAGAACAGCACGGTGAAGTAGGACGTCGACAGGGTCAGGGCCAGCAGCGCGGAGCCGACGAACAGCGGCGTACGGAGCAGCCCGGCGGGGACGAACCCCTCGGGCCTCCTGCGTACGTGCAGCGCGAGCGCCGTCGCGGTGACGGCGGCCCCGCCGAGCGCGGGCAGCGGCGCCGCCGGCAGCAGGACCAGGGCCGTGGCCAGCGCGGTCAGCAACCCGGCGCCCCGTACGTCGAACCGGCCCTCGGCGGGCAGCGGCGCCTTCGCGTACCGGCTCACCGCCGGGACCGCGAGCAGCGCGAGCACCGACACCGCGAGCGCGAGCCGCCAGGAGGCGGCCTGTGACAGCCGCGCCCCGAGCAGCGGGCCGACCGCGCCGACCATGCCGAACCCGGCGGTGATGACGCCCATCCGGCGGGCGGTGCCGGCGAGGCTCATCGCGCAGGCGGCCAGCCCGGCGCCACCCGCGGCCTGCCCGGCCCGGCCGGCGAGGGTGAGCGGCAGCCACGGGGAGACGGCGACCAGCGCCGTGCCCGCCAGGACCAACGCGGTGCACAGCCGCAGCGTGGTCCGCAGGCCGCGCCGCCTCAGCAGCCCGGCGAGCAGCGGGGTGCTGACGGCGACGGCCCAGCCGAAGGCGGTGACCAGCCAGCCCGCCGCGGCGGCGCCCGCCCCGAACGAGCGGGCCATGTCCGGGAGGATCAGCACCGGCGCGTTGGCCCCGGCGGCGAGCGGGGTGGCGAGCAGGGCCAGCCAGTGGACGGGGACGGGGCCCGGCCGCGCGGCGACGGGCCGGGTGCTCGCGCGGACGGCACTGATCGTGGGCAGGGGCATGCGGCGTCGCTCCGATTCATCTCAGAACTCAGAATCTCAACGTTGAGATAAAACAACGCCATTACCTCAACGTCAAGTGTCTTAACGTTGAGGTAATCTTCGTGAGGTCGGCGGGCACGCGTACGGAACGGGAGTGGTGAGCCGGATGAGCGACATGGTGGAGGCGATCCTCGGCCAGTGGACGGCCGAGCGTCCCGATCTGACCGAGGACCTGTGGCCCATCGAGACGCTGGCCCGCGTGCAGCGGATGAACCGGATCATCGAGAAGGGGCTCAAGGCCTTCGCCGCCGAACGCGGCCTGGAGGTCGGGGAGTTCGACGTACTGGCCACCCTGCGCCGGTCGGGTCCCCCGTACGCCCTCACCGCGGGCGCCCTCATCGGCGCCGCCATGGTCACCTCCGGCGCGATCACCCATCGCATCGACCGCATGGAGGCCAAGGGCCTGGTCGAGCGGGTCCGCGACGAGGGCGACCGGCGCTCGGTGCTGATCCGGCTGACGGATCGCGGCCGCGAGGTCATGGAGGAGCTGATGGACGCGCACCTGCGCCACTACGCCGAACTCCTCGCCCCGCTCGACCGCGAGACCTGCGCCACCGTCGCCACCGCCCTGCGCACCCTGCTGGAGGCGCACGGCGACAAGCCGTAGCCCCGGGGGCTCTGCCGCGCGGGGCTACGGCTCGAAGGTCCCCGTCGTCAGTGCGATCGCCAGCGGAGTGCGCTCGTAGTGGATCTGGTGCCCGTGCCGGGCCGAGATGAGCAGGCCCGCCCCGTGCAGGGCCTTCAGGTGTGCCGACACCGTGGACGGGGCCAGCCCCAGCCGGTGCGCGAGGGCCGTCGTCGAGGCCGGCTCCGTCAGGGCGCACAGCACGTCGGCGCGGGCCCGCCCCAGCAGCCGGGCCAGCGCCTGCGGGGTCGGGCCGGCCGAGGCCGTCCACAGCGCGCCGATGCCCCGGGCCGGGTAGACGAGCGTCGGCTGCCAGGGCGGGTCGTAGCCGCCGACCACCTCCGGCCAGACGAACGCGCTCGGCATCAGCAGCAACCCCTGCCCGTCCAGGGAGCGGTCGTGGTGGGTCGGGCGCCGGATGGTCAGCGTGCCGTCGCACCAGCCGAGGTCCGGGTGGAGGCCGTCGAACAGCGCCTCCAGGCCGCCCGCCGCCAGCCGGCGCGAGTGGAACAGGACGTCCGCCTCCAGCAGCCCGCGCAGCCGCGGCCAGTGCGGGGCGATCAGGGCGGCCCACGCCTGCTCGTACAGGTCGGCCAACTCCCGTACCGCACGGGCCGGATCCGCGAGCATCCGCTGCCCGATGTCGCTCTCCAGGGCGCCCGGGGTGCACACGAGCGCGCGCCGCAGGTCCTCGCGCACGGCCTCCGGATCGGCGGCGCAGGCGCCCCGTACCCGGGTCAGCTCCTCCTCCAGCGTGACCGAGGGCCCCAGCGGCGGCGGGCTCAGGAAGTCCGGGTTGTGCCCGCTGCGCGGCATCAGCAGCCACAGCGGTCGCAGGTCCAGCCCGTCGGCGGCCGCCCGGATCTGCCGCAGCCAGGGCAGGTGGTACGCCTGCCGGTGCGGGCGCTGGAGGGTCCGCACCGCCTCCTGGGTCTCCCAGCGCGGGGAGATGGCGAACCGGCAGCGCAGCAGGTCACCCGGCCCGAACCGGAAGTGGAACCCCATCGGCGCGCGCTCCCCGCTCTCCCGCCGTCCGGATGATTCGGACCTGGCCGAATCTCTGTCGCCCGCCACCGTAGCCCGCCCAGGCTGTGCGGCATGTCAACCGTCAACCAGGCGCAGGACCAGGTGCAGGCGCAGACCCAAGCCCCCGGCGCCGCCGGCTACCGCACGGTGTTCCGGATCCGGGAGTTCCGGGCCGTCTTCGCCGCGCACCTGCTGTCCGTACTCGGCGTCGTCATCGCCGAGATCTCCCTCACCGTCCTCGTCTACCGCCTCACCGGCTCACCCCTGATGAGCGCGCTCACCTTCGCCCTCGGCTTCCTCCCCTACGCCCTCGGCGGCACCCTGCTCGCAGGGATCGCCGACCGGTACCCCGCCCGCCGCGTGCTCGTCACCTGCGACCTCGTCTGCGCCGCCTGCGCCGCCGCGATGGTCCTGCCGGGCACCCCGGTCGCGGGGATCCTCGTCCTGCGGTGCGCCATGGCCTTCGTCGCCCCGCTGTTCCAGGGCACCCGCGCCGCCTCCCTCGCCGACATCCTCGGCTCCGGCGACCCCTTCGTCCTCGGCCGCTCGCTGCTGCGCATGGTGGCCCAGAGCGCCCAGCTCATCGGCTTCGGGCTCGGCGGACTGCTGCTCACCGTCCTCGCACCGCGCGGAGCGATCGCCCTCACCGCCGCCGGATTCCTCGGCTCCGCGCTGCTGCTGAGGCTCGGCACCCGGGCCCGGCCCGCCCGGGTGGTGGCGGCCGCCGCCCGGATGTCCGTACGGACGGGCTTGCGGGCCGTGCTCGGGGACCGCCGGATGCGGGCGCTCACCCTGCTGTTCTGGCTGCCGCCCCTCTTCGTCGTCGTCCCGGAGGCGCTGCTCGCCCCGTACGCCGACGGCATCGGCGCCGGCACCGTCGCGCTCGGGCTGCTGATGTGCGCGCAGCCCGTCGGCGCCATCGCGGGTGAACTCTGGGCGGGATCCGCGCTCACCGCCCGAACGCGTACACGGATCGTGATCCCGCTCGCCACCGCCGGACTGCTGCCGCTGCTCGTCTACGCGGTCCGGCCGGGGGTGCCGGTCCTGCTCGGCACGCTGCTGGTCACGGGGCTCGCCCACGCGTACACCCTCGGGCTCGACCAGATGTACGTGGACGCCGTCCCCGAGGAACTGCGCGGCCGGGCGATGACCCTGCTCAGCACCGGCCTGATGACCTTCCAGGGCGTCGGCATGGCGCTGGCGGGCCTCGCCGCCGAGTTCGTCCCCGTCCACGTGGTCGTCACGGCGGCCGCGCTCCTCGGCACGGCGGTCGTCGCGCTGCTGTTCACCGAACTGCGGATCGCGGCCCGGCGGTCGCCCGATTCGAGGGATGAGACGGGGCTCCCCGCCAAATGACCGCCCGGTAGGGTCTGATGCGTGCCCAAGCCGCTCAGTCTCCCCTTCGACCCCATCGCCCGCGCCGACGAGCTCTGGCAGCAGCGCTGGGGGCCGGTGCCCTCGATGGCCGCCATCACCTCGATCATGCGCGCGCACCAGATCCTGCTCGCCGAGGTCGACGCGGTCGTCAAACCGTACGGACTGACCTTCGCGCGGTACGAGGCGCTGGTGCTGCTCACCTTCTCCAAGGCCGGTGAGCTGCCGATGTCGAAGATCGGCGAGCGCCTGATGGTGCACCCGACCTCGGTGACGAACACGGTGGACCGGCTGGTCCGCTCCGGCCTCGTCGACAAGCGCCCCAACCCGAACGACGGGCGCGGCACCCTGGCCTCCATCACGGACAAGGGCCGCGAGGTGGTCGAGGCGGCCACCAAGGACCTGATGGAGATCGACTTCGGGCTCGGTGCGTACGACGAGGAGGAGTGCGCGGAGATCTTCGCGCTCCTGCGCCCCCTGCGGGTGGCCGCCGCCGACTTCGAGGAGAAGTAGCGGGAGCGGGAGAGGTGGGGGAGCGGCCGAGCAGCCGAAGTCACCCGGCCCCACGTCAAGATCGCGCAAAACGGACGGCTAGGCTCGTTCGCATGAAACGAAGCGTGCTGACCCGCTACCGCGTCATGGCCTACGTGACGGCGGTCATGCTCCTGATCCTCTGTGCCTGCATGGTGGCGAAGTACGGCTTCGACACCGGCGCCGACCTGACCTTCGCGGTCTCGCAGGCCCACGGTGTGCTGTTCATGATCTACCTGGTGTTCGCCTTCGACCTGGGCTCCAAGGCGAAGTGGCCGTTCGGCAAGCTCCTGTGGGTCCTCCTGTCGGGCACGATCCCGCTGGCCGCCTTCTTCGTCGAGCGCACGATCCGCGCCGAGGTCGAGCCGCTCGTCGAGGGCGGCCTGGCCACCGCCAAGGCCTGACCCCTCAGCCCTCCCCGGGCACTCCCACCCGAAGCCCGTCGCAGCAGCGGCGGGCTTCGTCGTGTTCGAGCTCAGCAGGGCTGGACGGCTTGGGCCAGGACCGGATTCGGCCAGTGGGAAGGCCTGGATCCGCCCCCGATCGACGGCGAAGATCTTCACATCGGCAGCGAGGAGCGGCCGAGGGAACCGGGACCGGCGCCACCGCGGGGCGCCCCTGGATCCGTGGTCCGGGGCACGTGTGACCGGGCCGCTCGGGGCTCCGTAGAGCCCACCGCTCCGCCTTCCCACCACTCGTGCTCAACCTTCGGGGGTTCCTCATGCCTGCTTTCGGGCGCCTGGCCGCACTGACGGCCGCCGCGGCGGTCAGTTCTTCCGTCATCGTCTTCGCCGGCTCCACGTCCGCCACCGCGGCCAGTGTCGCCACCTGGGACAAGGTCGCCCAGTGCGAGAGCTCGGGGAACTGGGCGATCAACACGGGCAACGGCTACTACGGCGGTCTGCAGTTCTCCCTCTCCACCTGGCGGGCGTACGGCGGCTCGACGTACGCCTCCTACCCGCACCAGGCCACGAAGAAGGAGCAGATCCTCACCGCGGAGAAGGTGCTGGCCGGTCAGGGCCCCGGGGCCTGGCCCAGCTGCGGGCGCTCGGCCGGGCTCGGCAGTGACCACGCCAACCCCTACCCCGAGGCGCCGAAGCCGCAGACGCCGGCCGCGTCCTGGAAGTCGCAGGTGCTGGTCGAATCCGGTGGCGGGCTGTTCCACGCGACGCGGTTCGACAACGGGACGTGGACGCGGTTCGGCAACGTCCTCGGCGAGACGACCGTACCGGGCGGGGTGCGGTCGATCTCCGAGGCGGGCATCGACGGGGACACCCACGTCCTGGCGGTCGGCAACGACGGGAAGCTCTTCCACAGCGTCAGGTCCGCCGACCGGACCTGGACCGCTTTCGGCAACGTCCACACGGCGGCGGGCGCCCTGACGAACGTCACCCAGGTGACGTCGGCGTCGATCGGCGGCGACCTGCACGTGGCCGTGGTGGCGGACGGCTCGGTCTACCACACGGTCCGGTACGCGAACGGTACGTGGGCGCCGTTCGGCAAGGTCGACCAGCCCGGCGGCGGCGCGGTCACCAAGGTGGCGATCGCCCGTACCGGCAACGACCTCCAGGTCGTGGCCCTGAGAGGCGGGGTGCTCCAGCACACCGTCCGCACCTCGGACGGGAACTGGACGGCGTGGGGCAACGCCTCGGCCGAGTCGGGCGCGGCGGCGGCCGGGATCACGTCGATCGACGACGTCGCGGTGGCCGGCACCGGTGCCGGTGACCTCCAGCTGGTGGTGACCGCGAACGGCGGCACGAAGCAGTTCCACGGCGCCCGCTACGGCAACGGCACCTGGACCGGCTTCAACGACCTGGGTTCCGTGTTCCCGGGCGTCACCGTCACCGACGTCGCGGCAGCGGCGGTCAACAACGAGATGCAGGCGGCGTTCGTGACGACCGACGGCCGGGTCCTGCACACGATCCGCCACACCGACGCCACCTGGACGGCCGCGGGCTCCGTGGACCTGGCCGGTGTCAGCGGCGACCACACCGGCATCGCCATCACCGCCACCTACAACTGACCGGCTCGCACACCACACGCTTCGGGGGGAATCCCATGTCCGTCACCACCCTCACCACCGTCAGCCGTCGAGCCGTGTCGTCCGCGACCGGTCTGGTACTCGCGGCCACCGGCCTCGTCGCCTTCGCGGCGTCCCCTTCCTACGCCGCGGGGCCCACGTACCAAATGCCCTTCGGCTGCGGCCAGTCGTGGCTCGGCAGCACCCGCGCCGGGCACAGCCCCTCCACGCTGGCGATCGACTGGACGCACGGCGGGAGCACCCACGGCCAGCCGGTGCTCGCCAGCGCCGACGGCACCATCAGCATCGCGGACACGCTGACCAACTCCGACGGTTCGTACCGCAGTTACGGCAAGTACGTCGTGATCGACCACGGCGGCGGCTGGAAGACCCTGTACGCCCACCTCGACGACTACAACGTCACGGAGGGCGCGCGGATCTCCCGCGGCCAGCAGATCGGCCACGTCGGCAACACCGGCAACTCCAGCGGAGCGCACCTGCACTACGAGCAGAAGTACGACGGGCAGGTCAAGCAGGCCACCTTCAACGGCAGCCCCTTCAACACGGGGAACCTGACCAGCAAGAACTGCGACACCGCGCCGGAGCAGCCGCCGGCCGCGCCGAAGCAGTGGCGGGCCCAGGTCGCGGTGGAGTCCGGCGGCGGGATCTACCACGGCGTCCGCAATGCCGACCGTACGTGGACCGCGTTCGGCGACGTGGAATCGCAGGGCGGGGAAGTCCCCACCGGGGTGCGGTCGATCTCCGAGTCGGGCATCGACGGGGACACCCACGTCCTGGCGGTCAGCAACGAGGGCAAGCTCTACCACACCATCCGGTTCGCCGATCAGTCGTGGGGCGGCTTCCGCGATGTACACGCCGTCGCGGGGCCGTTGACGAACGTCACGCAGGTGACGTCGGCGTCGATCGGCGGTGATCTGCACGTCGCGGTGGTGGCGGACGGCTCGGTCTACCACACCATCCGGTACGCGAACGGTACGTGGGCGCTGTTCGGGAAGGTCGACCAGCCGGCCGGGGGTGCGGTCACGAAGGTGGCGATCGCCGGTTCGGGCTCGAACCTCCAGATGGCCGCGCTGACCGGCGGGGTGCTCCAGCACACCGTCCGCAAGGCGGACGGCAGCTGGACGGCGTGGGGCAACGTCTCCGTCGAGACGGGCGCCGCGGCGGCCGGGATCACCTCCATCGACGACGTCGCCCTCGCCTCGACCGGTGCCGGTGACCTCCAGCTGGTGGTGGCCGCGAACGGCGGCACCAAGCAGTTCCACGGCGCCCGCTACGGAAACGGCACCTGGACCGGCTTCAACGACCTGGGCTCCGTGGTCTCCGGCGTGACCGTGACCGACGTCGCCGCGGCGCAGGTGGACGGCGAGATGCAGGCCGCGTTCGTCGCCACCGACGGCCGGATCCTGCACACGATCCGCCACACCGACGGCACCTGGTCGGCCGCGGGCTCCGTGGACCTGACCGGCGTCAGCGGCGACCACACCGGCATCGCGATCACCGGCACCTACAACTGACCGATCAGCCGATGAGGGCCCGGGACGAAAATCCGTCCCGGGCCCTTTGTGCTGGTCAGGGCGGTGCGCACGGGCCGGCGGCGGACTGCCGGAGGTTTGCCATCGACATTTACTAGGACGTCCTAGTAAATTCGAAGCATGGATGCTGACGCCATCGAGGAGGGCCGCCGCCGCTGGCAGGCCCGTTACGACAAGGCCCGCAAGCGTGAGGCCGACTTCACCACTCTCTCCGGCGATGCCGTCGATCCGGTCTACGGGCCCCGGCCCGGCGACGCGTACGAGGGCTTCGAGCGCATCGGGTGGCCGGGTGAGTACCCGTACACCCGAGGGCTGCACGCCACCGGCTACCGGGGGCGGACCTGGACCATCCGGCAGTTCGCCGGGTTCGGGAACGCCGAGCAGACCAACGAGCGCTACAAGATGATCCTGGCCGCCGGCGGTGGCGGGCTCTCCGTCGCCTTCGACATGCCGACCCTCATGGGGCGCGACTCCGACGACCCCCGCTCGCTCGGCGAGGTCGGCCACTGCGGGGTCGCCATCGACTCCGCCGCCGACATGGAGGTCCTGTTCAAGGACATCCCGCTCGGTGACGTGACCACCTCGATGACGATCTCCGGGCCCGCCGTGCCCGCCTTCTGCATGTACCTGGTCGCCGCCGAGCGGCAGGGCGTGGACCCGGCCGTGCTGAACGGCACGCTCCAGACCGACATCTTCAAGGAGTACATCGCCCAGAAGGAGTGGCTCTTCGAGCCCGAGCCGCACCTTCGCCTCATCGGCGACCTCATGGAGTACTGCGCCAAGGGCATCCCGGCGTACAAGCCGCTGTCCGTCTCCGGCTACCACATCCGCGAGGCCGGGGCCACGGCCGCGCAGGAGCTCGCGTACACCCTCGCCGACGGCTTCGGGTACGTCGAGCTCGGCCTCTCGCGCGGCATGGACGTGGACGTCTTCGCGCCCGGCCTGTCCTTCTTCTTCGACGCGCACCTCGACTTCTTCGAGGAGATCGCCAAGTTCCGCGCCGCCCGCCGGATCTGGGCGCGCTGGATGAAGGAGGTCTACGGGGCCAAGAGCGACAAGTCGATGTGGCTGCGCTTCCACACCCAGACCGCCGGCGTCTCGCTGACCGCGCAGCAGCCCTACAACAACGTCGTGCGCACCGCCGTCGAGGCGCTGGCGGCCGTCCTCGGAGGCACGAACTCGCTGCACACCAACGCCCTCGACGAGACCCTCGCGCTGCCGAGCGAGCAGGCGGCCGAGATCGCCCTGCGCACCCAGCAGGTGCTGATGGAGGAGACCGGCGTCGCCAACGTCGCCGACCCGCTGGGCGGCGCCTGGTACGTCGAGCAGCTCACCGACCGCATCGAGGCCGACGCCGAGAAGATCTTCGACCAGATCAAGGAGCGCGGCCTGCGCGCCCACCCGGACGGGCAGCACCCGATCGGGCCGATCACCTCGGGCATCCTGCGCGGCATCGAGGACGGCTGGTTCACCGGCGAGATCGCCGAGTCGGCCTTCCAGTACCAGCGTTCGCTGGAGAAGGGCGACAAGCGGGTCGTCGGCGTCAACGTCCACCACGGCTCGGTCACCGGCGACCTGGAGATCCTCCGGGTCAGCCACGAGGTGGAGACCGTACAGGTACGCGAACTCGCCGCCCGCAAGTCCCGGCGCGACGACGCGAAGGTCACGGCGTCGCTCAAGACCATGCTGGAGGCCGCGCGGGACGGGTCGAACATGATCCCGGCCATGCTGGACGCGGTCCGGGCCGAGGCGACCCTCGGCGAGATCTGCAACGTGCTGCGCGACGAGTGGGGCACGTACACGGAGCCGCCCGGCTTCTAGAGCCCGGCGGAACCGGCAACGGGGCGGGGCGTCCGCGCGGGAGGACCGCGCGGGCGCCCCGCCCCGTTGCCGTGCGCGGGGCGCGGTCAGGCCGGCCAGGCGCGGTCAGGCCGGCGGGGTGCCCTGGAGGCCGTGCATCAGGAGTGCCGTGAAGGTGGCGACCCAGAACTCGTCCACCGGCTCGGAGCTGACCAGCGCGCGGTGCACCACCGTGCCGGCGATCACATCGAAGATCAGGTCCGTGGTGTGGCCCGCGACGGAGTCGTCCTCCTCGTAAGGGAGTTCGCCGCGGGCCTGCGCCCGTTCGCGACCCAGTACGACGAGACGTTTCTGCCGGTCCACGATCGCCGACCGGATCCGGTCGCGCAGCGCCTCGTCCCGGGTGGACTCCGCGACCACCGCCATCAGGGCCGTACGGGCCTCCGGGCGGCGCAGCAGCTCCGCGAACTGGAGCACCACGTACTCGATGTCGGCTTCGAGGGAGCCCCGGTCGGGCAGTTCGAGGGAGTCGAAGAGCTCGGCGACGGCGTCCACGACCAGTTCGTTCTTGCCCGCCCAGCGCCGGTACAGGGTCGTCTTCGCGACGCCCGCGCGGGCCGACACGTCGCCCATCGTCAGCTTCGACCAGCCCAGCTCGACCAGTGCGTCCCTGGTGGCGGCGAGGATCGCCGCGTCCGCAGCGGCGCTGCGGGGGCGTCCGGTGCGGCCGGGTGGGGAGCTGATGCCGGGGCTGGGGTTGCGCATGGCGGTGACCATACCCGCCGGTAGGGGAACCGGCCCGGGCCTTGACGGTGTGGTTCAGATCACGGGGCGCGGCGGCCCGCGGGGAGTTACGCTACGGCTCGTAGCGTAAGAGCGACAACCACGCGAAGGCTACTGGCGCCAGGTGGGGACCCGGCGCCGCAAGGCAGCACTGGCAGGACCGTAGGACCAGCACAACCTGCACGACAAGAGGTGGGGCCGGATCGGGGCGGCAATTCGCGCGATCCTTTTCGTCGGCGCGCGCACTCGGGGGAGGATGTACGCATGCAGCCCAGAAACATGTCCATGAGCGGCGTCGTCGACCTCGCCGCGGTGAAAGCGGCCGGCGAGGCCAAGGCGAAGGCCGAGCAGGCGCGGGCCGAGTCGGCCCGGCAGGGCGGGGGCGGCGCGGGTTCCGCGGCCGCCGGCGCCGTGCCGCCGTCCGCGCTCGTCATCGACGTAGACGAGGCCGGCTTCGAACGCGACGTACTCCAGCTCTCCAACGAGGTCCCGGTCGTCCTCGACTTCTGGGCCGAGTGGTGCGAGCCCTGCAAGCAGCTCAGCCCGCTGCTGGAGCGCCTGACCTTCGAGGCGGCCGGCCGTGTCGTCCTCGCGAAGATCGACGTCGACGCCAACCAGATGCTGATGCAGCAGTTCGGCATCCAGGGCATCCCGGCCGTCTTCGCCGTGGTCGCGGGCCAGGTGCTGCCGCTGTTCCAGGGCGTGGTGCCCGAGCAGCAGATCCGCGAGACGCTCGCCCAGCTGGTCCAGGTCGCCGAGGAGCGCTTCGGCCTCGTCGGCCTCCAGGTCGACCCCGGCGCCGAGGGAGCCCCCGCCGCCGCGACCCCGGCCGCGCCCCAGGCCGGTCCGTACGACGCGCTGCTGGAGGCGGCCGTCGTGGCGCTGGACGCCGGTGACCTCGCCGGCGCGGTGCAGGCGTACAAGAACGTACTCGCCGACGACCCGGCGAACACCGAGGCGAAGCTGGGGCTGGCCCAGGCCGAGCTGCTCGCCCGGGTGCAGCACATGAACCCGCAGGCGGTGCGCGAGGCGGCCGCCGCCAATCCGCGCGATCCGCAGGCGCAGATCGCCGCGGCCGACCTGGATCTGGTCGGCGGGCACGTGGAGGACGCCTTCGGGCGCCTCGTCGACACGGTACGGGTGACGGCGGGCGACGACCGCGACGCCGTACGGGTCCGCCTGCTGGAACTGTTCGAGGTCATCGGGGCCGACGACCCGCGGGTGGCGAAGGCGCGCACGGCGCTCGCCCGCGTGCTGTTCTAGGACCCGCCGATTTATTGACACGTAGGTAAACAGCGGCCGCGTTTTGCCAAAACTTGGTAAATGCGGCCGCTGTTACTGCGAGTAAGACGAACCCCGTGAACTGTCCGGTTGGTTCACTCTTCCCCCGTTCTGTCGTGGCCTTGGGTGACACCCTGCGTGGCCCCTCGACGGCGGGGGGTCGCACTGTGGTTATCCACCCGTTACCCGCCAGTAACGAACCCCCTTGTGCCCCGGCCTGGAATGGACCACGATCGGCGACGCTCGGTCCTTCCCGCAGAGCCGCTCATCCGGAGCCGCGGTGGAGGGTCCCCACCGAGCCGGCCAGTGGCAGTGCCACCGGCCGTGGGACAGGGGGGTCTCTGCCACACCGGCAGGGCCTGTCCTCCAGGTTGCGCGAACGCGTGGCCCAGTGGTTGTCGCTCGGGGGTGAACGCCGGTGTATCGGACGCGGCTCGGCGCCGCGGCTCGGCCGCCTGCGCTCCTTCCCGAGGACGTAGCACTTCTCCCATCCCAGGACGGGTACGGCCCGGACCGGAGATGTACGTCCGAGAAGGAGGAACGAAAATGAGTTCTCAGGTTCGTGGCGGGACCAGATGGAAGCGCTTCGCGCTCGTCATGGTGCCGAGCATCGCGGCGACCGCCGCGGTCGGTGTGGGTCTGGCGCAGGGTGCCCTCGCGGCGTCCTTCAGCGTCTCCGGCCAGGACTTCAAGGTCTCGGCCGACAAGCTCGACGGTGACAACCTCATCCAGTACGGCGGCATTGCCGAGGGTCACGACCTCAAGGGCAACGCGGCGCACCACCCGGTGACCATCTCCGGGTTCAGCCACGCCGAGATCACCAACATGTGCCAGTCGCTGGTGACCCCGACTCCGCTGGGCAACATCACGCTGCAGCTGCGGACGGGCCACAAGGGCAAGCCGGCCGTCGCCGACAACATCTACCTGGATGTTGCCGAGCTCGACACCGACGCCGAGTTCAAGAACCTGGACATCGGTGTCGCCGTGGGCGACGCGAGCCACAAGACCAAGCCGCAGGCCGGTACGGTCGCGAGCCCGTACGCGTTCTCCCAGCGCGCCGACAAGGCGATTCTGACGAACGTGCGCCAGAAGGCGTGGGCGACGACGGCGGGCACGTTCAAGCTGCCCGACCTCAAGCTGCGCCTGCTCGGCGGCGACCAGCCGTGCTACCAGGACGAGAAGTAATCCGTCCCGGAGTGTGACCGGACGGGCGGTCGGCGGCGGCAGCGGCCGTCTCCTCCCGCCCGTCCGGGCTCCGAATAGTTCTCCGTACCACCGTTTCCAGGGAGCTGTAGTCCATGAACCACCAGGCCCCGGTCTACGTTCGCCGCTCTGATGATGCTCTGCTCACCGTGGCGTATTACCACTTCTACGCCTGGCGCGGCCGCCGTCCCTTCTGGGCAGGCCTGTTCATGATCTTCGGTGGTTTCCCGATCGCGTACTACCCGTACGCGGACGTCCGGTTGGGCAACATCACCCTTGCCATGGCCACGACGGCCGGCTCAGGTTCGCTGATCATCGGTGTCCTGCTGGCCGTGCTGGGGCTGGCGCTCTGGTTCCAGGCGAGCATCCGCGTCTTCGCCGGAGTCGCCTCGATCCTGCTCGCGCTGGTGTCGCTGCCGGTGTCGAACCTCGGCGGCTTCTTCGTGGGCTTCCTGTTCGCCATGGTCGGCGGCGCCCTGGCGCTGTCGTGGGTCCCGGGCAAGCCCGCCGACGCGGCGCAGACGACGGCGGAGGCGACGGCGCCCGCGCCGGCGCCGGAACCGGTGGTCGACATGAGCAAGGCCGACGCGATGGCGGGCGGCATCCAGGGCGTCCCGGCCCCCCGCGACTCGGAGACGGCACACGCGAGCGAGACGACTGCCCACGCCGATGGCGGGAGGAACAGTGCGGGGTGACGAGACGCAGCGGGGCGTGGCCCCAGGCGCAGAGTCCCGTGAAAGAAAGGGCCCGCGCCACGCGGCGCCCAGGAAGACGCTGCTGAACAAGATCCAGATACCCGTCGGCAAGACGATGGCGCTGGCGGCCATGCCGACCGCCGTCTTCGTCGGGATGGGCATGGCCCCCAAGCTGGCCGTGGCCGACGACAAGGAGATCCCCTTCGCGCCCGGGCCGTGCGTGACGCGGTCCGACGAACCCGCGGAGTCCGCGTCCCCGTCGCCCTCCACGTCGGCTTCGCCGAGTACGTCGCCCAGCGCGACCCCCTCGCCGAGCGCGTCCGCGTCGAAGCCGAAGCCGGGCGTGAGCCCGTCGGCGCCGAAGCCGTCCGCGAGCACGTCGGTGTCGAAGCCGCCGGCCAAGCCGGCCGATCCGCCGCCGGCGGCGAAGCAGACGACCCCGACCCCGTCGGCCTCGGCGTCCGCGTCCAAGCAGGCGAACCCGCTGGACCCGCTGGGGCTCGGCGACAAGCTCAAGGGCCTCGTCGACGAGCTCGGCCGGCCGCTGACGGACGCGAAGGCGACGGCCACCCCGACGCCCACGCCGTCCACCACCGCCCCCGTCAAGGACCCGGCCGCGGACGCGATCCGCGAGGCGGCGAAGAAGGCGGGCGTCCCGGTCTCGGAGCTTTCCAAGGACGTCAAGGACACCGCCAAGACCCCGAAGGACGAGACGGGCAAGGACGCGGCGAAGCCGAAGACGGACAAGGACGCCACGTCCGACAAGGACAAGGACGCCAAGGACGGCGACGAGGACCCGAAGGCCACGCCCGAGGCGACGAAGGACGCGGACGGGAAGGAACCCTTCCCCTGCCCGACCTACGACGCCAAGGCGCTCGCCGACGCCGAGCTGGAGGCGGGGATCCCGCTCCTCCCGGACGAGCCCTGGTACCTCGACAGCTCGCTGCTGACCCTCTACGGCCTCGACTACGAGGGCATCGTCGAGGTGAAGACGGCGGGCGGCAAGGTCAAGAAGGTCCTCAAGTTCACCGCGGACTCGCTGGACATCAAGGACCTGTACCAGACGGTCGGCAAGAGCGGGAACGTCGCCCACCTGAAGTCGCGCCCGGGCTCCACGTCCAAGATCCGCGGCGGCAAGGTGACGATGTACACCGAGAGCCTCAAGGGCAACCTCTTCGGTCTGATCCCGATCGAGTTCGCCCCGAACAGCCCGCCGCCCCTGAACGTCCCGTTCGCCTTCTTCACGAACGTCAAGGTCGTCCAGGCCGGCCAGTTCGGCGGCACCCTCACGGTCCCGGGCCTCAAGAACTACATCGGCCCGCCGGAGTAACCGCTCACGCGCGCGCCACGCACCGAGGGCGGCACCGAGGATCCCTTCCGGGATCCCGGTGCCGCCCTCGGTCTCTGTGCGGCAGAGTGTCGGTCAGGCCTGGGGGGTGTCGCCGCCCAGGTGGTGGACGCGGACCATGTTGGTCGTGCCCGGGACGCCGGGGGGCGAGCCGGCGGTGATGACCATGGTGTCGCCCTGGTTGTAGCGGTTCAGCTTGAGCAGCTCGCCGTCCACCAGGTCGACCATCGCGTCGGTGGTGTCCACGTGCGGGACGATGTAGGAATCGACGCCCCAGCTCAGGGTGAGCTGGTTGCGGGTGTTGACGTCGGTGGTGAAGGCCAGGATCGGCTGGGTCACGCGGTAGCGCGACAGACGGCGGGCCGTGTCACCGGACTGGGTGAACGCGATGAGCGCCTGGCCGTCGAGGAAGTCCGCGATCTCGCACGCCGCACGGGCGACGGAGCCACCCTGGGTACGCGGCTTCTTGCCCGGCACCAGCGGCTGGAGGCCCTTGGAGAGGAGCTCCTCCTCGGCCGCCGTGACGATCTTCGACATCGTCTTGACGGTCTCGATCGGGTAGGCGCCGACCGAGGACTCGGCCGACAGCATGACCGCGTCGGCCCCGTCCAGGATCGCGTTGGCGACGTCGGACGCCTCCGCGCGCGTCGGGCGGGAGTTGGTGATCATCGACTCCATCATCTGGGTCGCGACGATCACCGGCTTGGCGTTGCGGCGGCACATCTCGATGAGCCGCTTCTGGACCATCGGGACCTTTTCGAGCGGGTACTCGACGGCCAGGTCGCCGCGGGCCACCATGACCGCGTCGAACGCGGCGACGACGGCCGCCATGTTCTCGACGGCCTGCGGCTTCTCCACCTTGGCGATGACGGGGACCCGGCGGCCCTCCTCGTCCATGACCTTGTGGACGTCCTTGACGTCGTTGGCGTCGCGGACGAAGGACAGGGCGACCATGTCGCAGCCCATCCGCAGGGCGAAGCGGAGGTCGTCGACGTCCTTCTCCGACAGCGCGGGGACGTTCACGGCGGCACCCGGCAGGTTGATGCCCTTGTGGTCCGAGATGACACCGCCCTCGATGACGATGGTCTTGACCCGCGGGCCCTCGACCCCGGTCACCCGGAGCTCGACGTTGCCGTCGTTGATCAGGATCTGGTCACCCTTGGCGACATCGCCGGGCAGGCCCTTGTACGTGGTGCCGCAGATGGACTTGTCACCCGGGACGTCCTCGGTGGTGATGGTGAACTCGTCACCGCGCACCAGCTCGACGGGACCCTCGGCGAAGGTCTCCAGACGGATCTTCGGGCCCTGGAGGTCGGCGAGGACGCCGACGGCGCGCCCGGTGTCCTCGGAGACCTTCCGGACGCGGTCGTACCGCTCCTGGTGTTCTGCCTGGGATCCGTGGCTGAAGTTGAATCGGGCCACGTTCATGCCTGCCTCGATGAGCGCTTTCAGCTGCTCATACGAGTCGACGGCGGGGCCCAGCGTGCAGACGATTTTGGAACGGCGCATGGAGCGGATCCTATCGGTTTGTTTCGTAGCGGAATATTCCGTCTGGTGGAAAGTCCAAAGTGACTACCCGGTAACCAGCGCGTAGGCCTGTGTGGCGATCTCCAGTTCCTCATCCGTCGGCACCACGGCCACCGCGACCCGCGCCGCCGGCGTGGAGATCAGCCGGGCCTGCGGCGAGCGCACCGCGTTCGCGTCCGGATCCAGCTCCAGGCCCAGCCCGGCCAGCCCGGCCACGGCGGCCGCCCGGACCTGGTGGGCGTTCTCGCCGACCCCGGCCGTGAACGCGACCGCGTCGACCCGGCCCAGGACCGCCGTGTAGGCGCCGATGTACTTCTTCAGGCGGTGGACGTACGCGTCGAAGGCGACGGTCGCCGCCTCGTCTCCCTCGCCCGCGCGCCGCAGTACCTCGCGCATGTCGTTGTCGCCGCACATGCCCAGCAGACCGCTCTTCTTGTTCAGGAGCGAATCGATCTCATCCACTGAGAGGCCGCCCACCCGCGCCAGGTGGAAGACGACCGCCGGGTCCAGGTCGCCCGACCGGGTCCCCATGACCAGCCCCTCCAGCGGGGTCAGGCCCATCGAGGTCTCCACGCAGACCCCGCCGCGCACCGCCGAGGCCGAGGCGCCGTTGCCCAGGTGGAGCACGATCACGTTCACGTCCGCCACCGGCCGTCCGAGCAGCTCGGCCGTGGCCCGCGAGACGTAGGCGTGGGACGTGCCGTGGAAGCCGTACCGCCGGATGGCGTACTTCTCCGCCGTCGCGGCGTCGATCGCGTACCGCGCCACGTACTCCGGCATCGTCGAGTGGAAGGCCGTGTCGAAGACCGCCACCTGCGGCAGGTCGGCGCGCAGCGTACGGGCCACCTCGATGCCGGTCACGTTCGCCGGGTTGTGCAGCGGGGCCAGCGGGATCAGGCTCCGGATCTCCGCCAGCACCTCGTCGGTGATGACCGTCGGCCGCGTGAACCGCGTCCCGCCGTGCACCACCCGGTGCCCCACCGCGGCCAGTTCGGGGGAGTCCAGGCCCAGCCCGTCGGCGGCGAGCTCCGCCGCGACGGCTCCCAGGGCGGCCTCGTGGTCGGCGATCGGGCCGAGCCGCTCGCGCCTGCCGCCCTCGCCCGGCGTCTCGTGCACGAGGCGGGAGGTCTCTTCCCCGATGCGCTCGACCAGGCCGACGGCGAGACGGGAGGAGTCCGCCATGTCGAGCAGCTGGTACTTCACCGACGAGGAGCCGGAGTTGAGGACGAGTACGCGCGATGCGGTCACGGTGGGTCTTTCCTTCTCGGTGTGGTGTGGCCGGGGGAGGAGGCCGGTCTGACGGTGGGCCTGTCAGGCGGCGGGGCCGGTCAGGCGGTGGGGGCCGGCGCGCCCTGCGCCTGGATCGCGGTGATCGCCACGGTCGTGACGATGTCCTGGACGAGCGCGCCGCGCGAGAGGTCGTTGACCGGCTTGCGCAGACCCTGGAGGACCGGGCCGACCGCGACGGCGCCCGCCGAACGTTGCACGGCCTTGTACGTGTTGTTGCCCGTGTTGAGGTCGGGGAAGATCAGCACCGTCGCCCGGCCGGCCACCTCGGACCCCGGCAGCTTGGTCGCGGCGACCGAGGGCTCCACGGCCGCGTCGTACTGGATCGGCCCCTCGATCAGCAGGTCGGGACGCTGCGCCCGGACGAGCTCGGTGGCCTTGCGGACCTTGTCCACGTCCGCCCCGCTGCCCGAGGTGCCCGTCGAGTACGAGAGCATCGCGATCCGCGGCTCGACGCCGAAGGCCGCCGCCGTGGCCGCCGACTGGACGGCGATGTCCGCGAGCTGCTCGGCGTCCGGGTCCGGGTTGACCGCGCAGTCCCCGTAGACGAGGACCCGGTCGGCCAGGCACATGAAGAAGACCGAGGAGACGATCGAGGCCTCCGGCTTGGTCTTGATGATCTCGAAGGCCGGGCGGATGGTGGCGGCGGTGGAGTGCACCGAGCCGGAGACCATGCCGTCGGCCAGCCCCTGCTGGACCATCAGGGTGCCGAAGTAGTTGACGTCGGTGACGACGTCGTTGGCCAGCTCGACGGTCATGCCCTTGTGGGCGCGGGCCTGCGCGTAGTACTCGGCGAAACGTTCCCGCAGCGGGGAGGTCGCCGGGTCGATCAGCTGCGCCCCCGAGATGTCGATCCCGAGGTCGGCGGCCTTCTTCAGGATCGCCGGGGTGTCGCCGAGCAGGGTCAGCTCGCAGACCCCCCGGCGCAGCACCACGTCCGCGGCGCGCAGCACGCGCTCCTCGGTGCCCTCGGGCAGCACCACGCGGCGGCGCTCGGAGCGGGCCCGCTCCAGCAGCTCGTGCTCGAACATCATCGGCGTGACCCGCTCCGAGCGGGCCACCGACAGCAGGTCGCGCAGCTCGGCGGTGTCCACGTGCCGCTCGAACAGGCCGAGCGCCGTCTCCAGCTTGCGCGGGGTCGCGGCGTTCAACCGGCTCTGCAGCGAGAAGAGTTCGGCGGCGGTCGGGAAGCTGTTGCCGGCCACCGAGACCACCGGGGTGCCCGGCGCCAGCTTCGAGGCCAGCGTCAGGATGTCCTGGCCCGGGCGCTCGTTCAGGGTCAGCAGCACGCCGGCGATCGGCGGGGTGCCGGAGGTGTGCGCGGCCAGCGCGCCGATGACCAGGTCGGAGCGGTCGCCGGGGGTCACGACCAGGCAGCCGGGGGTCAGCGCGCCCAGGAAGTTCGGCAGCATGGCGCCGCCGAAGACGAAGTCCAGGGCGTCCCGCGCCAGCCCGGCCTCGTCGCCCAGCAGCACCTCGCCGCCGAGCGCGGCGGTGATCTGGGAGACGGTCGGCGCCGAGAGCGACTTGTTCTCCGGCAGGACGTAGCAGGGCACCGGGAGGCGGGCGGCGAGCCGCTCGGCTATGCCGTCACGGTCCTCGGCGGCCACCCGGTTGACCACCATCGCGACGACGTGACAGCCCAGGCTCTCGTACGCCCGGTAGGCGTTGCGGGTCTCGGCGCGCACCGACTCGGCCGGCCGCTTCGTGCCGCCGACGACGGGCACGACGACGGCCCCCAGCTCGTTGGCGAGGCGGGCGTTCAGCGCCAGCTCGTCGGGCAGGTTCGTCTCGGCGTAGTCGGTGCCGAGCACCAGCATGACCTCGTAGTCGCGGGCCACCCGGTGGAAGCGGTCCACGAGCCGGGAGACCAGTTCGTCGGTACCCTTTTCCGCCAGGATCGCCGAGGCCTCGTCGTACTCCATGCCGTAGGCGGTCGACGCGTCCTGCTCGATCCGGTAGCGCGCCTTGAGGAGCTCGAAGAGCCGGTCCGGCGCGTCGTGCAGCAGCGGACGGTAGACGCCGACCCGGCCCGTCCGGCGGGTCAGCAGCTCCATGATTCCGAGCTCGACGACCTGCCGGCCGTCACCCCGCTCGATGCCGGTCACGTACACGCTGCGCGTCACGCGTGCTCTCCGTCCGTCTATGGCTTGATTTTTCCCGTTGCTGTGGGCTTGACCTCTTGACAATACCTCGGCGGCCGGATAGGGCGCCCGCCGGGAAAGGCCCGGGGAAGGCCCGGGAAAGGGCCTGTACGGAGGGCCGAAAGACCCGGTCCCCCGAGCAGCGCGGAGCGCGCCCCACCCCCGCCCCGTGGAACAATCGGACGGGGCTTCCTCCATAAGCCCGACATGTGTACGGCTGTCCGCCCGCACGCGAACGGCCGGGTACGACCAGGAGCAGGAGACACAGCACGATGCGCATCGGAGTTCTCACCGCAGGCGGCGACTGCCCGGGACTGAACGCTGTCATCCGGTCGGTCGTACACCGCGCCCTGGTCGGGCACGGGGACGAGGTGATCGGTTTCGAGGACGGCTTCAAGGGCCTCCTCGACGGCCACTACCGGCCCCTCGACATCAACGCCGTCAGCGGCATCCTCGCCCGCGGCGGCACCATCCTCGGCTCCGCCCGCATGGAACGCGCCCGCCTGCACGAAGCCGCCGAGAACGCGCAGGAACTGGCCACGCGCTACGGCCTCGACGCGCTCATCCCGATCGGCGGCGAGGGCACCCTGACCGCCGCCCGGATGCTGTCGGACGCCGGGATGCCCGTCGTCGGCGTGCCGAAGACCATCGACAACGACATCTCCTCCACCGACCGCACCTTCGGCTTCGACACCGCCGTCATGGTCGCCACCGAGGCCATCGACCGCCTCAAGACCACCGCCGAATCGCACCAGCGTGTGATGGTCGTCGAGGTCATGGGCCGCCACGCGGGCTGGATCGCCCTGGAGTCCGGCATGGCCGGCGGCGCCCACGGCATCTGCCTGCCGGAGCGGCCCTTCGAGGTGGAAGCCCTCGTGAAGATGGTGGAAGAACGATTCGCCCGCGGCAAGAAGTTCGCCGTCATCTGCGTCGCCGAGGGCGCGCACCCGGCCGAGGGCTCCATGCCGTACGAGAAGGGCGAGATCGACGCCTACGGCCACGAGCGCTTCGCCGGCATCGGCAACCGCCTCGCCGTGGAGCTGGAGCGGCGCCTGGGCAAGGAGGCCCGCCCGGTCATCCTCGGCCACGTCCAGCGCGGTGGCACCCCGACCGCCTACGACCGCGTCCTCGCGACCCGCTTCGGCTGGCACGCCGTCGAGGCCGTCCACCGCGGCGACTACGGCAACATGACCGCGCTGCGCGGCACCGACATCGTGATGGCCCCGCTGGCCCACGCGGTCACCGAGCTGAAGACCGTCCCGGAGAAGCGCATGTACGAGGCCGAGTCGGTCTTCTGACCACGTCGGTCTTCCCGAACGGCCCCGAGCGTGCCCCTCCGCGGACGCCCTCGGGGCCGTTTCGTGCTGTCGGGGTCTCAGTGGTCTTGGAGGTCTTACCGGGAGCCGCCCGCGATCGCCCAGAACCGGTCCACGATCTCCGCGAGGTACTCCCGCCCCGAGTCGCCGGTCCCCGCCGCGCCCCCGCCGCCGCCCCAGCTGAGGGTGGCCACCATCCGCGACTGGTACTCGCCGTAGAGCTGCTCCAACACCCGCTCCAGATGCTCCTTCGGCACCGGCAGCAGCTTGGACAGCGGCTTGACGTAGGCCTGCCAGCGCGTGGTCACCGCACTGCGCAGGAGCTCGGCGAGCTCCTCCTGCTTGCCGGTGGCGGCCACGAACTGGGCCGGCGTCAGCCCCAGGGTCGTCGACAGGGAGACGGACTGGCGCTCGTTGCCCTTCCAGCGACCGGTGTCCTCCATCCTCTGGTACGAGTTCTCGTCCAGCCCGATCCGCCGCGACAGCTCCTCGGCCGTCATCCCCCGCGCGAGACGGTGCTCCCGCAGGGTGACCGGCTCGGCGAGCAGCTCCCCGGGCGAGCACCAGAGCACCCCGGCGAGGGCCGTGAGCTCGGTGGAAGTAGGCGATATCTCGCCGCGCTCCCACGCCATCACGGTTTCGGGCGCGACAAGCAGTCCGTACTGGGCGCGCAGGCCATAGGCGACATGACCGGGAGCCATGCCCAGGGCCGCGCGCAGACGCCGCGCGGCGGGGGCATTGAAAGGAGGGCTGGAGTGCACGCCCACACCGTAGAAGTGGCCAAGGTCCTACGACTACGGACCAAACAAACAAGCCCAGAACTCGTAGGAAAGTCCTACTGAGTTCCGGTGATTTGCCGGGTTTCCCTGCGACTGTCCGGTAATCGGATCGCGGAAGATCCAATTTCAAGGGTACGGATTCGGCCAGCGAAATTCCGGAGTACCGGCGGACCGGTCACGTGACCCCCGTCACCTTGCCCTGACGTCGACGTCAAGCCGTACGGTCGGGGCCATGCGCATCGGCGAACTGGCGGAGCTGGCCGGAACCAGCACACGGACCCTGCGGTACTACGAGTCCCGCGGGCTGCTGCCCGCGCGACGCGACGAGCACGGCCACCGCACCTACGACGAGGGCGACCTCCGGATGCTCCGGCAGATCCGGATGCTCCGGGACTTCGGCTTCGAGCTGGAGGAGACCCGCCCCTTCGTGGACTGCCTGCGCGCCGGGCACCCGGCCGGGGACTCCTGTCCGTCCTCGCTCGCCGTCTACCGGCGCAAGCTCGCCGAACTCGACGGGCTCATCGGCCAGCTGGCCGACGTGCGCGAGCAGGTCGCGCGGCAGCTGTCCGCCGCCGAGGAGGCCGCCGGGGAGGCGGCGGTACCGCGCTGTGAGATGACCGGTTGAGAGTCGAGAGAGGGGAAAACACATGATCCACGCCAAGGGCGTCGCGGAAGTGACCGACGGGGACTTCGAGGCCGAGGTGCTCGGTGAGCGCGGCCGGCCCGTGCTGGTCGAGTTCACCGCCGACTGGTGCGGGCCGTGCCGCCAGCTCGCGCCCGTGCTGTCCGCGGTCGCCGCCGAGGAGGCGGGCCGCCTCAAGGTGGTCCAGATCGACGCGGACACCAACCCCGCCACCGTCACGCGGTACGGGGTGCTGTCCATGCCGACCCTGCTCGTCTTCCGCGACGGCGAGCCCGTCCGGCAGCTGGTCGGGGCCCGCGCCAAGCGCAGGCTGCTCCAGGAACTGGAGGAGCACCTGGCGCCGGCGCCGGCCCCGGCCGCCGCCCGCGCTACGGCCTGAGCCAGACCGTAGCCATCGGCGGGAGCGTCATCCGCAGGCTCACCGCCCGCCCCTGGGCCGGTACCGGCTCGGGGCGCAGCGGCTGCAGGTGGCGCACCCCGCTGCCCCCGTACCGCTCGTCGTCCGTGTTGAGGACCTCCCGCCACTGCGGGACCTCCTGCGGCACCCCGATCCGGTACCCGTGCCGCACCACCGGCGAGAAGTTCGAGACCGCCAGCAGCTGCGAGCCGTCCTGCGCGTACCGCAGGAACGCGAACACGTTGTCCTCCGCCGCGTCCGCCTCGACCCACGCGAAGCCCTCCGGCACGCTGTCCCGCTCCCACAGCGCGGGCGCCGCCGCGTACGCCCGGTTCAGGTCGCCCACCAGCGTCCGTACGCCCCGGTGGTCGGCGGCGGCGGAGTACGAGGAGTCCAGCAGCCACCAGTCCGGCCCGTGCGCCTCCGACCACTCCGAACCCTGCGCGAACTCCTGCCCCATGAACAGCAGTTGCTTGCCGGGATGGGCCCACATGAAGCCCAGGTACGCCCGGTGCCCGGCCCGCCGCTGCCACCAGTCGTGCCCCGGGATCTTCGACACCAGCGAGCCCTTGCCGTGCACCACCTCGTCGTGCGAGATCGGCAGCACGTAGTTCTCGCTGAACGCGTAGACCATGCCGAAGGTCATGTCGTTGTGGTGGTACTTGCGGTGCACCGGCTCCTTCGACATGTAGCGCAGGGTGTCGTGCATCCAGCCCATGTTCCACTTCAGCCCGAAGCCCAGCCCGCCCGCGTCCGTCGGCCGGGTCACCCCGTCCCAGGCCGTGGACTCCTCCGCGATCGTCACCACGCCCGGGCAGCGCCGGTACACCGTCGCGTTCATCTCCTGGAGCAGCGCCACCGCGTCCAGGTTCTCCCGGCCGCCGTGCTCGTTCGGCGCCCACTCGCCCTCGCCGCGCGAGTAGTCCAGGTAGAGCATCGAGGCCACCGCGTCCACGCGCAGCCCGTCGACGTGGAACTCCTGGCACCAGTACACCGCGTTGGCCACCAGGAAGTTGCGGACCTCCTTGCGGCCGTAGTCGAACTCCAGCGTCCCCCAGTCCGGGTGCGCGGCCCGGCGCGGGTCCTGGTGCTCGTACAGCGGGCGGCCGTCGAACTCCGCGAGCGCCCACTCGTCGCGCGGGAAGTGCGCCGGCACCCAGTCGACGATCACCCCGATCCCGGCCTGGTGCAGCGCGTCCACGAGGTACCGGAAGTCGTCCGGGGTGCCCATCCGGGAGGTCGGCGCGTAGTAGCCGGTCACCTGGTAGCCCCAGGAGCCGCCGAAGGGGTGCTCGGCGACCGGCATCAGCTCCACGTGCGTGAAGCCGAGCTCCTTCACGTACGCGGGCAGCTGCTCGGCCAGCTGCCGGTACGAGAGCCCCGGCCGCCAGGAGGCCAGGTGCAGCTCGTACACCGAGAACGGCGCCTGATGGGCCGGGCGGGCGCCGCGCGACGCCATCCACTGGGCGTCGCGCCACACGTGCCGCGAGGCGGTGACCACCGAGGCGTTGGCCGGCGGCACCTCCGCCGATCTCGCCATCGGGTCGGCGCGCACGGTGTGGCTGCCGTCCGGGCGCGTGATGTCGTACTTGTACAGCGTTCCCTCGCCGACGCCCGGCAGGAACAGCTCCCACACGCCGCTCGCGCCGAGCGAGCGCATCGGGAAGGCCGCCGAGTCCCAGTACGAGAAGTCCCCGGTGACCCGGACGCCCTGGGCGTTCGGCGCCCACACCGTGAACCGGGTGCCGGCCACGCCCTGGAGCTCCATGGGCTGGGCGCCGAGCGCCGTCCACAGCTCCTCGTGGCGGCCCTCCCCGATCAGGTGCAGGTCCAGCTCGCCGAGCGCCGGCAGGAACCGGTACGGGTCGTGGATCTCGATCTCGTCGCTGTCGTACGCCACCAGCAGCCGGTACTCCGGCACCTCGGTCAGCGGCAGCAGCCCGGAGAACAGCCCGTCGCCTTCGTCGAACAGCTCCGCCCGCAGCCCCTTGGCCACGACGGTGACCGCCTTGGCGTACGGGCGCAGCACCCGGAAGGCCACGCCGCCGCGCTGGATACGGGCGCCCAGCACCGCGTGCGGATCGTGGTGGCGGCCCTCCAGCAGCCGGGCCCTCTCCTCCCCGCCGAGCGCCGGCGCCGGGCGGACCCCGCGCGGTGGCGTGGTCCGGCGGGCCCGGGGCGCCCGGGCCTTGCGCGCGGGCTCCTGAGCCGGGGCCGGGGCCGGGGCCGGAGCGGTCGCGGTCGCGGCTTCGGCGCGGACGGGCGGTGACGGCTGGCGTGCGGCGCTCACGGGAGCGGCCTCCTCGGGGGCTTCGGGTGGGGTTGCGGGTGGGGGTGGTTCGGGTGCGGGGTGAGGGAACCGGGGGCCGGCGGGGCGGGCGGGGTGGGCGGGACCCGGTGCGTGGTGGGCCGCTGGGGTTCGGAGAGCCGGCGGATCGCCGCCATCGGGACGTGCAGCCAGTCGGGACGGTGGCGGGACTCGTAACGGGCCTCGTACACCGCCTTGTCGGTCTCGTAGGCGCGCAGCAGTACGGGGTCCTCGCGCGGATCCCGCCCGGTCGTGCGGGCGTAGCCCTCGCAGAACGCGGCCCGGCAGTCGTCCGCCCAGGCGGGCGCGAACGGCCGGTGCGAGCGGGCGGCGTAGTCGAACGAACGCAGTATCCCGGCGATGTCGCGCACCGCCGGTTCCGGGCGGCGGCGGTCCGCCAGAGGCCGGGCCGGCTCGCCCTCGAAGTCGATCAGCGCCCAGCTGCCGTCGGCGGTGCGCAGCGTCTGGCCCAGGTGCAGGTCCCCGTGGATCCGCTGGGCGGGCACCCCGGCCCCGCGGGAGGCGGCCAGCGCGTCGAACGCCCCGCGCAGCCCCGCCTCGTAGGGCCGCAGCCCCGGCACCTCGCGGGCGGTGGCCGCCAGGCGGGCCGTCATCCCGGCGGCCAGCCGGGCCGTCTGCTCCGGGTCGAGCGCGAGGGTGGGCAGGGCGCCGGCCAGCGCGCTGTGCACCTCGGCGGTGGCCCGGCCCAGCGCGTGCGCCTCGGCTGTGAAGTCTGCTCCGGCGCCGAGCCGGCGCAGTGCCAGCTGCCAGCCGTCGTCGGAGCCGCGCAGGTACGGCTGGAGCACCCCGAGCGTCAGCGGCTCGGCGCCGGGCAGCTCGGCCTCGTACCAGGCGACCGGCGCCGGCACCCGGGCGCAGCCGGCGGCCGCCAGGGCTCTGGGCAGCTCCAGGTCCGGGTTGACGCCGGGGCCGACCCGGCGGAACACCTTCAGGATGTACGAATCCCCGTAGATCAGGGAGGAGTTGGTCTGCTCTCCGGCCAGCGGCCGGGGCGTGGGCGAGGCCGGGATCAGCGCCGCCGGATCCCGGTCGAAGCGGAGCGGGCCGAGGGCGCCTGGGGAGCGCAACCGTTCCAGCAGCAGCGCCGCGAGCCGCGGATCACCGAGGCCCTCGTACACGGCCTGCCCGGCGTACGGGCCCTGATCGGCGTACCCGATCAGTGCGGGCGCGAGCGCCGGGGGCAGGTTCGGGCGTACCCCCAGCAGCAGCTGGTAGCAGTCCGAACTGCCGTCGGCGTCGACCCCGACGAGCAGGTGGAGCAGCCCGGGCGAGGCCTCGGGCGGCAGCAGTTCGACCGCCGAGACCAGCCGCAGCCGGTTGATCGCGCGCCCTTTGCCGGCGAACCAGCGCTGCCTCGGCAGCCAGGCTCGCAGCATGGGCTCCAGCGGTCCGAGCGGGACCGCGCCCAGGCTGCCCTGGCGGCTCCGGGCGGATGCAGCCTCCGACATGGCGTCGAGTCCTTTCCCCGGGCCGTCACAGAATGCGCAGAGTGTCCCGGATGGCGAGGGTTGCTGTCCGGTGATGGGAGAGTGTCGGGTCAGGATGGTCCGTACAGGGGCGGGCGATTGACCCATTCGCGCGCCCGCCCCGTACTGCCGTACTGCCATCGAAAAGCGGTACTGCCGAAAAGCGGTGCTGCCGTGCGGTGTTGCCCACCGCGGTAGTGCCGGCGGCGGTGTTACCGGCCGCGGTGCGAGTCCCCGCGGTGTGACTCGGTGCGCAGGCGGAACCAGTAGAAGCCGTGGCCCGCGAGGGTGAGCAGGTACGGCCACTCGCCGATCGGCGGGAAGCGCACGTCGCCCGTGAGCTCCACCGGGACCCGCCCGTTGAACGACCGCAGATCCAGCTCGGTGGGCTGCGCGAAACGCGAGAAGTTGTGCACGCACAGCACCAGGTCGTCCCCGTACTCGCGGAGGAACGCGAGCACCGCCGGGTTCGACGACGGCAGTTCGGTGTACGAGCCCAGTCCGAAGGCGGGGTTCGCCTTGCGGACCTCGATCAGCCGGCGGGTCCAGTGCAGCAGTGAGGAGGGCGATGCCATCGCGGCCTCGACATTGGTGACCTGGTACCCGTAGACCGGGTCCATGATGACCGGCAGGTTCAGCCTGCCCGGATCGCACGAGGAGAAACCGGCGTTGCGGTCCGGGGTCCACTGCATGGGCGTGCGGACGCCGTCGCGGTCGCCCAGCCAGATGTTGTCGCCCATCCCGATCTCGTCGCCGTAGTACAGCACCGGCGAGCCCGGCAGCGACAGCAGCAGGGCCGTGAACAGCTCCATCTGGTTGCGGTCGTTGTCCAGGAGCGGGGCGAGCCGGCGCCGGATGCCGATGTTGGCCCGCATCCGCGGGTCCTTGGCGTACTCGGCGTACATGTAGTCGCGCTCTTCGTCCGTGACCATTTCGAGGGTGAGCTCGTCGTGGTTGCGCAGGAAGATGCCCCACTGGCAGCGGTCCGGGATCGCCGGGGTCTTGGCCAGGATTTCGGAGACGGGGTAGCGCGACTCACGGCGCACGGCCATGAAGATGCGGGGCATGACGGGGAAGTGGAACGCCATGTGGCACTCGTCGCCGCCCTTGGCGAAGTCCCCGAAGTAGTCGACGACGTCCTCGGGCCACTGGTTGGCCTCGGCGAGCAGGACGGTGTCCGGGTAGTGCGCGTCGATCTCGGCCCGGACCCGTTTGAGCAGCTCGTGGGTGCGGGGCAGGTTCTCGCAGTTGGTGCCCTCCTCGGCGTACAGGTACGGCACCGCGTCGAGCCGGAAGCCGTCGATGCCCAGGTCGAGCCAGAACCGCAGGGCGGAGACGATCTCCTCCTGCACGGCCGGGTTCTCGAAGTTCAGGTCCGGCTGGTGCGAGAAGAAGCGGTGCCAGTAGTACTGCTTGCGCACCGGGTCGTACGTCCAGTTGGACGTCTCGGTGTCGATGAAGATGATGCGGGCGTCCTGGTACTGCTTGTCGTTGTCGGCCCACATGTAGTAGTCGCCGTACGGGCCGTCCGGGTCCTTGCGCGACTGCTGGAACCACTCGTGCTGGTCGCTCGTGTGGTTCATCACGAAGTCGATGATCACCCGCATGCCACGCTGGTGGGCGGCGTCGACGAACTCCACGAAGTCGGCGAGGTCGCCGAACTCGGGGAGCACCGAGGTGTAGTCGGAGACGTCGTAGCCCCCGTCGCGCAGGGGTGAGGCGAAGAACGGCGGCAGCCAGAGACAGTCGACGCCGAGCCACTGGAGGTAGTCCAGCTTCGCGGTGAGCCCCTTGAGGTCACCCACGCCGTCGCCGTTGCTGTCGTGGAAGGACCGGACGAGGACCTCGTAGAAGACCGCCCGCTTGAACCAGTCGGGATCGCGGTCCTTCGCGGGGGTGTCCTCGAACGTGTCGTGGACGGGATCGTTGATCATCATGTGGTGGGTGACCCTCCGGTGGGCGGGGACGGTCGCAGAGCCGCCAGTACGTGCGCGGGCGCGCGGCCCGGCTCTAGACGCACGTAGTTGGCCCTGCCCCAGTGGTAGGTCTCGCCGGTGAGCTCGTCGCGCACCGCGAGGGACCCGTGCCAGTCGAGGCCGAGTACCGGCATGTCCAACGAGACCGTCGCCTCCTGGGTGTGGTGCGGATCGAGGTTGACGACCACCAGTACGGAATTGGCTCCCGCGTGCTTTGAATAGGCGATCACCTGGTCGTTGTCGGTCGAGTGGAAGTGGATGTCGCGCAGCTGCTGGAGCGCCGGGTTGCGGCGGCGCAGCCGGTTCAGGGAGGTGATGAGCGGGGCGATGCTGCGGCCCTCGCGCTCGGCGGCGGCCCAGTCGCGTGGCCGGAACTCGTACTTCTCGGAGTTCAGGTACTCCTCGCTGCCCTCCTTGACCGGCTCGTTCTCGCAGAGCTCGTAGCCGGCGTAGACGCCCCAGGTGGGGGAGAGGGTGGCGGCGAGCACGGCCCGCACCTCGAAGGCCGGTCGGCCCCCGTGCTGGAGGTACTCGGGCAGGATGTCGGGCGTGTTGACGAAGAAATTCGGCCGCATCACGGAGGCCGACCGGGTGTCGGCGAGCTCGGTCAGGTACTCCGTCAGCTCGGCCTTGGTGTTGCGCCAGGTGAAGTACGTGTACGACTGCTGGAAGCCGACGGCGGCGAGCGCGCGCATCATGGCGGGGCGGGTGAAGGCCTCGGCCAGGAAGATCACGTCGGGGTCGGACTTGTTGATGTCCGCGATCACCTTCTGCCAGAACACGACCGGCTTGGTGTGCGGATTGTCCACCCGGAAGATGCGGACGCCGTGGTCCATCCAGTGGCGCAGGATCCGGACCGTCTCCTCGACGATGCCGGCCATGTCGGTGTCGAAGTGCACCGGGTAGATGTCCTGGTACTTCTTCGGCGGGTTCTCGGCGTACGCGATCGTCCCGTCGGCGCGGTGGCGGAACCACTCCGGGTGCTTCTCCACCCAGGGGTGGTCCGGGGAGCACTGGAGGGCGAAGTCGAGGGCGATCTCCAGGTGCAGCTCGCGGGCCCGGGCCACGAAGGCGTCGAAGTCCTCGATCGTGCCGAGGTCGGGGTGCACGGCGTCGTGGCCGCCCTCGGTGGAACCGATGGCCCACGGCACGCCCGGGTCCCAACTACCGGCCGAGAGCGTGTTGTTCGGGCCCTTGCGGTAGGTGCTGCCGATGGGGTGGACCGGTGGCAGGTACACCACGTCGAAGCCCATCGCGGCGATCGCCGGCAGCCGCTCGGCGGCGGTCCGCAGCGTTCCGCTCACCGGCTCCCGGCCCGGCTCGACGACGGCCCCCTCGGAGCGGGGGAACATCTCGTACCAGGAACCGAAGAGGGCCCGCTTGCGCTCGACCAGGAGCGGCAGCGCCTTGGAGGCGGTGACCAGCTCCCGGTACGGCTTGCGCGCGAGCGCCGCCTCGACGGGGGCCGCGAGCGCGGCCGCGTACCGGACGGAGACCTCCCGGTCCTCGTCGCGCAGCGCCTCGGCGGCGGCCAGCACGTGCTGGCGGCCGTCCTTCTTCGGGATCTTCGCGGCGGCCCGGGCGTAGAGCTCGGCGCCCTCCATGAGGGTGAGGCCGACGTCGATCCCGGCCGGGATCTTGATCGCCGCGTGGGCCCGCCAGGTGGCCACGGGGTCGCTCCACGCCTCGACGGTGTACGTCCACCTCCCCTCGGCCTCGGCGAAGACGCGGGCCCCCCACCGGTCGGTGCCGGGAGCGAGTTCGCGCATCGGCACGGGGGGCCGGAGCCGCCCGCTGGGGTCTCGGAGCACGACATGGGCGGCTACGGCGTCGTGTCCCTCGCGGAACACGGTGGCGGAGATCTCGAAGACCTCGTCGACGACCGCCTTGGCGGGTCTGACGCCGCAGTCGACGGCGGGGCGGACGTCCAGCACGGGAATGCGACCGATCATGATGGGATCACCTGGGGGCAGTTCGCAGGGCTCGGTGACAACAGGCCAGCCGGAAGAGGGGCTGGTAGTGCACGCTCTGTTCGCTCTGTTTCTAGCCGCTCCGTGGACGGCTGGGCTGCGGGCATGGCCGCTCCTGTCCGCGTTCACTCGGGTGGCGGGAGAGGTACGGGTGCGGGTTTGCCGTGCGTGTACCCGGGGAGCCCTTCCCACTCTCATGCCGCCCAATCCGGGTGCTTGGTTAACTACTCGTACGTAGTGGCACGGGCAATACCAAGGCTCCGGTCGACATCCGCCGAGGCTCCGTCAAGTCGGCCGGGACTACCCGATGTGCACCGACACAACCCCCGTCGCACCCGCCTCACCGACCCCTCGCGCCAGGCTGTTCCCGTACGTCGGACCACCGGAGTTGGCGACGATGCCTCGTGTTGACGCTCCCGGCTGACCGGTCCGATCGACGGCTGATCCGACGGGGTGAATCCGGCCCGGTCCGACGCCGCAACGGGCGGGGGCGGGAGGGCGTCCGAAGCCGGGGGAGACGGAGGCGGGATGGTTCGGGGGCGGGGGCGGGGATAGCCTTCCGGGGGTTGATGCGCGGGTGCACAGCGTGGTGCGGCCGCTCCGATCCGTAATCCCCTGCGAAGGTGGAACACGTGAAGGCTATCCGTCGATTCACCGTGCGCCCCGTCCTCCCGGAACCTCTGATGCCGCTCGCCGATCTCGCGCGCAACCTGCGCTGGTCTTGGCATGCGGAAACCCGCGAACTCTTTCAATCCGTCGACCCCGACGGCTGGCAGGCCGCCGGTGGCGATCCCGTCCGGCTGCTCGGCGCCGTGTCCGCCGCCCGGCTGGCGGAGCTCGCCGGCGACCGGCGCTTCCTGCGCCGGCTCGCCGTCGTCACCGCCGACCTCGATGACTACGTCAATGGCGGGAGGTGGTACCAGAGCCACGAGAACGGCGCGGAACTCCCCGCCGCGATCGCCTACTTCTCCCCCGAATTCGGTATCACCGCCGCCCTGCCCCAGTACTCCGGCGGCCTCGGGATCCTCGCCGGGGACCACCTCAAGGCCGCCAGCGACCTCGGCGTCCCCCTCATCGGCGTGGGACTGCTCTACCGGCACGGATACTTCCGCCAGTCGCTCTCCCGCGACGGCTGGCAGCAGGAGCACTACCCCGTCCTCGACCCGAACGAGCTCCCCGTCTCCCTCCTGCGGGAGGCGGACGGCACCCCCGCCCGCGTCTCCCTGAGCCTCCCCGGCAACCGCGCGTTGCACGCGCACATCTGGCAGGCCCGCGTCGGCCGGGTCCCGCTGCTGCTCCTCGACTCCGACGTCGAGGACAACGACGCCACCGCCCGCGAGGTGACCGACCGGCTCTACGGCGGCGGCAGCGACCACCGCCTCCTCCAGGAGATGCTGCTCGGCATCGGCGGCGTGCGCGCGGTGCGGACGTACTGCGCCATGACCGGTCATCCCGCGCCCGAGGTGTTCCACACGAACGAGGGACACGCCGGCTTCCTCGGTCTCGAACGCATAAGGGAACTGGAAGGGGAGCAGGGCCTCGGCTTCGACGCCGCCGTCGAGGCCGTCCGCGCCGGAACCGTGTTCACCACGCACACCCCCGTCCCCGCCGGCATCGACCGCTTCGAGCGCTCCTTGGTCGCCCGGCACTTCGGCGAGGGCGGCGAACTCCCCGGCGTCCCCGTCGACCGGATCCTGGAACTCGGCGCCGAGTCCTACCCCGGCGGCGACCCCGGGGTGTTCAACATGGCCGTCATGGGGCTGCGCCTCGCCCAGCGCGCCAACGGGGTCTCCACCCTGCACGGGGCCGTCAGCCGGGGCATGTTCGCCGGGCTCTGGCCGGGATTCGACCCCGGCGACGTCCCCATCACCTCCGTCACCAACGGGGTGCACGCCCCGACCTGGGTGGCCCCCGAGGTGGTCCGGCTCGGTGTGCGCCAGATCGGCCCCGGCCGCACCGAGGACGCGCTGTCCGTCGGCGGCTCCCAGCGCTGGGACGCCGTCGCCGACATCCCCGACCAGGACATCTGGGACCTGCGCCGGGTCCTGCGCGAGCAGCTGGTGCAGGAGGTCCGCGACCGGCTGCGCGCCTCCTGGCTCCAGCGCGGGGCCGCCGACGCCGAACTCGGCTGGGTGGACTCCGTACTCGACCCGGACGTCCTCACCATCGGGTTCGCCCGGCGCGTGCCCTCGTACAAGCGGCTGACGCTGATGCTGCGCGACCCCGAGCGGCTGCGCAGGCTGCTGCTGGACCCGGACCGCCCGGTGCAGATCGTCGTCGCGGGCAAGGCGCACCCGGCGGACGACGGCGGGAAGCGGCTCGTCCAGGAACTGGTCCGGTTCGCGGACGACCCGCGGGTGCGCCACCGCATCGTGTTCCTCCCCGACTACGGCATGGCGATGGCGCAGAAGCTCTACCCGGGCTGCGACGTCTGGCTGAACAACCCGCTCCGCCCGCTGGAGGCGTGTGGCACCAGCGGGATGAAGGCCGCGCTCAACGGCTGCCTCAACCTCTCGGTGCTCGACGGCTGGTGGGACGAGTGGTTCGAGCCCGACTTCGGCTGGGCCATCCCCACCGCCGACGGCGTCGGCACGGACGAGGAGCGCCGCGACGACCTGGAGGCGAACGCCCTCTACGAGCTGATCGAGGGCCGGGTCGCCCCCCGCTTCTACGACCGGGCCGGCCGCGTCGGACTGCCCGTGCGGTGGATCGAGATGGTCCGGCGCACCCTCGTCTCGCTGGGGCCGAAGGTGCTCGCGGGGCGGATGGTACGGGAGTACGTGGAGCGGCTGTACGCCCCGGCCGCGCTCGCGCACCGGGCACTGACCCCGGACGCCGCGCGGGACCTCGCCTGGTGGAAGGGCCGGGTCCGGGCGGCCTGGCCGCGCGTCGGCGTCGAGCACGTGGAGGCGCTCGCCGCGGCTCCCGTGGGCGGCACCGCCGAACTGGGGGCCACCCTCACGCTCCGGGTGCAGGTGTCGCTGGACGCGCTGACCCCGGAGGACGTGGAGGTGCAGGCGGTCGCCGGGCGGGTGGACGCGCAGGACGTCATCCAGGGCGGACGGACCTTCCCGCTCAAGCCGTCCGCCGGGCCGGACCTCGAAGGGCGCTGGGTGTACGAGGGCCCCCTCGCGCTGGACCGGACGGGTCCGTTCGGCTACACCGTACGGATCCTGCCCGCGCACCCGCTGCTGGCGACCCCGGCGGAACTGGGCCTCCTCGCGAGCCCGTCCGACGGCGACGCGGGAACGGGCCCCGGGGTCCTGCTGCGGTAGCCCCCGCGGGTCAGGAGGCGGGCGGCGGGTCGACCAGCCGCCCGTCCTCCACGAACATCCCGGCCCGCTTCACGCTGCGCAGGGTCGGGATCACCTCCACCTGCCGGACACCGGCCACCGCGCCGACGCGCTCGGTCAGGTACGTGTAGAGCGCGTCGGTGTCCCGGCACACCACCACCGCCAGCACATTGGCCGCGCCGGTCACCACCGCCGCGTACGGCACCTCCGGATGGCCGCCGAGCGCCGCGCCCACCTCCGCCAGTTGCGCCGGGGCCGCGGTCAGCAACAGCGTCGCCTCCGCCTCGTACCCCAGCGCCGCCGGGACGAGCTCCACGTCGAAGTAGACCGCCCCCAGCTCCCGCAGCCGGTCGAGCCGGCGGCGCGCCGTGGACTCCGAGAGCCCGGAGGCCGCCGCCAGTTCCGGGTACCCGGCCCGGCCGTCGCGGCCCAGTACGGAGAGCAGGGCCAGCTCCGCCTCGTCCAGGCCGTACCGCTCCGGCGGCGGCGGGCCCTCGGGAGCCGGCCGCTCCAGCGCCGCCGCCTGCTCCGGACGCAGGGCCTCCAGGCCGAACCAGCGGTCCGGGCCGCCCGTGAACGTCCGCAGGATGGTGTGCGCGCTGACCCCGGTCACCCGGCGGGTGCGCGGCAGCTTGTCCAGCAGCAGCACGTCGCGGTCCTGCCGGGTCCGCGCCTTCGTCATGCAGTGGATCTCCGTGCCGCCCGAGCCGAGCTTCACCCAGGCGATGTCCGGCCGCCGGGCCAGCGCCTCCGCCACCGCGAGGGCCGCGTCCGGCGCGCACTGCACCCGCAGCCACGACTCGAAGAGGCCGACCCGGCGCCCCAGCGGCAGCCCCACCACCCGCAGCAGGCCAGCGCCGCGCATGCGGCGGTAGCGCCGCACCACCGTCTGGTCGGAGACCCCCAGCACCTCGGCGAGCCGGCTGAAGGGCGCCCGGCCGTCGATCATCAGCGCCTCGATCAGCTCCCGGTCGAGGCGGTCCGGCACGAGGTCCTGCTTGGCTCCGGTCATCGGTATCCATCATCCCAGGGGATCGTGTGACCGGAATCCGGCGGACCCCGGCCTCCGGCTGAAGGAACCGCCCGCCCGCCTGTCACCGTGGCGCCTTCGAACGACGAAGGAGAAACCCATGCGCAAGTGGCTGCCGCTGACCGCGGTCTGCCTCGGGGCGTTCATGCTGCTGGTCGACGTCACGATCGTCACCGTCGCACTGCCCGACATGGCAGCCGACATGCACAGCGCGTTCGCCGGCCTCCAGTGGGTGATGGACGTCTACGCCCTGGCCCTCGCCGCGCTGCTGCTCGGCGCCGGCGCGCTGGCCGACCGGATCGGCCGCCGCCGCGTCTACCTCGGCGGCCTCGCCCTGTTCGCCGTCGCCTCGCTCGCCTGCGGGCTGGCCACCGGGCCCGGTCAGCTGATCGCCTTCCGCGCCCTCCAGGGCGTCGGCGGCGCGGCCATGTTCGCCACCACCATGGCCCTGCTCAGCGCGGCCTACCAGGGGCGCGACCGGGGCGTCGCCTTCGGCGTCTGGGGCGCGGTCAACGGCGCGGCCGCGGCCGCCGGGCCGATCATCGGGGGCGTCCTCACCGAGCAGTTCGGCTGGCGCTGGATCTTCTTCATCAACCTGCCGGTCTCCGCGCTCGCGGTGTACGTCACCCTCCGCGCGGTCGGCGAGTCCCGTGACCCGCGCGCCAAGGGGCTGGACCTGACGGGCATGGCCACCTTCACGGCCGGCGCCGCCACCCTGACGTACGCGCTGATCCGGGGCGGCGAGGACGGCTGGACCTCGGGCGTCACCCTCGGGCTGTTCGGGCTCGCGGCCCTCGCCTTCGCCGCCTTCGTGGCGGCCGAACTGCGCGGCGCCCACCCGATGCTGGACCTGTCGCTGCTGCGCTCCCCGGCCTTCACCGGCATCATGGCGGGCGCGCTGCTGCTCTCCGGCGCGGCCTTCTCGTACCTCATGTACACCTCGCTGTGGCTCCAGTCGGCCGAGGGCCTGGGGCCGGTCGGCGCGGGGCTGGTGCTGGTGCCGCTGAGCCTCGCCTCGTTCGCGGTCTCCGCCGCGGCCGGCCGGCGGCTGCACGGGCTGCCGGCCCGGCTCACCGTGGGCGGCGGGCTGCTGCTGATCGGCGTCGGGGCGCTGCTCCAGGCGCTGCTGCTGGACGCGGGCGACGGCTGGCCGGCGCTGGTGCCGGGGCTGGTCGTGACCGGTGTCGGCGTGGGCGCGGCGACGCCGGCGCTGGCCGCGGCCGCGATGGCGGCGGTGGCTCCGGCCCGGGCGGGCATGGCGGGCGGGGCGCTCAACACCGCGCGGCAGCTGGGCAACGCGCTGGGGATCGCGGTCCTGGGCGCCGTCTTCCACGCGGGGTTGCGGTCCGGCCTCGGCGGCGGCGGGGCGCGGGAGACGGCGGAGACGGCCGAGGCCCTGGCCTCCGGCCAGGCGGGCCGGCTGATCGGCGCGGCCCCGACGGGTCCGGCGCGGGAGTCGACGGCCCACCTGGTGGACCTGGCCTTCGCGAGCGGCCTGCGGGAGACCTTCGCGGTCGCCGGCGCGATGGGCCTCCTGGGCGCGCTCCTGGTCCTGCTCCTCGTCCGCACGCCGCGCGCGGCGGCCGCACCCCCGACCGCCCTCCCGGCAACCCGCCCGACCCCCACCACGCCGGCGCCGGCCCGGACGGAAGCGAGCTGACCAAAGGCCCCGACCGCGGGCGCGGCCGGGCCGGGAAGGACCCCGACCGCGGGCGCGGCCGGGCCGGACGGCCGGTAGGAGCGGCCCTCACGGGTGAACCTTCGAACACGCTGAGCCCGATGAATCGTTTCAGCAGGCGCGTCCGCTCCTACGCTTCCCGCGGATGCCACCGGACCGGCATCCGCGGAACCCGAGAAACGGACTCCCCACATGCGTGTTCGCACCACCGCCGCCGCGCTCCTCGGCGCCCTCGCGATCGTCCTGCCCACCGCCGGCCCGTCGCTGGCCACCGACCACGACGGCCGCGACGGCCGCACCCTCGGCGAGCTGCACTACCGGTTCGTCGACGAGAACGGCTACGAGCGCCAGGCGCAGCTGCAGCCCGCCGACAACGACACCTGCTACCGGCTGACGCACACGTCGGAGAGCGACCCGGCCTACCAGGTGCGCAACGAGACCCGCTCCCTCGCGATCCTCTTCGACAACGCCACCTGCAGCGGCCGGGAAGTCGAGACGCTCGCCCCGGGCCAGCGCTCGCGCGGGAACCTGGAGGTCGCCTCCGTCCTCTTCGTCCCGACCGAGGACGACGAGTACCACGGCCGCCCGGACAACCAGGGCGGCGGGAACGGCAACTGGCAGCACGACGCGGACGAGGAAGAGGACCTCATGCGGACCGTCCTGCGCTCCATCGGCTGACCGGCAGGCACCCGCGGTCAATGGAACAGGGCCGCCCGGGGAGGTTTCCTCCCGGGCGGCCCCGTGCTTTCAGCGGTTCAGCCGTGGTTCACGTCCTGCCCCGGTGGGGTCAGAAGGTGAGCTTCCAGCTGTTGATGTAGCCGGTGTCCAGGCTGGCCTGGTCCGCCACCCGGAGCTTCCAGGTGCCCTGCGCCACCTCGGACGAGGCGTTGACGGTGAAGGACTGGACGATGTTGTCCGCGCTGCCGCCGGTGCGGTTGCGCAGGTTGTAGACGGTGCCGTCGGGGGCGACGAGGTCGACCTTCAGGTCACCGACGTAGGTGTGGACGATGTTCACGTCCACCTTGAGGGTGCTCGGGGCGTTGCCCGTGCGGGTCACGGCGATCGGCGACTCGACGGTCGCGTTGTCCGCGATCTGGTAGTCGTTCGTGTTCTCGAACACGTTCTGCTGCGACGTGCCGACGGTCCAGGTGAAGGACGTCGTAGCCGTCTTGCTCGCCGAGTCCGTCACCGTCACGGTCACGTTGGACGTGCCCGCGGTGGTCGGCGTACCGGAGATCAGACCGGTCGAGGAGTTGATCGACAGGCCGGCCGGCAGGCCGGTCGCCGCGTAGCTCAGCGCACCCGGGTTGGTGCTGGTCGCCTGGACCTGAAGGCTCACGGCGGTGTTGATCTGGGTGGTCTGGTTGGCGATCGGGGTCACCGAGACGCCGGACTGCGGCGGCCGGGCGCCGACACCGATGGCCGCCCAGGCGTTGGCCACGTTGTTGTAGGTGACCGAGTTGGCGCCGTACAGGTCGGCGGCGGCCTGCAGGGTCGCCGTACGGGCGGCCGCGTAGTTCGTGTTCGACTTGAACAGACCGGTGGTCAGTGCGCGGAACCAGATCTTCGACGCGGCATCACGGCCGATGGCGGTGACCGGCAGGCCGTCGGAGGTCGGCGAGTTGTAGCTCACGCCGTTGATGACCTTGGCGCCGGAGCCCTCGGAGGCCAGGTAGTACCAGTGGTTGGCCGGGCCCGAGGAGTAGTGGACGTCGATGCCGCCGAGGCCGGAGTACCAGGAGTCCTTGGACGCGCCGTCCTTGCTCGGCTTGTCCATGTAGCGCAGCGGGGTGCCGTCGCCGTTGATGTCGATCTTCTCGCCGACCAGGTAGTCGCCGACGTCCTGCGGGTTGTTGGCGTAGAACTCGACCGCCGCCGCCATGATGTCGGAGGTGGCCTCGTTCAGACCGCCGGGCTCACCGCTGTAGGTCATGTTGCCGGTGACCGAGGTCAGACCGTGGGTCATCTCGTGCGCGGCCACGTCGGTGGAGGTGAGCGGCTTGTTGTTGCCCTCGCCGTCGCCGTACGTCATGCAGAAGCAGGAGTCGTCCCAGAAGGCGTTCACGTACGCGTTGCCGTAGTGGACCCGGCTGTAGGGCGCGACGCCGTCGTTGCGCAGGCCGTTGCGGCCGTGCACGTTCTTGTAGTAGTCCCACGTGACGGCCGCGCCGTAGTGGGCGTCCGCGGCGGCGGTCTCCAGGTTGGAGGCCGCGCCGTTGCCCCAGATGTCGTCCGGGCCGGAGAAGAGCGTGCCGGTGCCGGAGGAGCCGCGGTTGAGGTTGTACGTCTTGTGGTTGCCGCGGCCGGTGTCGGTCAGCGTGTAGTTGCTGCCCGACTGCGCGGTCCCGAGGGTCACCTGGCCGCTGTACATGGTGTTGCCGGTGCCGGTCTCGATGGCCTGCCACTCGGTGATCTTCGCGCCGGTCTTGGCGTCGGTGACCACGTGCAGCTCGCTCGGGGTGCCGTCGTCCTGGAGGCCGCCGACGACGGTCTCGAACGCCAGGACCGGAGCGCCCTCGGCCGCCCAGACCACCTTGCGGGCGTTCTTGGAGGCCTTCGCCTCCTTGCCGCCCTGGGACTTGGCGGCGGAGATGGCCTGGCTCTCGGCGGCCGCGGGGGTGACCGAGGCGCTGGTGTCGACCTTGATCTCGTGGTTCGTCGCCTTGGTGACGCTCTTGGTCACGCCGTTCTTGGCGTGGACCGTGAGGTCGCCGCCGAGCACGGGCAGACCGTCGTAGGTGCGCTCGTACGTCGTGTGCGTCGTGCCGTCCGCATCCTGGACGACATCGCGGACGACGAGCTTCTCCTTGCCACCGAGACCGAGGGCCTTCGCGGCCTGCACGGTGGTGGAGTTGGCGCCGGCCAGGAGCGTCGCACGCTCCGAGGCGCTCAGGGCCTTGGGGGCCGCGCCCGGGTTGGACTGGACGGCCTTGGCCCCTGAGGACGCGGTGGCGTCTGCGGTGGCTGTACCTGCCTGAATGCCTACGGCGAGCATCGCGGCGGCGGCTATGAGCGCGCCGATGGCGGTGGAACGCCTGTGGGGGGTGGGACTCAACGCAGACTCCTTCTGCAAGGGGGGTTCCGGACGGCTGGGTGGGCCTCCGGGCAGAGCAGGCTGGTGCGATGAACGGATCGAAGAGTGCCAGTTACCGCACGCAATGTCAGGGCCGCGTCAAAAGGTTGGCTGGAAACGGTTCGTTGTCCGAGGAGACGTATCCGGTATCCGAACCATTCACCTTTGTGTGGGAGGGCGGAGGACGCCCCTTGGAATGACTGGTACCGGTTGTCATCTCTTGAGCAAGAAGCGCTCTCGTTAACCCGAACGGCACCTACCGTACGGGTGTTTGTCGTACTGTTTCCCGGTGCGACAGTCGCCCGTCGTTTGGGGAAGCCACGGGCACGCGCCACTGCCATAGACCACGTGCCAGGGGGGCCCTGTGAGGCATGTCCATTTTCCTGCGCAAACCGTGGCCGGTGCGGCCGCCGAGCCGGCTGGACCCTACACCGTGCCCGCGCGCCGCCTCGGGGACAAGGCGCGGTGGTACCTGCCCGCCGCCGTCACGGCCGACTTCCTCGGTACGGCAGTCCCCGTCGGGCTCGTCTTCGACGCGGCGCAGCAGGTCCGGCCCGTGTACTGCGCCGTCGGCGCCGCGCTGGCGTGGACCGGGGTGCAAGCGCTGCGGCGGCGTTACGCGGCCCGGGCGCTCGGAGAATCGCGCGGCGTGCTCACCGTCCTCCATGACTGGCTGATTCTGATCGGTGTCCTCGCCGTCGCCCGGGTGATCACCGACGAGAGCACCCCCCGACTGGCCGCCCTCGGGGCGCTGTTGCCCGCCCTGCTCGTCACCGTCGCCTGCCACAAGCTGACCTACCGCCACCTCTCCGCTGCACGCCGCGAGGCGCAGGCGGTCAGCCGGGTGCTGGTGGTGGGTGAGCCCGGGGCCGCCGAGGACGTCATCGCGCACCTGGCCGCGCGGACCGACCACCCGTACGTCGTCGTCGGCGTGATGCCGGTCGGCGCGGGCGCCCTGGAGAGCGGGGTGCCCGTCGCGGGCCGGCTGGCCCCGGGGGTGCCGGACGCGCCGAACGAGGACCAGGCCGCCGTGCTCGGCGCCGTCCGCGCCCACCACGCGGACCTCGTGCTGGTGGCGCCCGGGGCGCGGATCGCGGGGGAGCGGCTGCGCAGGGTGGCCTGGGCGCTGCACGACGCCGGGCTCGAACTGGCGGTGTTCCCGGGGCTGGTCGAGGTGTCAGTCAAGCGGCTGGAGACCCTGTCGGCCGGGGGGCTCGCCGTGCTGCGGGTCGCGCCGCCGGTGCGGCGCGGGGTGCAGACCCTGCTCAAGTCGGTGCTGGACCGCGTCGGGGCGGGGCTCGGGCTGCTGGCGCTGTCCCCGTTCTTCCTCGCGGTCGTGCTGGCGATACGTTTCTCCTCGCGTGGCCCAGCCTTCTACAACCAGCGCCGGATCGGCCGCGACGGGGTCCCGTTCGTCATGTGGAAGTTCCGCACCATGGTCGTGGACGCCGACCGGCTCAAGGCCGAGCTCTCCGGGGCCAACGAGAACGACGGCCTGATGTTCAAGATGCGGCGCGACCCCCGGGTGACCCGGGTGGGCCGACTGCTGCGCCGCACATCGATGGACGAACTGCCGCAGCTGTTCAACGTACTGACGGGCAGTATGTCGCTGGTCGGCCCGCGCCCGCCGCTGCCGGAGGAGGTGGCCCAGTACGACGAGGTCGAGCTGCGCCGGCTCACGGTGCGGCCCGGGATGACGGGGCTGTGGCAGATCAGCGGGCGGTCGGACCTCTCCTGGGACGAAACGATTCAGCTTGATCTCCAGTACGTCGACAACTGGTCCTTCACCAGCGATGTCGACGTCATGGGCCGTACGCTCCGCGCCGTCGTCGACGGTCGCGGGGCGTACTGAGGGGCCGGGTCCCGTGCGTCCGGCCCGGCCAGTCCGGTCAGCCCTGCTGGAGCCACCACTTGTACGTGGCGGCGATGCCGTCCCGCAGCGGGATGTCCGGCTGCCAGCCCAGCGAGGTCAGGCGCGACACGTCGAGCAGCTTGCGCGGGGTCCCGTCCGGCTTCGAGGTGTCCCAGGCGAGCCGGCCCTGGAAGCCGGTCACCTCGGCGACGGTCTCGGCCAGCGCCTTGATGGTGAGGTCCTCGCCGCAGCCGATGTTGACGGGCTCGTCGCCGTCGTAGGTGTTCAGCAGCACGGCGCAGGCGGCCGCGAGGTCGTCCACGTGGAGGAACTCCCGGCGCGGGGTGCCCGATCCCCACAGGGTGACCTCGTCCCGGCCCTCGGCCGCGGCCTCGTGGAACCGCCGGATCAGCGCGGGCAGCACGTGCGAGGACTCCAGGTCGAAGTTGTCGCCCGGGCCGTAGAGATTCGTCGGCATGGCGCAGATGTACGAGGCCCCGTACTGCTTGCGGTACGACTGGACCTGGACGACGCCGGCGATCTTGGCGAGGGCGTAGGCCTCGTTGGTGGGCTCCAGCGGGCCGGTCAGCAGCGCGTCCTCGCGGATGGGCTGCGGGGCCAGCTTGGGGTAGATGCAGGAGGAGCCCAGGAACAGCAGGCGCTCCACCCCGGCGGCGTGCGCCCCGGCGATGACGCTGAGCTGGATCCTGAGGTTGTCCTCCAGGAACTGCACCGGGTAGGTGCTGTTGGCCATGATGCCGCCGACCTTGGCGGCGGCCAGCACGACGGCGTCCGGGCGGACGTCCTTCAGGTACGCACCGGTCGCGGCGGCGTCCCGCAGGTCGAGCTCGGCCCGGCCGCGGGTGAGCACCTCGTGGCCGTCGGCGGTGAGCCGCCGGACGACCGCGGACCCGACGAGACCGCGGTGCCCCGCGACGAAGACGCGGGCGTGCGGGGGCAGAAGCGGCAGCGAACTTGTCATACCGCCGATGATGCCAGTCCACCGCCGCGGGTTTCGGGGGGAGTCCGGATCCCGCGTCCGCATCCGGCGGGTGCGCACCCCGGGCCCGGCCGCGCGGATCCGGCGCCGCCGCCGGACCGGGCGCGCCATGTACGGTACGCATCCAGCCCCGGGCCGGGGGCGGCGGCATGACTCCCCGCCAGACGGACGGCCGCCGGCAGCAGGTCGAGGCCGGGCCGGAACACAGACCGAGGCGCAGCCTCATCGCACGACAACCAACCCCAGGGGGACCCCAGATGGGCAAGACCGCACTGATCACCGGCGTCACCGGACAGGACGGCTCGTACCTCGCTGAGCTGCTGCTCTCCAAGGGCTATACGGTGCACGGGCTCGTGCGGCGGTCCTCCAGCTTCAACACGGAGCGGATCGACCACATCTACCAGGACCCGCAGACCGCGAACCGGTCCTTCGTGCTGCACCACTGCGACCTGTCCGACGGCGTCGCCCTCGTGAACCTGCTCCGCGAGATACGGCCGGACGAGGTCTACAACCTGGGCGCCCAGTCCCACGTGCGCGTGTCGTTCGACGCCCCCCTCTACACCGGCGACGTCACCGGCCTCGGCGCGCTCCGGCTGCTGGAGGCCATCCGGGCCAGCGGCGTGGACACCCGGATCTACCAGGCCTCGTCCTCCGAGATGTACGGCGCCACCCCGCCCCCGCAGAACGAGGGCACCCCGTTCCACCCGCGCAGCCCCTACGGCGCCGCCAAGGTCTTCGCGTACTGGACCACCGTGAACTTCCGCGAGGCGTACGACATGTTCGCCGTCAACGGGATCCTCTTCAACCACGAGTCCCCGCGCCGCGGCGAGACCTTCGTGACCCGCAAGATCACCCGCGCGGTCGCCCGCATCAAGGCCGGACTCCAGGACCGCCTCTACCTCGGCAACCTCGACGCGGTCCGCGACTGGGGCTACGCCCCCGAGTACGTCGACGCCATGTGGCGCATGCTCCAGCAGGACGAGCCCACCGACTACGTCGTGGCCACCGGAGTCGCCGCCACCGTCCGCGAGTTCGTCGAGGCCTCCTTCGGGCACGCCGGTCTCGACTGGAACGAGCACGTGCGCTACGACCCCAAGTACGAGCGCCCCAGCGAGGTCGACGCCCTGATCGGCGACGCGAGCAAGGCCCACGACATCCTTGGCTGGAAGCCGACGGTCCTCGTGTCCGAACTAGCGCAGATCATGGTGGACGCCGACATCCGCCAAGTCCAGGACCAGTTGGCCGGTGTGACGGTCCGTATCGACCGCTGAGGGCATATATTTCGCCTACGATTTGCCGTGTCCTGGTCATTCCCACAGCTCTGCGCGGTGTGGCCGGGGCAAACCTGCCGTATGTCCGTGGTGCGCCCTCCAGGCTGGACCCTGTTGCCTGCAAGTTGGTATGCAGTGGGTCAAGTGAGGTGACCGGGCCGAGGCCTGAGCCCTAGTCTGCGCCAGTACATATGGCTGTTCGGATAGTTCCAGCCATCAAACCGGGCAATTGCCCTGGGGGGCTCATGCGTAGATCCAGAGGGCTGACTGCCGCCCTCGCCCTGTCACTCGCCGGAGCGGGAACCGGCGTAGGCCTGGTGCTGATGCCGCAGGCGTCCGCCATCACCGCGCCCGTGGCCTTCACCGCCGACGAACTGCCGACCTGGCAGCCGAACGGCGTCGTCTGGGCGATGGCCCAGACGGGCGGCACCGTCTTCGCCGGCGGCACCTTCTCCGCCGTCCGCCCGCCCGAGGGCGCCGGCAGCGGCACCGAGCAGGAGGCCGTGAACTTCGTGGCCCTCGACGCCGCGACGGGCAACCCGACCTCCTGCACCCTCGCCTTCACCATCGGCGACGGCACCGCGACGGTGCGCGCGCTGGAGGTGTCCAAGGACGGCAAGACCCTCTACGCGGGCGGCTACTTCGGCGCCGTCAACGGCACGCCGGTCTCCAACGTCGCCGCGATCGACATCGAGAGCTGCACCCCCAAGGCGTCCTTCCACCCGGGCTTCCCCGCCACCGTGCGCGCGCTGGCCGTCACCGACGACACGCTGTACGCGGCCGGCGACTTCTCCGCCGTCGAGGGCCAGACCCGCGAGCGCTTCGCCGCGGTCGACGCCACCTCCGGTGCGATCAAGCCCTTCGTCGCCAACGCCGACGAGCCCGGCCGCGCCGTCGAGATCAGCAACGACGGCAAGAACGTCCTGCTCGGCGGTGACTTCTTCTCGGTCAACGGAGCCAACACGCACGCGCTGGCCGTCGTGAACGCCACCACCGGCGCCGTCACCAAGACGTACACCAGCATCCCGTCGAACTCCGTGGTCAAGGACATCTCGGCCGACGCGACGGGCTACTACGCCGGCGCCGAGGGCTCCGGCGGCGGCGTGTTCGACGGCCGCATGGGCCTCGCCACCGACTTCAACGAGAAGTGGCGCGACCGCTGCCTCGGCGCGACCCAGTTCGTGCTGCCGTACGAGGGCGTGCTCTACAGCTCCTCGCACGCGCACGACTGCTCCACCGAGCTGGAGTTCCCCGACGGCAAGCGGAACTTCCTGCTGGCCCAGCGCACCGACCACGAAGGCGCCGCCCCCGCGCCCGTGGACGGCTTCGTGCGCGGCCCGGCCAAGCTCGGCTGGCACCCCACCGCGAACGACGGCATCGGCGAGGGCATCGGCCCGCGCGTCATGGACGTGGCGGCCAAGGGCGACACCAAGTACCTCTGGGTCGGCGGTGAGTTCACCCTCATCAACGGCAAGGAGCAGCAGGCCCTGACCCGCTTCGCCTCCACCGGCGACGTCGGCGCCCCGACCACCCCGGTCGCCAGCGCCTCCAGCGTCAAGCCCGGCGAGGCCCAGGTGCGCTGGCGCACCAGCTACGACGCGGACGACAGCAAGCTGACGTACCGCGTCTACCGCAACGGCTCGGCCTCGCCGATCGCCACGGTGAGCGCGAACTCCCTGGAGTGGGAGCGCCCGCAGGCCTCCTGGAACGACACCACCGTCAAGGCCGGGCAGTCCTACAGCTACCGGGTGACCGCGACCGACGCGGCGGGCAACACCAGCGCCCTGTCGGCCTCCGTCTCCGTCACGGTCCCGACCTCGGTGCAGTCGTACCCCAACCAGGTCCGTGCCGACGGCGCCAACCTGTACTGGCGCTACGACGACACCGTCAGCCCGTACGTCGCCGACTCCTCGGAGGGCGGCAACACCAGCGGCGTCCAGCTGAACGCCCCGGCGCTGCGCCAGACCCCGGCGGCCGTCACCGGCACCAGCACGGCCATGGGCTTCAACGGCACCAGCCAGCAGGTGTACAGCGACCACCGCCAGACGGTCGGCTCCACCTTCACCGTCGAGACCTGGTTCAAGACCAACACGACGCGCGGCGGCAAGCTGGTCGGCTTCGGCAACAACAACGCGCGCAGCAGCGGCACGTACGACAAGCAGATCTACATGACCAACACCGGTCGTCTGATCTTCGGCGTGTACAACGGCTCCACCCGGACCGTCGCCACCGGCCTGTTCGAGACGTACAACGACAACAAGTGGCACCACGTCGTCGGTACGCAGGGCCCCGGCGGCATCACGCTGTACGTGGACGGCCAGAAGAAGGACTCGCTGAACGCGACGGGCAACATGACGTACGCGGGCTTCTGGCACGTCGGCGGCGACAACCTCGCCAGCTGGCCGACCAAGCCGACCAGCAACTTCTTCGCCGGTCAGATCGACGAGACGGCCGTCTACCCGACGGCGCTGACGCAGACCCAGGTCAAGAACCACTTCGACCTGGCGAAGGCCCCGACCGACTCGGTCTCCGAGGTCACCGCGACCGAGGACACCTACATCAACCAGGGTGCCCCGAGCACCGCCTACGGCGCCTCCAGCTCGCTCGCGGTGCGCGGCACCTCGGCGTACGAGACGTACCTGCGCTTCAACCTGCCGGCGGCGCCGGCCGGGCAGGTCCTGAAGGCCGCGTCGCTCCAGTTCAAGACCACGACGCAGGCCGGTGCCGGTACGGCCGACACCGTGTCCGTGGTCCCGGTCACCGGTACCTGGACGGGCGCGGGCACGACCTTCAACACCAAGCCCACCCTGGGCACCACCCCGCTCGGCACCATCGCGGGCGTGCCGGACGGCTCGGCCGTCCACAGCGTGGAGCTGGACACCGCGGCGGTCTCCGCGGTGCTGGGCACCACGTACAGCATGGGCCTGACGAGCACGGGCACCGACCCGCTGTGGCTCTGGTCCTCGGAGGCGACGGCGGCGGAGGGCGCACCGCAGCTGGTGCTCACCTTCGGCGTGAAGTAGCCCCCGACCGACCGACGCCGCGGGGCCCGGCTCTCCGGACCGGGCCCCGCGGTCCTCTCCACCCGAGAACCCGAGTACCAGTAAGTACAGGAGCCACCTGATGTACCGACGCTCCGCAGCGGCTGCTGTCCTGCTGGCCGCCGCCCTGACGCTGACCGGCTGCGGCTCGGACGGTGACAAGGCCGACCCCGCCGCGGCGGCGAAGCCGAAGCCGCCCGCCGCCTCGTCGGTCCCCGACCCGGCGGACTCGCCGGCCGCGTCGGCCGCCGCGCCCGACGCGAAGCCGACCGGGCCGGTGCTGCCGGACGCGAAGCTGACCCCGAAGACGGGCAGCTTCAAGCCCAACGAGAAGCAGTACCTGAGCGGCCGGGTGCCGGAGAAGACGGACCCGGCGGCGGTGCTGCAGAACGGGCAGGAGTCCTGCCAGCGGGTGGAGCGCACCGCGAAGCGCGACAAGGACGCGGCGACCGGCGCCGTCATCGCCGGGGAGATCCCGGCGGCGAAGGACGCGATCACGCACCTGTGCCCGGAGCAGAAGCCGATCCTGGCGGCGGCGGAGAAGGGCTTCCCCGACGGCACGCGCAAGTCGCCGGCGGCGGGCAAGTACCGGGCGCTGACCCAGAGCGCCACCTGCACCTGGGAGGCCAGGTCGAAGGACGGCGCGGTGGTCTCCTCGGGCCCGGAGGCGCCCCTCAAGGCGGGTGACAAGATCGTCGCCACGATCCCGTCGGGCACGGCCGAGTTCACCTCGACGGGCTGCTACGCCTGGATCCCCGCGTAACCGTCGCTCCACGCCAAGACGCCCCCGAAGGCCGCGAGTTCGGCCGCCGGGGGCGTTTCCGTGTCCGGACCCGGGGTAGCCGCGCCTTCACACGAGCGCGACCACACGAACGCGACTACGGAGGCGGGATCCATGGGAGGAATCGGCGGCTGCATCGCCCTGATCGTGGTGGGGGCTGTCCTCACCTTCGCGAGCGACTGGAAGATGGACGGCGTCAACCTCGACGTGGTCGGCCTGATCATGATGGCGGCCGGAGCCCTCGGCCTCGCGGTGTACGCGAGCGTCTTCAAGCGCCGCCGCGCCACGGCCGCCCTCCCCGTGGTGGACGAAACGCGGCGCGACGAGTTCTGACAGCCGGGCGGTCCCGCGCCGGTCCTACACCGGACGCCGCGCCCCCTCGTAGACCGGCAGCAGGGTGTCCAGGACGGCGTCCATCGAGAACGATCCGGCGGCCAGTCCGCGGGCCGCGCGGGAGGCCTTGTCGTTCGCGGCGGGGTCCAGCAGGTCGAGCACCGCCCGCGCGACGCCCGCCGGGCCCGGGTCCACCGCGTGGCCCGCGCCGGCCGCCGCGATGTCGCGGGCCAGCCCGTTGGAGTGCGTGACGACCGGCGGCACGCCGACCGCCAGGGCCTCCAGTACCGACATCGGGAACGGCTCTTCCACCGAGGGCAGTACGTACACGTGGGCCCGCCGCAGCTCGGCCAGGACCTCCTCGGCCGACAGCGCCCCCGGCACCGTGAAGCGCGCCGACAGCCCGAGCGCCCCGATCCGCGCCCGCACCGCCGCCAGCTCGCCCTCGTCGGGGCCGGCGACCACGAACTCGGCGTCCGGGTGCGCCGCGAGGACCGCCGGTGCCGCGTCCACGAAGTCGACCGGGCGCTTGCGGGCCTGGAGCCGCGCCGAGTACAGGATGCGCGGGGGACCGGCCGGGGCGGGCCGCTCGTCCTGCGCCGGGGTGCCGTTCACCAGCCGCACCGCCCGCGCGAGCGGGCCCCCGGCCACCGCCTCCAGGCCCTCGCGCTCGTGCGGGGTCAGGTACAGCAGGGCGTCCGCACCGCGCAGCAGCCGGCGTACCGCCACCGCGTCCAGCACCTTGGCCAGCGCCTTCCCGCTCGGGTCCACCATGCCGTGGGTCTGGAGCACCAGCGGCTTGCGCGCCCGCAGCGCCGCCAGGGCCACCGGCAGCGTCACCAGGTCCCGCGCCAGGTGTACGTGGACCACGTCCGCGTCCCGTACGAGACGGCCCGCCGAGGCCAGCAGGGCCGGGGAGGTCATCCCGCTGAAGCCCAGCGGCAGGATCCGCCGGGCCGGGAAGAGCTTCGCCGGGACGCCCTCGACCGCCGTCGGCCACGGCTCGGGGAACCCCTCGCCCAGCGCCAGCAGCCGCGCCTCGTGGCCCCGCGCCCGCAGTCCCTTGGCCAGGTTCAGCGCGACCCGGACCGGGCCGCCGAAGGCGTGCGAGGGGGAGTGCAGCGTAACGGCGTGCAGGACTCTCACTTGGGCTCCTCGACCGGGCGGCGCTGCCCGTCCATCGTCTGCAGGGTCAGCGCGGGAAGGTTTCTGTGGACGACCGCCCCGGCGCCCGCGACCGCGCACCGGCCGATCGTGACCCCGGCCAGCACGGTCGCCCGTACGGCCACCCAGGCACCGTCCTCGACCACGATCGGGGCGTTGCGGTAGCGGAAGTCGGCGGCCCGGTGGTCGTGCGAGCCGGTGCACAGCATGGCCTCCTGCGAGACGCACACGTGCGAACCGATGGTCACCGGCTCCAGGTTGAGCAGCCAGGCGCCCTCGCCGATCCAGGTGTGGTCCCCGACCGTCAGCTTCCACGGCCACAGCACCCGCACCCTGTGCCGGATCAGCACGCCCTCGCCGATCCGCGCCCCGAAGGCCCGCAGCAGCGCCACGCGCAGCCGCGCCGGGCAGAACCACGCCATGAACAGCGTGTTCATCACGGCGAACCAGAGCGCCTGCGTCAGCAGCCCGCGCCCCTTGTCGTATCCGGCCAGCGTGAACGCAGGAAGATCCCGCAACGGTCGCCCCTCCATCTGCCCCCCGGCGCCTCCCCGGGCGTCGCCCGCTCAGATTAGACTGCGCGCGGACCAGGCACATGGGGTGGGGGCGGCAGTGGCAACGGACGTACGCGAACCCGCCGTTGCGCCGCGACGGCCGCGGCCGGCACCCGACGCCGAGGACGAGAAGCGCTGGGGCCGGATCACCACCCCGCGCACGCTGCTCTCGCGGGCGCTGTCCGTACCGCTCATCCTCGGCTTCACCGTCTTCCTGCCGCTGTTCGTCGCCGTCCAGTCGGGCGACGGGCAGCGCGACGCGGCCTACTGGCTCCAGCTCCTGCTCACCATGTACGCGGGCGCCCGGCTCTCCGCGATGGTGCTGACCAGCCGGCGCAAGCTGCTCCAGGGCTCGTTCTGGCTCTTCGTCTACATGGCGATGGGCGTGGCCCCGCTCGCCCAGGCCGTCCTCGGCCGGGTCCCGACCCCCGTGGTCGGACCGCGCTCCGACCTCACGCTCGCCATCGGGCTGGTGCTGCTCGGCTGTACGGCGTTCGACGTGGGCGTCCTGCTCGCCCGCCACCGCCCTGCGGGCCGCGCGGGCGGCTCCCAGAAGGAGCCGCGGCCGGTCATGGCGCACCGGCGCCGCCTCCAGCTCCTCACGGGGATCGCGTTCCTGTGCAGCGCGGCGTTCATCATGAAGCTCGGCGGCCCGGCGGTGTTCTTCTCCAGCCGCCAGGAGATCATCGCGGGCATCGAGGAGGCGGGCGTCTCCAACGGCGACGGCCAGGCCGGCCAGGCGCTCCTGCGCGGCTTCGGCACGGTACCGGCGCTGCTGTCCCTGCTCCTCTACACCCGCTGGCTGATCACCTCGACGTACGCCCGCCGCAAGGTCTCGGTCATCGCCACCTGGGCGGCGCTCGCCGTCCTCAACCTGGTGGTCAACAACCCGGTCTCGAACCCGCGGTACTGGTTCCTCACGGTGCTGTTCGCGCTGCTGTTCACCGTCTTCCCGGTGAGCGCGGCGATGTACCGGGTGGCGCTGTCGATGGCGGTGGTCGTCGCCCTGCTGGTCTTCCCGTTCGCGGACCGCTTCCGGTACGACGAGAAGAACTACAAGCCGGTCGAGACCACTTCCTTCCTGGAGCCGATGGCCCTCAAGGACTACGACCAGATCGGCATGTTCGCCAACACCATCACCTTCTCCGATTCCGGCCCCGGACACTTCTACGGGCGCCAGCTCGCCGGCTCGGTCTTCTTCGCGGTGCCGCGCTCGGTGTGGCCGGGCAAGCCGCGCGACACGGGCGTGATGGTCGGGCAGTGGATGGGCACGGTCAACACCAACCTCTCCTCCCCGATCTGGGCGGAGCTGTGGATCGACTTCGGTCCACTGGGCATGGGCGCGGGCCTCCTCGCCCTGGGTTACGCCGCCGCGCGCGTGGACCGCCGCTACGCCAGACGCGCCACCCGCCGCTCGCCCCCGGGCAGCCTGATCTCGGTGGTGGTCCCCCTCGTCGCGGGCTACTCCTTCATCCTCCTGCGGGGCCCCCTCCTCCAGGCCTCGGGCCGCGTCGCCATCGCCGCCCTCTGCCTGGCCCTGGTGGCCACCTACCGCCAGGACAGGTCCACCACCCTCCACTGACGCGGCCCGGTGCCCTCCGCGCCGCCGTTGTCTACCGCGCCGCGTCGGCGACGGAGGCGGGGGCCTGGGCGGGGCCGGCGGCCGGGGCGGGGAGGCGGGTGACGCGGAGCCAGGCGGCGGTGGCCTTGAGGGCCGAGCCGGCCGCCAGGCCCCAGGCGGCGCCCGTCACGCCGAACGCCGCGTAGCCGCCGAGAAGCAGGGCCACCGACAGCAGGGAGAAGACGACCTGGAGGGACAGGGTGGCCTTCGGGTTCAGGACGCGCAGGGTGAGCAGGGCGCAGGTGCCCAGGCCCATCACCGCGTACTGCGCCCCCGTCGCCGGGAGGAGCGCGGAGGTCGCCGCCCAGGTGCCGCCCAGGAGGTGGCGGCCCGGGCCGGCGGGGAGGGAGTGGAGCACGGCCGCCCATCCGGCGGCCAGCAGGGCCAGCGCGCCGCCCATCAGGGCCGTGAGCCGGACCACGCCGCGCTTTCCCGAAGCGCGCCCCACCACCGGCGGCCCGAACGCGTTCGCCGAGTTGAACAGGACGTTCAGCGGGCCGAAGAGGGTCGTGGCGCCGCGTAGCGCGCCCACCGCCAGAGGGGTGGCGAACAGACCCAGGCCCAGCACCGCCAGCTGGCTGGAGCCGTTGCCCACCGCGAACTCGATCACGAAGCGCCGGCCGAGGTGCCCGCGGCGCAGGTACGGGCGGACGTCGGCGCCGATCCCGCGCACGTACGGCCGGAGCAGCCACAGGCCCAGCCCCAGCGCCGGCAGCGCCGAGACGCCCCACACCAGCACCAGCCGCCCGGCCGAGGCCCCCGAGGGCTGGATCGCCAGCGCCGCGACCACGCACGCCAGCCGCAACGCGTCGGCGGCCAGTGCCCGCTGCGGCGCCCGCAGCGCCGAGAAGCAGTACCGCAGCCCGTCCTGCACCAGCACCAGCGGCAGTACGAGGCCCAGCGCGAGGAACGCCCACCCCGACGGCCCCGGCAGCAACAGCCCCACACCCGCGAGCACCGCGCCGACCACCATCGACGCCGCGCCCGTGAACGCCACCGCGGACCGGCACACCGCCCCGAGCCCGTCGCCCTTCTCCAGCACCACCGTCTGGCCGACGTACGCCATGTTCAGCCCGAGCAGCACGCTGAAGGCGACGTACACCATCGAGAAGTCGGCGAAGCCGGCCGCCGACGACAGCCGCGCGGCCAGTACCAGCACCAGGATGTTCGTGGCGCTGGACGCCGCCTGGTCCAGGATCGAGGAGACCGCCGCGAGGCCTCGCCGGCTCACCTGCGGCCCGTACGGACCGTGCGCAGGGCGACGGTGTCGGTGCCGTCCCCGGGAATCGGCGGCTGATCCGGATCGTCCTCGTCCACCGCGGGCACCGGCCCGGCGGCCGGCGTCGAAGGAGCGGGCGCCGTGCCCTTGCGGCCCCGGCCGCGCTTGTCGCCCGGAAGCGGCGCGTGCAGCACCGCGCCCAGCACCGTGCCCCCGGCCCCGCTGATCAGCTCCCGGATCCGGGACAGGTCGCTGCGGTGCACGGCGCGCGGGTCGCAGACGACGAGGACGCCGTCCACGCGGTCGACCAGGGCCAGCGCGTCCGCGTACGAGAGCACCGGCGGCGCGAGCACCACGACCGTCGAGTTGGGCGAGTCGGCCTCGGAGATCAGCCGGGTGGTTTGCGGCGAGGTCAGCGCGCGGGCCACGTTGCGGGCCCGCTCGCCCGGGATCAGGTCGAACGCGCCCGACTCCCCGGCGTCCACGACGAGCTGCCGCCCGCCGGGCCAGTCGGTGTCCCCGTGCCCGGGGTGTCCGCCGGAGCCCGCGCCGTCCGGCAGCCGGCTCCAACGGGGCCGCCCGCCCGCGTCGGTCGGCAGCTGGCTGGCCAGCACCGGCGTACGCAGGTCGGCCTCGATGAGCAGCACGTCCTTGCCGGTCTCCGCGAAGGACGCGGCCAGGTTCACGGCCACGGCGGCGGCCATCTCGCTGCTGCCGCGCGGGGCCACCACCAGCAGTCGGCGCCGGTCGGCGAACCGGGCGTCGTAGGCGAGCCGGAACGCCACCGAGCGGAACTCCTCGGCGAGCCGGGGATCCTCCTCGCCCGCCGCGAGCAGCGGCCCGCCGTCGGTCTTGCCCCGCGGCAGGGAGCCCAGCACGGGCGCGCGCAGGGACCGGGCGACGTCGCCCTCGGAGCGCGGCGCCGGGTCGAAGACGAGCCGTACCCACGCGGCGAGCAGGCCGAGGGCGAGGCCCACGGCTGCCCCGAGCGTGAGCGACATGGGCAGGCCCGGGCCGTCGGGCGCGGTGGGCGCGGTCGCCGGGCTGGTGACCCGGCCCGGGGTCATGTCCAGGGCTTCCAGCTTGGTGATGCTGCTGTTGTAGCGGCCGACCTCGCTCTGCAGGTCCGTCTTGCTGGAGTTGGCGGCGTCGCGCGCGGATCCGGCCGGCATCCGGGCGATGTCCTTGGCGAGCTCGTCCAGTTGCTTGGCCACCGGGTCGCGCTGGTCCTGGTAGCCCTTGACCATCTTGTCGCGCGTGACGTCGAGGGCCTCCTGCCGCTTCAGCAGGTACGCCTCGGTCAGCGCGTTCGCGCGCCGGGCGGCCTCCTTGGGGGAGGAGGAGGTGTAGGTGAAGCGGAGCACCATCGTCTGCGGCGGGTTCGTCACCTGGAGCCCGCTGCGCAGGGCGGCGAGGCCGGTCGCGGAGACGCCGAGCTTCTTCGCCGCCTCGGTGGCTATGGAGCTGGAGAGCGCGACCTGCCGCTCGGAGCCGATGTTGATCGCCTTGTCGGGCGCGAGGCTCGGGTTGAACGGGTCGTCGGTCGGCGCGCGCAGCACGATGTCCGCGACGGAGACGTACGTGTCGGCGGTGGAGATGCCGAGGTAGACGCCGCCCAGCAAGCCGATCCCGATGCCGGCCCCGATGAGGCGGCGGTAGCGAAGGAGCTGGCGGAACTGGTCGCGCAGCAGGTCGGGTTCGTCCTCGGCCGGGGGTCCCGCCGGGCGGTTCGTCTCGATCACGGCCGGGTACCCCCAAGTGCTTCGTCGATCAGTGCGTCGATGCGGGCCAGGCCCGCCTCGCGGCTCAGGTGCGCCGCCACGTGGCGCGGTCCGGCCGCTCCCAGCCGGTCCGCGCCCTCGGGGTCCTGGGCCAGCGCCCGTACGGCCTTCAGCAGGGCCCCCGGATCCTCCGGCGCCACGAGCACCCCCGCGCCCGAACGCTCCACTTCCTGGGCGGTGCCGCCCCGCGCCGCGACGGAGGCGACGACGGGCCGGCCGGCCTGGAAGTAGGAGGTGAGTTTGGACGGCACGCTCATGTCCATCACGGCGGCGTGCTGCGTGACCGCGAGGACGTCCGCCGCGGCGAGGACATCCGGGAACTCGCCGTCCGCGGCAGGGGGGATGATGTCCAGATTCGGTACGTCGGCCGCGAGGTCGGCGAGGGCCGCGCGCTGGCTGCCGTCGCCCATGAGGACGAAGCGGACGTCCGGATCCAGCCGTGCCGCGCCGACCAGGACTTCGAGACCCTGCTTGAGGCCCATGTTCCCGGAGTGCAGGACGACCGTCTGGCCGGGGGCCCAGCCGAGGTGCCGCCGGGTCTCCCCGCGCGGCTTCGTCGGCAGCGGCACGTGCGACCAGTTGGGCACGAGCCGGATCTTCGCCGGGTCCACGCCCATCCCGACGACGCGATCCACGAAGGTCTCGTGGATCACGCCGACCAGGGTGGCCCGCCTGAGCGTGTACGCCTCGGCGCGCCCGGCGATCACGGCGGCCTTGTCGCCACCGCTGATCCCGCTCTGCGCGGCGGCGGCGCCCATCAGGTCCTGGACCACCGGGACGAACGGGACCTTCCAGCGCGCCGCGAGCCGGGCGGCCGTCACCCCGCCCGCCAGGCTGGGCATTTGGGCCAGGATCGCGTCCGGCCTCGGCATCCGGGGCGGGGCCACGGCGCCGTGCAGCAGAATCGATCCTTCGAACAGGGCCCGCTTCACGGCGGTCTGACGGGCCGGCACCGTGTGCGCGCGCCGGTGCACCGTGACCCCCGCGCGCCGTTCCGTGCGCCGGAGCGCCCCCTTGTACTCCGGCTCCAGGGACCACGCCGGGTAGTGCGGCATACCCGCGAGGACGTGGGTCTCGTGGCCGAGATCTGCCCAGTGCTCCGCGATCTGCGTGGCGTACGGGCCAATGCCCGCGTGCTCGGGAGCGTAATTGGTGGAAACCAGCAGCAAGCGCCGGTGACCGGATCTGGACACTGAACGTCCCCTTCTCCCCTGGATGATGCGCACGTCACCCTATTCGTTCACCGTCCTGGTGCGGAACGTGCACGCTATTGTCTGCTAATCCGCCACACCGGGGGGTGTGGCTGCTGGGGGGTAACAATGACGGAGCGCGACATGTCCGACCTTGGCGCCGGCGCGCGCAGACCATACCGAGTCGGCTACGCGCCGGGCGCCTACGACCTGTTCCACATCGGGCACCTCAACATCCTGCGCCACGCCCGGAGTCAGTGCGACTACCTGGTGGCCGGAGTCGTCTCCGACGAGATGGCCGAACGGGCCAAGGGGCGCCGCCCGATGATCCCTCTCGTCGAGCGGCTGGAAATCGTCCGCAGCGTCAAGTACGTGGACGCCGCCTTCGTCGAGACGGTCCCGGACAAGGTGGAGACCTGGAAGCAGGTCCGCTTCGACGTCATCTTCAAGGGCGACGACTGGCGGGGCACGCCCAAGGGCGACAAGCTGGAACGGGACTTCGCCCCGGTCGGCGTCGACGTCGTCTACTTCCCCTACACCGTGCACACGTCCAGCACCCAGCTGCGCCGGGCGCTGGACGCGCTGTCGCAGCCCCTCAGCGCGGAACGGCGCTGAGCTCCCGGAACCACTTCGCGAGGAACGCCAGCAGGAACAGCCCGGCGACCGCGCCCAGTCCCACGTACGCCCAGCGGAACAGCTCCCCGCCGCCGAGCAGCAGGAACACCAGGCAGAACACCCCGTAGTCCACGGGCAGCAACGCCACCGCGCGCACCGTCGACGGCGCGGCGGCGGGGCTCCCGGGCGCGGGCTTCGGCTTCAGCTTCTCGGTCAGCAGCCCCCCGAAGAAGGTGACGACCGAGGCGAACTGGAACCCCAGCGGCACCAGCAGCCAGCCGTCGCCCCCGGTCCCGTACGCGTCCGGGAAGCGGTAGAAGGCGATCAGCACGCAGGTGTGCAGCGCGGTCAGCTTGGCGCAGTCCACGACGTGGTCGAGCCACTCGCCGGCCGCGCTCCCACCCCCGCGCAGCCGGGCCAGCTGCCCGTCCGCGGAGTCGAAGGCGAACCCGACCGCGAGCGCGGCCCATACGGCGACCCCCAGCCCCCACGAGGGCGCGGCGAGCGCGACGGCGGCGACGGCGGCGAAGCTGAACAGGGCGCTGACCAGCGTCACCTGATTTGGGGTCAGCCCGAGCGCGTACGACCCGGCGGCCAGGTACCGCCCGGCGGGCCGGTTGGCGAACCGCGAGTAGAGCGACACGCCCTTCGCCGACTTCTGCGCCCCGCGCAGCTCCCGCAGAGCGGTCCCGAAGCTCGCCATCTACGCATGCCCCCTTGAACGTGTGTGCGTGTGAACGTGTGTGCGCAAGAAGGCCACATCATCGCAGCACGAACGAAGGCTTCCGCTCCGGATCCACCACCCTGACGTCCGCAAGCAGCAGTACGGACAGATTCGCGGCGGCGGTGAGCACGGCCGCCACCAGCAGCGGGGCCGCCGTCCCGGTGACGGCGGCGAGCGGCGCGGCCACCGCCAGCCCCAGCGGGCGGGCCGCGAACGAGATCAGGGTGTCGAAGGAGCCCACCCGCCCCAGGGTCTCCAGCGGGATCCGGCGCTGGATCTCCGTCTCCCACAGGGGACTCAGCACCCCCACGCCGAACATGGCGGCGCAGAAGGCGACCGCCGTCACGGCCAGCGGCAGCCGCAGCGCGAACGCGGTGAGCGGCAGGGCCTGGAGGGAGGAGGCCACGGCCACCCCGACCAGCGGCCGCCGCACGGGCAGCCGCCCCGCCGCCCAGACCCCCACGACCAGCCCGGTGGTGCCCACTTGGGCGACGACCACCCAGGCGCCCGCCCCGCCCAGGCTCTCCACCGCGATCAGCGGGCCGAGGGTGAGCAGCAGCCCGGCCGCGAGATGCCAGACGCCGTGGGCGAGCACGTTGGCCAGGAACCACGGGTGCCGCCGGGTCTCCACCCAGCCTGCCCGCAGCTCGGAGCCGAACCCGGCGCGCGCGGCGGTGCGCGGGGGCGGCGGCGTGCGCACCCCGCCGAGGGTGAGCGCGGAGCAGACGAACAGCGCGCCGGTCAGCAGCGAGGACCAGCCGGCCCCGACGGCCAGCACCACCCCGCCCGCGGCGGCGGGCCCGGCCAGCTGGGCGATCCCGCCCGCCACTCCGAGCCGGGCGTTGACCCGCAGCCGGACCGCGTCGGGGACCGCGGCGGCGACCAGCGTCCGGGCCGAGGGATTGCCGAAGGCCACGGCGGCCCCGGTCAGGGCGGCGAGCGCCGCGAGCGCGGGGATCCGTACGGGCCCGGCCAGCAGCACCGCGCCGGTGCCCAGTTGCGCGGCGGCCCGGACGAGGTCGGAGGCGAGCACCACCCGGCGGGCCGGGTAGCGGTCGGCGGCCACGCCCGCGAGGGGCAGCAGGAGCACCATCGGGAGCATCTCGGCGGCGAGTACCAGCCCCAGGTCCGCGGCCGAACCGGTGCGGACCACCGCGAGGGTGAGGGTGGTGGGGACCAGGGCCGAGGCGAAGGAGGCGAAGGTGCGGCCGGTGAGCAGCCGCCAGATCGTCGGGGTCATGCCAGGGACGATATTTCGCCAGCGAATCATTCGTCAACGAAATGCTTCAGCCCGGGTGCGATACTTCCGCCCATGGAGAAGGAGCGAACCGAGGATTCCGTCGACCGGCACATCGCCCGCTGGACCGGCAAGGTTCCCTTCGACGCGCCCACGGAGGCGGTCATCACCCGCATCCAGCTGCTCGCCAAGCACGTGAAGGCCGGCAAGGAACGGGCCCTGGCCGAGACCGGCCTCCAGGAGTTCGAGTTCGAGACCCTGCACCGGGTCGCCTCCCGGGGCGCACCCTGGCGGGCCCCCTCGGCGGAACTCGCCGCCGAACTGCTGCTCTCCCCGGCCGGGATGACGGGCCGGCTCGACACCCTGGAGAAGTCCGGGCTGATCCGGCGGCTGCGCGCGGCCGGCGACCGCCGCCGGGTCGAGGTCGAGCTCACCGACGAGGGCCACCGGCGCTGGACCGAGGCCATGCGCTGGCGCGGCATCGCCGAGGCGGAACTGATCGCACCCCTCGACGACACCGACCGCGCCGACCTCGCCGCCCTCCTCAAGCGCATGCTGCTCCAGGCCGAGACCCCGCCGGGCCGCTGAGCCCGGCGTCACCGTCGGCCCGGCGCCGCCGTCGGCCCAGGACCTAGACCACCACCCTCAGCAGCAGCACCGACCGCGCCGGCACCGTCAGGGTCTCGCCGCCCCGGTGGCGGGTGGACGGTGGGGTCGCCTGGTCCTCGCGGGAGGTGTCCAGGACCAGTTCGTACGCCGACGCCCACGGCTCGGCCGGCAGGGTCCACGCCACCGGCCGGTCCCCGGCGTGCAGCAGTGCCAGGAAGCTGTCGTCCGTCACCTTGCGGCCCCGCTCGTCGCGCCCCGGGATGTCCCGGCCCGACAGGTACAGGCCCAGCGCGGCCGCCGGCGCGTACCAGTCCCGCTCCGTCATCTCCGCCCCCGCCGGGGTGAACCAGGCCAGGTCCCGCAGCCCGTCCGCGCCCTGCGGACGCCCCGAGAAGAACGCCCGCCGCCGCAGCACCGGGTGCTCGTGGCGCAGCGCGATCAGCCTGCGGGCCAGGCCGAACAGGTCCTGCCAGGACGGGTCCGACAGCAGCGACCAGTCCACCCACCCCGTCTCGTTGTCCTGGCAGTACGCGTTGTTGTTGCCGCCCTGCGTCCGCCCGAACTCGTCGCCCGCCACCAGCATCGGCACCCCGGTCGACAGCAGCAGGGTGGTCAGCAGGTTCCGCAGCTGCCGCCGCCGCAGGATCCCGATCCGGACGTCCTGCGTCTCCCCTTCCGCCCCGCAGTTCCACGACCGGTTGTCGTTCGTCCCGTCCCGGCCCGCCTCCCCGTTCGCGTCGTTGTGCTTGCGCTCGTAGGACACCAGGTCGCGCAGCGTGAACCCGTCGTGCGCGGTGATGAAGTTGACCGAGGCGTACGGCCGCCGCCCGCCCCACGCGTACAGGTCGCTCGACCCCGACAGCCGGTACCCCAGATCCCGTACGTCGGGCAGCGCACCCCGCCAGAAATCGCGTACGGCGTCCCGGTACCGGTCGTTCCACTCCGTCCACAGCGGCGGGAAGGCGCCCACCTGGTAGCCGCCCGAGCCCACGTCCCACGGCTCCGCGATCAGCTTGACCCGGCGCAGCACCGGGTCCTGGGCGATCACCGCCAGGAACGGCGACAGCATGTCCACGTCGTGCATGGAGCGGGCCAGCGCCGCCGCCAGGTCGAAGCGGAAGCCGTCCACCCCCATCTCCGTCACCCAGTACCGCAGCGAGTCCGTGATGAGGCGCAGCACGTGCGGCCGCCCCGCGTGCAGGGTGTTCCCGCAGCCCGTGTAGTCGGCGTACCGGCGCTGGTCGGACTGGAGCCGGTAGTAGCCCCGGTTGTCGATCCCGCGCAGCGACAGCGTCGGGCCCAGCTCGCCCGCCTCCGCCGTGTGGTTGTAGACCACGTCCAGGATGACCTCGATCCCGGCCGCGTGCAGGGCCCGCACCATCCGCTTGAACTCGCCGACCTGCTGGCCGGCCGTACCGCTCGACGAGTAGCCCGCGTGCGGCGCGAAGTAGCCGATCGAGTTGTAGCCCCAGTAGTTGCGCAAGCCGCGCCGCAGCAGGTGGTCCTCGTGCGCGAACTGGTGCACCGGCAGCAGCTCCACCGCCGTCACGCCGAGGTTCGTCAGGTGCTCGACGGCCGCCGGGTGGGCGAGCCCCGCGTACGTGCCGCGCAGCTCCTCGGGAACACCCGGATGGCGCATCGTGAACCCGCGCACGTGCAGCTCGTAGATCACCGAGTCGGCCCACGGCGTCTTCGGCCGGACGTCGTCCGCCCAGTCGTCGTCATCGTGGACCACGACCCCCTTGGGGACGTGCGGGGCCGAGTCCCGGTCGTCGCGCACGGTGTCCGCGATGTACTGCTGCGGCCAGTCGCGCACGTGCCCGTACACCTCCGGCGGCAGCGTGAAGTCGCCGTCCACCGCCCGGGCGTACGGGTCCAGCAGCAGCTTGGCCGGATTGTGCCGGGAGCCCGTCCAGGGGTCCCAGCGCCCGTGCACCCGGAACCCGTACCGCTGCCCGGGGCGCACGCCGGGCACGAAGCCGTGCCAGATCTCGTGCGTGAGCTCGGTCAGCGCGCACCGGGTCTCACCGCCGTCGGAGTCGAACAGGCACAGCTCCACCGCCTCCGCGCCCTGTGCCCACAGCGCGAAGTTGGTGCCCGCCGTGCCGTCCGGGCCCTGGTGGAAGCGGGCCCCGAGCGGATGCGAGGACCCCGGCCACACCGCCGGCCCCGGGCGCACGGAGGCCCGTAACGGCTGCCCCTTGCCCGGCGCCTTGGGCCGGCCGTTCACCTGCCCGTTCACCTGCCCGGTGGTCTGCCCGTTCACCTGTCCGATCGCCTGGTCGCTCACCTGTCCGTTCGCCTGGCCCTTCAGCCGGCCGCCGGACCGGACGTACGGCGGACCGCCGGCCCGCCCGTCCGGCGGCGGCCCGCTCACCTGGGGTACGGGCGCGGGCTCGCCGCCCCGCACCCCGTTCCCCGCGTTCGACGCGTCTGCGGCGGCATCCACCGCCTCATGTTCGGCTGCGCTCGACACTGCCCGCCTCCACGGCTCCTGGGTACCGGCGGGGGTGGGGAATGCGGCCCTGGCGTCCCGGCCAGGGCCCGCCCCCGTCTGGTCCTTCCCACTGTTCTGCCCGGACAGTTCTGCCCGGAACGTGTGGCGCGCTCACGTTTCCCCCGGAGGGCCCCGGTCGTTGGAGGGACGTGACTCTTGTGACGAGGCGGGGATGGGCGGGCCTGGCCGCCGTGGCGGCGTGGGCGGGCCTCCTGGGCGGCCTGGCCGGATGCACCGAGGGCGGCGGCTCCCCGGTGGAGATCCAGCTGCCGGGCAAACCCCGCTCGCCGGACGAGGCCATCCGGATCACCCCGGACGACAACGCCAAGGGGGTGCCGGCCGAGGGCCCGCTGAGCGTCTCGGTGCCCGAGGGCCGGCTGGAGCGGGTCGTGGTGACCAAGGTGGAGGACGCCCAGCAGGAACAGGTTTCCGGCTCCATCGCCGAGGACGGCCTCAGCTGGAGCCCCGACCAGGCCGCCGGGCGGCTCGCGCTGGCCGCCAAGTACACCGTGGACGCCGTCGCCCTCGACGGGCACAACCGCCGCCAGGCCCGGCACACCACCTTCACCACCTTCGTCCCCGAGGACCGGTTCATCGGCTACTTCAAGCCCGAGAACCGCTCGACCGTCGGCACCGGCATGATCGTCTCCTTCAACTTCAACCAGTCCATCAAGCAGCGGGCCGACGTGGAGAAGGCCATCACCGTCACCGCCGACCCCAAGACGGAGGTCGTCGGCCACTGGTTCGGCGACCAGCGCCTCGATTTCCGGCCCCAGCGGTACTGGCAGCCCGGCACCAAGGTCACGGTGCGGGTGAACCTCCGCGATGTCGAGGGCGCACCCGGGTCGTACGGAATCCAGGACAAGACGATCACCTTCACCGTCGGCCGCTCCCAGGTCTCCACCGTGGACGCCGCCGAGCACACCATGGAGGTCCGCCGCGAGGGCGAGCTGATCTCCACCGTGCCGATCAGCGCCGGGGCGCCCAAGAACACCACGTACAACGGGAAAATGGTGGTGATGGAGCTGTTCGACGTCACCCGCATGAACGGCCAGACCGTCGGCTTCGGCGGCGAGTACGACATCCCCGACGTCCCGCACGCCATGCGGCTCACCAGCTCCGGGACCTTCCTGCACGGCAACTACTGGGCCAGCCCCGACACCTTCGGCTCCACCAACACCAGCCACGGCTGCATCGGCCTGCGCGACGACAAGGGCGGCGGCTCGGACACCCCGGCCGGCTGGTTCTTCGACCGGACCCTGGTCGGGGACGTCGTGGAGGTCGTGAACTCGCAGGACAAGACGGTCGCCCCGAACAACGGACTGGGCGGCTGGAACATGTCCTGGGCCGACTGGGTCGCCGGCTCGGCGCGCACGTGAGGGTGATCGCTGTGATCGGAATGCCGTAGTACGGGGTGCGCCTCCCGCACTCTCGTACGACACTCCCGCCAGCCTGTCAGGGCACCACTCGCAGGCGACGGACGGAGTGTCATGACAGCAAGGACGGCCGTGAGGACCAGGCGCGCACGCCTGGGCCTCGGCCTCGCGGTGACGGCGGCGGTACTGGCGACCGCCGCCCCCGCGCACCCGGCGTACCCCGCGACAGCGGGAGCCGGGGCGGTACGGGCCACGCTGCCCGGGGGGCTCGGCCCCTGCGTGGGCCCCGAGTGCCCCGACGACTACCTCGACCCGCACACCGGGCCGGCCCGCGGCCGGGACGCCGGTGTCAACATCTTCGTGGGCGGGGACTTCCAGGTCCGCGAGCGGGCCGCCGAGGCCGAGGGCCGGGTCGTCGTCCTCGGCTCCTTCGGCCAGGACAAGGCCGCCGGCGGCAGCCAGGTCTACAACGTCGGCATCGTCGGCGCCGGCTCCCAGGTGCAGCCGCCCCTGCGGTCCGACTTCCTGACCACCGGCGGCGGCATCTCCGTCGCCACGGGCGAGAGCCTCCTCGCCGACGGCGGAGTCGTCCGGCACGCCGGCCCCCGCTCCGGTACCGGCGCCATCAGCGCCGCCCGCGTCGTCGAGGACCCGGCCGCGGCCACCCCGTACGCGCACTTGCGCGGCCGGCTCGCCGACGCCAGCCAGTGCTACGCCCGCCCCGACGGGGCCACGCGGCCCGCGACGGGCACGGTCGCCACCAACCGACTCGAAACCCTTTTCACGGGCGACGGCCGCTCCACCCTCCAGGTCTTCAACGTGGACGCCGACATCGCGGCCCCCGGCCGCGCCCAGCAGGGCATCCGGTTCGCGGGCATCCCGGCGAACGCCACGATCCTGGTCAACGTCCTGGGCGCGGACCGGGCCGTCGTCACGTACAGCGGCGAGCAGACCTACCGGCACCGGCTGCTGTGGAACTTCCCCGACGCCACCGACGTGGGCCTGCTCGGCACCGGCCAGTTCCAGGGCGCCGTCCTGGTCGGCAACCCGGCCTCGCGGACCACGGTCACCCTGCCGGGCTTCAACGGCCGGTTCTTCACCACCGGCTCGCTGACCCACACCAGCTCCGCCACCGGGGGCGGCGGCCAGGAGTTCCACGCTTACCCCTTCACCGGCGACCTGCCCGCCTGCGGCCCCGCCCCGGTGACCGGCGAGCTCTCCGTCGCCAAGGTGAACGCGGCCGGCGAGGCGCTGTCCGGCGCCGGGTTCGAGCTGTGGAAGGAGACCAACGGCACCGCCGGCCTCCAGACCGACGCCGCGGGTGGCGACACGAAGGACCCCCGGAACTGCACCACCCCGGCGGACGGCATCTGCCGCCTCACCGCCACGCCCGACACGTACTACTGGCGGGAGGTCACCCCGCCGCCCGGCTACGTCCTGCCGGCGCCCGCGGTGTTCGGGCCGCTGGTGCTGACCCCGCAGAACGCCGACCAGGGCGTGCGGGTGCGGGCCGTCAACCGTCCCGCCGCGCCCGTGCGGGGCGAGGTGAGCGTCCTCAAGGCCGACAGCGGCACGGACGCCCCGCTCGCGGGCGCGGTCTTCCAGCTGTGGGAGGAGACCAACGGCATCCCCGGCCTCCAGACGAGCGGCCCCGATCCCGACACCAGCGTGGGCGCGCCCTGCACCACCCCGGCGTCGGGGGAGTGCGCGCAGACGGTGGAGGTGGGCGCCTACTACTGGCAGGAGACCGCGGCCCCGCCCGGCTACGAGCTCCCGTTGAACCCGGTGTTCGGTCCGCTGGTCCTGACCCCCGGGAACGCGGACCAGGGCGTCGCGGTCGATGCCGACAACGACCCCGTGACGAACCCGGTGTCCGGCGTGGTCTCGGTGCGCAAGACCACCCCCGAGGGCGCCCCGCTCGCGGGTGCGGTCTTCCAGCTGTGGCGTGAGACCAACGGCGTGACGGGCCTCCAGACCGGCGGGGACGGACCCGACACCAAGGTCGGCGACGACTGCGTCACCTCCCTCCCGTCGGCCACCTGCGCGCGCACGGTGCGGCCGGGCACGTACTACTGGCGCGAGATCACCGCTCCGCCCGGCCACAACCTCCCGGCGGACCCGGTGTTCGGGCCGCTGGTGCTGACCGCCGAGAACGCGGGCCAGGGCGTCTCGGTGGATGCCGTCAACACCCCGTTCAGCGGCAAGATCATCGTGATCAAGAAGGACCCGAAGACCAAGACCGCGCTGCGCGGCGCGGTGTTCGAGCTGTGGAAGGAGACCAACGGCGTCCGCGGCCTGCAGACCGAGGGCGACGACATCGACACGCAGATCGGACCCGCCTGCGAGACCAACCGGGCGGGCGTCTGTGAGTTCTGGAACCTGAGCGAGGGCTGGTACTACCTGCGCGAGGTCGAGGCGCCCGAAGGGTACCTGCTGCGCGACGACCCGGTGACCGAGCCGCTCCAGCTGGACGTCCGCACCCCGGACCACGAGCGGGTGGTGGAGCTCTTCAACAGGCCGGCCGAGGACGGCCACGGCGGCAAGGACCACGGCAAGGATCACGGCTTGTTCCCGGGCAAGTTCCCCGGCAAGGACCACGCCAAGTTCCCCGGCAAGGACCACGGCAAGAAGGCCGCCAAGGCTCCGGCCAAGAAGGCTCCGGCCAAGAAGGTCGCGGCCAAGAAGGCGCCCGTCAAGAAGGCCCCGGCCAAGGGCGGTCACGCCAAGAAGCCCGGCAAGGCTCCCGGCAAGCACCGCAAGCCCTGAGCTCCGCCGGTCCGACCGGACCTGACTGACCCGACCTGACCCGACCTGACGGACCCCGATCCACCCCGGTGCGCCGGTGCGGTGAGCCACTCACCGTACCGGCGCACTGTCGTACGGTCAGTTGGGACGGAATGGTGACAAGACCGTGGCTCTTCGTGATCTGCCCGTGTGATTACCTTTTTCAAGCGCGCGACTGTCCGCGCGCGGGGGACATGGGGAGAACAAGAGTGAACCTGCAGCCGATACGCGGCCGCGCCCGCACCGGCCTGCCGGCCCTTCTGCTGGGGGCGGCGCTGCTGTTCACCAGCGCGTGCAGCGGCGGCGGCAACAGCGGGGGCAGCGGCGGCGACAACGGTGGGGGCGGCGGCGGCAAGACCGGCACCGAGGCGTCCAAGGCCGTTGTCAACGTCAAGCCGGACGACGGGGCCAAGGAGGTCGCGACCAGCGGCGTCCTGAAGATATCCACCACCGGCGGAAAGCTTTCCGCTGTGAAGGTCGCCGACACCAAGGGCAACGAGGTGGAGGGCAAGCTCGCCGACGACGGCGCGAGCTGGGAGCCCGCCCGCCACCTGGCCTCCGCCACCGAGTACAAGGTGCACGCGGTCGCCAAGGACGAGGCGGGCCGCGAGTCCGCCAAGGACACCGCCTTCACGACCCTGACCCCGAAGAACACCTTCGTCGGCCACTACACGCCGGAGGAGGGCCAGACCGTCGGCGTGGGCATGCCGGTCTCCATCAACTTCACCCGGGGCATCACCAACCCCGAGGCCGTCGAGAAGGCCATCACCGTCACGGCCGAGCCGTCCGTGCCGATCGAGGGCCACTGGTTCGGCAACGACCGCCTCGACTTCCGCCCCGAGAACTACTGGGCCGCGGGCACCAAGGTCACCGTGAAGCTCGCCCTCGACGGGGTCGAAGGCCGCCCCGGCGTCTACGGCAAGCAGACCCGTACGGTCACCTTCACCATCGGCCGCTCCCAGGTCTCCACGGTCGACGCGACCAGCAAGCAGATGCAGGTCGTCCGCGACGGCCAGGTGCTGAAGAACCTCCCGATCACCGCGGGCGCCCCGGCCACCACCACGTACAACGGGCAGATGGTCATCAGCGAGAAGTACAAGGTGACCCGGATGAACGGCGCGACCGTCGGCTTCGGCGGCGAGTACGACATCTCCGACGTCCCGCACGCGATGCGCCTGTCGAACTCGGGCACCTTCGTCCACGGCAACTACTGGGCCTCGGCCAGTACCTTCGGCTCGGAGAACGTCAGCCACGGCTGCGTCGGCCTGAAGGACGTCCGCGGCGCCGGTGACGGCAACCAGCCCGCCGCGTGGTTCTTCAACGAGTCCCTGATCGGCGACGTCGTCATCGTGAAGAACTCCAAGGACAAGCAGATCGCCCCGGACAACGGCCTCAACGGCTGGAACATGTCCTGGGCGGAGTGGACCAAGTAGTCCCCTCCCGCACACCGCGAAGGCGGCCCGGCGCTGTGACCGACAGCACCGGGCCGCCTTGCGTTAACCGGCGCTAACCTTCCCCGTATGACCATCTCTCTCGAAGTCTCCGAAGGCGTCGGCACCATCCGCCTGGACCGGCCGCCCATGAACGCCCTGGACATCGCCACCCAGGACCGGCTGCGTGAGCTCGCGGTGGAGGCCACCGACCGGGCCGACGTCCGCGCGGTGATCATCTACGGCGGCGAGAAGGTGTTCGCGGCCGGCGCGGACATCAAGGAGATGCAGGTGATGGACCACGCGGCCATGGTCGCCCGGTCCCGCGCGCTCCAGGACGCCTTCACCGCCGTGGCGCGGATCCCCAAGCCCGTCGTCGCGGCCGTCACCGGCTACGCCCTGGGCGGCGGCTGCGAGCTCGCGCTCTGCGCCGACTACCGGATCGCCGCCGACAACGCGAAGCTCGGCCAGCCCGAGATCCTGCTCGGCCTGATCCCGGGTGCCGGCGGCACCCAGCGGCTGTCCCGGCTGATCGGCCCGTCCCGGGCCAAGGACCTGATCTTCACCGGCCGGATGGTCAAGGCCGACGAGGCGCTCACCCTCGGGCTGGTGGACCGGGTCGTGCCGGCCGCCGAGGTGTACGAGCAGGCGCACGCCTGGGCCGCGAAGCTGGCGCAGGGTCCGTCGATCGCGCTGCGCGCGGCCAAGGAGTGCGTGGACGCGGGCCTGGAGGCCGACATCGACACCGGGCTGACCATCGAACGCAACTGGTTCGCGGGCCTGTTCGCCACCGAGGACCGCGAGCGCGGGATGCGAAGCTTCGTCGAAGAGGGCCCGGGCAAGGCCAAGTTCCTCTGAGCGGTGGCCCGTCCGGGGCCTGGCGGTGGCGCGTTCGCGCCCCGTCCTCCCTGTGGGTGGATTAGCCAGGCCTTAAAGGAGCCTTAAGGAGAAGCGGTGATCCACTCGCGGTGATCGGATTCTGGCGGTGCGTAAGGACAGGTCAGAGCATCCTTCCCACCCTCTGATTGCCGTACGCATATGCCGCGACGACCCCCCGGAACGCTTGATTCCGGGGGGTGTTTTCCTGCGGAACGGCCCGGACGGGCGCCTTGGCCCTCCATGATGGGTGCATGGCGGGCCTGGAGGGTGTGGAACAGCCGCGGCAGCGCAGCAGCGCTTCGTCCGTGCGGCTCACGGCGGCTCTTGAGGACGAACAGGGCCTCAAGGCGCTGGAGTTGTACGGGAATCCTGCCGAGGCGGAAGTGACGTTGCCGTCCATGCCCGAGTCCGCGAGCACCGCGCGGCGGCTGACGCAGTGCGTGGTGATCCGGCTCTGGGGTCTCTCGCCGCAGATCGCGGAGCATGCGGTGCTGCTGGTCTCCGAACTCGTCGGCAACGCCGTGCGGCACACCGGGGCCCGGTCCTTCGGCTTACGGATGCTGCGCCGGCGCGGCTGGATCCGCGTCGAGGTGCGCGACCCCTCGCGCGGGCTGCCCTGCCTGATGCCGGTGCACGAGCTGGACACGACCGGCCGGGGGCTGTTCCTCGTCGACAAGCTGTCCGACCGCTGGGGTGCGGACCTGCTGCCGCGCGGCAAGATCACCTGGTTCGAGATGCGCGTCGCGGACCGCTGAGCCCCGACGCCACCCACCCTCCGAAAACGCCAGAAACCCCCTGTCGCCGTGGTGGGCGCTGCGGGGGTTTCATGGGTGCGCCGAGGATCTGAGGGGGTGTGATCCTCGGCGTGAAGACTTCGCTCGGGTCAACGGGAAGCCGTGATTTCGACTATGGCAGACGAGGGCCCAAACGCCAAAAGTCCCGACTCGGACATAAGTGTGCAAATCCTAAGAGTTTCCACCTAAATCCTAGGTGAGGTGGGCCACTCGCCTCGTAATCAATGAATAAGTATCGATGCCTCGGTGTAATTCGTTGATCACGCGCCTGACATCCCAGCATGTGGACCGCCCCGCCAAAGGTCCCAAATTGGGTCAATCATTACCATCTGCTCCCACACGCCCTTAAATGGGCAGGTGCTCAGCTACCCGGACCGTCGATCCGCTCTCCGCGCCGGGACGGCGGTCGCCGTCGGCGCCCTCGCCGCGGCCTGCGGCACGAGCGGCCGTACCGCCTCCGCCCCCGCGCCCGCCACCGGCCACGGCACCGCCACCGCCCCCGCGCCCGCCAAGGCACCGGCCGTGGCCCCCGCCCCGCACCGGTTCGCCGGGCAGCCCGTCGAGATCGGGCACGGCCCCCGCGACCGCCCCCGGGTCGCCCTCACCTTCCACGGCAACGGGGACCCCGCGACCGCCAGGGCGATCCTCGCCGAGGCCGAGAAGGGCGGCGCCCGCGTCACCGTGCTGGCCATCGGCACCTGGCTCGACGACCACCCGGAGATGGCCCGCCGGATCCTCGACGGCGGCCACGAACTCGGCAACCACACCCAGCGCCACCTCGCCGTCAACACCATGCCCGAGGCGGAGGCGTACGCCGAGATCACCGAGTGCGCCCAGCGGCTCAAGCGGCTCACCGGCTCGATCGGCACCTGGTTCCGGCCCTCCCAGACCCGGTACGCGACCCCGCTCGTGCGGACCCTCGCCCAGCGCGCCGGCTACCCGCACGTCCTCTCGTACGACGTGGACTCCCTCGACTTCACCTCGCCCGGCGCCGCGGCCGTCCTCCGCACGGTCACCGGGACGATCCGCAGCGGATCGGTGGTGAGCCTGCACTTCGGCTACGCGGACACGGTCGCCGCGATGCCACCCCTCCTCGAAGAACTCGCGCGCCGCAAGCTGCGCGCGGTGACCACCACGGAGCTGCTGACCCCATGACGACCATCCGCCTTCCCCGGAAGGCCACCGCGCTGTTCGCCGGACTGGTCCTCGCCGCCCTGGCCGGCTGCGGAGCCGGCGACAAGGGCCCGACCGAGGCGCTCGGCTCCAAGGGACCGGCCCGCCCGGTCAAGGCGGTCCCGGCCGTTCCGCCCGGCCTGGCGGGGATGCCGCCGCTCCTCGACCCCAACGACGTCTACGCCGCCGACCGGCCGAACAGGCTCTCCCCGGTGGTCAAGGACTTCCCGTCCCGCGTCTACGTGCCGAACACCGGCTCCAACACGGTGTCCGTCATCGACCCGGCGACGTACACGGTCATCGACACCATCCCGGTCGGCGTCCAGCCCCAGCACGTGGTCCCGTCCTGGGACATGAAGACCCTGTGGGTCAACAACAACCGCGGCCACACGCTCACCCCGATCAACCCGGCCACCGGCGAGGCCGGCGCGCCCGTCGAGGTGCACGACCCGTACAACCTGTACTTCACGCCGAACGGCAAGTACGCGGTCGTGATGGCCTCGATGGACCGGGAGCTGGTCTTCCGCGACCCCCACACGATGAACCGGGTGAAGACGGTCCCGGTGACCTGCTTGGGCGTCAACCACGCCGACTTCTCCGCCGACGGCCGCTACTTCATCGTGAGCTGCGAGTTCTCCGGCGAACTCCTCAAGGTGGACACGGAGAAGATGGAGGTCGTCGGCCAGCAGAAGCTGCCGTTCGAGGGCGCGATGCCGCAGGACGTCAAGATCTCCCCGGACGGGAAGACCTTCTACGTCGCCGACATGATGGCGCACGGCATGTGGGTGCTCAGCGGCGACACGTTCGACGTCCCGAAGCTGCTGCCCACCGGCAAGGGCTGCCACGGCCTGTACGTCAGCCGCGACTCCAAGGAGATGTACGTCTCCAACCGCGGCGAGGGCAGCATCTCCGTCTTCGACTTCACCCAGAACAAGCTCACCAAGAAGTGGCAGCTGCCCGACGGCGGCAGCCCCGACATGGGCGGCGTCTCCGCCGACGGCAAGGTGCTGTGGCTCTCGGGCCGCTACAACTCCGAGGTCTACGCGATCGACACGGGGACCGGGCGGCAGCTCGCCAAGATCAAGGTCGGCGGCGGCCCGCACGGGCTGGCCGTCTACCCGCAACCCGGCCGCTACTCGCTGGGGCACACCGGCATCTTCCGGTGACCCCGCAGGAGGGGGCGGGCTGAGGCTGGCGCTACCCTGGGCCGGTCAACAAGCACCAAGAAGGGGTGGACCCAGTGGCGGACATCGAGAGCGCGCGGACGACGTTCGGCAAGTTCGACGTGAACGGTGACGGCTTCGTCACGGCCGACGAGTTCCGGGCGGCCATGGCGGCGATGGGTGACCCGTTCGTCACCGGTCCGGTCGCCGACGCCGTCATCGCGGCCAAGGACGTGAACGGCGACGGCCTGCTGAGCTTCGACGAGTTCTGGGGCTCCCTGAACAAGTAGGCTCCGCGCCTTCCACGGCCCCCGTCGGCCCCCTGCCGGGGCGGGCGGGGGCTTGCGGCTGCTCGGGCCTGGGGCCTCGGGTCTCGGGTCTCGGGTCTCGGGTCTCGGGTCCAGGCTTCAGGCCGTGCCCTCGACCGGCGGAGCTTGGGGCCCGATGTCCTCGACCTCGGCCAGGGCCTCCTCCAGCCAGCTGAGCCAGAAGGTCTCCAGGGCGATGCCGCCGCGCAGCACCAGCCGGTGCAGGCGGTCCTCGTCGGAGCGCCGGCCCGGCGGGAAGTCCTTCTCCTCGATGGCCTCGTAGGTCTCCAGCTGCCGCCGGTGCAGCCCCAGGTGCCGCCGCAGTTCCCCGGCCAGGCCCTGCGGCCCCACCACGGCCGCCGCCCGGATCCGCAGCAGCAGGGGATCCCGCACGGCCTTCGGGTCCTGCCGCTCGCCGACCCACCGGGCCAGCTCCGCGCTGCCCGCCGGCAGCACCTCGTACTCCTTCTTCTGCCCCCGTACGGGCACCTCGCTGGGCAGCGCCCGGATCAGCCCGGCCTCCTCCAGCCGGCCGAGCTCGCGGTAGATCTGCTGGTGCGTCGCGGACCAGAAGTACCCGATCGACTTGTCGAACCGCCGGGTCAGCTCCAGCCCCGACGAGGGCTTCTCGAGCAGGGCGGTGAGGATGGCGTGCGGGAGCGACATGCGGCCATCCTAGGGACGCGGGAGGTCCAGGACCGCTATGCCGTCCTCGATCGCGAGGGCCAGGCGGGTGCCGTCGGGGTGGAGCGCCGCCACCGGTTCGGGGCCCCGGCCGTACGGCGACTCGTCGCGCGGCGCCGCGACGTCCCGCCATGCGGCGAGCACCGCCCCGGTGGTCGCGTCGACCAGGCGGGGATGTCCGTACAGCGCGAGCACCCGGTCGCCGCCGCAGGCGACGAGCGTCCCCCAGGGCGACTCGGCCGGGCCGCGGTGCAGCCAGCGCTCCTCGGCGAAGGACCAGACCCCGAGTGCGCGCGGCCCCAGTGCGTCCGGGCCGGGGGGAGAGCGCCGCGCGGCGGTCGTCGCGACGGCGAACCGGTCCCCGTCGAGCCAGCAGACCGAGCCCACCTCCCCGTACACGGCCGCCAAGGGGAGGATCCCCTCGTAGTCGAGGGTGCAGGAGTTCGCGAGGGCGGCCGCCACGTCGTACACCGGCGCGATACCGTCCTCGATCCAGCCGAACCCGGCCGCCGCCAGCCGGCGGCCGTCCGGGGCGATCGAGATCCGGGAGCCGTGATTGCCCAGGATGCGCTTGTAGTAGGAGGCCAGGGACATCCCCGACACGAGCTCCTCGATCTCCAGCACCGACCCGGGGGCGTAGACGAGGACCTCGCGGCCGTCCGGCAGCTCGGCCACGGCCATCGCGCGGTCGATGCTGCTCCGGTCGGCGGCCCGGGGGACCTGGCGCACGACGTCCTGGCCGTCGAGCAGCAGGGCCTCGCCGCCGCGCTGCTCGTACACCACCGTCCAACGGCCCGAGGGCGAGTGGGCGGCCCGGTCGAAGGGGTGCGGCGGGTTCCACGTGCCGGGCCGCGCGGTGCCGTCCGCCGTCCAGCGGCGGAACCCGCCCACGGCGTCCACCAGTTCATCGCCGTCCCACCGGAGGGACTTGGGGGCGCTCGTCGCCTTGAATATCCGCATGATCATGAAGCCTAGGTCCTGTCGTCACAGTGGCGCCGGTCGGGCCCGCGGCGTCCGGCGCCGTGCATCGCAAGGCGGAGGGGCGCCCGCGTACTGGGCGTACTCGGGTGCCCCGACAACGCGGCGAGGCGCGGTGCCGGGCGTCGCGGGCCAGGCGCCACTTTGACGACAGGACCTAGCGCGGGCGGGTGCTCGGCCGCGCGGTGGTGGCCGGCCGCCGCGCCGTGCGGCCCTACGTCCAGGCGGACAGCGCCTCCGGGGTCTTGGGGCCCGGGGCGGTTTCGGCGAGCAGGTTCCGGGTGCGCAGGAAGGCGGTCACCGCGGGGGACCAGGCCTGGCGCAGGCCCGCCGACGCCAGCAGGTCCGGGTCCGAGAGCAGGGTCTGCGCCGGGCCGACGCGGATGCCCGACGGGGTCAGGACCGCCGCGTCGTCGGCCCAGCGGACCGCGAGGTCGACGTCGTGCGTGGCCATGACCACCGTGGTGCCCGCCGCGCGCAGGCCCGCCAGGACGTCCAGCAGCCGTTCCTGCCCGTCCGGGTCCAGGCCCGCCGTCGGTTCGTCCAGGATCAGCACGCGCGGCGCCATCGCCACCGCGCCCGCGATCGCCGCCCGCTTGCGCTGGCCGTACGACAGCAGGTGCGTCGGGCGGCCGCGCAGCGCCGTGATGTCCAGCGCGGCGAGTGCGGAGTCCACCCGGGACCGGACCTCGTCCACCGGCAGCCCCATGTTCATCGGGCCGAAGGAGACGTCCTGTTCCACCGACGCCGCGAACAGCTGGTCGTCCGGGTCCTGCACCACCAGCTGGACCGAGGTCCGCAACCGGGTCAGCCCGGCCCGGTCGTACGCCACCACCGCGCCGTCGAGCCGGAGCTCGCCCGGACCCGGCTTCAGGCCGCCGCTCAGCAGCCGCATCAGCGTGGTCTTGCCGCTGCCGTTGCGGCCCAGCAGGACCAGCGCCCGGCCCTCGAGGATCCCGAAGTCCACGCCGGACAGCACCGCCGGACCGTCCTCGTACGCGTAGCCCGCGCCGACCAGCTCCACCAACCGCGTCACAGATACAGCTCCTTGAGTACGAGAGTGGCGGCGATCAGGGTGCCCAGCAGGGCCCCGGTCGCCGCGAGGAACCGCCACGACAGCGACGCCTGCGGTACGAGCACGCGCAGCGCGCCGTCGTAGCCCCGCCCGGCCAGGCCCTCCTGGAGCCGCCCGGCACGGTCGAAGGCCCGTACGAACGAGGTCGCCGCGAGCCCGGCCAGCGAACGCCACATCGCGGCCCGGCCCCTCTGCCCGAGGCGGGCCGCCTGGGCGCGCCGGACCTGGGCGAGCGAGTCCAGCAGCAGGAACCCGATCCGGTACATCACCAGCGCGACGTCCACCACCGGCGCCGGGACCCCCGCCCGGACCAGCCGGGGCAGCACGTCCGAGACGGGGGTGGTGAAGGCGAACAGCAGCACGCCGAGGGAGGCCGCCGAGGTCCGCAGGAGCAGTTCGGCGGCGTGCCGGGGCCCGTCGGGGGCGAGCGAGACCAGGCCCGCCGGGCCGCCGACCGCGAACAGCAGCGGCAGCGCCCCGGTGAAGCAGAACCCGAGCGGGATCCGGAACGCCCGCCACAGCTGGCGGCCGGCCACCCCGGCGGGGCCGAGGAGCACCGCGAGGGTGGCGGCGGCCACCAGCGGCCCGCCGGGCCAGGGCGGCAGGGAGACCGCCGTGACGGTGAGGCCGAGTCCGAGCAGTGCCTTTTCGAGCGGGTGGCGGCGGCGCCAGCGGCTGCCGTGCGCCGCCACGTCGATCGGCAGCACCGGCTAGGCCTCGGGGGCGGCGGCCGGAGCCTGGTCCGCCGGGGCCTGCTGCCCGGCCGGGGCCTGCTGTCCGGCTCGGGCCTGCTGTCCCGCCTGCGCCAGGCCCTGGCGGCGGCCCTTGCGCACGCCGAAGTAGTACGCGAGCACGCCCGCGCCGAGCGCCGCCTGCAGCGCGAACAGCGCGGACTCCACCTCCCCGGACGGCGGCTCGTACAGCGGGGAGAACCACGGCTCGTAGTCCGGCTTGAGCTCGGTGATGGCCGCCTCCGCCTGCGCGTCGGCGCCCGCGAACGGCTCCTCCTTGCCCTCGCCCAGCCCCAGCGCGAGCGGGAGCACGGCCAGCGCCGCCACCAGGAGCAGCAGCAGGGTGTTGATCTTCGCGTTCCGGCTCATCAGACCGCCGCCTCCTGCTGGTTCCCGGTGCGGCCGGCGTCCGCGCCGCCCGTGAGCTTCGCGACGCCGAGCCGGACCAGGTCCGACTTGCTCGACTGCATCAGCAGCCGCATCACGAGGACCGTCAGCAGGCCCTCGCTGACGGCCAGCGGGATCTGCGTGACCGCGAAGATGCCGCCGAACTTGGCGAGCGCGCCGAGGAACCCGGTCCCCGGGTCCGGGAAGGCCAGCGCGAGCTGCACCGAGGTCACGCAGTAGGTGACCAGGTCGGCGAAGAAGGCGCCGAAGAACACGGTCACCATCAGCGGCGCGCCGAACTTCCGCAGCAGCCGGTAGACGGCGTAGCCCGCCCACGGCCCGGCGATCGCCATGGAGAACACGTTCGCGCCGAGCGTGGTCAGCCCGCCGTGCGCCAACAGCAGCGCCTGGAACAGCAGGGTGATCGTGCCGAGCACCGCCATGATCGGCGGCCGGAACAGGATCGCGCCGAGCCCCGTTCCGGTCGGGTGCGAACAGCTGCCCGTCACGGACGGGATCTTGAGCGCGGACAGCACGAACGTGAACGCCCCGGACGCGCCGAGCAGCAGCGTGCTCTCCGGGTTGGCCTTCACCTCGCGGGTGAGGGCGCGGACGCCGTGTACGACGAACGGAGCGGACGCGGCGCCCCAGGCGACCGCGTGCAGCGGGGGCAGGAAGCCCTCGGCTATATGCATGAGTGGGGAGACCTCTCCAGCACCTCGTGGATGGACAACGCGCCCCGGCCGGTCTCCTGGCTCACGGGTGCTGATGTCCCGGCTCCGCCTTCCCGGGTTCGTACGGTCTCCCGCGCGAGCCCAGTGGCTTCCCGTAGGAGTGGAGCCGGACTTCCCGATCACAGTGGCGAGGGCCGCACCGGTTTCCCACCGGTTTCCCGAACACCAAGGCCCGCTGACCCTAGTCGGCCGGACGGACCGGTAACAACCCGCCCCAATCCCGCCCGGATGGGCGCGGTCCGCTGGCGGGTGCGCGCGGCCCCGCGCAGGGTGGGGGAGTGGCCGACCCCGCGCAGGACTTCGACTCTTCGGAGTACGCCGATCTGACCGCCGTCTACGTGAACTGCACGCTCAAGCGCTCGCCCGAGACCAGCAACACCGAGGGCCTGATCGACAAGAGCCGCGCCGTCATGGAGTCGGCGGGCGCCCGGACCTCCCTCATCCGGGCCGTCGACCACGACATCGCCACGGGTGTCTGGCCCGACATGACCGAGCACGGCTGGGAGAGCGACCAGTGGCCGGTGCTGTACAGCCAGATCATGGACGCCGACATCCTGGTCCTCTGCGGCCCCATCTGGCTCGGCGACAACAGCTCCGTCATGAAGCAGGTCATCGAGCGGCTCTACGCCTGCTCCTCGATCCTCAACGAACAGGGCCAGTACGCCTTCTACGGGCGGGTCGGCGGCGCGCTGGTCACCGGCAACGAGGACGGCGTCAAACACTGCGCCATGAACATCCTCTACAGCCTCCAGCACCTCGGCTACGCGATCCCGCCGCAGGCCGACGCGGGCTGGATCGGCGAGGCCGGGCCCGGCCCCTCGTACCTCGACCCGGGCTCCGGCGGCCCCGAGAACGACTTCACCAACCGGAACACGACCTTCATGTCGTGGAACCTCATGCACCTGGCCGCGCTCCTCAAGCGCTCGGGCGGCATTCCGGCACACGGCAACCAGCGCTCCCTGTGGGACGCGGGCTGCCGGTTCGACTTCCCGAACCCCGAACACCGGTAGGGGCCGCGGCTACTGCCGCTCGCGCACGTCGGCCAGCGCGGACTCCAGCCGGGCCAGCAGCGGCGCCGCGTTCATGCGGCGGCAGTCGGCCAGCGCCTCCTCCAGCAGTTCCCCGGCCGTCGCCGCGTCGCCCGAAGCCAACAGCGCCCGGGCCAGCGGCGGCGCCGCGATGGCCCGCACCAGGATCTGCCCCGAGCGCCGGCCCAGCTCGTCCGCCGCCCGCAGCTCGCGCAGCGCCCCGGCGGTGTCCCCGCGGTCCAGGGCGATCCGGCCCAGCCCGATCCGGGCCGCGCTCTGCCCGGCCAGGTCGCCGGAGCGCTCGGTGTGGGCGAGGACCTCGCGGAAGCCCGCCGTCGCCTCGTCCGACCGCCCCAGCATCCGCTGCGCGTCCGCGACCCAGCGCAGCATGCACATCCGGGGCCAGTCCGCGCCGCCCAGCTCCGCCACGGCCAGGGCCTGCCGCAACAGCTCCAGCGCCCGCCCCGTCTCGCCGCGCGCCAGCAGCACCTGGCCGAGGCCGCGCAGCGCATGGGCCTGCCCGTAGCGGTCCCCGGCCGCCTCGAAGACGGCCGCGCCACGACGGCAGCGCCGGGCCGCCTCGTCCAGCCGGCCCTGGACCCGGTCGAGGTACGAGAGCACCCAGCCCGCGTACGCCGCTCCGTGCGCGTCCCCGAGCCCCTCGAACAGCGCCTCGCCGGCCTCCACCATGGCCCGAGCCGGGCCCCACTCCTCCCGGCAGGCGCGCAGCCGCCCCAGCCCGACCAGCATCAGCGCCTCGCCCGCGCGGTCGCCCCCCGCCCTGGCCGCCGCGAGCCCCGCCTCCTGGAGCGCCTGCCAGCCCGGCAGATCGCTGCGCAGGTCGAACAGGTACTCCCCGGCCGCCGCGAGCTCCACGCAGGCGTACGGATCCACCCGCGCGGCCTGCCGTACGGTGGCGACGAGCGCCTCCCGCTCGGCCCCCAGCCAGCGCACCGGCTCGGCCCGGGGCCCGGCCAGCACCGCCGGGTCGGGCACCGCGGCGGCCGCCCGCCCACCCGACCCGGGATAGTCCACGCCCTGGTGCGCGCGCCGCCCCTCCCGTACGAGCGCCACCCAGCAGGCCAGCACCCGTCGCGGCACCGCCTCCTGCGCCCCGGGGAGTTCCCGCCCGAAGGCGCGGACCAGGTCGTGCATGCGGTAGCGCGCGGACCCCGTCGCCTCCAGGAGGTGCGCGGCCACCAAGGCGTCCAGGGCGCTCTCGGCGGTCGCGAGGGGGCTGTTCAGCACCGCGGCCGCCGTCCAGGACGCGTAGTCGGGGGCGTCGAGCAGCGCCAGCCCGCGCAGCAGGGCCCGCGCCTCGGCCGGGAGGGCGCGACAGCTCAGCCGCAGCCCGGCCCGGACCCCGTCGAGCACGTCCAGGCGGGCCCGCTCGTCCGCCAAACGGGCCGCCAGACGGGCGAGTTCCCGGTGCGGGAGCGTCGCCAGCTCCGCCCCCACGATGCGCAGCGCCAACGGCAGGCCCCCGCACAGCCGCACCAGCTCCCGGGCGGAGTCGGCCTCGGCCGCGATCCGCCCGGCCCCCGCCACCCGGGCCAGCAGCCCGAGCGCGGCCGGCTCGTCGAGGAGCGGGAGCGTGAGGGCCGTCCGCCGGTCCAGCGCGGCGAGCCGGTGCCGGCTGGTGACGAGAGCCGGCCCGGATCCCGGCAGCAGTGGCCGGACCTGGGCTTCCGACGCCGCGTTGTCGAGCACCACCAGCACCCGCCGGCCGGCCAACAGGCTCCGGTAGAGGGCCCCCCGCTCGCCCGGCTCGGCGGGCACGGCCGGGCCGTCGACCCCGAGCCCGCGCAGGAACCCGGCCAGCACCTCCGCGGGATCGGCCCCGGCGGTGGGGTCGGCGCCGCGCAGGTCCACGTACAACTGCCCGTCGGGGAAGTCCTCCCGGAGCGCGCGGCCCACCGTGAGCGCGAGCGCGGTCTTCCCGATCCCGGCTGTTCCGGTGACGACGCACACTGCGCCGCCGCCTTCGCGCAACCCTCGCCTGAGCGCGGCCACTTCGTCGTCCCGGCCGACCAGCTCCGCGACCGGGGCGGGCAGTTGGGCGGGGGCGGCTGGCGCCGTGCCGGTCAGGCCGGTCGCCGGAGTGTCCCGGCCGCCTCCGCCGGGTTCCGCGGTCCCGCCGCGGCCTTGTGGTCCCCCGCGCCGGGCGGTGCACCCCGGCCCGGCCAGATCGGCGGGGCTTCCCCCGGCGGGGCTCCCTCCGGCGGGGCCCCCGGGGTCGGTGTCCGAGAGCAGCGCCGCGTGCAGGGCGCGGAGCGCGGGGCCGGGGTCCAGGCCGGCCTCGGCGGCCAGCCTCCGCCGGGCGAGCGTGAACGCGGCCAGGGCCTCGCCGCGGCGCCCCGAGCGGTACAGCGCCAGCATGTGGAGCTCCACCAGCCGTTCCCGCAGCGGGTACCGGGCCACCAGCCCGGCCAGTTCCGCGCACGCCCGGGCATGGCGGCCCAGCTGGAGGTCCGCCGCCAGGGCCCGCTCCACGCAGTCCAGCCGGTCCTGCTCCAGCCTGGCCGACGCGGACGTGAGGATCCGCCCTTCCAACCCGGCCAGCGCCACCGGCCCCCGCCACAACTCCAGGGCCTGCCCGAGGAGTTGCCGGGCACCGCCCGGGTCGTCCGAGGCCTCGGCCGCCGAACGCAGCCGGGCGAACTCTCGTACGTCTATCAGCGTCCCCGGCCCCGGCTCCAGGACGAACCCCGCGTCCGTGCGCGCCACCGGCATCCCGGCCCGGCGCAGTGCGGCCGCCACGTTCTGGAGCTGCTCCCGCGCCGTCGCGGGCGGGTCGTCCCACACCGCCTCGGTCAGCCCCGCCACCGGAACCACCCGCCCGGCTTCCAGCAGCAGCGTCGCCAGCACCCGCCGGCTGCGGGGGCCGGCGATCGTCAACGGGCGTTCGTCCAGGCTGACTTGTAACGGGCCGAGCAGGGAGAAGACCAAGGTCACGGCGGACTCCGCGGCGCTCCGTGGCGGACGGGTGGACGGCGTCGGATGGCCGGCGGGTGGGCCGCCGGTGGCCGCCGATCGTAACGTCTGCCCACCCGGCCGGAGCAGGAGTGGCCCACATTCCGCTCCTCCGCGGCTGCCCCGCCTCCCCTCCCCTCCCCTCCCCTCCCCTCACCTCACCGAGAGGACCCTCCCCATGCGTATCCGCACGCGCACCGCCTCCCGTGGCGCCGCGCTGCTGACCGTCGCCCTGCTCGCACTGGCCGGCCTGACCGCCCCCGATGCCTCGGCGTCGTCCGGTCCCCCCACCGGTCCCGCCGTCGCCGTGGCGATGGGCGACAGCTTCATCTCCGGCGAGGCCGGCCGCTGGCTCGGCAACACCGACCGCTACGCCGGCAGCCGCAACGGCACCGACCGCGCCTGGACGGGCGGCTCCTCCTACGATCCCGCCCGGATCTACGGCGCGACGGCCGAGGTCGGCGGCTGCCACCGCTCCGACGTCTCGGAGATCGCCACCGCCCCGCTCCCCGGCATCGACGAGCGCGTCAACCTGGCCTGCTCCGGCGCCGAGACCGTCAACGTCCTCAGCACGGCCGCGGGCGGCGAGGCGTACCACGGCGAAGCCCCGCAGACGGACCGGCTCGGGGCCCTCGCCCGCACCAAGCGGGTCAGGCTGATCGCCCTCTCCGTCGGCGGCAACGACCTCGGCTTCGGCGCGATCATCGGGGACTGTGCCTACGACTGGTACTTCAAGCGGCTGTGCTGGAAGAAGCAGGCGCCGGTGGTGGAGCAGAAGCTGCCGGGAGTGCGGGCCAGGGTCACGGCGGTCGTGGACGACATCCGCTCCACCCTGCGGGCCGCCGGCTACGCGGACGGCGACTACCGGCTGGTCCTGCAGTCCTACCCCTCGCCGATCCCGGGCGGGGAGTCCTTCCGGCTGTCGCAGAACGACTCGGACCGGATGTTCAAGGACGGCTGCCCCTTCAACGACCGCGACGCGACCTGGGCGGCGTACACGCTCGTCCCGCAGATCGGCGACATGGTCAAGTCGGTCGCGACCGCGCGCGGCACCGACTACATGGACCTGCGCGACGCGCTCGCCGGGCACGAGGTCTGCTCGCTGGGCACGGAGCAGGTGGGCCAGAGCGGCCCGGACCCGCGCGAGCACGAATGGTTCCGCTTCCTGGACTACGCGAACACCCAGGGCACCCTGGAGGAGTCCATGCACCCCAACGCCCACGGCCAGCGGGCGATGGCGGCCTGCCTCGGCCTGGTGGGCGCGGCGGCGCCGGGGCGGTACGCGTGCACGCAGGACTGGTTCGCGGACGGCGACCCCGGCCGGATGCGGATCCGCCCGGCGAACTGACGAAGGGCGGGGGAACGGGGGAACGGGGGAACCGGAGGAAACGGGGGCCCGGCGCGTGCGACGACGCCGGGCCCCCGCACCGGCTCAGCACACGTTGGGGTGCGCGATGTCCAGCACGAACCGCTCGGGGCCGTGCAGGGTGGAGGTCTTGTAGCCGGGCTTGGTGTCGAAGGCGGCGCCGAAGGTCACGTACCCCTCGTAGTCACCGGTCATGGCGAGGCCCTTGAGCTTGGGCAGGTAGATCTTGACGAGCTTGGGGCCCTTGTACACGTTCTGCCCGGCGTCGTCGTGTCCGGCCGCGGGGTGCAGGCGGACTTCCAGGAAGTACTTCCCGGCGAGCGGTACGGGCTTTCCGGACCCGTCGTAGACGAGCTTGGAGACGGGCGTGACGGTGACCTGGGGGACGTATCCCTGCAGGTCGATGACGAGCCGGTCGTACGTGCAGTGCCCGCCCCAGCGGGCATTGACGACGAGCGGCGTCTGCGTGCGGGCGGAGCCCTTCACGGCGGCGGCCGAGGCCGGCGCGGCGAACGAGATCCCGGCGGCGAGCAGCATGCCCGTGGCCAGGGCCGTGATCTGTCGGCGGCGGAGGTGCTTCATGACGTCCCCCTGTTTCTCCAGAGACGGGGACCGATGTCACCCCCTAAGACACCTCCGCACCCCGGGCGGTTCCACCGCGACGCGGGAAAGCCCCACCGGGTGGGTTCCGGTGGGGCTCCTCGGGCCGGGGCAGGTCAGTCGGTCAGCATTCGATGACGTTGACCGCGAGGCCGCCGCGGGCGGTCTCCTTGTACTTGACCTTCATGTCGGCGCCGGTCTCCTTCATGGTCTTGATGACCTTGTCCAGGGAGACCTTGTGGCTGCCGTCGCCGCGCATCGCCATCTTGGCCGCGGTGACGGCCTTGACCGCCGCCATGCCGTTGCGCTCGATGCACGGGATCTGGACCAGGCCGCCGACCGGGTCGCAGGTCAGGCCGAGGTTGTGCTCCATGCCGATCTCGGCCGCGTTCTCGACCTGCTCCGGGGTGCCGCCCAGCACCTCGGCGAGGGCGCCGGCCGCCATCGAGCAGGCCGAGCCGACCTCGCCCTGGCAGCCGACCTCGGCGCCGGAGATCGAGGCGTTCTCCTTGAACAGCATGCCGATCGCGCCCGCCGCGAGGAGGAAGCGGACCACACCGTCCTCGTCCGCGCCCGGGACGAAGTTCGTGTAGTAGTGCAGGACCGCCGGGAGGACGCCCGCCGCGCCGTTCGTGGGCGCGGTGACGACGCGGCCGCCCGCCGCGTTCTCCTCGTTGACCGCCATCGCGTAGATCGTCGTCCACTCGCTGCGGTGCATCATCGGGTCGCCCTCGGTGCGCAGCTGGCGCGCCGTGGAGGCGGCCCGGCGCTTGACCCGCAGGCCGCCCGGGAGGATGCCCTCGCGGGACATGCCGCGCGCGACGCAGGACTGCATGACGCGCCAGATCTCCAGGAGCCCCTCGCGGATCTCCTCCTCCGTGCGCCAGGCCTTCTCGTTCTCCAGCATCAGGGAGGAGATCGACAGGCCGGTCTCGTTGGCGAGGCGGAGCATCTCGTCGCCCGACCGGAAGGGGTACTTCAGGACGGTGTCGTCGAGCTTGATCCGGTCCTCGCCGACCGCGTCCTCGTCCACCACGAAGCCGCCGCCGACCGAGTAGTACGTCTTCTCCAGCAGCGGGGTCCCGGAGGCGTCGTAGGCGAAGAGCGTCATGCCGTTCGCGTGGTACGGGAGGGACCGGCGGCGGTGCAGGATCAGCTGGTTCGGCTCGTCGAAGTCGATCTCGTGCGCGCTTCCTATCTCCGTGCCGAGCAGGCGGAGGCGGCCGCTCTTGCGGATGCGCTCCACCTCGTCGTCCGCCGTTTCCACGTTCACCGTGCGCGGGGAGTGGCCCTCCAGGCCCAGGAGCACCGCCTTCGGGGTGCCGTGGCCGTGGCCGGTGGCACCCAGCGAGCCGAAGAGCTCCGCGCGGACGGACGCGGTCTCGGCGAGGACCCCGTCCTTCTTCAGGCGGGTCACGAACATGCGTGCGGCCCGCATCGGGCCGACCGTGTGGGAGGACGACGGGCCGATGCCGATGGAGAAGAGATCGAAGACGGAGATGGCCACTGGCGGACTCCCTTGTCTGCTCGTGGGGTGGGAGGGGGCAGGAGAGGCGGTTCGTGCGGGGGAGGTGGATTGTTCGGTTTTTGTCCGACAGGCGAGCTTATCGCGGCGAGGTGAACAGCTCGTCCGCCGGACGGGAGGGGGAGGGGGCGGGTGGAAGGCCGCCAAGGGTGGCCGGCGGGCGGTGCCGGGTGCCCGCCGGGGTGCGGGCCCGGGGCGGGCGGCGCGCCGTGTGAGAGGGGTCACGGGAAGGGCCCGGTCCCTGTGGATACAGGAACCGGGCCCGACCCGTGACCTGCCGACGTCAGAGCGTCGGGTACAGGGGGAACTTCGCCGCGAGCGCCGAGACGCGCGCCTTGAGGCCCTCGGAGTCGTACGTCGGCTTCAGCGCCTGCGCGATGATCTCCGCGACCTCGGTGAAGGCCTCGGCGTCGAAACCGCGGGTGGCGAGCGCCGGCGTGCCGATCCGCAGGCCCGAGGTGACCATCGGCGGCCGCGGGTCGTTCGGGATGGCGTTCCGGTTGACCGTGATGCCGACCTCGTGGAGGCGGTCCTCGGCCTGCTGGCCGTCCAGCTCGGAGTTGCGCAGGTCGACCAGGACCAGGTGCACGTCGGTGCCGCCGGTGAGGACGTCCACGCCCACGGCCTTGACGTCGTCCTGGACCAGACGGGCGGCGAGGATCTTCGCGCCCTCCAGGGTGCGCTCCTGGCGCTCCTTGAACTCGGGCGAGGCCGCGACCTTGAAGGAGACGGCCTTGGCCGCGATCACGTGCTCCAGCGGACCGCCCTGCTGGCCCGGGAAGACCGCGGAGTTGATCTTCTTGGCCAGTTCCTGCGTCGACAGGATGACACCGCCGCGCGGACCGCCGAGGGTCTTGTGCGTGGTGGTGGTGACGACGTGGGCGTGCGGCACCGGGTTCGGGTGCAGGCCCGCGGCGACCAGGCCGGCGAAGTGCGCCATGTCGACCATCAGGTACGCGCCGACCTCGTCCGCGATGCGGCGGAAGGCGGCGAAGTCCAGCTGGCGCGGGTACGCGGACCAGCCGGCGACGATCAGCTGCGGCTTGGACTCCTTGGCGAGGCGCTCGACCTCGGCCATGTCCACCTCGCCCGACTCGTCGACGTGGTACGGGACCACGTTGTAGAGCTTGCCGGAGAAGTTGATCTTCATGCCGTGGGTCAGGTGACCGCCGTGGGCCAGGTTCAGGCCCATGATCGTGTCGCCCGGCTTCAGCAGCGCGAACATCGCGGCCGCGTTGGCCTGCGCGCCCGAGTGGGGCTGCACGTTCGCGGCCTCGGCGCCGAACAGCGCCTTGATGCGGTCGATCGCGATCTGCTCGACGACGTCGACGTGCTCGCAGCCGCCGTAGTAGCGGCGGCCGGGGTAGCCCTCGGCGTACTTGTTGGTCAGGACCGAGCCCTGGGCCTCCATGACGGCGACCGGAGCGAAGTTCTCCGACGCGATCATTTCCAGGGTGGACTGCTGGCGGACGAGCTCGGCGTCGACGGCGGCGGCGACGTCGGGGTCGAGTTCGTGGAGAGGGGTGTTCAGTACGGACATCAGGATCCCCTGGGGTCAGTTACCGGCGGTGAGCTTGGCGTAGTCGTCGGCGGAGAGCAGGTCGGCCGGCTCCTCCGCGACGCGCACCTTGAACAGCCAGCCGCCCTCGAAGGGGGCGCTGTTGACGAGCGCCGGGTCGTCCACGACGTCCTGGTTGGCCTCGACGACCTCGCCGGAGACGGGGGAGTACAGGTCGCTGACCGACTTGGTCGACTCCAGCTCGCCGCAGGTCTCGCCCGCGGTCACCGTTTCGCCGACCTGGGGGAGCTGGGCGTAGACGACGTCACCGAGCGCGGTGGCCGCGAACTCCGTGATGCCGACCGTCGCGACGCCGTCCTCGGCGGTCGACAGCCACTCGTGCTCCTTGCTGTAACGCAGCTGCTGGGGGTTGCTCATGGCCTGATTCTCCTGGATGCGGGGGAGTGCGAACGAACAGTGGGTCTCGAGTGCTGAGACGGGTCGGGGACTACTTCTGCCGCTTGTAGAACGGCAGGGCCACGACCTCGTACGGCTCATGCGTACCGCGAATGTCGACGCCGACGCCGGAGGCGCCGGGCGCGGCGTGCGCCGCGTCCACGTAGGCCATCGCGATCGGCTTGCCCAGGGTCGGGGACGGGGCGCCGGAGGTGACCTCGCCGATGACCTGGCCGTCGGCGACGACCGGGAACCCGGCGCGCGGGACGCGGCGGCCCTCGGCGATCAGGCCGACCAGCTTGCGCGGCGGGTTCGTGGCGGCGCGCTCGGCGGCCGCCTCCAGGGCGGCGCGGCCCACGAACTCGCCTTCCTTCTCGAACTTGACGACCCGGCCCAGACCCGCGTCGAACGGGGTCAGGGAGGTGGTCAGCTCGTGCCCGTACAGCGGCATGCCCGCCTCCAGGCGCAGGGTGTCGCGGCAGGAAAGGCCCGCCGGGACCAGGCCGACGCCCTCGCCGGCCTGGGTCAGCGCCTGCCACAGCTCCACGGCGTGCTCGGGCGAGACGAACAGCTCGAAGCCGTCCTCGCCGGTGTAGCCCGTACGGGCGATCAGCGCGGGAACCCCGGCCACCGTGCCCGGCAGGCCCGCGTAGTACTTCAGCCCGTCCAGGTCGGCGTCGGTGAGGGACTTCAGGATGCCGGGGGACTCCGGGCCCTGCACCGCGATCAGCGCGTACGCGTCGCGGTCGTCGCGGACCTCGGTGTCGAAGCCGGCCGCCCGCTCGGTCAGGGCGTCCAGGACGACCTGGGCGTTCGAGGCGTTCGCGACGACCATGAACTCGGTCTCGCCGAGGCGGTAGACGATCAGGTCGTCGATGATCCCGCCGTCCGCCTGGCAGATGTGCGTGTAGCGCGCACGGCCGACGCCGACGGTGGAGATGTTGCCGACCAGCGCGTAGTCCAGGGCCTTGACGGCCTCCGGGCCGGTCAGGGTGATCTCGCCCATGTGGGAGAGGTCGAACAGGCCGGCCTTGGTGCGTACGGCGTTGTGCTCGTCGCGCTCACTCGCGTACCGCAGCGGCATGTCCCAGCCCGCGAAGTCGGTCATGGTGGCACCGAGCGAGCGGTGCAGCGCGTCGAGCGCGGTCAGGCGGGGGGCAGTGCTCATGGGTGTGGCTCCCGGGTCCCAGGGCATGACATGACGAGGACGATCCTCCCCATCTGTCATCGGAACCTGAGAGGTTCGCCGAGAGTTCCCGGTCGGACCCGGGGAACGTCGACTTGCACCTTGGGTGGAGCGCACGCGGATGCCGTCGTGAGGGACGGCGGCGCGGCTCGCTTTTCAGATCTGCCTCATCCACGCGGTACGGGGCCTGAGAGATTCAAGGGAGGTACTTGCTCCTTCGGCGCCCGGGCACCGCCTCGCGGCGTGCCGGGACTCTCCCGCGCGGATTCAAGCGGCCGGTATGCAGTTGGTGTCCAGATGGCGCACATCATTGCACGCGACCGGCGGGTATGGGTGTACGGGGCCCGAAAGAGTGTGCCGATCGGTCGAGACCGCGGACGGGGTCGGAACCGGGGTTGGAGCCGGGGCCGGAACCGGGGGTCCAGGATTACCGTCTCTTTACACTTAGTGGGCATGGGGCCCTGGAGGCCCGATTCGGGGGGAGGCGATCACCGTGCGGAGATTCGGAGTACTGGCGACGACGGGGACCGTGGACGTGGTTCCGGCGCAGCGGATGCCCTCCGCCGCCGGTGCCGGTGCCGGTGCCGGCGGTGCGTCCGTACGTGACCTGCGCGGGCCCGGGGTGAGCGGGCCGCGGTGGCTCGGCTTCGCCGAGGGGGACATCGTGGTCGTCTCCGGCCTGCCGGGCGGCGGCAAGAGCACCCTGATCAAGCGGGCCGCGGCGGGCGGGGGCATCGACTCCCAGGACGTCCGCGAGCGCTGGGAGCGGCGGATGCCGGGGGCGCTGCCGTATGCCGTGTACCGGCCGCTGGTGCGGGTCGCCCACTACTGGGGGCTGTGGCGGACGCTGCGCTCAGGGGCCTCGGCGGTGGTCCACGACTGCGGGACCCAGACGTGGGTACGGGGCCTGCTCGCGGCGGCCGCGCGGCGGCGGGGGCGGGCGCTGCACCTGGTCCTCCTGGACACGACGCCGGAGGAGGCGCTGTCGGGTCAGGCGGCGCGGGGCCGGGGCGTCTCGGCCTACGCCTTCGCCCGCCACCGGGGGGCGGTCACCCGCCTCCTGCGCGCCGCGGAGTCGGGCCGCCTCCCCGCCGGCTGCACCTCCGCCACCCTCCTGGACCGCACCTCGGCCGCCCACATAACCCGCATCGACTTCACACCCCACCCGTCCTGACCCCGGCGCACACTGCCCCTGCCCTGCCCCCGGCGCACACTGCCCCCGTCCTGGCCTCGGGGCGTGCCGCGCCTGTCCTGACCCTGGGGCGTGCTGCGCCTTTCCCGGCCTCGGGGCGTGCTGCGCCTGCCCTGGCCTCGGGGCGCGCTGCGCCTGCCCTGGCCTCGGCGTGCGCTGTGCCTGGCCTGGCCCCGGGGCGCTGCCCCCGTCCTGACTTCGGGCGCTGTCCCTGGCCTGACCCTGGGGGCTGCCCTTGGCCTGGCCTTGGGGCCGACCCTGGACCGGCCTGCGGGGCTGACCTGACCTGGGCCATTCCAGTCCCGGCCGGGGTAAATCCAGCCTCGCCGGCGTTTGAGGCGCGGGTCCGGGCGGAGCCCGGTGCCCGGCGCAGCCGGGTTCCTGGGGCTCCGCCCCAGACCCCGCGCCTCGAACGCCGGCGAGGCCGGGATGGCGGGCCGGGATCGGGTGGGGGCTCGGGGGTCGGGTCGGAGACCCATTAATCTCGGCGGGACGGCAACGGCGAGAGCAAGTACAGGCGGAGGCGGAATGCACGGCGGCGGCTGGCCGGAGAACGAGCTGGAGCAGGTGCTCGGGGCGGCGCTCGGGCAGGCGGACGCCGGTGCGCGGATCCTGGAGGTGCTCGGGCGGAGCCCCGTCTGGGTTCCGCTGCCCGACGGCGGCGGGCCGGACCACGACAGCCTCAGCCTCCCGACCATGGACATCCGCGGCGCGGCGTACGTCCCGGTCTACAGCTCCGAGAGCCAGTTCCACGCCTGCGTCGGCCCCGGCATGGACTTCGCCGTCGCCCCCGCCGCCGAGTTCGCCCGCGGCCTGCCCCCGCAGCTCGGCATCGCCGTGAACCCCGAGGGCGCGGTCGGGGTGCCGCTGCCGCCCCCCGCCGTCGCCGAGCTCTGCCGTACCGGACGGACCCCGCTCGACGGCCCCGCGACCGGCGGCCGCGTCCGGCTCTTCGAGCCCGACTGGCAGGACGACCCCGTCGACTTCCTGGCCGCCGCCGCCGAGGAGTTCCGCGCCACCGGCGTGGTCAGCGCCGCGTACCGCTGCCTCGCCAGCGTCGAAGGCGGGGACCCCCAGCTGTTCGTCGGAGTCCGGCTGACGGCCTGGGAGCCCGAGGCGCGAAACGCCCCGATGGACGCCCTCGGCCGGGCCCTGGCCCGGGTACCCGCGCCCTGGCCCGTGCAGTTGATCCTGCTCGACGCCGCCCAGGATCCGGTAACGGACTGGATTCGTGAGCGCGTGCGCCCCTTCTACCTTCCCTAGGGCCGCATAAGCTGGGGGGACGTGTGGACGACGGGCGGAGAAGAGGGGTACCGGGTGAGTGCGTCAGGCACGGCCGCGGCCGGGCAGGTCGAGCACATGCTGCGCCAGGTGACTCCCGGGCGCTACGAGAGTTACGAGTCGCTCCTGCGCGCCCTCGCGGAGGGCCGCCTGTGGATGTTGCTCTGGCAGGGGCAACCGGGTTCCCCGGACGCCCAGTACGGCGGCATGGAGGTCGACGGCCTCGGCTACGCGCCCTGCGTGACCTCCCCGCAGGAGCTCGCCGCCAGTGGCTGGAACCGCGGCTACGAGGTCGTCACCGGCCGCGACATCGCCCGCGCCCTCTACCCGGACCGCTGGGGGCTGTGGCTCAACCCGCACGCCCAGGGCGGCGGCGTCGGCATCCCGTGGGCCGACCTGCGCCGGATCGCCACCGGCCTGGACCGGATGCCGGCCGGGCCGCTGCGGCTGTCCGAGCCCGCCCTGGAGCTCCCGCAGTTCTACGGCCTGCTGACCCAGCACGCGCACCGGACCCCCGCCGTCCGCTCGCTCCGGCGCGCCTGGGTGCAGCCCGCGCTCGGGTCCCCGTACCTGGCCGTCGGGCTCGACCTCTACGACGCCTCCGCGCCCGCGCTGGAATCCGTACGGGAGATGATGCGGCAGTCGGTCGGCGCCGTCCCCGAGGGCGTCCCGGTGTGCACCGTGGCGCTGGCGGACGAGCACGACCCAGTCGCGATGTGGCTGCGCGCGCAGACCCGGCCGTTCTACGACCGCGAGGGCCAGTCCCCGGCGTACTGACAGCGGCCGCGGCGACAGCCGGCAAATGACAACGGTGCCATGGCCGTGATCCGGCCATTTTCGGCAGCGAGACCCTCATCCACATACCGAGACATCCGTCTCGAAGGCCGCACCGGCCCGCCCGGTGCGGCCTTTGCCGTATCCCCGGCCATATCCACCCAAGAGCATCAATCTTCAAGCCTCAAATGGCAGTTGGGTCGGATGTCCGTTCCGCACCGAACGCGACGCAGTTGCACCGCTCAACCGACCACATGGTCCGGATAACGGAAGGTGCCGAAGCAGATCACGGTTGCGCATCACATGCCCGGCAGGTCTGGCGGGCGATCGCGCGAGCGTTGAAGACTCCCCCCACCGAAGGCCGGTCAATCCCACAACCACCAGCTCTTCACGTGCACTTCAGGCGCAATTCGCGCCATTCGCACCATCAGCGACGCCGAAAGAACCAAGCCGCCACAGCGGCGGGCATGGGCCGGCCACAGTCGGCCGAGAGGGGTCCCCACCACGATGACGGCACCACTGCACGACACCAGCGCGGCCGAGCCCGCAGCCGTGGCAGCCCCCGAGAGTCCCCAGAAGGCGATCGAGGGGCGCTCGCCCTGGAAGATCGCCTGGTCCCGGCTCAAGCGCGACAAGGTCGCCCTGGCCGGCGGTGTCATCGTGCTCCTGCTGATCCTCGTCGCGCTCTTCGCGCCGTTGATCGTCAAGGCCTTCGGCCACCCGCCGGAGGAGCTGCACGAGGACCTGCTGGACCCGCTCCTCGGCCTGCCGGCCGGTGACTGGGGCGGCATGAACGGGGACTTCCTGCTGGGCATCGAGCCGGTCAACGGCCGCGACGTCTTCAGCCGGATCGTCTACGGCGCCCGCATCTCGCTGCTGGTGGCCTTCCTGTCCGCCTTCGTGGCGGTTTCGCTCGGCACCGTCTTCGGCATCATCGCCGGCTACTTCGGCGGCTGGGTCGACGCCGCGATCAGCCGCGTCATGGACCTCCTGCTGGCCTTCCCGCAGCTGCTGTTCATCATCGCGCTGATCTCCGTCATCCCGGGCAAGCTGTGGGGCTTCGAGGGCTCGGGCCTGCGCATCGCCGTACTGGTCCTGGTCATCGGCTTCTTCGGATGGCCGTACATCGGACGCATCGTCCGCGGCCAGACCCTGTCGCTGCGCGAACGGGAGTACGTCGAGGCCGCCCGCAGCCTGGGCGCGGGCCGGACGTACATCCTCTTCCGCGAGCTGCTCCCGAACCTGGTGGCGCCGATCACCGTCTACACGACGCTGATGATCCCCACCAACGTGCTGACCGAGGCCGCGCTGAGCTTCCTCGGGGTGGGCGTCAAGCCGCCCACCCCGTCCTGGGGCGAGACGCTCTCGACGGCCGTGCGGACCTACGAGGACGATCCGCTCTTCATGATCTTCCCCGGCGTGGCGATCTTCATCACCGTGCTGGCCTTCAACCTCTTCGGCGACGGCGTCCGTGACGCCCTCGACCCGAAGGGATCCCGCTAGCCACAGGCGCCTGCCGCACGGCACGGCGAATCCTCAGGGAAAACCGCAGGGAACACCGCAGGTAACCGGAACTCGGCATCGAAGCCGGAACTACAACGGAGGGTTGCGAGCATCGTGACTACCCATCGCACGTCGAAGCGCAGACTGGCCGCCGGCACGGCCGTCGTGCTCGCGGCCATGCTGACCGCGACCGCCTGTGGCGGCGACGACACCAAGAAGGACGAGGGCAAGGCCGGCGCCAGCGGCTTCAACGCGGGTATCGGCAAGGTCGCCAACGCGTCGGACAAGAAGGGCGGCGAGCTCAAGTTCGTCGGTACCCAGGAAGCCGACTCGTGGGACCCGCAGCGCGGTTACTACGGCTTCATGTGGGACTTCGCCCGCTACTACACCCGCCAGCTGGTCAGCTTCAAGCCGGCCCCCGGTGGTGAGAGCACCGAGCTCGTTCCCGACCTCGCCGCAGGCAAGGCCGAGATCAGCGACGGCGGCAAGACCTACAAGTACACCCTGAAGGACAACGTGACCTGGGAGGACGGCTCGCCCGTCACCGCCCAGGACATCAAGTACGGCATCGAGCGCACCTGGGCCCAGGACGTCATCTCCGGCGGCCCGGTCTACCTGATGCAGGTCCTCGACCCGAAGACCGAGTACAAGGGTCCGTACAAGGACGAGACCCCGGACAAGCTCGGCCTCAAGGCGATCGAGACCCCGGACGCGAAGACCATCGTCTTCAAGCTCCCGCAGCCCAACGGCGACTTCGAGCAGATGCTCGCCATGCCGGCCGCGAGCCCGGTCAAGAAGGAGAAGGACACCGCGGCCAAGTACGGCCTGAAGCCCTTCTCCAACGGCCCGTACAAGATCGACTCGTACGAGCCCAACAAGGTCATGAAGCTCTCGCGCAACGAGAACTGGAAGCCCGAGTCGGACACCATCCGCAAGGCGCTCCCGGACTCCATCTCGGTCACGTTCATGGCGAACGCGGACGACATGGACAAGCGCCTGATGAACGGCGAGTTCGACCTCGACATCAACGCGACCGGCATCGGCCAGGCGGCCCGCGCCACCGCGCTGAAGGACCACAAGGCGAACCTGGACAACGGCCAGACCGGCTTCATCCGCTACGCGGTCTTCCCGCAGACGGTCGCCCCGTTCGACAACATCGACTGCCGCAAGGCCGTCATCTACGCGGCCGACCACAAGTCGCTGCAGACCGCCCGCGGCGGCCCGCAGGCCGGTGGCGACATCGCCCCCAACATGCTGCCGCTGGGTGTCAAGGGCTCCGACGCCTCCTACGACCCGTACGAGGTCCTGAAGAACGACGGCAAGCCGAACGTCGAGAAGGCCAAGGAGCACCTCAAGGCCTGCGGCAAGCCCGAGGGCTTCAAGACCACCATCGCGGTCCGCAACAACAAGCCGGTCGAGGTCGCCACGGCCGTCTCGCTGCAGAACGCCCTGAAGCAGGTCGGCATCGAGGCCGAGGTCGACCAGTTCGACGGCGCCCAGACCTCCGGGATCATCGGTTCGCCGAAGGTCGTCAAGGAGAAGGGCTACGGCATCATCATCATGGGCTGGGGCGCCGACTTCCCGACCGGTCAGGGCTTCTCCCAGCCGCTGGTCGACGGCCGCTTCATCCTGCAGAGCGGTAACAACAACTTCTCCGAGCTGAACGACCCGGCGGTCAACGGCCTGTTCGACCAGGCCATCGCGGAGACGGACCCGGCCAAGGCCGGCGACATCTACAAGCAGATGAACCAGAAGGTCTCCGAGGCCGCGGTCTACCTGCCCTTCGTCTACGACAAGACGATCACTTGGCGCAGCACCCGGCTGACGAACGCCTACACCTCCGACGCCTACAACGGCCGGTACGACTACGCCTCCCTCGGCGTCGTCAAGTAGTCCCCTCGTCAGACCAGTCAGTTCGCCAATATCAGTTCCAGTGCCACACCCGCTAGGCACGAAGGGCAGGTGATGGCCGCGGTTCCGGCTTGGGGGCGTCCTCCAGAAGAGGGCGCCCCCGGGCCGCAGCCAGGCCGAGCGCAGTGCTTGCATATCTCATCCGGCGGTTCTTCGCCGTCATCGTCATGCTGTTGGTCATCACGCTGGTGACCTTCGGAATCTTCTTCCTCTTCCCGAAGATGATCGGGACGGATCCGGCGCTCTACTTCGTCGGAAAGCAGTCCGACCCCGCCGCCATCGAGGGCATCCGGCAGAAGATGGGTCTCGACGACCCGATCCTCGTCCAGTTCGGCAAGTTCGTCGTCGGTCTGGTGGCGGGTCGCACGTACGCCAACGGCTCCGACGTCACGCAATGCGCCGCGCCCTGCTTCGGTTACTCCTTCAAGACCGAGCAGGAGGTGTGGCCGCTGCTGACCGACTGGCTGCCCGTCACCCTCTCGCTCGCCGCCGGCGCCGTCGTCCTGTGGGTCATCGGCGGTGTCGCCACCGGCGTCATCTCCGCCCTCAAGCGCGGTACCGTGCTGGACCGTTCGGCGATGGGCATCGCCCTGGCCGGCGTCTCCCTCCCCATCTACTTCACGGGCATGCTCGCCATCGCCCTCTTCTCCGACCAGCTCGGCTGGTTCGGGCGGCCCGAGGCGACCTTCGCCGCGGACCCGGGCAAGTGGTTCGGCGGCATGATCCTGCCGTGGGTCTCGCTCGCCTTCCTGTACGCCGCGATGTACGCGCGGCTCACCCGCGCGACGATGCTCGAAGTGCTCAACGAGGACTACATCCGCACCGCGCGCGCCAAGGGCCTGACGGAACCCGTCGTCATCGGCAAGCACGCGATGCGCTCGACCATGACGCCGATCCTCACCGTCCTGGGCCTGGACCTCGGCGCCCTGATGGGCGGCGCCGTCCTGACCGAGTACACGTTCTCGCTGCACGGGCTCGGCTACAGCGCGGTCCGCGCGATCAGCGACCACGACCTGCCGGTCATCCTGGGCATCACCTTGATCTCCGCCTTCTTCGTGGTCGCGGCGAACCTCGTCGTGGACCTCCTGTACGCGGTGATCGACCCCCGAGTGAGGCTGTCATGACCGATATGACCAAAGGCGCCGCGACGGGCGCCCTGAACGAGCCCGTCCCGGGCGGCGCCCCGGCCCCGGCCGGCGCCTTCCTGGAGGTCCGCGACCTCAAGGTGCACTTCCCGACCGAGGACGGCCTGGTCAAGTCCGTCGACGGGCTCACCTTCAGCCTGGAGAAGGGCAAGACCCTCGGCATCGTGGGCGAGTCCGGCTCCGGGAAGTCGGTCACCTCGCTGGGCATCATGGGCCTGCACCGCGTCGGCCAGTACGGCCGCCAGCGGGCCCGGATCTCCGGTGAGATCTGGCTCAACGGCAAGGAACTGCTCTCCGCGGACGAGGACGAGGTGCGCAAGCTGCGCGGCCGGGAGATCGCGATGATCTTCCAGGACCCGCTGTCCGCGATGCACCCGTACTTCACCGTCGGCAAGCAGATCGCCGAGGCGTACCGGGTCCACAACAACGTCGACAAGAAGGCCGCCCGCAAGCGGGCCGTCGACCTCCTCGACCGCGTCGGCATCCCCGAGCCGCACAAGCGGGTCGACAGCTACCCGCACGAGTTCTCCGGCGGCATGCGCCAGCGCGCGATGATCGCGATGGCGCTGGTCAACAACCCCGAGCTGCTCATCGCGGACGAGCCGACCACCGCGCTGGACGTCACCGTCCAGGCGCAGATCCTCGACCTGATCCGCGACCTCCAGCAGGAGTTCGGCTCCGCGGTCATCATGATCACGCACGACCTCGGCGTGGTCGCCGAGATGGCCGACGAACTCCTCGTGATGTACGGCGGCCGGTGCGTCGAGCGCGGCTCCGCCGAGAAGGTGTTCTACGAGCCCCGGCACCCTTACACCTGGGGCCTGCTCGGCTCGATGCCGCGCATCGACCGCGACCAGACCGAGCGCCTGATCCCGGTCAAGGGTTCGCCGCCGAGCCTCATCAACATCCCGAGCGGCTGCGCGTTCAACCCGCGCTGCCCGTACGCCGACGTGCCCAAGGGCAACGTCACGCGGACGGTCCGGCCGGAGCTGACGGACGCGGACGACACCCGCCACTGGTCCGCCTGCCACATGTCGCCACAGGAGCGGACCCGGATCTGGACCGAAGAGATTGCGCCGAAGCTGTGACCGAGACGCCTGAGAAGTCCGAGAAGCCCGAGACGGGCAAGACGGCCGCGGCCACGGCCACCGTTCCCGCACAGGCCGTGGACTCGCCCGAGCCGTTGCTCAAGGTGACCGGGCTGGTCAAGCACTTCCCGATCCACAAGGGGCTGCTGCGCAGGCAGGCCGGCGCGGTCAAGGCCGTGGACGGCATCGACTTCGACGTCCGGCGCGGTGAGACGCTCGGCATCGTCGGCGAGTCCGGCTGCGGCAAGTCGACCATGGGCCGGCTGATCACCCGGCTGCTGGAGCCGACCGGCGGCACCATCGAGTTCGAGGGCAAGGACATCACGCACCTCGGGGTGGCGGGCATGCGCCCGCTGCGCCGCGACGTGCAGATGATCTTCCAGGACCCGTACGGCTCGCTGAACCCGCGCCACACGGTGGGCACCATCGTCAGCGCCCCCTTCAAGCTCCAGGGGGTCACCCCCGAGGGCGGCCTGAAGGCGGAGGTCCAGCGGCTGCTCTCGCTGGTGGGCCTGAACCCGGAGCACTACAACCGCTACCCGCACGAATTCTCGGGCGGCCAGCGGCAGCGCATCGGCATCGCGCGGGCGCTGGCGCTGAAGCCGAAGCTGGTGGTGGCGGACGAGCCCGTCTCCGCGCTGGACGTGTCCATCCAGGCCCAGGTGGTCAACCTGCTGGACGACCTCCAGCAGGAGCTCGGCCTCACGTACGTGATCATCGCGCACGACCTGTCGGTCATCCGGCACGTGTCCGACCGGATCGCGGTGATGTACCTCGGCAAGATCGTCGAGTTGGCGGACCGCCAGTCGCTGTACGGGGCGCCGATGCACCCGTACACGAACGCGCTGATGTCGGCGGTGCCGGTGCCGGACCCGCGGCGGCGCGGCGCGAAGAGCGGCCGCATCCTGCTCAAGGGCGACGTGCCGTCGCCGATCTCGCCGCCGAGCGGGTGCCGCTTCCACACCCGGTGCTGGAAGGCGACGGAGATCTGCAAGACGCAGGACCCGCCGCTGCTGGCGCTGAAGACGGGCCACCAGGTGGCGTGCCACCACCCGGAGAACGCGCCGGACCAGGCCCCGAGCGACAAGGCCCTCCCGGGCGCTTCCGACGCGCTGGACACGCCGACGCCGTAGCGGGGCGGGTGCGGGTCCGGGCGCCGTTCGCGGGCGCACGGGTTGCAGGGCGTACGGCCCCGGGGATTCGAATCCCCGGGGCCGTACGCATGCGTGGCGGGGGTGCGCGGCGCATGCGTGACGGGGTACACGCGTGTGACTCCCGTACGCGCGTGTGGCACAGGGCCGGGCGTACCGGACAATGGGCCCGTGCCTCACGATCTCTTCCCGCCGGGTATCCAGCACGCCCTGGACCTCGCGGGCATTTTTGTCTTCGCCACAGCCGGTGCGCTCCTCGCCGTCCGCAAGAACTTCGACGTCTTCGGCATCTGCGTGCTCGCCCTGGTCACCGCCCTGGGCGGTGGGCTCTTCCGCGACCTCGTCATCGGCGCGGTGCCGCCGGCCGCCTTCGGGGAGCTCAGCTTCTTCGTGACGCCGCTGATAGCGGCGGCGATCGTCTTCTTCCTGCACCCCGAGGTCCAGCGGATCAACCGGGCGATCAACGTGTTCGACGCGGCCGGCCTCGCGCTGTTCTGCGTCACGGGCACGACCAAGGCGTACCAGTTCGGCCTCGGCCTCACCGCGTCCGCCGCGCTCGGGCTCGCGACGGCCGTGGGCGGCGGTGTGCTGCGCGACATGCTGGTCAACGAGGTGCCGTCGCTGCTGCGCGACCGGGAGATGTACGCCGTGCCGGCGATCGTGGGCGCGTCGATGGTCGCCGTGTTCATCGGCATGGGGATGCTGAACCCCCTCACCACCGGGCTCGCGATCATCACGACCTTCGTGCTGCGCATCCTCGCGATCCGCTACCACTGGCGGGCGCCGCTGGCCTGGAACCGGCGGTCGGCGGTGGCCGAGGAACCGTAGTTTTAGAAAGCTACCGCTTAGTAGCTTCGCGGTGTACGTTCTTTTCATGTCACACGCAGCAGCCGCATCGGCATCGGCCACCACGAACACGCCCGCGACCATCGGCGACAGTGAGTTCGACCGCGACACCGCCATCTCCGCGCGTGCGGACGAGCCCGGGGTGTACGACGCGGAGCTCTCCGCCGGCTGGACGATCATCACCGCCGTCAACGGCGGATACCTGCTGGCCCTGGTCGGCCGGGCCCTGTCGCAGGCCCTGCCGCACGCCGACCCCTTCACGGTCTCGGCGCACTACCTGAGCGCCTCGGTCCCCGGCCCGGCCGTGATCCGTACGCAGGTCGTCCGCGCCGGGCGCACGCTGTCCACCGGGCAGGCGTCGCTGTTCCAGTTCGACGAGAACGGCGCCGAGATCGAGCGCATCCGCGTCCTCGCCTCGTACGGCGACCTCGACGCCCTGCCGGACGACGTGCGCACGACGGCCGTGCCGCCGGCCTTCCCGGCGTACGAGGACTGCCTCGGCGCCGAGGCCGGGCCGGCCCCGATCCCCGGGAGCTCCGCGATCGTGGACCGGCTCCGGCTGCGGCTGGACCCGGCGACGGCGGGCTGGGCGGTCGGCGCGCCGTCGGGGAAGGGCGAGATGCGGTCCTGGTTCGAGCTGGCGGACGGCCGCGACGCGGATCCGCTGTCGCTGCTGCTGGTGGTGGACGCGCTGCCGCCGACCGCGTTCGACCTGGGCCTGGTCGGCTGGGCCCCGACGGTCGAACTCACGACCCACGTCCGCCACCGCCCCGCGCCGGGCCCCCTCCGCGTCGCCATCACCACCCGCAACCTCGCGGGCGGCTTCCTGGAGGAAGACGCGGAGGTCTGGGACTCGGAAAACCGCCTGGTGGCCCAATCCCGCCAACTGGCCCGCGCCCCTCGCTGACCCCCGGCCGTGTCCAGGGCCCGCCACAGCCGCAGGGGTCCCGGACTTGCCCAGCCGCAGGTGCGGGGTGAGACGCAGGCTCGCCACAGCCGCAGGGTCCGGGGCTTGCCCCGGGAAACGGTGAAAGGGCGGGGCGGGGAGACGTCCCCCGGGGCGCAGCCCCGGGGCGGCTTCGACCCCGGCAGGGCGCGGCCCGCCTCGGGCAGTGCGGTCCGGTGTACCCGGCCGGGTGGCGGCGGAGGCCGACCCGCCGGGGGCGATTCCGGGCCGTCTTGACGAGGGCGGCACCGTTGGGGGCCGAGGCGGGGGTTCGGGTGGAGCGGGGTGGCTCGTAGAATCGGGGGATCATGGCCTACCTCGACCACGCCGCAACCACTCCGATGCTGCCGGAGGCCGCCGCGGCGATGACCGCGCAGTTCGCCGCCACGGGTAACGCGTCCTCCCTCCACGCCGCCGGCCGCCGCGCCCGCCGCACCGTCGAGGAGGCCCGCGAGGCCCTCGCCGAAGCCCTCGGCGCGCGCCCGAGCGAGGTGGTGTTCACCGCCGGCGGCACTGAGGCCGACAACCTCGCCGTCAAGGGGCTGTACTGGGCCCGCCGCGACGCCGACCCCGCCCGGACCCGGGTGCTCGCCAGCCCGGTCGAGCACCACGCCGTCCTCGACGCCGTCCACTGGCTCGCGGAGCACGAAGGCGCCCAGGTCGAATACCTCCCCGTCGACCGCTACGGCCGCGTGCACCCCGAAGCCTTCCGCGACGCGGTCGCCCGAAACCCCGACGACATCGCGCTCGCCACCGTCATGTGGGCCAACAACGAGATCGGCACCGTCATGCCGGTCCGGGAACTGGCCGCCGTCGCCGCCGAGTTCGGCATCCCCCTGCACTCCGACGCCGTCCAGGCCTTCGGCCAGCTCGACGTCCGCTTCGCGGACAGCGGCCTCGCCGCGATGACCGTCAGCGGCCACAAGGTCGGCGGCCCCTACGGCATCGGCGCCCTGCTGCTCGGCCGCGACCAGACCCCCGTCCCCGTCCTGCACGGCGGCGGCCAGGAGCGCCACGTCCGCTCCGGCACCCTCGACGTCCCCGCCATCGCCGCCTTCGCGGTGGCCGCCGTCCTCGCCGCCGAGCGGCGCGAGCGGTTCGCCGCCGAGATCGGCGCCCTGCGCGACGAGCTCGTCGCCGCCGTGCTGCGGGCGGTGCCCGACGCCGTCCTCGGCGGAGACCCCGCGGGCCGGCTCCCGGCCAACGCCCACTTCAGCTTCCCCGGCTGCGAGGGCGACTCCCTGCTGCTGCTCCTGGACGCCCAGGGCATCGAGTGCTCCACCGGCTCCGCCTGCACCGCGGGCGTGGCCCAGCCCAGCCACGTCCTGCTGGCCACCGGCACCGACCCCCAGCTCGCCCGCGGCACCCTGCGGTTCTCGCTCGGGCACACCTCGACCAAGGAGGACGTCGCCGCCGTGGCCGCCGCCATCGGCCCCGCCGTCGAGCGCGCCCGTACGGCAGGCCTCAGCTAGTGCTGTGACCGGCGGCCCGGGCCACGGCCAGCGCCTCGCCGACCATGCGGATGTAGCGGTCCCAGTCCCAGTGACGCCCCGGGTCCGTGTGGTCGGCGCCCGGCACCTCGGAGTGGCCGAGTATGTGTCTGCGGTCCGCCGGTATGTCGTACCTCCGGCAGACGTCGGCCGCCAGCCGCGCCGACGCCTCGTACATCGCGTCCGTGAAGTCCCTCGGCCGGTCGACGAACCCCACGTGCTCGATGCCGACGCTGCGCTCGTTCATGGAGCGGTTGCCCGAGTGGAACGCGACGTCCAGCTCGCGCACCATCTGCTCGATGTGCCCGTCCTGGCGGACTATGTAGTGCGCCGACGCCTTGTGCCACGGGTTCTTGAACGCGTCCACCGACGACTCGAAGCTGCCCTGTGTGACATGCACGACGATCCGGTCGACCCGGTAGTCGTCCGGCCGGTCCGCCAGCCGCCAGTTCGCCGGCGACGCCGACGTCCAGCTCGCGCCCGCGTGGTCCAGCTCGCCCTCCTTGCGGGGCTTGGACACCCCCGGCATCAGCCACCACGCCCGCCTGATCTCGTCCCGGCCCGCGATCGCCGCCACCGTGAAGATCCCGAGACCTCCGAACAGCACCGCCCTGCGGGTCCGGTTCGGCGACTTCTTCGCCTTGTTCCCCTGCTCGACCATGTGATCCACCCCCCAGAGCCGATAACGCGCTGTGACGCCGCGCGGTTCCCCGTACCCTGGAAGGCGCTATGACTGAGAACCTGCCGCGCACCGATCGCCCCCTCCGCGTCCTCGCCGCCATGTCCGGTGGCGTGGACTCCGCCGTCGCCGCCGCCCGCGCCGTCGAAGCCGGGCACGACGTGACCGGCGTCCACCTGGCGCTTTCCGCGAACCCGCAGTCCTTCCGGACCGGCGCGCGCGGCTGCTGCACGATCGAGGACTCCCGCGACGCCCGCCGCGCGGCCGACGTCATCGGCATCCCGTTCTACGTGTGGGACCTCGCCGAGCGCTTCCGCGAGGACGTCGTCGAGGACTTCATCTCCGAGTACGAGGCCGGGCGCACCCCGAACCCCTGCCTGCGCTGCAACGAGAAGATCAAGTTCGCGGCGCTGCTCGACAAGGCGCTCGCCCTCGGCTTCGACGCGGTCTGCACCGGCCACTACGCCACCGTCGTCCTGAACGAGGACGGCTCGCGCGAACTCCACCGCGCCTCCGACATGGCCAAGGACCAGTCGTACGTCCTCGGCGTCCTCGACGAGAAGCAGCTCGCGCACGCGCTGTTCCCACTCGGCGACACCCTGACGACGAAGGACGAGATCCGGGCGGAGGCGGAGCGGCGCGGCCTGGCCGTCGCGAAGAAGCCCGACAGCCACGACATCTGCTTCATCGCCGACGGCGACACCCAGGGCTTCCTCGCGAAGCGCCTGGGCAAGGCGGAGGGCGACATCGTCGACGAGTCCGGCGAGAAGGTCGGCACCCACGAGGGCGCCTTCGGCTTCACCATCGGCCAGCGCAAGGGCCTGCGGATCGGCCACCCGGCGGCGGACGGCAAGCCGCGCTACGTCCTGGACATCTCCCCGGTGAACAACACGGTCACGGTCGGCCCCGTCGAGGCGCTGGACGTCACCGCGCTCACCGCGATCCGCCCGCGCTGGTGCGGCTCCACGGCCGCCGCGCCGGGCACCTACACCGCGCAGTTGCGCGCCCACGGCGGCGAGACCGAGGTCTTCGCGGAGCTGGTGGACGGGGAGCTGCGGGTCCGCTTCTCCGAGCCGGTCCGGGGCGTCGCCCCGGGCCAGGCGATCGTGCTCTACGACGGCACCCGCGTCGTCGGCTCGGCCACCATCGCGACCACGACCCGCGCCGAGGCCGCGACCGCCGTCTGAGCAGCGCCGTCTGAGTACAGCCGTCTGAGCACAGCCGTACGAGCAGCGCCGTCCGACCCGCCGCTGCCGGGGGCACGGGCCCCCGGCGCGCGGATCGATCCGGTCGGGCGACCGTCGGGTCAGGCGACCGTCAGGACGATCTTGCCCGTCGTGCGGCCCTGCTCGCCGATCTCGTGGGCCTTGGCGGCCTCCGCGAGCGGCAGGACGGTGTCGATCACCGGGCGGAGGGTGCCGTCCTCGACCAAGGCCGCGATCTCCAGCAGGCCCCGGTAGTCGGGCTCCACCAGCGTCCAGCCCGTGTGGACGCCCGGCGCCTCGGCCGGGACGCCGTCCGGGCCCGGCAGGGTCACCAGGTGGCCGCCCGGCTTCAGGACCTTCAGCGAGCGCTCCCCGTACTCCCCGCCGATCGCGTCGATCACGACGTCCACGTCGGACACCGCGTCCTCGAACGCCGTGGAGCGGTAGTCGATCACCTCGTCCGCGCCCAGCTCGCGCAGCACCCCGTGCTTCGCGGCGCTCGCCGTGCCGATCACGTACGCGCCGCGCGCCTTCGCGATCTGCACCGCGAAGTGGCCGACGCCGCCCGCCGCGGCGTGCACCAGCACCCGCTGCCCGGCCCGCAGCCCCGCCGTGTCCACCAGGGCCTGCCACGCGGTCAGCGCGGCCAGCGGCAGGGCCGCCGCGCCGATGTGGTCGATGCCCTCGGGCTTGCGGGCGAAGTGCCGCGCGGGCGCCGTCACGTACTCCGCGTACGCCCCGGCCTGCTGCGGGAAGCGCGGCATCCCGAAGACCTCGTCGCCCGGCTGGAACAGGGTCACGCCCGGGCCGACCTCCTCGACGGTGCCGGAGACGTCCCAGCCGACCGCGGGGACCGGGCCCCAGGGGATCAGGGCGCCGCTCTCGCGGGTCTTCCAGTCCACCGGGTTCACGCCGGCCGCGTGGACCCGTACGAGGATCTCGCCCATGCCCGGCTCCGGCCGGTCGATCTCGGTCTCGGTGAGAACCTCGGGTCCACCCCACTGGCTGACGACTACGGCACGCATGATGTGTGTCTCCTTATGGCCGGTATGGCTCGCATCGCCCGGATTTCCCGGCCGATGTGACCAGCTTCGCCGTCTTCGTGCCCGCGTGGTGCTGACCGAACGGCCACCATGTGACAGGATCTGGCCATGCACAAAATCGCCGTACTCGCCCTCGAAGGGGTCCCTCCGTTCGAGCTCGGGATGCCGTCCCGGGTCTTCGGCAACGCCCTCGACGACGTCGGGAAGCCGCTCTACGAGGTGACCGTCTGCACCGTCGACGGCCGGCCCGTGGCCAGCGACGCGGGCTTCACCATCGGGGTCTCGGCGGGCCCCGAGGCCCTGGCGGCCGCCGACACGGTGATCATCCCGCCCACCAACGTCATGATGGCGCTGGAGCAGGGCGTCCCCCTGCCCCGCCCGCTCGCCGACGCCCTGGCCGCGATCCGCCCCGGCACCCGGCTGGTGTCGATCTGCACCGGCACCTACGTGCTCGCCGCCGCCGGGCTGCTCGACGGCCGGCCCGCCACCACGCACTGGCTCAAGGCCCCGGCCTTCCAGCGCGCCTTCCCGCGCGTCAAGCTCGACGAGGACGTCCTCTTCGTCGACGACGGCGACATCCTCACCTCCGCCGGGGTCGCCGCCGGCGTGGACCTGTGCCTGTACATGGTCCGCCAGGACCACGGCACCGCCGCCGCCAACCGCGCCGCCCGGCTGTGCGTCGTACCGCCGTGGCGCGACGGCGGCCAGGCCCAGTACATCGACCGGCCCGTCCCCGAACCCACCGTCGCCACGACCACCGCCACCCGTGCCTGGGCCCTGGAGCGGCTCGCCGAGCCGATCACGCTGACCGAGCTCGCCGAGCACGCCCGGATGAGCCTGCGCACCTTCACCCGGCGCTTCCGCGACGAGGTCGGGATGACCCCGGTGCAGTGGCTCACCGGGCAACGCCTGGAGATCGCACGCCAGTTGCTGGAGTCCAGCGATCTGCCCGTCGACCTGGTCGCACACCGTGCCGGATTCGGCTCCGCCAACTCCCTGCGCCAGCACATGCGGAGCACCCTCGGGATCTCGCCGATCGCCTACCGCCGCACCTTCCAGCCCAACTCCGCCATTCTGACGCCCCATTGATGGCCCGTCACTCCGTCGGCATACTGCGTGGTTCCTGCACCCTTCTCTCAGGGGGAACTACGTGCGCAACCATCACGGCAGGGCGGGGGCGGCGGCTTCGGTCGCCGCGATCGCCGCTCTCGCGCTCGCGGCGGGGCTGACCACCCCGGCCGCGGCCGCGCCCGCACCGCGCTCCTTAGCCGGCCCGGCGGCGAGATCCACATCCGCTTCGGCACCCGCATCCGCATCGGCCGCCGGCTCGAAGACCACCCGCGTCACCCTCGTCACCGGCGACCGCGTCGTCCTCGACGCCGACCGCAAACCCGTCGGCCTCGAACGCGCCAAGGGCCGCGAGCACATACCCGTCTCGCTGCGCCGCGCGAACGGCCACACCAGCGTCCTGCCGTACGACGCCCAGGCCCTGATCCGCGCCGGAAAGCTCGACCCCCGGCTCTTCGACGTCACCGAGCTGAGCCACCCCGAGTACCAGGACCGCCGCTCCGGCCGCCTCCAGCTGATCGTCGGCTACGAGGGCGGCTCCGCCCCCGCCGCCCGGTCCGCCCTGCGCGCCGCCGACGGCCTCAAGGTGACCCGTACGTACGCCACCCTCGGCGCCGAGGCCGTCACCGCGGCCCCCCAGGACGCCGCCGCCGTCTGGGAGGCGCTCACCGACCCCCAGCGGGACACCGGCCGCCGCGCCGCCGCCCCCGGCATCGCCACCGTCTGGCTCGACGCCGTGCGCACCGCCACCCTCGACAAGAGCACCCGGCAGATCGGCGCCGACAAGGCCTGGGCCGCCGGATACGACGGCGCCGGCGTCAAGATCGCCGTCCTCGACACCGGCGTCGACGCCACCCACGCCGACCTCACCGGCCAAGTCGTCGCCGAGCAGAACTTCTCCCGCGCCGCGGACGCCAAGGACCGCTACGGCCACGGCACCCACGTCGCCTCCATCGCCGCCGGTACGGGCTCCCGATCGGGCGGCGCCTTCAAAGGCGTCGCGCCCGGCGCGAAGCTCCTGAACGGCAAGGTCCTCGACGACAACGGCTCCGGCGACGACTCCGGCATCCTCGCCGGCATGGAGTGGGCCGTCGCCCAGGGCGCCGACATCGTCAACCTCAGCCTCGGCGGCTACGACACCCCGCAGCTCGACCCCCTCGAAGCGGCCGTCGACAAGCTCAGCGCCGACAAGGGCGTGCTGTTCGCCATCGCGGCCGGCAACAGCGGCCGCCCCGGCACCATCAACTCCCCGGGCAGCGCGGACGCCGCGCTCACCGTCGGCGCCGTCGACGACACCGACGTCCTCGCCGGCTTCTCCAGCACCGGCCCGCGTACCGGCGACGGCGCCGTCAAGCCGGACGTCACCGCCCCCGGCGTCGACATCACCGCCGCCGCCGCGCCCGGCAGCGTCATCGACCGCGAGGTCGGCCAGAACCCGGCCGGCTACCTGAGCATCTCCGGCACCTCCATGGCCACCCCGCACGTCGCCGGAGCCGCCGCGCTGCTCAAGCAGCAGCACCCCGCCTGGAAGGGCGCCGAGCTCAAGGGCGCGCTGACCGCCTCCACCAAGGGCGGCGCGTACACCCCGTACCAGCAGGGCACCGGCCGGATCGCGGTCGACGGCGCGCTGCGCCAGAGCGTGGTCGCCCAGGAGGCGGCGCTGACCTTCGGTACACAGCCCTGGCCGCACGCGGACGACACCCCGCAGTCGCGGAAGATCACGTACCGCAACCTCGGCAGCACGCCCGTCACCCTCGATCTCGCCGTCACCGGCAGCGGCCCCGACGGCAAGCCCGCGCCCGAGGGCTTCTTCACCTTCGGCGCCCGGCAGCTGACCGTCCCGGCGGGCGGCACCGCCGACGCCGCCGTGACCGCCGACACCCGCCTCGGCGGGGCGCTGGACGGCACGTACACCGCGTACGCCGTCGCGACGGCGGCCGCGACCGGCGGTGGCCAGGGCCAGAGCGTCCGTACGGCCGTGGTCGCCGAACGCGAGCCGGAGTCCTACCAGCTGACGCTGCGCCACATCGGGCGGGACGGGAAGCCGGCCACGAACTACAGCAGCACCGTCGAAGGCACCAAGGGCGGCGCGAGCGCCCGCCGCTTCGAGCCGTACGACGCCTCCGGCACCGTCACCGTGCGCGTGCCCAAGGGCGGTTACCTGCTCGACACCTCCCTCGTCGTCGACCCGCTGGACCCCACCCGGGGCGCCGACTGGATCGTCCAGCCCCAGCTCGACATCACCGGTGACACCACGGTGACGCTCGACGCGCGCACCACCAAGCCGGTCGACATCACCGTCCCGTCGAAGTCCGCGGTCGCGCGGTTCGCCATGCCCTCGTACACCCTGCGCGAAGGCGGCTCGGAGTACGGCTTCGGGTTCTGGCTCGACTCGCTCACCGGGTTCCGCACCCGCCACCTGGGCCCGCCGCCCGCGGCCGGCGCGCTCAGCCAGCAGTGGGACGTGCACTGGGAGGACGGCGCCACGGCGGAGTACCACGCCGTCCTCGGCGGCCCGGTACGTGCCGTCGCCACCGGCTACACCCGCCACCTGAAGCCGCGCGACCTGGCGACCCTCAAGGTCGAGCAGGGCGCCTCGGCCCCGGGCAAGGAAGGCTCGCTCGTCGCGATGGGCCTCCTGCCGGACAGCAGTTCCGCGAGCTCGATGTCGCGCCGGCGGCCGCTGCCGACCACGACGGCGGTGTACGTGTCGACCGTCGACCGGGTGAAGTGGGACCTCTCCTTCAGCCAGAGCGGCGGTGTGGACGAGAACGGTTTCCCGGTCGACGAGGCGACGTACGAAGCGGAGCGCCAGCGCACGCTCACGGGCGGCCGCACCTACCACGAGCGCTTCAACACGGCCGTCCTCGCACCCCGCGTGGACGCCGACCACGGGGTCGTGCGCGAGGGCAACCGCATCGCGGGCTCCGTACAACTGCTCGCGGACGGCGCGAACCACGCCGGTGACTACGTCGCGGCCACCGGCAGCACGGTCCTCTACCGCGACGGCGTCGTGGCGGGCCGCAGCCAGGCCCCGCTGGCGTCGAGCGAGCCGTTCACGGTCCCGGCGGGCGACGCGGCGTACAAGCTGACCACGACCGCGCTGCTGCGCCCGGAGCTCTCCGCGACCTCGTCGAAGGTGACGGCGACCTGGTGGTTCCGCTCGAAGGAGACGGCCGCACCGACCGCGCTCCCGGTTTCGGCGGTCCGCTTCGACGCCCGCCCGGCGCCGGACGGCACCCTGCCGGCCGGGCGGACGGCGACCTTCCCGCTGACCGTGCAGGGCCCGGCGGCCGCGGCCCCCGCCGCCTTCCGGGCGCAGGTCTCCTACGACGAGGGCTACACCTGGCAGCCGCTCACCGTGAAGGACGGCAAGGTCAGCGTGAAGACCCCGGCGAAGGGCGCCGCGGTCTCGCTGCGCGCCACCGTCACCGACCGGGCGGGCAACACGTCGGAGGTGACCGTCATCCGCGCCTACCTCGCGGGCTGACCCCCTCACACCCCGACCGTCGTACGCCGATGACACCGAAGGTAAGTGAGTCCGCGTCACGGACGCCACGTTCCGGCAGGTGCGGCCCCTGCGCCCGGCCGAAAGCCAGGCGCAGGGAGCCGATCAGGGGGCCACGCGGGGAATTCAGGGCTGCTGACCGCTGGCTTCCCTCGGCCCGTCCTGTCTGAAGATCTCGTCCATGGCCTTGGCTCCGTCCCGGATCACCGGTCGAAGCTGCTTGCGGTACACCCGTTCCGTTGTGTGTGTCCCGCTGTGCCCGGGTCATGTCGCTGAAACCGAGGTGGTGCGGAGCAAGGGGAACGGATGGCCAGGCGTGCGTCACCCCCTTTTCAGGGAGAGGAGATCGATCGGTGCAGCGCACACATTCTCCTTGATCCTCCTCGCCCGGCGAGCGATCTCGAGGTTCTTCCCCAAGGCCAAGGCCTTGAAGTCTTCCTGCGCCGCGATGGTGCGGCGGCGCACCTCAACGCAGTCCTTTGGTGTCGGGTTCTGTTGGCCATCGACCAGCATCATGGCGCTCAATGCCCAGTAGGTCTTTGTGTATTGACGCGCTTCTACCTCAACGTACCGATTCCGAGCACCTTCCGCTTCCGAGATGTTGAGTGCAGCCTGATACTCCTTCGTCATTTCGCCCAGGTCCAGGTTCTGTGCGGCGACGTCGGCTAGCACGCGGTGCGCCTGGAGCGCTTCAAGCGGATCTGCCATACGTAGGCCACCGGAGCCGTCGGGCTCCATGCGGGTGGCCAGATCCAGCGCACGGTGCGCCATGCGTCCTGCAAGTTCCAGGTCAGTAGTGGAAAGTGCTACGAACAGGCCTACGAGCCGGTAGGTCGATGCGCTCAGGTTCAGGTTCTTTTGCCCGTGCTTGACGACCAGGATCTCGACCTGCTTCGCCAGCGTCACGATCTCGCTCCGGTAAGTTGATCCGCCGGTGCGGTCCAGCTCGCTCATTTTCACCAGGTGACTGGATATCTCAGCGCGTGCCCCATCCTGTCGCTGCACGTCGGCGATATCGTGGGCTACACCGATGGCGGCAATTGTCGAAACAAGGGACGCACCCGTTGCGACGAGTGCGATGGTGGCACTGGCGACTGCGGCCCAGGCGGACAGCCTTCCAGTGTCGGACGGGGGCGCGGCCATCAGTCGAGATCGTTGCGCAGACCGAGCGCTCCGGCAGAAGAGGCCCGGAGGCCGCCTACCTTCGTGGCGTCCGTATCGAGGCCCCCGGAGCTGAGTACCGCTTTCACCGTCTTGGACTTCGCAGCTGCGGTTGCCTGTGCGGCTTGCCGACGCACGCTTTGATCACCTGCTCGACGGCCTGCCACCGCTCCGTTCTTCCCTCGACGATTGGCCATGGACTTCACCATGCGCCTCTCCGTTCTCTGGCTGCCCCGTGCTGCAGGTCCGCTCCCACCTTTAGGCACGAGGCCGTGGCCCGCCATCCAAGGACGGCCGAGTGGGGGGCGCGGGTTACCCCGGAGGTAATCGCCTCCGAGGTCATCGGCGGGGCACGCTGGGACCGGCAACGAGCCCACCCCGCAGGGAAGAAGAGGCCGACATGACCGCGTACGCCATCGCCCACATACGCCCCGAGACCATGAACGAGGACGTCCTGCGCTACATCGAGGAGATCCAGGCCACCTTCGGCCCCTTCGGCGGCCGTTTCCTCGTCCACGGCCAAGAAGTCGAGGTCCTGGAGGGCAGCTGGCCCGGCACCGTCGTCGTGGTCGGCTTCCCGGACGTCGAGCGGGCCCGCGCCTGGTACGCCTCACCCGCCTACCAGGCCCTCGTCCCGCTGCGCGCCGACCACATGGCGGGCGACATCATCCTCGTGGGCGGCGTCCCCGCCGACTACGACGCCACCGAGACCGCCGCCACCCTGCGCGCCGCCGCGGGCCTGTAGACCCGGGTCACCAGCCCCGCCGGGTACGCGTGCGACCAGCCCTGGCCGGGGTGCGAGCATGGGCGGTATGGCTACTCACCTGATCACCGGCGCCGGGTCCGGCATCGGCGCCGCCGTCGCCGCCCGCCTGCACGCCCGCGGCGACGACCTCGTCCTGCTCGCCCGCGACGCCGCCCGCGGCAAGCAGCTCGTCGAGCGCTACCCCGGCTCGCGCGCCCTCGTCGGAGACCTCGCCGACCCCGAGCGGCTGTCCTGGGCGTTCTCCAAGCAGGCGATCCCGGAGCGGATCGACTCCCTCCTGCACATCGCCGGCATCGTCGACCTCGGCCCCGTCGGCGAGCTGCGCCCCAAGACCTGGCACCAGCAGCTCAACGTCAACCTGATCGCCCCCGCCGAGGTGACCCGGCTGCTGCTGCCCACCCTGAGGGCTTCGCACGCCACCGTCGTCTTCGTGAACTCCGGCGCCGGCCTGACCGCCCACGCCGAGTGGGGCGCCTACGCCGCCTCCAAGCACGGCCTCAAGGCCCTCGCCGACTCGCTGCGCGCCGAGGAGAAGCCGAACGGCATCCGCGTCACCTCCGTCTACCCCGGCCGCACCGCCAGCCCCATGCAGGCCAAGGTGCACTCGCAGGAGGGCAAGGAGTACGACCCGGCCCGCTGGATCGACCCCGAGTCGGTCGCGACCACGATCGTCATGGCCGTGGACCTGCCCCGCGACGCCGAGGTCAACGACCTGTCCGTGAGGCCCGGCCGATGACCGCCGGCGCCACCGGAATCGGCTCCCTGCCCGGCGGCGACGCCCGCGAGGCCGCCAAGACCGTCACCGGGTCCTTCGAGGAGTTCCCCTACCTCGCGGAACTGCCCGCGCGCGGCCCCGGCGCCGACATGATCGGCCGCTCCCTCGGGCTGCTCGTCGACATGTACGCCCACGTCGAGCCCAGCGGCTGGCGCATCAGCGACCGCCCCGGCCGCGACAGCAAGCGCGCCCGCTCCTGGCTCGGCGAGGACCTCGACGCCCTGGAGGAGTTCACCCAGGGCTACGAGGGCAAGCTCAAGGTCCAGGCCGTCGGACCGTGGACGCTGGCCGGCTCCCTGGAACTGCACGGCGGCGAGGCCATGCTCCAGGACCCCGGCGCCTGCCGCGACCTGGCCGCTTCCCTCGCGGAGGGCGTGCGCGGGCACCTGGCCGACGTACGCAAGCGGATCCCCGGCGCCGAGATCGTGCTCCAGTACGACGAGCCGTCGCTGACCGCCGTCCTGCTCGGCCGGGTCCGCTCCGCCAGCGGATACCGGACGTACCGCGCCGTCGACCGGCAGGTCGTCGAGGGCACCCTGCGCGAGCTCTTCGCCGTCCACGACGGGGAGGTCATCGTCCACTCCTGCGCGCCCGAGGTCCCCTTCGGGCTGCTGCGCCGGGCCGGCGTCGCGGGCGTGTCGTTCGATTTCTCGTTGCTCACGGAGCGCGAGGACGACGCGATCGGCGAGGCCGTCGAAGGCGGCACGAAGCTGTTCGCCGGAGTGGTGCCGGGCACCGACGGCCCGTTGTCGGACCCGGGCGGTAGCGTCATGGGTGTCAGGAAGCTTTGGCGCAGGCTGGGGCTGGCCCCGGGGACTCTGGCGGAGTCCGTCGTGGTCACTCCGTCATGCGGCCTGGCGGGCGCTTCGCCCGCCTACGCCCGCGCGGTGCAGGCGCACTGCGTCAGGGCGGCGAGGTCGCTCGCCGACAACCCTGAGTGATGGATCGAGACGGGCCACGGGAGGAAACGGCATGGCAGCCGAACAGAAGCAGGCCGGCGACACGGCGGTACCGGCGGCGGTGCGCGAACAGCACGCCCTGATCGCCGAACAGGTCGAGGAGCACCGCTTCCGGTACTACGTGAACGACCAGCCGGTCGTCAGCGACGCCGAGTTCGACCAGCTGCTGCGCTCCCTTGAGGCGCTGGAGGAGCAGTACCCGCAGCTGCGCACGCCCGACTCGCCCACCCAGAAGGTGGCCGGGGCGTACGAGACGGACTTCGCGTCCGTCGAGCACCGCGAGCGGATGCTCTCCCTCGACAACGCCTTCGACGACGAGGAGCTGGCGGCCTGGGCGGAGCGCGTGGCCCGGGACGTCAACACCTCGGACTACCACTACCTGTGCGAGCTCAAGGTGGACGGCCTCGCGGTCAACCTCACCTACGAGAACGGCCGCCTGACCCGCGCCGCCACCCGAGGCGACGGCCGCACCGGCGAGGACATCACGCCCAACGTCCGCACCATCGCGGAGATCCCCGACCGCCTCAAGGGCGACCGGATCCCGGCGCTGGTGGAGATCCGCGGCGAGGTCTTCTTCCCGATGGAGAAGTTCGAGGAGCTCAACGCCCGGCTCGTGGAGGCGGAGGGCAAGCCCTTCGCCAACCCGCGCAACGCGGCGGCCGGTTCGCTGCGCCAGAAGGACCCGAAGATCACCGCGAGCCGCCCGCTGCACATGGTGGTGCACGGCATCGGCGCCCGCGAGGGATTCGAGATCGACAAGCTGTCGCACGCGTACGCGCTGCTGGAGGAGTGGGGACTGCCCACCGCCAAGCACAACCGGGTGGTCTCCTCGCTCGCCGAGGTCCGCGCGTTCATCGCGGACTTCGGCGAGAACCGGCACTCCGTGGAGCACGAGATCGACGGCGTCGTCGTCAAGCTCGACGAGATCCCCCTCCAGGGCCGGCTCGGCTCCACCGCGCGCGCACCGCGCTGGGCCATCGCCTGGAAGTACGCGCCCGAAGAGGTCAACACCAAGCTGGTGGACATCAAGGTCGGCGTCGGCCGCACCGGCCGCGTGACCCCGTACGCCCAGGTCGAGCCGGTGACGGTGGCCGGTTCGGAGGTCGAGTTCGCCACCCTGCACAACCAGGAGGTCGTCAAGGCCAAGGGCGTGCTCATCGGCGACACCGTGGTGCTGCGCAAGGCGGGCGACGTCATCCCCGAGATCCTCGGCCCGGTCGTCGACCTGCGGGACGGCACCGAGCGGGAGTTCGTGATGCCGGCCGACTGCCCCGAGTGCGGGACGCCGCTGCGGCCGATGAAGGAGGGCGACATCGACCTCCGCTGCCCCAACGGGCAGACCTGCCCCGCACAGCTGCGCGAGCGGCTCTTCTACCTCGGCGGCCGGCAGTGCCTGGACATCGAGAACTTCGGCAAGGTGGCCGCCGCGGCCCTGACGCACCCGCTGGAGCCGGCCGAGCCGCCGCTGCGCGACGAGGGCGACTTCTTCGGCCTGACCATCGAGGACCTGCTGCCCATCAAGGCGTACGTCCTGGACGGCGACAGCGGGCTGCCCAAGCGGGACCCGAAGACGGGCGAGGAGAAGATCGTCACCGTCTTCGCCAACCAGAAGGGCGAGCCGAAGAAGAACGCCCTGGCGATGCTGGAGAACATCGCGGCCGCCAAGGACCGCCCGCTGGCCCGCGTCATCAACGGCCTGTCGATCCGTCACGTCGGCCCGGTCGCGGCCGAGGCCCTCGCCCGCGAGTTCCGCTCCATCGAGCGCATCGAGCGGGCGACGGAGGAGGAGCTGGCCGCCACCGACGGCGTCGGCGCCATCATCGCCGCCTCCCTCAAGGAATGGTTCGCCGTCGACTGGCACCAGGAGATCCTGCGCAAGTGGCGGGAAGCCGGCGTCCGGATGGAGGAGGAAGGTTCCGGCGAGGAGGAGGGCCCGCGTCCGCTGGAGGGCCTGACCGTCGTCGTCACCGGCACCCTGGAGAGCCACACCCGGGACGGCGCCAAGGAGGCCCTGCAGAGCCGCGGCGCCAAGGTGACCGGCTCGGTCTCCAAGAAGACCTCGTTCGTCGTGGTCGGCGACAACCCCGGGTCCAAGTACGACAAGGCCGTGCAGCTGAAGCTGGCCATCCTCGACGACGCCGGATTCGCGGTGCTGCTGGAACAGGGCCCCGACGCGGCCCGCGAGGCCGCGCTCCCGGTGGGCGGCGACACGGAAGCGGAGTAGTAACTCGTACGAATGTCGTCCCGGGGGAGTAGTGGGGGCGAACGGTTGCGTGGCGTGCGGCCGTACGGGCGGGCGCACGCCGGGCGCGGCGGTCGGTGGTAAACGGCTGGTACAGGGCTGGTGGCAGGCCGGTGAGCTGTCGGATCATCGGATGGGTGACCCTGGAGTCCTGGTCCAAACTCACCCGTTCGGCGGATACCGTACTGATGAGGATGGCTGGGTCGCATTCGGGCAACCGCCGCCGACTGCTGCCCCTGGGAGCCTCTCGCGTCCTACTGTTGAGGGGTGCGCCTGTCGTGCACGGCTGCGTGAGGCCGATTCCAGCCGTGATGGCATGACATCGGGGCCATCGCGTGGCATCGGCATCGCCGGCTGTGAGAGGGACGGGCATGAAACCCACCGAAAACGCCGACCCGTCACCTGAATCCGGCGGGGAAATCCCGTCCATGCGGACGGGACGGCTCGGTTTCCTGGGTTCCAGGACGCCGGACTGCCTCCCGCTCGAAACCGGTGCGGGCGGAGCGGGGCACCGCACCGTGCTGCCCTCCGTCGTCGTGGGCCTCTCCGCCGCGCTGCTCGTCGTCGGCATCGTCACCGCACTGACCGACCGTCAGGCCCTGTTCCCCGGAGGGGCGGTGGGCTGGGCGTTCGCGCTGCTCACCGGCATCATCGTCGGCCACCTCGTCGCCCTCGGCCGTGACCGCTGGTGGGGCGGCACCGGATCGGGAGCCGCGCTCACCCTCGGCGTCCTCCTCCTCTACGGATGGGTCCCGGCCGGGCTCGTCTCGCTGGCGGTGGTCACCCTGGTCGGGGCCGCGCGCCGGCACCGCTGGCGCCAGGGCCTGCTGCACGGCTCCGTCGACATCCTCGGCATCGGCGCGGGAGCCCTCGTGCTGGCCGCGTTCGGGCAGACGCCGACCGTGGCCGCGCCGTGGCGACCCGACACCTGGGGGCTCGGCGCGGTCCCCGAGGTGATCCTGGCCGCCGTCGCGTACCTGCTCGTCACCCGGATCGTGCTGTGGCTGGCGCTGAACCAGCCCGGCGGGGGGCTGCCCACGGTCGCCCGCACGGCGTTGCTGCGCCAGGCGCTCGTGGCGGTCGCGCTGCTCGGCATCGCGCCGCTGATCTGCGTCGTCGCGATGAGCCGGCCGGTGCTGCTGCCGCTGTTCGCCGTACCGCTCATCGCGCTGGACTCCACGCTGTGGATCGCCCGGGCGCGGGCCGAGGAGCAGCTGCGGGACCCGCTGACCGGGCTGCCGAACCGGCAGTGGCTCCTGGAGCGGACATGGACCGCGCTGGACGAGGCTGAACGTTTGGGCACCCGGTCAGCTCTTGTGCTGATCGACCTGGACCGGTTCCGGGCGGTCAACGACACGCTGGGTCACCTGGCCGGCGACCGGCTGCTGCTCCAGATCGCGGACCGGCTGCGGCAGGCGCTGCCGAAGGACGCGGAGGCCGCGCGGCTGGGGGGCGACGAGTTCGCGGTGCTGCTGCCGGTCGCCGACTCGACGACGAGCGCGCAGCGGGTCGCGCGCCACCTGGTGGCGGAGCTCAGCTCCCCGCTGGACCTGGACGGCCTGACGCTGGTCCTGGAGGCGAGCGCGGGCCTGGCGGTGTTCCCGGACCACGCGCTGGACGCTGAGGGGCTGCTGCGGCGGGCCGATGTCGCGATGTACCAGGCGAAGCGGGACCGGACCGGGGTCGAGGTCTACGAGTCCAAGCGGGACAGCAACACGCCGGACCGCCTCGGCCTCCTGGGCGACCTGCGCCGTGCCCTCGACGCCGGCGAAGTGGAACTCCACTACCAGCCGAAGGTCCGCTTCGACGGGCAGGTGGCGGGGTTGGAGGCGCTGGTCCGCTGGGTGCATCCGGAGCGTGGCCGCGTCCCCCCTGACGAGTTCATCGCGATCGCGGAGACCTCGGGCCTGATGCCGCACCTGACGGAGTACGTCCTGGAGACGGCCCTGGCGCAGGTCGCGCGCTGGCGGGCACAGGGCCTGAAGGTCCCGGTGGCCGTCAACGTCTCGCCGCGCGATGTCCACACCCCCGGTTTCGCGGGCGCGGTCGCGGCGCGCCTCGCCCGGCACGGGGTCCCCGCGAGCGGTCTCCAGCTCGAAATAACGGAACACGTCCTGCTGGAGGACCCCCAGCGGGCGGCGGACACCATGGCGGGCCTGACGGGCCACGGCGTGAAGATGTCCCTGGACGACTTCGGCACGGGCTACTCGTCGCTGGTCCACCTGCGTCGCCTGCCGGTGAGCGAGCTGAAGATCGACCGATCCTTCGTGGCGCGGCTGGCGGTGGACGCCCAGGACGCCGAGATCGTCCGCTGCACGGTGGACCTGGCGCACTCCCTGGGCCTCCTGGTCGTAGCCGAGGGCGTCGAAGACGACGAGACGTGGGAGCGCCTGCGCGACCTGGGCTGCGACGCGGTCCAGGGGTGGCTGGTCGCGGCCGCGATGCCGCCGCAGGAGGCGACGGCGTGGCTCCTGGCCCGGGGAGAACGCGGCTGGCGCCGTCCGGCGGACATCACGGCGGAACTGGCCGCCGCCACGGCGGAACCCCCGTCCGCCTGACCCCGGCGGGGCCGGATCTTCCGGCCCCGCCGGTGTTTGAGGCCCGGGGCCGGGCCGGGGCAGGCGCCCGGGGCGGCCGGTGGCCCGGGTGAATGCGGGGCCCGCGCGCGGGCGCGGCGGTAACCGTTTCGTGGGGTGGGGGGTCGGCCCCATAGGATTGGGGCCGAAACCTACACACTCACCACCCCCAGAGGATCGCTGCATGCCTGGCATCACGCGCGAGGAGGTCGCCCACCTCGCTCGGCTGGCACGTCTGGAGCTGAAGAGCGAAGAGCTCGACCACTTCGCTGGACAGCTCGACGACATCATCGGCGCGGTCGCCCGCGTTTCCGAGGTCGCCGACCAAGACGTCCCGCCGACCTCCCACCCGCTGCCGCTGACGAACGTCATGCGCGCGGACGAGGTCCGTCCGTCGCTCACCCCCGAGCAGGCGCTTTCCGGCGCTCCCGCCCAGGAGCAGCAGCGTTTCAAGGTGCCGCAGATCCTGGGGGAGGACTAACAACCATGACTGACCAGATCATCAAGCTCACGGCCGCCGAGACCGCCGAGAAGATCGCCTCCGGCGAGCTCACGGCCGTCCAGGTCACCGAGGCCCACCTGGCCCGCATCGACGCCACCGACGAGAAGGTCCACGCCTTCCTGCACGTGGACCGCGAGGGCGCCCTCGCCCAGGCGCGCGCCGTCGACGCCAAGCGCGAGCGCGGCGAGAAGCTGGGCCCGCTGGCCGGCGTCCCGCTCGCCCTCAAGGACATCTTCACCACCGTCGGGGTCCCGACCACCGTCGGTTCGAAGATCCTCGAAGGCTGGATCCCGCCCTACGACGCCACCCTGACGCGCAAGCTCAAGGAAGCCGACGTCGTCATCCTCGGCAAGACCAACATGGACGAGTTCGCCATGGGGTCCTCCACCGAGAACAGCGCCTACGGCCCCACCGGCAACCCCTGGGACCTCACCCGGATCCCCGGCGGCTCCGGCGGCGGCTCCGCGGCCGCGCTGGCCGCGTTCCAGGCGCCCCTCGCCATCGGCACGGACACCGGCGGCTCCATCCGCCAGCCCGCCGCCGTCACCGGCACCGTCGGCGTCAAGCCGACCTACGGCGGCGTCTCCCGCTACGGCATGGTCGCGTTCTCGTCCTCCCTCGACCAGGGCGGCCCCTGCGCCCGCACGGTCCTGGACGCGGCGCTCCTGCACGAGGTCATCGCCGGCCACGACCCGATGGACTCCACCTCCATCGACGCCCCGGTCCCGCCGGTCGTCGAGGCGGCCCGCAACGGCTCCGTCGCCGGCATGCGCGTCGGCGTGGTCAAGCAGTTCGCCGGCGAGGGCTACCAGGCCGGCGTCGTCCAGCGCTTCAACGAGTCCGTCGAGCTCCTCAAGGAGCTGGGCGCCGAGATCGTCGAGCTGGACTGCCCGTCCTTCGACCTCGCGATGGCCGCGTACTACCTGATCGCGCCGTCCGAGTGCTCCTCGAACCTGGCCCGCTTCGACGCCATGCGCTACGGCCTGCGCGTCGGCGACGACGGCACCAAGTCCGCCGAGGACGTCACCGCGCTCACCCGCGAAGCCGGTTTCGGCGACGAGGTCAAGCGCCGCATCATCCTCGGTACGTACGCGCTCAGCTCCGGCTACTACGACGCGTACTACGGCTCGGCCCAGAAGGTCCGCACGCTCATCAGCCAGGACTTCGAGAAGTCCTTCGAGCAGGTCGACGTGATCGTCTCCCCGACCACGCCCACCACCGCCTTCGCGATCGGTGAGCGCACCGACGACCCGCTCGCGATGTACCTCGCGGACCTGTGCACCATCCCGACCAACCTGGCCGGCAACTCCGCCATGTCGCTCCCCTGCGGCCTGGCTCCGGAGGACGGTCTCCCGGTCGGCCTGCAGATCATCGCCCCGGCCATGAAGGACGACCGCCTCTACAAGGTCGGTGCCGCCGTCGAGGCCGCCTTCGTCGCGCGCTGGGGTCACCCGCTGCTTGAGGAGGCTCCGTCGCTGTGAGTTCGAGTGCGCTGTCCAAGGCCAAGGGCTTCAAGAAGTCCAAGTCCGGTACGTACCTGTCGATCGGCACCACCGCTTTCGGTGCCATCAGCGTGATCAAGCAGGCCCGCAAGGCCCGCACCGACCACGACACGCTGAAGCTGGTCGACGCCGTTGTGTCCGCCGCCGCCATCGTCACCGGCCTCGCGATCCTGTACCGCGAGCTGAAGCGCCTCGGCGACGACGACGTCCTGCTGGGCTGAGAGGGAAAGTTTCACCGTGAGCACCTACACCGAACTGCTCTCGTACGAGGAAGCTCTCGCCTCGTACGACCCCGTCATGGGCCTTGAGGTCCATGTCGAGCTCGGCACCAAGACCAAGATGTTCTGCGGCTGCTCGACCGAGCTGGGCGCCGAGCCCAACTCGCAGACCTGCCCCACCTGCCTCGGTCTCCCCGGCTCGCTGCCCGTCGTCAACGCGATCGGCGTCGAGTCGGCCATCAAGATCGGTCTCGCGCTGAACTGCGAGATCGCCGAATGGTGCCGCTTCGCCCGGAAGAACTACTTCTATCCGGACATGCCGAAGAACTTCCAGACCTCCCAGTACGACGAGCCCATCGCCTTCAACGGCTACCTGGACGTCCAGCTGGAGGACGGCGAGATCTTCCGCGTGGAGATCGAGCGCGCCCACATGGAGGAGGACACCGGCAAGTCGCTGCACGTCGGCGGCGCCACCGGCCGTATCCACGGCGCGTCCCACTCCCTGCTGGACTACAACCGCGCCGGCATCCCCCTCATCGAGATCGTCACCAAGCCGATCGAGGGCGCCGGCGAGCGGGCCCCCGAGGTCGCCAAGGCGTACGTGGCCGAGCTGCGCGAGGTCATCAAGGCCCTCGGCGTGTCCGAGGCCCGGATGGACAAGGGCCAGATGCGCTGCGACGTGAACCTGTCGCTGCGCCCGACCCCCGAGTCCGAGTTCGGCACCCGCTCGGAGACGAAGAACGTCAACTCCCTGCGCTCCGTCGAGCGCGCGGCCCGCTTCGAGATCCAGCGCCACGCGGCGGTGCTCTCGTCCGGCGGCTCGATCGTGCAGGAGACCCGGCACTTCCACGAGGAGGACGGCTCCACCACGGCCGGCCGCATCAAGGACAACGCCGAGGACTACCGGTACTTCCCGGAGCCCGACCTGGTTCCCGTGGCCCCGGCCCGCGACTGGGTCGAGGAGCTGCGCGCCGGCCTCCCCGAGATGCCGCGCGTGCGCCGCAACCGGCTCCGCGAGGAGTGGGGCGTGGGCGAGCACGACATGCAGTCGATCCTCAACGCGGGCGCGGTGGACTCCATCGTCGCCACGATCGAGGCGGGTGCCGACTCGGCCGCCGCGCGCAAGTGGTGGATGGGCGAGCTGGCCCGCAACGCCAACGAGCAGGGCGTCGTCGTCGACGAGCTGCCGATCACCCCGGCGCAGGTGGCGCGTGTCGCCGCCCTCGTCGCGGCCGGCGACCTGAACGACAAGCTGGCCCGTCAGGTCATCGAGGGCGTCCTCGCCGGCGAGGGCACCCCGGACGAGGTCGTCGAGAAGCGCGGCCTGAAGGTCGTCTCGGACGAGGGCGCGCTCGGCGCGGCCGTGGACGAGGCCATCGCGGGCAACGCCGGTATCGCGGACAAGATCCGCGGTGGCAAGATCGCGGCCGTCGGCGCGCTGGTCGGCGCGGTCATGAAGACCACCCGCGGCCAGGCCGACGCGGCCCGCGTCAAGGAGCTCATCCTGGAGCGCCTGGGCGTCTCCGAATAGCCCGGCGCCCGTACGCACGGCGGCCCCGCACCGTTTCGATGGTGCGGGGCCGTTGCCGTACCGGGGTCAGACTGACGCGTCGACGAAGGCGGCCCAGGTGGTGGGGGAGACGGTCAGGACGGGCCCGTCGCTGACCTTGGAGTCCCGCACGTGGACGGCCGCGGGGTGAGCCGCGACCTCGACGCAGTTGCCGCCCGCGTCGCCGCTGTAGCTCGACTTCTGCCAGTGGTAGGCGACTTCGAGGCAGTTGCCGCCCGCGTCGCTGCTGTAGCTCGACTTGAACCAGGCCAGTGGGTGCGTCATGACTCTCCTAGCAGGGCGTCCAGCAGGCGCTTGCTGTCCTCGATGGAGAGCGCCTGCGAACGCAGCATCCCATATTTGAGATGGAGGAGATGGACCTCGTCGGGGTCGTCCTGGAGGAAGCTGACGTGCTGGCCTTCCAGGTAGGCGAGTTGGTCGTGGTCAGGCGTCTCCAGGAGCACCATCGGGCCGTTCAGCCCCGCGTGGGTCTCGCGGTCCGTGCGGATGATCTGGATTCCCACGAAGGGGAGTTCGGCCATCGCGCGCAGATGGCGCAGCTGTTTCCGGAGGACCTCACGGCCGCCGACGGGGCGCTCCAGTAGGTGTTGCTCGATGATGAAATGCACCACTGGTGGTTGGGGTTTGCGCTGAAAGAGGCCCTGGCGGGCGATCCGGTCCTCGGTCTGCTGAGCGATCTGATCTGCGGGCAGGGGCGGATAGAAGTTGGAGAACACCGCCGTCGCGTACTCCGGGATCTGGAGTAGGCCGGGAATGGCCGCGTTCTCGTAGAAGAGCAAGCTCAGGGCCTGCTCCTCGTGCTCCATGTACTCGATCGCGAACGCCGGATATCGCTCGCGGCGCGGGATCGCCTCCGCCGCCTCGCGCAGGGCGCCCTTCGAGTCGAGGAGGTGGTCGAGGATGTCGGCCAGTTTCACGGACAGGGGCCGGCGGCCCTGTTCGACGGAGGCGATGGACTCGACGTCGCAGTGGGCCAGTTCGGCCAGTTCCTGCTGGGTGTACCGGGCGCGCTTGCGCTGATGGGCCAGCAGGACGCCGACGACCTTCCAAGAGGCGTTGCGCTTGGGCCTGTTGCTCTGGGGCATGTCGGTCACTTTCCCCCCGGCCGCCCCCGCTGACGCACGAAGCGCCCGTACGGCACCCGTACAAAAACGGTGTACGGGCCGGTTCGGACCGCCGGGCGCGCGGTTCGTCGGCGCCCGGCGGAACGGGCCGCCGCTAGCGGGCGACCGGCGCGCTGAGGAAGGCCAGGCGGGCCCGCTTCGCCGGGAGGTAGACCTCGGGGAGGTCGATCTCCGGGAGTTCGATCTCCGGGCCGAGGACGAAGCCGGTGCGCTCCAGGCGGGTGATGGCCTTCTCGTTGCGGGCGTCCGGCTCGGCGACCACGCGGAGGGTGCGGCCGTCGGACCAGACGAAGCCTATGAAGGCGTTCATCAGGGCCGCGCTGAAGCCGCGTTCGGCGGCCCCCCGCGTGGGGCCGATCAGCAGGTGCACGCCGGTGTCGCCCGGCTGGACCTCGTAGCACTCGCTGACGCGGTCCTCGGCGCAGTCGTACGTCTGGAAGAGCCCGACCGGCTCGCCGTCGCGGCTGACGATGAACGCGTGGTGCGTGGTGCGTCTGTCGACGTCTTCGTAGATCTCCTGGACCAGCTCGCGGCTGGCCTCGCGCATCCCCCAGAAGCACGCGCGCTCTTCGGTGACCCAGCTGTGGATCAGCGCCGAGTCCCCGGCGGGGTCGACGGGGGTGATGGTGACCGTGCCGAAGCCCTCGACGAGCTGGGTGTGCACGGGCCGGCGGGCGGACGTGGAGATGGTCATCTGGAGGTTTCCTTCGTGAGCCGGTCCCAGTCGGTGACGACGGGGATGAGTTCGCAGCGCGCCCAGAGGGGGAGCTGGTCGAGGTGGTGGGGCGAGCCGGAGACGCCGTCGGCGCCCAGCGGGACCGCCCAGAGGCTGTCCTCGCGGCGGCCGAGGTCCCACACGTAACGCGCGGCCGATGCGCGGGCGGTGAGGTCGGTGAAGCCGGGGACGGAGGAGGTGGCGTTCACGCAGTCGTGATCGCCGCCGAGGCCGGGCCACTCGGCCTCCGGGTCCGGGAGCGCCGACCAGGGGGTCAGCCGGTGGACCTGCGACCAGGGCGCGTCGGGGCGGGCGGCGGCGGCCGTCTCCTCCAGGGCGGCGCGGACGTGGGCCGCGCGGTCGAGGCCGGGCAGGAGGGCGGTGGTCAGCAGGCCTTCGAGGGCGTAGCCGATCTTGGGGACCAGGTACAGCCAGGGGTGGAACACGTCGGGGCCGGAGGGCGCGTCGGTCAGCCCGGCGAAGACGGGGTCGGCGGCGAGTTGGCGGACGGTCGCGGTCCGGAAGGCCGAGAAGACGGTCGCGTCGGTGCTCTCGGCGGCCATGTGGCGGTCCCAGGCGAGCAGCCGGGTGCGCAGCGCGGCGGCTGCGGGGGAGAGGTCGTCGAGGCCGGGCAGCAGGGCGAGCAGCGGCTCGGCGGAAGCCAGGTACGTGTCCTGGTGTACGTCGGCCATCGCCTTCGGGGTCCAGTCCGCGGAGCCGCTCAGCAGCTCGCGGATGCGGTTGGCGCGGTGCGGGGGCGCGAACTCGACGCCGAGCGGGGAGGCGATGCCGTGCGCGTTCGCCATGACGGCGAAGCCCTGGACGGGCTCGACCGGCGTCTGCGCCCAGCCCTGCCACTCGTGCCGGCGCTCCCACGCGGGCACCGGGCGCAGCCGGTTGGCGGGGTCGCGCAGCGGCACGGCGCCGGCGACGCGGTGCAGCAGACCGCCCTCGGAGTCGGCGGCGTGGACGACGTTGACGGGCTCGGCCCAGGCGTCGAAGGCGCGGTCGATGTCGGCGACCGTACGGGCGCGCAGCAGGGCGGGGAGGGTGGCGAAGCCGAGGTCGCGGCGGACCCGGGGCGGGTAGCGCAGGGCGAGGGTCTGGCCGCCGCCGTCCGTGTCGTCCCGGACGATGACGGGGCCGCGCGCGGTCTCCAGGACCTCGATGTCGACGGGGTCGGCGCCGGCGACGGTGATGGTCTCGGTGTGCCGCCGGACCGGCTCCCAGGCGCCGTCGGGGCCCAGGGCCTCGATGCCGGCGCCGTCGGCGGTGGGGCGCAACTGCTCGGCGTACAGGTCCTGGTAGTCGGACATCGCGTTGGTGATGGCCCAGGCGGCGGTGCCGGTGTGGCCGAAGTGGCCGAGGCCGGGGATGCCGGGGACGGCGAGGCCGATGACGTCGTACTCGGGGCAGGCGAGACGGATCTGCTGGTAGACGCCCGGGTCCTCGATGAAGCGGTGCGGGTCGCCCGCGATGATCGCCGAGCCGGTGGCGGTGCGGTCGCCGGGGACGAGCCAGCCGTTGCTGCCGACGGTGCCGGGGCCGTCGGTGGCGAAGAGGGTGACGGCCTCGTCGCCGAGGGCGCGGGCCACGCGCTCGCGCCACAGCTTGGTGGCGAAGCCGGCGAACAGGATGTGCGTGGCGATCCAGATGGCGAGGGGGACCCAGGGCTCCCACGGGGTGGGGGCGTGGCCGGTGCGGGCGAACCGCTCGTCGCGGGCGGCGCCTTCGGCGAGGCCGTCGTTGACGCCGTCCACGTAGGCGCGGACCCAGGCGGCGGTTTCCGCGTCGAGGGCCTCGTAGCAGGCGCGGGCGGTGTCGGCGAGGCGGCTCTGGCGGGCGAACCGGTCCCAGGTGACGGACTCGGCGCCGAGGAAGGCGGCGCTGGAGCCCTCGGCGCGGTGCCGCTCGACCTCCAACTGCCAGGCACGGTCGAGGGCGGTGGTGCGGCCCTGGGCGCGGGAGAGGCCGAGGGCGTCGGGTGCGCGAAGATGGGGGATGCCCCATGCGTCGCGGTAGACCTCGTAGGCTTGGCCGGTCGCGCTGTTGCTCACACTGCTCACACTCTTCCCCGGGCTGTCTTAGGTTAGGCTGACCTAACTATAAGCTGGATGAAGGGGTGGGCGGCGATGGGCGTCGGTAAGGGCTGGGAGGGCGTGGTCCTCAAGCTCATGCGGGGCAGGGACTTCACGTTCACGGTGACGGGCGTGGAAGACGTCACCGAGCACTACCGGCGGATCCGGCTCTCGGACGGCGGCCTGCTCGCCGAGGCCGGGGGCTCCCTCCACCCGACGATGTGGGTGCGGCTGTGGTTCCAGAGCGAGGGCAAGCCGCACCAGCGCGCCTACACGCTCGTCGACCCGGACCCGGCCGAGGGGACGTTCGCGTTCGAGTTCGCGCTGCACGACGGCATAGCGAGCGACTGGGCGCGGGCCGCGAAGCCGGGCGACACGATCGAGGCCACCGTCCAGGGGACGGGCTTCACCGCCCCGGAGCCGGAGCCGCAGCGCCTGCTGGTCATCGGCGACCCGGCCTCGCTCCCGGCCGTCAACTCCCTGCTGGACGCGTACCCGAGCACCCCGGCGACGCTGTGGTTCGAGACGCAGCACGACTCCGACCTGCGGCTGCCGGTACGGCTCGACACGGAGCGGCACGAGATCCGGCGGGTCGAGCGCGGCACGGGCGGCGGGGCGGCGCTGGTGGAGCGGGTGAAATCGGAACTCCCCGCGCTGGTGGCGGACCCGGCCTCGGCGTACGTCTGGCTGGCCTGCGACGCGGCGACGACCCGCACGCTGACGGGGTACCTCCGCAAGGACCTGGGGCTGCCGAAGCAGCGCGTGAACTCGCTGGGGTACTGGCGGGCCGGCTGAGCCCCCGTCGTCGATCCGCTGGCGGGGCTTGCCAGTTGCTAACCTCGGGCGACAGCTGAAGATCGACACGGGGGAGAGCGGGCATGCGGGCGGCGAGGGCTGTGGCAGGTGCCGTACTGGCGGCGAGCATGCTGGCCGGCTGCGGCGGCCCGGACGGCGCAGCCGCGGCCGACCCGGCGACGGCCGGTGCGGGCAAAGGCGGCGAGGGCGGCGGCAAGGACGGCAAGGCCGCACCGCGGGCGTCCGCCGCGGCGAAGCCGGCGCCCAAGCTGAACGTCCCGCCCGCGTACGACGGTTCCCAGGGCTGGGACCACTCCCTCCCCTGGGTGCCCGGCTCCGTGGACACCATCCCCGTCGCGGCCGTGCCCGGCGCCAACGCGGTCGCGCTCCTGAACGTGGGGGCCGACGGGGCCGTCGGGTACACGGTGCAGCTCCGGGCCGCCGACAGCGGGCAGGTCCGCTGGACCTCCGCGCCGTGGAAGCTCCCGACGCCGGTGGACGGAGCCTCGGGAGCCGTCGCGACCCACGAAGGCGCCGAGATCCCGGGCGTGACGAGCGTCGAGCAGAACGGCCACAGCTACGTGGTGGCGCACGCCCACGGGAAGACCGGCGAGGACGCCCTCCACGAGGGCGCCGAGGTGGTGCGCCTGTCGGTGTACCGCCCGGAGGAGAGCGGCTCGGCGGTGAAGCCGGTCCGGGAGATCGACGTTCCCGTCCACGCGAAGCCCGGCGAGTACGTGGTGCGGGCGGACGGCGGAAAGCTGCTCGTCGCCTACGGCGGGCGGGGGCGGTACCCGACGTGGTCGGCCGCGGTGGACGTGGAGACCGGCACGGTCACCCCGTACGAGATGCCCGCCGACCTCCTTTCGCAGTGCGCGGAGCGGCAGGCGGCCATGCCCGTCCCCTGCCGCAACGCCCGGGTGATGGCGGCGGGAGCCGACGGGCCGCTGGTCGCCGCGGACGGCGGCTTCGGCGTGCCGGGCCGGTGGTTCAGCGAGGCGCACAAGCCCGAGGGCGTGGCCGCCAAGGGGCCCCTCGGGGGCTGGAACGGCAAGGTGTACGGGGTCGCCGGGGGACGCGTCCTCGCCACGTGGCAGATGGAGTGGAAGGCCGGCGTGGTGCCCGTGTGGTCGGTGCACGACCAGCGGACCGGCGCGCTGACCGCGCGCATGGAATGCGACGTCACCGAATCCCACACCGACTCCTCGCTGCGGGACTACCCGGTGGTCAGCTCCCCCTCCGGGCGCTTCCTCGCGGCGGGACCCATCGCCTTCGACCTGGAACGCAAGCAGGGCATCTGCCTCTGGCGCGACGGCAACCGCAAGACCATCGCGGTCAGCTCGATCCGCGACGACGGCACCGCCTACGGGGAGGTCGAGGACAGCGACACCGCCGGCTCCCGACCCGCCATCGCCCAGCTGAACCTCACCACGGCCACCGGTGAGGCGAAGGCGCTGGACCCGGGCGTCGAGGTCCCGCAGCACACGGCCGTGGGCGGCTCGGGCATGTTCGTGTTCCGCGACGAGAACAAGGACGTCCGCCTCTCCCTGAGGCGTGCGCGGCCGTAGCCCAGTGGGCGGGACGCCGGACATGAAGGCGGGGAGCGCATGGAGGGAAAGGAGCGCATGCAGCGCATGGAGGGCATGGAGGGCATGGACCGCATGGAACGTATGGAACGCATCGGACCTCCGCTGACCGGAGGCGAACGGGAAACCCTGCGGGCGTACCTCGACTTCCACCGCGCCACGCTCGCGATGAAGGTCGAGGGTCTGGACGACGAGGAGTTGCGGCGGCGCTCCTCCCCGCCGTCCACGCTGTCGCTGCTGGGGCTCGTCCGGCACATGGCCGAGGTGGAGCGGCAGTGGTTCCGCCGTGTGATCGGCGGGGCGGACGTCCCGCACGTGTGGTCCGACAAGCACGACTTCCAGGCTGCGTACGACACCACCGGCGCCACGGGGGCCGAGGCCTTCGCCGCGTGGGAGGCGGAGGTCACGCACGCCCGGCGCGTCGAGGCCGCCGCGGAGTCCCTGGAGGTGACGGCGTACGTACCGCGGTGGGAGTCGGACGTCTCGCTGCGCCTGGTGATGCTGCACATGATCCACGAGTACGCCCGCCACAACGGCCACGCCGACCTGCTCCGCGAGGCCATCGACGGGGCCGTGGGAGCCTGAGGTCCTGGAGGTCCTGGAGGTCCTGGAGGCCCTGGGTCCTGGGGGTCTTGAGGGTCCTGAGGGGTCAGGCTTCGCGGGTGTGCAGGTGCGGCGTCGTGACGCCCAGGGTCGCGAAGCCCAGCCGGTGGAGGATGGGGCGGCTGTCGTCCGAGGCGTCGACCTGGAGGTACGGGATGCCGAGGTCGGCGGCGATGCGGGCGCGGTGTGCGACCAGGAGGCGATAGATGCCGCGGCCGCGCCACCCGGGGAGCGTGCCGCCGCCCCACAGGCCCGCGAAGGGGGTGCCCGGCCGCATCTCCATCCGGGCCGCGCTCACCGGGGTGTCGCCTGCCATCGCGACCACGGCCGCGATGGTCTCCGGCTCATCGCGCAGCAGGGTCAGCAGCAGGTGCCGGATGCGCGGGCGGTCCGTGCCGAAGGCACCCGCGTGGACGGCCATCATCAGGTCCACACCCGCCTCGTCCGTGACCACCCGCAGGGTGATCCCCTCCGGCGGCTCCACCGGCAGCCGCGCCAGGTCGAGCGTCCGGCCCACCATCAGCGTCTCGGCCGGCTCCGCGACGAACCCCGCCGCCCGCAGCCGCTCCCCGAGATCCGCCGGGCGGTCGTGGTCGTACAGCTTCCACTCGAACTCGGACACCCCACGCTCCCGGTAGTGCGCCACCTGCGCCGCGATCTCCGCGTCCGCCGTCGCCTCGTCGAGGTCCGACCAGAGCACGCCGTTCCAGCCCTCCTCGGGCGCGGTCTGCCGGACCACGGCGCCGACCCGCTCCACCCGTGCCCCGGCCGAGTCCGGGCTCGCACCGCGCCGCATCCGCGCGTCGTACTCGGCCCGTACCCTCGTCAGTTCGTCAAGATTCATCATCGTCATCGCACCAGCTCACCAGCCTGCGGACCGCCCCCACAACTGCATTAGCCTCACCCCGTGAACGACGAAGCCCTCATCTACACAGGCAAGGCCACCCCCGACGCCGCCGCCGACCGCGGCTGGCTCCTCGGCCACTTCAAGGACCCCGGCGACGTCCGCCACAGCGAGGACGTGGAGATCAAGTGGGGCGTCCACCCCAAGGGCGAGGAGCGCGCCCAGTGGGTGACCGGCGAGTCGCGCACCGCGCTCCAGGTGCTGATCAGCGGGCGCTTCCGGCTGGAGTTCCCCGGCCGCACCGTCGTCCTCGCCGAGCAGGGGGACTACGTGGTCTGGGGCCGCGGCGTCGACCACTCCTGGTACGCCGAGGAGGACGCGGTCGTCCTCACCGTCCGCTGGCCCTCGATCCCCGGTTACCGCGCCGACGCGTAGAGCTGTGACGATGCACACGAAACGGTCCAAGGATCACTAATCGCTGCGATCGTGGACCGGATATCGACCATCAGGGAGCACGTTCGTTGGCAGCAATCGCACGGTGGTGCATGCGGCACCGCCTCGTGACCGTCCTGCTCTGGCTCGTCGCGTTCGGCGGGACCGCCGCTGCCGCAGCCGTCGCCGGACCGGCGTTCTCCAACGACTACGAGGTCCCCGGCACCGAGTCGAGCAAGGCCAACGCCCTCCTGCGCGACGGCTTCCACGGCCAGGGCGGCGACACCGACACCATCGTGTGGCGGACCCCTGACCATCAGAGCGCCCGCACGCCCGACGTCGAGCGGCGGATGACGCGGGCGCTCGACGCCGTCGCCGCGCTCCCCGGCGTCGGATCGGTCGCCGGCCCCTACGGCCCCGCCCCCGAGGACGCCGCCCGCATCAGCTCCGACGGGCGCACCGCCTACGCCGTCGTGACCTTCGACAAGCCGGCCGACTCCGTCCCCAAGGCCCAGGCGCAGGCGGTCGTCGACGCCGCGAAGAACGACGGGACCGAGCGGGACGGCCTCCAGGTCGAACTCGGCGGCCGCGCCATCGGCCTCACCGAGGCCCCCACCGCGCACCTCGCCGAGGTCATCGGAGTCGGCGTCGCGGCCCTGGTCCTCTTCCTCGCCTTCGGCTCGCTCGCCGCGAGCCTGCTGCCGATCGCGACCGCCCTGGTCAGCGTCGGCACCGCCTATTTCGGCATCACCCTGCTCGGGCACACGATGCCCGTCGCCGACTTCGCGCCGATGCTCGGCACCCTCGTCGGCCTCGGGGTCGGCATCGACTACGCACTGTTCATCGTCACCCGGCACCGCAAGGCCCTCCAACGGGGCCTGCCGGTGGCCGAGGCGGCCGAGAACGCCGTCGCCACCACCGGGCGGGCCGTCGTCTTCGCCGGAGCCACCGTCTGCATCGCGCTGCTCGGCATGCTCGTGCTCCGGCTGAACTTCCTGGGCGGGGTCGCGATCGCCGCCTCCGTCACCGTGGTCCTCACCGTGGCCGCCTCGGTCACCCTGCTGCCCGCCCTCCTCTCGTACATCGGCCCGCGCGCCCTCTCTCGCCGCGAGCGCCGCCGGCTCGCCGCCGAGGGCCCCCGGCCCGAGACGCCGACCGGCTTCGCCGCCCGCTGGTCCGCCTTCGTCGAACGCCACCCCAAGCTGCTCGGCCTCGCCGCCGCCGCGGTCATGGCGGTGCTGGCCCTGCCCACGCTCTCCCTGCACCTGGGCACCTCCGACCAGGGCAACAACCCGGCCACCGCGACCACCCGCAAGGCCTACGACCTGCTCGGCGAGGGCTTCGGCCCCGGCATGAACGGACCGCTCACCGTCGTCGCGCGCCTCGACGGGGCGGGCGACCGGGTCGCCGTGACCCGGCTGGCCGAGGAACTCCGTACGACCGAGGGCGTCGCCTCCGCCGGCCCGGCCGTCCTCAACCGGAGCGGGGACACCGCCGTCGTCACCGTCGTACCGGAGTCCGCCCCGCAGTCCCGGGCCACGAGCGACCTCGTCGACACGCTCCGCCGGGAGGTCATCCCCGGCTCCGACGACCGCCGCGCGATGGACATCCACGTCGGCGGCGTGACCGCCGGCTACGACGACTTCGCCGAGGTCATCGTCGGCAAGCTGCCGCTCTTCGTCGGCGTGGTCATCGCCCTCGGGTGCGTTCTGCTGCTGCTCGCCTTCCGGTCCATAGGCATCCCCGTCAAGGCGGCGGCGATGAACGTCGCCGCCGTCGCCTCCTCCTTCGGCGTCGTGGTCGCGATCTTCCAGTGGGGCTGGGGCAGCGAGCTGATGGGCCTGGGCAGCGCGGGCCCGATCGAGCCGTTCCTCCCCGTGATCATGGTGTCGGTCCTCTTCGGGCTGTCCATGGACTACCAGGTGTTCCTGGTCAGCCGGATGTACGAGGAGTGGCTGGAGACCGGGGACAACCGGCGGGCCGTCCGCGTCGGCCTCACCGAGACCAGCCGCGTGATCAACTCGGCGGCGGTCATCATGATCTCCGTCTTCCTGGCCTTCGTGCTCAGCGGCGACCGGATCATCGCCATGTTCGGCATCGCCCTCGCGGCGGCCGTGGCCCTCGACGCGTTCGTGCTGCGCACGCTGCTCGTCCCGGCGCTCATGCACCTGCTCGGCGGCGCGAACTGGTGGCTGCCGGCCTGGCTGGAGCGCCGGCTGCCCCGCATCAGCATCGAACCCCCGGAGTGCCGCCCGCATGCGACACTTCCGGCGCAGCGGACCGGCGCGGACCCCGCCACGAGCGAGGACGACGCCGCACCCGCGACAGCTTCCCGGTGACGCGGCAGACCGCCGCAGGAGACCCTTGGAGAGGGCCGCATGTTCTCGATAGACCTCGCCGACGACGCCCAGCTCTTCCCCGTGGAGGGCCGGCACGCCGAGGAGTTCCTGGCGCACATGGACCGCGGCCGGGAGTACATCGGTGAGCACATCGCCCTCGCCGACGTCGTGCCCGACCTCGACGGGGCGCGGGCCTTCATCGCCTCCTACGCGCAGAAGGCCGCCACCGACACCGGGCGCCTCTACGGCATCCGCCTCGACGGCACGCTCGTCGGCGGCGTCCTCTTCCGGACCTTCGACGCCGCCACAGGCACCTGCGAGGTCGGCTGCTGGCTGGAGCCGCCCGCGGCCGGCCGCGGCCTGGTCAGCCGGGCCTGCCGGGTCCTGATCGACTGGGCGTTCAACGAGCGCGGCATGCACCGCGTGGAGTGGCACGCCTCCTCCGCCAACAAGAAGAGCCTCGCCGTCGCCGAGCGCCTCGGGATGACCCGCGAGGGCGTCCTGCGCCAGACCCACCCGCACCGCGGCGTCCGCCAGGACACCGAGATCTGGGCGGTCCTCGCCGACGAGTGGCCCCCGGTTCGTCCCGCTTAGCCCAGGCCGGGAACGGGGCGCCGCCGGGCGGGTCCGACGGGCTCTCAGGAACCTCTCAGAAACGCCGCCTACGGTGCCCCGCATGGACACCACGAAGACCTCTGCCCCGCCCGCTCCCGAGGCGGACTCCGCCGAGCCCCAGACCCCCGCGCGCGCGGAGAAGGCCGACGGGAGCAAGCCGGCCGCCACCAAGGCCGACACGACGAAGGCCGAGGCCGACGTGAACACCGCGGCCACGGAAGCCGCCACCGAAGCCGCCGCGGAAGCCCCCGCCGGCCTCACCGGCGAGGCGGCCGACCTGTCCGGTGCCGACGACCTCGACGACCTCGATGACCTGGACGGGCTCGACGAGCCGGAGCAGCAGGTCGGCGGTGTCGGCGCCGCCGCCTCCGCGATTGTCGCCGCCGGTCTGGGCCTCGTCGCCCTCAGCGGCACCTGGGTCTCGCGCGTCATCGCCGAGCGCCAGACCCTCATCGGCCAGATCGAATCGGTCAACGCCACCACCACCGAGGCGAAGATCTCCGCCCTGTACGGCGACGCCTGGCACCTGACTGCCCTCGTCAACGGTGTCGTCTCCACCCTCGCCCTCCTCCTCGCCGTCTTCGTCCTGGCCCGCCCCGCCTTCGGCACCCCGGGCCGCGTCCTGCCGGTCTGGATCCGCTCCGTCGCCTGGGCCGCCGTCGCCCTCGGCGCCATCGGTGTCCTGCTCTTCGGCCTCATGTACTTCGACCTCCTCCTCGCCATGCCGAAGGCCGCCGCCTAGGCACTGCCTTAGTCCGCCTCAGGACCCCCCGACCCCGGACTAAGGCCCCCCGGCCGGCACAGATGCGGCATGCGCCCGATGTGCCGGCACCCCCTGGGAAGCGAATCTTGGATCACACCGAACGAGGTGCCCGAGAAACCCCACCAGGGAGAACGAGATGTTCGAGTACGAGATGGCCCACGCCCGCCACGCCGACCTGATCCGCGAGGCGGCCGAGTACCGCCAGGCCCGCGAGGCGCGCAAGGCGCACCGCGCCTCCTCGCGCGGCAAGGAACCCGAAGGGTCGGTGAGAGGGTCCCGGAGCCGCTTCGCCCGCGCCGCGTGACCCGCGACGCGATCCGCGTGAACTGACACGTGATGAGAAGCGCAGCGAAACCCAGTGCCGCCGGCCCGGACGCCTGTGCGATGCTCGGCGGCGTGGAAACCAGATCTGTCAGCCCGGTGTTCGTCGGCCGCGCCGACGAACTGGCCGTACTCACCGACGCCCTGACCCGCGCCGCCTGCCAAGAACCGCAGGCGCTGCTCATCGGGGGAGAGGCCGGCGTCGGCAAGACCCGCCTCACGGAGGAGTTCCTCGGCGAGGCGACCCGCCGCGGCGCGGTCGTCGCGGTCGGAGGCTGTGTGGAGATCGGGGCGGAGGGACTTCCCTTCGCCCCCTTTTCCACGGCCCTGCGCAGCCTGCGCCGCCAGCTCCCCGACGAGCTCGCCGACGCGGCCGCGGGCCAGGAGGACGAACTCGCCCGGATCCTCCCCGAACTCGGCGAGACCCTCCGGGGCCCGCACGACGAGGAGAGCACCGCCCGGCTCTTCGAGCTGACGGCCCGGTTGCTGGAGCGGCTCGCCGCCGAGCGCACTCTCGTGCTCGTCCTGGAGGACCTGCACTGGGCGGACACCTCCACCCGGCACCTGCTCGCCTACCTCTTCCGCGCCCTCGGCAGCGGCCGGCTCGTCGTCGTCGCCACCTACCGGGCGGACGATGTCCACCGCCGCCACCCGCTGCGCCCGCTCCTCGCCGAACTGGACCGGCTCCGCACCGTCCAGCGGATCGAACTGCCCCGCTTCAACCGGGCCGAGGTCCGCCGCCAGCTCGCCGGGATCCTCGCCGCGCAGCCCGACGAGGACTTCGTCGACTCCGTCTTCGACCGCTCCGACGGCAACGCCTTCTTCGTCGAGGAACTCGCCGCCTGCCGCGAGAGCGGCTGCCGCACCGGACTCACCGAATCCCTGCGCGACCTGCTGCTCGTCCGCGTCGAGGTCCTCCCGGACGCCGCCCAGCGCGTGGTGCGGATCGTCGCCGAGGGCGGATCCACCGTCGAGTACCCCCTGCTGCGCGCCGTCGCCGGACTCACCGAGGACGAACTGATCGACGCCCTGCGGGCCGCCGTCGGCGCCAACATCCTCCTCGCCACCCCCGACGGCGACGGCTACCGCTTCCGCCACTCCCTCGTCCGCGAGGCCGTCAGCGACGACCTGCTGCCCGGCGAACGCGCCCGCGTCAACCGCCGCTACGCCGAGGCCATGGAAGACGACGACGCCCTCGTCCGCGCCGAGGAGCGGGTCATCCGGCTGGCCAGCTACTGGTACTGCGCCAACGACCCCGCCAAGGCCCTGCCCGCCGTACTCGCCGCCTCGGTCACCGCCCGCCGCCGGCACGCCTACTCCGAGCAGCTGCGGCTGCTGGAACGGGCCCTGGACCTGTGGGACAGCACCCCCGAGGACGTCCGCGCGCGGCTGCGCCCGGCGGACTACACCGAGGTCTACCCGCCCTGCGGCTGCGACCCCGCCACCACCCCGCTCCAGCGGCTCGACATGCTCGCCGAGGCGACCGTCGCCGCCCGGTTCGGCGGAGAGCGCGAACGCGCCCTGAAGATGACCAAGACCGCGCTGCGGATGCTGGAGGACGGGCACGACCCGCTGCGCGAGGCCTGGTTCTGGACCGAGCGCTCCCGCCTGGTCTCCAGCCTCGCCCGCGGCGACGGCTGGGCGGAACTGGCCAAGGCCCAGGACCTCGTCCAGGGGCTGCCCCCGTCCCAGGTGCACGCCGACGTCCTCGTCCGGGCCGCGAGCTGGGGCATGCTGCACAACCCCGGCCCCGACAACCTGGCCGCCGCCGAACGCGCCGTCGAGTACGCGCGGATGGTCGGCGCCGAGGAGACCGAACTCAACGCCCGGATCACCCTCGGCACCCTGCGCACCGACTCCGGCGGCGCCGAAGCCGGTCTCGCCGAGATGCACGCGGTCAAGGAGCGGGCCACCACACTCGGGCTCGCCATGCTGGCAGGTCGTGCACATATCAACCTCTCCTCTCAGTTGGAAAGCATGGGCCGGTCCCGGGAAGCCGTGGAACTGGCCGAACAGGGAGCCGAGTTCGTCAGCCGGTCCCGGCTGCTGGACTCCGAGGCCTGGCTGCGCGGCAACATGGCGGAGAGCCTCTACGGCCTCGGCCGCTGGGACGAGGCGGCCCAGGCGGCCCGCCGCACCCTCGCCGTCGGCCAGAGCGCCGGCCCGCGCGGCTCCGCCGCCGCCCGGCTCGCCTACCTGGCCCTGGGCCGCGGCGAACTCGCGGAGGCGGCCGCCCAGCTCGCCGCCGCCCACGCCCACTTCGGCGACCACGACACCCAGCCCCAGCACCGCATACCGCTGTTCCGCCTGGCCGTCGGCATCGCGGCGGGGGAGGGGCGCTTCAGCGACGTCCGCACCGAGACGGCTGCGGCCATCGCCTACGGGTTCCCCCTCGGCCACCACCGTTACGTGTGGCCGCTGCTGCTCGCGGCCGCCTCCGCCGAAGCCGACTTCCGCGGTCTCCCGGTCGCCGACGCGGGCCGCGCCGACGCCCTCGGCGCGCTGCGCACCGCCGCCCGGACCCTGGCCACCCCGGTGCCGCTGTGGGCCGCGCACTCCGAGTACGTACGCGCCGAGCTGCTCCGGGCCGACGACCTGGACACCGTCGCCGACTGGACCGCCGTCGAGGCGGCCGTCCGCCCGCTGGAGCGCCCGTACCTGCTGGCCCGGGCCCGCCACCGGCTCGCCGAAGCCCTGCTGGCCGCCGGCTGCGACCGCGAGGACGCCGCCGACCTGCTCCGCGAGGCCTACGCCACCGCCGACCGGCTCGGCTCACGCCGGCTGCGCGAAGACCTGGCCCTGCTCGCCCGGCGCGCCCGCATCCCGCTCGCCCCCGACCGCCCCCACACCCCGCCCGCCCCGGACACCGACCCGGTCGAGGCCCTCGGCCTGACCAGCCGGGAACGGGACGTACTGCGCCTGGTCGCCGCCGGGAACACCAACCGCCAGATCGCCGAGGAACTGTTCATCTCCCCGAAGACTGCCAGCGTCCACGTCTCGAACATCCTGGCCAAGCTGGGCGTCGCCGGCCGCGGTGAGGCGGCCGCCCTCGCCCACCGGCTGCGGCTGTTCGTCCCCGTCTCCGGCTGACCCCCGCGCCCCCGCGCCCCACGCACGCCCCGGACAAGCGGCTACGCCACGGGCCGCTTGTCCACGCGTATGACCACCTTGCCCGACTCCAGGTCTATCGGGCCGCGCCCCGGATCCCCGTCGTTCACATCGATCCGGGACAGCTCCAGCCGCTTCTTCTCCTCGTCCGTGTGCTTACGGCCCGGATTGAACAGCTCCTCGATCATGTTGAACACCGCGCCCACCACGCCTTCCGTCCCCCACCGGGGCCCTGCCGGTTACCGCACCGTCAGTGTCAGGATCCTGTCGTCGCCCGATTGCGGCGACCCGCGCCCATCCGTCTCGCTCGTGACCAGCAGCAATCTGTCCCCGCCGAGGGAGATCACCGTGCGCAGCCGGCCGTACTTCCCCGTGAGGAAGGCCTCCGGCTCCGCCACCGGAACCGCCCCGGCCAGCGGGATCCGCCACAGCCGCTCGCCCTTCAGCCCGGCCATCCACACCGAACCCTGTGCCCAGGCGATCCCGCTCGGCGAGGCCTCGTCCGTCTTCCACACCGCGACCGGGTCCCGCAGACCCGGCTTGCCGGCCTTCCCCTCGGCTTCCGGCCAGCCGTAGTTGCCGCCGGGCTCGATCAGGTTGAGCTCGTCCCAGGTGTTCTGGCCGAACTCGGCCGCCCAGAGCCGCTTGTCCTTGTCCCAGGCCAGCCCCTGCACATTGCGGTGCCCGTACGAGTAGACGACTGAATCCGCCTCCGGGTTGCCGTGCACCGGCTGTCCGTCCGGGGTCATCCGCAAGATCTTGCCGCCCAGCGACTCCTTGTCCTGCGCGAGCCCGGTGTCGCCGGTCTCGCCCGTCCCCGCGTACAGCATCTTGTCCGGGCCGAACGCGATCCGGCCGCCGTTGTGGATCAGACCCTTGGGAATGCCCCGGAACACCGTGTCGGGCGCCCCGAGTTGCTGGCCGGGGTCCCGCTGCTCGTCGTACCGCATCCGGGCGATGCGGTTGTCGGACTCCGTCGTGAAGTACGCGTACACCATGCGGTCCGAGGCGAAGGCGGGGGACAGGGCCAGGCCCATGAGCCCGCCCTCGCCGCCCGGGGCGACCCCGGGCACCTTGCCGATCTGCGTCACCTCGCCGGTGGACACCCGGACCCTGCTGATCGTGCCCTTGTCCCGGGAGGCGACCAGCAGGTCCCCGTCCGGCAGGGGGGCCACGCCCCACGGGGACTCCAGGCCCTTGGCGACCTCGCCGGACACCGTCACCGAGCCCTTCGCCGGCGGCGCCGAGGCCTGCGGCGACCCGGAGGCTCTCGCCGAGGGCGACGCCGACGCCTTCGGCGGCGAGCTGCCGGCCGCCGCCCCCGCGCCGCCGCTCGCCGGGGAACACCCGGCCGCCAGCAGGGCGCCGCACCCCGCCAGCGCGGCCGCGGTCACGGCGCCCCGACCCCGCGCGCCCCGCCCCTCGTACCGCTGCGGTCCGCGCTCCCGCCCGGACGACTCCTCGTACGAGTCCTCGTACGTCTTTCCGCGCGACTTCCCGTACGTCCGTCCGTATCGCATCGCCCTGCTCCCCTCCGGTCCTCCGATCCTGCCCTTCGTCCATCTCAACAGCTCCGGCAGTTCCCGAAGTTCCGTCACTCGTACACTCGATCGAGTGGTTGCCGGGTCGTCCGCGGCCCGGCCCCGCCGTGCCTCAGTCCCAGGCTCCCACCGCCGCCGGCAGCGCCGCGATCTCGGCCAGGTCCCCCGCCGTCAGCCGGACCTCCGCCGCCCGCGCGTTCTCCGCCGCCCAGCGCGCCCGCTCGGCCCCCGGCACCGGCACCACGTGCGGCCCCTGCGCCAGCACCCAGGCCAGCGCCACCTGCGCCGCCGTCACCGGCACCCCGGCCACCTCGCCGTGCCGCAGCGCCACCCGCCGCAGCCCCGCCACCAACTGCTGGTTCGCCGCCATCGCGTACGCCGTGAACCGCGGATGCCGGGCCCGCACGTCCTGCGACTCGAAGCCCTCCCCGGGCGTGAGCGTCCCGGTCAGGAACCCGCTGCCCAGCGGCATCGCCGCCAGCACCCCCACCCCCCGCGCCGCACACCACGGCAGCAGCTGCCACGCGGCCTCCGGCGACCACACCGACAGCTCCGCCTGCACCGCCGTCACCGGGAACACCTGCTGGGCCCGCTCCAGGTGCCGCAAGGTCGCCCCGTAGGCCCGGTCCCCGCGCCGCCCGGCCCCCGGTCCGGCCCCCGCGCCGAGCGCGCAGAACCCCAGCGCCCGGACCTTCCCCGCGCCCACCAGCTCCGCCATGGCGCCCCAGGTCTCCTCGACCGGGACATCGGGATCCACCCGGTGCAGTTGGTACAGGTCGATCACATCGGTCCGCAGCCGCCGCAGCGAGGCGTCGCAGGCCCGCCGCACATAGCCCGGCCGCCCGTCGGCCACCACGTGCTGTTCCCCGGCCCGCAGTCCGACCTTGGCCGACACGAAGGCATCGGCCCGGCGTTCCCGCAGCACCCGTCCCACGACCAGCTCATTGGTGAACGGCCCGTACACGTCCGCCGTGTCCAGCAGGTTCGCCCCCAGGTCCAGGGCCGTGTGCACCGTGCGCAGCGACTCCTCGCCCCGCCTCCGCGAAGGCGCGTACGCCCAGCTCATCGGCATGCAGCCGAGCCCGATGGCACCCACCCTCAGCGGCCCCGCCCCGATCGACCTGCGCTCCACCCGTGCGTCCCCCTCCCGGCCCCCGTGAACACGGCCCCGGCGAACAAACTAACGGCTTGATCCACATCCCTTGGCATAGCCTCCGGATCATGACCACCACGACCGGGGACGTCTGGCTCCCCTTCCCCGCCGACGAGATCGACGGCCTCCCCGACACCTTCCGCTACCACCAGTGGGACGGTGAGGACGCGTTCCCCGCCGACCCCGGCCCCTGCGTCTTCTACGTCACCCCGTACATGAAGTCCTCCGAGGTCACCCTGCGCCCGCTGGCGTCGATGCCCGACGTCCGGGTGATCCAGACACTGACCGCCGGCGTCGACCACGTCCTCGGCGGCCTCGGCGAACTGCGTCCCGGCGTACGGCTGTGCAACGCGCGCGGCGTCCACGACGCAAGCACCGCCGAGCTCGCCCTCACCCTGCTCCTCGCCTCGCTGCGCGGCATCCCCGGCATGGTCCGCGGCCAAGACCGCGAGGACTGGCGCGGCGGCTTCTACGAGGCGCTCGCCGACAAGTCCGTGCTGATCGTCGGCTACGGATCGGTCGGCGCGGCCGTCGAGGACCGGCTGCTGCCCTTCGAGTGCGAGCGGATCACCCGCGTCGCCCGGACGGCGCGGGAGGGCGCACGCGGGCCGGTGCACGCCCTGGCCGACCTGCCGGGGCTCCTCCCGGACGCCGACGTGGTGATCCTGTGCACGCCGCTGACCGAGGCCACCCGGGGCCTGGCGGGCGCGGAGTTCCTGGCCCGCATGAAGGACGGCGCCCTGTTGGTGAACGTCGCGCGCGGCCCGGTCGTGGAGACCAAGGCGCTGCTCGCGGAGCTGGAGTCGGGCCGGCTGCGCGCGGCGCTCGACGTCACCGACCCGGAACCGCTGCCCGCCGGGCACCCGCTCTGGCATGCTCCGAACGTCCTGATCACGCCGCACGTGGGCGGGAGCAGCACCGCCTTCGAGCCGCGCGCGAAGCGGCTGATCGCCCGACAGCTCACCCGGTTCGCCGCCGGCGAGCCCGTCGAGAACACGGTGCTGATCACGGAGTGACGGATGATGCGCACGCTCCGCATTCATCCAAGTGCGCACCGTGTCCACAACTCCCTTCGTGGTCACGGAGAGTAGAGAACCTATGTCCCTGAGTGACGAAAGTGGTGTATCGTCCGGAACAAGGGGCTGCGGCGCGTTCGTATGGCGCTGGGGAGTGATCGGACACTTTGGGGGGCGACGGGCGATGCACGGCCAATGGGCGAAGGATCCGATGCGGCAGAGCCGCCGCAGGCGACGATGGAGTGCGCCGAAACAAGCCAGCGAGGGGGGCCGGTGAACGCCCCGCGGGCGGCGCTCCTGACCCGGCCGCCCGCCGAGAACACCGGCCGGGGCCTCGCGGCGCAACTGCTCCTCGCACTCATCAGCGGCGGCTACGCCGTCGGAGCCGCCCTCGGCTGGGGCTCGGAAGAAATCGCCGAGATCATGGGCGACTTCGGACTCAGCGCGGCGGGGATACTCGCAGCGGTCTCCTGCTACTCCTACGCCCGGTCCATCGACCGGCGCGAGCGCCCCGCCTGGCTCCTCTTCGCGTTCTCCTCCCTCATGGGAGCCTGCGGCAACGCGGTCTGGGGCTGGTACGAGGTGATCCTCGGCGAACCGGTGCCGAAACCCTCGGTCGCCGACTTCGCCTTCCTCTGCTTCGCACCGCCCGCCATCGTGGGCCTGCTCGTCCTCGCCAAACGCCCGGTGACGCGCGCCGGGTGGGTGTGCCTCGGCCTCGACTCCTGGCTCATCGGCGGCTCGCTGCTCACCCTTTCCTGGAGCCTGGCCCTCGCCAACGCGGCGCGGACCGCCCAGTCCGGCGCCACCGGCAGCGTGCCGAGCGCCGCGCTCTCCCTCGCGTACCCGCTGCTGGACATCGCGCTCGTCTCGATGGTCCTGGTCCTGCACTTCCGGCGCTCCGAGGCCAACCGCTCCGCCGTCAACACCGCCATCGCGGCGCTGGCCCTGACCGTGCTCAGTGACGCCCTGTTCACCTCGCCGCTGCTCAGCGACGGCTACCAGTCCGGACAGCTGCTCGACGCCGGCTGGTTCGCCGGCTCGCTGCTGCTCGCGTACGCGCCGTGGGGCGCCCGGCGGCTGCACCCGTTGCCCCCCGCCGCCCCGCACCCGCACCCGGAGCGGCCGCACAGCCGGCCCATCACCGGCTCGCTGCCCGCCCTCACCCCGTACCTCGCGGCCGCCGTCTGCACCCTCGGGATCCTCTACAACGTCGTCGACGGCCGGAAGGTCGACCGGATGGTCGTCTTCACGGGGTGCACCGTGGTGCTCGCCCTCGTCATCCGGCAGGGCATCATGCTGCTCGACAACATCGCGCTGACCCAGGAACTGGCCCAGAAGGAGAACCACTTCCGCTCCCTGGTCCAGGGCTCCAGCGACGTCATCATGATCGCCGCGCCCACCGGAACCCTGCGCTACGTCAGCCCCGCCGCCGCCGGGGTCTACGGCCGCGAGGCGGAGGAGCTGGTCGGCACCGAGCTCGCCACCCTGATCCACCCGGACGACCTCGGCCGCGTGGTGCACGAGGTGCGCCGGTTCCTCGCCGCGCCGCCCACCGAGGAGCCGACCACCCGCATCGAGTGCCGGTTCAAGTCGGGCGGCGGCGAGTGGTTGAACGTGGAGTCCACGGTCAACCGCCACCAGGGCGGCCTCATCCTCAACAGCCGGGACGTCACCGAACGCGTCCGCCTCCAGGCACAGCTCCAGCACAGCGCCGAGCACGATCCGCTGACGGACCTGCCCAACCGGGCCCTGTTCACCCGCCGCGTCCGCCAGGCCCTGACCGGCCGCCGGGCCGGCGACCACAGCACCGCGGTCCTCTTCATCGACCTCGACGGGTTCAAGGCGGTCAACGACAGCATCGGCCACCAGGCGGGCGACGAGCTGCTCGTCGAGGCCGCCCGCCGCCTCCAGGACTCGGTCCGGGCCGGGGACACCGCCGCCCGCCTCGGCGGGGACGAGTTCGCCGCGCTGATCCTGGGCGACGGCAGCCGCGACCGCAGCGCGCGCGAGTACCAGGTCCACGAGATCGCCGACCGGCTGCGTACCACCCTCTCCCAGCCGTACCGGATCGCGGGCAGTGAAGTACGGGTCGCCGCCAGCATCGGCGTGGCCTTCGCCGACCCCGGCATCACCCCTTCGGACCTGATGCGCAACGCGGACCTCGCGATGTACCGGGCCAAGGCGGGCGGCAAGGATCGCGTCGAGCTGTACGCGCCGCAGATGCAGGCCGAGGTCGTGCGCAAGGCCGAGCTGGCGGGGCGGCTGCGCACCGCGCTGCACGAGGGGGAATTCGCCCTGCTGCACCAGCCCGTTGTCTCCCTGGCCACCGGCCAGGTGACGGCGGTGGCCGCGCAGGCCCGCTGGCGCTCGGCGCAGGGGATCTTGTTCACCCCGGCGGAGTTCCTCCGGGTGGCCGAATACAGCGAGGGCCCCTCGGGCGCGGGGCGCGAACCCGGCGGCCCGGGCGGCATGGGCGGCCCGGCCGGGGCGGCCGGCGCGGGACCGGACGCCACGCGCGCCGCCGAGCTGGCGCGCTGGATGCTGGACGAGGCCGTGGGTCATGCCGCCGAGCGGCACCGGGCCGGGCACGACGTCCCGGTGGCCGTCCGGATGACCGCCCAGCGGCTGCTGGACCGCGCCGTGCCGACGGCCTCGGTGGAGGCCCTGCTGGGCCGGCACGGGCTGCCGTCGGGGGCCCTGGTGATCGAGCTGGCGGACAGCGACCCCAGAGTGCCCTTCGACGAGCTGGAGCGCCGCCTGGCGGCCTTGCGCAGGCTCGGCGTACTGATCGCCCTGGACGGCTTCGGCAGCGGCTACGCGGCCATCAGCGCCCTGCGCAGGCTCCCGGTGGACATCCTCAAGCTGGACCGGGGCCTGGTCGAAGGCGTGGTCGAATCCGCCCGCCTCCACAAGATCACCGCCGGATTGTTGCGGATCGCAAACGACCTCGGCATGCAGTCGGTGGCCGACGGGGTGGATCTCCCCGAACAGGTGATGGCCCTGCGGGCGATGGGGTGCACCCATGGACAGGGTCTGGCCTTCTCCGGACCTCTCGACGAGTACAGGCTGCGCCGCGCGCTCGTGAGGGGTACGTTCCCAGTACCGGGCGGGGCGGCCCAACCCGCCTTGGCCGGTGGTTCTCCCGGGGGATCGATGGCCATCCACAGAGGCTCACATAATGAGACGCCCGTCCCACCCACTTGACATCCACCTCCCGCCGGAGGGAGGGTCAGTGCCATGCGCACCCGAATTCTCGTACTTGGAAAGCGCGTCGGCTGAGGCTGGGACCTGCATGTCCCCGCTCCACAACACCGACGCGCTCCCCTCGCTTGCCTCCTGGCACGAGGGGTTTTTTGTTGCACTGGCACACCGCAGAAACCTCGCAGAACGCGCAGAACCCTCAGCTTCACACCCTCAGCTTCGAGAAGAGAATGCCGATGACCGAGCAGGCCACCGGGGCCCACCATCCGCAGCCGCGGCCCCGTTCCGGCGGACAGCAGTCCACCGCAGTTGAGCACGTCACGGGTGCGCAGTCCCTCATCCGCTCTCTCGAAGAGGTGGGGTGCGACACCGTCTTCGGCATTCCGGGCGGCGCCATCCTCCCCGCGTACGACCCGATGATGGACAGCAAGAAGGTCCGTCACATCCTGGTCCGCCACGAGCAGGGTGCCGGCCACGCGGCCACCGGATACGCCCAGGCGACGGGCAGGGTCGGCGTCTGTATGGCCACCTCCGGCCCCGGCGCCACCAACCTGGTCACCCCGATCGCCGACGCCCACATGGACTCCGTCCCGCTCGTCGCGATCACCGGCCAGGTCTCCTCCAAGGCGATCGGCACCGACGCCTTCCAGGAGGCGGACATCGTCGGCATCACGATGCCGATCACCAAGCACAACTTCCTGGTCACCAAGGCCGAGGACATCCCGCGCACGATCGCCGAGGCGTTCCACATCGCCTCCACCGGCCGCCCCGGCCCGGTCCTGGTCGACATCGCCAAGGACGCCCTCCAGGCGAAGACCACCTTCAGCTGGCCCCCGTCCCAGGACCTCCCCGGTTACCGCCCGGTCACCAAGCCGCACGCCAAGCAGATCCGCGAGGCCGCCAAGCTCATCTGCCAGGCCAAGCGCCCGGTCCTGTACGTCGGCGGCGGCGTCATGAAGTCCGGCGCGACCGCCGAGCTGAAGGTCCTCGCCGAGCTGACCGGCGTCCCGGTCACCACCACCCTGATGGCGCTCGGCTCGTTCCCCGACAGCCACCCGCTGCACGTGGGCATGCCGGGCATGCACGGCGCGGTCACCGCCGTCACCGCCCTGCAGAAGTCCGACCTGCTGATCGCGCTCGGCACCCGCTTCGATGACCGCGTCACCGGCAAGCTCGACAGCTTCGCCCCGTTCGCCAAGATCATCCACGCGGACATCGACCCCGCCGAGATCGGCAAGAACCGCGCGGTCGACGTCCCGATCGTCGGCGACGCCCGCGAGGTCATCGCCGACCTGATCCAGGCCGTCCAGGCGGAGCACACCGAGGGCCACGCCGGCGACTACACCGCCTGGTGGAACGACCTCAACCGCTGGCGCGACACCTACCCGCTGGGCTACGACCTGCCCGACGACGGCATGCTGTCGCCCCAGCAGGTCATCGAGCGCATCGGGCAGCTGGCGCCGCAGGGCACCATCTACGCGGCCGGCGTCGGCCAGCACCAGATGTGGGCCTCGCACTTCGTCAACTACGAGGAGCCCCGCACCTGGCTGAACTCCGGCGGCGCCGGAACCATGGGCTACGCGGTCCCCGCCGCGATGGGCGCCAAGGTCGGCCAGCCGGACCGCACGGTCTGGGCGATCGACGGCGACGGCTGCTTCCAGATGACCAATCAGGAACTCGTCACCTGCGCGCTGAACAACATCCCGATCAAGGTCGCGATCATCAACAACGGTGCGCTGGGCATGGTCCGCCAGTGGCAGACCCTGTTCTACAACCAGCGGTACTCCAACACCGTGCTGCACGCGGACGAGACCGGCCACGACACCGTCGGCTCCCAGCTCGGCGAGTCCGTCGCCCCCCGCAAGGGCACCCGCGTCCCTGACTTCGTCAAGCTGTCCGAGGCGATGGGCTGCGTGGCCCTGCGCTGCGAGGACCCGGCCGACCTGGACAAGGTCATCGCCGAGGCCAACGCCATCAACGACCGTACGGTGGTCGTCGACTTCATCGTCCACGAGGACGCCATGGTGTGGCCGATGGTCGCCGCCGGCACCTCCAACGACGAGGTCATGGCAGCCCGGGGCGTCCGTCCCGACTTCGGCGACAACGAAGACGACTGAGCCGAGAGAGCCGAGAGAGAGAACGCCCCACATGTCCAAGCACACGCTCTCCGTCCTGGTCGAGAACACGCCCGGCATCCTCGCCCGGATCGCCGCGCTGTTCTCCCGCCGCGGGTTCAACATCGACTCCCTCGCGGTCGGCGTCACCGAGCACCCCGACATCTCGCGCATCACCATCGTCGTGAACGTCGAGGACCTCCCGCTGGAGCAGGTGACCAAGCAGCTCAACAAGCTGGTCAACGTGCTCAAGATCGTCGAGCTGGAGCCGCACAACGCGATCGAGCGCGAACTCGTTCTGGTGAAGGTCCGCGCCGACAACGAGACCCGCTCGCAGGTCATCGAGATCGTCCAGCTGTTCCGCGCCAAGACGGTCGACGTCTCCCCGGAGGCCGTCACCATCGAGGCCACCGGCGGCGCCGACAAGCTCGGCGCCATGCTCAAGATGCTGGAGCCCTTCGGCATCAAGGAGCTCGTGCAGTCCGGCACGATCGCCATAGGGCGTGGCGGCCGGTCCATCACGGACCGCAGCCTGCGCGCGCTCGACCGCAGCGCCTGACCCACCACCGGTCCCACCTCTCGCATGGCGAGACCGGCAAACTTCGATTCCGTTCCCCGCCGTACGGTGGGAGCAACACCAGCGCACCAAGGAGATATCCCAGTGGCCGAGCTGTTCTACGAGAACGACGCCGACCTGTCCATCATCCAGGGCCGCAAGGTCGCGGTCATCGGTTACGGCAGCCAGGGCCACGCCCACGCGCTGTCGCTCCGTGACTCCGGCGTCGACGTCGTCGTCGGCCTGAAGGAGGGCTCGAAGTCCAAGGCCAAGGCCGAGGAGCAGGGCCTGAAGGTCGTCTCGGTGTCCGAGGCCGCGGCCTGGGCGAACGTCATCATGATCCTGACCCCGGACCCGCTCCAGGCCGAGATCTACGAGGAGTCCATCAAGGACCACCTCCAGGAGGGCGACGCGCTCTTCTTCGGCCACGGCTTCAACGTCCGCTACGGCTTCATCAAGCCCCCGGCCAACGTGGACGTCGCCCTCGTCGCCCCGAAGGGCCCGGGCCACCTGGTGCGCCGTCAGTACGAGGAAGGCCGCGGCGTGCCCTGCATCGCCGCCGTCGAGCAGGACTTCACCGGCTCCGCCTTCGCGCTCGCGCTCTCGTACGCGGCCGGCATCGGCGGCACCCGCGCCGGCGTCATCAAGACCACCTTCACCGAGGAGACCGAGACCGACCTGTTCGGTGAGCAGGCCGTCCTGTGCGGTGGCGCCTCCGCGCTGGTCAAGGCCGGTTTCGAGACCCTGACCGAGGCCGGCTACCAGCCGGAGATCGCGTACTTCGAGTGCCTGCACGAGCTGAAGCTCATCGTGGACCTCATGTACGAGGGCGGCCTGGAGAAGATGCGCTGGTCGGTCTCCGAGACCGCCGAGTGGGGCGACTACATCACCGGCCCCCGCATCATCACCGACGCCACCAAGGCCGAGATGAAGCAGGTCCTCGCGGAGATCCAGAGCGGCGAGTTCGCCAACACCTGGATGGCCGAGTACAAGGCCGGTCTGCCGAAGTACAACGAGTACAAGAAGGCCGACGAGGCCCACCTGCTGGAGACCACCGGCAAGAAGCTGCGCAAGCTGATGAGCTGGGTCGACAGCGACGAGAGCTGATCCGTGAGCGGCGGGGCCGGGACGAGAACTCCCGGCCCCGCGGCGCATGACAGGCCGGATCGGACAGCTCCCACCACTGCCTTGTCCACCCTGGCCAACCCCGGACGGGTGATCCTTCCGGACAGGCGGAATTCCGCACGGGATCCGCTACTACACTGCTCAACACAACGCGTCAGGCCCACAGTGTCGTGCGTCTTCCACGCGGCTACCCCCTCCACCGCCTGCGGCCGTCGGGACGGCCGTCCGCACTGGACTTGTGAGGATGACCCACGTGAGCTCGAAACCTGTCGTACTCATCGCCGAAGAGCTGTCGCCTGCCACCGTCGAGGCGCTCGGCCCGGACTTCGAGATCCGGCACTGCAACGGCGCCGACCGCGCCGAGCTGCTCCCCGCGATCGAGGACGTCGACGCGATCCTGGTCCGCTCCGCGACCAAGGTCGACGCCGAGGCCATCGCCGCCGCCAAGAAGCTGAAGGTCGTCGCCCGCGCCGGTGTCGGTCTCGATAACGTCGACGTCTCGTCCGCCACCAAGGCCGGCGTGATGGTCGTGAACGCCCCGACCTCCAACATCGTCACCGCCGCCGAGCTCGCCTGCGGCCTGCTCGTCGCCACCGCCCGCAACATCCCGCAGGCCAACACCGCCCTGAAGAACGGCGAGTGGAAGCGGAACAAGTACACGGGTGTCGAGCTCAGCGAGAAGACCCTCGGCGTCGTCGGCCTCGGCCGCATCGGCGTCCTGGTCGCCCAGCGCATGTCGGCCTTCGGCATGAAGGTCGTCGCGTACGACCCCTACGTACAGCCCGCGCGCGCCGCCCAGATGGGCGTCAAGATGCTGACGCTGGACGAACTGCTGGAGGTCGCCGACTTCATCACGGTGCACCTGCCCAAGACCCCCGAGACCCTCGGTCTCATCGGGGACGAGGCCCTGCACAAGGTGAAGCCGTCCGTCCGCATCGTCAACGCCGCCCGCGGCGGGATCGTGGACGAGGCCGCGCTGTACACGGCCATCAAGGAGGGCCGCGTCGCCGGCGCCGGTCTCGACGTGTACGCGAAGGAGCCCTGCACGGACTCCCCGCTCTTCGAGCTCGACCAGGTCGTCTGCACCCCGCACCTCGGCGCGTCCACGGACGAGGCCCAGGAGAAGGCCGGTGTCTCGGTCGCCAAGTCGGTGCGCCTCGCGCTCGCCGGTGAGCTCGTGCCCGACGCGGTCAACGTCCAGGGCGGCGTCATCGCCGAGGACGTCCGTCCCGGCCTGCCGCTCGCCGAGAAGCTCGGTCGCATCTTCACCGCCCTCGCGGGCGAGGTCGCGGTCCGCCTCGACGTCGAGGTCTGCGGCGAGATCACCCAGCACGACGTCAAGGTGCTCGAACTCTCCGCGCTCAAGGGCGTCTTCGAGGACGTCGTCGACGAGACGGTCTCCTACGTCAACGCCCCGCTGTTCGCGCAGGAGCGCGGCGTCGAGGTCCGCCTGACGACCAGCTCGGAGTCCCCGGACCACCGCAACGTGGTGACCGTCCGCGGCACCCTGTCGGACGGCCAGGAGGTGTCGGTCTCCGGCACGCTCGCGGGCCCGAAGCACCTTCAGAAGATCGTGGGCATCGGCGAGTACGACCTCGACCTGGCGCTCGCCGAGCAGATGATCGTCCTGCGCTACGCCGACCGCCCGGGCGTCGTCGGCACCGTCGGCCGCATCCTCGGCGAGGCCGGCCTGAACATCGCGGGCATGCAGGTCGCCCGCGCCGAGGAGGGCGGCGAGGCGCTCGGCGTCCTCACCGTCGACGCCGAGGTCCCGGTGGGCGTCCTCGCGGACATCGCCGCCGAGATCGGCGCCGTCTCGGCGCGCAGCGTCAGCCTCGGCTGACGGAGGGAAGTACGGCGAAGGGCCCGGGGTACAGGGCGAATTCCAGGGGTCGTTGCAACACGTGATCACCGACGTGTGGTGGCGAGCAGTTTAGACAGGCGCTCGGCTGGGGTTTCCCGGCCGAGCGTCTTGCGTGGGCGGCTGTTGAGTTCGGCAGCGACTGCGTCGAGGTGGTCCCGGGTGTGGCCGGACGGGCTGCTGCCCTAGAGACTGCCGGATTCGCGACCAGCGTACGGGCCCCTGTCTCTCGCCCCATGGCAGCTCCAGCCCAAAGCAGCTCCCGCCGACCTCATCTGGCCCGTGTGCGATCGTCACGCCTCCTAGGTACGTTGGGCCGTCAGCCGAGGGAGAACGCTCGCGAGGGAGTCGCCCCGCAACGCGTGGCTGCGGGGCGACGATCCACTTTCGCAACGGGCCTAGGGGGTTTAGTCGACCGTCTGCCCGTCGTACATACCGCCCCTGCAGGTCGGGAGCACGGGCGTCGACCGATCGATCGTTCCGCCGTTGTCCGTGCACTCACCCGGGGTGACGCTGGCCGGGGTGACGCTGGTGGCGGTGGCGGTGGCGGTGGCGGTGGCGGCGGTGGCGGCGCCTGTGAGGCCGAGTCCGGCGAGGGCTGCCGCGGCGAAGACTGCCGCGAGGATTCGTCGAATGCGCATTTGGTTCGCCTTTCACAGATTGCCTCGGTTGGGGCACTAGCCAGCTTGATCTTCACCCATGGGGGTGGCACGTCATGTTGGGCCATTCGGGTGACAGTGTTGTCGGGTGCGGGTGCGGGTGCGGGGTCGGTGCCTCGGGCTCCTGGGCGGCCGCCGGCTCTGGGGCCTCGGTGTACCGCCACGGCCCCGTTTCCACGAGAGGCGGTGCCGCCTTGTTCTTCCCGGACGCCTGCCGGCCGTTACGCCATCGCCTGCCTGTCCGGTCGTTGATGCCAACGATCCCGCAGGCGTCCAGGTGAGACGTTCCCTGATCCACGAGCAGAAGGTATGTGTCCCGCTCGCGGCTCAACTTCTTGCGTCCCAGTGGCCGTCGATCCGCCCGAACCTCGAAGTCCATCACATCCCCTGAGCTGGGGTGTTGCGACGACCACTAGAACTCAAGCAGCCCGGGCCCTTTCGTCTTCTCATGCCCTACGTCGATCAGCCGGCCAGGGTCGCCCGGGCGTCGGCGGGTTCCTCCGCGAGCGGAGCCGGGTCCCCGGCACCCCGTATCAGGGCCGCGGCGAGCAGCGCCGCCCCGAGCAGCAGGACCGTTCCACCCCAGGCCGCGTACTGCATGCCGTGGACGAAGGCCTCGCGGGCCAGGGTCAGCACCCGCTCGCCCGCCTCGCCGCCGAGCCCCCGGGCGGTGGCCACCGCGCCGCCCAGGGTTTCCCGCACGGCGGGCTCCTGGTCCGCCAGGTCGCCGCGGTAGACCGCGGTGCCGAGGCTGCCGAGCAGCGCCATGCCGAGGGCGCCGCCGAACTCCTGGCCCGTCTCCAGCAGGGAGGCGGCCGAGCCGGCCTTCTCGGCGGGCGCCGAGCCCAGTGCCATGTCACCGACCAGGGACATCACGGTGACGATGCCGGAGGCGAGCACGCCCGCGCCGGTCAGCAGCAGCCAGAGGGAATCCGTACCGACCAGGCCGATCAGGCCGAACCCGGCGGCGGCGAGGGCGAAACCGCCGGCGATGACGTAGGCGCGGTCGACCTTCTGGGCCAGAGCCGCGCTGACGGGGGCCGAGGCGCCGATCACGACGGAGGGGGCAAGGCTCCACAGGGCGGCCTCCAGGGTGCCCATGCCGAGCACCGACTGCAGGTACTGGGTGGTGAAGTAGGCCGAGCCCATCATGGCGAAGGCGGCGACGGTGTTCAGCGCGATGCCCGAACCGAAACCGCGGCCCCGGAACAGGTCCCGGCTGACCATGGCGTCCTCACGGGTGCGCTGGCGGCGGACGAAGACGTACCCGAAGGCGAGGCCGACGGCGAGGCAGCCGAGGTAGAGCGGCTCGAAGCCCTCGGCGGCGATCTCCTTGAGCCCGTAGACGACCGGCAGGACGGCGGCCATGGAGAGCGGCACGCTCAGCAGGTCGAAGCGGCCGGGGGCCGGGTCCTTGAACTCCGGGACCAGGACCGGGACCAGGACGAGCAGGAGCAGCATCGCGGGGACGTTGATCAGGAAGACGGAACCCCACCAGAAGTGGTTGAGCATCACTCCGCTCATGACCGAGCCGAGGGCGATGCCGCCGGTCATGGCGCCGGACCAGATGGCGATGGCCTGGCCGCGCTGCTTGGCGTCCTGGAAGAGGTTGCGGACCAGGGCGAGCGTGGAGGGCATCAGGGTCGCGCCGCCGATGCCGAGCAGGACGCGGGCCGCGATCAGCATCTCGGCGCTGGTGGCGTACCCGGCGGCGACGGAGGCGAGCCCGAAGGCGGCGGCGCCGGCCAGCAGCAGCTTGCGGCGGCCGATGCGGTCGCCGAGGGAGCCCATCGTGATCAGCAGGCCGGAGAGGGCGAAGGCGTAGCTGTCGAAGATCCAGAGCTGCTGGGTGGCGCTGGGGTCGAGCTCCCGGGTGATGGCGGGGATGGCGAAGTAGAGGACGGAGACGTCCATCGAGACCAGGAGCAGGGGCAGCAGGAGGACGGTGAAGGCCGTCCATTCCCGGCGGCCGGCCAGGCGGGCGGCGGGGTTCTCGGGGTTCTCGGGGTTCTCGGGTTTCGCGGAGTTCGCGGGGCTCGCGGGGTTCGTCATGGACAGGAATGTACAAGCGTCATAAACATCTGTCTAGTACGCATGTATAGAACGTGCGTCTGTGACGCTTGTCTTGCTAGGCTGCGGGCATGGGACACCGAGAAGATCTGCTCGAAGGCGCGAAGAAGTGCCTGGTCGAGAAGGGGTTCGTGCGCACGACCGCGCGCGACATCGTCAAGGCCTCGGGCGCCAACCTTGCGTCCATCGGCTACCACTACGGCTCGAAGGACGCCCTGCTCACGCAGGCCTTCACCGAGCTCATGGAGGAATGGGGCGAGGTCTTCAAGACCGGCATCGACGGTGAGGGCGGCTCGCTGGAACGGTTCCGCCAGGTCTGGGACGGCGTGCTGTCCCAGCACGCGGCCGGGGCCGGGCCGGTCTGGGCGGCGAGCATGGAGGTGGCGCTGAGCGGGGACCGGCTGCCGGAGCTGCGGACGATGCTGGCGGCGTCGCAGGGGGAGGGGCGGCGGGGGCTGATCGCGATGTTCACCGGGCGGCCGGAGGAGGGCATCACGGAGCGGGAGGAGCGCACGCTCGGGGCGTTCTACCAGGCGTTGCTGAACGGGCTGATGATGCAGTGGCTGTTCGACCCGGAGTCGGCCGCGACCGCCGAGGAACTCACGGACGGCATGCGGCAGGCGGCCGAGGGCATGACGGGGCCCACCCCGGCCTGACCCCGCCGACGACCCCGCCGGGCCCCGGCTGCGCCGGGCCCCCTGGGGCTCCGCCCCAGACCCCGCGCCTCAAACGCCGGCGGGGCTGGGGGTGGACGCCGTGCCTCAAGTGACGGTGGGCGTGGGGTGGACGACGCCGTGCCTCACGTGGCGGCGGGGCAAGGGATGGACGACCCCGAGCCTTAAGTGCCGGCGGGCTGGGTGCGGGTCCCGTGCCTCCGGTGACGGTGGGGGTGGGGTGGACGACGCCGTGCCCCACGTGGCGGTGGGGGTGGGGCGGGCCGGGGGTGGTTGGGTCAGTTGCCGCGCCAGATGTTGTCGAAGGCCGCGTCCTCGATGGTGCGGCGTTGGCGGACCGACTCCAGTTCAAGGAGGGCGTCGTTGACCGCGGCCAGGACGGTGGTGGCCGTGTCGTCGTCGGGGGCCGTCGCCGCCGGGTCCTCGGGGGCGATGCCGATGGCCGTCGCGAGGGAGGTCAGGACGGGCTCCCCCGCGGTCCAGCGGTCCGCCGCCCGGCGCCGGTCGGGTGAATCGGCCAGCGCCATCCGGGTGGTGCGGAACGGCACCCCCCGGCGGCCCTGGCGCGCGAGCCGGCCGTCGGACTCCAGGGCGGCCAGGTACGTCGCCGGCAGATCGCGGCCCCGGCGCCAGAGCCAGTCCCCGACCGACTCGTACGGCGCTTCCCGGACCAGCGACGACGCGGCCTCGCTCAGGAGCGGGTCGGCGAGCGGCGGCGGGTGGCCCGGCACGATCCGGTCGTCGGCCAGGCTGGCCGCCTCCGCGGCCAGGAGGTCGATCAGCTCAGCCCCCGCCAGCGCGAGGGCGAGATCGCCCCGCCCCACCGGGCGGTCGGGCGCCACGTCCAGCGCGATGATCATCAGGTCCTGCGGTGTGGTCATGAAGGCTCCCCGTCGGAGGCGCCGGCGCGGCCCCCGGGCACCAGCAGATCAGCTCCCGCCCGATCGCGCACCCCGAATGCCGAAGGCGCCCGCATCAGCTGTGCAGGCGCGCCGACTTGAGGGCCATGTGGAGCAACAGCCGGTCCTCGCCCTCGTCCAGGTCGAGGCCGGTCAGCTGCTCGACGCGGGCCAGCCGGTAGTACAGGGTCTGGCGGTGGATTCCCAGAGCCGCCGCCGCGCGGCCCGCCTGGCCCGCGGAGTCGAGGAACACCTCGGCGGTGCGCGCCAGTTCCCGGTGCGCGGGGGCGAGCAGGGCCCGGGTCGCGGGCTCGTCCACCGGGTCCGCCGCCAGGGTGGCCAGCATCCGGTACGGGCCGATCGCCGACCACTGCGCGACCGGGCCGAGCCGGGGCTGGGCCGCCGCCGCGCGGGCGCCGGCCGAGGCCTCGGCCCAGGCGTCGGCGAGGGTCGCCAGACCCCGGCGCGGTTCCCCGATCCCGGCCGTCGGCCCCGCGGCCTGCGGGTGCCGCTCCCCGTTGGCCGCCGCTCCGGACGGCCCCGCCGGCTGGAGCAGCCGGGTCGCCAGGGTCACGGCCGGGGTCGGCACGTCCGCCGAGCGGAGCCGGACCAGCACCGCGAGAGCCTGCTCGGCGGCGCCGCCCGGGACCCCGCCAGAGCCCCCCGAGCCGCCCGACCCGCCGTCCTCGCGCCCCCGCCACGGCACCAGGCACATCGCCGCCGCCCCGGGTACCGACGCCGGCGCCTCCCCGGCCCACGGCGCTACGCACACCGTCGCGTGCAGCCCGTCGGCTCCCGGCCCCAGGGCCACCCGCAGCGCCGCCACCGCCATGTCCTGCTGCCAGCCCCGCCCGGCCGTGAGCACCGCCAGGAACTCCCGCGACAGGTCCGCGCCCGCCTTCGCCTCCTCGGCGAGCAGGACCCCGATCCGCTGGGCCACCTCCATGGCCGCCTCCAGGGCCGCCGGGCCGGGGCCGGGATCCTGGTCGAGGAGCCACACGTAGCCCTGGACGATGCCCCGGTAGCGCACCGGCAGGCAGATCCGCCCCCGGAAGACCCCCGCGTCCGGCGCCGCCGGGATCCGCACCGGGCCGGTCGCGCGGGCGATGCCGAAGCCCTCGAACCAGGAGCGCACGGCCGCCGTCGACTGGCGGGTCAGGATCGAGCGGGTGCGCACGGGGTCCATCGCGAGATCGTCGTCGCTGTCGTGCGCGCCGAAGGCGATCAGCCGGAAGTCCCGGTTCTCCAGCGTCGCGGGAGCCCCGAGCAGCGCCGAAATCTCGTCCACCAGGTCCTGGTAATCGCCCTTCATCCGGACATTCTCCCACCCCGCAAGCGGGTCTTCAGACAGATGTATGAGATCGCGGCCACGGATGCGTGACAGCTGTCGATGGCAGAGGATCGACGCGATCCTTAGGTTTCACGGTGGTTTTACTTGCGTTTTCCTTACGGCCGCAGCCCACCCCCCGCGGCGGACCGTATGACTGCTTCTGCCACCCGTTGGAGGTGCCCCGTGCTGGGTCCCGCGATCCTCGCCGCCTCGCGCAGCGACAAGATGCGCCGAATCGTCTCTGCCGCCCCGGTGACCAAGCCCGTGGTGAACCGGTTCATCCCCGGTGAGACGGTCGACCAGGTCATCCCGATCGTCGAGGACCTCACCCGCAAGGGCCTTGAGGTCACCCTCGACGTCGTCGGCGAGGACATCACGACCGTGGAGCAGTCGCACGCCGCCCGCGACGCCTACCTGGAGCTCATCGCGCGCCTCGCGGAGCTGGGCCTCGGCGAGAAGGCCGAGATGTCGGTCAAGCTGTCGATGTTCGGCCAGGCGCTGGAGGGCGGCCACGAGCTCGCGCTCGCCAACGTCCGTCCGGTCGTCGAGGCCGCCGCCGCCATCGGCACCACCGTCACCCTGGACGCCGAGGACCACACCACCCTCGACTCGATGTTCGCCATCCACGAAGAGCTGCGCCGGGACTTCCCGCAGACGGGCTGCGTGATCCAGGCGTACCTCTTCCGCACCGAGGCCGACGCCCGCCGCCTGGCCGCCGCCGGCAGCCGCGTCCGGATCGTGAAGGGCGCCTACAAGGAGCCCGCCGAGGTCGCGTACCTGGACAAGGGCGAGATCGACAAGGCGTACGTCCGCATCCTGAAGATCCTCATGGAGGGCGAGGGCTACCCGATGATCGGGTCCCACGACCCGCGGCTCATCGCCATCGGCCAGGAGCTCGCCCGCCAGGCCGGGCGCAAACTGGACGAGTACGAGTTCCAGATGCTGTACGGGATCCGCAGCGAGGAGCACCTGCGGCTCGCCGCCGAGGGCCACCGGATGCGTGTCTACACCGCGTACGGGACCGACTGGTACGGCTACTTCATGCGCCGCCTCGCGGAGAAGCCGGCCAACCTGCTCTTCTTCGTCCGCTCGATGATCACCAAGAACTAGGTCTCTAGAACCTCTAGAAACAAGGTCAAGGAGTTACCAGACCCATGGATGCTGTGACCCAGGTCCCCGCGCCGGTCAACGAGCCGGTCCACTCGTACGCCCCCGGCAGCGCGGAGCGCGTGCGTCTCGAAGAGCAGCTCAAGCAGCTGTCCGAGAACCCCCTCGAACTTCCCATGACGATCGACGGCGTCAAGCGCATGGGTGGCGGTGAGCGCTTCGACGTGGTCCAGCCCCACGACCACAAGTCCGTCATCGGCACCTACGCCAACGCCACCGAGGCCGACGCGCAGGAAGCCGTCGACGCGGCCCTGGCCGCCGCCCCGGCGTGGCGCGCGATGTCGTTCGACGACCGCGCCGCGATCATCCTGCGCGCCGCCGAGCTGCTGGCCGGCCCCTGGCGCGAGAAGCTGGCCGCCTCCACGATGCTGGGCCAGTCGAAGACCGCGCAGCAGGCCGAGATCGACACCCCGTGCGAGCTCGTCGACTTCTGGCGCTTCAACGTCCACTTCGCCCGCCAGATCCTGGCCGAGCAGCCCGCCGCGAACAGCGCCGGCGTGTGGAACCGCAGCGACCACCGCCCCCTGGAGGGCTTCGTCTACGCGATCACGCCGTTCAACTTCACGGCCATCGCCGGCAACCTGCCGACCGCCCCGGCCCTGATGGGCAACGTGGTCGTGTGGAAGCCGTCCCCGACGCAGACGCACTCCGCGGTCCTGCTGATGGAGCTCCTGGAGGCGGCCGGTCTGCCCAAGGGCGTCATCAACCTGGTGACCGGCGACGGCATCGCCGTCTCCGAGGTGGCCCTGAACCACCCCGAGCTGGCCGGCATCCACTTCACCGGCTCGACCAAGACCTTCCAGTACCTGTGGAAGACGGTCGGCAACAACATCGAGAAGTACCGCTCCTACCCGCGTCTGGTCGGCGAGACCGGCGGCAAGGACTTCGTCGTCGCCCACCCGAGCGCCGACCGCGGCATCCTGAAGACCGCCCTGACCCGCGGCTCCTTCGAGTTCCAGGGCCAGAAGTGCTCGGCGTCCTCGCGCGCCTACGTCCCGGCCTCGATCTGGAACGACGGCTTCAAGGAGGCCTTCGCGGCCGAGGTCGACGGCATCACGATGGGTGACGTCCGAGACCTGACGAACTTCATCGGCGCCGTCATCGACGAGCGCTCGTTCGCCAAGAACAAGGCCGCGATCGACCGCGCCAAGGCCGACCCGACCTGCACCATCGTCGCCGGTGGCACCTACGACGACTCGGAGGGCTACTTCGTCCGCCCGACCGTCATCGAGTGCACCGACCCGGAGAACGAGGTCTTCACGACCGAGTACTTCGGCCCGATCCTCGCGATCCACGTCTACGAGGACGACAAGTACGACGAGATGCTCGCCCAGATGGAGAACGTCTCGGCGTACGCCCTCACCGGCGCCGTCATCGCGCAGGACCGCTACGCGGCCGCCGACACGATGGAGAAGCTCCGCTTCGCGGCGGGCAACTTCTACATCAACGACAAGTCGACCGGTGCCGTCGTCGGCCAGCAGCCCTTCGGCGGCGGCCGCGCCTCGGGCACGAACGACAAGGCGGGCGCCGCGTCGAACCTGCTGCGCTGGACCTCGACCCGCTCCATCAAGGAGACCCTGGTCCCGCCGACCGAGTACGGCTACCCCCACATGGGCTGATCCGGCCCACCGCTGAACCCCGCCCCCGCTCCGGTACCCCCAAGCCCGGAGCGGGGGCGGTTCCAGTTCCGGGCCCGCGGCGCCTCAGACCTCGACGATGACCTGGTCCAAGGACTTGCGCAGGAGGTCCGGGACCTCGCAGTCGTCGGCGGGGTAGCCGACCGGGATGACCGCGAAGGCCTTCTCGTTCTCCGGGCGTTCCAGGACGTGGGCCAGGAAGCGCATCGGGCTCGGGGTGTGGATCAGGGCGGCCAGGCCGCTGAGGTGGAGGGCGCAGAGCAGCATGCCGACCGCGATGCCGACCGACTCGTCGACGTAGTAGTGCTTGCGCTTGGTGCCGTCCGGGCCGAGCCAGTAGCGCTGCTGGAAGACCACGATCAGCGCCGGGGCGTCGGTGAGGTGGGTCTTGACGGCGTCGGTGCCGATGGGGCGCAGCGCGGCGAGCCATTCGTCGCCGAGGCGGCCGTCGTAGGAGAGCTGCTCCTCCTGCTCGGCAGCGGCGCGGATCTGCTGCCGGACGGCCGGGTCCTTGACCAGGACGAAGGTCCACGGCTGCTGGTGCGCCCCGGACGGCGCGGTCGCGGCGCAGGCGATGGCGTCCTTGACGACCTGCTCGGGGACGGGGTCGGGGGAGAAGTGCCGCACCGTGCGGCGCTCGTCCATACGGGCCCGCAACTCGGCGGAACGCGCGAGGGATTCCCGGCTCGGCATCCGCTCGGGGCGGTACGGGGTGGGGCGGTAGGGCTCACCGTGGGTGGGGGTCCAGCGCTCGCGCTCGGTCTCGGGCGTGGCCCCGGGTGTGGTGTCAGGCGACATGGACAGATCTTCACGCCGCGCAGCCGACCACCGCCAGGGCGGCGTCATGAGCCACTGTCCGTTGTGTACTGACAGGGGGGCTATGGGTATGGCGGCCGCCGGTCGATTCCTTGCGTGAGGCGCCTGTCACGGATGGGCGTCCTGGGGCGCGGGGGGGAGCGTTGCCCGGCCCCGCCCCGGCGACTCCCGGCACCGGCCGGGCCCGGGGTGTGCGACTGGACCACACGCGTCGTGCACGGCGTACGGACCTTGGCGGACCTGCGCGAGGCCGACGCGACCCGAGCGGACCGGACGATCCGGCCCGAGGGGCCGGCCGGGCCGCGGGCGCTCCTCGTCGCGCGTGCGTACCGGGCTGTCCGCCTTCCGGAGAACCCGCTGGTTTCCGGCCTTTCCTGGGCCCCGCACCCCCTTGATACGGTCCCCGGATGGAGACGGACGCGGGTGCGGGGATTTTCGTACGGCACACCTCGGAGCTCGGTGACGGTGAGCTGCGGGAGGTCCGGACGCTGCTGGACACCGCCTTCGACGGGGACTTCGGGGACGAGGACTTCGAGCACGCCCTCGGCGGTATGCACGCCCTGGCGTACGAGGGCGGGGAGCTGGTCGCGCACGGCAGTGTGGTGCAGCGGCGGGTGCTGCACCGGGGGCGGGCGCTGCGGACCGGGTACGTCGAGGCCGTCGCCGTACGGGCCGACCGGCGGCGGTGCGGGCTGGGCGGGCGCGTGATGGCCGCGCTGGAGGCGGTGATCGGGCGGGCCTACGTGCTGGGCGCGCTCTCGGCGTCCGAGGCCGGGGCCGCCCTGTACACGGGCCGGGGCTGGCAGCCGTATCCCGGGCGGATCGGGGTGCTGGGGCCGAGGGGGCCCGTGCGGCTGGCCGAGGAGGAGGGTTCCACCTTCGTGTGGTCGCCGCCCGGCGGGATCCTGCTGGACCCGGCCGGGCGGCTGGACTTCGACTGGCGCGACGGGGACGTCCTGTAGGCGCCCGCCGGGCGGGCCTCAGCCCGAGACGCTGGGCGCGCCCGTCTCGATGTGACCGGTGTAGCGGCGCGACCAGGTGCCGTCGGAGTCCGCCAGGATCGTGAAGTCGTACCAGCCCTTGCTGTAGTGCACGGCGTTGAAGAAGTCCTCGCGCGAGGAGTTCGCCGGGACCGTGTACGTCCACGGGCCGTCGGTGCGGTAGGCGTTCGAGCGGATGGTGAAGGTGACCGGGGAGGCCGAGGTGTTGGTCATCTTGAAGTAGACGGCCGTCTTGCCGGTGCCCGGCTCGACCGCGAAGCGGGACGCGACCTCGATCGCCTTGCCCGCCTTGGACGCGTCGCCGATGAACCGCCGCAGGAACCGGTTCGGGCCGTACATCGAGATGTCGTACTTCCCGGAGCCGCTGCCGAGCCCGATGCTGAAGTAGTCGGTAGCCGTCGCGCCCGGGTCCACCGTGTACTGCCAGGCCGACGTGTCCCGGTGCTGGTGCGGGTGGATCGAGAAGTGCGCCGGCCGCTTGGCCTGCGCGCCCTGGTTGGTCATCGAGAACCAGGCCAGGATCTTCCCCGCCGCCCCGAACTCGAAGCGGTCCAGGTTGCCGTTGACCTGGTACGGGAGCGCCCGCGCCGGGCGCGTACCGGACTCCTGCGCCGGGAGGGCGTTGTCCTGCGGCGCCGGGTTGGGCAGCGGGCCGCAGGTCGCCTGGCCGATGACCTTCGCGGTGGAGGGCAGGCCGGCGGGGACCCCGTAGACGGGGTGCGCGAAGTCGAAGACGCCCGTCAGGTCGCCCACCACCTTGCGCCGCCACTCGCTGATGTTGGGGCAGGCCGCCGGGGTGCCGAGGGCGGTCGTCCAGGTCTCCATGAAGCGCAGCACCGAGGTGTGGTCGAAGACCTCCGAGCTCACCCAGCCGCCGCGGGTCCACGGGGACATCACGAGCATCGGCACGCGGAAGCCGAGGCCGACCGGGATGCCGTCGATGTACTCGCCCTGCGTGCCCGGCGGGGCGATCGGCGGCGGCACGTGGTCGAAGAAGCCGTCGTTCTCGTCGTAGTTGAGGAAGAGGACGGTGGAGTCGAAGACCTCCGGGTTCGCGGCGAGCGCGCGGTAGACCAGGTCCACGAAGTGCGCGCCGTCGCCGGGCGGGGCGTACGGGTGCTCCGAGAAGGCCTCGTTCGCCACGACCCAGGAGACCTGGGGGAGGGTGCCGGCGACGACGTCGGCGCGGATCGCGGCCGCGATGTCGTCCGGGGTGGAGCCGGTGACGCGGGGGACGGAGGCCATGCCCCGGTCGTGCAGCGGGTTGCCGGGGGCGGCGTCCGTGAACTTCTTGAAGTAGGCCAGACCGTTGTCGCCGTAGTTGTCCTGGGCGTTCTGGTAGACCTTCCAGGTCATGCCGGCCCGCTGGAGGGCCTCCGCGTACGTCTCCCAGGTCAGCCCGGACTCCTCGCCGCCGTCCTTGCTGCTCGCGTCGATCTTGCCGCTCCACAGGAACGTGCGGTTCGGGCCGGTGGCACTGAGGGTGGAGCAGAAGTACGCGTCGCAGATCGTGTAGTTGTCGGCGAGGCCGTAGTGGAACGGTATGTCGCCGCGGTCCAGGTAGCCGAGGGTGCGGGCGCTGCCGACGCCGGTGACCCAGTTGTCCATCCGGCCGTTGTTCCAGGCGGCGTGCTGCGAGGTCCAGCTGTGCGGGAGGTCGCCGGTGCACTGGGCCAGGGTCTGGCTGTCGGCCCCGCCCGCCGGCGGCGTGGCGGAGAGCTTCCACGGATACTGGCGGCCGCCCCAGTTGGGCTGGTTGAAGGTGCCCCAGCCGCCGGGGATGTTGCCGGCGGCGCGGTCGCCGAAGCCCCGGACACCCTTCAGCCTGCCGAAGTAGTGGTCGAAGCTGCGGTTCTCCTGCATCAGGATCACCACGTGCTTCACGTCGGTGATGGTGCCGGACGCGGCGGCGGCCGCCGCCGACGTCGGCGCGATCGCGGGCAGGGCCGCCCCTGCCACCAGTCCGGCGCCGATTCCCACGAAACCTCTGCGGCTGATCGGTGTCACTGGCTACTCGCCTCCAACTCAAGTGCCCCGCTGGCACATTGACGGCAAGAGTGGCGCGAGCCCGTCCAAAGGTCTACATCCGTGCGGTAAGAAGTCGGTGAACATCCGGTTGGCTGGATTCAGCCGTCGAGACGGACGAGCATCTTGCCCAGATTGTCCCCTCGGAGCATGCCCAGGAAGGCCTCCACGGTGCGATCGATTCCCTGTACAACGGTGGTGTCGGTACCCACGCGGCCGCTGCGCAGGTGGGGCACCAGGAAATCCTCCAGCTCATCCTGCAAATTGGTGTGGTTTCGAACCAATACCCCTTCCATGCGCAGCGATTTGTGGACGACCTCGAAGAGGTTGCGGGGCGCGGCCGGCGAGCGGTCCCCGTTGTACATCGAGATCGCGCCGACCCAGGCGATCCGCCCGTACTCGCGCAGCGAGTCGATCGCGCCCTCCAGGTGGTCCCCGCCGACGTTGTCCACGTAGACGTCGATGCCGTCCGGCGCCGCCTGCGCGAGCTGCTCGCCGACCGGGCCGTCGTGGTAGTCGAAGGCCGCGTCGAAGCCGAGCGCGTCGGTGAGGTGACGGACCTTGGCCGCCGAGCCCGCGCTGCCGATGATCCGGCGGGCGCCCAGCAGCCGGGCGATGTGACCGGTCGCCGTGCCGACCCCGCCCGCGGCGGCCGAGACGAACAGGTCCTCGCCCTCGCGCAGGACCGCCGTCCGGGTGAGCGCGGCGTACGCGGTCAGGCCGGTGCCGCCGAGGACGGAGAGGTACGCCTCCAGGGGGACGCCCTCGTGGCCGCGCAGCTTGCGGGTGCCGTCCACGCCGAGGGTGACCAGGGCGTGGGTCCGCCAGCCCGCGCGGTGGAAGACCAGGTCGCCCTCGCCGAGGCCCGGGTCGCGGGAGGCGACCACCCGGCCTACCGAGCGTCCCTCCAAAGGGGTGTTCAGCTCGAAGCCGCCCTCGCCGCCGTCCATCAGGCCGCGGTGGTACGGGTCCACCGAGAGCAGGAGGTTCTCCACAAGCGCGGTGCCCGGAGCGGGGTCGGGGACGGGCGTGGGGACGAGGGCGAACGCGGACGCGGAGGGGAAGCCGGTGGGGCGGGCGGTCTGGTGAACGGCGTACGCCGTGCTGGTGCTCATGCCGAGGACGTTAGGAAGGAATCACCGGCCCGGGCAGGGGGTTGCGTTCATGGAAGCCGCACATCCATTAACGCCGCTCATAGAACGAGGTGAGAGCCCCGTGGCCGACCTGCTGCCCCAGGAACTCCGGGTCCTGGTCGCCGTCGCCGAAAGCGGCGGCTTCTCCGCCGCCGCAGTGGCCCTGGGCCTCACCCAGTCGGCCGTGTCCCACTCCGTGCGGGGCAGCGAGTCCAAGGTCGGCTCGGTGCTCTTCGAGCGCGGCCGCGGCGGGGCCACGCCCACCCCGGCGGGGGAGCGGGCCGTCGCCCTCGCCCGCCGGATCCTGCGGATGTACGAGGTCCTCGGCGCGGAAGTCCGGGGCGCGGGCCGCGACACGGTGGCGGGGGTGCTCCGGATCGCCGCCTTCCGCAGCGCGGCGCTGCACCTGCTGCCGCCCGCCCTGGAGCGGCTCACGGCCCGCCACCCCGGCATCCGCCCCGAGGTCCGGGTGGTCCGCGAGATCGGCGCCGGCACCTCGGGGGAGGTGGCCGCGGGCCGCGCCGACCTCGGGATCGCGACGCTGGACCCGGGCGCCGAGGGTGGCGCGGCGGGCACGGCGGGCACGGCGGGCGCGGCCGCCCTGCTGACCGGGGTGCTCCGCGAGGAGGCGTACGCACTGGTCCACCCCGCCGGGCACCCGGACCCGAAATCGCTGCCCCTGCTGGACTGGGACGAGAACTGCGGCTCCTACACCCGGGACTGGTGGCGGGCCCAGGACTGGATCCCCCGGGCCACGGTCAAGGCGGAGGACGACGGGATGGTGCTCACGATGGTCGGCCGGGGCCTCGGGATGGCGATCCTGCCCGAGCTGTCGCTGCGCGAGGCCGGCGACAGCGTGGACATCACCGATCTGGGCCCTTCGAGGCCGGTGAGGCGCGTGGGATACGTCACCACGCCGGAATCGGCCTCCACCCTCGCCGTCAGGGCTCTGATCAGGGAACTCCGCTCCGAAACGGGCTGAACCGGAGCCGTTCGAGAGGGCCTTCCCGGGGGCGGGTCGTCTCAGATAGTAGGAAGCCCGAGTAATTGCGGAGACATACAACGGGAGCTGCCCTAGCTTTGTAGAAGCCGAACGTCTCGCTGATCCGGCGAATGGCGGTCGAGAGCGTGCGCCCTTTGGCAGGCAACCCCTGCGGCGCTCCGCTCCCCGCCTCTTCCGGCGCCTTGAAGGAACCCCTCATCCGTGGCCCCGCCACGCCGTGATCTCAAGGAGTCGATCACCATGAACGCAACCACCGCAGCCCGACGCGTCCGCCACTCCTCCACCGCCGACGCCGACCGCAAGAACGCCGCCGCCGCCCTGCAGCGGGCCCTGGACCGCCGCGACAACGGCGGCTCGACCGGCCACTGAGCAGCCCCGGCCTCGGGCATATTGGTCCACATGGTGGACGGGATATGCCCGAGGGCTGGGACCGGGAGTACGGTTCCGACATGTCGACCAGCATCAATCTCGCAGTGATCCCCGGTGATGGCATCGGCCAGGAAGTCGTGGCTCAGGGCCTCAAGGTCCTTACCGCGATCCTGCCCCAGGATGTGAAGCTGGAGACCAAGGAATACGACCTCGGCGCCCAGCGCTGGCACCGCACCGGCGAGACCCTCCCGGACGCCGACCTCGAGGCCCTCAAGCATCACGACGCGATCCTGCTGGGCGCCATCGGCGACCCGTCGGTCCCGTCCGGCGTGCTGGAGCGCGGTCTGCTGCTGAAGCTCCGCTTCGCCTTCGACCACTTCATCAACCTGCGCCCGTCGAAGCTGTTCCCGAACACGGCCACCCCGCTCGCCGGCCGTCCGGAGATCGACTTCGTCGTGGTCCGCGAGGGCACCGAGGGCCCGTACACCGGCAACGGCGGCAGCCTGCGCACCGGCACCCCGGCCGAGGTGGCCACCGAGGTCAGCGTCAACACCGCCTACGGCGTCGAGCGCGTCGTGCGCGACGCGTACGAGCGGGCCAACGCCCGCCCGCGCAAGAAGCTGACGCTGGTTCACAAGAACAACGTCCTCGTGTACGCGGGCCACCTGTGGAAGAACACCTTCGACAAGGTCGGCCGGGAGTACCCGGAGGTCACCACCGACTACCTGCACGTCGACGCCGCGACGATCTTCTTCGTCACCCAGCCCGAGCGCTTCGACGTCATCGTCACGGACAACCTCTTCGGTGACATCCTCACCGACCTGGCCGCCGCCGTGACCGGCGGGATCGGCCTGGCCGCCTCCGGGAACATCAACCCGACCGGCGCCTTCCCGTCCATGTTCGAGCCCGTCCACGGCTCGGCCCCGGACATCGCCGGCACCGGCAAGGCCGACCCGACCGCGACGATCCTCTCCGTCGCCCTCCTGCTGCGCCACCTCGGCCACGAGACCGAGGCCGCCCGCATCGAGGACGCGGTCACCGCCGACCTCGCGGAGCGCGACGGCACCTTCCGCTCCACCGACGCGATCGGCGACGCGCTCGCCGCCCGAGTAGCCGGCTGACCCGGCAGCTCCACCTCAGGAAGCCGCCGGGTCGCGATCACCGCACCCGGCGGCTTCTCCTGCGCGGCCTCGGGTGCCACCATCTCCCCTGGGCCGCATCACCCCGTTTCACCGAAGCCTGCTCCCGCGCGATAATCGAACGCGAGGCCGCGGAATACGGGGAAGCTCGGACGTCCTAGTACGCCGTGAGCGCGGTCCGCCCTACAAAACCGGTGAAGGACAAGCACTCATGACGACGCCCACGATCGAGCTGAAGCCCTCCTCGAACCCCCTGTCCGACGCGGAGCGCGAAGCGATCCTGGCCAGCCCCGGCTTCGGCCGCCACTTCACCGACAACATGGTGACGATCAAGTGGACCGAGGGCCGCGGCTGGCACGACGCCGAGCTGGTCCCGTACGCCCCGCTGTCGATGGACCCGGCGAACATGACGCTGCACTACGCGCAGACGATCTTCGAGGGCCTCAAGGCCTACCGCCAGCCCGACGGCACCGTCGCCACCTTCCGCCCGCAGGCCAACGCCGAGCGGTTCCAGGCCTCCGCCCGCCGCATGGCCATGCCGGAGCTGCCGACCGAGCTGTTCATCGAGGCCTGCGACGCGCTGATCAAGCAGGACCGCGCCTGGGTGCCGGACTCCGGCGAGGCCTCCCTGTACCTGCGGCCGTTCATGTTCGCGTCCGAGGTCGGCCTGGGCGTCCGCCCGGCCAACGAGTTCCTCTTCATCGTGATCGCCTCGCCCGCCGGCGCGTACTTCCCCGGCGGCGTCCAGCCCGTCTCCGTCTGGCTCTCCGAGGACTACGTCCGCGCCGTCAAGGGCGGCACCGGAGCCGCCAAGACCGGCGGCAACTACGCCGCCTCCCTCGTCGCCCAGGCGCAGGCCGCCGCGCACGGCTGCGACCAGGTGGTCTGGCTCGACGCCGTCGAGCACCGCTGGATCGAGGAGATGGGCGGCATGAACCTGTACTTCGTGTACGGCGACCGCATCGTCACCCCCGAGCTCACCGGGTCGCTGCTCCCGGGCATCACCCGCGACTCCCTCCTCACCATCGCCCGCGACCTCGGCTACACCGCCGAGGAGGGCCGGATCACCACCGAGGACTGGAAGCGCGACAACGAGAACGGCACCCTGACCGAGGTGTTCGCCTGCGGCACCGCCGCCGTGATCACCCCGGTCGGCTCGGTCAAGTCCGAGCGCGCGAACTGGACCCAGGGCAACGGCGAGCCCGGCGAGGTCACCATGAAGCTCCGCAAGGCGCTGCTGGACCTGCAGACCGGCCACACCGCCGACGCCCACGGCTGGATGCACCCGCTCGGCTAGAGCGACGCAGTACGTACGAAGGCCCGCGCCCCGGGATCCCGGGGCGCGGGCCTTCGTACGTGCTCACCCGGGCGGCCCACTGCCCGGCCGTCCGGGAATGCGGCGCCGCGGAGGGCGTGCGAGGTTGGCGGTGTGGCCGGCGCAGGGCCGGCGGAAAGGCGGACCCCCATGAAGCGCTTCGTTGCCTCCGGCCTGCTCTGTGCCGCCGTGGTACTCGGCGCCACGGCATGCTCCAGCGACGACACGACTCCGGAGGAAGAGGCCACGAAGGCCGCCGCCGAGCTGTGTACCAGCCTGACCCAGCTGAAGTCGGACAACGCCGCACTCAAGGCGCTGAACCCGGCCACGGCCACCAAGGACCAGATGAAGTCGGCGTACGACGCCGTCCAGACGGACTGGGAGAACGTCAAGAAGAACACCTCGGCCCTCAAGTCGGCCGAGAAGGACGTTGTCACGACGGCCGCGGAGAACCTCAAGAAGGCCTACGAGGACCTGCCGGGCGACACTACGGGCAAGGACGCCCTGACCCAGCTCCAGCCGCAGATCCAGGCCTTGGACACCGCGGCCACCGAGGCGACGACCTCGCAGAACTGCCGCTAGCGCCTGACGGTCCGACGGCGCGGGCCCCGGGGGACGTCCCCCGGGGCCCGCGCCGTGCGCCCGTCCCGGTCCGCGGTCAGTCGACGGCGACCGCCACCCTGTCCGCCGCGCCGGCAGCGACTCCGGGCGCGGGCACGGCGCGGAACGTCAGCGCCGTGTACACCAGCCCGCCGACCAGGCCGGACAGGACGAACGAGCAGTCCACGCCGCCGGTGACGGCGAGCAGCGGGCCCTCGTAGAACGGGGTGGTCACGGCGAGCAGGCCTACGCCCGCGCCGACCGCCCAGGAGACGGTGGCGGCCACGTTCCAGCCGCGGCGGTACCAGTAGACGCCGCCGACCGAGCGGCGGTTGAAGACCTGGAGGGCGTCGGCGTCGTAGCGCCCCCGGCAGCGGACGTATCCGATCAGGGTGATCACGGCCCACGGGGTGCCGATCGCGGTCAGCACGAGCACGAACGAGGTCATCGCGGACTGGACGTCCCACTCGAAGGAGCCGACGAACACGAAGGCGGTGGCGACGGCCGCGGCGACCAGGGTGGCGGTGGTCCGGGTGGCCCTCGGGACGATCGCGTCGAGGTCGAGGCCCATGGAGTAGAGCATCAGGCCCGCGTTGCCGACCGAGCCGGCCGCGGCGGCGGCGAGCAGCGGGACCAGGTACCAGAAGGGCGCGGCCTCGACGAGCGGTCCGGCGTAGTCGGCGCCGGCCTTGGCGGCGAGCGCGGTGTAGGTCCCGAACAGCTGCGGTATCAGCAGGCCGACCAGCAGACCGAGGGCGGTGGACCACAGCACCTTGCGGGAGCTGTGGCGGCGCGGGGAGATGTAGCGGGTGTAGTCGCCGAGCAGGGTGATGAAGGCGACGGGGCCGCTGAGCCCGGCGGCGACGGCGGCGAGCAGCCAGGTCGGCCAGAAGGAGCCGAGGAGGTACGGGGTCTCCGGCGGCGCGGCGGTGGTGAAGTCGCCGGAGTACGCGAAGACGCCGATGGCCAGCAGCACCACCATGCCGATGGACAGGACCTTGCTCATGCGCAGCAGCAGCCGGTAGCCGAAGACGGCCCCGACGACGGTACAGGCGGCCAGTACGCCGTACATCACGGCCCGCGACACGCCGGTGTCCGGCAGTCCGGTGAGCCGGGACAGGACGCCGACCATCACGTCGCCGCCGATCCACAGGGTGAGCGCCGTGTAGCCGAGGGAGAGCAGCAGGCCGACCACCGAGCCGACGAGCCGGCCGCGTACGCCGAACTGTGCGCCGCTGGAGGTGGAGAGGTTCGTCGCCGTGCGAAGGGACACCAGTGCGAGCGGCGCGGTGAAGGCGATGCCGACGAGGGTGCCGGTCACGATGGCGGTGACCGAGGGCCACAGGCCCAGTCCGAAGGACGGGGGCAGCCAGCCGAAGACGATGACACCGAGGCAGAGATTGGAGCCGAGCAGGATCGAGATCAGGTCACCGGGACCGCTCGTCCGCTCCTCCTCGGGGATGGTGTCGACGCCGCGCTGTTCGATGGGCATGGGGGGACTCCCTTGGCCGGGCGGGGGGTGGCCTAGCGATGGATGCGCAATGTTTGAGCGACACTCAATGTGACCCACGCCCTGGTCCCAGGTCAATGATTCCCAACGGGAAAATGAAGAGTTAGAGTGATGCTCTAACCCATCGACTCAAAAGGTGGTGGATCGGCGTGCGGCTGACCCCTACGGAGCGCGACCGCCTGCTGCTGCGCAGCGCCGCGGAACTGGCCAGGGCCCGACGGGCCCGCGGACTGAGGCTCAACGTCCCCGAGGCCACGGCGCTCATCGCGGACACGGTCTGCGAGGCCGCGCGCGACGGCAAGCGGCTGGCGGAGGCCATCGAGGAGGCCCGCACCGTACTGGGCCCGGACGACGTCCTGCCCGGCGTGGCCGACGTGGTCACCGAGGTGCACGTGGAGGCCGTCTTCGACGACGGATCCCGTCTCGCGGTGGTCTCGTCCCCGATCCAGGGCGCGGTCGGCCTGGGCGACGACGCCCCCGGCGCCGTCGTGCCCGGCCCCGGTGCCCCCCAGCCGGAGCCGGTGGTGCACCTGCGGGTGCGCAACACCGCCTCCGTGCCGGTGAGCGTCACCTCCCACTTCCACTTCTTCGAGGCGAACCCCCGGCTCGACTTCGACCGGGCCGCCGCCTACGGCATGCGCCTGTGCGTTCCCGCGGGGTCCTCCGTACGGTTCGACCCGCACGGCGAGGGCGAGGTCGGGCTCGTCCCGATCGGCGGCGACCGCATCGCCGTCGGCTTCGCCGGTCTGGTGGACGGCCCCCTGGACGCCCCCGGCGCGAAGGCGCAGGCCCTGGCGAGGGCGGCGGCGTGCGGCTACCTGGGCACGGGCCCGGCCGACGAGGCCTCCCCGGCCGCCGGCCATGCGCCCGGCAACGACCTCCCGCGTCCCGAAGGGAACCCGGCATGAGCCGCCAGACCCCCCACAGCGACCACTGCGCGCCGGGCAGCCGGCACATCGACCCGCACGAGTACGCCTCCGTCTTCGGCCCCCGGGCCGGGGACCGGGTGCGGCTCGGCGACTCCGGGCTGACCGTCCGGGTCGAGTACGACGCCCAGAAGCCCGGGGACGAGTTCCTGGCCGGCTTCGGCAAGACCGCCCGCGACGGCCTGCACCTGAAGGCCGCCGCCGTCCGCGAGACCTGCGACGTCGTGATCAGCAACGTGCTGGTCATCGACGCCGTCCTCGGCATCCGCAAGGTCTCCGTCGGCATCCGCGAGGGCCGCATCCACGCCATCGGCCGGGCCGGGAACCCGGACACCCTGGACGGGGTCGACGTCGTCGTCGGCACCGGCACCTCGATCGTCTCCGGCGAAGGCATGATCGCCACCGCCGGCGCCGTGGACACCCATGTCCACCTGCTCTCGCCGCGGATCATGGAGGCCTCGCTCGCCGCGGGCGTCACCACCGTCATCGGCCAGGAGTTCGGCCCGGTCTGGGGCGTCGGCGTCAACTCCCCCTGGGCGCTCAAGCACGCCTTCAACGCCTTCGACGCCTGGCCGGTGAACATCGGCTTCCTCGCCCGCGGCTCCTCCTCCGACGCCGCCCCGCTGGTCGAGGCGCTGGCCGAGGGCGGCGCCTCCGGTTTCAAGGTCCACGAGGACATGGGCGCCCACACCCGCGCCCTGGACACCGCCCTGCGGGTGGCCGAGGAGCACGACGTACAGGTCGCCCTGCACAGCGACGGCCTCAACGAATGCCTCTCCGTCGAGGACACCCTGCGCGTCCTGGACGGCCGCACCATCCACGCCTTCCACATCGAGGGCTGCGGCGGCGGACACGTCCCCAACGTCCTCAAGATGGCCGGCGTCCCCAACGTCATCGGCTCCTCCACCAACCCCACCCTCCCCTTCGGCCGGGACGCCGTCGCCGAGCACTACGGCATGATCGTCTCCGTCCACGACCTCAAGCCCGACCTCCCGGGCGACGCCGCCATGGCCCGCGACCGGATCCGCGCCGGCACCATGGGCGCCGAGGACGTGCTCCACGACCTGGGCGCGATCGGCATCACCTCCTCCGACGCCCAGGGCATGGGCCGCGCGGGCGAGACCATCCGCCGCACCTTCGCCATGGCCGCCAAGATGAAGGGCGAGCTCGGCCCGCTGGCCGGCGACGGCGAGGGCGACGACAACGCCCGCGTCCTGCGGTACATGGCCAAGCTGACGATCAACCCGGCCATCGCCCACGGCCTGGCCCACGAGATCGGCTCCATCGAGGTCGGCAAGCTCGCCGACATCGTGCTGTGGCGCCCGCAGTTCTTCGGCGCGAAGCCCCAGTTGGTCCTCAAGTCCGGCTTCCCCGCCTACGGCGTCACCGGCGACCCCAACGCCGCCACCGACACCTGCGAACCGCTGGTCCTCGGCCCGCAGTTCGGGGCCTACGGCGCCACCGCCGCCGACATCTCCGTCGCCTTCGTCTCGGCCGCCGCCGCGGCCCTCGGCAGCGACCGGATGCCGACCCGGCGCCGCCGCGTCGCCGTCCGCGGCACCCGCGGCATCGGCCCCAAGGACCTCCTCCTGAACTCCCGGGTGGGCGCGGTCGACGTGGACGCGCGCAGCGGGCTCGTCACCCTCGACGGCGACCCGCTGCGCTCCGAAGCGGCCGATTCGGTCTCCCTCAACCGCCTGTACTTCTTGTAAGCCGGAACATCCTTAAGGACCCTGCCATGACCAAGCCCGCCGCCAACGGATTCCGGATGCCCGCCGAGTGGACGCCCCACGAGCGCACCTGGATGGCCTGGCCCAGCCCCAACCCGACCTTCACCAACGAGCGGGAACTCGCCGAGGCCCGCGAGGCCTGGGGCGCCGTCGCCCGCGCGGTCCGCACGTACGAGCCCGTGACCCTCGTGGTCTCGCCCGGTGACGCCGAGAGCGCCCGCGCGATCGTCGGCGATGACGTCGAGCTGGTCGAGCGGGAGCTCGACGACGCCTGGATGCGCGACATCGGCCCCACCTTCGTCACCAACGGCGCGGGCGAGCTGGCCGCCGTGGACTGGACGTTCAACGGCTGGGGCGCCCAGGAGTGGGCCCGCTGGGACCACGACTCGAAGATCGCCCGGCACGTCTCCGACCTGATCGGCACCCGGACGTTCAGCACCCCGCTGGTCAACGAGGGCGGCGCCGTCCACGTCGACGGCGAGGGCACCGTGCTCCTCACCGACACCGTGCAGCTCGGCAAGGGCCGCAACCCCGACTGGACCCGCGAGCAGGTCGAGGCCGAGATCCACGCCCACCTCGGCACCACCAAGGCGATCTGGCTCCCGTACGGCCTGGCCGGCGACTACGGCACCTACGGCACCCAGGGCCACGTGGACATCGTCGCCGCGTTCGCCCGCCCCGGCGTGGTCATGGTCCACAGCCAGCCCGACCCGGCCCACCCGGACCACGAGCGCTGCAAGACCATCGCCGCCATCCTGCGCGCCTCCACCGACGCCCAGGGCCGGCGGCTGGAGGTCGTGGAGATCCCCGCGCCGACCACCCTGGTGGAGGACGGGGACTGGGTGGACTACTCGTACATCAACCACTACCTCTGCAACGGCGGCGTGGTCCTCTGCGCCTTCGACGACCCGCGCGACGAGGAGGCCGCCGAGATCTTCCGCGGACTGTTCCCCGAGCGGACCGTGACGCTGGTTGACGCACGTACGATTTTCGCCGGGGGTGGCGGTATCCACTGCATCACCCAGCAGCAGCCCAAGGTCTGACACCCGGGGCGAACGATGTGAGGAGAGGCCATGGCGGCGGGCGGAGTACGGGCGGCGCGGAAGAACGCGCCGCCGCGCGAGGACGTACTCGTCGCCGCCATGGCCACGATCGCCGAGCGCGGCCTCGACGGCCTGACCATGGCCGGCCTGGGCCGCCAGGTCGGCATGAGCAGCGGCCACCTCCTCTACTACTTCGGCAGCAAGGACGAGCTCCTGCTCCAGACCCTGGAGTGGAGCGAGGCCGCGCTCGGCGCCCGGCGCCGCGCCCTGCTCTCCCGCCGCGGCCCGGCGCGCGAGCGCCTGGGGGCGTACGTGGACCTCTACGTGCCCGACGCCGCCCGGGATCCGCACTGGACGCTGTGGCTGGAGGTCTGGAACCGCTCGCAGAACGCGGGCCCGCAGGAACGCGACCGGCAGGCGGCCATCGAGGGCGCCTGGCACCGCGACCTGGTGGCGCTGCTCGCCGAGGGCATCTCGCGCGGGGAGTTCCGCGCGGTCGACCCCGACCGCTTCGCCGCCCGGCTGCGGGCGCTGCTCGACGGGTTCAGCATCCAGGTCGCAGTAGGCCTTCCGGGCCTGTCCCGGGACGGCATCCTGGACCACGTACGCGAGTTCCTCGCGGACGCGCTCACCCCGCAGAGCCGCGACTGAGCGGGGTCGCGGCCGGCCCGCGGGCGGCGCTGCCCGGATGCTGAGATCCCTGTCCATCCGCGGCAGGCGGTGTGGCACACTGCGAACGTGCCTGCTCAGCTCATGATTATCGGCAGCAGCGCGCCGGTCCGCAGTGACCGCTGAACCGTGGAAAACCTACGGGCAGGCGGCCATCGTGCCCCAGACCCGCGCGCAGACCTCTCGCACCCGCGAGAGGTTTTTTCGTTTCCCGGCCCCATCCCCGGCCGGGGGCGCGCTGCGCGCGATGATGGGGGCAGTGGATCCCGGTTATCCGGAACCACTCATCCGACAGGAGTCAGATCAGCATGACGACGACACCAGAGGCGACAGGGGCAGCAGCGGTCCTCGACGACAGCTTCCACGTCTTCGACACCACCCTGCGCGACGGCGCCCAGCGTGAGGGCATCAACCTCACGGTCGCGGACAAGCTGACCATCGCCCGGCACCTGGACGACTTCGGGGTGGGCTTCATCGAGGGCGGCTGGCCCGGCGCCAACCCCCGCGACACCGAGTTCTTCGCCCGTGCGCGGGCCGAGATCGCCTTCAAGCACGCGAAACTGGTCGCCTTCGGCGCCACCCGGCGGGCCGGCGGCTCGGCCGCCGAGGACCCCCAGGTGCGGGCCCTGCTGGAGTCCGGCGCCCCGGTGATCACGCTGGTCGCCAAGTCCCACGACCGCCACGTCGAGCTCGCGCTGCGCACCACGCTGGACGAGAACCTGGAGATGGTCCGGGACACCGTCTCCCACCTGGTCGCCCAGGGCCGCCGGGTCTTCGTCGACTGCGAGCACTTCTTCGACGGCTACCGCGCCAACGCCGAGTACGCGAAGTCCGTCGTCCGCACCGCCCACGAGGCCGGGGCCGACGTGGTCATCCTCTGCGACACCAACGGCGGCATGCTGCCCGCGCAGGTGACCGCGGTCGTCGCGACCGTCCTCGCCGACACCGGCGCCCGGCTCGGCATCCACGCCCAGGACGACACCGGCTGCGCGGTGGCCAACACCCTCGCCGCGGTCGACGCCGGGGCCACGCACGTCCAGTGCACCGCCAACGGCTACGGCGAGCGCGTCGGCAACGCCAACCTGTTCCCGGTCGTCGCCGCGCTGGAGATCAAGTACGGGCGCACGGTGCTCCCCGCGGGCGCGCTGGCCGAGATGACCCGGATCTCGCACGCCATCGCCGAGGTGGTCAACCTGACCCCCTCCACGCACCAGCCGTACGTGGGTGTCTCCGCCTTCGCGCACAAGGCCGGCCTGCACGCCTCGGCCATCAAGGTCGACCCGGACCTGTACCAGCACATCGACCCCGAGCGGGTCGGCAACACCATGCGGATGCTGGTCTCCGACATGGCCGGCCGGGCCTCCATCGAGCTCAAGGGCAAGGAGCTCGGTGTCGACCTCGGCGGGGACCGCGCGCTGGTCTCCCGGGTCGTCGAGCGGGTCAAGGAGCGGGAGCTCCAGGGCTACACGTACGAGGCCGCCGACGCCTCCTTCGAGCTGCTGCTGCGCGCGGAGGTCGAGGGCCGGGCGCGCAAGTACTTCCGTACGGAGTCGTGGCGGGCGATCGTCGAGGACCGCCCGGACGGCACGCACGCCAACGAGGCCACGGTGAAGCTGTGGGCCAAGGGGGAGCGGATCGTCGCGACGGCGGAGGGCAACGGCCCGGTCAACGCCCTCGACCGGTCGCTGCGGGTGGCTCTCGAACGCTTCTACCCGCAGCTCGCCAAGTTCGAGCTGGTGGACTACAAGGTCCGCATCCTGGAGGGCAAGCACGGCACGGAGTCCACGACCCGCGTGCTGATCTCCACGACGGACGGCACCCGCGAGTGGTCCACGGTCGGTGTGGCCCCGAACGTGATCGCGGCGTCCTGGCAGGCGCTGGAGGACGCGTTCACCTACGGCCTCCTCCACGCGGGCGTGGAGCCGGCCGAGTAGCCCCCCGCCGGGTCAGCACTCGTCCTTCACGTACTCCCGGAACTCCTTGCGGGTCTTGGCCCGGCCGCCGGACCACACCTCGCCGGGCTTCAGCCCGGCGAGGTCCTCGGCGGTGACGTACGACTTCCCGTAGTAGACGCTGCCGTCCCGCGCGAAGAAGCTCACGCTGTACGTGTATCCGGGCAGAAGCTTCTGCGCGCCCCTCAGGTTTGCGTCCCACGACGCGGGGGGCTCGAACAAGGGCAGCGATTCACCCCCGATGCCCGGCTCGAACCGTCGGCTGGCCCAGCCCGAATCCTCCTGTGGCCCGGTCGGATCGCCCGTGCTCCAGCCGGACACCCACACCGACTCGATGTCGTCCTTCCCGCACGGCGCGAGCATGATCCACGGCTTGCCGTCGTCCCCGTTGTACGCGGCGACCAGATCAAGGTGCGGCGGCGTACACCCCGCCAGCAGCCCCGCCGCGGCCAGCACCATCGTCCCCGTCAGCCACGCGCGTCGCATCGGCCCCACCCCCCTGGCGGGAGGGTAGGCGCGGAGGGGCCGCGTCCGGGGCGGGATGACCTTATGTCCAGCTCACACAGGAAAGTACCGGTTCGGGTAGCGTCATGCGTATGAGGACCAGGCTGATATCCGTACTTTCCGGTCTGCTGCTGGCCCTGTTCGGGACCGCCCTCGTGGTCGCCCCGCAGGCATCGGCGGCCACCGGAGTCGCCGCCGTGGGGGAGGCCCTCAAGGACGGGCCGGTCTACGTCGACCCCCGCGCCCAGGCGCAGCTGACCCCGGCGGACGCCGAGGCGCTCGCAAAGAAGATCAAGGACGCCGGGAAGCCGGTCTTCGTCGCGGTGCTCCCCGCGACCGGCGAGTTCCCCGCCGACAAGGTGCTCGGCGCGGTCCGGGCCGAGACCGGGATCACCGGCCTCTACGCGATCCGGCTCGGCGACGGCTTCGACGCCGGGGCCGACCGGGCGGTCATGCCGGCCAACGCCGTACACAACCTCACCGACGCGGTGAAGGTGGGCTCGCCCGACGCGGTGACCCAGCTCAACAACTTCGTCGACCAGGCCCTGCCCCAGACCCGGGGCACCGCCCCGGCCTCCTGGGGCGACACCGGCGCGGACGGCGGCGCCCCGGTCGGCGGGCTGATCACCCTCGGCGTGGTCGCCGCGGTCGGCGGCGGCGGCGCGTACATGCTGGTCCGGCGCAACCGCCGGCAGAAGGAGGAGACCCGTCGCGAGGCCGTCGAGCGGCTGAGGGTGGTCGTGGACGAGGACATCACGGCCTTCGGCGAGGAGCTCGACCGGCTGGACTTCCACCCGGGCGAGGCGGGCGCGGACGACGCCATGCGCAAGGACTACGAGCAGAGCCTGGACTCGTACGAGAAGGCCAAGCAGATCATGGCTTCGGTGCGGTACCCGGAAGAGGTGAAGGGGGTGACCCAGGCGCTGGAGGACGGGCGGTTCGCCCTGGCCTCTCTCGATGCCCGTCGCCGGGGCGAACCGCTGCCCGAGCGCCGGCTGCCCTGCTTCTTCGACCCCCGGCACGGCCCGAGCACCCAGGACGCCGACTGGGCCCCGGCCGGCGGGGCCACCCGTACCGTCCCGGTCTGCGCGGCGGACGCCGTACGGCTGCGCGACGGCCTCGACCCGGCGGTCCGTACGGTCGACACGGAACACGGGCCGCGCCCGTACTACGACGCCGGCCCGGCGTACGGTCCCTGGGCCGGCGGCTACTTCGGCGGCGGCATCCTGCCCGGCCTGCTGGTGGGCACGCTGCTCGGGTCGATGATGTCCAGTCCCGCCTATGCCTCCGACTTCGGCGGAGGCAACGGTTTCGACGGCGGGGACGTCTCGGGCGCCGACTTCAACCCGTCCGACTTCGGCGGCGGGGACTTCGGCGGCGGTGGCGGTTTCGACGGTGGCGGCGGGTTCGACGGCGGGGGCGGCTTCTAGGGGACGCCGTGTCCCCCGCGTGCCGCCCCCGGGTCCGCGCACCGGGTGGTGGTCAGGCCCGTCAGGCCTGCTTGATGGCGGAGATGTCGAAGGTCAGCTTGACCTTGTCGCTGACCATCACGCCGCCGGTCTCCAGCGCCGCGTTCCAGGTCAGGCCCCACTCGGAGCGCAGGATCTCGGCGGTGCCCTCGAAGCCCACGCGCTGGTTGCCGTAGACGTCGGTGGCGGAGCCGTTGAACTCCAGGTCGATGGAGAGCGGCTTCGTCACGCCCTTGATCGTCAGGTCACCGGTGATGCGGTACGTGTCACCGCCCAGCTGGGCCGCCTGGGTGGAGCGGAAGCTCATCAGCGGGAAGGCCTCGGCGTCGAAGAAGTCGCCGCCGCGCAGGTGGCCGTCGCGGTCGGCGATGCCGGTGTCCACGGAGGCGATCTTCACGTCGATGGAGGCGGTGGAGCGGGAGGGGTCCGACCCGTCCAGGTGCAGGGTGCCCTCGTGGTCGGCGAAGCTGCCGCGCACGTTGGTCACCATCGCGTGGCGGACGGTGAAGCCGATGCTGCTGTGGGAGGCGTCGATGACGTAGTCACCGGTGAGCGCGGCCAGGGCCGGGTCCACCTCCAGCGTGCTGACGGCGGTGTTCACGGCGGCGGACTCCTGGCTGCGGCGGGTGAAGATACCCATGACTTCCTCCTCGATAGTGTGCTGCTCGTGGGTCGTGCTGTTGTTGAACTTTCAACGAGACTGACCGTAGACCTATTCCGTTCAAATTTCAACATCTGAGGGCGTGTCGCGCGATTTTGTTGGACCCCCACAACGGGCACCGGCCTGCGCTGGCAGAGTCCGTACATCATTCGGAGGATCTGTTCGGGCCACACAGCGGAACGCGCCGGAGACTGTGCGGATCCAACGGAGGGTTTTCGCGGACCGGCTTCGTAAGGTCAGTACATGACCGTTGTGGATCAGACTTCGAGCGAGCCGACGGATGCCCGCGGACGTGTGGCCGAGTTGCACGACCTGCGTGAGCAGGCCAAGCGCGGCCCCAGTGACCGGGCGACCGAGGCGCAGCACGCCAAGGGCAAGCTGACGGCCCGGGAGCGGATCGCGCTCCTGCTGGACGAGGGGTCCTTCCACGAGGTCGAGCAGCTGCGCCGGCACCGGGCGACGGGTTTCGGCCTGGAGGCGAAGAAGCCCTACACCGACGGTGTGATCACCGGGTGGGGCACGGTCGAGGGCCGCACGGTCTTCGTCTACGCGCACGACTTCCGGATCTTCGGCGGCGCGCTGGGCGAGGCGCACGCGACGAAGATCCACAAGATCATGGACATGGCCATCGCGGCCGGCGCGCCGCTGGTGTCGCTGAACGACGGCGCGGGCGCCCGTATCCAGGAGGGCGTCTCGGCGCTGGCCGGCTACGGCGGGATCTTCCAGCGCAACACGAAGGCCTCCGGGGTCATCCCGCAGATCTCGGTGATGCTGGGCCCGTGCGCCGGCGGCGCCGCGTACTCCCCGGCGCTGACGGACTTCGTGTTCATGGTCCGCGACACCTCGCAGATGTTCATCACCGGCCCGGACGTGGTCCGCGCGGTGACCGGCGAGGAGATCTCCCAGAACGGGCTCGGCGGCGCCGACGTCCACGCCGAGACCTCCGGCGTGGCGCACTTCGCGTACGACGACGAGGAGACCTGCATCTCCGAGGTCCGCTACCTCATCTCGATGCTCCCCTCCAACAACCGCGAGAACCCGCCCGTCCACGACAGCTCCGACCCGGCCGACCGCCGCTCGGACGTCCTGCTGGACCTGGTCCCCGCGGACGGGAACCGGCCGTACGACATGCTCAAGGTCATCGAGGAACTCGTCGACGAGGGCGACGTCCTGGAGATCCACGAGCGCTGGGCCCGCAACATCATCTGCGCGCTGGCCCGCCTGGACGGGCAGGTCGTGGGCATCGTCGCCAACCAGCCCGGCCACCTCGCCGGCGTCCTGGACATCCACGCCTCCGAGAAGGCCGCGCGTTTCGTCCAGCTGTGCGACGCGTTCAACATCCCGATCATCACCCTCCTGGACGTCCCCGGCTTCCTGCCGGGCGTCGACCAGGAACACGGCGGCATCATCCGCCACGGCGCCAAGCTGCTGTACGCGTACTGCAACGCCACCGTGCCGCGGATCAGCCTGATCCTGCGCAAGGCGTACGGCGGCGCGTACATCGTCATGGACTCGCAGTCCATCGGCGCCGACCTCACCTACGCCTGGCCGACCAACGAGATCGCCGTGATGGGCGCCGAGGGCGCGGCCAACGTCATCTTCCGCAAGCAGATCGCGGACGCCGAGGACCCCGAGGCGATGCGCGCGCGCATGGTCAAGGAGTACAAGGCCGAGCTGATGCACCCGTACTACGCCGCCGAGCGCGGCCTCGTCGACGACGTCATCGACCCCGCCGAGACCCGCTCCACACTGATCAGCGCCCTCGCGATGCTCCGCAACAAGCACGCCGATCTGCCGTCGCGCAAGCACGGCAACCCGCCGCAGTAAGCAGCGAAGGAGACCCGCCACCACATGAGCATCACCGCCGACACCCTGCTGAAGGTCGAAAAGGGCAACGCCGAGCCCGAGGAGCTGGCCGCGATCACCGCGATCCTGCTCGCCCGCGCCGCCGCCGCTCCCACCGCCGCCCCCGTGCACCGCATCGGCTCCCAGGCCGGCTGGCGCCGCCTGGAGCGCACCCCGGGCTTCCGGGCCCCGCACAGCTGGCAGGGCTAGCAGCAGCCAGCAGCACACCACGCGAAGAGCGGGTGACGTCGACCACGACGACACCCGCTCTTCGCGTTCCCGGTCCCGGGATCCCGGGAGATCCGGGGCTCCGGGGGATCCGGGATCCCGGGAAGCACCCGAACGAAGGAGGCCCCCGCCAGCCGGCGGGGGCCTCCTTCGTGGTTCCTGCGTCCGCGCGCGGCGGTCCTACTACCGCAGGCGCGCCATGAGGGCGTGCTCGACGAGAGTGATGAGCGCGCTCTTGGCGTCCGCGCGGTGGCGGGCGTCGGTGGTGATGATCGGGGCGTCCGGGCCGATCTGCAGGGCCTCGCGGACTTCCTCCGGGGTGTACGGCTGGTGGCCGTCGAAGCCGTTCAGGGCGATGACGAACGGCAGACCGCTGTTCTCGAAGTAGTCGACGGCGGGGAAGCAGTCGGCCAGACGACGGGTGTCGACGAGGACCACGGCACCGATGGCACCGCGGACGAGGTCGTCCCACATGAACCAGAAGCGGTCCTGACCGGGGGTACCGAAGAGGTACAGGATCAGGTCCTGGTCCAAGGTGATGCGACCGAAGTCCATCGCGACCGTGGTGGTCGTCTTGTCCCCGGTGTGGGTCAGATCGTCGATGCCGGCCGAGGCGCTGGTCATCACGGCTTCGGTGCGCAGCGGGTTGATCTCGGAGACCGCGCCGACGAACGTGGTCTTGCCCACGCCGAAGCCGCCCGCCACCACGATCTTCGCGGAGGTGGTGGAGCGAGCCGCTCCGCCGTTAGAGCTTGCGAAGTCCACTGAGCACCCTTTCGAGCAGTGTCACATCTGGCTGGCCGCCGGCAGACTCGTCGCCGCCGGGCTGGTGAATGGCGACAAGGCCCGCCTCCGCCAGGTCGGCGACGAGGATGCGGGCGACACCAAGAGGAATGGAGAGAAGTGCCGAGATCTCCGCGACGGATTTGATCTCCTGGCACAGGCGGCAGATGCGCTGGTGCTCGGGCAACTGCCCTTGCAGGCGCGCGGGATCCGCCGTGGTACTGACCAGCGCCTCGATGGCGAGCTGGTAGCGCGGCCGGGTACGGCCGCCGGTCATCGCGTACGGACGCACCAGCGGGTTGTGCGCCTTCGGGGCAGTCGGCTGCCGCGAGGCCCGAGGGGGCTGGTGCGGCTGCTGGGGCTGACCGTACGGCTGCTGCTGGTAAGGGTTGTGCTCCGGCACGGGCCGGCTGGGCGCGGAGGGAAAGTTGAAGCGGTTCTGGTCGTGCTGCCCACCCTGCGGCTGCTGCGCGCCGCCATAAGGATGACCTCCGGGTGTTGTCACGTTTCCTCCTCCGACTCCAAGAACGCAGTACTCCCTGTGGAACCGCGCCACCGCACCTTATGGTGCGATGACGCGAAACGCACTGCCTGTCTGCTAGTTGAGAAGACTTCCCTGCAGCTCCGAGCGCAGTTCCGGAGTCAAAACACTGCCGGCTCGGTCCACAAGGAGGGCCATCTCGTAGCCCACGAGGCCGATGTCGCACTCGGGGTGCGCGAGCACCGCGAGGGACGATCCATCGGAGACGGACATGAGGAAGAGGAACCCGCGGTCCATCTCCACAACGGTCTGGTTGACGGCGCCACCCTCGAAGATGCGGGAGGCTCCTGCGGTCAGCGACGTCAGACCGGAGGCCACGGCCGCCAGCTGATCGGCGCGGTCGCGCGGGAATCCGTCGGACATCGCCAGAAGAAGGCCGTCGGCGGAGACCACCACCGTGTGGGACACCCCTGGGGTGTTGTCCACGAAGTTGGTGATCAACCAGTTCAGGTTCTGTGCCGCCTGGCTCATCGGGCTCACACTAACGCTCCTGGTCATAGCTGTTACTTGACTGCTCGGAACCCGCGCTGCGTCCCTGCTGGACACCGCGTCGCAGGTTGCTCAACCTGCCACGGACGTCCTCCGGGGCGCGGGAGACCTGGGGGCCGCCCTGCGGGGTCGTCTCCGCAGCGCCCTCGACCAGGTTGGCCTTGGGCACCCGCCGAGGGAGACCGGACGGGGTGACCCCGCCCGCCTTCGGCTCACGGAGCTTGCCGGCCTGCTGCCAGCGCTCGTCGTTGGCCGAGCGCCAGGCATTGCCGCCTTCCGCACCCTCCGGGGCCCGCTCCGCCTCAGCCGGCTGCTGCTGACGCTGCGGCCGCTGTTCGAAGAGTGAACCGGAGGACTCCGCTTCCTGCTTCGCCGGCTGCCACTGCTGCTGGCTGCCGCGTCGCGGCAGGCCCGCTCCGGTCATTTGGTGACCGGTGTCGGCAGCGGCGCCCGGACGGTCGAAGCCTACGCGTTCCGCGGCGGGTTCGGGAGCGGGCTGGGATTCCGATTCGGTCCCGTAGTCCTGCTGGTAGCCCTCCGAATAGGCGTTCTGGTCCGGCCACTCAGCCTGGTGGGGCTGGGCTTCGTAGCCGCCGTCGTACGCCTGGGCGTCCGGCTGTCCGTCCTGGTAGGAGGCCTCCGGATACTCGTAGCCCTGCTGCGGGTACGCCTGGTATCCCTGCTGACCCTGCTGGTCCTGCGAGGAATCGTACGACGTGTCGTAGCCCTGCTGCGGCTGCTGCTCGTAGCCCTGGTAGTCCTGGTACCCGTGCTCAGGCTGGGGTTCCGGATACTCCTGGGAGGAGTGGCCGGAGTACTCCGCCTGCTGCTCCTGCGGGAAGCTCACCTGGGCGGCCAGCGCGGCCCGGCGCTCCTGCTGTCCCAGCGACCGGCCGACCGGGTTGGCGTCGGCCGCCTCGCCGCCCTGGCGGTCGTAGCGGGAGTCGTCGAAGCCGAGCTCGGCGGCCGTGCGCAGCGGGGCGGGCTGCTGGATCTGCTGCTGCGGGATCATCGACGAGACGGTGAAGTCGTCGTCGGGGATGCCCTCGCCACCGCCACCGTGGGTGATGGCGTCGGGGAGCATGATCAGCGAGGTGGTGCCCGCGGCCTCGCCCGAGGGGCGCAGCTGGACGCGGATGCTGTGGCGGTCCGCCAGCCGGCCGACCACGAACAGACCCATGCGCTGCGAGATCGCGGCGTCCACGGTCGGCGGGTTGGCCAGCTTGTGGTTGATGTCCGCGAAGTCCTCGGCGGTGAGGCCGATGCCCTTGTCGTGGATCTCGACCATCACGCGGCCGTCGGGCAGACGCGTGGCGTTGACGCGGACCTTGGTCTGCGGGGAGGAGAACGTGGTGGCGTTCTCCAGGAGCTCGGCGAGCAGGTGCACGAGGTCGGTCACGGCCTGGCCGTGGATCTCGGCCTCGGAGACGCCCGAGAGCTCGATGCGCTCGTACTGCTCCACCTCGGAGGAGGCGGCGCGCAGCACGTCGACGAGGGGCACCGGCTGGTCCCATCGGCGACCCGGTTCCTCACCCGCGAGGATGAGGAGGTTCTCGCCGTTGCGGCGCATACGGGTGGCCAGGTGGTCCAGGCGGAAGAGGTTCTCCAGCTGGTCCGGGTCGGCCTCGTTGTTCTCCAGGTCGGTGATGAGGGTCAGCTGGCCCTCGATCAGAGACTGGTTGCGCATGGAGAGGTTCGTGAAGATCGCGTTGACGTTCCCTCGAAGGAGCGCCTGCTCGGCGGCGAGCCGGACCGCTTCCCGGTGGACCTGGTCGAAGGCGCGGGCGACCTCGCCGATCTCGTCCTGGGAGTCGATCGGGATCGCGACGACACGGGTGTCGACCTTGCCCGGGTCGGTACGCGAGAGCTGGTCGACGAGCATCGGCAGGCGCTGCTCGGCGATGTCGAACGCGGCGCCGCGCAGGCGGCGCATCGAGCGGCCCATCTGGCGTGCCATGAGGCCCGCCATGATGAAGGCGGCGAGCAGGGCCACGACCACGATGGCGCCGGTGATGATGGCGTCGTTGCGGGCGTCGTCGGAGACGGCGACCGCGTCCTTGAGCGCCTTGTCGAGGAGTTCCTTCTCGACCTCGGCGTAACCGTCGAACTTGGCGGTGGCGGCGGCCTGCCAGGCGGGCGGGGTGACGCCGGCCGCGGCGAACTTGGTGTTCTTGTCGGCGCCGGCTATCGCCTCGGTCATGCCGGTGAGGGCGGAGCCGTTGACGACGGGCGGGGGAACGAACTTCTGGCCAGACTGCTCGGACTGCGACTTGGCGGCGGCGAGCTTGGCGGCGCCCTCGTCCGACTTCTTCCCCATGACCTCCTTGAGGCGGGCCACGTCCTCTTCGGTGCCGGCGGCGACGTACTCGCCGATGGCTATCTCTTCGAGGTAGGCGTAGGAGGAGAAGGCGACCTGCTGGGCCTTGCGGACGTCCTCGTTGGGCGAGGGGCGGACCAGGAGGTGCGTACCGACGGAGCGCTGCAGCGAGTTCGCGGCCTTGGCCAGCTCGATCGCGTAGACCATGCGGCCGTAGCTGGTGACGTTTCCGGTGCCGAGGCCGAGTTCGTTGGAGAACTGCATGAGGTAGTGCTGGACCAGCACGTACTGCTCTTCGGTCGGGATGGGACCGAGTTCCTTGGCGCCGAAGTTCTTCTTGGCCGTCTCCGGAAGGGCGTAGGCGTTCTTGCGGACGTCGCCCAGCTTGGGCTCCTCCTGGCGGAAGAGTTCGAGGCGGCGCTCCAGACCCTGGCCGTCGGGCAGGTCCTTCGCGGCTTCGGCGAACTTGGCCTTGGCCGCGTCCGTCGCCGCGTACGCCTTCACGACCGCGTCGTTCGTACGGTCGTTCTTGAGGAGCGGCGCGGCGCTCAGGTCACGCTCGTTGAGGAGGGCCTGGCCGTATTCGGCGGCCGCCTGGACGATGCGCGCCGTCTTCTCGGCGTCCTTGGCCTCGTTCCAGGTGTCTACGGAGCCCTTCACCTGGAAGCCGCCCATGACCAGGCCCACGAGGGCCGGCACGAGCAGGATGGCGTTCAGCTTGGTGGGCACGCGCCAGTTACGGGGCGCGAACCTGCTGCTGCTGCCGCTCACCGGTGGGTCCACGGGCACGTCGACGGGCGACGCGGCCGCGCGCGGCGGCGGGGTGAAGTTGCCGCGCGCGGGTTCATCCGCGGGGCTCGAGTTGCTTCGCCTCACTCGACCAACAACCTTCCGGCGGTGCTACTAGCTAGTTCGTTGAATTCCAGCACGGCTGACGGCCGTGTTCCAAACAGTTGAAAACGGCGCGTCCCAGAGACTTATGCCTCACATAAATCGGACATAAAGAGCGAGCTGCGGCAAATGCGGGGCGGGTTGTGAGCACAGCGACACCATGTGACCGCATCCTGTGCCCAACTCCCGGCAATTGTCTGTCGAAACGTTATGAACGAGAAGGGCGGACCGTGTCTTAGGACACAGCCCGCCCCTCTCACGTTGTGAAGAACTGGTGCTGCTTGCGTGGGGCCACTTGAGTCACGTGGCCTGAATCGTGTTACTTGAGTCGGGCCATGAGGGCGTGCTCGACGAGAGTGATGAGCGCGCTCTTGGCGTCCGCCCTGTGGCGGGCGTCGGTGGTGATGATCGGGGCGTCCGGGCCGATCTGCAGCGCCTCGCGCACCTCTTCGGGGGTGTACGGCTGGTACCCCTCGAAACCGTTGAGTGCCACGACGAACGGCAGCCCGCTGTTCTCGAAGTAGTCGACGGCGGGGAAGCAGTCGGCGAGACGGCGGGTGTCGACCAGGACGATCGCACCGATGGCACCGCGGACGAGGTCGTCCCACATGAACCAGAAGCGGTCCTGACCGGGGGTACCGAAGAGGTACAGGATCAGGTCCTGGTCCAGGGTGATGCGACCGAAGTCCATGGCGACCGTGGTGGTCGTCTTGTCCCCGGTGTGGGTCAGGTCGTCGATGCCGGCGCTCGCGGACGTCATCACGGCCTCGGTGCGCAGCGGGTTGATCTCGGAGACCGCGCCGACGAACGTGGTCTTGCCCACGCCGAAGCCGCCGGCCACCACGATCTTCGCGGAGGTGGTGGAGCGAGGAGCCGCTCCGCCGTTAGAGCTTGCGAAGTCCACTGAGAACCCTCTCGAGCAGCGTTACGTCCGGCGTGCCGCCGGCCTCTCCATTGCCCGGCTGGTGGATGGCCACCATTCCGGCCTCGGCCAGGTCGGCCACGAGGATCCGGGCGACACCGAGCGGCATCGACAGCAGTGCGGAGACCTCCGCGACCGACTTGACCTCGCGGCACAGCGTGCAGATCCGCTGGTGCTCCGGAAGCATGCCGGAGAGGTGCATCGGGTCGGCCGTGGTGCTGACCAGCGCCTCGATGGCGAGCTGGTAGCGCGGACGGGTCCGGCCACCGGTCATCGCGTACGGACGTACCAGCGGCTGGTCGCCTTCCGAGTACGACGAGTCGTACGCGTCGGAATAGGCGGGGGGCGGGGTCATTGATCCTCCGGGCTGGACAGCAGTGGTCAGCGTGCCGTCTGACGGGGCGGCCGGTGGGGGGACGGTATGACGGCCTGGCGGTGGTACTGGGTTCCGGGGTGGTTACCCCGGTCCCCCGGCCGGAAGTACCGTCCGGCCGGGAGATGGGCGGTCAGATGAGCAGGCTTCCCTGGAGCTCCGCGCGCAGGTCCGGGGTGAGGACACTGCCGGCGCGGTCCACGAGGAGGGCCATCTCGTAGCCGACGAGGCCGATGTCGCACTCGGGGTGCGCCAGTACGGCCAGGGAGGATCCGTCGGACACGGACATCAGGAAGAGGAACCCGCGGTCCATCTCCACCACCGTCTGGTTGACGGCGCCGCCCTCGAAGATGCGGGAGGCTCCGGCCGTGAGCGACGTCAGACCGGAGGCCACGGCCGCCAGCTGATCGGCGCGGTCACGCGGGAACCCCTCGGACATCGCCAGAAGGAGGCCGTCGGCGGAAACCACCACCGTGTGGGACACCCCTGGGGTGTTGTCCACGAAGTTGGTGATCAACCAGTTCAGGTTCTGTGCCGCCTGGCTCATCGAACTCAACTATCGCTCCTGCTGGTATGTGGGGTCGATGTGGTAACTGCCGGTGGCCGGGCCGCTGTTGCCTGCCTGGCGTCCCTGCTGGATACCGCGTCGGAGGTTGGTCAGACGGCCACGGACGTCGTCCGGGGCACGCGAGACCTGCGGACCGGGCTGGGCGTCGGCCTGCTGTTGTGCGGTGCCGGCGACGAGGTTGGCCCGCGGCACGCGCCGCGGCAGTCCGGAGGTGGTGATTCCGCCGGCGGCGGGCTGGCGCACGCGCTCGGCCTGCCGCATCAGCTCGTCGTTCGGCGAGGACCGCCAGCTTACGGTCGGCGTGCTGCCGGTCGTCGCCGGGGCGGACTCCGCCGGCAGCTCCATGCCGCGCGTGGGCAGCGGCTGCTGGATGCGCTGCGGTGCACCGGGGATCTGGTGCTGCGGCCGCGGCTGCTGGGGTACGGCCGGTGCCTGCGCGGGGGGCTGCTGTTCGGCGCCCTCCTCGCGGAACCAGTTCGACTCCAGCGTGTCGAAGATCGGGCTGCGCGCCTCACCGGGACCCTGGGCCGGCGGCAGCGCCTCCGGCTGGTGGGCCTGCGGCAGCTGCGGGGTCTCCGGGCGCGAGGCCGGTACGGGGGCGTAGGCGCCGCCGGACTGCGGAGCCTGCCCCTGCTGACCGCCGGGGCCGCCTACACCGGGACCGCCGGGCCGGGTGGCCGGGTAGTCCGGGCGGGCGAACTGGCCGGTCGACGCCGGGTCGGCGCCGCCGCGCAGCTCCGGGCGCTCGAACTGCCCGGTGCCGGACGGGCTCAGCGAGCCGCCGCGCACGTCGGGACGCTCGAACTGGCCCGTCGAACCGCTGTCGTACGCGGCCGGGGGCTGCGGGGCGTTGAAGTCCGGGCGGGCGAACTCCGCCGTGGAGCCGGGGCCCGACAGCTCGTCGTGGCCGCGCGGGACCTCCTGGCCGCCCTGGCCGGCGCCCCAGCTGGTGGCCTGCGGCATCCCGCCGGGAGCGGCACCCGCACCCGGCAGTTCCGGACGCGGTGCGCCACCGCGCGGCGGCAGCTGCGGCCGGGGGCCGCGCTGGGCCGGCGCCGGGGGCGCCGACTGCTGCTGGGACTGGGGCTGCTGAGCCTGAGCCTGCTGGGGCTGCTGCTGGGGAGCCTGGGGCCGCTCGAAGCCGTTGCCCTGCGGGAACCCGGAGGGACCGCCGGCCGAGGGAGCCGAGGGGGCGCCCGTCGGACGGGGCTGCGGACCGCGGCCCGCCAGCGGAGCGCCGGAACCGAAGGAACCCTGGCCCTGGCCCTGGCCGGTGGGCGCGCCGGGGCCGCCCTGCGGACGGGCGGAGGGACCGCCCGGCTGCTGGGGCCGGCCACCCTGCTGACGCTGCTGGCCGTTGCCGCCGTTGCCGCCGCCCGAGCCGTCCCGACCCGGCAGCGCTGCCCGCTGCCCGCCGCCGGAGACCTGGCCGCGCTGCGGGGCGCCGCCCACGGGGGGACGACCGGCGCCGCCGGGCACGGAACCCTGGGCGGAGGGGGCACCCTGCGCACCGGGGCCGCCCTGGCCGCCCTGACCCGGCATCGGACCCGGCTTCTTGCCGCCCTGGGCGACGTCCACCGGGAGCATGACGAGGGCCGTCGTACCGCCCGAGTCGGACGGGCGCAGCTGGATGCGGATGCCGTGTCGCAGGGACAGGCGGCCGACCACGAACAGGCCCATGCGGCGGGAGACGGAGACGTCCACGGTCGGCGGCGACGCGAGCCGCTCGTTGATCGCGGCGAGGTCCTCGGGGGAGAGGCCGATGCCGGTGTCGTGGATCTCGACGAGCACGCGGCCGTCCGGCAGCGCGTGACCGGTGACCTTGACCTTGGTCTGCGGTGAGGAGAACGAGGTGGCGTTCTCCAGCAGCTCGGCGAGGAGGTGCACGAGGTCGTTGACGACGCGGCCGGCGACGTCGGTGCCGGGCACCGACGCGAGTTCGATGCGCTCGTACTGCTCCACCTCGGACGCCGCGGCGCGGAGCACGTCGACGAGCGGGACGGGGCGGGTCCACCGGCGGCCCGGCTCCTCGCCCGCGAGGACGAGGAGGTTTTCGCCGTTACGGCGCATGCGGGTCGCGAGGTGGTCGAGCTTGAAGAGCGAGGACAGCTGGTCCGGGTCGGCCTCGCGGGACTCCAGCTCGGAGATGAGCGAGAGCTGACGCTGGATGAGGCCCTGCGAGCGGCGCGAGAGGTTGGTGAACATCGCGTTGACGTTGCCCCGCAGGAGGGCCTGCTCGGCGGCGAGGCGGACGGCCTCGCGGTGCACGTCGTCGAAGGCCGCGGCCACCTGGCCGATCTCGTCGCGGGTGTGCAGACCGACCGACTCCACGGACGTGTCGACGTCCTGCGGGTCGGACTCGGAGAGCTGCTTGACGAGCTCGGGCAGACGGTCCTGGGCGACCCGGGTCGCGGTGTCCTGCAGGCGGCGCAGCGAGCGGATCATGGACCGGGCCATGACGAAGGCGCCGACGAGGGAGACGCCGAGGACGAGGAGGATCAGGGCACCGTTGATGATGGCGTCCTGCTGCGACTCGTTCTTGAGCTCGCGGGCCTTCTGCTCCATGTCCTCGAGCAGCGTGAGCTCGATGACCTTCATGGCCTGGAGCTTGTTGTCGTCGGCGTCGTACCAGTCGAGCCAGGAGCGGTTCTTCTCCTTGGCGAACTGGCCCTGGGTGCTCAGGACGCGGCGGGCGTAGTGGTCCGCCTGGCCGATCTCCGGGTTGCCGTCGCCGAGCGCCGCGAGGAGTTCCTCGGGCTTGCCCTGGTAGACGAGTTCGAAGGTCTTCTTGGACTGGCTCTCACCGCGGAGCGCGGAGAGGGCGTACAGCCGGTCGTTCTCCTCCAGCTTGCCGGCCTTGTCCGCGACCGACGGGTCGGGGAGCGAGGCGGCGATGATCGCGCGCTGGATCGAGGCGTACTCCTTGGCGGAGGAGAACGCCGCCAGGGCGCGGGTACGCTTGATCATCTCGGGGTTGGAGGTGGCCTGGGCCATGTCCTGCGAGAGCGAGAGCAGCGAGACGATCAGCGCGTTGTACTCGGTGACGGTCTGCTGGGCGCCGTTCTGGTACGCCTTCTTGCGGATGTCCTCGATGCCGGTGAGCTGGCGGCCGATCTGCAGGATGTTGTTGCGGATCGACTTGAGCGTCTCGTCCTTGTCCTCCGCGCTGTCGACCTTGTCGGTCGCGGCGGTGAAGGACCGGGCGGCCGCGTCCGTCTGCTCGCGGACGCCCTGGACGATGCTGTTGACCTTGCCCGACTTGTCGGCCGACAGCGGACCGGCGGAGTTGTCGCGCTCGGTCTGCAGCATGGCGGCCAGGTTGGTGGCCTGCCGGGTCATCGTCGTCAGCAGCTGCATGTGCTCCAGCTGTGCGATGTCATTGAGCGAGTCGTTGATACGGAAGCCACCGAGCGTGGTGGCCGCGACGACCGGCAGGGTCAGCAGCGACACCAGTCGCGTGCTGATGCGCCAGTTCTGCATGGCGAGACGGGAGCCGGGCCCACTGGGGGCCGTCGGTATCGCCACGTCCAGCTCGGCGGACTGGTCCTTGACCTTGTCCTTGCCGCTGCCCTTGGCCAAGCCCTTGGACTTGCCGCGACCCTTGGCCTTCACCGTGGTGGAGGCGTTGGGGCCCGCTCCTTCGGCAGCCGGCCCGCGGTTCTGGGCGTGCTGGGGCGAGGAGCCACGGTCGATCCCGCCGCGCGGCTCCTGCTCCGCCGCAGCGCTGCCATCCCTCTTGAATCGTCCCTGCACTAGCGTCGCAACCTCTGGACCAGGCGTCTCACCGGGCGACCGGTGGGACGGTGTCGAGTCGTGGGGCACTAACGGCCCCATGGTGGTCGTCGGTGACCGGCGCGTCTCCCTCTCCTTGCCACCGCGCTCGGCGCTGAGTCGCGCCACCTGCGCGCCGGCTGATTCCCGCGGCGGTCCCGCGAATTCCAGCACAGTGCCGGATCTCCAACAAGGTGCGCGTGTCGGCCTTGAGAGTCGGTGACGGCCTGTGACGGGAGTGCTACGCGATGTGGAAGCCCTTTCGGGGTAAACCGGACTTACGCCATCCAAACACCGCTGCTGGCAAGGTGTCCCAGTCGAGATGATCAGGAGCGGAATGGCTCATTCAGTGGCGCAATGTCCGTTTCTTCGGGTGGAATTGACTGTCCGTTATGACCGGTATGGGCGGTCACGGGTGAGCAAACTCACACGGCTGTGGCCATTACTTCCCGGTTCGGTGACGGATTTGGATGTTTAGCCTTGCCTCTTACGAGGTTGGCGACCGTTGACCGAACACCACGAGCGAGCCGAGGGCCCGAGACTCCGATGAAGACGACGATGATGTTCCGCAACATAGCCAACCCGCGCCGCACCACCCTCGCGCACCTGAAGGACGCCGAGGAGCTGCAGGCGGTGGAGGTCCAGGAGCACACCGTCGACCTGCCGGCCCAGACCGCGAACCCGCGCCGCACCACGCTGATGGACGCGCCGGTCGCCGCCGCCGCGCAGTAGGCCCTCCACACAAAGGAAGCGAAGCGCCGCTGCCCGCCGCGTTAGCCTGGAGTCCGCAGACTCCAGCCAGCGGAAATACAGAGGGGCAGACGCAACACGTGCGCATCGCCAGGTTCTCGATCGACGGCAATGTCGCGTTCGGGGCGGTCGAGGGCTCTGCCCCCGACGAGCTCGTCCTCGACATCATCAAGGGCATCCCGTTCGCGGACTTCGAGCTGTCCGGCACGAAGGTTCCGCTGAGCAAGGTCCGGCTGCTGCCGCCCGTGCTCCCGAACAAGGTCGTGGCCATCGGCCGCAACTACGCGGAGCACGCGGCGGAGCTGGGCAACGAGGTCCCCGAGGCTCCCATCACCTTCTTCAAGCCCTCCACCTCGGTGGTCGGCCCGGGCGACCCGATCACGTACCCCTCGTTCTCCCAGGACCTCCACCACGAGGCGGAGCTCGCCGTGGTCATCGGGCGCATGTGCCGCGAGGTCCCCAAGGAGCGCGTCAAGGACGTGATCCTCGGCTACACCTGCGCCAACGACGTCACCGCGCGCGATGTCCAGCAGCGCGAGAAGCAGTGGGCCCGGGCCAAGGGCTTCGACAGCTCCTGCCCCCTCGGCCCCTGGATCGAGACCGACCTCGACCCCGGCGACCTGACCATCCAGTGCACCGTCAACGGCGAACAGCGCCAGCTCGGCCGCACCAGCGACATGGTCCGCTCCATCGAGGACCTGATCGTCCACATCACCGAGGCCATGACGCTGCTCCCGGGCGACGTCATCCTCACGGGGACCCCGGCCGGAGTCGGCCCCCTCAACGTCGGCGACGAGGTCGCCGTCACCATCGAAGGCATCGGCACTCTCACCAACAAGGTGATCAAGCGTGGCTAACGCACCCGTCCGCGTCCGTTTCTGTCCCTCCCCGACTGGCAACCCCCACGTCGGCCTGGTCCGGACGGCTCTCTTCAACTGGGCGTTCGCCCGCCACCACGGCGGCACGTTCGTCTTCCGCATCGAGGACACCGACGCGGCGCGCGACTCCGAGGAGTCGTACGCCCAGCTGCTCGACTCGCTGCGCTGGCTCGGCTTCACCTGGGACGAGGGTCCCGAGGTGGGCGGCCCGCACGCCCCGTACCGCCAGTCCCAGCGCATGGACATCTACGCGGACGTCGCGAAGAAGCTCAAGGACGGCGGCTACGCGTACGACTGCTACTGCACCACCGAGGAGCTGGACGCGCGCCGCGCCGCCGCCCGCGCGGCCGGCAAGCCCTCCGGTTACGACGGCCACTGCCGCGAGCTGACCACCGTGCAGCTGGAGGCGTACCAGGGCGAGCACCGCTCCTCGATCGTCCGCTTCCGGATGCCCGACGAGCCGATCACCTTCACCGACCTGGTCCGCGGCGAGCTGACCTTCACCCCGGAGAACGTGCCGGACTTCGGCATCCTGCGGGCCAACGGCGCGCCGCTGTACACGCTCGTCAACCCCGTCGACGACGCGCTGATGGAGATCACGCACGTCCTGCGCGGCGAGGACCTGCTGTCCTCCACCCCGCGCCAGATCGCGCTCTACAAGGCGCTGATCGAGCTGGGCGTCGCCAAGGCGGTCCCCGAGTTCGGCCACCTGCCGTACGTCATGGGCGAGGGCAACAAGAAGCTCTCCAAGCGCGACCCGGAGTCCTCGCTCAACCTGTACCGCGAGCGCGGCTTCCTGCCCGAGGGCCTGCTGAACTACCTCTCGCTCCTCGGCTGGTCCTTCTCCAAGGACCAGGACATCTTCTCGATCGAGGAGATGGTGGCGAAGTTCGACATCCCGGACGTCAACGCCAACCCGGCGCGCTTCGACCTCAAGAAGGCCGAGGCCATCAACGCCGACCACATCCGGCTGCTGGACCCGAAGGCCTTCGCGGACGCCTGCACGCCGTGGCTGCGGGCCCCGCACGCCAACTGGGAGCCCGCGGACTTCGACGCCGAGGCCTGGGCGGCCATCGCGCCGTACGCCCAGACCCGCGTGACCGTCCTGTCGGACATCACCGCGAACGTTGACTTCCTGTTCCGCAAGGAGCCCGTCGAGGACCAGGCGTCCTGGGACAAGGCGATGAAGGGTGAGCCGGCGGCCCTGCTGACCAGCGTCCGCGCCCACCTGGACACGGCCGACTGGAACGACCCCGAGGCCCTCAAGCAGGCCGTCCTGACCGCCGGCGAGGCCCACGGCCTCAAGCTCGGCAAGGCGCAGGCCCCGGTCCGCGTGGCCGTCACCGGCCGCACGGTCGGTCTGCCGCTCTTCGAGTCCCTCCAGATCCTGGGCAAGGAGCGCTCCCTGGCCCGCATCGACGCGGCGCTGGCGAAGCTCGCCGCGTAGGCGTCACCCGTGTGTCCCGCAGGGGGCGGCGGCCGGAGATCCCCGGCCGCCGCCCCCTGCGGCGTTCTCGCGGGACGACGCTAGGGTCTGCGGAGATCGACTGCCCGTACGTGCGTACGCGCGTACCCGTACCGCCCGCTGTGCGAAGGACCCGACATGCCGATGACCGCCCCCGACTACGCCTGGCACTTCACGCCGGGCAACACCTTCTCCTACGAGGACGGCCCCACCGGCACCCTCGCGGTGGTCGACGGGGGCGAGCTGTGGCTGCCCTCCGGCCGCGTGGTGGCCTGCGACCCGTTCCTCTGCCTCGGCACGGGCGACATACCGCCGTTCACCGCCCGGGTGGCCCCGGGCCGCTACCGGGTGGAGGCCGCCATGGCCACGATCACCACGCCCGAGGAGCCCCCGTCGGACAGCCCGCACCTGCGGATCGCCGCCGTCCGCCTGGTGGTCGCGGACCGGCCGGCCGTGACCTGGGAGCCCGCCCTGCAGGAGGGCCAGGACCCGGCGACGCTGGAGGAGGACGAGTTCTTCGGCTACGGCGTCGACGCGGGCACGGGCTGCTTCTACGACGCCGCGGCCGACGACGCGTTCCCGGACTGCGAGGGCGACGAGGGGCCGCTCTGGGACGCCTTCGAGGCCACCGGGCACGAGCCCGGCCCCTACGTCGTGGCCGGCGAGGACGGCCACAACCTGGTCGCCTTCGGCTCCGGCTGGGGCGACGGCGCGTACCCGACCTGGGTGGGCCGTGACGCCGACGGCGAGATCACCTGCTTCGTCACCGATTTCTTCGTCGTGCCCCCGCGGGACGATCTCCCGGCGTAGCCTCGGCGGTATGCCGATCCGCGCCGTGCTGTGGGACATCGACGACACCCTGTTCGACTACACCGGGGCGGACCGGGCCGGGCTGGCGCGGCACCTGACGGTCGAGGGGCTCGCGGAGCGGTACGGCACCCCCGCCGAGGCGCTCGCCCTGTGGCGCCACCACACCGACCGGCACTGGGCGCGCTTCGGGGCCGGCGAGGTCACCTTCGAGGGCCAGCGCCGGGACCGGGTACGGGACTTCCTCGGCGCGCCGGACCTGACCGACGACGAGGCCGAGGAATGGTTCGGGCGGTACGTCGCGCACTACCGGGCCGCCTGGGTGGTGTTCCCCGACGTGGTGCCCGTACTGGACGCCCTGGCGGCCGGGTACCGGCACGGGGTGCTCTCCAACTCCTCCGTGGCCAACCAGGACCCGAAGCTGCGCGCCCTCGGGCTGCGCGAGCGCTTCGAGGTCCTGGTCTGCGCCGCCGAGCTGGGCGTCAGCAAGCCCGAGGCCGAGGCCTTCCTCGCCGCCTGCGAGGCGCTCGCGCTGCCGCCGCACGAGGTGGCGTACGTGGGTGACCAGCCGGAGATCGACGCGCGCGGCGCCCGTGACGCCGGGCTCACGGCGTTCTGGCTGGACCGCGCCGGAGGGCGCGGACCGGCTCCCTCCGGTGTGCACCGGATCGCCGGGCTCGCCCGGCTCCCGGAGCTGCTGGCCGGGGATACCCGTTTTGGAGCACGGTCAGGCATCCGGTAATGTTCTTTCTGCGCCGCCGGAGCGGGCCGAAAGGCCGGACACGGGGGCGCTAACCAAACGAAAGTACCGCAAGGGCTTGAGTTTTGGTGGGCTATAGTGTAATTGGCAACACGAGGGTTTCTGGTTCCCTTATTCTAGGTTCGAGTCCTGGTAGCCCAGCGCAGTGCAGTAGTAACGCAGTGCTTTGCCCCCGTTGTGTAGCGGCCTAGCACGCCGCCCTCTCAAGGCGGTAGCGCCGGTTCGAATCCGGTCGGGGGTACAGATCCTTCCCGCAAGATCTCCATTTGGGTAGCTCCCGGACGTCTTGATGCAGGATCGCTAGGGCCCCCGTTGTGTAGCGGCCTAGCACGCCGCCCTCTCAAGGCGGTAGCGCCGGTTCGAATCCGGTCGGGGGTACTGTGTCTAGCTGGTCTAGACCTTTGGGCTATAGTGTAATTGGCAACACGAGGGTTTCTGGTTCCCTTATTCTAGGTTCGAGTCCTGGTAGCCCAGCGTAGTACCGCAGTAACAGCTAGCCCCCGTTGTGTAGCGGCCTAGCACGCCGCCCTCTCAAGGCGGTAGCGCCGGTTCGAATCCGGTCGGGGGTACGCACGGAAGAGGCCTTTCGCGATCATCGCGGAAGGCCTCTTCGCTTTGTCCGGCCGGTGGCCCGGCGTACGGGCACGGCAAGTAAGTACGGGCCCGGAGGCGCGTGTTCGGACGTGTGCGGCGTCGTACGCGCCCCCGGACCCGGGGGTGTGTGGTGGGAAAGGGCCGTGCGGGTCAGCCGGAGCGGCGCAGGGCCTCCGTCAGGCGGGCGGCCGCGTCGATGACGGCCTGGGCGTGCATCCGCCCCGGGTGCCGGGTCAGGCGCTCGATCGGCCCGGAGACCGACACGGAGGCCACCACGCGGTTCGACGGCCCGCGCACCGGCGCCGAGACGGAGGCCACGCCGGGCTCCCGCTCGCCGATCGACTGCGCCCAGCCGCGGCGCCGTACGCCCGAGAGCGCCGTCGCCGTGAAGCGCGCGCCCTGCAGACCCCGGTGGAGCCGCTCGGGCTCCTCCCAGGCCATCAGGATCTGTGCTGCCGAACCGGCCTTCATCGGGAGCGTGGAGCCCACCGGCACGGTGTCGCGCAGACCCGACAGCCGCTCGGCCGCGGCCACGCAGATGCGCATGTCGCCCTGACGCCGGTAGAGCTGCGCGCTCTCGCCCGTCACGTCGCGGAGGTGGGTGAGCACCGGTCCGGCCGTGGCCAGCAGGCGGTCCTCGCCGGCCGCGGCGGCAAGCTCTGCCAGCCGCGGGCCGAGGATGAACCGGCCCTGCATGTCCCTCGCCACCATCCGGTGGTGTTCCAGTGCCACGGCGAGGCGATGTGCCGTGGGTCGTGCGAGCCCTGTCGCCGCGACCAGCCCGGCGAGGGTGGCCGGACCGGACTCCAGTGCGCTCAATACCAGAGCTGCCTTGTCGAGAACGCCGACGCCGCTAGAGTTGTCCATGAAACGATATTCACGTCTCACACTGTGAAACGCAAGTTCAATTTTTCCAAGAACCAGCGAGTCTGTATGTACGGGTCCACGAACCACTGGACCCGGGACGGTGAGCCGGAGGGAAAGCGATGGGTAGGACACTCGCGGAGAAGGTCTGGGACGACCATGTCGTCCGGCGCGCCGAGGGCGAGCCCGACCTCCTCTTCATCGATCTGCACCTGCTGCACGAGGTGACCAGCCCCCAGGCCTTCGAAGGTCTGCGGCAGGCCGGCCGCAAGGTCCGTCGCCTGGACCTCACCATCGCGACCGAGGACCACAACACCCCCACCATCGACATCGACAAGCCGATCGCCGACCCCGTCTCCCGCGCCCAGCTGGAGACGCTGCGGGCGAACTGCGCCGAGTTCGGCGTACGCCTGCACTCGCTGGGCGACGTCGAGCAGGGCGTCGTCCACGTCGTGGGACCGCAGCTGGGCCTGACCCAGCCGGGCACCACCGTGGTCTGCGGCGACTCGCACACCTCCACGCACGGCGCCTTCGGCGCGCTGGCCTTCGGCATCGGCACCAGTCAGGTCGAGCACGTGCTGGCCACCCAGACGCTGCCGCTGGCCCGCCCCAAGACGATGGCCATCACCGTCACCGGTGCGCTGGCCGAGGGCGTCACCGCCAAGGACCTGATCCTGGCCATCATCGCGAAGATCGGCACCGGCGGCGGCCAGGGCTACATCCTGGAATACCGCGGCGAGGCCATCGAGAAGCTCTCGATGGAAGCCCGCATGACCATCTGCAACATGTCGATCGAGGCCGGCGCCCGCGCGGGCATGATCGCCCCCGACCGGACCACCTTCGACTACCTGCGGGGCCGCGACCACGCCCCCGCGGGCGAGGACTGGGACGCGGCGGTCGCCTACTGGCAGACCCTGCGCACCGACGACGACGCCGTCTTCGACGCGGAGGTCGTCATCGACGGCGCCGCGCTGTCCCCGTTCGTCACCTGGGGCACCAACCCCGGCCAGGGCGCGCCGCTGTCGGCCAACGTCCCCGACCCCGCTTCGTACGAGGACGCTTCGGAGCGCCACGCCGCCGAAAAGGCCCTGGAATACATGGGGTTGACGGCCGGGCAGCCGCTGCGGGACATCACGGTTGACACCGTCTTCGTAGGTTCCTGCACCAACGGCCGCATCGAGGACCTGCGCGCCGTGGCCGGGATCATCGAGGGCCGCAAAGTCGCCGACGGCGTACGGATGCTGGTCGTCCCGGGCTCGGTCCGCGTCGCGCTCCAGGCCGTGGAAGAGGGCCTGGACAAGGTCTTCAAGGAGGCCGGCGCCGAATGGCGGCACGCGGGCTGCTCGATGTGTCTGGGCATGAACCCCGACCAACTGGCGCCCGGTGAGCGCTCCGCGTCCACCTCCAACCGCAACTTCGAGGGCCGGCAGGGCAAGGGCGGACGCACCCACCTGGTCTCCCCGCAGGTGGCCGCCGCCACCGCGGTGCTGGGCCATCTGGCCTCGCCCGCCGATCTGTCCGACGCCACCGCGACCGCCGGAGTCTGAACCATGGAAGCCTTCACCACCCACACCGGCCGGGCCGTCCCGCTGCGCCGCAGCAACGTCGACACCGACCAGATCATCCCGGCCCACTGGCTGAAGAAGATCACCCGCGACGGGTTCGAGGACGGGCTCTTCGAGGCCTGGCGCAAGGACCCGGAGTTCGTCACGAACCGCCCGGAGCGCGCGGGCGCGACCGTGCTGGTCGCGGGCCCCGACTTCGGCACCGGTTCCTCGCGCGAGCACGCCGTGTGGGCCCTGCAGAACTTCGGCTTCAAGACGGTCATCTCCTCCCGGTTCGCCGACATCTTCCGCGGCAACTCGCTGAAGAACGGTCTGCTGACCGTGGTCCTGCCGCAGGAGACCGTCGACCGGCTGTGGGAGCTGACCGAGGCCGACCCCACCGCCGAGATCACCGTCGACCTGGTCGCCCGCCAGGTCCGAGCGGAGGGCGTCGAGGCGGAGTTCGAGCTCGACGACAACGCCCGCTGGCGCCTGCTGGAGGGGCTGGACGACATCTCGCTCACCCTTCAGAACGAAGCGGACATCGCCACCTACGAAAGCGCCCGGCCCGCCTACAAGCCGCGTACGATTCGGGCCTGATTCCGGCCTGATCAGCGCTTATTCGCCCTTGGGTGATCACAATGCCGACGCTGTGCCCCCCACCTTCCGGTGGGGGGCACAGCTGTGTGTTGAGGCCCCGTGAGGCGACAACTCGCCCCAGATGGCACAATCTGTGCATGGAACGCGACAGTCAACTTGAGCTCTACGAACTCGTCGCGGACCGATTGAAAGAAGCACACACAAGGGTGCGCACGCTGCAAGTCCCGGAGGGCGTAAGGATGGCGCTGTCCCGGAAGCTGTTGGTCGTCACGGCCGCGGCGAAGCATGATCTCGCCGATGCGGCAAGGCGCCTGGACAGGTTGATGAAGGACCTCGACGAGGGTCGATTCCCTGAAGGCGACTGATGCGAAGGAACTCCGTAACGGCCTACATCGTTGCGGCACTAGGGTGATTAGCCCGTTTCGTGTTTGATTTGCGGTATATATCCGCCTAACGTGCGAAATAAGCTTGAACACATTCGTTCTGGCGAAGTCTCCGAAGGGGAAGACGTGAACAAGGCGCAGCTCGTAGAAGCGATTGCCGACAAGCTGGGCGGCCGCCAGCAGGCCGCGGACGCCGTCGACGCGGTACTGGACGCCATCGTCCGCGCGACCGTCGCGGGCGACCGGGTCTCGGTCACGGGCTTCGGCTCGTTCGAGAAGGTCGACCGTCCGGCCCGTTACGCCCGCAACCCGCAGACCGGTGAGCGCGTCCGGGTCAAGAAGACCTCCGTGCCCCGTTTCCGCGCGGGCCAGGGGTTCAAGGACCTGGTCAGCGGCACCAAGAAGCTCCCCAAGGGCGGCGAGGTGTCGGTGAAGAAGGCCCCCAAGGGCAGCCTCACCGGAGGTGCTTCCGCGACGGTCAAGAAGGCCGCGGCCAAGAAGGCCACCACCGCCAAGAAGGCGGCGGCGAAGACCGCGGTCGCGAAGAAGACCGTCGCCAAGAAGACCACCGCGGCCGTCAAGAAGGCCACCGCGAAGACCGCCGTGGCGAAGAAGGCCACGCCGGCGGCGAAGAAGGCCACCGTCAAGAAGGCGGCGGCCACGGCCAAGAAGACCGCGACCACCGCCAAGAAGACCGCTCCGGCGGCCAAGAAGGCCACCGCCAAGACCACCGCGCCCGCCAAGAAGACGACGGCGCGCAAGACCACCGCGAAGAAGACCACGGCCCGCAAGAAGTAAGGCCGACAGTCACACACGCCGGGCCGGCTTCCCCTCGTCTGGGGAAGCCGGCCCGCGGTGCTGTTCAGGGATGATCGCGTCAGGGACGTTCGCGCAGCTCAGAGGGGCTGCGGCTCAGAAGGTCTGCAGGGTGATCAGGGTGATCCGCAGCCCCGCGCCCTCGCCGTCCGTCTCGATCCGGACCCGCTGACCGGGGCGCAGCAGCCGCAGGCCGCCCGCGTCGAACGCCGGGGCCTCGAAAGGCACCGGGGTGCCGTCGTCCAGCAGCACACTGCCGCTTCGGGTCTGGGAGTCGTACGTATACGCGGTCGCCTGCATACGGGCACTGTATCGGGCCGTGTGCCGCCCCACGCCGAGGGCGAGGGCGGTCCGCAGATCCGCCGCCGTGTCCACGTCCCGGCGCACGCTGTCGACACCCGCCAGGGCCATTTCCACCGCCCCCGAGGCGGAATGCCGGGCCCGCGAGGGGCCGCCGAACGAGGGTGCCAATTCCACGTCCGGAGCAGCGGAAAGCAAGGTCGTCCCGATTCCCGCCGCATCCGCCAGAAATGCCCGGGGAAATGCCGAAGCGGTTTCGAGCACGCGTAGCAATTCCGGTGGGCGCAGCGCCGGCAGGTCCGCGTTCATCGCGGCCACGGCGCAGCCCGGGCGGCCCGCCCGTACCGCCCGCGCCCCGTGGGCCAGCGCCGCGTTGAGCCCGGCCCCGGGGACGTCCGGGACGATCCGGGCGCCGAGCCGGGCCAGTTCCGGCCCGGCCAGCGAGTCGTCCGTGACGACCACCACATCGGCGACCGCCGCGCAGGCCAGGGCGCCCGCCACGGTGTCCTGCGCGAACGCCAGCGCGAGCCCCGGACGCCATGCGCCCACCGCCGCCGCGAGACGGCTCTTGCCCACGGCCAAGGGCTTCAGCGGGACCACCAGACTCCATACGGTGCTCGTGACCGACTCCTTCCCCTCCGGCGCGCTCCCGCGCCCGCGTAGACCATGGCCGGGTCATGGCCGGGTCATGCCTCGGCCCATTGTCGCCTTCACCCGGCCCACCCGGGGGTTGGCTGCCACGAGCGGGGCGTACGGTGTTCTCGACAGCGACCGGAATCCGGGGCCACACTTGTCCGGCCGACGAGTGCCCAATCCACACGCCGGTCCTAGAGGAAGGTGTTCGAGTGTCCCGCCGCAGAATCGGCTTCTGGTACCGCCTGGCAGCGGTGATCGCGAAACCGCCGCTGGTAGTGCTCTTCAAGCGGGACTGGCGGGGAATGGAGCACATTCCGGCCGAGGGCGGATTTATCACCGCCGTCAATCACAACTCGTATCTGGACCCGCTGTCGTACGCGCACTTCCAGTACAACACCGGCCGGGTGCCGCGATTGCTCGCGAAGGCCGCCCTCTTCAAGGTGCCTTTTGTCGGCTCGATCCTGCGCGGGTCAGGCCAGATCCCCGTCTACCGGGAGTCCACCAACGCCCTGGACGCATTCCGGGCCGCCGTGGCCGCCATCGAGACCGGCGAATGCGTGGCCTTTTACCCGGAGGGCACCCTCACCCGGGACCCCGACATGTGGCCGATGGCCGGCAAGACCGGCGCCGCCCGCGTCGCGCTGATGACCAGGGCGCCCGTCATTCCGGTGGCCCAGTGGGGCGCGAACCTCGCGATGCCGCCCTACGCCAAGGAGAACAAGATCCGGCTGTTCCCGCGCAAGACCCTCCGGGTGATGGCCGGACCGCCCGTCGACCTCTCCGAGTTCTACGACCGCGAACCCACCCCGGACGTCCTCAGGGACGCCACGGAGGCCATCATGGCGGCCATCACCGCGCTCCTGGAGGAGCTGCGGGGCGAGCGGGCGCCCGAGCAGCCGTACGACCATCGCAAGGCCCGGGCGCAACAGCGGCGACAGGCCGCGGGGGAGGACAGCAAGTGACACGTCCCGTGAAGGCAGCCGTCTACGGAACCGGCTCCTGGGGCACGGCCTTCGGCATGGTGCTCGCCGACGCCGGCTGCGAGGTGACCCTCTGGGGCCGCCGCCAGGAGGTCGTCGACGCCATCAACACCGGCCGGACCAACCCGGACTACTTCCCCGGCGTCGAACTCCCCGCCAACATGCGGGCCACCGCCGACGCCGCCGAGGCGGCCCGCGGCGCCGACTTCGCCGTCCTCGCCATCCCCTCCCAGACCCTGCGCGGCAACCTCGCCGAATGGGCCCCGCTGCTGCCCGCCGACACCGTGCTCGTCTCCCTGATGAAGGGCATCGAACTCGGCAGCGCCAAGCGGATGAGCGAGGTCATCGAGGAGGTGGCCAAGGTCCCCGCCGAGCGCGTCGCCGTCGTCACCGGCCCCAACCTCGCCCGCGAGATCGTCGCCCGCCAGCCCGCCGCGTCCGTGGTGGCCTGCGTGGACGAGGCCGTCGCCCGGCGGCTCCAGGCCGCCTGCCACACCCCGTACTTCCGCCCGTACACCAGCACCGACGTCATCGGCTGCGAACTCGGCGGCGCCGTCAAGAACGTCATCGGCCTCGCCGTCGGCATCGCGGACGGCATGGGCCTCGGCGACAACACCAAGGGCTCGCTCATCACCCGCGGCCTTGCCGAAGCCACCCGCCTGGGTCTCGCGATGGGCGCCGACCCGCTCACCTTCTCCGGCCTCGCGGGCCTCGGCGACCTGGTCGCCACCTGCTCCTCACCGCTCTCCCGGAACCACACCTTCGGCACCAACCTCGGCCGCGGGATGACCCTGGAGGAGACCATCGCGGTCACGAAGCAGACCGCCGAAGGGGTCAAGTCCTGCCAGTCGGTGGCCGATCTGGCACGGCGCCACGAAGTGGACATGCCGATCACCGACACCGTCGTCGACATCGTCCACCACGGCAAGCCCCCACTGGTCGCGCTGAAGGAGCTGATGGGACGCAGCGCCAAACCGGAACGCCGCTGACTCCATTCCGGACGTGTGAGCGGGTATCGTCGTGGCGATATGAGCAGCGAGAACCTCCCCCAGACCCCTGAGCAGCAGGGCCGCAAGCCCCGCGTGGCCGTCGTGTTCGGCGGCCGCAGCTCGGAACACGCCATCTCGGTCGTCACCGCGGGCGCCGTGCTGCGCTCCATCGACCGGTCCAAGTACGAGGTGCTGCCCATCGGCATCACCACCGACGGCCGGTGGGCGCTGACCGCCGACGAGCCGTCCCGGATGGCCATCGCCGACCGGAAGCTCCCCAACGTCGACGACCTGGCCGACTCCGAGGACGGCGCCGTCGTGCTCTCGGTCGACCCCGCCAACCGCGAGGTCGTCTACACCGAGCCGGGCGCCGTCCCCAAGGCCCTGGGCGAGGTCGACGTCGTCTTCCCGATGCTGCACGGCCCGTACGGCGAGGACGGCACCCTCCAGGGGCTGCTGGAGCTCGCCGGGATCCCGTACGTCGGCTCCGGCGTCCTCGCCTCGGCCGTCGGCCAGGACAAGGACTACATGAAGCGGGTGTTCACGTCCTTCGGGCTGAACGTCGGCCCGTACGTCACCATCCGCCCCCGCGAGTGGACCGTCGACCCCGACGCCGCCCGCGGCCGGATCCTGGACTTCGCCGACGAGCACGGCTGGCCGCTGTTCATCAAGCCCGCCCGGGCCGGCTCCTCGATCGGCATCACCAAGGTCGACGACGTCTCCGGCCTGGACGCGGCGATCCACGAGGCCCAGCAGCACGACCCGAAGATCATCGTCGAGGCGCTGCTGCGCGGCCGCGAGATCGAGTGCGGCGTGCTGGAATTCGAGGACGGGCCGCGCGCGAGCGTCCCCGCCGAGATCCCGCCGGTCTCCAGCCACGACTTCTACGACTTCGAGGCGAAGTACATCGACTCCGCCTCCGGAATCGTGCCCGCCCCGCTCACGCCGGAGCAGACCGACGAGGTGCGGCGGCTCGCGATCGAGGCTTTCGAGGCCGCGTCCTGCGAGGGCCTGGTGCGTGCCGACTTCTTCCTCACCGAGGACGGCACCTTCGTCATCAACGAGATCAACACCATGCCCGGCTTCACGCCGATCTCCATGTACCCGCGCATGTGGCAGGAGTCCGGCGTCGAGTACCAGGAACTGGTCGACCGCCTGATCCAGGCCGCCCTGCGCCGCTCCACCGGGCTGCGCTAGCCGCGCGTCCAGCCGTACGACAGCGACCGCCCGCCGGGACATCCGGCGGGCGGTCGCTGTGAGAACGGGGGGCAACGGGCTACGGCCCCTGACGTCAGTAGGACGAGATGCCCTTGGGCACGGCCTCGCCCACCGCGGCGGACAGTCCGACGAGCAGGCCCGCGTCCGTGCCATGCTCCTTGTCGACCTGCACCTCCGTGTACGCCAGCCGCAGCCCGGTGGTGAAGCGGGCACCGCCGTCGGGCAGCCGCTCCACCAGCCAGCTGACCCCGTTGACCTCCAGGCCGTCCAGATCCGGATCGGCCATCTTGGGGGGCTTGGGGATACCGCACCGCAGTACGATCGCCGAGCCGCCCCACGCGGCCGTCAGATCCGACGCGGGCCGGGTGGTGGTCCGCGCCAGGCCGGCCACCTTCTCCGGGAGCTTCTCGTGCAGTGCCGCACAGAGCCCCGCGACGTCGGCGGGCGGCGTGGGCGGCGGATCCACCCGGGCCTCGGAATCGCCCGGGGCACAGCCCGCGAGGGCCAGGACGGCCGCCAGGGTGGGCAGGGCGAGCAGACGGAACGGCCGGCGGTGGAGGGACATCACCGGCCAAGAGTAGACGGGGGCTACAGATGGACCACCGGGCAGGTCAAGGTGCGGGTGATCCCCTCCACCTGCTGGACCTTGGCGACCACCATGCGGCCGAGTTCGTCCACGGTGTCGGCCTGGGCGCGGACGATCACGTCGTACGGGCCCGTCACGTCCTCCGCCTGGATCACCCCCGGGATCTGGCCGATGGACTCGGCGACGAACGACGCCTTGCCCACCTCGGTCTGGATAAGGATGTACGCCTGTACCACGGAACCTCCAGGGCGGCCACGAGGATCATTTCCCCTAACCTTCGGATGGGCCCAGGGAGATCACGCGGGCCCGGGGAAGAAGGGACGCCACGGTACCGCGTCGCCGAGCGCCGCGGGGAGACCCGGGGGCCCGGCGCCACGCACGGCGGGGCGTACGAAGAGCAGAAGTTGACGTATCTGTTGACGGTACCCAGAGCTGTGACGGCTCGCGACCGCAAGCGGACTGGGCAAGAAGGGGCACAGCGATGAAGGGCACTGTGGGCGAGCTGGGGGAGTTCGGGCTCATTCGAGAGCTCACCTCACGGCTCACCACCACCCCGGCGGTCCGGCTCGGACCCGGCGACGACGCCGCGGTGGTGTCGGCCCCCGACCGGCGGGTCGTGGCGAGCACGGACATCCTGCTCGAAGGCAGGCACTTCCGCCGCGACTGGTCCACCGCCTACGACGTCGGCCGCAAGGCCGCCGCGCAGAACCTCGCCGACATCGCCGCCATGGGCGCGGTGCCGACCGCGCTGCTGCTCGGCCTCGTCGTCCCGGCCGAACTGCCGGTCACCTGGCCCACCGAGCTGATGGACGGCCTGCGCGACGAGTGCCAGGTCGCCGGCGCGGCCGTCGTCGGCGGCGACGTCGTCCGCGGCGACACCATCACCGTGGCCATCACCGCCCTCGGCGACCTGCGCAACCACGAGCCCGTGCTGCGCTCCGGCGCCCAGCCCGGCGACGTCGTCGCCGTCACCGGCTGGCTCGGCTGGTCCGCCGCCGGTTTCGCGGTGCTCTCGCGCGGCTTCCGCTCACCGCGGGCCTTCGTCGAGGCGCACCGGCGCCCCGAGCCGCCGTACCACGCCGGCCCCGCGGCCGCCGGACTCGGCGCCACCGCCATGACGGACGTCAGCGACGGCCTGATCGCCGACCTCGGGCACATCGCCGAGGCCAGCAAGGTACGGATCGACCTGCGCTCGGCCGCCGTGGACATCCCGACCCAGATGCACGACATCGGCCAGGCCGTCGGCGTGGACCCGCTCCAGTGGGTGCTCACCGGGGGAGAGGACCACGCGATCGTGGCGACCTTCCCGCCCGACGTGAAGCTCCCGGCCCGCTGGAAGGTCATCGGGGAGGTGCTGAACCCCTCCGCGCAGCCCCAGGTGACCGTGGACGGTGCTCCCTGGCACACCACCGGCGGCTGGGACCACTTCGGCGCCGACCCGGCCCCCGAGGACGCCCCCCGGTGACCGCCGCCCCGCCGCTGTGCCTGACCGTCGCCGGATCCGACTCCGGCGGCGGCGCGGGCATCCAGGCCGACCTCAAGACCATGCTGGCGCTCGGCGTCCACGGGATGAGCGTGGTGACCGCCGTGACCGCGCAGAACTCGCTCGGGGTGAAGGGCGCCTGGGAGCTGCCGGCCGAGGCCGTCAGGGCGCAGTACCGGGCCGTGGTGGACGACATCGGCGTGCGGGCGGTGAAGACCGGGATGCTGTCATCCGCCGTGCTGGTCGAGACGGTCGCCGAACTGCTCGCCGGCACCCCCGCCCCCGCCGTCGTGGACCCCGTCGGCGTCTCCAAGCACGGGGACGCGCTGCTCGCCTCCTCGGCGCTGGAAGCCGTACGCAAGGAACTGCTGCCCCGGGCCACCGTGGCCACACCGAACCTGGACGAGGTCGCCCAGCTCACCGGGGTGGCCGTGGAGAGCGAGGACGACATGCGGCGGGCCGCCGACGCGGTCCTCGGGTACGGGCCCCGCTGGGCGCTGATCAAGGGCGGCCACCTCGCGGCGCACGGGAGCGAGGCCGTGGACCTGCTGACGGACGGGGCCGACGAGCTGTGGCTGCGCGCGCCCCGGCACGACAACCGGCACACGCACGGCACGGGCTGCACCCTGGCGAGCGCCATCGCGGCCGGCCTGGCCAAGGGCCTGGAGGTCCCGGCGGCCGTCACGGCGGCCAAGGAGTACGTCACGGGCGCCATCGCCGCCGGCTTCGCCCTGGGCGGCGGCATCGGGCCGGTGGACCACGCCTGGCAGTGGCGCCGCTGAGCGCCGGCGGGACGGAAAAGACCACCGCGTCACGTGACGCGGTGGTCTCTCTCGGGTCCTCGCCGTTCGGGCAACGCCGTTCGGGCAAGGCAAAAGGCCGGTCCACCAGGGTGGACCGGCCTTCTTGGCAACCGGAAGGGGCTGCGCTACGACGGGTGGCGTCAGCGCGAGACCTTGCCGGCCTTGATGCACGAGGTGCAGGCGTTGAGGCGCTTCGGCGTCCCATTGACCACGGCACGGACGCGCTGGATGTTCGGGTTCCAGCGACGCGAGGTGCGGCGGTGCGAGTGGGAGATGTTGTTGCCGAAGCTCGGCCCCTTGGCGCAAACGTCGCAGTTGGCAGCCACAGGTCACTCCAAAGACTTCAGATGCACTTACAGTGAAATCCGGCGCACCGGATCAGAAGTCTGAGGAAGTCTGAGTGGTTTGCCGGGGGAATGGCCCGACTCTCGTCGGGCAACCGGAGCAGCATACAACGACTGCGTCCGTCCAAGAAAACTACCATGACCGCCGCCGACCCCGCCCCGGGGTCCCGGGGTGCGGGCCGCCCTTCGTTACCCTGCGGTGAACCCCGGCCCGCACAAGGAGGAACGCCCGGTGCCGCACGAGCCTCAGCCGCACACCCTCGACGCCGAAGCGGTGCGCACCTGGAGCTCGCTCGCCCTGGCCGCACTGGGCCGGGCCCGCGAGGACATCGACGCGATCAACGTCTACCCGGTCGCGGACGCCGACACGGGCACCAACCTCTACCTGACCGCCGAGTCCGCCGACCGCGCCCTGGACGCCGCCTTCGGGCACGGGTCCGCGGACGTGAGCGACGCCACAGCCCGGCCCTCCCTGTCCGAGGCGGTACGGGCCTACGCGCACGGCGCGCTCATAGGCGCCCGGGGCAACTCCGGGACGATCCTGGCGCAGCTGCTGCGCGGGGTCGCCGACGTGCTCGGCGCCGAGCCCGAGGGGCGCGGCCCCGGCCCGCTGCTCGCGCAGGCGCTGACCCGGGCCGCCGAGGAGGCTTACCAGGCCGTCGCGCACCCGGTCGAGGGCACCATGCTCACCGTCGCGGGCGCCGCCGCGCGGGCCGGCGAGGCCGTCGGGAGCGCTGCCGGGACCGCCGCCGACGTGGCCCGGGCGGCCTACGACGGGGCCCGCGCGGCCCTGGCGGAGACCCCGGGGCAGCTGGCCGCGCTGGGGCGGGCCGGGGTGGTCGACGCCGGGGGCTGCGGGCTGGTCGCCGTACTCGGGGCGCTGTGGCAGGCGCTGTCCGGGCAGGAACCCGAGCGGGAGCCCGTACGCGGGCGGGCCGTGTCGGTGCCGCGGGCGCCGGAGCCGTGCGCCGAGGAGCAGGGCGGACCCGCGTACGAGGTGATCTACCTGCTGGAGGCCACCGAGGCGGCGGTGGGGGCGCTCCGCGCCCGGCTCGACGGACTCGGCGACTCCCTGGTGGTGGTCGGCGGCGACGGGCTCTGGAACGTCCACGTCCACGTCGACGACCCCGGCGCGGCGGTGGAGGCCGGCGTGGTCGCCGGGCGGCCGTACCGGATCCGCATCACCCACTTCGGCGACGAGCGACGCCGCGGCCGCGGCGAGCGCGCCCAGCGGGCCGTGGTCGCCGTGGTCCCCGGCGAGGGGCTGGCCGGGCTGTGCGCCGAGGCGGGCGCCACCACCGTGCTCGCCCGGCCCGGTGAGGTCCCGGCCGCGGCGGAACTGGCCGACGCCATCCGGCGGGCCCACGCCCGCGAGGTGGTGCTGCTGCCGGGCGGCGCCGACTGGCGGGCGGCCGCCGGTGCCGCCGCCGAACAGGCCCGGGCCGACGGCGTGCGGGTGGCCGTGATCCCGACCCGGTCCGCCGTGCAGGGGCTGGCCGCGCTGGCCGTGCACGACCCGGAGGGCAGCTTCGACGAGGACGTGGTCGCCATGACCGCCGCCGCCGGCGCCACCCGGTACGCGGAACTGGCCGTCGCCGAACGCCAGTCGTTCACCTCCGCCGGGATCTGCCAGGCCGGGGACGTCCTCGGCCTGATCGACGGGGACGTCGCCGTCATCGGCGCGGGCCTGGCGCAGACCGCCGAGGCGGTGCTGGAGCGGATGCTCGGCTCCGGCGGCGAACTCGTCACGCTGGTCCTCGGACCGGAGGTGCCCGACGCCCTCGCCGAGCACCTGGAGGCCTACGTACAGCACGGGCACCTGGCCGTGGACACCGTCACCTACCGGGGCGGGCGGTACTCGGCGCCGCTCCTCATCGGGGTCGAATAGCCGGGTTGTCAGCGCCATGGTGTGCAATGGAACACGTGCCCGCGCTCGACGAAGACCTCAAGAAGACGCTCGGCCCCGCCACCGCCAAGGTGCTGGCCGAGCAGCTCGGCCTGCACACGGCCCTGGACCTCCTCCACCACTACCCGCGCCGGTACGCGGAGCGCGGTGAGCTGACCTCGCTGGCCGAGCTCGCCGACCAGCTCGACGAGCACGTGACGGTCGTGGCCCAGGTCGCGGACGCCCGGATCCTCACCTTCAACGGCGGCCGCGGCAAACGCCTGGAGGTCACCATCACCGACGGCAACGGCCGCCTCCAGCTGGTCTTCTTCGGGGCCGGGGTCCACAAGCCGCACAAGGACCTGTTGCCGGGCACCCGCGCCATGTTCGCGGGCAAGGTCGGCATGTTCAACCGCAAGCTCCAGCTCTCCCACCCCGCCTACGAGCCGCTCGGCGCGGACGCCTCCGACCGGGACGCCGCCACCGCCTTCGCGGGCCGGCTCATCCCGATCTACCCGGCCTGCGCCAAGCTGGAGTCCTGGAAGATCGCCAAATGCGTGGACGCCGTCCTGCCCAGCGCCCAGGAGGCCGTGGACCCGCTGCCGCCCGCCCTGCGCGAGGGCCGCGGACTGGTCCCGCTCACCGAGGCCCTCCTCAAGATCCACCGCCCGGGCACCAAGGCCGACATCGAGGACGCCCGCCAGCGCCTGAAGTGGGACGAGGCCTTCGTCCTCCAGGTCGCACTGGCCCGCCGCCGGCACGCCGACTCCCAGCTCCCGGCCGTCCCCCGCCGCCCCACCCCGGGCGGCCTGCTCGACGCCTTCGACGCCAAACTCCCCTTCACCCTCACCGAGGGCCAGCAGACCGTCTCCAAGGAGATCTTCGACGACCTGGCCACCGAACACCCCATGCACCGCCTCCTCCAGGGCGAGGTGGGCTCCGGGAAGACGATGGTGGCGCTGCGGGCCATGCTCGCCGTCGTGGACTCCGGCGGGCAGGCCGCGATGCTCGCTCCCACCGAGGTGCTCGCGCAGCAGCACCACCGGTCCATCACCGAGATGATGGGCGAGCTCGCCGAGGGCGGCATGCTCGGCGGATCGGATCAGGGCACCAAGGTCGTGCTGCTCACCGGGTCCATGGGGATGCCCGCGCGCCGCCAGGCGCTGCTCGACCTGGTCACCGGCGAGGCCGGGATCGTGATCGGCACGCACGCGCTGATCGAGGACAAGGTGCAGTTCCACGACCTCGGCCTGGTCGTCGTGGACGAGCAGCACCGCTTCGGCGTCGAACAGCGCGACGCGCTGCGCTCCAAGGGGAAGCAGCCGCCGCACCTGCTCGTGATGACGGCGACCCCGATCCCGCGCACGGTCGCGATGACCGTCTTCGGCGACCTGGAGACCTCCGTCCTCGACCAGCTGCCGGCCGGGCGCTCCCCGATCGCCACCCACGTGGTGCCCGCCAAGGACAAGCCGCACTTCCTGGCCCGGGCCTGGGAACGGGTCCGCGAGGAGGTCGAGAAGGGGCACCAGGCGTATGTGGTCTGCCCCCGCATCGGGGACGGGGAGGACGACCCCAAGAAGAAGGCCGCCGAGGACGACGGCGACAAGCGGCCGCCGCTCGCCGTCCTGGAGATCGCCCAGCAGCTGACGCGCGGAGCGCTGGCCGGGCTGAGCGTCGAGGTGCTGCACGGTCGGATGGACCCCGCCGACAAGGACGACGTCATGCGCCGGTTCGCCGCCGGCGAGGTCAAGGTGCTGGTCGCCACCACCGTCATCGAGGTCGGGGTGAACGTCCCCAACTCCACCGTCATGGTGATCATGGACGCGGACCGGTTCGGCGTCTCCCAGCTCCACCAGCTGCGCGGCCGCGTCGGCCGGGGCTCCGCGCCCGGCCTGTGCCTGCTGGTCAGCGAGATGCACGAGGCCAGCCCCGCCCGGGCCCGGCTCGCGGCCGTCGCCGCCACCCTGGACGGCTTCGAGCTCTCCCGGATCGACCTCGAACAGCGCCGCGAAGGCGATGTGCTGGGCCAGGCACAGTCGGGCGTGCGGTCCTCGCTGCGGATGCTCGCCGTCATCGAGGACGAGGAGGTCATCGCCCAGGCCCGGGAGGAGGCCACCCGCGTCGTCGCCGAAGACCCCGAACTGGAGCGGCTGCCCGGCCTGAAGCTGGCGCTGGAGGCCCTGCTCGACACCGAGCGCGAGCAGTACCTGGAGAAGGGCTGATCGGCACGACCTATCGTGGAACCCCTGAACGTGTCCCCGCCCTCCCCACCGAAGGACCCCAGATGACCCGCGTGATCGCCGGCAGCGCCGGCGGGCGACGGCTGACCGTGCCGCCCGGCACCGGCACCCGGCCGACCTCCGACCGGATGCGCGAAGGGCTCTTCTCCACCTGGGAGTCCCTGCACGGCGTGGAGGGCGCCCGGGTGCTCGACCTGTACGCGGGCTCCGGCGCGGTCGGCCTGGAGGCCCTCTCCCGCGGCGCCGACCAGACGCTGCTGGTCGAGCCCGACGCGAAGGCCGCCAAGGCCATCCGGGACAACATCAAGGCGGTCGGCCTGCCGGGCGCCGAGTTCCGGGCCGGGAAGGCCGAGCAGATCGTCGCGGTCCCGGCGCACGGGGAGCCGTACGACATCGTCTTCCTCGACCCGCCGTACGCCGTGGACCACGAGGAACTGCGGGAGATCCTGCTCACACTCCGGTCCAATGGCTGGCTCACGGACGATGCACTGGTCACCGTGGAACGCAGCACCAGGAGCGGCGCCTTCCCGTGGCCCGAGGGGTTCGAGCCGCTCCGTGCGCGGAAGTACGGCGAGGGCACCCTTTGGTACGGCCGCGCCGCCTCCACCAGCGAAGACTCATGAACGAGGGAGTTCAGTTGCGCCGCGCCGTCTGTCCGGGGTCCTTCGATCCCATCCACAACGGACACCTCGACGTCATCGGACGCGCCTCCAGGCTGTACGACGTCGTGCACGTCGCCGTGATGATCAACCAGTCGAAGCAGGGCCTGTTCACCGTCGAGGAGCGGATCGAGCTGATCCGCGAGGCGACCGCCGACTACGGCAACGTCGAGGTCGAGGCCTTCCACGGCCTGCTCGTCGACTTCTGCAAGCAGCGGGACATCCCGGCCATCGTCAAGGGCCTGCGCGCGGTCAGCGACTTCGACTACGAGCTCCAGATGGCCCAGATGAACAGGGGCCTGTCGGGCGTCGAGACGCTGTTCGTCCCGACCATCCCCACCTACAGCTTCCTGTCCTCCTCCCTGGTCAAGGAGGTCGCGGCCTGGGGCGGGGACGTCGCCCACCTGCTGCCCGCGCACGTGCACACGGCGCTCGTCGAGCGACTGAGCCGGAAGTGACGGTCTGACGGGACGTCAGTCGGTGTCGGGCGATCGCCCGGTGGCCTTAAAGTCGTCCCGTCCGTCTCAGGAACCGCCTGAGGCCGAGAGAGTGCGAGCCCCCATGGACGTGCAGAAGAAGCTCGACGAGATCGTCGCGGCCGTCGGCGGCGCCCGGTCCATGCCCATGTCGGCCTCCTGCGTGATCAACCGCGCGGAGCTGCTCGCCCAGCTCGAAGAAGTGCGGGGCGCCCTGCCCGGCTCGCTCGCGCAGGCCCGGGAGCTCATCGGCGACCGGGAGCAGATGGTCGAGGAGGCCCGCCGGGAGGCGGACCGGATCATCGAGTCGGCGCACGCCCAGCGCGGTTCGCTGATCTCCGACACCGAGGTCGCGCGGCGCTCCCAGGACGAGGCGGACCGGATCCTGGCCGACGCCCGCCGGGAGGCCGAGGAGATCCGTGCCGAGGCCGACGACTACGTCGACAGCAAGCTCGCGAACTTCGAGGTCGTCCTCAGCAAGACCATCGGCTCGGTGGACCGTGGCCGCGAGAAGCTGCTCGGCCGCGGCCCGGGCCTCGACGACCAGGGCTACCCGGACACCGACGCCCCCGAGCGCAGCCACGACCCGCAGACGCAGCGCGAGCAGGCCGACGCCTACGTGGACACCAAGCTGGCCACCTTCGAGGCGGTGCTCTCGGCGACCCTGGAGGCCGTCGGGCGCGGCCGCCAGAAGCTCCTCGGCCGGGTCCCGACGGACGACCTCGGCGCGCACATGGCCGCCCAGGACGCGGCGGGCGTCCAGCAGTCCCGCTCGGCGAGCGACGCGGACTTCCTGGCGGGCCTCGCGGAGCCGGAGGCGCCCGTCGCCCCGCTGATCCCGGCGCAGGCCCACCCGGAGCCGGTGTACGACGCGTACGGCTACCAGCAGCCCCAGCACCAGCAGGACCCGTACTCCTACCAGGACTCGTACGGCGGCTATCCGCAGCAGGCGCAGCAGCCCGACCCCTACGCCGCGTCCTACGAGCAGCAGCCGGATCCGTACGCCGCGTACGGCCGGCAGGTGCCGCACCCGCAGCAGCCCCAGCACCCGCAGCAGCCGGCGCTCGACGAGACCAGCTTCTTCGACACGAGCATGATCAACCTTGATCAGCTGCGCCAGTACGAACAGGGCCGCTAGACCGGATTGGGCTCAGAGCGAAGCGCCGGGTATCCTGGCTCTTCGGTCGCGCGTATGCACCGCGATCCATGCTGCCCTTCAGCGGCAGCATATTTGATCTTCAGCGATCTGTGAAAGCAGGAACGGCCCTGAATACCCGCCTCGACCACCGCAACCCCCTCGTGTTCGACACGCACGAGCTGGGTCGGCGTCCTGGTGCCATGCAGCGGCTGTCCCGTGAGATCGCGGCACCGGCGGACCTCGGTCTCGCCGATGTCATCGGGGTTCCGGAAGGCGCCCCGCTGAAGCTCAACCTCCGTCTTGAGTCGGTCATGGAAGGGGTGCTTGTCACAGGCACCGTCCGTGCGTCGGCGACGGGGGAGTGCGTAAGGTGTCTGGAGTCCGTCGAGCGCGAGCTCAAGGCGGACTTCCAGGAGATGTTCTCGTACCCTGACGCCGACGACCGGGGCCGCGCCAAAGCGGAGCCGGCCGACGACGCCGAGGACGACGAGGACACGCTCTACCTTGAGGACGGCTTGTTCGACCTCGAACCCGTGCTGCGCGACGCGGTGGTGCTCGCACTGCCGCTGCAGCCGGTGTGCCGGGAGGACTGTCTCGGACTGTGCCCCGATTGCGGGCTCAGCCTGAACGACGACCCGGACCACCACCACGACGCCGTCGACATCCGTTGGGCGGCACTGCAGGAACTCGTCGTGACCGATCAGGACGACGAGAAGGACAACATGAGCGGCACTGCATCTGACGACGTTCAGAGCGCCGCCGAGAAGCAGGAGAAGTAGCCGTGGCTGTTCCGAAGCGGAAGATGTCGCGCAGCAACACGCGCCACCGCCGGTCGCAGTGGAAGGCTGCGGTCCCCACCCTGGTTTCGTGTGAGCGTTGCCAGGAGCCGAAGCTCCAGCACATCGCGTGCCCGAGCTGCGGCACCTACAACAAGCGCCAGGTCCTCGAGGTCTGAGCGGCTGGTGAGAGGCGCAATGTCTGAGCTGTCCAACGCTGAGAAGCAGGCAGACAGTAACAACGCGGCCTCGTCCCACACGCTTCTGGAAGGGCGGCTCGGGTATCAACTCGAGTCCGCCCTTCTGGTGCGTGCGCTGACCCACCGTTCGTACGCGTACGAGAACGGCGGTCTGCCCACCAACGAACGGCTGGAGTTCCTCGGGGACTCCGTGCTGGGCCTGGTGGTCACGGACACGCTGTACACGACCCACCCCGACCTGCCGGAAGGCCAGCTGGCCAAACTGCGGGCCGCTGTGGTCAACTCGCGCGCACTGGCGGAGGTCGGCCGCGGCCTCGAACTCGGCTCCTTCATCCGGCTCGGCCGGGGCGAAGAGGGCACGGGCGGCCGGGACAAGGCCTCCATCCTCGCCGACACCCTTGAAGCGGTGATCGGCGCGGTCTACCTCGATCAGGGCCTCGACGCGGCCTCGGAGCTGGTCCACCGGCTCTTCGACCCGCTCATCGAGAAGTCCTCGAACCTCGGGGCCGGCCTGGACTGGAAGACCAGTCTCCAGGAGCTGACGGCAGCAGAAGGCCTTGGTGTACCGGAGTACCTGGTCACCGAGACCGGACCGGACCACGAGAAGACCTTCACCGCTGCCGCCCGCGTCGGTGGTGTCTCGTACGGCACCGGCACCGGCCGCAGCAAGAAGGAAGCGGAACAGCAGGCTGCGGAGTCCGCGTGGCGCGGGATCCGTACCGCCGCGGACGAGCGGATCGCGGCGGCAGCCGCGGCCGCGGCCGCTCCGGCGGCGCAGGCCGAGGACGACGGGGCGCCGATGCCCGCCGATCCGACGCCGGGCGTCTGACCCTTCCTTCGCCCTTCCCATCGGGATACCCGCCCGCCCCTGCACAGCAGGGGCGGGCGGGCCCGTTTCCGGGGCAGGGGCGGCCGGTAGGCTCGGGCGGAAGAGACCCGCGCCCCCTCCGGAGGAACACCGTGCCCGAGCTGCCCGAAGTCGAAGTCGTCCGGCGCGGTCTGGAGCGCTGGGTGGCCGGGCGGACCATCGTGGACGTCGAGGTGCTGCACCCGCGCGCCGTACGCAGGCACCCCGCCGGGGGAGCCGACTTCGCCGCCCGGCTGCGGGGCGAGACCTTCGGGGTGCCCCGGCGGCGCGGCAAGTACCTGTGGCTGCCCGTCGAGGGGCGGGACCTGTCCGTGCTCGGCCACCTCGGCATGAGCGGGCAGCTGCTCGTGCAGCCGGCCGACGCCCCGGACGAGAAGCACCTGCGGATCCGGGTCCGGTTCGACGACGCCACCGGCACCGAACTCCGCTTCGTCGACCAGCGCACCTTCGGCGGGCTCTCGCTCCACGAGAACACCCCCGACGGGCTGCCCGACGTCATCGCCCACATCGCGCGCGACCCCCTGGACCCGCTGTTCGACGAGGCCGCCTACCACCTCGCGCTGCGTGCCAAGCGGAGCACCGTCAAGCGGGCCCTGCTGGACCAGTCCCTGATCAGCGGCGTCGGCAACATCTACGCGGACGAGGCGCTGTGGCGCGCCAAGCTGCACTACGAGCGCCCCACCGCCACCCTCACCCGCCCCCGGAGCGCGGAACTCCTCGGCCACGTGCGGGACGTGATGAACGCGGCCCTCGCCGTGGGCGGCACCAGCTTCGACAGCCTCTACGTCAACGTGAACGGCGAGTCCGGGTACTTCGACCGGTCCCTCGACGCCTACGGGCGCGAGGACGAGCCGTGCCGGCGCTGCGGTACGCCGATGCGGCGGAGGCCGTGGATGAACCGGTCCAGCTACTTCTGCCCGCGCTGTCAGCGGCCGCCGCGCGTGGTGTCGTAGGCCGCTCGGGCGGTCAGCACCTGCGGCATGCTGCCCTCCAGGAGGTCGATCAGCGCGCTCAGCCGGTCGGCGACCTCGCGGCCGAGCGGGGTCAGCTCGTAGTCGACGCGGGGCGGGTTCACCGGCTGGGCCTCGCGGTTGACGATGCCGTCGCGCTCCAGCGCGTGCAGGGTCTGGGAGAGCATCTTCTCGCTCACGCCCTCCACCCGGCGGCGCAGTTCGTTGAACCGGCACGGGCCCTCGCGCAGGGCGCCCACGGTGAGGCTGCCCCAGCGGCCGGTGACGTGCTCCAGGGTCTCGCGGGACGGGCAGGCGCGCGCGAAGACGTCGAAGGGCGGGTCGGCCTCGGCGGGGGCGACGGCTTCGGTGCCGGCAGGAGTCTCCATGGCGAAAGCGTACTCCGTGGCGCTAACCAGGGGAGTGCGCTCTCCCATGGTTAGTGATCATCCTGCCGTGCGCCTCAGAAGCCGAAGTCCTGGGTCCACCACGGGCCGCCGTCGGCGACGTACACGCCGACGCCCAGGGTGCGGAACTCGCAGTTGAGGATGTTCGCCTTGTGGCCCGGGCTGTTCATCCACGCCTTCATCACGGCCTCGGCGTCACCCTGGCCCCGGGCTATGTTCTCGCCGCCGAGGCCCGCGATGCCGGCGTTCTGCGCGCGGGTCCAGGGGGTGTTTCCGTCGGGGTCGGTGTGGTCGAAGAAGCCCCGTACGGCCATGTCCTTGCTGTACGCCGCGGCCAGCGCCGCGAGCGGCGGGTTCGCCCGGACCGGACCGCAGCCGGCCTGTGCCCGCTCCTGGTTCACCAGGGTGACCACGGCGGCTTCCTCGGCGGAGTGGCCGTCATCGGGCGTGGGGGCGGTCGTCGGTGCGGCCGTCGGGGCGGTCGGCTTCGCCGGCGGCGGGGTCGGCTTCGGCTTCGGCTTCGGGGCGGCGGTCTTCGCCGGGGCCTCGGCGGAAGCGGCCGGGGACGGCGTCGCGGCCGGCTTGGGCGAAGCCGCGGCGGAGGCGGAGGTGGTGGCGGAGGCCGAGGGGGACGGGGCCGGGGAGGCCGGCTTCGAGGGCGACGCGGAGGGCGAGGGCGAGGCCGACGGGGAGGCGGTGCGCGGTACGGGGACGGAGGAGGCGCGGCCGGACAGGTTGGCGAGGCCGTTCTGCTGCGGCTCCATCCTGTCGGCGCTCGGCGAGAGCTTGGCCACGGCCTTGGTCTTCGCCTCGGTCCCGCCGTCGGCGCCGGGGCCGACGTACGGGAAGGCGCTGCCGACCGGCACCAGCCCGGTGGTGACGGCCGCGGTGCCGAGGGCCACGGCCACGGAGACGCCGAGGAGGCTGTTGCGCACGACGGCGCGCTTGCCGGCGCGGCGCGGCGCGGCGTGGAGTCCGTGGCGTCCCATGGAGGCTCGTCTTTCCTTGCAAGTGCGGATGTTGCTCGCCCGAAAGGGTGAGCTCATTGGAGCGCGACTGTAGCCCATGGGGCCCGGGGGGCGATGTGTCCGGAATTTGTTTGCCCGGTTAGCGTTCACGCATGAATGCAGATGTCCGCATGACCGCGTGGGTACGCGGCCGTGTACAGGGAGTGGGGTTCCGTTGGTTTACCAGGGCCAATGCTCTGGAGATCGGCGGGGTCGTCGGCTTCGCGCTCAATCTCGACGACGGCCGAGTGCAGGTTGTGGCGGAAGGTCAACGTGAGAATTGCCACCGGCTGCTGGAGTGGCTGACGTCCGCCGACACGCCCGGACGAGTGGACGGGGTGACAGAGATCTGGGGCACACCGCGCGGTGGCTATGACGGGTTCGCGATCAGGTGACCGATCGACTGATCATGCCCTGATCAGATCTCTCTATGGTCCGCACATGGTCGGATCTGCGCATTCATCCCCGCGGCGTTGCCGGCGGGGGCGATTCGTGGAAGGCTCGGAACCGAGGATGATCTCCACGCCCCTTGCGGGGCCCGGGCTGCCCGCCGATACGGGGCGTGATCGTGTTGACCGTCAAACTTTTTGGTGAGACGCTGGAAGCCCCGCGCACCTGAGCTGTTTGGCAGCGCTGGCAGTAGTCAGCGCAGTGACTGACAGTCGCTGTCGGACATCCGCGGGTGCGATTCCCTCACGACCCACACCGCTTCGGTCGGTCACTCAGTGTGGAGGACCATCCATCATGGCAAAGGCGCTTCTCGGTTACGTCGGCGGTTCCGATCCGCGACTCCTCGCCGAGATGCGACGGCTTCAGCAGCGCGTCCAGGACCTTGAGTCCGAGCTCGTACGGATTCAGTCCGAAAACGACGCGCTGAACGCGGCCGCCGCTCAGCACGGAGACTCGCTGCTGGACAGCATCGGCATCGACGTACCCCAGGCGGAGCCTGCGCTCACCTGATCCGCGCTCAACTCGTTGCTCGACTCCAGCCCCGCATGATCTGCAAGGGACGCCTCGGCGTCCCTTCTTTCTTTCCCGGCTCTCCGGTTCGGCGCCGCTTTTAATGGGTGAAACCGAACGCGAAAGGTAGAGTCCGGCGGCGTGCACCTCAAGTCCCTGACCCTGCGCGGATTCAAATCATTCGCTTCCGCAACGACCCTGCGATTCGAGCCGGGCATCACGTGTGTCGTCGGCCCGAACGGCTCGGGCAAGTCCAATGTGGTGGACGCGCTGTCCTGGGTCATGGGCGAACAGGGGGCCAAATCCCTGCGCGGCGGGAAGATGGAAGACGTCATCTTCGCCGGCACGACCGGGCGTCCGCCGCTCGGCCGGGCGGAGGTCTCCCTGACCATCGACAACTCCGACGGCGCGCTGCCCATCGAGTACGCCGAGGTCACCATCACGCGGATCATGTTCCGCGGGGGCAGCAGCGAGTACCAGATCAACGGTGACACCTGCCGCCTGCTCGACATCCAGGAGCTGCTCTCCGACTCCGGCATCGGCCGCGAGATGCACGTCATCGTCGGCCAGGGCCAGCTGGACTCCGTACTGCACGCCGATCCGATGGGCCGCCGCGCGTTCATCGAGGAGGCGGCCGGCGTACTGAAGCACCGCAAGCGGAAAGAGAAGGCGCTGCGGAAGCTCGACGCGATGCAGGCCAATCTCGCGCGCGTGCACGACCTGACGGAGGAACTCCGGCGCCAGCTCAAGCCGCTCGGGCGGCAGGCGGCCGTGGCCCGGCGGGCGGCCGTGATCCAGGCGGACCTGCGCGACGCGCGGCTGCGGCTGCTCGCCGACGACCTGGTGACGCTGCGGGGCGCGCTGGACGCGGAGATCGCGGACGAGGCGGCGCTGAAGGAGCGCAAGGAGTCGGCGGAGGCGGAGCTGGCGGCCGCGCTGCGGCGGGAGGCGGAGCTGGAGGCGTCCGTACGGCAACTCGCGCCGCGCCTCGCCCGGGCCCAGCAGACCTGGTACGAGCTGTCGCAGCTGGCCGAGCGGGTACGGGGGACCGAGTCGCTGGCGCAGGCCCGGGTGAAGTCGGCGTCGGCGGCGGATCCGGAGGACGAGCGGCGGGGCCGCGATCCGCAGGACATGGAACGGGAGGCGGCGCGGATCCGCGAGCAGGAGGCGGAGCTGACGGCCGCGCTGGAGGCGGCCTCGCGGGCGCTGGAGGACACCGTCGAGCACCGAGCGGAGCTGGAGCGCGCGCTGGCCGAGGAGGAGCGGCGGCTGCGGGACGCGGCGCGGGCCATCGCGGACCGGCGCGAGGGGCTGGCGCGGCTGACGGGGCGGCTGGGCGCGGCCCGCTCCCGCGCGGGGGCGGCGCAGGCGGAGATCGACCGGCTGGTGACGGCGCGGGACGAGGCGGAGTCCCGGGCGGGGGCCGCGCAGGCGGAGTACGAGGCGCTGGCGCAGGAGGTCGGGGGGCTCGACGACCCGTCGGTGGAGGGGGAGTACGAGGCGGCGCGGGCCGCGCTCGCGGCGGCGGAGGCGGAGCTGTCGGCGGCGCGGGACGGGCTGGCGGAGACGGAGCGCTCGCGCGCGGCGGTCGCCGCGCGGCGGGACGCGCTGGCGTTGGGGCTGCGGCGGAAGGACGGCACCGGGGCGGTGCTGGGTGCGCGGGAGCGGCTGGAGGGGCTGCTGGGGCCGGCGGCGGAGCGGGTGTCGGTGGCGGCGGGGTACGAGGTCGCGGTGGCGGCGGCGTTGGGGGTGGCCGCCGACGCGGTGGCCGTTGCCACGGTGGGTGGGGCGGTGGGGGCGATCCGGCACCTCCGCACCGCCGACGCCGGCCGGGCCGCGTTCCTCATCGCCCCCACCTCCGACCCCACCGTCCCGGGCCCGTCGGGCGAGCCGCTGTTCCCCGGCCAGGCCTCAGTCGCCGCCCGCGGCGCGGCCCCGGTGGGCCTTCCGGGCGAGCCCGGACTCCCGGGGCAGGCCCCGTCCCCGGACGGCGGCGGCGGGGCGTCGGGCGAGCCCGTGTTTCCCGGCCAGGTCTGCGACGGCGGCCGAGGCGCCGTCCCGGGCGGCCTTCCGGGCGGCCTCCTGGGCGGGGCCGAACTCCCGGGGCCGGCCCCGTCCCCGGACGGCGGCGGGGCAGGGGGCGCTTTCCCCCACCCCGCCCCTTCCCGAAACCGGGGCTCCGCCCCGGACCCCGCGCCTCAAACGCCGGCGAGGCTGGAAAGGGTGGGCCGGGACGATCAAGCCCCGCCGGCGATTGAGGCGCGGAGGTTCGGGGGCGGAGCCCCTGGCGGCGCAGCCGCAGGGCCGGCCCCCGCCGTGGCCTCCGGCGGGGGAGCCGCAGCGCAGGCCGCCGATGTGGCTTCCGGCGGGGGAGCCGCAGCGCAGGCTGCAGAGGTGGCTTCCAGTGGTGGCGCCGCAGGGGTGGCCCCCGCCGTGGCTTCCGGTGGCGAAGGGACGGGCACGGGCACGGGCGGCGCGGGCCTGCGCGGGGCTTTCGGAGAGGTGGGTGTCGGCATTGCCGACGGGGTGCCCGCCGGGGAGTTGGTGAGCGGGGAGGACGGTGTGGTGCGGGCCCTGCGGTGGGTCCTGCGGGATTGCGTCGTCGTGCGGGGGCTCGAAGAGGCGCAGGCGCTGGTCGCGGCGCGGGCCGAGGTGGTGGCCGTGACCGCCGAGGGGGATGTCCTCGGGGCGCACCTCGCGCACGGGGGGTCCGCCGGGGCGCCGAGTCTGATCGAGGTGCAGGCCGCCGTGGACGAGGCCGCGGCCGAGCTGGAACGGCTCGACGCGCGGCGGGAGACGGCGGCGGGCGAGCGGCTGGCCGCGCAGGCGCGGCGGGACGAGGCCGGCGCGCTCGTCGAGGAGCTCGGGCGTCGCCGCCGGGCCGCCGAGCAGGCCAGGGCCGGGCTCGCGCAGCAGCTCGGGCGGCTCGCCGGGCAGGCGAAGGGGGCCGCCGGGGAGGCCGAGCGCGGCGTCACCGCCGCCGCCAAGGCGCAGGACGCGCTGGAGCAGGCGCTCGCCGAGGTGGAGGAGTGCGCCGAGCGGCTCGCGATGGCCGAGGAGATGCCCGTGGAGGAGGAGCCGGACACCTCCGCGCGGGACCGGCTCGCCGCCGACGGGGCCAACGCCCGCCAGACCGAGATGGAGGCGCGGCTGCAGCTGCGTACGCACGAGGAGCGGGTCAAGGGCCTGGCCGGCCGGGCCGACGCCCTCGACCGGGGGGCACGGGCCGAGCGCGAGGCCCGGGCGCGCGCCGAGCGGCGCCGGGCCAGGCTGCGATACGAGGCCGAGGTGGCCCGGGCCGTCGCCGACGGCGCCCGGCAGCTCCTCGCGCACGTCGAGGTGTCGCTGCTCCGCGCCGAGCAGGAGCGTTCGGCCGCCGAGTACGCCAAGGGCCTGCGCGAGCGCGAGCTCGACGGCGCCCGCGGACGCGGCCGCGACCTCAAGGGCGAGCTCGACAAGCTCACCGATTCGGTCCACCGCGGCGAGGTGCTCGGGGCCGAGAAGCGGCTGCGGATCGAGCAGGTCGAGGGCCGCGCGCTGGAGGAGTTCGGCGTGGCGGCCGCCGCTCTCGTCGCCGAGTACGGCCCCGACCAGCCGGTCCCGCCGAGCCTGCCCGCCGAGGGCGAGCAGCTCCCGGAGGACCCGGAGCACCCCCGCAACCAGCCCGGCCCCTTCGTGCGCGGGCAGCAGGAGAAGCGGCTCAAGGCGGCCGAGCGCGCGTACCAGCAGCTCGGCAAGGTCAACCCGCTCGCGCTGGAGGAGTTCGCGGCGCTGGAGGAGCGGCACCAGTTCCTGAGCGAGCAGTTGGAGGACCTGCGCAAGACGCGGGCCGATCTGCTTCAGGTCGTGAAGGAGGTCGACCAGCGCGTCGAGCAGGTCTTCACCGAGGCCTACCGGGACACGGCCCGCGAGTTCGAGGGCGTGTTCTCCCGGCTGTTCCCCGGCGGCGAGGGCCGGCTGATCCTCACCGACCCGGACGACATGCTGGCCACCGGCGTGGACGTGGAGGCCCGCCCGCCCGGCAAGAAGGTCAAGCGGCTGTCGCTGCTCTCGGGCGGCGAGCGCTCGCTGACCGCCGTCGCGCTGCTGGTGTCCATCTTCAAGGCCCGGCCCAGCCCGTTCTACGTGATGGACGAGGTCGAGGCGGCGCTCGACGACACCAACCTCCAGCGGCTGATCCGGATCATGGAGGAGCTCCAGGAGAGCTCGCAGCTGATCGTCATCACGCACCAGAAGCGGACGATGGAGGTCGCCGACGCGCTCTACGGGGTCTCGATGCAGGGAGACGGTGTCTCCAAGGTCATCAGCCAGCGGCTGCGTTGACCCGAGTCTCCTCGTATCTCTTCATGTAGTGAACACATGGTGGTGTCGGCCCTGGGTCGACTCTGTGCGCAATCGGGGCCATCCGCACTCTTGACTTCAGAAAGTGAAGCCATAGGCTCTGCTGTGCCGTGTTGACGTTCAGGTGGTGGCGAGCAGTTTGCTGTGCGCCACTAGAGGAACACGAGCAACGACGAAACCCCCACACAGCCCGCCGTCGCCGCCGGGCCCAGGAGCGCACCTTGACCAGCACAGCGAACGCACCCGCGTCAGGCGGTGGAAACGCGGCCCAGCCCGACCACCTCGGCCACGTCATCTTCATCACCGCGGCCGCTGCCATGGGCGGCTTCCTCTTCGGTTACGACAGCTCCGTCATCAACGGCGCCGTGGAGGCCATCCGCGACCGCTTCGACGTCGGCTCGGCGGCGCTCGCCCAGGTGATCGCCGCCGCGCTGATCGGCTGCGCCTTCGGCGCGGCCACCGCCGGCCGCATCGCCGACCGGATCGGCCGAATCCGCTGCATGCAGATCGCGGCCGTCCTGTTCACCGCGAGCGCCATCGGCTCGGCCCTCCCCTTCGCCCTCTGGGACCTCGCCATGTGGCGGATCGTCGGCGGCTTCGGCATCGGCATGGCCTCCGTCATCGGCCCCGCCTACATCGCCGAGGTCTCCCCGCCCGCCTACCGAGGCCGCCTCGCCTCCTTCCAGCAGGCCGCCATCGTCATCGGCATCGCCGTCTCGCAGCTGGTCAACTGGGGCATCCTCAACCTCGCCGACGGCGACCAGCGCGGCGAGATCGGCGGCCTGGAAGCCTGGCAGTGGATGCTCGGCGTGATGGTCGTCCCGGCCGTGCTCTACGGCCTGCTGTCCTTCGCCATCCCGGAGTCCCCGCGCTTCCTCGTCTCGGTCGGCCGCACGGAGAAGGCCAAGGAGGTCCTTCGCGAGGTCGAGGGCTCGGGCATCGACGCCGACGCCCGCGTCCGCGAGATCGACCACTCGATGCGCTCCGAGCACAAGTCCACCTTCAAGGACCTGCTCGGCGGCCGCTTCGGCTTCCTGCCGATCGTCTGGATCGGCATCGGCCTCTCGGTGTTCCAGCAGCTGGTCGGCATCAACGTGATCTTCTACTACAGCTCCTCGCTGTGGCAGTCCGTCGGCATCGACCCGAGCGACTCGTTCCTGTACTCCTTCGAGACCTCCGTCGTGAACATCATCGGTACCGTGATCGCGATGGTCTTCGTGGACCGGATCGGCCGCAAGCCGCTCGCCCTGATCGGCTCCGTCGGCATGGCGCTGTCCCTGGGCACGGCCGCCTGGGCCTTCTCGTACAAGACCGGATCCGGCGACAACATCTCCCTGCCGGACACCCAGGGCGTCGTCGCCCTGGTCGCGGCCAACCTGTTCGTCCTCTTCTTCGCGCTCTCGTGGGGCGTGGTGGTCTGGGTGCTGCTCGGCGAGATGTTCCCCGGCCGCATCCGCGCCGCCGCCCTCGGCGTCGCCGCCGCCGCCCAGTGGATCGCCAACTGGGTCATCACGGTCACGTTCCCGTCGCTGTCCGACTGGAACCTGTCGGGTGCCTACATGATCTACACGTTCTTCGCCCTGCTCTCGGTCCCCTTCATCCTCAAATGGGTGCCGGAGACCAAGGGCAAGGCGTTGGAGGAGATGGGGTAACCACCCCCGCCAACACCCCCTCTCCTCTACGACAGGTGCTGCCCCGGCTCATTCCTCGAGCCGGGGCAGCACCTGTTCGCACAGGAGCTGGAGGCTGCGCCAGCCCTCGTCGACCGGCATCCCGCCGCACAGCGGGTGCAGGACCAGATTCCCGGCCTCGCCGGCGCCCCTGGCGTACGTGAGGGCCTCCTGCGGGGTCAGGACCCGGTACACGCCCTCCGCGCGCAGCTCCGCGACCGAGCGCGCCGTGGACCGTACGGCGCTGCGGATGTCCTTGGACTGCCAGGAGGCGTACATCCCGGCCTCGTGCAGGAACCGGTCGCCGTACTCGGCCCACACCCGGTCGGGGTCCTCCGCGATGTGCAGCAGCGGGGTCTCGGCGGCGGGCATCATGCAGAAGCCCTCCGTCCCGTACTCCGCGAGCCGCTCCTGGTAGTACGCCTCCAGCTCGGGCAGGTGCGCGCTGGGGAAGAAGGGCAGCCCGAGCCGGGCCGCGCGGCGGGCCGCGGCCCGGGAGCTGCCGCCGACCAGCAGCAGCGGGTGCGGACGGGTGAACGGGACCGGGGTGACCCGTACCGTACGGCCCCGGAACTCGAAGGGCTCGCCGGTCCACGCCTTCAGCAGGGTCTCCAGCAGCTCGTCCTGGAGCCGGCCGCGCCGGCCCCACTCCACGCCGTGCTGCTCGTACTCCTCGGGCCGGTAGCCGATGCCCGCGACCGTGACGAGCCGGCCGCCGCTGAGCAGGTCGAGGACGGCGATGTCCTCGGCCACCTTCAGCGGGTCGTACAGCGGGCCGATGATCGCCGAGACGGTGACCGCGATCCGCCGGGTCGCTCCGAAGACCGCGCCCGCGAAGGCGAACGGCGAGGGCAGCCAGTTGTTGGCGGTGCCGTGGTGCTCCTCGGTCTGGATGGTGTCGATGCCCCGGTCATCGGCGTACCGCGCCATCTCCAGCGCGGCCTTGTAGCGGGCGGAGAGGGTCTCGGGGGTGCCGTGCGGGTCGACAAGGTTGAACCGGGCCACGGTGATGGGCATGGAGGAGTCCCCCTTCGCCGGATGTGGGTGGGCGGGCGAAGGGGGACGTTAGCTGACGCAGCGTCAGTTGCCCAGGGTTCCCACGAGCGCCGGTTCCCCGGCCTCGTCCCGCGGCCCGGGGGTGGGGGCGGTGCGGGGGAGCGCGGCGTACAGGGCGGCGGAGGTGAGGATGCCAGCCGCCCAGCCCAGGCCGTTCTTACCGATCCAGGTCGAGGCGAGCGGGCCGCCGAACCAGTCCACCTTGGTGAACAGCAGACCCACCAGCAGGGCCAGGCCCCAGGCGGTCATCGCCTGCCAGGCGAAGCCGCCCCGGTACCAGTAGGCGCTGGCCGGGGTGGTGTCCAGCAGCGCGGGGCCGTCGTAGGTCTTGCGGCGCAGCATGTCCACGCCGAAGACGCCGATCCAGGCGGAGAAGGCCACCGCCAGCAGGGTCAGGAAGGAGATGAACGAACCGAAGAAGCTGGTCGCGACCACCATCAGCAGGAAGCCGAAGACCAGGCTGATGACGGCGTTGACGCTGACCGCCCAGGCGCGCGGGACCTTGATGCCGAGGGTCTGCGCCGTGAACCCGGCCGAGTACATGGACATCGAGTTGATCAGCAGCATGCCGACCAGGGCGATCAGCAGGTACGGGACCGCGAGCCAGGTCGGCAGCAGCTCGCCGATGAAGGAGACCGGGTCCTGCGCCGTGGCCAGGTCGGGGGTGCCGACGGCCATCACCGCGCCCATCAGGACCATCGGCAGGACGACCACGCTCGCACCGCCGATCGTCGCGCCGACCAGGCCCTTGGAGGACGCGGTGCGCGGCAGGTAGCGGGTGAAGTCCGGGCCCGACGGCACCCAGCTGATGCCGCCCGCCGCGATGGTGCCGATTCCCGCGATCATCATCGCCGTGGAGCCGGCCGGCTTGCCGAAGACGTCGGACCAGTCGGTGGTGGCCACCAGGTAGCCGAGCACCAGCACGCTGAAGCCGCCGAAGAGGTACGTCGACCACTTCGAGCAGACGCGCAGCGCGTTGATGCCGAGCCCCGACACGACGAAGGTGCAGCCCACGAAGAACAGCAGCGTGACCACGATCAGCGGGGTGTTCTTCCTGACGCCGAAGAGCAGGTCCAGGACGGTCAGCACGGCGTAGGCGCCGCTGACCGCGTTGATGGTCTCCCAGCCCCAGCGGGCCACCCAGATCAGCGCGCCCGGGAAGAGGTTGCCGCGCTGCCCGAAGACCGCCCGGGAGAGCGCCATGCCCGGCGCGCCGCCGCGCTTTCCGGCGATGGAGATCAGGCCGACGATCCCGTACGAGACGACGGGCGCGGCGATCGCGACGACGAGCACCTGCCAGATGTTGAGCTTGTTGAAGATCACCAGGCCCGCGCCCATGGTGAGCAGCAGCACGCTGATGTTGGCGGCGACCCAGGTCGGCACGAGCTCGCGGACCCGGCCGCCGCGCTCGCTGTCCGGTACGGGCTCCAGGCCCCGGGTCTCTATCGCGGTCTCCACCGCCGCGTCGGCGGGCTCGGCAGGCATGCGGTTCTCCGTGGGGGAAGCGGCAGGGGGGAAGTCGCCCATCATCGTAGATGTGTCGGTAAAACCACAAATAGGGCCGTAGGGCCTGATCGCAACCTCGGAGGTCCATGGTCTGGGGCGGCCGTGGCCGATACTGGACGGGTTATGGACATCCTCATCCTTGCTGTAGTCATCGCCCTGGTCGCGGTCGGCGCGATCAGCGGGCTCGTGGTCAGCAGCCGCAAGAAGAAGCAGCTGCCGCCCACGGCGCCGTCGAGCACGCCGACCATCACTGCCCCGCCCGCCGAACCGCAGGTGGGGGAGGACGCCGCACCGACGGTTGAAGAGCCGCGCCGCACGATCGAGGAGGTCGCCCTCCCCGAGGCGGAGGTCGCGGAACCCGCCGCACCGCCGGTCGTCGAGCCGGAGGTGCCCGCCGCCCCCGCGATCGAGGTGCCCGAGCCCACGGCCGGCCGCCTCGTCCGGCTGCGCGCCCGGCTCGCCCGGTCGCAGAACTCGCTGGGCAAGGGGCTCCTCACGCTGCTCTCCCGCGAGCACCTCGACGAGGACACCTGGGAGGAGATCGAGGAGACCCTCCTCATCGCCGACGTCGGTGTCGTGCCGACCCAGGAGCTGGTGGAGCGGCTCCGCGACCGGGTCAAGGTGCTCGGCACCCGCACCCCGGCGGACCTGCGCGCCCTGCTGAAGGAGGAGCTGCTGACCCTGGTCGGCACAGACTTCGACCGCGCCGTGAAGACCGAGGGCGGCGCCGACACCCCGGGCGTCGTGATGGTCGTCGGCGTCAACGGCACCGGCAAGACCACCACCACCGGCAAGCTGGCCCGGGTGCTCGTCGCCGACGGCCGCAGCGTGGTGCTCGGCGCGGCCGACACCTTCCGCGCCGCCGCCGCCGACCAGCTCCAGACCTGGGGCGAGCGCGTCGGCGCCCGCACCGTGCGCGGCCCCGAGGGCGGCGACCCGGCCTCGATCGCCTACGACGCGGTCAAGGAGGGCATCGCCGAGGGCGCCGACGTGGTGCTCATCGACACCGCCGGCCGCCTGCACACCAAGACCGGCCTCATGGACGAGCTCGGCAAGGTCAAGCGCGTCGTCGAGAAGCACGGCCCGCTGGACGAGGTCCTGCTGGTCCTGGACGCCACCACCGGGCAGAACGGCCTGACCCAGGCCCGGGTGTTCGCGGAGGTCGTGGACATCACCGGCATCGTGCTGACCAAGCTCGACGGCACCGCCAAGGGCGGCATCGTCGTCGCCGTCCAGCGCGAGCTCGGCGTCCCGGTCAAGCTGATCGGCCTCGGCGAGGGCGCCGACGACCTGGCCCCGTTCGAGCCGGAGGCGTTCGTGGACGCCCTGATCGGCGACTGAGCGGGCTTCCCGCGGAGCTCCCCGTAGCGCGCCTGTGCCCCCGTGTCCGGCCGGACACGGGGGCACAGGTCTTTGACGACACTCCCTAGCGGCGGAAGCGGTGGCAGAGGTACGCGAGGGTGCCGAGCAGCAGCCGGGCCTCCGGCGGGCCGCCCGCCGAGTCCAGCGCCGGCGGCCGCAGCCAGCTGACCGGGCCGAGCCCGGCGAAGTCGGACGGCGGCGCGGTGACGAAGGCGCCGAGGCCGAGGGCGCGCAGGTCGAGGTCCGCGTCGTCCCAGCCCATCCGGTACAGCAGCTGCGGCAGCTCCGCCGCGGCGCCCGGGGCCACGAAGAACTGCGCCCGGCCGTCCGGGGTCGCGGTGACCGGGCCGAGCGGCAGGCCCATCCGCTCCAGCCGCACCAGCGCGCGCCGCCCGGCCTCCGCGGAGACCTCGATGACGTCGAAGGCGCGGCCCACCGGGAGCAGCACCGCAGCGCCGGGGTACTCGCCCCAGGCCTCGGTGACCTCGTCCAGGGTGGCCCCGGCCTTGACGGTGGGAGCGAAGTCCAGCGGATGCGCCCCGGGCGCGCCGCAATTCATATGACCGCAGGAACAGTCGCGGGCGGGGGCCGCGGCGCGGGCGCCGGGGACCGCGTCCCAGCCCCACAGCCCGGTGTACTCCGCCACCGCCGTGCACTCCGAGGTCCGGCCGCGACGCCGAGTGCCGGAACGGAATTCCCTGGTGCTGCGACTGCCGCCGATCGTGAAGCCCATGCCCATGCCCCCTCCAACGGGTCGGACGCGCCGGTGGTTACGACGTAGGCCTGACCGGATGAGAGCCGTGTGCCGAGGGGTCCCCGCCCGGCGCACTCCTCGCCGCGCGCGCCCCGGCGCACTCCTGTCCACCCGATCCGTTTCGCCTTGGTGTCAAGTGAATCGCGCCTGGCCGGTGGCTAGTTCATTCGAAGGGGTGGCGAATGGTGGCGTTTCTGGAATCGACCTCGCGGCAGGGGTGATCGTAGGATTACTTTCAGTGCACGAACCCCAATGGCGGACCCGACCGTGGGTATGCCGGAGGCAATGCGTGGAGGACCTGTGAAGGTCCATGGCGGCGCCTGCCGTCCGAGCCAGGGTTTCGTGTGGAGAAGCTGAGCGGATGGGGGCGTTCCTGTGGGCGGCAACGGCGCAAGCGGAACGAGTGCGGAGTCCGAAGTGTCGCCTGAGTCGGAAGTGCCGTCGGGAACCGCCGACCGCAACGAACAACTGACGTCGTGGTTCGTGCGCAGCGGCTGGTCCAAGGGCGAGCTCGCCCGCCAGGTCAACCGCCGCGCCCGCCAGATGGGCGCCCACCACATCAGCACGGACACCTCCCGGGTGCGCCGCTGGCTCGACGGCGAACAGCCCCGCGAGCCCGTCCCGCGGATCCTGTCCGAGCTGTTCTCCGAACGCTTCGGCTCCGTCGTCCCCATCGAACAGCTCGGGCTGCGCACCGCCCACCAGACGCCGTCGGTCTCCGGCGTGGACCTGCCCTGGGCGGGGCCCCAGACCGTCGAGCTGCTCGGCGAGTTCTCCCGCAGCGACCTGATGCTGGCCCGGCGAGGGTTCCTAGGAACCTCGCTCGCCCTCTCCGCCGGCCCCGCCCTCATCGAGCCCATGCAGCGCTGGCTCGTCCCGGTCCCGGCCGCCGACCCCGGATCGCGCACCGAGGGCGGGCCGGCGGGCTCCGCGGGACAGCGGCCGCCCCGGCTGTCCGGCCCGGAGCTCGACCTCCTCGAAGCCACCACCGTGATGTTCCGCCAGTGGGACGCCCAGTGCGGGGGCGGACTGCGCCGCAAGGCCGTCGTGGGGCAGCTGCACGAGGTCACCGACCTGCTCCAGGAGAACCACCCGGCCCCCGTGAAGAAGAGGCTCTTCAAGGTCGCCGCCGAACTCGCCGAGCTGGCCGGCTGGATGAGCTACGACATCGGCCTGCACCCCACCGCGCAGAAGTACTTCGTGCTCGCGCTGCACGCCTCCAAGGAGGCCGGGGACAAGCCGCTCGGCTCGTACATCCTCTCCAACATGAGCCGCCAGATGATCCACCTCGGCCGCCCCGAGGACGCCCTGGAACTCATCCACCTCGCGCAGTACGGCAGCCGCGACTGCGCCGGCCCGCGCACCCAGGCCATGCTGTATGCGATGGAGGCCCGCGCCTACGCCAACATGGGCCAGCCCAGCCGCTGCAAGCGGGCCGTCCGGATGGCCGAGGACACCTTCGAGGACACCGCCTTCGCCGGCGAGCCGGAACCCGACTGGATCCGGTTCTTCTCCGAGGCCGAACTGAGCGGCGAGAACTCGCACTCCTACCGCGATCTGGCCTACGTCGCGGGGCGCAGCCCCACGTACGCCTCGCTGGCCGAACCCATCATGGAGAAGGCCGTCGAACTCTTCGAGAAGGACGAGGTGCACCAGCGCTCCTACGCCCTGAACCTCATCGGCATGGCCACCGTCCACCTGCTCCAGCGCGAGCCCGAGCAGGCCGTCGTCCTCGTCGGACGCGCCCTCGACGTGGCCGGAAAAGTGCGGTCCGAACGGGTGAACACGCGGCTGCGCAAGACGGTGGACACCGCCGCGCGTGAGTACGGCGACGTCGCCGAGGTGGTCCGGCTGACCGACCACCTCGCCTCCCGGCTCCCCGAAGCCGCGGAGGCCGTCTGACGGCCCGCGCGGCCACCCCCAAGGCCCCGGCCGCGGCAGTCACCCCGTGAAGCCCGATCAGGCTCCCCCAGCCAGGTCTCCTAAGGGTCCTGCCGCGGCCGGCCCCATGAACGAGCTGTTCATGGACGTGTAACACGTACGCCCTCTTCGTCATCGGCGTGAAACACCCAGCGGCGCCGCCGGAAACCGGCCTGCGCGAATCTCAGGGCCAATAACCGGCCAGTCCCCAGGCGAGGCCCTCCCCAGGCCCCACGCCTTGCGCCGCTCAGGTTTTCACGATCGCCCGCACGCGAACGTACCGACGACGAGGAGACGCCGATGGCATCAGCCATCACGACCCTCGCGGCAGACGCCCCGACGCTGTCTGCCGCGAACACCGGGTTCATGCTCATCTGCTCCGCCCTGGTCATGCTGATGACCCCGGGACTCGCCTTCTTCTACGGAGGCATGGTCCGCGTCAAGAGCAGCCTCAACATGCTGATGATGAGCTTCATCAGCCTCGGGATCGTCACGATCCTGTGGGTGCTCTTCGGATTCAGCCTCGCCTTCGGCACCGACTCCGGCTCCCTGATCGGCTGGAACTCCGACTACGTCGGCCTCAGCGGCATCGGCATCACCGAGCTGTGGGACGGCTACACCATCCCGGTGTACGTCTTCGCGGTCTTCCAGCTGATGTTCGCCGTCATCACCCCGGCCCTGATCAGCGGCGCCCTCGCCGACCGCGTCAAGTTCAGCGCCTGGGCCCTGTTCACCGCGCTGTGGGTCACCGTCGTCTACTTCCCCGTCGCCCACTGGGTCTGGGGCGCCGGCGGCTGGCTCTTCGAGCTCGGCGTCATCGACTTCGCGGGCGGCACCGCCGTCCACATCAACGCGGGAGCCGCCGCCCTCGGCGTCATCCTCGTCATCGGCAAGCGCGTCGGCTTCAAGAAGGACCCGATGCGCCCGCACAGCCTCCCGCTCGTGATGCTCGGCGCCGGTCTCCTCTGGTTCGGCTGGTTCGGCTTCAACGCGGGCTCCTGGCTCGGCAACGACGACGGCGTCGGCGCCGTCATGTTCGTCAACACCCAGGTCGCCACCGCCGCCGCGATGCTCGCCTGGCTCGGCTACGAGAAGCTGCGCCACGGCTCCTTCACCACCCTCGGCGCCGCCTCCGGCGCGGTCGCCGGCCTCGTCGCCATCACCCCCTCCGGCGGCTCCTGCTCCCCGCTCGGCGCGATCGCCATCGGCGCCATCGCCGGCGTCGTCTGCGCCATGGCCGTCGGCCTCAAGTACAAGTTCAACTTCGACGACTCCCTCGACGTGGTCGGCGTCCACCTCGTCGGCGGTGTCATCGGCTCCCTCCTCGTCGGCTTCTTCGCCACCGGCGGCGTCCAGTCCGACGTGGCTGGCCTCTTCTACGGCGGCGGCCTGGAGCAGCTGGGCAAGCAGGCCATCGGAGTCTTCTCCGTCCTCGCCTACTCTCTGGTCGCGTCCGCGCTGCTCGCCTTCCTCCTCGACAAGACGATCGGGATGCGGGTCACCGAGGACGACGAGGTCTCCGGCATCGACCAGGTCGAGCACGCCGAGACCGCCTACGACTTCAGCGGAGCCGGTGGCGGCGCCTCCTCGCGGAGCACCGCCGTCCCCGTCACCGTCGCCGCCGCGAGCAAGAAGGTAGACGCATGAAGCTGATCACCGCGATCGTGAAGCCGCACCGGCTGGACGAGATCAAGGACGCCCTCCAGACGTTCGGGGTCCAGGGCCTCACGGTCACCGAGGCCAGCGGCTACGGCCGCCAGCGCGGCCACACCGAGGTCTACCGCGGCGCCGAGTACACCGTGGACCTCGTACCGAAGATCCGCATCGAGGTCCTCGTCGACGACGACGCCGCCGACGACGTCATGGACGTCATCGTCTCCGCCGCCCACACCGGCAAGATCGGTGACGGCAAGGTGTGGAGCGTCCCCGTGGACTCGGTGATCCGGGTCCGCACCGGCGAGCGCGGCGCCGAAGCGCTCTAGGCGACGGGAGCTCCCGGGTGACGAGCGTCGAGAACACGACCACGGATCCGACCGATCCGGCCGACTCGGGACCCGGCGGCTACGCCGCGGCCCGGCTGCGACTCCTGCGGGAGGAGTCGCGGTCCGGGCCTTCCCGGCGTTCCGCCCTGGCCGGGCTGACCGACGACTGGCTGGGCGCGCTGTTCGCGACGGCCACGCGGGAGACGGGCGTACGGGGTGCGGCCCTGGTCGCCGTCGGCGGCTACGGGCGGGGCGAGCTCTCCCCGCGCAGCGACCTCGACCTGCTGCTGCTCCACGACGGCAAGGCCGACCCGCGGGCGCTGAGCACGCTCGCCGACCGGCTCTGGTACCCCGTCTGGGACCTGGGCGTGGCCCTGGACCACTCGGTCCGGACCCCCGCCGAGGCGCGCAAGACCGCCGCCGAGGACCTCAAGGTGCACCTCGGACTGCTCGACGCGCGGCCCGTCGCCGGGGACGCCGGGCTGCTCGCGAGCCTGCGGACCTCCGTCCTGGCCGACTGGCGCAACCAGGCCGCCAAGCGGCTGCCGCAGCTGCACTCCCTGTGCCGGGAGCGGGCCGAGCGGGCCGGGGAGCTCCGGTTCCTGCTGGAGCCCGACCTCAAGGAGGCCCGGGGCGGGCTCCGGGACGCCACCGCGCTGCGGGCGGTCGCCGCGTCCTGGCTGGCCGACGCCCCGCGCGAGGGCCTGACCGAGGCCCGGCGCCGGCTGCTCGACGCGCGGGACGCGCTGCACCTGGTGACGGGCCGGGCCACCGACCGGCTCGCCCTCCAGGAGCAGGACCAGGTCGCCGCGCGGCTCGGGCTGCTGGACGCCGACGCGCTGCTGCGGGAGGTGTACGAGGCCGCGCGGGTCGTCGCGTACGCCGGCGACGTGACCTGGCGGGAGGTGGGGCGGGTGCTGCGCGCCCGGTCGGCCCGGCCGAGGCTGCGCGGGCTGCTGGGGAACCGGGGCCCGGCCGCGGCCGAGCGGGCGCCGCTCGCGGAGGGGGTCGTGGAGTCCGACGGGGAGGCCGTACTGGCCCTGGCGGCGCGGCCCGACCGGGATCCGGTGCTGGTGCTGCGGTTCGGGGCGGCGGCCGCGCAGGCGGGCCTGCCGGTGTCGTTGCACGCCGTACGGCGCCTCGCGGCGCAGGCGAAGCCGCTGCCGGTGCCGTGGCCGGCGGAGGCGCGGGAACAGCTGGTGACGCTGCTGGGGGCGGGGGAGCCGACGGTCGCGGTGTGGGAGGCGCTGGAGGCCGAGGGGCTGATCACGCGGCTGCTGCCCGACTGGGAGCGGGTGCGGTGCCGGCCGCAGCGCAACCCGGTGCACACCTGGACGGTGGACCGGCACCTCGTGGAGACGGCGGTACGGGCCTCCGCGCTGACCCGGCGGGTGGGCCGGCCGGACCTGCTGCTGATGGCGGCCCTGCTGCACGACCTCGGCAAGGGCTGGCCCGGGGACCACGCGGTGGCGGGCGAGACCATCGCGCGCGACGTGGCGCTGCGGATGGGCTTCGACGCGGAGGACGTCGCCGTGCTGGGAGTCCTCGTACGGCACCACCTGCTGCTGATCGACACCGCGACCCGGCGCGACCTGGACGACCCGGCGACCGTGCGGTCGGTCGCGGAGGCGGTGGGCTCGCCGGGGACGCTGGAGATACTGCACGCCCTGACGGAGGCGGACGCGCTCGCCACCGGCCCGGCGGCGTGGAGCACGTGGCGGGGCTCGCTCGTCGCGGACCTCGTCGCGCGGGTGGCGGCGGTGCTGCGGGGCGCGGCCCCGGCGGCGCCGGAGGCCGGGGCCACGACGACGGAGCAGGAACGCCTGGCGGTGGAGGCGCTGCGGACCGGGGAACCGGTGCTGGCGCTGCACGCGCGGCAGGAGGAGGACGACGCGGTCGGGGTGGAGCTGGTCGTCGCGGTCCCGGACCAGCCGGGGGTGCTGCCGGCGGTGGCGGGCGTCCTGGCGCTGCACCGGCTGACGGTCCGCGCCGCCGACCTGCGCTCGCTGGAGCTGGCGGACCTGCCGGGGGAGGTGCTGGTGCTGCGGTGGCGGGTGGCGGCGGAGTACGGGGCGCTGCCGGAGGCCGCCCGGCTCCGTACGGACCTGATCCGGGCGCTGGACGGCTCGCTGGACGTCCCGGCGAAGCTGGCGGACCGGGAGGCGGCGTACCCGCGCCGGCGGGGGGTGGTTCCGCCGCCGCCGCGGGTGACGGTGGTCCCGGACGTCTCCTCGCTGGCCACGGTCCTGGAGGTCCGGGCGCCGGACGCGGTGGGGCTGCTGCACCGCGTCGGGCGCGCGCTGGAGTCCTGCGGGGTCCGGGTCCGCAGCGCGCACGTCTCGACGCTCGGCGCCAACGCGGTGGACTCCCTGTACGTGGTCGACCCGGACGGCAAACCCCTCCCGCCCGCGGCGGCCTCGACCCTGGCCGCCACCGTGGAGGCCGCCCTCCGCTGACCCCGCGGCCCCAGACCCGCGCCTCAACGCCGGCGAGGCTGGATCTTCCAGCCCGCCCGGCGTTGAGGACCGGGTCCGGGCGGAGCCCGGGGAACGGTGGAAGGGCGGGCCCGGGACGGCCCCGCGCAGCGGCGGCCACCGCGCGCGGCCTCGGGCACGGCCCCGGGCGCGGCCCCGGGAACAGGCGGGTCCCCGGACAGGGGAAGGGCCCGATACCCTGGGGGGCGACCACACGCCCCCGACCCGAGGAATCGCGACCACCGTGTTCGATACGCTTTCCGACCGCCTCAGCGCGACCTTCAAGTCCCTCCGGGGCAAGGGCCGCCTCTCCGAGCAGGACATCGACGCTGCGGCGCGGGAAATCCGTATCGCCCTCCTCGAGGCCGACGTCGCCCTCCCCGTCGTCCGCTCCTTCATCGCGAACGTCAAGGAGCGCGCCCGCGGCGAAGAGGTCTCCAAGGCCCTGAACCCGGGCCAGCAGGTCCTCAAGATCGTCAACGACGAGCTCGTCTCGATCCTCGGTGGCGAGACGCGTCGCCTGCGCTTCGCGAAGACCGCGCCCACCGTGATCATGCTCGCCGGTCTCCAGGGTGCCGGTAAGACCACCCTCGCCGGAAAGCTCGGCCTCTGGCTGAAGGGGCAGGGCCACACCCCGCTCCTCGTCGCCTGCGACCTCCAGCGCCCCAACGCCGTCAACCAGCTCAGCGTCGTCGCCGAGCGCGCCGGCGTGGCCGTCTACGCCCCGCAGCCCGGCAACGGCGTCGGTGACCCGGTCCAGGTCGCCAAGGACTCCGTCGAGTACGCCCGTACCAAGCAGCACGACATCGTCATCGTCGACACCGCCGGCCGCCTCGGCATCGACCAGGAGCTGATGCAGCAGGCCGCGGACATCCGCGACGCCGTCAGCCCGGACGAGATCCTCTTCGTCGTCGACGCCATGATCGGCCAGGACGCGGTCAACACCGCCGAGGCCTTCCGCGACGGCGTCGGCTTCGACGGCGTCGTGCTCTCCAAGCTCGACGGCGACGCCCGGGGCGGTGCCGCGCTCTCCATCGCGCACGTCACCGGCAAGCAGATCATGTTCGCCTCGAACGGCGAGAAGCTCGACGAGTTCGACGCGTTCCACCCCGACCGCATGGCGGGCCGGATCCTCGACATGGGTGACATGCTCACCCTCATCGAGCAGGCCGAGAAGACCTTCAGCCAGGCCGAAGCCGAGAAGATGGCGGCCAAGCTGGCGAAGGGCCCCAAGGAGTTCACGCTCGACGACTTCCTGGCCCAGATGGAGCAGGTCCGGAAGATGGGCTCCATCTCCAAGCTGCTCGGCATGCTGCCCGGCATGGGTCAGATCAAGGACCAGATCAACAACATCGACGAGCGCGACGTGGACCGCACCGCCGCGATCATCAAGTCGATGACCCCGGCCGAGCGCCACGACCCGCACATCATCAACGGCTCGCGCCGCGCCCGTATCGCCAAGGGCTCCGGCGTCGAGGTCAGCGCCGTCAAGAACCTCGTCGAGCGGTTCTTCGAGGCCCGCAAGATGATGTCCCGCATGGCCCAGGGCGGCGGGATGCCCGGCATGCCCGGCATCCCGGGCATGGGCGGTGGCCCCGGCCGGCAGAAGAAGCAGGTCAAGCAGGCCAAGGGCAAGCGCAAGAGCGGCAACCCGATGAAGCGCAAGGAAGAAGAGGCCGCTGCCGCCGCCCGGCGCGAGCAGGGTCCGCAGGCCGTCGAGCCCGCCGCCGGCAACCCGTTCGGGCTGCCCGCCGGCGGCCAGGCCGGCCAGGACTTCGACCTTCCGGACGAGTTCAAGAAGTTCATGAAGTAGCGCGTGAGGAGGAAGGGCCCCGGCCGTCGTGACGGCCGGGGCCCTTCCCGTACGCCCGGCCGAGCGCGTCGTACTGGCCCACCAGCCGCGCGGACCCGCCGGACAGCCCGGCGACGACCGCGACCCGGCTGCGGGTGACGAACATCTGGGTCCGGAAGGCGAGCACCACCGTGTCCCCGGCCCGCGCCGATCCCGCCGCGGGGGCCGCCAGCAGGCGGTAGTAGTCGATGTTGCCGGGCGGCGCGTCCTCGACCGCCAGGCGTGCGCCGGTACGCGGCAGCAGCGCGCCCCGGATCACCGCGCGCGGGTAGAAGCCGCCCCCGTACACCGCCGGCCGGCCGTCGGCCAGCGTGTGCGCGACCTCGGACACGTACACGTACGCGGGCCGCTCCGGCTGCCGGCCGTCCACCGCGTGCAGCGGCGTCGTCCCCGTCAGGGCGTGCCCCGGCTCCCCGTGGGTGGCCCCGTTCGCCGCGAGCAGCGGCAGCGCCGCCACCGACGTGGCGCCCGGCGCGCTCAGCTTCAGCCCGGCGTGCCCGCGCGCGGCCAGCGCCCCGCGCGCCGCGACCGCCCGCGCCAGGTTGGCGGTCGGCCGGGGCACCCCGGACGCGGTGTCACACACCACGCACGGGAAGGCGGTCACTCCCGCGATCCGGATCCCGGGCAGCCGCTCCAGCCTCCCGGCGCACTCCTCCAACCCCTCCGGCGCCACGCCGCCCTCCTGCCCGGGGAACCCGGTCCCCTCGGCCGCCTCCAGACGCACCAGCACGTCCTGTACGAAGCCCAGCGCGCGCGCCGCGTCGGAGACGGCCCGCGCGTTGTCGAGGTCGAACACCGTCACCGCCTCCGGACGCCAGGCCAGCAGCTCCGGCAGCGCCCGGCGGGGGATCTGCACGAGGTGCCCCAGGTTCCCGGCCCGTACCCCGGCGGCCCGCAGCGCCCGGGCCTCCGCCGGGTCGATGGCCGCGAAGGCCGGCAGGTGCCGGGCGACCGCCCGGATCAGCTCCGGGTTGCGCCCGAACTGCTTGGTCACGCACCACAGGGCCAGCCCGTGCCGCCGCGCCCCGGCGGCCAGCACGGCCGCGTTGGCCTCGACGGCGTCGAGGTCCAGCACGTACGTGTCGGGCGGGATCGCCCCCGAGCCGTGCAGGGCGGCGGCCGCCTCGACGAGGGCCGGATTGCGCCGGAGCACCGTGTCCAGGAACATCAGCGGCCTTCGCCCAGCTCCGCCAGCGAGCGGCGCAGGATGCCGACGACCAGATCCGCCCCGGCCCGCATCGGGTTGATCCGCACCGTCCGGTCCGCGAGCCCGGGGGAGTCCGTCAGCGCCGACCCCGACAGCCGGTAGAAGAGCGGGGCGATCTCGTACCGGGAATCGCACCCCACCGGATACGACGCCGCCCCGAACCGGGCCGCGACGGCGGGCAGCACCCGCGCCACCGGCCGCTCCAGCCGCACCAGCAGGCAGCGGTCCTGCGCGTTCGCGATCCGGACCTCGGCCACCCCCGGCACCTCCCCGGCCGCCAGCCGGGCGGCGACCTCCGTCGCCACCTGCGACTGGAGCGCCCACATGACCGGGACGTGCGTGAGCGCGCGAAGGGCGTCCAGCGCCTGATGCCCCTGGACCTGCCCGCCGCCCGAGTAGTTGTCGGCCCGGACCCGCCCGACCAGGTCGCGGGCCCCGGCGACCACCCCGACCCCCTCGGGCCCGTGCAGCTTGAACAGCGAGAAGCAGGAGGCGTCGGCGCCCAGCTCCACCCCGCACGCTGGGACCCGCAGCACGGCGTAGTTGTCGTCCACGACCGTCCGCACCCCGGCGGCCGCGCAGGCGGCGAGCACCTCGCCCGGATCGTAGGAGTCGCCGAGCCGCTGCCGGGTGTGCTGCACGTAGGCGAACCGGAACCGGCCGCCCGCCAGCGCCTCCTTGAGGTCGGCGGGCCGGTTGAAGTCGGCCTCCACGCACCGCACGCCCAGCCCGCGCAGGGTGACGGCGGTGCTCCGGTACACCGGCGCCCGGTGGATCAGCAGCGGTTCCCCGGCGCTCACCGCCGCCCCCAGCGCGGCCCGGATCGCCCCGGTCCCCGCGCCCTGGACCAGGGCGGCGTCCTCGGCCCCGAGGAACGCGGCGAGCACGGCCTCGACCCGGGCGGTCGTCCGGGGCCGCCCGAGCCCGGGCACCACCCCGGAGTCCGCCTCGAACAGCTGGGACCCCTCGAAATGCGCCGCCGTGCACTCCAGCAGCCGGAACTGGCGGGCCACGGCGTCCGCGAGCGGAATCGTGGCCAGCGGAAACGTCTCGGGAAGCCGCGTCACCGGCACTCCTCCTCCACGGGAACGGGAACGGGAACGGGCACGGGCACGGGATCGGCGTCGGCCTCGGCCCCGGCTCTGGCCCCGGCCTCGGCCCCGGCTCCGGCGTCGGCGCCGGTCAGGAACCGGAGCACGTTGCGCCGGGTCATCAGGTCGATCAGGTCCTCGCCGACCCCCGCCGCCCGCAGTCGGGGCAGGAACGCGCGGAACAGGTGCCCGTACCCCTGGCCGCCCCGCGCCACCAGGTACCCGCGCCGGGAGACGTCGCAGCTCAGCAGCGCCCGGTCGGCGTGCCCGGCCTCCAGCAGCGCCAGCAGCAGCCGCAGCCGTACGGTGTCGCTCTGGTAGGCCTCCTTCCCGACGGTGTCGAACGCGACGTACGCCCCGGCCGCCGCCAGCTCCCGGTGCGCGGCCGGGTCGTCCAGCAGGTCCTGGTGCCCCACGCAGATCCGGTGCGGAGCCAGCCCCGCCCCGGTCAGCAGCTCCAGCTGGGCCCGCCCGCCCCGTCCCATCCCGGCGTGCGTGGCGACGGACAGCCCGGTCGCCGTCGCGGCCCGCGCGGCCGCCCGCAGCGAGCGCGCCTCGGGCTCGCTGGGCCGGTCCCCGTGGCTGCCGACCTCGCCGATGACCCCCGGGCGGATGCCGGTGGCGCCGATTCCGCCCTCGATCTCGCCGATCAGGGTCCCGGCCAGCTCCGCCACGCTCGCGCCCCCGATCTCCGCCGGGTGGAACCCCTCGTGGTACCAGCCCGTGCCGGCCACCACCGCCACCCCGGAGTCCGCCGAGATCCGGGCCAGTGCCCCGGCGTCGCGGCCCATGCCCCGGCAGGTCAGCTCCACCACCAGGGAGAGCCCGAACTCCGCGCGCAGGGCGGCGAGCTCCCCGGTGACGGCGGGCCCGTCGGCAGCCGGGTCCAGGGCCGCGGCCCCGTCGTCCGGCCGGCGCAGATCGAGTACGAGGTGCTCGTGGGCCAGCGCGGGCCCCCGTACGGCCGTGGCGGCCAGCGGTCCCAGCACGGTCCGCAGCGGGGGCACGGCGACGGCCGTCACGCCGGACCGCCCGTCACCGGGGCGAACAGGCCCAGCCAGTACAGGCCGTTGAGCGCGACACCGCCGACGAGGACGGCGGCCGGGGCGGCGGCCATCCGTACCACCGGCCGCCCCATCGCCTCGTTGAGCAGGTACAGCCCGCCGCAGATCAGGATCCCGAGGCCGCCGCCCATCGCGTTGGCGGCCATCAGCGAGCCGAAGAGGATGGCGAGCCCCAGCGCGTCCCCGATGGCCGCGCGCAGGTGCTCCGAGCAGTCGCGGACGCTCGGGAGCCGGCCCAGGGCCCGGCCGACGGAGGACAGCGCGAGGACTTCCAGGGCGAAGACGAGCGCCCCGACGGCTGCGGCGACCAGCGGGTTCGGCAGCAGGTACCCGATCGGGTACACGAGGGTGAAGCCCGCGATCCCGTACGCGCCGGAGGCCAGGGCGGTCGTCGCGATCAGCGGGAGGAAGCCGAACACCCGGTAGAAGTCCACCTGCGCGGCCTCGGTGTAGTGGCCCTTCGCGATGAGGAAGCTGGTGGCCTCGCCCCCGCCGAACACCTTCATCTGGGCGAGTACGCACACGCCCGCGCCCAGCGCCATGAACAGCGGCAGGTGGCGTCGCAGCCGGGCCGCCCCGGCACTGAACAACGAGGCCATCGGATCCTCGGCGCCCTCGGACCCCGGCGGGGCCGGGGCCGGGGGCGTCCGTACCGCCCGTACGTCGGCGGCCACCGCGAAGCCGATCAGCATCAGCACGCCCGCCGCCATCGCGGGCGCGCCCGCGAACACCCCCGGCCACACCCGCATGGTCAGGACCACCAGCCCCAGTTCGACGGCTCCGGTCAGCCCGCCCCGCAGCCGCCCGAACTGCTTGGTCACCGCCAGCGCCGGGAAGAGGGCGAACAGGAAGAGGATCGGCGTGGACATCTGCCGCATGGCCGTCAGGAAGTCGACCGGCAGCCCGTGCGCCAGCTCGTTCGCGCCGCCCAGACCGAAGACGACGACCGCGCCCCAGGCCGCGCCGAGCAGCGGGGCCAGCCACGCGCGCGGGGCGAGGATGCCGAGCACGTCGGTCGGCAGGAACAGCAGCCAGGGGTTGAGCACCCCGGTGGAGAGCGCCATCGGCGCCCCGAGGCCGAAGACGAACCCCGCCGAGAGCCCGAAGGACACCGCACCGGTCGCGTTGCGGGTGGTGCGCCCGTGGATGAAGTCGAGCATGAACGGGCGTACCCCGTCGTTGAAGACGGCCAGCGCCAGGTGCGCGACGGTCGCGGTCAGCGCGCACACCCCGACGACGAGCAGTTGCTGGGCCGGCGAGAAGGCGAGAGCGGCGTCCGCGGCGGCGAGGGCGGTGCCCACGCGGGGTCAGACGGCCCGGGCGGCGATGGCGCGGGCCATCAGCGGGGCGACGGTCTCGATCCGGTCGAGGGCGAAGCCGAAGACCCGCTTGCCGTCCGCCAGCAGGGCCGTGACGTCGGCCTCGGTGGGGACCGAGCGGCCGAAGGTGTGGCAGTCGGCCTGGCCCAGCAGGCCGACCAGGACACCGAGGGAGGCGCCGGCGCCGGTGTGGCAGGTCCCGAGGAAGTAGTCGGCCCGGCCCGCGCGGAGCGCCGCGGCCGCGTCCATGTCGTTGGAGACGGCGATCTCGATGCCGTCGATGCCGAGGCCGGTGACGGCGGTGGCCACCTCGGCCTTGCCGACGCCACCCGTGAGGATCTTCGCCATGGTCGTACTCCTTCTTCGTGCTCTCTACGACGCTCTACGACACGACGCTCTACGCGACGGGGCCGGCGGGCCGGACGGCGAGCGCGGCCAGGTGCAGGCCCAGGAAGGTGACCTCGGCGGCGGGGAGCGGTGCCCCGAGGGAGCCCGCCGCGCGCCCGGAGATGGCCCGGGCCCGCTCGACCGCCTCGGGGTGCCCGGCCAGCTCGGCGCTCACCCGCTCGTCGGCGTCGCGGGGGTCGACCGGCTCGCCGTCCAGCACCCGGGTCAGGGCCAGCAGCAGATGGCTCGTCAGCATCCCCGCCGTGGCCTCGGTCACGATCCGGCCCTCGGCCGCGAGCGCGCCGAGCTCGGCGGTGACGAACGCGGCGACCTCGGGGCGGACCCGGCCGCTGTCCCGGAAGAGCCGGATGCGGAGTGCGAGCTGATCGTCCACGGGGGCCAGGATGGTGGATCCGCGCCCCGACGCCGGCCCCGACGCCCCGGCGACCCGGCGCGGACCCGCCCCGCGGCACCCGGACTCACCCGGTCGGCCGCGTCCGAGGACGGAAACCCTGCGGGCGCGATGCCCCGTTACATCCCTTATCGTCGGCCGGGAGGACGGCAGAAGGAGGCCCCGTGCCCACCCCTACCCCCGTGCCCCCGCGCGAACGGGCCGACACGCCCTGGCGCTCGGAAGGCGCTCCGCCCAGCCCGCCGCCGAAGAAGCGGATGCCCGGCTGGCGGTGGCTGGTCCTCGCCGCCCTGATCGTCTACCTGGTGACCAACCTCGTCCTGTCCTTCTTCAACGAGGGCGACGAGCCGGTCATCTCGTACACGGAGTTCAGCAAGCAGGTGGCCGACGGCAACGTCTCGAAGATCTACTCCAAGGGCGACGCCATCCAGGGCCAGCTGAAGGCCAAGCAGCCCCTCCCGGACGGCGACAAGGGCGACTACACGAAGTTCGTCACCCAGCGCCCGGCCTTCGCCGACGACCAGCTGTGGGCCAACCTCAGCAAGCACGACGTCACGGTGACGGCCTCACCCGTCGTCGTCCAGCGCAGCTTCCTGGCCAACCTGCTGCTCTCGCTGGCCCCGATCCTCGTGCTGGTCCTCCTGTGGGTCCTGATCGCCCGGCGCATGGGCGGCATGGGCGGCATGGGAGGGCTGGGCCGCAAGGCGCCGCCCAAGCCCGTCGAGCTGGAGGGCGGCCGGCGCACCACCTTCGAGGACGTGGCCGGAATCGACGAGGTCAAGGGCGAGCTCAACGACGTCGTGGACTTCCTCAGGAACCCGCAGCAGTACCGGAAGATGGGGGCCCGGATGCCCGGCGGAGTCCTGCTGGCCGGACCGCCCGGCACCGGCAAGACCCTCCTGGCCCGCGCGGTCGCAGGCGAGGCCGGGGTGCCGTTCTTCTCCGCCTCCGCCTCCGAGTTCATCGAGATGATCGTCGGCGTGGGCGCCTCCCGGGTCCGCGAGCTCTTCTCCGAGGCGCGCAAGGTGGCCCCCTCGATCGTCTTCATCGACGAGATCGACACCATCGGCCGGGCCCGCGGCGGCGGCGCCGCCATGGGCGGCCACGACGAGCGCGAACAGACCCTCAACCAGATCCTCACCGAGATGGACGGCTTCTCCGGCTCGGAGGGCGTGGTCGTCCTGGCCGCCACCAACCGGCCCGACGTCCTGGACCCGGCGCTCACCCGCCCCGGCCGCTTCGACCGCACGGTGTCGGTCTCCCCGCCGGACCGGCCCGGCCGCGAGGCCATCCTGCGGATCCACACCCGTGACATCCCGCGGGGACCCGACGTCGACCTCGACCAGGTGGCCCGCACCACCCCCGGCATGACCGGCGCCGACCTGGCGAACCTCGCCAACGAGGCCGCCCTCCTCGCCGTGAAGCGCACGCAGGACCGGGTCACCCAGGCGGACTTCATGGACGCCCTGGAGAAGGTCCAGCTGGGCGCGGCGCGTTCGCTCGTCATGCCGGAGGAGGAGCGCCGCCGCACCGCGTACCACGAGAGCGGCCACGCGCTGCTGGGCATGCTCCAGCCGGGCGCCGACCCGGTCCGCAAGATCACGATCGTCCCGCGGGGCCGGGCGCTCGGCGTCACCCTCTCGACGCCGGACGCGGACCGGTACGCGTACACCGAGGACTACCTCCGCGGCCGCATCATCGGCGCCCTGGGCGGCATGGCGGCCGAGCAGATCGTCTTCGACGTCATCACCACGGGCGCGGAGAACGACCTCGAACAGGTCACCAACCTCGTGCGCGGCATGGTCGGCCGCTGGGGCATGAGCGAGCGCGTAGGCCGGCTGACCGCGATCCCGGCGGACGCCCAGAGTCCGTACGGGCTCTCCGCCGCCCCCGCAACCCTCGACGTCGTCGACCACGAGATGCGGCGCATCGTCGACGAGTGCTACCAGGAGGCCGTCCGGCTGCTGGGCGAGCACCGCCCGAAGCTGGACGCCCTGGCGCAGGCGCTCCTGGCCAACGAGACCCTGGACGAACCGGCCGCCTACGCCGCCGCCGGGATCCCGCGCCTGACCAAGAACGCCGACTCCTAGCCCGTCACGCCACCCGGGCGATCACGTACCGAAAGATGTTCGGCAGCCACACGGCGCCGTCGCCGCGCTCGTACGGGTGAAGCGCCTCGGCCAGCTCCTTCTCCGCGAGCGCGGGATCGGCGCACCGGTAGAGGCCCGTCGACAGCAGCCCCCGCACCGCGCTGTCCACGTCCGCGTACCCGAACGGGCAGAACACCCGCCCCGACCCGTCCGGCACCAACCCCGCCGACGCCACCACCGCGTCCAGGTCCCGCGCCACCGGCCCGCCGCCCAGTACCTGAGGCACCGTGCACCGCTCCGCCGGGCCCCAGTCGGCCAGCACCACCGCCCCGCCCCGCCGGACCGCCGGCAGGGCCCGGGCCAGCTCGGCCGGGCGCGGCGAGAAGGCCAGCAGCACGTCGTACGGGACCCGGGGCGCGGGGGGAGCCGCCATCACCTCCAGCAGCCGCTCGCGGGCCAGCGCCCTGCGGGCCGGATCGGCCTCCACACCCGTGGCCAGGGCTCCCCGCCCCGCGGCCAGCAGGAGGGGCAGCCCGGCCCCGCATTCGAGGCCCAGCAGCCGGTCGCCCGGCCCGACCTCCAGCCGGTCGTAGACCGCTTCGTACAGCGGTACCAGCATCCGTTCCTGGATCTCCGCCCAGTCCCGGGCGACGAGCGTCGCCGTCGGCGTCGGTGTCATCGAAAGAGCGCTCCTGATTCCTTGTCGCCCCCTTGCCCCCGTTGCCAGGGAACTCCCCATTCGCCCCCGCGTCCAGAGGAGTGCGCCACCCGATTCACGCTCGGTGCGCCGGGCGCCGTACCATTCGCGCCATGGCAAAGGCACCCGTTCTCACCCCCCAGGCGGAGGATTTCCCCCGCTGGTACCAGGATCTGATCAACAAGGCCGAGCTGGCCGACAACGGTCCGGTACGCGGCACCATGGTCATCCGACCGTACGGCTACGGGCTGTGGGAGCGGATGCAGCAGGAGATGGACGCGCGCATCAAGGACGCGGGCGCCCAGAACGCGTACTTCCCGCTGTTCATCCCGCAGTCGTACCTGACGAAGGAAGCCGAGCACGTCGAGGGCTTCGCCCCCGAGCTCGCGGTCGTCACGCACGGCGGCGGCAAGGAGCTCGAAGAGCCCGTCGTCGTCCGGCCCACCTCCGAGACGATCATCAACGACTACTTCTCCAAGTGGGTCCAGAGCTACCGGGACCTGCCGCTGCTGATCAACCAGTGGGCCAACGTGGTCCGCTGGGAGATGCGCCCGCGCGTCTTCCTCCGTACGAGCGAGTTCCTGTGGCAGGAGGGCCACACGGCCCACGCCACGTACGAGGACGCCCGCGACTACGCCGCCCGCATCCACACGGACGTGTACGGCGACTTCATGACGAACGTGCTCGGCATCGACGTCGTGCTCGGCCGCAAGACCGCCAAGGAGCGCTTCGCCGGCGCCATCAACACCCTCACCCTCGAGGGCATGATGGGCGACGGCAAGGCCCTCCAGCTGGGCACGAGCCACGAGCTCGGCACCAACTTCGCCAAGGCCTTCAACACACAGTACCTGTCGAAGGAAGGCAAGCAGGAGCTCGTCTGGCAGACCTCGTGGGGCGTCTCGACCCGCATGGTCGGCGGCCTGATCATGTCCCACGGCGACGACAACGGCCTGCGCGTCCCGCCGCGGCTCGCGCACGTCCAGGTCGTCGTCATGGCGATCAAGGGCGACGAGGCCGTGGCCAAGGTCCGCGAGCTGGGCGCCCAGCTGAAGGCCGCCGGCCTGCGCGTGCACGTCGACGACCGCGTCGACACCCCGTTCGGCCGCCGCGCCGTGGACTGGGAGCTCAAGGGCGTACCGGTGCGCATCGAGATCGGCCCGCGCGACCTGGAGAACGGCACCGCGATGCTGGCCCGCCGGATCCCGGGCGGCAAGGAGGCGGTGCAGATCTCCGCGCTGCTCGACCTGCTGCCCAAGGTGCTCGACGAGGACCAGGCGCAGCTGCTGCGTGAGTCCCGCGAGCGCCGTGAGTCCCGTACCTCCGACGTCTCCACCATCGAGGAGGCCGCCGAGGCCGCCATCGCCGGTGGCTGGGCGCGGATCCCGTGGGCCGACCTCGGTCCCGAGGGCGAGGCCAAGCTGGCCGAGCAGGCCGTCTCCGTACGCTGCCTGATCGCCGCGGACGGGTCGGTTCCGGAGGCGGACGACGCCCCCGGTACGCTCGCCATCGTCGCGCGCTCGTACTAGTCGGCACCCGCCGGCACCGCTTGTCTTCCACGCCCCGGCGTGCGGCCCGCGCCGCGCGCCGGGGCGTGCGCCGTGTCGGTCGGTTTGGTCGACGTTACGTACCGACTCCTCCTGAGATCGGCGCACCCGTCCTCGTCAGGACACATGAGACTGAACTGACTGGTACGTGCAAAAAATTTGGAATGGCCCGGAATCGGAACACCTGGGCACTCCGGCTCGTTGTCACGACGTGAGCACGACACCACCTGTTCTCGCCGCAGAGCTGGCGCAGGCGTGGGCCGACATTCAGCGGTACCACCCCGAGCTGCCTGACCTTGCCGCGCCCGAGTCCCTGATCGGAGAGTCCTCGTCCGCCTGTGGCGCCGAGCTCTCCTTCGAGCGACTGCTGCACGAGGCAGTCCACGGCATCGCCGCCGCCCGCGGAGTCCGAGACACCTCGCGCGCCGGCCGCTACCACAACCGCAGATTCCTCGCGATCGCCGAGGAGATGGGGCTGGACCACTCGGAAGAGCCGCACGCCAGCAGCGGCTTCTCGCTGGTCTCGCTCAGTCCCGAGGCGAAGAAGCGCTACCGCCCGACGATGGAGCGGCTCCAGCGCGCCCTCAAGGCCCATACGGTGGCCACCGCCGCCGACACCAAGCGCAGCTTCCGCGGCCCGGCCGCGCGGCACGGCTCGTCCGGCGGCGGGGTGCGGGTCAAGGCGGTCTGCGACTGCGGGCGCAACGTACGGGTCGTGCCTTCCGTGCTGGCCCAGGCGCCGATCGTGTGCGGCGGCTGCATGAAGCCGTTCCGCATCCCCGAGGTGGCCGTCTCGGCCGCCGCCTCCTGAACCCGGCCCCCGGGGCGGGGTCAGGGCGCGACGGACGGGTGGGCAGGCCAGGTGTGCTCCGGTGTGCTTGGCGTGCTCCCGCGCGCCCGCGGGCGCTGATCGCCGCTCCCCCGCGAGAAGCGCCACAGGCATGTGGCACAATGGCTAGCTGTACTCGACAGTCGCATAGGACCCCTCTCTCCTCCGGCTGACGCGTCCATCGGGCACCCGAGTACCGCAACCCCACGTGGCATCTCATGTGCCCAACCACGTCAAGTTCAGGAGACACCACTCCAGTGGCAGTCAAGATCAAGCTCAAGCGCCTCGGCAAGATTCGCCAGCCGCACTACCGCATCGTCGTCGCCGACGCCCGCACCCGCCGGGATGGTCGCGCGATCGAGGAGATCGGTATCTACCACCCGACCTACAACCCGTCGCGCATCGAGGTCAACGCCGAGCGTGCGCAGTACTGGCTGTCCGTCGGCGCCCAGCCCACCGAGGCTGTGCTCGCCATCCTGAAGCTGACCGGTGACTGGCAGGCCCACAAGGGTCTCCCCGCCCCCGCGCCGCTGCTGCAGCCGGCGACGAAGGAGAGCAAGCGTCGCTCCTTCGACGAGTTCGCCAAGGCCCTCGAGGGCATCGGCGAGACCAAGGGCGAGGCCATCACGCAGAAGGCGAAGAAGGCCGACAAGAAGGCGGACGAGGCTGAGGCCGCCGCCGAGTCGACCGAGGCCTGAGCATGCTCGAGGAGGCTCTTGAGCACCTCGTGAAGGGCATTGTGGACAACCCCGACGAAGTGCAGGTCGCCTCGCGCAACCTGCGCCGCGGACAGGTGCTCGAGGTCCGGGTTCACCCGGACGACCTCGGTAAGGTGATCGGTCGCAACGGCCGCACCGCACGTGCACTGCGTACCGTCGTGGGCGCCATCGGCGGCCGGGGGATCCGCGTCGACCTCGTCGACGTGGACCAGGTCCGCTGAGACTTGGTTCATTTGAATCACCGGCACGGGCCGGGGAGGGCATTCGTGCCCACCCCGGCCCGTCGTCGTCTGAACAGGAGAAACACACAGTGGAGCTGGTAGTCGCGCGGATCGGCCGCGCCCACGGGATCAAGGGTGAGGTCACCGTCGAGGTGCGGACCGACGAGCCGGAGCTGCGGCTCGGGCCCGGTGCCGTGCTCCTGACCGAACCGGCGTCGGCGGGTCCGCTGACCATCGAGACGGGCCGGGTGCACAGCGGAAGGCTGCTGCTCCGCTTCGAGGGCGTCAAGGACCGCACGGGCGCCGAGGCGCTGCGCAACATCCTGCTGATCGCCGAGGTGGACCCCACCGAGCTGCCGGAGGAGGAGGACGAGTACTACGACCACCAGCTGATGGACCTGGACGTGGTACTGGAGGACGGCACCGAGATCGGCCGGATCACCGAGATCTCCCACCTCCCCTCGCAGGACCTCTTCATCGTCGAGCGGCCGGACGGCACCGAGGTGATGATCCCCTTCGTCGAGGAGATCGTCGCCGAGATCGACCTGGAGGAGCAGCGCTGCGTCATCACCCCGCCGCCCGGGCTGATCGACGACCGCGCGGAGGTCGTGTCCACGCGTGACGACGGGGCCGAGGCCGAGGCCGGGGCCGAGGAAGAAGCCTGATGCGGCTCGACGTCGTCACGATCTTCCCCGAGTACCTGGAGCCGCTGAACGTCTCCCTCGTCGGCAAGGCGAGGGCCCGCGGCCAGCTCGACGTACACGTCCACGACCTGCGGGAATGGACGTACGACCGGCACAACACCGTCGACGACACCCCGTACGGCGGCGGCCCCGGCATGGTCATGAAGACCGAGCCGTGGGGCGAGGCCCTCGACGCGGCGCTCGCCGACGGCTACGAGGCCGGCGCGCACGGGCCGGTCATGGTCGTCCCCACGCCCAGCGGCCGCCCGTTCACCCAGGAACTCGCCGTCGAGCTCTCCGAACGGCCCTGGCTGATCTTCACGCCGGCCCGCTACGAGGGCATCGACCGCCGCGTCATGGACGAGTACGCGACGCGGATGCCGGTGTACGAGGTCTCCATCGGCGATTACGTCCTGGCCGGCGGCGAGGCGGCCGTCCTGGTCGTCACCGAGGCCGTGGCCCGCCTGCTGCCCGGCGTCCTCGGCAACGCCGAATCGCACCGGGACGACTCCTTCGCGCCCGGCGAGATGGCGAACCTGCTGGAGGGGCCCGTCTTCACCAAGCCCCCGCAGTGGCGCGGGCGCGGCATCCCGGACGTGCTGCTCAGCGGGCACCACGGGAAGATCGCGCGCTGGCGCCGGGACGAGGCCTTCCGCCGGACGGCGCGCAACCGCCCCGACCTGATCGAGCGGTGCGAGGCCTCCGCCTTCGACAAGAAGGACCGCGAGATCCTGAGCCTGCTCGGCTGGACGCCCACGTCCGACGGCCGATTTTGGCGCAGGCCGCAGAGCGTGGAAGAATAGGCGGCTGCTGTGTGCTCGCGTGCGCCCCTGCCACAGGGGGACCGTCGCCCGCCGAGTGACCCGGCTCCCGAATTCTCTCCGGAAACCCGCACCGGCGACCTGTGGCGTCGTGCGAAGAAAGCAGACGAACAACATGTCTCACCTGCTCGATGGCGTCAACGCCGCCTCGATCCGCTCCGACGTCCCGGCCTTCCGCCCGGGTGACACGATCAACGTGCACGTCCGCGTCATCGAGGGCAACCGCTCCCGTATCCAGCAGTTCAAGGGCGTTGTCATCCGTCGCCAGGGCTCTGGCGTCTCCGAGACCTTCACCGTTCGCAAGGTCTCCTTCAGCGTCGGCGTGGAGCGCACCTTCCCGGTGAACTCCCCGATCTTCGAGAAGATCGAGCTCGTCACCCGCGGTGACGTGCGTCGCGCCAAGCTGTACTTCCTCCGTGAGCTCCGCGGCAAGGCCGCGAAGATCAAGGAGAAGCGCGACCGCTGATCTCCTCTCCGGGTCCAGGGGGTGGCCGGATAGGCTCGCCCCCGATGGACACCGAAGCAGAGCTCACACGACGCGGCCACTCCTCTCCCGAGCAGGGGGAGGAGGGGCCGCGTTCTGCGTTCTCCGGGAGGACGCGCGTGCTGACCTGGCGGCGGGCCGGAGTGCTCGGTGTGGTCTGCACCGTCTTCCTGCTGCTGCTCAGCAACTTCGTCGTACAGCCCTTCCTGATCCCGAGCAGCTCGATGGAGCCGACGCTGGGGGTCGGGGACCGGGTCCTGGTGAACAAGATGGCGTACCGTTTCGGCGACCAGCCGAAGCGCGGGGACGTGGTCGTCTTCGACGGCACGGGCTCCTTCGTACAGGAGCACGCGGGGGCCGGAGACAACCCGGTCGGTGAGGCCCTGCAGGGCGCCGGCTCGGCGCTCGGGCTCGCGGAACCCTCCGACACCGACTTCGTGAAGCGGGTCGTGGGCGTGGGAGGCGATGACGTGGTGTGCTGTGACGCCGACGGGCGGATCAAGGTCAACGGGGTTCCGCTCGACGAGCCGTACCTGTACCCCGGTGACGTTCCCTCGAAGGCCCCCTTCCGGATCGTGGTGCCGCTGGGGACCCTCTGGGTCATGGGTGATCACCGTTCCCACTCGCGGGACTCCAGGGACCACTTGGGCTCTCCTGGCGGGGGGATGGTGCCGGTGGAGAAGGTGATCGGGCGGGCCGACTGGATCGGCTGGCCGGTGTCGCGCTGGGGCACGGTGGGTTCGGGTTCGGGTTCGGGTGCGGGCTCCGGTTCCGGTTCCGGAGCGACCGTCGGTGGCGGTCATGGGTAGCCGGGGCCGGCCCAGGGGCGGGCGGGAGCCGGAGCCCCGGCCCGAGCCTGGGCCCGCGGCTCGGCCCGAACCCCGGCGCGCGCCCGAGTTCTGGCGCGCCCCCGAGACTCCGGGCGGGCCCGCGCCTCGGCCGGAGCCCGCGCCGGAGCCGGAGTACCGGCCTGAGCGGGAGCCGGAGTACCGGCCTGCGCCGGAGCCGGAGTACCGGCCGGAGGCGGAGTTCAGCCCGGAGCCGGAGTACCGGCCGGAGCCCGAGCGTGAGCCCCGGCCGCGGCGCGGGGCCAAGCAGGAACCTCCGGTGGCGGAGGGCGGCCGCGCCGAGCGGCGCCGGCTGGCACGCCGGGTCAAGCGGCGCCGCCGCACCCGCCGGGCGGGCGAACTCCCGCTGCTGGTCGTCGTGGCGCTGTGCATTGCCCTGGTCCTCAAGACCTTCCTGGTGCAGGCCTTCTTCATCCCCTCCGGTTCGATGGAGCAGACGATCCGGATCGGCGACCGGGTACTCGTGGACAAGCTGACCCCGTGGTTCGGCTCCAAGGTCGAGCGGGGCGACGTCGTCGTGTTCAAGGACCCCGGCGGCTGGCTCAAGGGCGAGGCCGCCCGGCCGGCCCCCGACCCGGTCGGGATCAAGCAGATCAAGCAGACCCTGACCTTCATCGGACTGCTGCCCTCCGCCGACGAGCAGGATCTGATCAAGCGGGTCATCGGCGTCGGCGGGGACACCGTCAAGTGCTGCGACGCGCGCGGCCGGGTCACCGTCAACGGGTCGCCGCTCGAAGAGCCGTACGTGAACCCCGGCAACACCCCCTCGGACATCCGCTTCGAGGTGACGGTGCCGAAGGGGCGGCTGTTCGTGATGGGTGATCACCGTGCCAATTCGGCCGATTCCCGCTACCACCTCGACGAGGCCTTCGAAGGCACCATCGACGAGCAGGGAGTGGTCGGGGAGGCGGTGGTGATCGCCTGGCCGTTCGGGCACTGGGCCAAGCTGGAGACGCCGGCCACCTTCCGCATGGTGCCGGATCAGGCACGGACCGGACGGCGCGGCCCTGGCAGGCGCCGTAGGAGCGCACGGTTCGCATAGTGTGTCCTCGGTCTCCCGAGCCCTAGGGAACTCCCGCTCGTTAAGGGAGGGGAGGGCCCGTGTCCGATCCGGACCGGGCGGCGATTTTCCAAATGAAGGAGTGGATGTGGGGGATGTGGCGGTAGGCGCACGATCCGGACGCGACGAAGGCGAGGAGCGGCCGGACGATGCCGTCGAGCGCGACGCCGAGGAGCAGGAGGGCGAGGACGAGGCACGTCCGCACCGTTCCTTCTGGAAGGAGCTCCCGCTCCTCATCGGTATCGCACTGCTGCTGGCCCTGCTGATCAAGACGTTCCTGGTCCAGGCGTTCTCGATCCCCTCGGAGTCGATGCAGGACACCCTGCAGAAGGGCGACCGGGTCCTGGTCGACAAGCTGACCCCGTGGTTCGGATCTGAGCCGGAGCGCGGCGAGGTCGTCGTCTTCCACGACCCGGCCGGCTGGCTGGACGGGGAGCCCACCCCGCAGCCCAACTTCGCGCAGCAGATCCTCAGCAAGATCGGCCTGATGCCGTCGGCCGACGAGAAGGACCTGATCAAGCGGACCATCGCCATCGGCGGGGACACGGTCGAGTGCAAGAAGGGGGGACCGGTCGTCGTCAACGGCAAGGAGCTGGACGAGCCGTACATCTACCCCGGCAACACCCCTTGCGACGACGCCCCGTTCGGGCCGATCACGGTGCCCAAGGGCAAGATCTGGGTGATGGGCGACCACCGCCAGAACTCCCAGGACTCCCGCTACCACATGCAGGACAAGAACCAGGGCTTCGTGCCGGTCGACAAGGTCGTCGGCCGGGCCGTCGTCGTCGCGTGGCCGCTCACCCGCTGGTCCACCCTGCCGGTGCCGGACACCTTCGACCAGCCGGGCATCGGCGACCAGAAGAAGGCGGGTGCGCTGGGCCTCGGCGCCGCCGGTCTGGCTCCGGTCGGGCTCGGCCCGGCCGCACTCGGAGTGACCGGCGTGGTGCCGCTCGTGATGTGGCGCAGGCGGAGGCTGACCCGGGGCCGTACCGCCGGGTAGGGTGCCGCCCAGGTCGACGGTCCGGGTATGGGGGCGCTGCAATGGGCGGAACACAAGCGATACGCGCGCAGAAGGATGGCCGCGGCGGCCTCGGCAATGTGCTGTCGGGGATCGCCGTGGCCATCGGCTTTGCGCTCTTCCTGGGCGGTTTCATCTGGGGGGCGGTCGCGTACCAGCCCTACACGGTGCCGACCGACTCGATGATGCCGACGGTGAACCCCGGGGACCGGGTGCTGGCGCAGCGCATCGACGGCGCCGAGGTGCGCCGGGGCGACGTGGTCATCTTCAATGACTCCATGTGGAGTGACTCGCCCATGGTCAAGCGGGTCGTCGGCATCGGCGGCGACACCGTCAAGTGCTGCGGCCAGGGCGGCAGGCTCACGGTGAACGGCAAGGAACTCGACGAGCCGTACGTCGAGCGGCCCAAGGCGGGCGGGGCGGGCTCCTTCGACCAGTCCTCGGGCACGGCCGGCACGACCGGCACGACCGGCGCGACCGGTGCCGGCGGCGCGTCGAGTGCGCCCGGGGCCCCGGACGCGACGGGTGCGGTGCCGGGCGTGGCGTCCGACACCCCCTTCGAGGTGACCGTGCCGGAGGGCAACCTCTTCCTGCTGGGCGACCGGCGGTCGGTCTCGATCGACTCCCGGGCGCACCTCCAGGAGGCGGGGAAGGGGACCGTGCCCCGGTCCGCGGTCAGTGCCCGCGTCGACGCCCTGGCCTGGCCCTCGATGAAGATGGTGAGCCGGCCGAAGACCTACGCGGCGCTGCCCGGCGGCATCTCGCGGCCCGGGCCGCTGAGGCTGCAGGCGGCCGCGGTGCTGGCCGGCGCCGTCCTGGTGGTGCTCGGGGCCGCGTACGGGCCGCTCGTACGGGTTCGCGGGCGCGCGCGGCGGCGGGAGCCGGCCGGTGTCAGCTGACCCGGCTGCGGCCCCCCGCAGGGTGTCCCGGGTGATCCTGCTGGACCCCGAGGACCGCATCCTGCTGCTGCACGGCTTCGAACCGGACGACCCGGCCGACAGCTGGTGGTTCACCCCGGGCGGCGGGCTGGAGGGCGCGGAGACCCGCGAGGAGGCCGCGCTGCGGGAGCTGGCCGAGGAAACCGGGATCACGGACGTGGAGCTGGGGCCGGTGCTGTGGCACCGGTACTGCTCCTTCCCCTTCGACGGGCGGCGCTGGGAGCAGGACGAGTGGTACTTCCTCGCCCGGACCGGGACCGTCCGGGCCGAGACGGGGCTGGGCGGCGGGCTCACCGAGCTGGAGCGGCGCAGCGTGACCGGGGCCAGGTGGTGGACCTCCGAAGAACTTCTCGCGGCCCATGAGACGGTGTACCCGACCAGACTCGCCGGACTGCTCCGGACGCTGCTCGACGACGGTCCCCCGGCTGTGCCGGTGGTCCTCGCCCCGGAAATCGTTTAGGGGCGTGGGGCCCTGGCGCACAATAGGGGGACGCACGGCTGAAGGGGAACATGCCATGAGTGCCGAGGACCTCGAGAAGTACGAGACCGAGATGGAGCTGAAGCTCTATCGCGAGTACCGCGACGTCGTCGGGCTGTTCAAGTATGTGATCGAGACCGAACGCCGTTTCTACCTCACCAACGACTACGAGATGCAGGTGCACTCGGTCCAGGGCGAGGTGTTTTTCGAGGTCTCGATGGCCGACGCGTGGGTCTGGGACATGTACCGGCCGGCCCGGTTCGTGAAGCAGGTGCGGGTGCTGACCTTCAAGGACGTGAACATCGAGGAGCTCAACAAGAGCGATCTCGAACTTCCGGGCAGCTGATTCACCCGCCGGGGTGACGGGGTTGTCCACAACCGCCTGGTTGTCCACCAAGATCCACAAGGTGGGCGGGGACGCGGGATCGTCGGTGCCGGAGGTGGTGCCGGATGAACGCGAAGGGCGTGGCACAGCAGGGACCGGCCCGGCAGGGACCGACACAGCAGGGCGCGGCCCGGCAGGCGTTGGCGCAGCGGGCCTTGGGGCGGTACGGCGAGGAGCTGGCGGCTCGGAGGCTGACCGAGGCCGGCATGACCGTCATCGCGCGGAACTGGCGGTGCCGGAGCGGGGAGATCGACATCGTCGCGCGGGACGGGGACGCCCTCGTCGTGTGCGAGGTGAAGACCCGTAGGGAGGGCGAGTTCGAGCACCCCATGGCCGCCGTCCGGCCCGGCAAGGCCGAGCGGTTACGGCGGCTGGCCGGGCGCTGGCTCGCCGACCACGGGGGACCACCCCCGGGCGGCGTGCGCATCGACCTCGTCGGAATCCTGCTGCCCCGGCGCGGTGCGCCCGTGGTGGAACACGTCAGGGGGGTGGCCTGATGGGGTTCGCGCGAGCCTGCTCGGTCGCCCTCGTGGGTGTCGACGGCGTGGTGGTGGAGGTCCAGGCCGACCTGGAGCCCGGGGTCGCGGCCTTCACCTTGGTGGGGCTGCCGGACAAGACCCTGGTCGAGAGCCGGGACCGGGTGCGGGCGGCCGTGGTGAACTCCGGCGCGACCTGGCCGCAGAAGAAGCTCACGGTCGGGCTCAGCCCGGCCTCCGTGCCCAAGTCGGGCGCCGGCTTCGATCTCGCCGTGGCCGCGGCGGTGCTCGGGGCCGCCGAGGTGGTCGACCCCGGAGCGATCGCCGATCTCGTACTGATCGGGGAGCTCGGCCTGGACGGCCGGGTGCGTCCCGTCCGGGGCATCCTGCCGGCGGTCCTCGCGGCGGCCGAGGCCGGGTACCGGCAGGTCGTGGTCCCGGAGCAGTGCGCGGCCGAGGCCGCGCTGGTCCCCGATGTGTCCGTGCTCGGGGTGCGCAGCCTGCGGCAGTTGATCGCGGTGCTGACCGACGGGGTGGTGCCCGAGGAGGATCCGCCGGAACCCGCCGGGCGACCGGATCCGATGCTGGCCGGCCTGGTCGTGCCCGGCGCCGGACTCGGCACCGGACTCGCCCGGGGCGTGGGGGGCGAGGGCGAGGCCCCGGACCACCCCGATCTCGCCGACGTCGCCGGACAGTACGGCGCCCGCCGGGCCCTGGAGGTGGCCGCCTCCGGGGGACACCACCTCTTCCTGAGCGGGCCACCGGGCGCGGGCAAGACGATGCTGGCCGAGCGGCTCCCGTGGATCCTGCCGCCGCTCACCCGGCAGGACTCCCTGGAGGTCACGGCCGTCCACTCGGTCGCGGGAATCCTTCCGCCCGGCGAACCGCTGGTGGGCAGGCCCCCGTACTGCGCCCCGCACCACTCGGCCACCATGCAGTCCCTGGTCGGGGGCGGGGCCGGAGTGCCCAGGCCGGGGGCGGTCTCCCTGGCTCATCGAGGCGTGCTCTTCCTCGACGAGGCCGCCGAGTTCAGCACCAAGGCCCTGGACGCGCTGCGCCAGCCACTGGAGTCGGGGCACGTCGTCATCGCCCGGGCCGCCGGGGTGGTACGGCTGCCGGCCAGGTTCCTGATGCTGCTCGCGGCGAACCCCTGCCCGTGCGGGAGGCACAGCCTGCAAGGGGCCGGCTGCGAATGCCCGGCCTCCGTCGTGCGGCGCTACCAGGGGAGGCTGTCCGGGCCGCTGCTCGACCGGGTGGACCTGCGGGTGGAGGTCGAGCCGGTCACCCGGTCCGACCTGCTGGGCCGGGGCGGCCGCGGGGAGAGCACGGCGACCGTCGCCGACCGCGTCCGCGAAGCCAGGGACCGGGCCGCGGCGCGGCTCGCGGACACCCCGTGGCGGCTCAACGCGGAGGTGCCGGGGCACGAGCTGCGGACCCGCTGGCCGGCCGGCCCCGGAGCGCTGGCCCAGGCCGAGCGGGACCTGGAACGGGGGCTGCTCACCGCGCGCGGGCTGGACCGGGTCCTACGGGTCGCCTGGACCGTGGCCGACCTGCGGGGCCGGGACCGCCCCGACGCGCCGGACGTGGCCGTAGCCCTGGAACTCCGCACCGGCATCGCCCGCGGTGCCACCCTCCCTCCGGGAGCCGGATCATGACCCCCACCAACCAGCGCCCACCGGAGCCCGAGCGCGCGCAAACCCTGGCGCACACCCCGCCCCGGGATCCGACCCCGGACCGACCACCGGGGCACGTCCCGCCTCGGGATCCGGCCCTGAGCCAAACACCGGGGCACGCCCCGCTTCGAGAGCCGGAGTTGGGGCGGTCACCAGGCCATGAGCCCGGGCTCGCAGCAGAGCCGGGCCTTGTGCCCGAGCCAGGTCCTGCGCCGAAGTCCGGGCCGGGGCCCGGGCCTGGGCCCGCCCCGACCCCTGGGCCGGTGGAGGAGTGGGAGCCGGCACCGGAGCCTGGACCCGGGCGTGCGTCCGAGCCCGAGCCGGGGGCAGAGTCTGCGTCCGAGCCTGGGCCCGGGGCGGGGCCGGAGTTGAAACGGGCATCCGTGCCCGCGCCTGGACTGGCACCCGGTCCCGGGCCGGTACCCGGACCACGGACTGGCTTGGTGTCCGGCTTCGCGCCCGGACCGGAGTCCGGGCACGAGCCCGTGCCCGGGCCGGAGTCGGAGCCGGAGGCGGGGTCTGGGACTGCGTCGAAGCCGGGGCCGGGGCCGGGGCCGGGACCCGGGCCTGGGGGCGGGGCGCGGACGTGGACGGGAGTGGGGCCTGGGGCCGGGCCGAGCGGTGGGTCGGGGGAGCAAGGGCGTGAGGTCGAGGGCGAGGTGTTGGCTCGGGTTGCGTTGACCCGGGTGTTGGAGCCCGGGGAGGAGCATGGGGGGCGGTGGCTTCGGGTGTTCGGGGCGGTTGGGTTGATGCGGTTGCTGACCGGGGCTGAGGTTGAGGCCGGGACGTTGACCGGAGTGGGGGCCGAGCGGCTTGCCGGGTACCGGAGGCGGGCCGTGCTTGCCGACCCGCGGCGGGATCTCGCCGCGGCCGCCGCGTCGGGCGCGCGGTTCATCTGCCCGGGGTCGCCGGAGTGGCCGAGCCAGTTGGACGACCTGGGCGACGCGCGGCCCGTCGGGCTGTGGGTCCGGGGGCGGCCGAACCTGCGGACCTGGGCGTTGCGCTCCGTCGCCGTGGTCGGCGCGCGGGCCTGCACCTCGTACGGGGCGCACATGGCGCAGACCCTGGCCGCCGGGCTCGCCGAGCGCGGCTGGGTGGTGGTCTCCGGAGCGGCGTTCGGGATCGACGGCGCCGCGCACCGGGGCGCCCTCGCCTCCGGCGGGGCCACGGTCGCGGTGCTCGCCTGCGGGGTGGACGTGGCCTACCCCCGCGGACACGCCGGGCTGCTCGGCCGGATCGCCGGCCAGGGGCTCGTCGTCGGGGAGCTGCCACCGGGGAGCCACCCCACGCCAAGCCGGTTCGTGCTGCGCAACCGTGTCATCGCCGCCCTCACCCGGGGGACGGTGGTGGTCGAGGCGGCCCACCGCAGCGGCTCGCTCGTCACCGCCCGCCGGGCCCAGCGGCTGGGCCGGCTCACCATGGGCATTCCCGGCCCGGCCACCAGCGGGCTCTCCGCCGGGGTGCACGAGCTGCTCCGCGGCGAGGCGGCGCTGGTCACCGACGCCGCCGAGGTGATCGAACTGGTCGGCGGCATCGGTGAGCTGGCTCCCGAGCGGCGTGGGCCCGTCCTCGCCCGCGACCTGCTCGACCCGGAGACGGTCCGGGTCCTCGAAGCCCTCCCGGCCGGCCGCCTCGCGAACGTGGCGGAGGTGGCCCTCGCCGCAGCCACCGGCACCGATGAAGTCATCGGCAGACTGTACGAACTTCACTCTCTGGGGTTCGTCGAACGGCAGGGCGACGGCTGGCAGTTGACCAGGCAGACACCTGGAAGAGGCATACAAACGGACACCCCCCGGCGAGGCGGTCGTTGACCTGGGGCGTTCCGGTGAAAGAGTGAAGCCGATGAGAGACGCGGTCTTCCCGGTGGCGGTCGCCGGGACCGAGCGCCAGGCGCCGGTCCCGGGTCGTCCGCGCGAGTCCGGACGCCCCTGCACCCCCGCGCGATCCCGTACTCTTCGCGCACCGCGACACTTCCGTCACGCTACGCTCCCAAGGAATCCCGCTCCGGCAAAGGCGAAGCATGCCCCAGCACACCTCAGGGTCTGACCGCGCTGCGGTGCCCCCCGCTGCCCGCGGCAGCGTGCGGTCCACCGCGCCCTCGTCCCTGGAGGCACTCTGGCGCTCGTACAAGGAATCGGGTGACGAGCGGCTGCGACAGCAGCTGATCCTGCACTACTCGCCCCTGGTGAAGTACGTGGCAGGCCGGGTCAGCGTCGGTCTGCCGCCCAACGTGGAGCAGGCCGACTTCGTCTCCTCCGGGGTCTTCGGGCTGATCGACGCCATCGAGAAGTTCGACATCGACCGCTCCATCAAGTTCGAGACGTACGCGATCACCCGGATCCGGGGCGCGATGATCGACGAACTGCGCGCGCTGGACTGGATCCCGCGCTCCGTCCGCCAGAAGGCGCGGGCCGTGGAGCGGGCCTACGCCACGCTGGAAGCCCAGCTGCGGCGCACGCCGACGGAGTGCGAGGTCGCCGACGAGATGGGGATCGCCGTCGAGGAACTCCACACCGTCTTCAGCCAGTTGTCCCTCGCCAACGTGGTCGCGCTGGACGAGCTGCTGCACGTCGGCGGCGAGGGCGGAGACCGCCTGTCGCTGATGGACACCCTGGAGGACACCGCCGCCGACAACCCGGTGGAGGTGGCCGAGGACCGCGAGCTGCGCCGGCTGCTGGCCCGGGCGATCAACACCCTGCCCGAGCGCGAGAAGACGGTGGTGACCCTCTATTACTACGAGGGGCTCACGCTGGCCGAGATCGGCAACGTGTTGGGCGTCACCGAGAGCCGGGTCAGCCAGATCCACACCAAGTCGGTGCTGCAGCTGCGGGCGAAGCTGGCGGATGTCGGCAGATGACGGCCGTTGGTCTTGCGCACGTCCGTAGAGTGGACGTGTGCCCAGGATTCGAGCGGCCTCCGTGGCCGAGCACCGGTCGATGCAGCGCGGCGCCCTGTTGGACGCCGCGCGTTCCCTGTTGTCCGAAGGCGGTACGGAGGCGCTGACCTTCCCCGCCCTCGCGGAGCGGACCGGCCTCGCCCGGTCGTCCGTGTACGAGTACTTCCGCTCCCGCGCGGCCGTGGTCGAAGAGCTGTGCGCGGTCGACTTCCCCGTCTGGGCCGCCGAGATCGAGGCGGCGATGGAGGCGGCGCAGTCGCCGGAGGCGAAGATCGAGGCCTATGTGCGCAGCCAGCTGGCACTGGTCGGGGACCGGCGGCACCGGGCCGTGGTGGCGATCTCGGCGAGCGAGCTGGACGCCGGGGCGCGGGAGAAGATCCGCGCGGCGCACGGCGGGCTGGTCGCGATGATCGTCGAGGCGCTGGGGGCGCTGGGCCGGCCGGAGCCGCGGCTCGCGGCGATGCTGCTGCAGGGGGTCGTGGACGCGGCGGTCCGACGGATCGAGCTGGGCGCGGCCGAGGACCCCGAGGTCGTGACGGAGACCGCCGTCTCCATGGCCCTGCGCGGCGTCACCGGATAGTCCCGGCCATCCCGCGGAGGCGGGTACCGGAGCCGGTGCCGACGGCAGCAGGCGTGGTGTCGGGCGGGGGAGCAGCGCCAGCGGGTTGAGATAGGTGTCGCCCGCCAGCAGGCCCCAGTGGAGGCAAGGCTCGGAGCAGTGGGCGCCCTCGGCGAGGATCCCGACGACCTGGCCCGCCGCCACCTCCTCACCCTCCGCGACGAGCGGCCGGACCGGTTCGTACGTGGTGCGCAGGCCCCCCGGGAGGGTCAGGGAGAGCACCCCGCGCCCCGCCACGGGACCGGCGAAGTACACCCGGCCCGGGCCGACGGCGCGGACCTCCGCGCCCACCGGGGCCGCCAGGTCCACGCCGCGGTGCCCGGCGGCGTACGGCCCGGGCGGCGGGTCCCACCACCGCACCACGGCCAGCGGCGCGGGCAGCGGCCGGACCCCGGGCGAGTCGGCCGGGGGCTGAACCCCGGGCAGGGCGGTCAGGGTCAGGAGCAGGCTGAGCAGCAAGGTCGTCATGCCCCTCAGCGTCCCGCCCCGGCCCGTCGGCGGACCCTCGCCTGTGGACGGACCGGCCGTTGTGGACAAGCGCGTCACCCGGCATACCGCCGGGTCCCGTACACTTCTTGTGGCGATCCGGGTCACCGGGTCGACTTCGCACGCCCCAGCAGCAGCCGGTCAGGCCGCGTGCCAGCGTCTCTCGGTCCCCTTTTCGGGGGCAGGACGCAGCGGGGCGTCAGGAACCAAACCGAGAAAACAAGGAGATGGCCATGGCCGTCGTAACGATGCGGGAGCTGCTGGAAAGCGGCGTCCACTTCGGTCACCAGACCCGCCGCTGGAACCCGAAGATGAAGCGCTTCATCTTCACGGAGCGCAACGGCATCTACATCATCGACCTGCTCCAGTCGCTGTCGTACATCGACCGCGCCTACGAGTTCGTGAAGGAGACCGTCGCGCACGGTGGCTCCATCATGTTCGTCGGTACCAAGAAGCAGGCCCAGGAGGCCATCGCCGAGCAGGCGACGCGCGTTGGCATGCCGTACGTCAACCAGCGCTGGCTCGGTGGCATGCTCACCAACTTCTCGACCGTCTACAAGCGCCTTCAGCGTCTGAAGGAGCTTGAGGCGATCGACTTCGAGGACGTCGCCGCCTCGGGTCTCACCAAGAAGGAGCTCCTGGTCCTCTCCCGCGAGAAGACCAAGCTGGAGAAGACCCTCGGTGGTATCCGCGAGATGTCGAAGGTCCCCAGCGCCGTCTGGATCGTCGACACCAAGAAGGAGCACATCGCCGTCGGTGAGGCGCGCAAGCTCCACATCCCGGTCGTCGCGATCCTCGACACCAACTGTGACCCCGACGAGGTCGACTACAAGATCCCGGGCAACGACGACGCGATCCGCTCCGTCACCCTGCTCACCCGCGTGATCGCCGACGCCGTCGCCGAGGGCCTCATCGCCCGCTCCGGCGCCGCGACCGGCGACTCGAAGCCGGGCGAGAAGGCCGCCGCCGAGCCGCTCGCCGAGTGGGAGCGCGACCTGCTCGAGGGCGAGAAGAAGGCCGACGACGCTGAGGCCGCCCCGGCCGAGGCCGCCGCCGAGGCCCCGGCCGCCGAAGCTGTCGAGGCCCCGGCCGCCGACGCCCCGGCCGCCGACGCCGAGCAGGCCTGACCCACTGAGAGCGCCCGGCGTTCACGCGCCGGGCACTCACAGCACGGACGATGACGGCGGGGGAGCCGCGCCACAAGCGCGTCTCCTCCGCCGTTCACCCGTAGATCTACGACTTCGAGAGAGAATCACAGACTCATGGCGAACTACACCGCCGCTGACGTCAAGAAGCTCCGCGAGCTCACCGGCGCCGGCATGATGGACTGCAAGAAGGCCCTGGTCGAGTCCGACGGCGACGTCGACAAGGCTGTCGAGGCCCTGCGCATCAAGGGTCAGAAGGGCGTCGCCAAGCGCGAGGGCCGTTCTGCCGAGAACGGCGCCGTCGTCTCCCTGATCAGCGACGACAACACCTCCGGTGTTCTGGTCGAGCTGAAGTGCGAGACGGACTTCGTCGCCAAGGGTGACAAGTTCCAGGCCGTCGCCAACCAGCTGGCCGCGCACGTCGCCGCCACCTCCCCCGCCGACATCGAGGCGCTCCTCGCGTCCGAGATCGAGGCCGGCAAGACCGTCCAGGCGTTCGTGGACGAGGCCAACGCCAACCTCGGCGAGAAGATCGTCCTGGACCGCTTCACGCAGTTCACCGGCGGCTACGTCGCGGCGTACATGCACCGCACCATGCCCGACCTGCCGTTCCAGATCGGTGTCCTCGTCGAGCTCGACAAGGAGAACGCCGAGGTCGCCCGCGGCATCGCGCAGCACATCGCCGCGTTCGCGCCGAAGTGGCTCTCCAAGGAAGACGTCCCGGCCGAGGTCGTCGAGTCCGAGCGCCGCGTCGCCGAAGAGGTCACCCGCGCCGAGGGCAAGCCCGAGGCCGCGCTCCCGAAGATCGTCGAGGGTCGCGTCAACGGCTTCTTCAAGGACAACACGCTCCTTGGCCAGGCGTACGCCCTGGACGCCAAGAAGTCCGTCCAGAAGGTTCTGGACGAGGCCGGTGTCACCCTGACGCGCTTCTCGCGCATCAAGGTCGGCATCTGAATCCGTCCGTACGCGACGGACACCGGACCCCGGTAGGGTCTGAAGCAGTCGTCCGCGCTCGCGCAGGACGACCGCAGATCTGACGAGGAGGCCATTGCCGCAAAGGGAACCGCAAGGACCCACCGGCAATGGCCTTCTTCGTATGTGCACGAGGAGATCTCCATGAATCAGGGCGTAGACCCCCACACCGCTTCCGACGACAAGAGCGACCACGAGAAGAAGGGCCGCCGCTTCATGCTGAAGCTGTCCGGCGAAGCCTTCTCCGGCGGTGGCGGCCTGGGTGTCGATCCCGACGTCGTGCACGCCATCGCCCGTGAGATCGCGGCCGTGGTCCGCGACGGCGCGGAGATCGCGGTCGTCATCGGCGGCGGCAACTTCTTCCGCGGCGCCGAGCTCCAGCAGCGCGGCATGGACCGTGCCCGGTCCGACTACATGGGCATGCTCGGCACCGTCATGAACTGCCTCGCGCTCCAGGACTTCCTGGAGAAGGAGGGCATCGACAGCCGCGTCCAGACCGCCATCACCATGGGCCAGGTCGCGGAGCCGTACATCCCGCTGCGCGCCGTGCGCCACCTGGAGAAGGGCCGCGTCGTGATCTTCGGCGCCGGCATGGGCATGCCCTACTTCTCCACCGACACCACGGCCGCCCAGCGTGCCCTGGAGATCGACGCCGAAGCCCTGCTCATGGGCAAGAACGGTGTCGACGGGGTCTACGACTCCGACCCGAAGAAGAACCCCGACGCGGTGAAGTTCGACGCGCTGGAGTACAGCGAGGTGCTCTCCCGCGACCTCAAGGTCGCCGACGCCACCGCCATCACGCTGTGCCGCGACAACAAGCTGCCGATCCTCGTCTTCGAGCTGCTCGCCGAGGGCAATATCGCCCGCGCCGTCAAGGGTGAGAAGATCGGCACGCTCGTGAGCGACCAGGGCACCAGGGCCTGAGCAGTCGGTTGGCCGGGCTCGGCCCTGCCGGGTCGAGCCCGCCCCGCCCGCCTGAACCATCCATTCAAGACATGCAGGAGCACGTGGTGATCGAAGAAATCCTCCTCGAGGCCGAGGAGAAGATGGAGAAGGCCGTCGTCGTCGCGAAGGAGGACTTCGCCGCGATCCGCACCGGTCGTGCGCACCCGGCGATGTTCAACAAGATCGTGGCGGACTACTACGGTGCCATCACGCCCATCAACCAGCTCGCCTCGTTCGCGGTTCCCGAGCCGCGCATGGCCATCGTGACGCCGTTCGACTCGTCCGCGCTGCGCAACATCGAGCAGGCCATCCGCGACTCCGACCTCGGCGTCAACCCGAGCAACGACGGCCGCATCATCCGGGTGACGTTCCCCGAGCTGACGCAGGACCGCCGCAAGGAGTACATCAAGGTCGCGCGCACCAAGGCCGAGGACTCCAAGGTCTCGATCCGCGCCGTCCGCCGCAAGGCCAAGGACGCCCTCGACAAGCTCGTCAAGGACAAGGAAGCCGGCGAGGACGAGGTGCGCCGCGCCGAGAAGGAGCTCGACGACACCACCGCCAAGTACGTGGCGCAGGTCGACGAGCTGCTCAAGCACAAGGAAGCCGAGCTCCTCGAAGTCTGATGAACGACTCTTCCTGGCAGCCGGAGCCGGTTCCGGCGGGTCCCGCATACGATGCGCAGGTGGGCCCGCACACTCGGCCCATGCCCATCGTGCCCGATGCCGCCGGCCGTGACTTCGACGACCGGGAAGCACGCGATCGGGGGGCCGCCTCGGACGGCGGCCTCCTCTTCCGCGACGAGACGCCGCCGCAGGAGCCCATGCCCAGCCCCCCGCCTCCGCCCTCGCAGGCACCGCAGAACTCAACGCCACCCCCGCCGAAGAAGCGGGCGGGGCGGGACCTGCGGGCCGCCATAGGGGTCGGCGTCGGCCTCGGCGCGGTGATCTTCGCCTCCCTGTTCATCGTGAAGGCGGTGTTCGTCGGCGTCATCGTCGTCGCCGTCGTCGTGGGCCTGTGGGAGCTCACCTCCCGGCTCCAGGAGAAGAAGGGCATCAAGGCCCCGCTGGTCCCGCTGGCCGTCGGCGGCGCTGCGATGATCATCGCCGGGTACGTCCGAGGGGCCGAGGGCGCCTGGATCGCCATGGCGCTCACCGCGCTGGCCGTGCTCGTCTGGCGGATGACCGAACCGCCCGAGGACTACCTCAAAGACGTCACGGCGGGAGTCTTCGCCGCGTTCTACGTGCCGTTCCTGGCCACCTTCGTCGCGATGCTGCTCACCGCCGACGACGGCCCGCTGCGGGTGGTCACCTTCCTGGTCCTGACCGTGGTCAGCGACACCGGGGCCTACGCGGTCGGCTGGCGGTTCGGCAAGCACAAGCTGGCGCCGCGCATCAGCCCCGGCAAGACCCGCGAGGGGCTCTTCGGGGCCGTGGCCTTCGCGATGGCGGCCGGCGCCCTGTGCATGGAGTTCCTGATCGACGACGGCGCCTGGTGGCAGGGCCTGCTGCTCGGCCTCGCGGTCGCTGTCAGCGCCACCCTGGGCGACCTCGGCGAATCGATGATCAAGCGGGACCTCGGCATCAAGGACATGGGCACGCTGCTGCCGGGCCACGGCGGCATCATGGACCGGCTGGACTCCCTGCTGCCGACCGCCCCGGTGGTCTGGCTGCTGCTGGCCGCTTTCGTCGGCACCGGCTGACCGCACCCGGTCGGGTTATCCTGGAGGGCGCGCCGCGTATGCGTGGCGCGCCCTTTCCGTCCAGCGGCCGAGCCGCGGACCGGCCCTGCACGCGCGGGGTGACCCCCACCTCGTCGCACTGAGGAGTACCGCATGGCCCCCCGTCCCGCTCCGGGTGAGCTCACCTTCGTCGCACCCCGCGGAGTGAAGAAGCCGCCCCGGCACCTGGCCGACCTGACCCCGGCCGAGCGCCGCGAGGCGGTCGCCGCGATCGGTGAGAAGCCGTTCCGGGCCAAGCAGCTCTCGCAGCACTACTTCGCCCGGTACGCGCACGACCCGGCCGAGTGGACGGACATCCCCGCGGCCTCCCGCGAGAAGCTCCAGCAGGAGCTGCTGCCGGACCTGATGAACGTCCTGCGGCACATCTCGTGCGACAACGACACCACCCGCAAGACCCTGTGGAAGCTGCACGACGGCACGCTCGTCGAGTCCGTGCTGATGCGCTACCCCGACCGGGTCACCATGTGCATCTCCTCGCAGGCCGGCTGCGGCATGAACTGCCCGTTCTGCGCCACCGGCCAGGCCGGCCTCGACCGGAACCTGTCCACCGCCGAGATCGTGCACCAGATCGTCGACGGCATGCGCGCCCTGCGCGACGGCGAGGTCCCCGGCGGCCCGGCCCGGCTGTCGAACATCGTCTTCATGGGCATGGGCGAGCCGCTGGCGAACTACAACCGCGTCGTCGGCGCCATCCGCCGCCTGACCGACCCCGAGCCCGACGGCCTCGGCCTGTCGCAGCGCGGCATCACCGTCTCCACCGTCGGCCTGGTCCCGGCCATGCTGCGCTTCGCCGACGAGGGCTTCAAGTGCCGCCTCGCCGTCTCGCTGCACGCCCCGGACGACGAGCTGCGCGACACCCTGGTGCCCGTGAACACCCGCTGGAACGTCCGCGAGGTGCTGGACGCGGCCTGGGAGTACGCGGAGAAGTCCGGCCGGCGGATCTCCATCGAGTACGCCCTGATCCGCGACATCAACGACCAGGCCTGGCGCGGTGACCTGCTGGGCAAGCTGCTCAAGGGCAAGCGGGTCCACGTCAACCTCATCCCGCTGAACCCGACCCCGGGCTCCAAGTGGACCGCCTCGCGCCCCGAGGACGAGCGCGCGTTCGTCGAGGCCATCGCCCGCCACGGCGTGCCGGTGACCGTACGGGACACCCGCGGCCAGGAAATCGACGGCGCGTGCGGCCAGCTGGCGGCCTCGGAGCGCTAGATTCCGGCCGCGATCGGCCCTATTCGGCCACGGGGTACCCTGTGGCCGAACCAATTGCATATTCCGACAGGGGAGCGCCACAGCGCTGAGAGTGCGGGACCGTCATCCGCAGACCCTCTGAACCTCGCCCCGGTCATTCGGGGTAGGAAGTTCGGTCATCACTCAAGCTGTTGCGCCATGCCCGGCGTCCGCTCGATCAGAGCGCCGGGCATGGCCGCGTCTTCTCCTGGACATCCCAGGAGGAATCACCAGTGAGCACCACCAAGAAGATCGCGGGTGCCGCGCTCGCGGCCGCGATCGGCGTCACCACGCTCAGCGCCTGCGGCGGCGGTGACGCCAAGGACAAGCCGGCGGGCGCGAGCGACGCCCCCAAGTCCAAGACCGTCACCCTCGTCTCGCACGACTCCTTCAACGTGACCGACACGGTCCTCAAGGAGTTCGAGCAGCAGAGCGGCTACACCGTGAAGGTGCTGAAGTCCGGCGACGCCGGCGCGGCGCTGAACCAGGAGATCCTGACGAAGGGCTCCCCGCGCGGCGACGTCTTCTTCGGCGTCGACAACACGCTCCTCTCGCGCGCCCTCGACAACGGCATCTTCACGCCGTACGAGGCCAAGGGCCTCGGCGAGGTCAAGCCGGAGTACGTGCTCGACAAGGAGCACCGGGTCACCCCGGTCGACTCCGGCGACATCTGCGTCAACTACGACAAGCAGTACTTCGCGGACAAGAAGCTCGCCCCGCCGCAGACGCTGGACGACCTGATCAAGCCGGAGTACAAGAACCTGCTGGTCACCGAGAACGCCGCGACCTCGTCGCCGGGCCTCGGCTTCCTGCTCGCCTCCGTCGGCAAGTACGGCGAGGACGGCTGGAAGGACTACTGGAGCAAGCTCAAGGCCAACGGCGTCGAGGTCGTCGACGGCTGGGAGCAGGCCTACAACGAGCGCTTCTCCGGCTCCGCGGGCGGCAAGAAGGCCAAGGGCGACCGCCCGCTGGTCGTCTCCTACGCCTCCAGCCCGCCGGTCGAGGTCCTGTACGGCGAGCCGAAGCCGGCCGAGGCCCCCACGGGCGTCTCCACCGGCACCTGCTTCCGTCAGGTCGAGTTCGCGGGCCTGCTCAAGGGTGCGAAGAACGAGGAGGGCGGCAAGGCGCTCCTCGACTTCCTGGTGAGCAAGAAGTTCCAGGAAGACATGCCGCTCCAGATGTTCGTGAACCCGGTGGTCAAGGACGCGAAGCTGCCGGAGCTGTTCACGCAGCACGGCGTGGTCATCGAGAAGCCGGAGAACGTGGCCCCGCAGACCATCGCCAAGAACCGTGACCAGTGGGTCAAGGCATGGTCCTCGCTCGTCGTGAAGTAGTACGGAAGAGCCCGAAGGAGACCGTGCGGGCCACGGCCGTCAGGCTCGCCCTGATGGCCGTCCCGCTCGTCTTCTTCGGGCTGTTCTTCGCCTACCCCGTCGCCGCGATCGTCGGGCGCGGGCTCAAGACGCAGGACGGCTGGCAGTTCGGCCGCATCGGCGAGGTGCTGACGCAGCCCGACATCGCCGACGTCCTCTGGTTCACCACCTGGCAGGCGCTCGCGTCCACCGTGCTCACGCTGGTGATCGCGCTCCCCGGCGCGTACGTGTTCGCGCGCTTCGAGTTCCCCGGCAAGCAGCTGCTGCGGGCGGTGGTCACCGTTCCGTTCGTACTGCCGACCGTGGTCGTCGGCACCGCCTTCCTCGCGCTGGTCGGACGGGGCGGACTGCTGGACGAGGTGTGGGGCGTCCGGCTCGACACCACCGTGTGGGCGATCCTGCTCGCCCACGTCTTCTTCAACTACGCCGTGATCGTACGGACGGTCGGCGGCCTGTGGGCGCAGCTCGACCCGCGCCAGGAGGAAGCCGCCCGAGTGCTGGGCGCCGGGCGGTTCGCCGCGTGGCGGCGCGTGACGCTGCCCGCGCTCGCGCCGTCGGTCGCCGCCGCCTCGCTGATGGTGTTCCTGTTCACCTTCAGCTCCTTCGGCGTCGTACAGATCCTGGGCGGACCCGCGTACTCCACCCTGGAGGTGGAGGTCTACCGGCAGACCGCCCAGCTGCTCGACCTGCCGACGGCCGCCGTCCTCACCCTGGTGCAGTTCGCCGCCGTCGGCATGATCCTCGCCGTGCACGCCTGGACCGTACGCAAGCGGGAGACCGCGCTCCGTCTGGTGGACCCGGGCCGGACCGCGCACCCGCCGCGCGGCTGGGCGCAGCGGTCGCTGCTGGGCGGGGTGCTGCTGACGGTGGCCCTGCTGATCGTGGCCCCGCTGGCCGTGCTGGTGGAGCGCTCCCTCGACGCGCCCGGCGGGTACGGGTTCGGCTTCTACCGGGCGCTCCAGGACGCGGGCGCGGGCGGCGGAACGTTCCTGGTGCCGCCGCTGGAGGCGATCTGGAACTCCCTCCAGTACGCGCTGGCCGCCACCGCCATCGCCCTGCTGATCGGGGGGCTCGCGGCGGCCGCCCTGACCCGGCGCGCCGGCCGGTTCGTGCGCGGATTCGACGCGCTGCTGATGCTCCCGCTGGGGGTGTCGGCGGTGACGGTCGGCTTCGGATTCCTGATCACCCTGGACGAGCCGCCGCTGGACCTGCGGACCTCGTGGATCCTGGTGCCGCTGGCGCAGGCGCTGGTGGGCGTGCCGTTCGTCGTACGGACGATGCTGCCGGTGCTGCGCGCCGTGGACGCCCGGCTGCGGGAGGCGGCGGCGGTGCTCGGCGCGTCCCCGCTGCGGGCGTGGCGGGAGGTGGACCTGCCGCTGGTGCGGCGGGCGCTGCTGATCGCGGCCGGGTTCGCCTTCGCGGTCTCGCTGGGCGAGTTCGGGGCGACGGTCTTCATCGCGCGGCCGGACCGTCCGACGCTGCCGGTGGCCGTGGCGCGGCTGCTCGGGCGGGCCGGGGAGATGAACTACGGGCAGGCGATGGCCCTGAGCACGATTCTGATGCTGGTGTGCGCGGTGTCCCTGCTGGTGCTGGAGCGACTGCGACCCGACAAGACCTCGGGAGAGTTCTGATGACGCTGCTTCGGCTGGAGGAGGTGTCGGTCCGCTTCGGGGAGCGCGCGGTCGTGGACGCCGTGGACCTGTCGGTCACCGAGCACGAGATCGTGTGTGTGCTCGGGCCGAGCGGGAGCGGGAAGTCCACGCTCCTGCGGGTGGTCGCCGGGCTCCAGCCGGTCTCGGCCGGGCGGGTGCTGCTGGGCGGCGCCGACCAGGCCGGGGTGCCGGTGCACCGGCGGGGGGTGGGCCTGATGTTCCAGGACCACCAGCTGTTCCCGCACCGGGACGTCGGCCGGAACGTCGCCTTCGGCCTCCGGATGCGGGGCTCGGCCCGGGGGTCCCACGAGGCCCGGGTCGCGGAGTTGCTGGAGCTGGTCGGGCTGCCCGGCGCGCAGGGCCGCGCGGTGGCCTCCCTGTCGGGCGGTGAGCAGCAGCGGGTGGCGCTGGCCCGGGCGCTGGCGCCGTCGCCGCGGCTGCTGATGCTGGACGAGCCGCTGGGACAGCTGGACCGGGGGCTGCGGGAGCGGCTGGTGGTGGAACTGCGGGCGCTGTTCTCCCGGCTGGGGACCACGGTGCTGGCCGTCACGCACGACCAGGGGGAGGCGTTCGCACTCGCCGACCGGGTCGTGGTGATGCGGGACGGGCGGATCGCGCAGGCGGGGACCCCGCTGGAGGTGTGGCAGCGGCCGGCCTCGGAGTTCGTCGCCCGGTTCCTCGGCTTCGAGAACGTGATCCCGGCGGTGATCTCCGGAGGGGCGGCGGCGACCGCTTGGGGCAAGGTCCCGGTGCCGGCCGGGTCGCCGCAGGGGGAGCGGAGCGTCCTGATCCGGCCAGCGGGGGTGGTGCTGGCGGAGGCGGGGCTCGGGTGTGAGGTGCTGTCGCGGACGTTCCGCGGCACCCATGTGGCGTTGCTGCTGCGGCCGGAGGCGGGGCCGGTGCTGGAGGCGGAGTGCGGGCTGGCGGGGGCGCCGGCGGTGGGGGACCGGGTCGCGGTGACCTTCGCCCCGGCCGAGGTGGTCGTGCTCCCGTCGGCGTGAGCGCTGCCGTGGCCGCTGCGCGGGCCGGTCCCCTGCCCGCCCTTCCACCGTTCCTCGGGGGCTCCGCCCCGAACCCCGCGCCTCAAACGCCGGCGGGGCTGGGTTGGGCGGGGCTGGGCCGGCGCCCAACCCCGTGCCTCAGACGGCGGCGGGGCTGGGCCGCCTCGGGCCCCGTGCCTCAGACGGCGGCGGGGCTGGGGGCTTCCTCCGGGGCCTGCGCGGGAGGCTCGGCGCCGTCGTGGTTGCCGTACCAGGCCACCGCGACCGCGCCCGTGACGGCCAGGACGAAGCCGAGGACCGCCAGCCAGGCCAGGCCCGGGCGGGAGGCGTCGCCGAGCCAGAGCACGCCGATCGCGCCGGGGAGTACCGTCTCGCCCACGACCAGGGCCGCCGTCGCGCCGTTCACCGAGCCGATCTGGAGCGCGACGGTGTGCAGGTACATGCCGCCGACACCCGCCACCACAATGGCGTAGAGCGCCGGGTCGGACAGCAGGCCGCCGAGGCTGAACGGCTCGACACCGTTGAGGATGCGGACGCCGACTCCGAGCGCGCCGAAGGCCAGGCCCGACAGCAGGCCGGCCAGGATCGCCGCCCGGGCGCCGAGGAACCGTACGGCCACCGTGCCGCCCACGATGATCAGCAGCGTCACGCCGAGCAGCCACCAGTGGGTGGACATCGGGGCGTGGTGCCCGCCCTCGTGCCCGGCGGCCGTGGCCAGCAGCACCAGCGCCGCGCAGACGACCCCGATCGAGGTCCACTCCTTGCGGGTCAGCCGGATGCCCAGCATCTTCACGCTCAGCACGGCCGTGATCACCAGGTTCGCGCTGATCACCGTCTGGGACAGGAACAGCGGAAGCAGCCGGGCTGCGAGCGCGCCGAGGCCGAACCCCACGAAGTCGAGGATCGTGCCGACGATGAACTCCCAGGTCATCGCCGCCTTCGCGGTGGAGGACAGGTTCGGTCCGCCGTGCTGGGTCACCCCGGCGGCGGCCGGGGACATCCGGGCCGCCCGACGGGAGCCCACGGCTTGCAGGACGGACCCCGTGCCGTAACAGATGGACGCCGCGATCGCGGTCAGCAGGCCTATGAGCACCGAGGGCTCCGTTCACGTCTGGCAGGTTTTGCGGTTTGATTACCTATGGCAGACGTGGGATCGGGCCGGGAAGTTGCCTCCCCGGCCCAACGGCCTCATCTCATTCGGCGCTCAGCCGGCGCACGTCACCCGGCCCGGCCCATCGTGGCGAGCGCCTCGGGGACCTCCGCCACCGAATCGACCAGCGCGATCCGCGACTCCATCCCCCGGCCCCGCGCCAGCGCCCGCAGCAGCGGCCAGGCCGGCAGGTGCTCGGTCCAGTGGTGGCGCCCGACCAGCACCATCGGGGTCGGCTCGCCCCGCGACTCGTAGTAGTTCGGCGTCGCGTTGTCGAAGATCTCCTGCACCGTGCCCGCCGCGCCCGGCAGGAACACCACGCCCGCGGTGGACCGGGCCAGCAGCCCGTCCTCCCGGGTGGCGTTCGCGAAGTACTTGGCGATGTGGCCCGCGAACGCGTTCGGCGGCTCGTGCCCGTAGAACCAGGTCGGGATGCCCACCGAGTCGCCGCCGGCCGGCCAGCGCTCCCGTACCGCGAAGGCCGCCTGCGCCCAGTCGGACACCGAGGGGGTGAAGGACGGGACCTTGGCCAGCAGTTCCAGGGCCTCCGCAAGGGCCGCGTCCGGCGCCGGGGCCAGGTACGCGCCGAGGTTCGCGGCCTCCATCGCGCCGGGTCCGCCGCCGGTGGCCACGGTCAGGCCCGACCGGGTGAGGGTGCGGCCGAGTTCCGCCGCGCCGCGGTACTCCGTACCACCGCGGGCCATGGCGTGGCCGCCCATCACGCCGACGACCCGGGCGCCCACGAGGTGCTCGTCGAGGGCGTCGGAGACGGCGTCGTCGTGGATGGAGCGCAGCATCGAGGAGAAGACGTCGCCGTCGGCCTTGGTCTCCTGGAACCAGGCGTAGGCCAGGGCGTCAGGGGTGGCCCCGTAGCCGTCGGCGAGTCCCGTGAACAGCTCGTCCGCGGTGTAGAGGAGGCCGCGGTAGGGGTTGAACGGCAGGTCGGGGACGGGCGGGTAGACCAGCGCGCCGTCCGCGCGGACCTTCGCCGACGCGTCGGGCTCCATGGCGCAGCCCAGGAACACGGCCGCCGAGGTGTCGGCGGACAGCAGTGCGAAGGTCCGCTCCAGCAGGTTGACCGACTGGATCCGGTAGCCGCTGAGCGAGCCGCGGGCCACGACCTGGTCGAATTCGGCGAGCGTCTCGATCTCGATGTCTGGGTTGACCATTCGGCCCACCCTAAGGGCTGCCCGCGTCAGCGGGTCAGTGCCAGCGACGTCAGCTGTGCCACACCCCAGCTGAGCGGTACGCACACGATCACCAGCGCGGTCGCCCGCAGCGTGGCGGCCGTACGCAGGACCGCGCCCGGGGTTCCCAGGCCCAGCAGCGTCTCCCGGGTGGCGGAGCGGGCCTGCCTGGCCTCCACCGCCGATGTGAGGAGTGTCGCTGCCGCGCACAGCACGACCAGCACGGCGGCGGGTCCCGTCAGCGGGCCCAGCGGAAGGAGCGCCGCGCCCCGCTCGGGCAGGGCCGAGACGGTGAGGGCGCCCGCGCCGACGGCGCACAGCACCCCGAGCGGGCGCCCCAGCCGGGGGGCCTCCTCCTGCAGGGCCCGGCCGGCCAGCAGGCGCAGCGCCCCGGGGCGGACGGCCTGGACCAGGGCTCCGCAGGCATAGGCCAGACCCGGCCCGGCCAGGGCGAGACCGACGGCGGTCAGGGACCAGCCGGCCGCCATGCCGGCATCGCCGTGCCCGAAGGCGGCTTCGACGGCGAGCCCGCAGGCGGTGAGGGCGATGCCCCAGGGCAGTCCGGTCTGCGGGGCGAGCGGCGGGTGCGGCCGCAGCGCGAGCGAGGTCGCGAGGGAGGCGGCCAGCGGGACCAGGGCCAGCAGGGTGAGGGCGGCCGCCAGGGGCAGTGGCCGGTCGGCGTGCAGTCGGGCGGCCGCGGCGCCGTCGAAGGGAAGCCCGGCGAGGTCGCCCCGTAGATGGAGGAAGGCGGCCAGCGCGAGCGCGCTGCCGAGCGCGCAGGCGACGGCGGTGGAGATCGCCGCGGCCAGCGTGAGCCGGACGGGCCCCAGCCCGACGGCGTCGAGCCCTTCCAGGGGCCGGGTCGCCGGGTCGGTACGGGCCACGGCGACCGCGAACTGCACGGTGGCGGCGACCGGCAGCAACGCCCAGAGCAGCTGAGGGAACGATCCGCCGGGCCGGACGGTCGCCTGCGCGAGGACGTACAGCAGCAGGAACCCGGTGCCGGCCGAGGCGGCCGCGACCAGCAGCCTGCGCAGCTGGACGAGCGGCCGGGAGCCGCGGGCTAGGCGGAGAGCGAGCACGCGGCCTGGTCCTCCGGGGTCTCGGTGGAAGCGGCGGCGGGCGCGGAACCGGCGGGCCTGCCGTCTACCAGGGCGACGCTGCGGTCGGCGACGGCCGCGGTGTCCTCGTCGTGGGTGGCCAGCAGCACGGTGATCCCGTGCGAGCGGGCCGCCGTGGTCAGCGTGCGCACGAGCAGGGCGCGCTCGGCGCGGTGCAGCGGGGCCGTCGGCTCGTCGGCGAAGATCACGGCGGGCTCGTTGACCAGGGCCCGGGCCAGGGCGACCCGCTGGCACTCGGCCCGGGTCAGGGCGCCGGGGCGCTTGCGGGCGAAGCCGCCGATGTCGAGGCGGTCCAGCCATTCGCAGGCGGCGGTCTTGGCGGCCCGGTGCGTGGCGCCGCCGATCAGCAGCGGCAGCGCGGCGTTCTCCCAGACCTTGAGCTCGGGAAGCAGCCGGGGCTCGGGGCCGATCCAGCCGAACCGGTCGCGGCGCAGCCGCTCGCGGACCAGCGCGCCCATGGTGTGCACCGGGACGCTGTTGAACCAGACCTCGCCCTGCTCGGGCACCAACTGCCCGGAAAGACAGCGCAGCAGGGTGGTCTTGCCGCTTCCGCGCGGGCCGGTCACGGCCAGGATCTCGCCTTGGCGGACGCCGACCGAGACCCCGATGAGGCCGGGCGAGCCGCTGTGGGAGTAGTGAAGGGACCGCGCCCAGAGGACATCATTGTCGGCTGGGGCAGTGTCCGGTGGAGCCACCATGGCGTACACCTCCGTCCGGGGGAACGAAGCGGAGCCCGTTGAGTCACTGGCGCCGCAATGAGATGTAAAGAGATGAACGTCTTGGATGGTGACAGCACACGGCCCGGACCCCCGCGTTCTCACTCGAACGGGCGGCCCGGGCCGGGTATCCGGACTAGGTGCAGCCTGGATGGTGGAGCTCGGGTTACAGCTTGGTCCACGCCTCGGTGAGCACCGAGCGCAGGATCCCCTCGATCTCGTCGAAGGTGCCCTGGTCCGCGATCAGCGGCGGGGCCAGCTGGATGACCGGGTCACCGCGGTCGTCGGCCCGGCAGTACAGGCCGTTCTCGAAGAGCGCCTTGGAGAGGAAGCCGTAGAGCACGCGCTCCGTCTCCTCGTCCGTGAAGGACTCCTTCGTGACCTTGTCCTTGACGAGCTCGATGCCGTAGAAGAAGCCGTTGCCGCGGACGTCGCCGACGATGGGCAGGTCGTGCAGCTTCTTCAGCGTCGAGAAGAAGGCGTCCTCGTTGTCCAGCACGTGCTGGTTGAGGCCTTCCTTGTCGAAGATGTCGAGGTTGGCCAGCGCCACCGCGGAGGACACCGGGTGTCCGCCGAAGGTGTAGCCGTGCAGGAAGGTGTTGTCGCCCTTGTAGAACGGCTCCGCGATGCGGTCCGAGACGATGCAGGCGCCGATCGGGGAGTAGCCCGAGGTCATGCCCTTGGCGCAGGTGATCATGTCCGGCACGTAGCCGAACTTGTCACAGGCGAACATCGTGCCGAGGCGGCCGAAGGCGCAGATCGTCTCGTCGGAGACGAGGAGCACGTCGTACTCGTCGCAGATCTCGCGGACCCGCTGGAAGTACCCGGGCGGCGGCGGGAAGCAGCCGCCGGCGTTCTGCACCGGCTCCAGGAAGACGGCGGCGACGGTGTCGGCGCCCTCGAACAGGATCTCCTGCTCGATCTGGTCGGCGCACCAGCGGCCGAAGGCCTCCGGGTCGTCGCCGTAGATCGGGGCGCGGTAGATGTTGGTGTTCGGCACCTTGTGCGCGCCGGGGACCAGCGGCTCGAAGGGGGCCTTCAGGGCCGGCAGGCCGGTGATGGACAGGGCGCCCTGCGGGGTGCCGTGGTAGGCGACCGCACGCGAGATGACCTTGTACTTGGTGTGCTTGCCCTGGAGCTTGAAGTACTGCTTCGCCAGCTTCCAGGCGGTCTCGACGGCCTCGCCGCCGCCGGTGGTGAAGAAGACCTTGTTCAGGTCGCCCGGGGCGTAGTCCGCGAGGCGCTCGGCGAGCTCCACGGCCTTGGGGTGCGCGTACGACCAGATGGGGAAGAACGCGAGTTCCTGCGCCTGCTTGTAGGCGACCTCGGCCAGTTCCTTGCGGCCGTGACCGGCGTTGACCACGAACAGTCCGGCGAGACCGTCCAGGTAGCGCTTGCCCTTGTCGTCGAAGATGTAGGTGCCCTCACCCCGCACGATGGTGGGGACGGGGGAGTTCTCGTACGACGACATGCGGGTGAAGTGCATCCACAGGTGGTCGTACGCGGTCTTGGAGAGGTCCTGGCTCACGGGCTATCGAGTTCCCCACATGTAGGTCTGCTTCTTCAGCTTCAGGTAAACGAAGCTTTCGGTTGATCGCACGCCGGGGAGCGCGCGGATCTTCTTGTTGATCGTCTCCAGCAGGTGGTCGTCGTCCTCGCAGACGATCTCCACCATCAGGTCGAACGAGCCCGCGGTCATGACCACGTACTCGCACTCGGCCATCTGGGTCAGTGCGTCGGCCACCGGATCGAGGTCGCCCTCGACGTTGATGCCGACCATGGCCTGGCGTCGCAGGCCCACGGTGAGCGGGTCGGTGACGGCGACGATCTGCATGACGCCCTGGTCGAGCAGCTTCTGTACGCGCTGGCGCACAGCCGCCTCCGACAGGCCGACGGCCTTGCCGATCGCCGCGTAGGGACGGCGTCCGTCCTCCTGCAGTTGCTCGATGATCGCCAGGGACACAGCATCGACCGAAGGGGACGGTTGTCTGTTCCTGGAATCTGCGCTTCGACTGACCACGACCTCACTGTGCACGAGGAGTCGTCTGTTCCGCAAGACGGAATCGATGAAATCCGTTGTCTGGGGACTCAGATCTCACTGATTTCGTAGTTCATGGCGTCTGGCCCTGCCGAAAGCGTCCGCCTAGGGGCTAGGATTGGGATTCGTCTCAATCGTTGGACATGTGATCAGGAGTGTGGCTGGAGTGACCACCGAACTGCGTCGTCTGCGCAACTACATCGGCGGAGAGTTCAAGGACGCCGCCGACGGGCGGACCACCGAGGTGGTCAACCCCGCCACCGGCGAGGCCTACGCCACCGCCCCGCTGTCCGGTCAGGCCGATGTCGACGCGGCCATGGCCGCGGCCGCCGCCGCCTTCCCGGCCTGGCGTGACACCACCCCCTCGGAGCGGCAGAAGGCCCTGCTCAAGATCGCGGACGCCTTCGAGGCGCGCGCGGACGAGCTCGTGGCCGCCGAGTCGGAGAACACCGGCAAGCCGCTGGGCCTGACGGCCAGCGAGGAGCTGCCGCCGATGGTGGACCAGATCCGCTTCTTCGCGGGTGCGGCCCGCCTGCTCGAAGGCCGCTCGGCCGGCGAGTACATGGACGGGATGACCTCGATCATCCGCCGCGAGCCGGTCGGTGTCTGTGCCCAGGTCGCGCCGTGGAACTACCCGATGATGATGGCCGTCTGGAAGTTCGCCCCGGCCATCGCCGCGGGCAACACGGTCGTCCTGAAGCCCTCGGACACCACCCCGGCCTCCACCGTCCTGATGGCCGAGATCATCGACTCGATCCTGCCCAAGGGCGTCTTCAACGTCATCTGCGGTGACCGCGAGACCGGCAAGGCCATGGTCGAGCACTCCACCCCGGCGATGGCCTCCATCACCGGCTCGGTGCGCGCGGGCATGCAGGTTGCCGAGAGCGCCTCCAAGGACGTCAAGCGCGTCCACCTGGAGCTCGGCGGCAAGGCCCCGGTCGTGGTCTTCGAGGACGCCGACCTCGCCAAGGCCGTCGAGGACATCGCCGTCGCCGGCTACTTCAACGCCGGCCAGGACTGCACCGCCGCCACCCGCGTGCTCGTGCACGAGTCGATCCACGACGAGTTCGTGTCCGCGCTGGCCAAGGCCGCCGCCGACACCAAGACCGGTCAGCCGGACGACGAGGACGTGCTCTACGGCGCGCTGAACAACCCGAACCAGCTCAAGCAGGTCGCGGGCTTCATCGAGCGCCTCCCGGCGCACGCCAAGGTCGAGGCGGGCGGCCACCGGGTCGGCGAGAAGGGCTACTTCTACGCCCCGACCGTGGTCTCCGGCCTGAAGCAGGACGACGAGATCATCCAGAACGAGGTCTTCGGCCCCGTCATCACCGTCCAGTCCTTCACGGACGAGGCCCAGGCCCTGGAGTACGCGAACGGCGTCGAGTTCGCCCTCGCCTCCTCCGTGTGGACCAAGGACCACGGCCGCGCGATGCGGATGTCCAAGAACCTCGACTTCGGCTGCGTGTGGATCAACACCCACATCCCGCTCGTCGCCGAGATGCCGCACGGCGGCTTCAAGAAGTCCGGCTACGGCAAGGACCTCTCCGCCTACGGCTTCGAGGACTACACGCGCATCAAGCACGTCATGACCTCGCTCGACGGCTGAGCGCGCTGAGCTGATCACAACACAGCGCTGACGGGGCGGGCAGTAGACAACATGTCTATTGCCCGCCCCCTCGCGTTCCCCCAGGCTTTGCCCATGCCTGAACTCCCCTTCTCCCGCCGCGCGGTGCTGCGCGGCCTGGGCGCCGCGGGCCTGGTGGCCGGCCTCGCCGGCTGCGGTGTGCCCGCGGCCTACGTCCCCGAGGACCGCCGGGAAGGCCCGGACCGCTCCGACCGGGACCAGAGCGTCGACTTCTCGAACTGGCCGCTCTACATCGACACCGATGAAGAGGACGAGTCGCGCCGGCCCACGCTGGCCGCCTTCACGCAGCGGACCGGCATCACGGTCCGCTACACCGAGGAGATCAACGACAACGACGAGTTCTTCGGCAAGATCAGCCCGGCCCTCATGAACCGCCAGGAGACCGGCCACGACATCGTGGTGGTCAGCGACTGGATGGCCGCCCGCTTCGTCCACCTGGGCTGGGCCCAGAAGATGGACCGGTCGGCACAGTCCAACGTGGCCCGGTACCTCGACCCGCAGCTGGCTTCCCCCGCCTTCGACGAGGGCCGCCTGCACACCGTCCCGTGGCAGTCGGGGATCACCGGCATCGCCTACAACCGCAAGGCGCTCGGCCGGGAGATCAAGTCCGTCAAGGACCTGTGGCACCCCGACCTCGCGGGCAAGGTCACCCTCCTGTCCGGGCTCGACGAGTCCTTCGCCCTCCTGATGCAGGGCGACGGCGTGGACGTCACCCGGTGGACCGAGTCCGACTTCCACCGGATGTGCGACCGGGTCGAGAGCATGGTGAAGAAGAAGCACATCCGCCGCTTCACCGGCAACGACTACACCTCCGATCTGAGCAAGGGCGACGTGCTGGCCTGCCAGGCCTACTCCGGCGACGCCATCCAGCTCCAGGCCGACAACCCGGACATCGAGTTCGTGGTCCCCGAGGAGGGCGCCGAGCTCTGGGCGGAGAGCCTGCTCGTCCCCAACCTCGCCCGGCACAAGGCCAATGCCGAGTCGCTGATCGACTACTACTACGACCCCGAGGTGGCCGCCGAGCTCGCCGCCTCCGTCAACTACGTCTGCCCGGTGCCGGCCGCCCGCGAGGTCCTGGCCGCCGCCGAGGACAAGGAGACCGCCGAACTCGCCGAGAACCAGCTGATCTTCCCCGACGACGACATGCGCAAGCGGCTCGTCGTGGCCCGGGACATCTCCTCGGCCGAGCGCCGGACCCTGGCCAAGCGCTGGAACTCCATCGTCGGACTCTGAGGGGGCCGCCGGTTTCCGATCACGGTCCGGGCACAGGATTGAACATGTTCAGGAAATTGACTGAACGTGTTCAGAAACAGGCGTACGCTTCCTTCCATGAGCGAGAGAAGCGCCCTTCGGCGGCGGATCCGTGCCTGGCTTGCCCTGTTCCTCGTCTGCCTCGTGCTCAGCGGGCTCACGGCCTTCCCCCTGGTCAGTGAGCTCCACTGGGCCAACTCCCTGGCGTCGAACGAGTGGCTGCGACGCGTGGGCGACGGCCTGGACCGTGCCGACGCGGACTACCCCTTCCTCCTCTACGGCACCGACTGGCTCGCCTTCGCCCACCTGGTGATCGCCGTCTTCTTCTACGGAGTCCACCGCGACCCCGTCCGCAACATATGGATCGTCGAGGCCGGCATGATCGCCTGCGTCGGGATCGTCCCGCTGGCCCTGATCTGCGGCCCCATCCGGGGCATCCCCTTCTGCTGGAGCGTGATCGACATGGCGTTCGGCGTCTTCGGGATCATCCCCCTGCTGGTGCTCCGCCGCATGATCAAGCGCCTGGAGTCGCTGCCGGCCTCGTGAAGGCGGCTGTGACGATTGCGAACGCCACCTTGTTCATGTCCGCCCCCTTGGCGTCCGTGGAGTTGACCGAGTAGACGAGGGTGCGCGAGAGGTCCCGCGTCCCGCCGATCACGGTGCTGTACCCGTACCGGGAGCCCGTCTTGCCGTAGGCCACGGTGCCGTCCGGCAGCACGAACCGCTTCATGCCCGCGGTGTGCACCGCCTCCTCCCCGGACTCGAAGTCCGCCACCTCGGGCACCGTGAACATCTCCTCCAGCTGAGCCTTCGGCACGACCTTCCCGCTGAACAGGGCCACGGTGAACTTCTCCAGGTCCGCCGTGGTCGATATCAGGTCCCCGGCGGCCCAGTTGGACGAGGAGTTCCAGTCGGTGACGTCGACCAGCGAGGTGCCGCCCCCGGGCCGCGCCACTGCCTGGTAGCCGTGGTGGTGCGGCCCCGGTATCCGGTTCTGGGTGCGGGCCGGGATCGAGGTGTCCCGCAGCCCCAGCGGCCTCAGGACCCGGTCGGACAGCGCCTGTTCGTACGACGTGCCCGTCAGCTTCTCGATCAGTACGGCCAGGATCGTGTAGTCGATGTTCAGGTAGTGCTGCTTCTCGCCCGGCCGGAACTCGGGCCCCTTCGCCGCCGCGGTGGCGATCAGCGTGTGCGGGTCCACCACGTCGAAGCGGTGCGCGTACTGCTCCTCGAACGAGTCCCCGGGGCCCTCGCCCGCCGGTATGCCGCTCGTGTAGTTCAGCAACTGCCGCACGCTGACGGGCTCGAAGCCCCCGCGGCCGGCGGGCAGCAGCCCCGGCAGGTACCGCTGTACCGGCCGGTCCAGATCCACCCGGCCCTCGGCCGCCAGTTGCAGCACCACCGCCGCGGTGAAGGTCTTGGTCACCGACCCGGCCCGGAACCGGGCGTCCTCGATGGGCCCGCGCCCCGTACGGAGGTCCGCGACGCCGGCGCTGCCCCGCCAGCCTCCGCTCGTACCGCCCACCCGGACCAGCGCGGCGGTGGCCTCCCCGCTCCGCGCGCCGACCCCGGCCAGCGCCTTCCGCAGCGCCACCGCGTCGGGCGGCGCCGTGAACACGGGCGCGGCGGCGACTCCCGCAGTTGCCGAAGCCGAAGCCGAAGCCGAAGCCGAAGCCGGGGCCGGGGCCGCGTGGGCGACGGTTGGCCCGGACGCGATGCCCAGGACCAGGGCGGCGGCGATCAGTGTGCGTGCGCGAGCGTTCATGGCGGGATCCCCCTCGTGGCCTCTCGGGGCGACGTCCGCCCCGATGACCTCAATGCTCCTGGTCAGAGGGGTCGTTGCGGATCACCAATGAGAGGGGTCTTCAGCAGTACGACAACTCACCTGCCAGAGGGAGCCGCCCCGCCACGTCTCACCCGCCAGAGCGAGATACCCCGGAGCCAGTCACGACCCGGCCGAGATCAGCCCCGTCTCGTACGCGCAGATCACGGCCTGGATCCGGTCCCGCAGCCCCAGCTTCGACAGCACGTTCCCCACATGGGACTTCACCGTGTGCTCGCTCACCGTCAAGGCCGCCGCGATCTCCGCGTTCGACAGCCCCCGCCCCAGATGCAGCAGCGTTTCCCGCTCCCGCGCCGTCAGCACCTCCAGCCGTTGCGGCGAAAGCACGGACCCCGCCGCCGGCCGCGCCGTCGCCGCCGTGTACTCCTCGATCAGCCGCCGCGCCACCGACGGCGCCAGCAGCGACTCGCCCGCCGCCACCACCCGTACCGCGTGCACCAGATCGTCCCGCCGCACGTCCTTCAGCAGGAACCCGCTCGCCCCCGCGTGCAGGGCCTCGTACACGTACTCGTCCGAGTCGAAGGTCGTCAGCATCACCGTCCGGCACGCGCCGTGCGCCGAGATCGTCCGGCAGGCCTCGATCCCGTCGAGCACCGGCATCCGGATGTCCAGCAGCGCCACGTCCGGGTCCAGCTCCCGCACCGCGGCCACCGCCGCCGCGCCGTCACCGACCTCCGCGACGACCTCGATGTCCTCCTGGGCGTCCAGGATCATCGCGAAGCCGCTGCGCACCAGCTCCTGGTCATCGGCCACCACCACACGGATCGTCAATTCCCCACCTCCAGCGGCGAGGTTACAAGCACCACCCGCACCGCGAACCCCGCGCCGCCGGGCCCCGGCCCGCACTCCGCCGTCCCGCCGTGGGCCGCAGCGCGCTCCCGGATCCCGATCAGCCCGTGGCCGCCCGAGGAACCCCCGGGCCCCCGCCCGTCGTCCACGACCGACACCGCCAGCGCCCGCTCCCCGTACTCCAGCCGGACCGTCACCTCCGAGGCCCCGGCGTGCTTCACCACGTTCGTCAGCGCCTCCTGCACCACCCGGTGCACCGTGGCCTCCAGCGCCGCCGGCAGCGCGCGCACCGCGCCCGTCCGGTCGTACGACACCGTCAGCCCGCTGCCCCGGACCCGCTCCAGCAGCCCCGTCAGCTCCTCGACACCCGGCTGCGGCCCGCGCGGGGAGGCCGGAGCGGCGCCGTCCGTCCGCAGCACCCCCAGCATCGTCCGCAGCTGCGCCATCGCGTCCCGCCCCGTGTCCGCGATCGCGTCGAACGCGGCCTCGGCCCGCTCGGGAGCCCGGCGCACCGCCACCGGTCCGGCCTCCGCCTGCACGATCATGATGCTGACGGCGTGCGAGAGGATGTCGTGCATCTCCCGCGCGATCCGGGCCCGTTCGCGCGCCGCCGCCTGCTCCGCCTCGATCCGGTTCGCCCGCTCCAGCTCGGCGGCCCGCGCCTCGATGGCCGCCGTGTAGGCCTGCCGGGTGTGCTGCAGCCGCCCCAGCGCGTACGCCGCCGCGAAGACGAACAGCGCGAACAGCAGCTCACGGGCCGTCCCGGTGTTGAACGCCACCGACGCCAGGATCAGCCCGGTCAGCGTCACGCCCATGGCGACCCGCACCCGCACCGGGCACAGCAGCGCCATCGTGTACACGCCGATCAGCGGGGCGTACGGCAGCGGCTGCCCGGGTCCGTCCAGCGCCAGCGTGTAGACCGAGCCGGCCGCGACCATCCCGAAGATCGCCGCCACGGGCGCCCGCCGCCGCCACACCAGCGGCACGTTGCCCAGCGTGGTCAGCAGGTACGCCGGCCAGGTGGCCGGAGAGTCCAGCGGATCGCGGGGCACGACGAACGGGATCGTCGTCGCCACCTGCACCAGCAGCGTCAGCCCCAGGTCCCGCCAGCGCGGATCGGCCCGCCGGATCCGCTCCCCCCAGGCGCGCATCACCGGCCGAACTCGGCCCGTACGTCCTCCAGCGCGTCCAGCCGGTTCGTGGTCACGGAGTCCACCCCGGCCGCGATGACCCGGCGCATCGCCCGCTTCGTGTCGGTCGTCCAGGCCGAGACCAGAAGGCCGTCCCGGTGCAGGGCGTCCGCCAGCTCGCGGCTGACCAGCCCGAAGCGGTAGTTGAGCCAGGCCGGGGCCAGCGCGTCGATCAGCACCCGGCGCGGCGGGGACAGGGACGTCCAGGTCAGCGCGATCTCCGCGCCCGGATCGGCGGCGCGTACCGCGAGCATGCTGTGCGCGCCCGCGCAGTAGTACGTACGGTCGCGCGCCCCGCACTCGCGGACCAGGTCGACGACCTTGCGTACTCCCTCGGGCGTCGCGCCCGGCAGGTCGATCATCAGCCGGCCCGCGCCGGCGGCCGCCAGGGCCGCGCGCAGCGTCGGGACCGCGCCCCCGGCCAGCTCCCCCAGCTGCGGGGCCGTGACGGCGTCGAGCCGCACGTCATGGCCCCACAGCCGCTGGAGCGTCTCGTCGTGGAGGAGCACCGGCACCCCGTCGCGGGTCAGCCGTACGTCGATCTCGACCGCGTCCGCCCCGCGGGCGAAGGCGGAGCGGATGGAGGGAAGGGTGTTCTCACGGGCACGGTACGGATCGCCGCGGTGGCCGACGGCAGTCAGGGTACGCATGCACCCCATTCTCCGCAGGCGTCAGCGCGCCAGCCAGGCGGCGGTGTACGTGTCGATCTCGGCGCTGATCCTCGCCTTGCCGGCCTCGTCCAGGAAGGAGGCCTCGACGGCGTTCTTCGCCAGCTGCGCCAGCCCCCGCTCGTCGAGGTCGAGGAGCCGGGCGGCCACCGCGTACTCGTTGTTGAGGTCGGAGCCGAACATCGGCGGGTCGTCGCTGTTGATGGTGACGAGCACGCCCGCCGCGACCATCTCCTTGACCGGGTGCCGGTCCAGGTCGGTCACCGCGCGGGTGGCGATGTTCGAGGTCGGGCAGACCTCCAGCGCGATCCGGTGCTCGGCGAGGTAGGCGAGCAGCTCCGGGTCCTGCGTGGCGCTGGTGCCGTGGCCGATGCGCTCGGCGCCGAGGTCCCGGATCGAGTCCCAGATCGTCTCCGGGCCGGTGGTCTCGCCGGCGTGCGGGACGCTGTGCAGGCCGGCGGCGCGGGCGGCGTCGAAGTACGGCTTGAACTGCGGGCGCGGCACACCGATCTCGGGGCCGCCGAGGCCGAAGGAGACCAGGCCCTCGGGGCGCAGGTCGACGGCGAGGCGCGCGGTCTCGGCGGCGGCCTCCAGGCCGGCCTCGCCGGGGATGTCGAAGCACCAGCGCAGGATGACGCCGAGCTCGGTCTCGGCGGCCTTGCGGGCGTCCTCGATGGCCTCCATGAAGGCCTTCTCGTCGATGCCGCGGCGGGTGGAGGAGTACGGGGTGATGGTCAGCTCGGCGTAGCGGATGTTCTGCCGGGCCATGTCGCGGGCGACTTCGAAGGTGAGCGTGCGGACGTCGTCCGGAGTGCGGACCAGGTCGACGACCGAGAGGTAGACATCGATGAAGTGCGCGAAGTCGGTGAAGGTGAAGTAGTCGGCGAGCGCCTCGGGGTCGGTGGGGACCTTCGAGTCGGGGTGGCGGGCGGCGAGTTCGGCCACGATGCGCGGGGAAGCCGAGCCGACGTGGTGGACGTGGAGTTCGGCCTTGGGCAGCCCCGCGATGAAGGGGGTCAGGTCGGGCATGAGGGGGCCTCCGGGAGGACGCGGTGCGGACAGAGCGGCTTCATCGTAGGCAGGCCCCCGGGAGTGTCGGTGCCAGCCCTTAGCATGGCTGTACGAGAGGGGGGCGCCGTATGACCGACCACAGCCCCGAGCCGCGCGATCCGTGGGCACCGCCGGAGCGGCCGGCCGTCGATCCGGTGAAGCAGCAGGGCACGCCGGGCGTGTCGGGCGCGCCGTCCGGGCCGTCCACGCCGTCCGTGCACGACCAGCCGACCATCGCGGGGATGCCCGGCGCCGAGTTCCCGCAGGCCTCCGCGCCGTCGCCGGCGACGCACCCGATGCCGATACCCGGGGCCTCGCCGGTGACCCCGCCCGGGTCCCCGGCCTACGGGTATCCGTCCCAGCCCGCCCCCGGCGGTTACGGCTACCCGGTCCAGCCGCAGGCCCCGGCGTCCTACGGCTATCCCGGCTACCCGGGCTCCACCGGCTACCCGGCGGCCTACCCGGGAGCGCAGCCGAACAACGGCTTCGGCGTCACCTCGCTCGTCCTCGGCATCCTCTCGGTCGTCGGATGCGTCACCAGCATCTTCGCGGTCGCGCTCGGCATCGCCGCCGTCGTCTTCGGCGCCCTGGGCCGGGGCAAGGCGAACCGCGGTGAGGCCACGAACGGGGGCATGGCGCTGGCCGGTCTGATCCTGGGCGCGGTGGGCATCGTGCTGGGCGGCCTGCTGCTCGCGATCATGGGAGTCGGCCTGCTCGCCGACCTCGGTGAGCTCGACGACGACTCGGGCTACGACAGCCCGTACTCGAACTCGCAGAACCACCAGCGGGTCTGACGCGCCGACAGGGCCGGCCCCGGGGGCAGTCGCCGCCCGGGCCCGGCCCCGTCGTCCGCGCCCTCGCGCGGGCGGTGCTACGCCGCGGCCCACGGCCAGTCGGCGTCCCGGCCGCCCTCGATCAGGGAGACCATGCGGAAGGCCGCGTCGGTCAGCCCGCCGAAGGTGTGCCGGTTGCCGGAGCCGGCGGGCGCGTGCCCGACCCGGTACCCGGCCAGGTTCCAGGTGTAGACCGCGACCGTGTCCGGCACCAGCGCCGTCGGGTCGCCGCCGTAGTGGTAGGTGGCCTGCTCGTCCGTGACGATCAGGACCCGGTCGTGGTCCGCGAAGTGCTGCCGGATCGCCTCGGCGGTGTAGGTGCCGCCCAGGTTCTCGAAGCGGTCCAGCACCTTGAGCACGGACTCGCCGCGCGCGTACGCGACCGCCTTGCTTCCGGTGCCGAACTGCACGAGGTCCGCGTGCTCGGCCCGCAGCGCCAGCGCCGTACCGAAGATCGCCGCCGCGTCCGCCCGGTTGAGCTGCGAACGGTCCGAGAGCGGGGACCACATCGACCCGGACCGGTCGACCAGGATCAGCGTCCGCCCCGGCAGGGCCGGTACGTTGGCCAGCGAGTGGCCGAGCGCCTGCTCCAGCGGATACGCCCAGCGCAGCGACGGCGCGTGCTGGTAGGCGGCGAGGTAGCGGAAGGGGAACTGCCGCGACCGCGCCACGACCTCGGGGTCGGAGATCTTCGCCGCGACGCCCGCCGCCACCGCGTCCGAGACCCCGGCCTGGTCGAAGTTGCGCAGGTTCCGCAGCAGCGCCATCACTCCCATGGACGGGATGACCGCCTCCCAGGCGGCCGCGTCCATCGGGCCCTGCAGCCACCCGGCCAGCGCCTCCCACGTCATGCCCGCCGCGGCCAGCCGCTCGGCCCCGTCGGGGGCGGTGACCACGGCCCGGCGCTCCGTCACGGGCAGCTCCATGAGCTCCCGGTGCGCGGCCAGGGTGCGGTTGCCGGCCGGCACCTCGGCGGTCTCGGGGTGGTGCCGGCGGTCGAGGGCGTACCGGAACAGCTCGCCCTGCCAGGCCTTGGCCGGGTCGGGGGAGGCGTGCACGAGATTGAGGACGTCGCCGAAGCGGAAGCCCTTGGAGGCGGTGTCGTACTTCAGCAGCGAGGTGCCGGAGTAGAGCCGGCGCACGGCGTCGGCGATTCCGCGCTTGACGGGCTTGGGCACGTTCCGCCCGTACGTCGCCGTCCAGTACGCCAGCAGCTCACCGGGCTCGTCCGCGCGGCGCAGCACGGAGTCCACGACCTGCCGGTTCGACGGGCCCCCGGTGACCGAGGCGTCGAGCCGCGCCCGGACGTACTCGGCGGCGCCGACGAGTGAGGCAGTGCGCATGTTGCCGTCGCCCCGGAGCCAGGCCAGCAGGCCGGCGGTCCACTCGGGATCCTCGACGGCGAGCCGTCGCACGAGCGCCGCGAACCGGTCGTCGCGGGCCTGGCCGCCCTCGTAGAAGGTCTGCTGCGTCACGAAGTTGGCGACGGCGAGCAGGAACAGCTCGGAGCGCGGGTCGCGGACGAAGCCCGCGCCGCCCTGGTGACCAGTGGCGCGCCGGCCGGTGGTCCGGACGGGTGAGGTGGCCGCGGCGGACGGAGCGGCAGCGGAGGCCGAAGTGGCCGCGGTCTTGGCGGACTTGGTCTTGGACGAGCGCAGGTTGAAACGAGCCATGTGAATCCCCCCGAATTCAGTGGAAACCGGGGGAGGCGTGACGTGCGGGATGCCCGAGATCAGAGGTCGGCGACGGACTGTAGCCGGGCGAGCTTCCAAGCTGCTCCACCAGCCGAGGCTGGGCGGGATTCGAACCCGCGACCTCCCGGTCCCGGAAGTAACCGTCGCCTGCGCACCGGACATACCGCACGCGTGCCTCCCGAGATCAGATGCGGCTGCGGCGGGCTTTTTGGAGAAGTAGCCGCTGCCGGGCGCACCGGGAGGTGCGTGACGTAGGTGTCCAGAGGTCGAGTTCGGCGAAACCACGTGGTGCTCTGCCAACTGAGCTACACCGGCTCGGAAGCCGGTGACGGGACTCGAACCCGCGACCGCCCCATTAAGAGTGGAAGTAGGTCTCGCCTTCGCACCTGGACGACTCCTACGTTAGGCGGCGGCCGCGGACCGCCGCGAACGGTTTTTCCGGCTCAGTCCCGCGCCGCCGCGTCCGCGCCCGACCGCAGCCGCTCGCGGGCCTCCATCAGGGCGAAGCCCAGCAGGTTCAGCCCGCGCCAGCGCGCCGGGTCCAGGGCGCGCTCGTCGTCGGCGGCGAGGCCGATGCCCCAGATCCGGTCCATCGGGCTCGCCTCCACCAGCACCCGGTTCCCGGTGCCCAGCAGGTACCCCCGCAGCGCCGGGTCGGAGCCGAACTTGTGGACGCTGCCCTCCACCACCAGGGCGAACCGCTCGCGCTCCCACATCGCGTCGTCGAAGCCGCGCACCAGGCGCCCGGCCTGCTTCGCCGCCGCCGGGCTCGTCGCTTCCAGCGCGGCGCGCTCCGCCTCGGCGTCCCCGAACAGCCGGGCCTTGCCCGCCATCATCCAGTGCTCCGCCGTCGCGTACCGGACGTCACCCACAGTGAAGGCGGACGGCCACCACTGGCTCAGACAGCTCGGCCCGAGCGACCCGTCGAGCCGCGGCCGGTGCCCCCAGAACGGCAGGAACTTCACCCGCTCACCGCTGCTGACCTGCCTGATCAAGCCATCGATCATTTCCATGCACGCGAGTCTGGCAGTCGCCACTGACACTTCGTACGGGATTTTCGTTGTGCCTCGACACATGGTCGACCGATTCCGTCGCGTAATCAAAAGGCAACAACGGAATCACTTGGCCGAGGGTCCCACCTCTGTCAGGATCGGCACTCAATTCGAGCTGTAGCTCGAACTGTAGCTACGGAGAGCGTGAGAGCGTGATGGGTAACCGCTTCCAGGTTAAGGACCGCTTCGCAGACGGCGCGCAGTACATCGACGGACGACTCACGTCCGGCACCTCGGGCCGGTCACACACGGTCATCGACCCGGCGACCGGCGACGAGGTCCTCACCTACGAGCTCGCGAGCACGGCGGACGTGGACGAGGCCGTCGCCGCCGCCAAGCGGGCCTTCCCCGGCTGGTCCGGCGCCACCCCCGGGGAGCGCTCCGACGCGCTGCACCGGCTGGCCGCCGTGCTGGCCGAGCAGGCCGAGGACTTCGCGTACGCCGAGTCGCTCCAGTGCGGCAAGCCGATCAAGCTGTCCACGGAGTTCGACGTACCTGGGACGATCGACAACACCGCCTTCTTCGCGGGCGCCGCGCGCCACCTCCAGGGGCAGGCGGCCGCCGAGTACTCCGGCGACCACACCTCCTACGTACGCCGCGAGGCGATCGGGGTCGTCGGCTCCATCGCGCCCTGGAACTATCCGCTCCAGATGGCCGCCTGGAAGATCCTCCCGGCCATCGCGGCGGGCAACACCATCGTCCTCAAGCCCGCCGAGCTCACCCCGCTGACCTCCCTGATGTTCGCGCAGGCGGCCAAGGACGCGGGTCTGCCCGACGGCGTGATCAACATCGTCACCGGCGCCGGCCGGGAGGCGGGCGAGCACCTGGTCGGCCACCCGGACGTGGTCATGACCTCCTTCACCGGCTCCACGGCCGTCGGCAAGCGCGTCGCGGAGATCGCCACCGCCACCGTCAAGCGGCTCCACCTGGAGCTCGGCGGCAAGGCCCCCTTCCTGGTCTTCGACGACGCGGACCTGGAGGCCGCCGCACACGGCGCCGTCGCCGCCTCCCTCATCAACACCGGCCAGGACTGCACCGCGGCCACCCGCGCCTACGTCCAGCGCCCGCTGCACGACGCCTTCGTCGCCCGGGTCGCCGAGCTGATGGAGACCGTCCGCCTCGGCGACCCCTTCGCCGCCACGACCGACCTCGGCCCGCTCGTCTCGCACGCCCAGCGCGACCGGGTCGCCGGCTTCGTCGAGCGCGCCCGGGCGTACGCCACCGTCGTCTGCGGCGGCGAGGTCCCCGGCGGCGAACTCGCCGAGGGCGCCTACTTCCGGCCCACCCTGATCGCCGGCGCCGCCCAGGACAGCGAGGTCGTCCAGTCCGAGATCTTCGGCCCGGTCCTGGTCGTCCTGCCCTTCGACACCGACGACGAAGGCATCGCGCTGGCCAACGACACCCCGTACGGACTCGCCGCCTCCGCCTGGAGCCGCGACCTCTACCGGGCGAACCGCGCCACCCGCGAGATCAAAGCGGGCTGTGTCTGGATCAACGACCACATTCCGATCATCAGCGAGATGCCCCACGGCGGCTACAAGGCGAGCGGCTTCGGGAAGGACATGAGCGCCTACTCCTTCGAGGAGTACACGCAGGTCAAACACGTTATGTTCGATAACACCGCGGTCGCCGAGAAGGACTGGCACCGCACGATCTTCGGGGACCGCACCTAACGAGACGCGGCCTCCGCCGCGTGGCCACCCCGCCGCCCGACCAGCGGCACCCATCCCGAAAGGGCACAGCCCATGGAGCAGTTCGAGCCCGACCGCCTCTCGGCGGCGCAACTCGCCGCGATGCGGCGCAGCCTCACCGACGGCCGCGGCGCCCTCACCCGCCGTTCGCTGTTGCGCGCCTCCGGAGTCGGAGCGCTCACCCTCGGCGGTCTGTCCTCCCTGACCGCCTGCGGGATCCCGCCCGCCAAACGGGAGGGCGGCGCGGCTGCGGCCTCCGACGACCGCTCGGCCCAGGAGAAGGAGATCAACTTCTCCAACTGGACCGAGTACATGGACACCAGCGACGACGAGAAGTCCCGTCCGACGCTGGAGGAGTTCACCAAGCGCACCGGGATCAAGGTCAAGTACACCGAGGACATCAACGACAACGTCGAGTTCTTCGGCAAGATCCGCCCGCAGCTCGCGGCGGGCCAGGACACCGGCCGCGACCTCATCGTGGTCACCGACTGGCTCGCCGCCCGCATCATCCGGCTCGGCTGGGCGCAGAGGCTGGACCCCTCCCACCTCCCGCACGCCTACGCCAACCTGATCCCGCAGTTCCGCAGCCCCGACTGGGACCCGGGCCGCGCCTACAGCTACCCCTGGACCGGCATCGACACCGTCATCGCCTACAACTCCAAGGCCACCGACGGCAAGAAGGTCGACTCCGTCACGCAGCTGCTCGACGACCCCTCCCTCAAGGGCCGGGTCGGCTTCCTCACCGAGATGCGCGACACCGTCGGCATGACCCTGCTCGACCAGGGCAAGGACCCGGCGACCTTCACCACCGCCGACTACGACGAGGCCATCGGCCGGCTCCAGAAGGGCGTGGACAAGAAGCAGATCCGCCGCTTCACGGGCAACGACTACACCTCGGACCTCGACAAGGGCGACCTGGCGGCCTGCCTGGCCTGGGCCGGCGACGTCATCCAGCTCCAGGCCGGAAACCCTGACATCAAGTACGCCATCCCGGCCCCCGGCTACATCAGCTCCAGCGACAACCTGCTGGTGCCCGCGCACGCCCGGCACAAGGCCAACGCCGAGAAGCTCATCGACTACTACTACGAGCTCCCGGTCGCCGCCCAGCTGGCCGCCTACATCAGCTACGTCTGCCCCGTCGAGGGCGTCAAGGACGAGCTGGCCAAGATCGATCCCGAGCTCGCGGACAACCCCCTGATCGTGCCGGACAAGGCCATGGCGGCCAAGGCCCACGCGTTCCGCTCCCTCACCCCCGAGGAAGAGACCGCGTACGAAGAGAAGTTCGCCAAGCTCATCGGAGCCTGACGGGCCCACGCACGGCACCCGCGCTCCCGCACCCTTCCGACGACACCACCACCGAAGGCCGCGACCCATGACTGACAAGACCGCGGGCGGCGACGTCCGCCTCGCCGGGATCAGCAAGCACTACGGCTCGTTCACCGCCGTGCACCCGCTCGATCTCACCATCCCCCAGGGCTCCTTCTTCGCCCTGCTCGGCGCCTCCGGCTGCGGGAAGACCACCACCCTGCGCATGATCGCCGGCCTGGAGGAGCCCTCCACCGGCACGGTCAGCCTCGGCGACCGCGAGGTCACCCAGCTGCCGCCGTACAAGCGGCCCGTCAACACGGTCTTCCAGAGCTACGCGCTCTTCCCGCACCTGAACATCTACGAGAACGTCGCCTTCGGGCTGCGCCGCCGCGGCATCAAGTCCGTCAAGAAGCAGGTCGAGGACATGCTGGAGCTGGTCGAACTCGGCCAGTTCGCCCACCGCAAGCCGCACCAGCTCTCCGGCGGCCAGCAGCAGCGCGTGGCCGTCGCCCGCGCGCTCATCAACCACCCCCAGGTGCTGCTCCTCGACGAGCCCCTCGGCGCCCTCGACCTCAAGCTGCGCCGCCAGATGCAGCTGGAGCTCAAGCGCATCCAGACCGAGGTCGGCATCACCTTCGTGCACGTCACGCACGACCAGGAGGAGGCCATGACCATGGCCGACACGGTCGCCGTGATGAACGGCGGGCGCGTCGAGCAGCTCGGTGCCCCCGCCGAGCTCTACGAGAACCCCAAGACCACCTTCGTCGCCAACTTCCTCGGCACCTCGAACCTCATCGAGGCCGAGGTCCTGGAGGCCGGCGCCGCCGACGTCGTCGTCTCCAGCGCGGGCACCACGCTCCGGCTGCCCGCGGCGCGATGTTCGACCACCCCCCGCGCCGGCGGAAAGCTGCTCGTCGGGGTGCGCCCGGAGAAGATCTCCCTGGTCCACGCGGACGAGGAGGACACCGTCGCGGCCGGCCGCAACAAGGTCCGCGGCACGATAGCCGCCTCCTCCTTCATCGGCGTCTCCACCCAGTACGTCATCGACAGCCCGGTCTGCCCCGAGCTGGAGGTGTACGTCCAGAACATCGAGCGGGACGCCCGCCTCGCCCCCGGCGCCGAGGTGGTCCTGCACTGGAACCCGGAGCACACCTTCGGCCTCGACGCCGCTCAGTCCATGCTTGCAGGGACGATGGGCGACGCGGGCATCGAGACGGTCGAGGAGGGCTCATGACCGCCACCGCCGCGCCGCCGCGGGCCGAGGCACCCGCCGAACCCCCGGTCCACAAGGCGTCCGCGCGCAAGCGACTGGTCCCGTACTGGCTGCTGCTCCCCGGCATCCTGTGGCTGCTGGTGTTCTTCGTACTGCCGATGATCTACCAGGCCTCCACCTCGGTGCAGACCGGCTCCCTCGAAGAGGGCTTCGAGGTCACCTGGCACTTCCAGACGTACTGGGACGCCCTCACCGAGTACTACCCGCAGTTCCTGCGCTCGCTGCTGTACGCCGGCACCGCGACCGCGCTGTGCCTGCTGCTCGGGTACCCGCTGGCCTACCTGATCGCCTTCAAGGCGGGCCGCTGGAGAAACCTTTTGCTGGTGCTGGTCATCGCGCCGTTCTTCACCAGCTTCCTGATCCGCACGCTGGCCTGGAAGACGATCCTGGCCGACGGCGGCCCGGTGGTGGAGGTCCTCAACACCCTGCACGTCCTCGACGTCACCAGCTGGCTCGGGATGACCGAGGGGGAGCGGGTGCTCGCCACGCCGCTCGCCGTCGTCTGCGGTCTGACGTACAACTTCCTGCCCTTCATGATCCTGCCGCTCTACACCTCCCTGGAGCGGATCGACACCCGCCTCCACGAGGCCGCCGGGGACCTGTACGCCCGCCCCTCCACGACCTTCCGGAAGGTGACCTTCCCGCTGTCGATGCCGGGCGTGGTCTCCGGAACCCTGCTGACCTTCATCCCCGCGAGCGGCGACTACGTCAACGCGGAGCTGCTCGGCTCCACGGACACCCGGATGATCGGCAACGTCATCCAGTCGCAGTACCTGCGGATCCTCGACTACCCGACGGCGGCCGCGCTGTCCTTCATCCTCATGGCCATCGTGCTGATCATGGTCACCGTCTACATCCGCCGAGCGGGAACGGAGGACCTGGTCTGATGCGTTGGCTCCGCCGCAATCTCGTCGTCATCTTCGGCCTCGGCACGCTCGCCTACATGATCCTGCCGAACGTCGTCGTCACGGTCTTCTCCTTCAACAACCCCACCGGGCGCTTCAACTACGCCTGGCAGGAGTTCTCGCTCGACGCCTGGAAGGACCCCTGCGGGGTCGCCGACATGTGCGGCTCCCTGTCCCTGTCGCTCCAGATCGCCCTGTGGGCGACCGTCGTCGCCACCGCCCTCGGCACGGCGATCGCGTTCGCGCTCGTCCGCTACCGGTTCCGGGCGCGCGGTGCGGTCAACTCGCTGATCTTCCTGCCCATGGCCATGCCCGAGATCGTGATGGCGGCCTCGCTGCTCGCGCTCTTCCTCAACATGGGCATCCAGCTGGGCTTCTGGACGATCCTGATCGCCCACATCATGTTCTGCCTCAGCTTCGTCGTCGCCGCCGTCAAGGCGCGCGTCCTGTCGATGGACCCGCGCCTGGAAGAGGCCGCCCGCGACCTCTACGCGGGACCGGTGCAGACCTTCGTACGGGTCACCCTGCCGATCGCCGCGCCCGGTATCGCGGCCGGAGCGCTGCTCTCCTTCGCGCTCTCGTTCGACGACTTCATCATCACCAACTTCAACTCGGGCAACACCGTCACCTTCCCCATGTTCGTGTGGGGATCGGCCCAGCGCGGTACGCCTGTACAGATCAACGTCATCGGCACGGCGATGTTCGTCATCGCGGTGCTGGTGGTCCTCGCCGGCCAGATGGTCGGCAACCGCCGCAAGAAGACTCAGCACCAGTAACGCCCAAGTAACTCTGTGGGGAGTTGGAAGACATGGCCCCAGTCGCCATGCGAAGTGTTGCTCAATCCCTTTCCGAAGCACTGCCGGTCTCGTACTGGCTGGACGACCCCGGCAAGCCCGCCGCCGAGCCGGCGCTGACCTCCGACGAGGCCTGCGACCTGCTCGTCATCGGCGGCGGGTACAGCGGACTGTGGACCGCGCTGATCGCCAAGGAGCGCGATCCCGCCCGGGACGTCGTCCTGATCGAGTCGAAGGAGGCGGGCTGGGCCGCCTCCGGACGCAACGGCGGATTCTGCGCCGCCTCCCTCACGCACGGCCTCGCCAACGGCATGGCCCGCTGGCCCGGCGAGCTCGCCAGGCTGGAGGAGCTCGGCGCCCGCAACCTCGACGAGATCGAGGCGGCGATCGCCCGCTACGGCATCGACTGCGACTTCGAGCGCACCGGCGAGATCGACGTCGCCACCGAGCCCCACCAGGTCGAGGAGCTGCGCGAGCTGTACGAGGAGGCCGAGAAGCTCGGCCTCGCGGGCGGCTCGCGCTGGCTGGAGCGCGACGAACTGCGCGCCGAGATCGACTCGCCGACCTTCCTCGCGGGCCTGTGGGACACCGACGGCGTCGCCATGCTCAATCCCGCCAAGCTCGCCTGGGGCCTGAAGCGGGCCTGCCTCTCGCTGGGCGTGCGGATCTACGAGAACACCCGCGGGCTGTCCCTGACCTCCTCGGGCGCAGGCATGGCCGTCCGCACCCCGTACGGGCGGATCTTCGCCCGCAGGGTGGCGCTGGGGACGAACATCTTCCCCTCCCTGGTCAAGCGGATCCGGCCGTTCACGGTCCCGGTCTACGACTACGCGCTGATGACCGAGCCGCTGACCGCCGAACAGCTGGGGGCCATCGGCTGGCAGAACCGCCAGGGCCTCGGCGACAGCGCCAACCAGTTCCACTACTTCCGGATCACCCCGGAGAACCGCATCCTGTGGGGCGGCTACGACGCCATCTACCCCTACCGCGGCAAGCTGGACTCCGAGTACGACCACCGCCCCGAGACGTACCTGAAGCTCGCGCAGCACTTCTTCACCGCGTTCCCGCAGCTGGAGGGCATCAAGTTCAGCCACGCCTGGGGCGGCGCCATCGACACCTGCTCGCGCTTCTCCGCGTTCTTCGGCACCGCGCACGGCGGCAAGGTCGCCTACGCGGCCGGCTACACCGGGCTCGGGGTCGGGGCCACCCGCTTCGGGGCCGACGTGATGCTGGACCTGCTGGACGGGGCCCGCACCGAGCGCACCGAGCTGGAGATGGTCAAGTCCCGGCCGATGCCGTTCCCGCCGGAGCCGTTCGCCTGGACGGGGATCACGCTGACCAAGTGGTCGCTGGCCCGGGCCGACGCCCGCGGCGGCCGCCGGAACCTGTGGCTGAAGGCCCTGGACAAGCTCGGCCTGGGCTTCGACAGCTGACCCCGGCCGCCGCGTACGCCCCCGGCGCACTCCGCCGGTCCCTCCCGTGAGCCGCGTCACCCCCACGGGGTGACGCGTTCCGCGTCATGGTCGCGCCCGGCCCCGCTCTCCCTCGGTGAGGACTCACCGACACACAGGGAACGGAGGCCGGGCGATGACGACCCCGGGGGACAAGACGGCGGTGGAATGGCTGGTTTCGGCGGCGCCGGATCCCGCTGCCTGCCGGTGGGAATGGGAGCGAAACCCCTTCGGGGTCGCCCTCCTGCCCGCCGGCCGGCACTGGGACGTACTGATCCTGCCCGGGGAGCTGGGGCAGGCCACCCTCGACGTACTGACCCGGCTCCTCGACGCGCCCGGCCCCGTGCTCGCCGATCTCGGCGACACGCGGCTGGGCTTCTTCGTGCCCGCGGGCACCGCCTCGCGCTGGCTCGCCACGGGGGTACGAGGGGCAGGTCGCGGCACCTGGATCGTGGTCCCGTACCCGGGCCGGGCCGCGGTCGGGGTGCGCTGGCTGGTGGTCCCCGACGGCCGGGGGACCCTGACCGACCCGGTGGTGCTGGAGCTCGCGATGCACGAGGCCGCGGCGCTGACCGCCGCGCGCGTCGCCGCAGGGGAGGGTCGGAAGCCTTGACAAGGGGATTGGTCTGGACCATGTTGGGCGCCGCTGTCGCCTCACCGGCGGCCTGGCTCCATCCCCCATGCACCGGAGGCAGTTGTGCGCAGACCCCCAGGAAGATTCACGGCCCTCCTCACGGCCACCGCCCTCGCGGTGGCCGCCTTCCTCGCCGCGGGCCCGCCCGCCGCGGCGGCCGACGCGGACCTCGCCCGCAACGGCGGCTTCGAATCCGGCCTCGACGGCTGGAGCTGCTCCGGCGGCAGCGGAGCCGTCGTCAGCGCCCCCGTCCACGGCGGGACTTCCGCCCTCAAGGCCACCCCGGCCGGCCAGGACAACGCCCGCTGCGGCCAGAGCGTCACCGTCAAGCCGGACTCCACGTACACCCTCAGCGCCTGGGTGCAGGGGGCGTACGTCTACCTGGGCGCGAGCGGGACCGGCACCACCGACGTGTCGACCTGGACGCAGACCCCCGGCGCATGGAAGCTGCTGAGCACGACCTTCCGTACCGGCGCGGCCACCACCTCGGTCACCGTCTACACCCACGGCTGGTACGGCCAGCCCGCGCACCTCGCCGACGACGTCTCCGTGGTCGGCCCGGACCCCGGCCAGAGCCCGCCCCAGACGCCGGCCGCCCCCACCGGCCTCACGGCGTCCGGCGCCACGGCGAGCAGCGTGAACCTGTCCTGGGCGACGTCCCAGGGCGCCACCTCGTACAAGGTCCACCGCGACGGCGCCGCGCCCCTGACCGTCACCGGGACCTCGGCGACCGTCACCGGGCTCGCCGCCTCCACCGCGTACTCCTTCCAGGTCAGCGCGGTGAACGCGGCCGGCGAGTCACCCAAGAGCGCCGCCGTCTCCGCGACCACCACCAGCGGCGGCGATCCGGGCAACCCGGGGCTGCCGGCCCACGCCCTGGTCGGCTACCTGCACGCGAGCTTCGCCAACGGCTCCGGCTACCTCCGGATGGCCGACGTGCCCGCCTCCTGGGACGTCGTCAACCTCGCCTTCGGCGAACCGACATCGGTGACCTCCGGCGACATCCGGTTCTCGCTCTGCCCGGTGAGCGAATGCCCGAACGTGGAATCCCCGGCCGAGTTCAAGGCCGCCATCAAGGCGAAGCAGGCGGCGGGCAAGAAGGTCCTGATCTCGATCGGCGGGCAGAACGGCCAGGTACAGCTCGCCACCACGGCCGCCCGCGACGCCTTCGTCTCCTCCGTCAGCAAGATCATCGACGAGTACGGGCTCAACGGCCTCGACATCGACTTCGAGGGCCACTCCCTTTCCCTCGCGACCGGCGACACCGACTTCCGCGCGCCGACCACCCCGGTGATTGTCAACCTCGTCTCGGCCGTCAAGACCCTCAAGGCCAAGTACGGCCCGGACTTCGTCCTGACCATGGCGCCGGAGACGTTCTTCGTCCAACTGGGCTACCAGTACTACGGCTCCGGTCCCTGGGGCGGCCAGGACCCGCGCGCCGGCGCGTACCTCCCGGTCATCCACGCCCTGCGCGACGACCTCACCCTGCTCCACGTCCAGGACTACAACTCGGGCCCGATCATGGGCCTCGACAACCAGTACCACTCCATGGGCGGCGCCGACTTCCACGTAGCCATGACCGACATGCTGCTCACCGGCTTCCCGGTCGCGGGCAACACCGCCCGCGTCTTCCCGGCGCTGCGCCCGGACCAGGTGGCCATCGGCCTCCCGGCCACGACGAACGCCGGCAACGGCCACACCTCGCCCGCCGAGGTGAACAGGGCGCTGGACTGCCTGACGAAGAAGACCGACTGCGGCACCTACCAGACCCACGGCACCTGGCCCGCCCTGCGCGGTCTGATGACCTGGTCGATCAACTGGGACCGCTTCGGCGCCTGGGAGTTCTCGAAGAACTTCGACGCCTACTTCGGCGGCTGACCGTCCTCCGGTCCGGGGCCCCGCGCGGCTCCGGACCGGCCGGGCGGGCCGGCGCCGCGGCGTACGGACCGCGCGACGGCCAGCAGCAGGGGGAGGCAGAGGAAGCAGCTGGCCAGGACGTCCAGGGGCCAGTGGAAGCCGCGGACGATCAGGCCGGCGGCCGTGGCGGCCGTCAGGGTGAGGGCGGCGGCCATCGGCCACGGGCGGCGGGTGTACGGGGCGATCAGCAGCGCCGCGCCGAGGTAGGCGACGGCGGCGGTGGCCGTGTGGCCCGAGGGGTAGTAGCCCGCGGCCCAGGGCTCCAGCGGGCCCGGGCGGGCGGTCCACTCCTTCAGCGGGATGATCAGCGCCGGCACCAGGGCCATCGCGAGGCCCGCCGTCAGGGCCGGGGCCCAGGCGCGGGAGCGCCGCACGGAGTACGCCATCGCGAGCGCGAGGACCGGCAGCGCGACCGGGATGTTGCCGAGGTCCGCGAGGCGTTCGGTGACCGCGTCGGGGACGGTGCGGACGAGGGCGCGGCTGAGGTGCTCGTCCGGCGTGAGCAGCGGGCCCGTGACCAGGACCTGCCAGGTCGTCAGGGCGAGGCCCAGCAGGGAGAAGAGGAGGAGAGTGGCCGGCCGTCCCGGAACAGGGGGGATGGTTCCGGGACGGCCGCCCGGATCGGGTTGCCGCGCGCCCCGGGGGGTTTGGGGCGGACGGCCGTCCGATCGGTGAGGAGCGTGCGCGAACGCATGCCCGGTACGGCGCTGGGGAAGCCCGGTACCGGGATCGTCCCCGGTTTCCCGGGAACGGGCTGTCTCACTCATCTGCAGAAACCGTACGGCAGCGAAAGGGGGACCGACAGCGGGAACGCGCTCCCGCCATCGGCCCCCCACACCTTCTTCACAGTGCCCGACCGTTACCGGCGGTATGGATTGGTCACCGTGTTCGGGCGTTCGCTCAGATGCCCGCGAACGCGGCCTCGATGATGTCCAGGCCCTCGTTCAGCAGGTCCTCGCCGATGACGATCGGGGGGAGGAAGCGGAGCACGTTGCCGTAGGTGCCACAGGTGAGGACGAGCAGGCCCTCGGCGTGGCAGGCCTTGGCGAGCGCGCCGGCCGCCTCCGGGAACGGGGTCTTGGACGCGGGGTCCTTGACCAGCTCGATCGCGATCATGGCGCCGCGGCCGCGGATGTCGCCGATGATGTCGTACTTCTCCTGCATGGCCGTCAGGCGGGCCTTCATGAGGGACTCGATCTTCTTCGCCGCGGCGTTGAGGTCGAGCTCCTTCATGGTCTCGATGGAGCCGAGCGCACCGGCGCAGGCCACCGGGTTGCCGCCGTAGGTGCCGCCCAGGCCGCCCGCGTGCGCGGCGTCCATGATCTCGGCGCGGCCCGTCACGGCGGCGAGCGGCAGGCCGCCCGCGATGCCCTTGGCGGTGGTGATCAGGTCGGGGACGATGCCCTCGTCCTCGCACGCGAACCACTGGCCGGTGCGGCAGAAGCCGGACTGGATCTCGTCGGCGACGAAGACGATGCCGTTGTCGTTGGCGAACTTCACGATCTCCGGCAGGAAGCCCTTGGCCGGCTCGATGAAGCCACCCTCGCCGAGGACCGGCTCGATGATGATCGCGGCGACGTTGTCGGCGCCGATCTGCTTGGTGATCTGGTCGATCGCCTGGGCGGCGGCCTCGGGGCCGCAGTTCTCGGCGCCGGTGGGCCAGCGGTAGCCGTAGGCGACCGGGACGCGGTACACCTCGGGGGCGAACGGGCCGAAGCCGTTCTTGTACGGCATGTTCTTCGAGGTCAGAGCCATCGTCAGGTTCGTACGGCCGTGGTAGCCGTGGTCGAAGACGACGACCGCCTGGCGCTTGGTGTACGCGCGGGCGATCTTGACCGCGTTCTCGACGGCCTCGGCGCCGGAGTTGAACAGAGCCGACTTCTTGGCGTGGTCGCCCGGGGTCAGCTCGGCGAGGGCCTCGCAGACCTCGACGTAGCCCTCGTACGGCGTGACCATGAAGCAGGTGTGGGTGAAGTCCGCGAGCTGCGCGGAGGCGCGGCGCACGACGGCCTCGGCGGAGGCGCCGACGGAGGTCACGGCGATGCCGGAGCCGAAGTCGATCAGGCGGTTGCCGTCGACGTCCTCGATGATGCCGCCGCCCGCGCGGGCGGTGAAGACGGGGAGCACGGAGCCCACGCCGCCGGCGACCGTCTCGAGACGGCGGGCCTGCAGCTCCTGCGACTTGGGGCCGGGGATCGCGGTGACGATGCGGCGCTCCTGCGGGACAGCGGTCATAGAGGGCTCCTGGGGGGTGTTTTCGGACGCACTTGTGTCTTTGTCCGCAGGCTAGGCCCGGGGGAGGGGGTACGGCATGCTCCGTTCGGGAGTGGTGTCCGCGTGTCCTTGTCCGTGACGGCCATAGGAGTGGGCGGGCGTGTGTCTTGTGGACAGTGCCGTGGTACGCGCCCGTGGGCTGCGCGGGGCAACTACATTGAGCGCCGCAGGGCATGGCACGGGTAGGGGGCAGGGGTTTCATGGACACCGACGGCACGTACGACGGACGGACGACCCGCGAGGGCCGCGTACCGAGGCCGTCCGCGCCCCCCGACCACCCCCCGAGGCCTCGTCACGCCCCGGGCCAGACCACGAGCCTGGCGGACTGGCTGCGGGCGGACCGCCCGGCGGCCGAGCCGGGGGTCTGGCGGTACGGGCACACGCCGCGTGCCGACGAAGAGCCGGTAGACGCCCCCGCGCGCGCCTTGCTCAGCGGCGCCGTCATCTCGCTGCTCGCCTGTGTGCTCGTCTGGTCGCTGCTGAGCAACAACTACATTCCGTACTGGCGGGTCCCTCCCCGGCTGGTCACCCCGAATGACTGGTGGCCGCCCCTGGGCCGGGACCCGATGCTCGGCACGGCCGGTGATGTTGCCCGGCGGGTGTACGAAATGCTGGTCGTCGCCGGTCTGCTCTACGGATTCGGCAGGCTGGGCAACTGGCGACTGGCCTGGCGGCGCCTGGTCGTCGCCCGGGGCCGGCTGCTCCAGGCGGCGGTAGCGGCCATCGGCGCCCTGATCGGGCTCGCGCTCGTATCGCGCGACGCGGTGCCCCTGCGGAGTCTGGCGAATTCCATGCTGCCGGTGGAGGGCGTCGGGCGCGAGCGCGCCCTGTCCCTCGTGGACAACGCCAACACCGTCGTCTACGCGATCGTCATCCTGTCCTTCGTCTGGCTCGGCCTGTACCGGCCGTCCGCCGTCGCCGCGTCCGTAACCAGTGGCGGTCAGGCCCGGCAGCAGACCCGTATCGCCCCCGGAGCGGCCGAGGACGACCCCGCACAGTGGCCGCAGGTCAGGGCGGCCGGGATGGGGGACGTCGCCGAGCGGTTGGCGGCGGAGGTTTCGGGCGGGGGGATGAACGATGTGGATTACGCGCGGATCCGGCGGGCCTGGGAGGGGGTGCGGGTCGATCCCTCGCGGGCGAGGGTCTTCGGCGATGCCGTGCGGGAGCGAGGGGCGGGGGCTTGCGTGCATCCGTCCGGGGCGCGGGACCTGCCCGTGCGGGCCGCGCGGCACGATCTGCTCGCCCGGCAGGTGCTGCTCGGCACCGTGGACGACAGCGCCCGCAACCCGTACGCCCGCCGCGGCACCCGGCTCGCGCTCGACCCCGCCGTGCTCGGGACCTCCCTGCTCGCCGTCGGGCCCTCCGGGACCGGGAAGACCCGCCAGCTCGTGCGGCCCGTCGTCGAGTCGCTGGCGCTCCAGGCGCTCGCCGGCCAGGCCGCCGTCATCGCCGTCGGCGCCGCCGGGTCGCAGCTCGGGCCGGACGCCGCGTACGACGTCGTCGTCCGGATCGGCGACCCGGCCTCCGTCTACGACCTCGACCTCTACGGCGGCACCACCGACCCCGACGAGGCCGCCACCCTGCTCGCGGACGCCTTCGTCGGGGACGTCCCCGGCACCGACGTACGCCGCGCCGCGACCGCCCTCGCCCAGCTGCTCGGCCCGTTCCGCGCCGTGCACGGGCGCTTCCCCGCCGTGCCCGAGCTGCGCGAGCTGCTGGAGCGGGTGCCCGCGGCCGTCGACGGCCTGCGGGCCGCGCTGGAGGGCGCCGGGCAGTCCGCCATGCTCCGCGAGCTCGACGCCCGCGCACGCCAGAACGGCGCCCCCGGCGACCCCGGCGCGGTGCTCGCCGACCGGGTGGCGCTGCTGGACCGGCCCGCGTTCGCCGGCTTCTTCGACACCACCGCCCAGTCGCGGCTCTTCTCGCTGCGCTCCCTCGAACACCCCCTGCGGGTCCGGATCGACCTCCCCGAGCGGGGCCACGCCGACGCCTCCCGGATGCTCGCCCGGCTGCTGCTCGCGCAGTTCACGGCCTCCGCCTCGGCCCGCGCCGACCGCTCGCTCTTCGCCTTCCTGGCTTTCGACGACGCCTCGCGCACCCTCACTGCCGAGACCGTGCGCGGGGTCCAGCGGCTGCGCTCGGTCCACGCCGGTGTGCTGCTGACGCTGCGCACGCTGGACGACGTACCGGAGGCGCTGCGGACGCCGCTGCTCGGGGCGGTCGGCTGCCGGATGGTCTTCTCCGGGGTGACCACCTGGGACGGGCAGCGGTTCGCCGAGGCGTGGGGCACCGAATGGGTCGAGACCCGCGACGTCACCAGCCGGACGGTCTTCGCCGACCAGCCGCTGACCCGGGCCATCCACGCGTTCCGCAAGCTGGTCACCGGCAAGGCCGTCACCACGGACGCGGTGACCGTACGGCAGGTGGAGCGCGAGCGCTGGTCCGCCTCGGACCTGGCGAACGCGGTGCCGCCGGGGCACGCGGTGCTCTCGCTGACCACCGTCCGGGGGGAGCGGGCGGCTCCGCTCCTCGTCCACCTGGCGGGCTGAGCCGGATCCGGACGAGGCGAGCCGGACGAGGCGATCGGGACGGGGTGATCGGGACGGGGTGATTCGGACGGGGCGATCCAGATGAGGCGACCCTGCCGAGGTGGCAGAATCGAGGGGAGCCGTTCATACGCCATGGCGAAATCGCCCCGCCCGGCTCCGCTTCCCTTGGCTCCTCCTCCTTCCTCCTGTTAGGCCCCTGGTACCCGATGCCGCTCACCCTCGCCTCGCTCGTCCAGCACTCGGCGCTCAAACTCAGCGTCCGCGCGGGGGAGGACCGCCTCGACACCCCCGTGCGCTGGGCCCACGTCAGCGAGCTCGCCGACCCCGTCCCGTACATGGAGGGCGGCGAGCTGCTCCTGATCACCGCGATGAAGCTGGACGCGGACGACCCCGAGGAGATGCGGCGCTACGTACGCCGCCTGGCCGCGGCCGGGGTCGTCGGGATCGGCTTCGCCGTCGGCGTCAACTACGAGGCCGTCCCCGAGGCGCTGGTCGAGGCCGCGCGGGCGGAGGACCTGCCGCTGCTGGAGGTACCGCGCCGGACCCCGTTCCTCGCGATCAGCAAGGCCGTCTCGGCGGCGCTGGCGGCCGACCAGTACCGCGCCGTCACCGCCGGCTTCGAGGCGCAGCGGGAGCTGACCCGGGCCGCGCTCTCCGCCGACGGCCCCGCCGAGCTGCTGGCGAAACTGGCCGCGCACGTGCACGGCTGGGCGGCCCTGTACGACACCTCGGGCGCGGTCGTCGCGGCCGCCCCGGACTGGGCCGCGCGCCGGGCCGCCCGGCTGACCCCGGACGTGGAACGGCTGCGGGAGCGGCCCGCGCCCGCGAGCGCGGTGGTCGGAGGCTCGGAGGACCGCGTCGAGCTCCAGTCGCTGGGCACCGGGCGGCGGGCGCGCGGGGCCCTGGCGGTGGGTACGGGCGCCCCGCTGGGCACCGCCGAGCGGTACGCGGTGCACTCCGCGGTCGCGCTGCTGACGCTGACCACCGAACGGTCGCGGTCCCTGCACGACGCCGAGTCCCGGCTGGGCGCGGCGGTGCTGCGGATGCTGCTGGCCGGGGAGGCGGAGCACGCGCGGGCCGTCGCGGGGGACCTGTACGGGGCCCTGCTGGAGGCCCCGTTCCGGATCATCGTGGCCGAGCCGGCGCTGCCGGGGACCGCGCAGCCGGCGGGGCTGGCGCTGCTGGCCGACGCGGTGGAGTCGGCGGCGGCCCGCACCGGGGAGGCGCTGCTGGTGGTGCCGGAGCCGGGGCGACTGGCCGTACTGGCCGCCGACGGGGGCTCCGCCGTGCAGGCGTGCGCGGACCACGCGGAGGCGCTGGAGTCGCGGCGCGGGCGGGAGTCCACCGGGCCGGAGCCGGACGAGCTGGTGGTGGGGCTGTCCGCGGCCGCGGGGCCGAGCGGGGTGGCGGCCGCGTTCAAACAGGCCGACCAGGCCCTTTCGGTGGCACGGCGGCGGGGGCGGGCGCTCGTGGAGCACGAGGACCTGGCGACGGGGTCGGTGCTTCCGCTGCTCGCGGACGACGCGGTGCGGGCCTTCGCGGACGGCACGCTGCGGGCCCTGCGGGACCACGACGCGACCGGGCGCGGGGATCTGGTGGCCTCGTTGCAGGCGTGGCTGTCGCGGCACGGGCAGTGGGACGCGGCGGCGGCCGATCTCGGTGTGCACCGGCACACGCTGCGGTACCGGATGCGGCGGGTGGAGGAGATCCTGGGGCGGTCCCTGGACGACCCGGACGTCCGGATGGAGCTGTGGCTCGCCCTCAAGGCCAGCCCGCCTGCGGCGTAGCCACAGCGCCCCGCCGCGCGGAGCCTCCCCCCGACCCGACCCGACCCGAATCCGGGGCTCCCCCCCGGACCCCGTGCCGGGCGGAGCTCCCCCGTCCCGCCCCGAAACCGGGGCTCCGCCCCGGACCCCGCGCGCCTGAGGGCCCGGGTCCGCCGAGCGACAGTGACAAAGCGGCGCGGGGGGAGCTCCGCATACTCCATGCCGGACAATCACCGAATCCGCGACGGAGTCCTACCGTGGTGGGGACAACGACCCACCGCACGAACTCCGAAGGGCCGGGATTCGCATGACTTCCACCCACGCCTTCTGGCTGGCCGGCCGCCAGGCCACCGGCGAGTCCAGCTTCGACGTCCACAACCCGTGGGACGGCCGGCTGGTCGGCACCGTCAGCGTGCCCACCGACGCCCAGGTCGAAGAGGCCGTGGCCGCCGCGCACGCCGTGACGGCGGAGTTCTCCGCGACGCCCGCGCACGTACGGGCCGCCGCCCTGGACCACGTGTCCAAGCGGCTCGCCGAGCGCACCGAGGAGATCGCCCAGCTGATCTCCGCCGAGAACGGCAAGCCCGTCAAGTGGGCCCGCGGTGAGGTCGGCCGTGCGGTGTCCGTGTTCCGTTTCGCCGCCGAAGAGGCCCGCCGCTTCAACGGCGGAGACGCCCAGCGCCTCGACACCGACGCCGGTGGCGTCGGCCGCCTGGCCCTGACCCGCCGCTTCGTCAAGGGCCCGGTCCTCGGCATCGCGCCGTTCAACTTCCCGCTGAACCTGTGCGCCCACAAGGTGGCCCCGGCCATCGCCGTCGGCGCGCCGATCATCCTCAAGCCCGCCCCGGCCACGCCGCTCTCCGGCCTGATCCTGGGCGAGCTGCTCGCCGAGACCGACCTCCCGGCCGGCTCCTGGTCCGTCCTGACGGTCGCCAACGACAAGATGCCGGCCCTGGTGAAGGACGAGCGCCTGCCCGTCATCTCCTTCACCGGTTCCGACACCGTCGGCTACGCCATCCAGCAGTCGGTGCCCCACAAGCACTGCACCCTGGAGCTCGGTGGCAACGCCGCCGCCGTCGTCCTGGACGACTGGTCCTCCGAGGCCGACCTCGACTGGGCCGCGACCCGTATCGCGACCTTCTCGAACTACCAGGCCGGCCAGTCCTGCATCTCCGTGCAGCGCGTGATCGCCGACGCCTCCGTCTACGACCGCCTCGTCGAGAAGGTCGTCGCGGGCGTCCAGGCGCAGGTCACCGGCGACCCGTCCGACTCGGCCACCGACGTCGGCCCGCTGGTCTCCGAGGACGCCGCCAAGCGCGTCGAGGCCTGGGTCGAGGAGGCCGTGTCCGCCGGCGCGAAGCTGCTCACCGGCGGCAAGCGCGACGGCGCCACGTTCGAGCCGACCGTCCTCGCCGACGTCCCGGCGGGCGTCAAGCTGGCCACCGAGGAGGTCTTCGGCCCGGTCCTGACCCTGACGAAGGTCGAGAACACCGACGAGGCCTTCGCCGCCGTCAACGACTCGAAGTTCGGCCTCCAGACCGGCGTCTTCACCCGCAACGTCCAGACGGCGTTCCGCGCCCACCGCGAGCTCGAAGTCGGCGGTGTGATCATCGGCGACGCGCCGTCCTACCGCGCCGACCAGATGCCGTACGGCGGCGCCAAGCAGTCCGGCGTGGGCCGCGAGGGTGTCCGCTACGCGATGGACGACTACACGTACGAGCGAGTCCTGGTCCTGACCGGCCTCGACATCTGATCCTCGTACGGCCAAAAAGCCGACGGCCGGAGCCTACTGTGCGGGGGCTCCGGCCGTCCCCCTTTTCCCGGCGGCCCGAAGCGGGTACGACTCACAGGTAGCACCGGCCAGTAGGCCGGTACCACCGACTCCGGCGGCGAGGTGAGTCCCCGCATGTCCGCAACACAGCCCAAGGTGACCGAGCGCGAGGCACGGCAGGTCGCGGAAGCGGCCCGGGAACAGGACTGGCGTAAACCCAGTTTCGCCAAGGAACTGTTCCTCGGGCGGTTCCGGCTCGACCTGATCCACCCCCACCCGCTGCCCGCCGACGAGGACGTCCGGCGCGGCGAGGCCTTCCTGGCCCGACTGCGGGAGTTCTGCGAGAGCGAGATCGACGGCGCCCGCATCGAGCGCGAGGCGCGGATCCCCGACGAGACCGTGCGCGGGCTCAAGGAGCTCGGCGCCCTCGGGATGAAGATCGACCCCAAGTACGGGGGGCTCGGCCTCACCCAGGTCTACTACAACAAGGCCCTCGCCCTGGTCGGCTCGGTCAGCCCCGCCATCGGGGCGCTGCTCTCCGCCCACCAGTCGATCGGCGTGCCCCAGCCGCTGAAGATGTTCGGCACGCAGGAGCAGAAGGACGCCTACCTGCCGCGCTGCGCGACCACCGCGATCAGCGCCTTCCTCCTCACCGAGCCCGACGTCGGCTCAGACCCGGCGCGGCTGGCGACGACCGCCGTCCCGGACACGGAGGGCGGCGAGGACGCGTACATCCTCGACGGCGTGAAGCTGTGGACCACCAACGGGGTCGTCGCCGACCTGCTGGTGGTGATGGCCCGGGTGCCCAAGAGCGAGAACCACCGCGGCGGGATCACCGCCTTCGTCGTCGAGGCCGACTCGCCGGGGATCACCGTCGAGCACCGCAACGCCTTCATGGGCCTGCGCGGCCTGGAGAACGGCGTCACCCGCTTCCACCGCGTCCGGGTCCCCGCCGCCCAGCGGATCGGCGCCGAGGGAGCCGGCCTCAAGATCGCCCTGACCACGCTCAACACGGGCCGGCTGTCGCTGCCCGCCATGTGCGTCGGCGCCGGGAAGTGGTGCCTGAAGATCGCCCGCGAGTGGTCCGGCGTACGCGAGCAGTGGGGGCGCCCGGTCGCCCGCCACGAGGCCGTCGGCGCCAAGATCTCCTTCATCGCCGCCACCACCTTCGCCCTCGAAGCGGTCGTCGACCTCGCCTCCCAGATGGCCGACGAGGACCGCAACGACATCCGCATCGAGGCCGCCCTCGCCAAGCTCTACGGCTCCGAGATGGCCTGCCTGATGGCCGACGAGCTCGTCCAGATCCGGGGCGGGCGCGGCTTCGAGACCGCCGAGTCGCTGGCCGCCCGCGGCGAGCGGGCCGTGCCCGCCGAGCAGATGCTGCGCGACCTGCGCATCAACCGGATCTTCGAGGGCTCGACGGAGATCATGCACCTGCTGATCGCCCGCGAGGCCGTCGACGCCCACCTGTCCGTCGCCGGCGACCTCATCGACCCCGACAAGGACCTCGGCGACAAGGCCAAGGCGGGCGCCCGCGCCGCCGGGTTCTACGCCCGCTGGCTGCCCAAGCTCGCCACCGGACCCGGCCAGGTCCCCGGCACGTACCGGGCCTTCCACCCGGCCGGACACCCCGACCTCGCCACTCACCTGCGCTACGTCGAGCGCAGCGCCCGCAAACTCGCCCGGTCCACCTTCTACGCCATGTCGCGCTGGCAGGGCCGCATGGAGACCAAGCAGGGCTTCCTCGGCCGCGTCGTGGACATCGGGGCCGAGCTGTTCGCGATGAGTGCCGCCTGCGTGCGCGCCGAGCACCTGCGCGCGAGCGGCGACCACGGCCGCGAGGCCTACCAGCTGGCCGACGCCTTCTGCCGGCAGTCCCGGATCCGCGTCGAGGAGCTCTTCGGCCGGCTCTGGTCCAACACCGACGACCTCGACCGCAAGGTCGTCGCGGGCGTCATGTCCGGCACCTACACCTGGCTGGAGGAAGGGGTCCTCGACCCGTCCGGCGACGGCCCCTGGATCGCGGACGCCACCCCCGGCCCCTCTACGCACAAAAACGTACACCGCCCCCTGCGCTGACCTGAGATCATCGAAGTATCAGTCGGACGGACGTACGGGTAGCCGTACGGGTACGAAGGCAAGGCGGGCAGCGATGTCGACGGCCGTGGAAGACCGCAACAGCCGGCGGCTGGCCTGGTGCGTGGCGCAAGTGCTGCGCCACGCACCGGACCACATCGCGCTGGCCCTCCTCGGCCGGCTCGACTGGCCGACCCGCAAGTACCTCACCCGCGACGAGTGGCTCCCCGCCTCGGCCGTCACCCTGCTGCTGCGCCACGGCAGCGAGGCGGACCGCCACTTCATCGCCCGCAACCCGCGCGTCGTCGGGCGGCCGCTGCCCGGCCTGCCCGGCCCCGCCCGGTACGCCCGCCGCCGGACCCCGCCCGAGCTGCTGCCCGTCCTACGGGCCGAGCTGGGCCGGGACCCCGCCGACGGCCCCCTCACCGGCACGGAGCTGATCGGCCTGCTGCGCCGGCACGGCATACGCCGGCCGCGGGTCGCCCTCGACATCCTGCGGCTCCCGTACGACCTCGACCCGGAGCTGCCGGCCTCCGAGCACGCCCGCCGGCCGCTGCCGGACGGCTCCGCCGAAGCCCTGCTGCTCGTCGCGGACCTGCCCGCGCACACCGTCCGCGCGCTGCTCGCCGCCCCCGTCGCAGATGCCGTCGCCGATGCCGGCACCGCCCCGGACGGCCGCTCCTGGCACCGGCCCGCCGTCCGCGCCGTCCGGATGGGCCGGCTCACCCACGAGGAACTCGTCGGCTGCGTCGCGCCCGCCCGCCGCACGCTGCTCCTCGGCCACCTCCCGGCCTACCCCGGCCTGCGCTGGACGCTGCCCGAGCAGGCCGGGATGCGGACGGCCGTGACCCGGGCGCTGGCCCCGCTGGGGGACGACCCCCGGCTGTGGTCGGAGCTGCTGCGGCACGCCCCCGGCTTCCCCGGGCCGCTGCCCGAGCTGGTGGCCGCCGTCCTCGCGGGAGGCCCGTCCGGGCCGGCCGGCCCGGCGGCGCCGGACGAGGCGCTGGTCCGGGCCGTGCGGCAGCTGGCGCCCACCGCCGCCGAGCCGGCGACCGGGGGCGTGGAGCGGGAACTCGCCCTGGCCAGCCTCGCCGTCCCGATGGAGACCGTCGAGGAGGACATCCGCTGGGTACGGGACTGCCTGGACCGGGGCCTGCTCACCGGCGCCGACGTGGTCCGGCACAAGCTGCCCGCCTGCTGGGCCCTGGACGAGGACCACTGGCTCGGCGACGTGGACCACCCCGACCACCACGACCGGCCGCAGGCCGTGCTCGCCGCCCGCGCCGAGGCGGACCGGCTGTTCGCCCTGGCCCTCGGCGAGGACCCGGAAGCCTGGTGGCGGGTGGCCCGGACGCTCCCCGACTTCGCCGGAACGCTGCCCCACCTCCTCCTGCGCGTCACCGACGGGGACTCCGTGTCAACGCGTCCGTGAGTTGCGGCAACAATGGGGGGCATGAGCGACAGTCCAGCCCCCCTCGCCGACCCGCACCTCCTCTTCGACGCCGCGGCCGGCCGCCGGGACATCGTCATCCTCGGGTCGACCGGGTCCATCGGGACCCAGGCCATCGATCTCGCCCTGCGCAACCCGGACCGCTTCCGGGTCACCGCGCTGTCCGCCGCCGGCGGGCGCGTCGGGCTGCTGGCCGAGCAGGCCCGGCTGCTGCGGGTGAACACCGTGGCCGTCGCCCGGGAGGACGTCGTACCGGCCCTGAAGGAGGCGCTGAGCGCCCAGTACGGGGCCGGCGAGCCGCTGCCGGAGATCCTCGCCGGTCCCGACGCGGCGACCGAGCTGGCCGCCTCCCCGTGCCACACCGTCCTCAACGGCATCACCGGCTCCATCGGTCTCGCGCCCACCCTCGCCGCGCTGCGGGCCGGCCGGACCCTGGCCCTGGCCAACAAGGAGTCGCTGATCGTCGGCGGCCCGCTGGTCAAGGCGCTGGCGAAGCCCGGCCAGATCATCCCGGTCGACTCCGAGCACGCGGCCCTGTTCCAGGCGCTCGCCGCCGGCACCCGGGCCGACGTGCGCAAGCTCGTGGTCACCGCCTCCGGCGGGCCCTTCCGCGGCCGCACCCGCGCCGAGCTGGCCGGAGTGACCGTCAAGGACGCCCTCGCACACCCCACCTGGGCCATGGGCCCGGTGATCACCATCAACTCCGCGACCCTGGTCAACAAGGGCCTGGAGGTCATCGAGGCGCACCTGCTCTACGACATCCCCTTCGACCGCATCGAGGTCGTCGTGCACCCGCAGTCCTACGTGCACTCGATGGTGGAGTTCACGGACGGCTCCACGCTCGCCCAGGCCACTCCGCCGGACATGCGCGGCCCCATCGCGATCGGCCTGGGCTGGCCCGAGCGGATCCCGGACGCGGCCCCCGCCTTCGACTGGACCAAGGCCTCGACCTGGGAGTTCTTCCCGCTGGACACCGAGGCCTTCCCGTCGGTCGGCCTGGCCCGGCACGTCGGCACCCTGGGCGGCACCGCGCCCGCCGTGTTCAATGCGGCGAACGAGGAGTGTGTCGAAGCCTTCCTCGCCGGTCGGCTGCCGTTCACAGCAATCATGGATACGGTCTCTGCCGTGGTCGATGAGCACGGGACACCGGACGCGGGAACTTCCCTCACCGTCGCGGACGTCCTCGAAGCGGAGACCTGGGCCAGGGCCCGGGCACAAGAGATGGCGGCCCGGGCCGCCGTGGAGGCGAGCGCATGACCCTACTGCTGACCTTGCTGGGAGTGCTCGTCTTCGTCGTCGGGCTGCTGTTCTCCATCGCCTGGCACGAGCTCGGCCACCTCTCCACGGCCAAGCTCTTCGGCATCCGCGTGCCCCAGTACATGGTCGGATTCGGCCGGACCATCTGGTCGCGGAAGAAGGGCGACACCGAGTACGGGATCAAGGCCATCCCCATGGGCGGCTACATCCGCATGATCGGGATGTTCCCGCCCGGCGAGGACGGGAAGGTCACCGCCCGCTCCACCTCGCCCTTCCGCTCCATGATCGAGGACGCTCGTTCGGCGGCCTACGAGGAGCTCCAGCCGGGCGACGAGTCGCGGCTCTTCTACACGCGCAAGCCCTGGAAGCGCGTGATCGTGATGTTCGCGGGCCCCTTCATGAACCTGGTGCTCGCCCTGGCGATCTTCTTCGGCGTCTGGATGACCTTCGGGATCAGCCGGAACACCAACGAGATCGCCGGCGTCACGCCCTGCGTCATCCAGCAGAGCGAGAAGCGCGAGGAGTGCAAGGCCGGCGACCCGGTCGCCCCGGCCAAGAAGGCCGGGCTGAGGGCGAACGACCGGATCGTCGCCGTCGGCGGCAAGAAGGTCGCCGACTGGACCGCGCTGCAGAAGCAGATCCGCGACACCGTCGGCTCCACCACCGTCACCATCGTGCGCGACGGCGGGCGGATCGAGGTCCCGGTGGACCTGGTCGAGAACCGGGTCGCCAAGAGCGACGGCCGCGGCGGCTACGTCAAGGGCGAGTACGTGACGGCTGGCTGGCTCGGCTTCAGCCCCAAGACCGAGATCGCCGCCCTCACCTTCGGCGAGTCCGTGGACCACATGGGGGAGATCGTCGAGGGCAGCGTCCAGAGCCTGGTCAACCTGCCCGCCAAGATCCCCGCCCTGTGGAACGCCGCCTTCAGCGGGGCCGAGCGCGAGCCCGACTCCCCGATGGGCATCGTCGGCGCGGCCCGCATCAGCGGCGACATCGCCGCCCTCGACCTGCCCAGCGAACAGCGGATGTCGATCCTGCTGAACGTCCTCGGCATGTTCAACCTGTCGCTCTTCCTGTTCAACATGCTGCCCCTGCTGCCGCTCGACGGCGGGCACATCGCCGGCGCCCTGTGGGAGTCGCTGCGACGGCACGTGGCCCGGATCTTCCGCCGTGCCGACCCCGGCCCGTTCGACGTGGCGAAGCTGATGCCCGCCGCGTACGTGGTGGCCGGCGTGTTCGTCTGCTTCACGCTGCTGGTGCTCGTGGCGGACGTGGTGAACCCCATCAAGATCACCTAGGCGGGTCCCGCGCGGCGCGCTCGTATCACCGCGCGTACGGGAGCCGGGCACGCTTCGTGCCCGGCTCCCTACGTTCGGGTGGCGGGGCCCCTCGGATGCGAGGAGCACGCGGTCATTGGCGTAATCTCGAAGCCTGGAGCCCGCCGATCTCGGGACCTTGATCCACACCTTGGGGTTGCACAGCAGATGACTGCCATCTCTCTCGGAATGCCGTCCGTGCCGACGAAGCTTGCCGACCGACGCGTCAGCCGCAAGATCCAGGTCGGTTCCGTGGCCGTCGGTGGCGACGCGCCCATCTCGGTGCAGTCGATGACCACCACCCGCACGTCCGACATCGGCGCGACGCTCCAGCAGATCGCCGAGCTGACCGCGTCCGGCTGCAACATCGTCCGCGTGGCCTGCCCCACGCAGGACGACGCCGACGCCCTCGCCGTCATCGCGAAGAAGTCGCAGATCCCGGTCATCGCCGACATCCACTTCCAGCCCAAGTACGTCTTCGCCGCCATCGACGCCGGCTGCGCCGCCGTCCGCGTGAACCCGGGCAACATCAAGCAGTTCGACGACAAGGTCAAGGAGATCGCGCGCGCCGCCAAGGACGCGGGCACCCCGATCCGGATCGGCGTCAACGCGGGCTCCCTCGACGCCCGCCTGCTGAAGAAGTACGGCAAGGCCACCCCCGAGGCGCTCGTCGAGTCCGCGCTGTGGGAGGCGTCCCTCTTCGAGGAGCACGGCTTCTCCGACATCAAGATCTCGGTCAAGCACAACGACCCCGTCGTGATGGTCAACGCCTACCGCCAGCTCGCCGCCGCCTGCGACTACCCGCTGCACCTCGGCGTCACCGAGGCCGGCCCCGCCTTCCAGGGCACCATCAAGTCCGCCGTCGCCTTCGGCGCGCTGCTCTCCGAGGGCATCGGCGACACCATCCGCGTCTCCCTCTCGGCCCCGCCGGCCGAGGAGGTCAAGGTCGGCATCCAGATCCTGGAGTCCCTGAACCTCAAGCCGCGCCGCCTGGAGATCGTCTCCTGCCCGTCCTGCGGCCGCGCCCAGGTCGACGTCTACAAGCTGGCCGAGGAGGTCACGGCGGGCCTGGAGGGCATGGAGGTCCCGCTGCGCGTCGCCGTCATGGGCTGCGTCGTCAACGGCCCGGGCGAGGCCCGCGAGGCCGACCTCGGCGTCGCCTCCGGCAACGGCAAGGGCCAGATCTTCGTGAAGGGCGAGGTCATCAAGACCGTCCCGGAGTCGAAGATCGTGGAGACCCTCATCGAAGAGGCGATGAAGATCGCCGAGCAGATGGAGAAGGACGGCATCCCCTCCGGCGAGCCGACCGTGGCCATCGGCGTCTGACGGCCGCCCCGCACCTTCCGGCCCCGGCCCCGTTCCCGCAGCTCGCGGGCGGGGCCGGGGCTTTTTCGTGACCTGCGAGAGACGGCATCCGAAGGCGACGCCGGGTACAGTGCGGAGATCAGCAGACTTGTACGGTGAGGCCCCCAGTGTTGACGCAGACCACCACCCGGGTCCTTGAACCCAGTGATCTCGACGCCGCGCTCGCCATCCTCGGACGCGAGCCGGTCGAGAACGCGTTCGTCACCTCCCGGGTCCAGGTCGCCGGGCTCGACCCGTGGCGCCTGGGCGGCGAGATGTGGGGCTGGTACGCCGACGGCGAGCTGCGCTCCCTCTGCTACGCGGGCGCCAACCTCGTCCCCGTCTGCGCCGGACCCGACGCCGTGCGCGCCTTCGCCGACCGGGCCCGCCGCACCGGCCGCCGCTGCTCCTCCATCGTCGGCCCCTCCGCCGCCACCCGGCTGCTGTGGCAGCTCCTGGAGCCCACCTGGGGCCCCGCCCGCGACATCCGCTCCCACCAGCCGCTCATGGTCACCGAGCAGCCGTCCGCCGAGGTCCGCCCCGACGCGCTGGTCCGCCGGATCCGCAAGGACGAGATGGACCTGATCATGCCCGCCTGCGTGGCCATGTTCACCGAGGAGGTCGGCATCTCGCCGATGGCCGGCGACGGCGGGCTGCTCTACCAGGCCCGGGTCGCCGAGCTCGTCGCCGCCGGCCGCTCCTTCGCCCGGGTCGAGGACGGCAAGGTCGTTTTCAAGGCGGAGATCGGCGCCGCGACTTCCCGCGCCTGCCAGATCCAGGGCGTCTGGGTGGCCCCCGAGTTCCGCGGCCGCGGCCACTCCGAGAGCGGCATGGCCGCCGTCGTCGAGTACGCGCTGCGCGACGTGGCGCCGGTGGTCAGCCTCTATGTCAACGACTTCAACACCGCCGCGCGGGCGGCCTACCGGCGGGTCGGCTTCCGCGAGGTCGGCGAGTTCATGAGCGTCCTGTTCTGACGCCGCGCCGGCCCGCCGGCCCGCCGCCGAGGCCCGGACCGGGCGGCCGGAATGCCCGCCACCGGACCCCGTCGCCATACCGGCCCGCCGGGGCCGCGAAGTAAGGTCGCCGCATGCTGCCTACGCCCGGGCTCGACCCCGACCGGCCCGCCGGACTCCGCATCGGCCCGCTCGATCTCGCCGCCCGGGTGGACGAGGCGCTGCGCGTCCAGGCCGTCGCCTTCGGGCTCAGCGAGGAGGAGGTCGGCATCCGGCGCTACATCGTGCAGCGCCACATGACCTGCTCCGGAGCCCGCGCGCTCGGCGCGTTCACCGACGACGGCGCGCTCGCCGCCTTCGTGTACGGGATGCCGAACGACCGTACGCACTGGTGGTCCACGATCGTCGAGCCGTACCTGCGGGCCGGCGGCCACGACGACTGGCTCGACGGCTCCTTCGTGATCACCGAACTGCACGTCCACCCCGGCTTCCAGGGCCACGGCGTCGGCCGCACCCTCATCACCCGGATCACCGACAGCGCCGACGAGCGCCGCTCGATCCTGTCCGCCATCGACACCGACAGCCCGGCGCGCTCGCTCTACCGGGCGCTCGGCTACACGGACCTCGCCCGCCGGGTGCACTTCCCGAGCGCGAGCCTCCCGTACGCCGTGATGGGCGCCCCGCTGCCGCTGCCGAGGCCCTGAAATCCCGTTTCGGGGCCGGCGGGCGCTCCCGGTAGCCTCCCGGCATGGCAACGCAACACGTACAGCGCATGTCCCGCCTCATGGCCAAGACGCTCCGCGAGGACCCGGCGGACGCCGAGACCCTGAGCCACAAGCTGCTGGTCCGCGCCGGCTACGTCCGCCGCAGCTCCGCCGGCGTGTGGACCTGGCTGCCGCTCGGCAAGCGGGTCCTGGACAACGTCTCGCGCGTCGTCCGGGAGGAGATGGACGCGATCGGGGCGCAGGAGGTGCTGCTGCCCGCGCTGCTGCCGAAGGAGCCGTACGAGGTCAGCGGGCGCTGGTCGGAGTACGGGGACCTGCTGTTCCGGCTCAAGGACCGCAAGGGCGCCGACTACCTGCTCGGCCCGACGCACGAGGAGATCTTCACCCTGGTGGTGAAGGACCAGTGCACGTCCTACAAGGACCTGCCGGTCATGCTCTACCAGATCCAGACCAAGTACCGGGACGAGGCGCGGCCGAGGTCGGGCGTGCTGCGGGGCCGCGAGTTCCAGATGAAGGACTCGTACTCCTTCGACGTCTCCGACGAGGGCCTCGCGCAGTCCTACGCGCTGCACCGGGCCGCGTACCGGCGGATCTTCGAACGCCTCGGGCTGGACCACCGGATCGTGTCGGCGGTCTCGGGGGCGATGGGCGGCTCGGCGTCGGAGGAGTTCCTGGCGCCCGCGGAGGCGGGCGAGGACACCTTCGTGGACTGCCCCTCCTGTGACTACGCGGCGAACACGGAGGCGGTGACGTTCGCGCTGACCCCCGTCGAGGGCGGCGGGCACCCGGCGCTGGAAGAGATCCCGACCCCCGACACCCCGACGATCGAGACCCTCGCCGCGCACCTGGGCGTGCCGGCGTCGGCGACGCTGAAGAACCTCCTCGTGAAGGTCGACGGCGAGATCGTGGCCGTCGGCGTACCGGGGGACCGGGAGGTGGACCTCGGCAAGCTGGGCGAGCATCTCGCCCCGGCGGTCGTGGAGTTGGTGACGGCGGAGGACTTCGTCGAGCGGCCCGATCTGGTACGCGGGTACGTGGGCCCGCAGGGCCTGGAGAAGGTGCGCTACCTGGCCGACCCCCGTGTGGCGCCCGGCACTTCATGGGTGACCGGCGCCAACAAGGCGGACACGCACGCCCGGAACGTGGTGTGCGGGCGGGACTTCGAGGTGGACCGCTACCTGGACGTGGTCGTGGTCGAGGCGGGCGACCCCTGCCCCTCCTGCGGGGCCGGGCTCCGTCTGGACCGGGCCATCGAGATCGGTCACATCTTCCAGCTGGGGCGCAAGTACGCGGACGCGTTCGGGCTGGACGTGCTGGGCCGGGAGGGCAAGCCGGTCCGGGTCACGATGGGCTCGTACGGCATCGGCGTCTCGCGGGCGGTGGCCGCGCTGGCCGAACAGACGGCGGACGAGCGGGGCCTCTGCTGGCCGGCGGAAGTGGCCCCGGCCGACGTCCACGTGGTGGCGGCGGGCAAGGCCGTTCCCCTCGCGCTCGCGGAGCGGGCGGCCGATGCGCTGGCGTCTTCCGGGCGGCGGGTCCTGCTGGACGACCGCCCCGGGCTGTCGCCCGGCGTGAAGCTGACGGACGCGGAGCTGATCGGCGTCCCGTGGATCCTGGTCGCGGGCCGCCGCTCGGGCGACGGGGTCGTCGAACTCCAGCACCGCCCGACGGGCACCCGCGAGGAACTCACCCTGGACGAGGCGCTCGCCCGGCTGACCTGATCGCAGGGGGTGGGCCGCTGGTCCCCTGCGGTACGGCCGGACGCGGCTGGTGCGCCGTCAGGCGGACGGGGTGTCAGGCGGACGGGGTGTCAGGGGCGGGCTCCTGGGCCGGGAGTGCCTGGGGCGACCCGTTCACGGTCGGAAGGCTCGGGGACTCCGGGTCGGGCACGGCCGGCGCGGGCGGCGCGGACCCCGGTGTCGAGGCGGCGCCCGGGGTGTTCGGCGGCGGGGCGGCGCCCGCTCCCCGGCCGGCGCCCAGCACCGGGGTGCCCGGTGCTCCCGCGGGGCCTTGTGCTCCCGGGATGCCCTGTGCTCCCGCGGGCCCCGGTGCTCCCGCGGGCCCCGGTGCTCCCGCGAGCCCCTGCGCTCCCGCGGGCCCCTGTGCTCCCGGGGTGCCTTGAGCTCCTGCGGCTCCCGCGGCGTCCGACGGCGTCGCGCGTTCGAGGAAGCGGAGGAGTTCCACCGGGAACGGCAGGACCAGGGTGGAGTTCTTCTCCGCGGCCACCGCCACCACCGTCTGCAACAGCCGCAGCTGCAGCGCGGCCGGCTGGTCCGACATGACCTCCGCCGCCTCGGCCAGCTTCTTCGACGCCTGGAGCTCCGCGTCCGCGTTGATGACCCGGGCGCGGCGCTCCCGGTCCGCCTCCGCCTGGCGGGCCATCGAGCGCTTCATGGTCTCCGGCAGCGAGACGTCCTTGATCTCGACCCGGTCGATCTGCACGCCCCACCCCACCGCCGGGCTGTCGATCATCAGCTCCAGCCCCTGGTTCAGCATCTCCCGGTTCGACAGGAGATCGTCCAGGTCCGACTTTCCGATGATCGACCGCAGCGACGTCTGCGCCATCTGCGACACCGCGAACCGGTAGTCCTCCACCGCGATGATCGCGTTCGCCGCGTCCACGACCTTGAAGTACACGACCGCGTCCACCCGCACCGTGACGTTGTCCCGCGTGATGCCCTCCTGCGCCGGCACCGGCATCGTCACGATCTGCAGGTTCACCTTCTTCAGCCGGTCCACGAACGGCACGATCGTGGTGAACCCCGGCCCCCGGATCCCGGGCCGCAGGCGGCCGAGGCGGAACACCACGCCCCGTTCGTACTGCTTGACCACCCTGGCGGCGGCGCCCAGGTAGACGACGGCTCCCACTCCCGCGGCGATCCCCGCGGCCAGCAGTTCTTCGACCATGACGGCCCCCTGCCGGACATACGTTCCTACCTACGGTATGCCCTACAACCAGGCCGCGAACTCCAGCAGCAGCTCCGCGTCCCGGCGCCGCCCCGCGGCCAGCGCCCGGTTGCCGGACTCCACCGCCCGGAACAGCGTCCAGCCCCGCAGCCGGTCCCGGTCCACCTCCAGCGAGTCCGCCAGCTTGTTCACCCGCCGCCGTGCCCCCGCCGCGCCCGCGGAGGAGGCGACCTGGTCCTCCAGCCGGTCCCGGACCAGCCGCGCCAGGTCGTACGCCCGCTCGCCGACCAGCGGGTCCGGGCCCACTGTCAGCCACGGCGCCCGCTCGCCCGCCAGTACCTTGCCCTGCCGGAAGTTCCCGTGCAGCAACAGCTCCTCGCCCGGGACCGCCGTCAGCTCCTCCCGCGCCTCCAGAGCCGCCCCGGCCAGCGCCCCGACCTCCGCCGGAGCCGACCGCAGCGCCTCGGACTGCGCCTTCGTCCGCTCGGCCACCGTCTCCCAGTCGTGCGCGTCACCCGGCGCCACCCACAGCCTGCGCAGCGTCCCGCACGCCTCCAGCAGCGCCTTCGCCTCCGGCAGCGACCGCAGCGACACCTCCGGGTGCAGCCGCTCCAGCAGCAGCGCCCCGTCGTCCGCGTGGTGGCGGGTGTCCAGGACCCGGACGGCCCCGAACCCGCCCCAGTGCGCCAGCGCGGCCAGCTCCCGGTCCGGGCGCGCGGACGGAGGAGCCAGCTTCAGCGCGGCGGGGGTCCCGTCGGCGTACCGGACGAGGACGAGCAGACTGCTCCGGCCCCCCGGCGCCTGCACCCGCTGGGCCAGCACCCCACGCCGGGCCAGCGCCGCCCCGGTGAGCTCGGGCAACTGCCCCAGCCAGTCCGCGTCCTGCGCCGATTCCGGCGTCTCGCCGAGCGCCCGTACAAGCCGCTGCGGCGGTTCGAAAGCCATGCGTGCGTGGTCCCTTTCAGCTGGTCCGGGCTCCTTCGGAGCGTTCCGTGAGCCCAGGGAAGGCTACGCCGACACCGCGCCAGCGTGCCGCGCGCACGGCCGCGGCGGTCAGTGCGTCGGCCGCCTCCCGGCGCAATCCGCCCTCCGCCGCCCGCACCAGATCGGAGTACGCGCCGGCCACCCGGTCCTCGATCTCGGCGGCGAGCCGCCGGGCGTCGGCCGGGCCGCGCACCTCGAACGGCAGGGCGTACGCGGCCTCCGCCGGCCGCGGCGCACCGCCCAGCTCGCGCACCGTCCGGGTGAGCGCGTCGCGCCGCGCGACATGGGCGCCGTACGCCTCGCGGGCCTCGCTCGCGCGTGCCCCGCCGCTCCGGGCGCCGATCACGCCGTAGCCGTACGCGGCCGCGTGCTCGGCCGCGAGCGCGGACTGCGCCGCCTCCAGGGCCCGGCCGGCGGGGGAGGGTTCGGGCTTCACGACGTGGCTCCCGGGGTCGAGGTCAGCAGGTACGCGTGGACGGCGCCGCACGCCGCCACCGAGGCCAGCATCCGCGCCAGCTCCCCGGGAGCCCCGGCCAGGGCCATCGTCCGGGCCTCCGACAGGGACCGCTCCGCATCGGCGAGGGCGGCCAGGGCCTCGGCGGGCTTCGCGGGAACGGGCTCCGCGCCGGGCGCGGCCGCCCCACTGGCCGACGTCGACGACGTGGAAGACGCCGAGCCGGACCGGGCCGGCGAGGGCGAGGAGGAGGGGGACGGCTTCGTGCCCGAGGGCCCCGCGAGCGCCAGCGCCTCGCCGTGCGCCGCCACCGCCCCGCGCAGCGGACCCAGCCGCCCCGCCAGGCCGGGGTGGGCGGCGACCGTCGCGTCGTAGCGTTCCAGCAGTCGCTCACTGTCACGGACGGCGGCCTCGCGCATCCGCCGTTCGAGTGGAATGCCGGTGTCCGCGTCCGACGGGCCGCCGCCGGAGCACCCTCCGAGCAGCGTGGCACCGGCCACACCGGCGGCGCCGGCGAGCAGCCTCCTTCGCGAGGGCCGGGGGGGCTGGGTCCAGGGCACGGCGACGTCCTCGGGGTGATGGCGGGACAAGGTGTGATCACGGTACCCGGGGCCCCCCGCGGAGTGCGGACGGCAACACCCTCCGCGACCGGATACCCTTTGACCTGACACACGACGGAAACCACAACAGCACACGCGGCCGAGGAGTCACCCGGATGAGCACCACCCAGAGCGACAGGCTGCGCGGACTGCTGGAGCCGCTCGTCGCCGCCAAGGGCCTGGACCTCGAAGAGATCGAGACGTCCAAGGCGGGCAAGCGCCGGATGCTGCGGATCATCGTGGACTCCGACGAGGGCGTGGAGCTGGACACCTGTGCCGAGCTGAGTCGCGAGATCTCCGACAAGCTCGATGAATCCGACGTGATGGGCGAGGACGAGTACGTCCTCGAAGTGAGCTCCCCGGGCGCCGACCGCCCGCTGACCGAGCACCGCCACTACGTCCGTGCCATCGGCCGCCTCGTGAAGTTCCAGCTGACCGCCGAGGACGCGAAGGGTGCCGGGGAACTGGTCGCCCGCATCCTCGACGTCGACGACGAGGGCATGGACCTCGAAGTTCCGGGCGTGAAGGGCCGCAAGGCGACCGCCCGCCGCATCGCGTTCACCGACATCGCCAAGGCGCGTGTCGAGATCGAGTTCAACCGCAAGGACAAGAAGGAAGAGGAGGCGTAGCCGTGGACATCGACATGAGTGCCCTGCGGGGTCTGGTCCGGGAGAAGGAGATCTCCTTCGACCTGCTCGTCGAGGCGATCGAGTCGGCCCTCCTCATCGCGTACCACCGCACCGAGGGCAGCTTCCGGCGTGCCCGCGTCGTGCTCGACCGCACCAACGGTCACGTGGTCGTATGGGCGACGGAAGACCCGAAGGACCTCGAAGAGGGGCAGGAGCCCAAGGAGTTCGACGACACCCCGTCGGACTTCGGCCGGATCGCCGCGACGACCGCCAAGCAGGTGATCCTGCAGCGTCTGCGCGACGCCGAGGACGACCTGACGTTCGGTGAGTTCGCCGGCCGTGAGGGCGACGTCATCACCGGTGTCGTCCAGCAGGGCAAGGACCCCAAGAACGTCCTCGTCGACATCGGCAAGCTGGAGGCCATCCTGCCCGTGCAGGAGCAGGTCCCCGGCGAGGAGTACACGCACGGTCTGCGTCTGAAGACGTACGTCGTGCGGGTGGCGAAGGGTGTCCGCGGTCCGTCCGTGACCCTGTCGCGGACCCACCCCAACCTGGTGAAGAAGCTGTTCGCCCTGGAGGTCCCGGAGATCGCCGACGGCAGCGTCGAGATCTGCGCGATCGCCCGTGAGGCCGGTCACCGCACCAAGATCGCCGTACGGTCCACCCGCGCGGGCCTCAACCCGAAGGGCGCCTGCATCGGCCCGATGGGCGCCCGCGTGCGCAACGTGATGGCCGAGCTGCACGGCGAGAAGATCGACATCGTCGACTGGTCGGACGACCCGGCGGAGATGGTCGCCAACGCCCTGTCACCCGCCCGGGTGAGCAAGGTCGAGGTCGTCGACTGGGACACCCGCTCCGCACGGGTGACCGTCCCCGACTACCAGCTGTCGCTGGCCATCGGCAAGGAGGGCCAGAACGCCCGCCTCGCCGCGCGCCTCACCGGCTGGCGCATCGACATCCGCCCGGACACCGAGGTGTCGCCCGACGCCGACCGGGCCCGCGCCGGGGAATAAACCACTACCGGCCGGTGTTCCCGGCCGGTAGACAGGGATCCCGCAGGCCGGGATCCCTTCCATCTGGTCCCGCAAGGATCACGACAACGTCCGTTCGATTTTTCGCCCGAAGGGGTGAGGTCGGTGCGGGGAGGTAGACTTAGGCGTGTCTGGCCGGACGCAAGCCCGCGCATGCCCCGAACGCACCTGTGTGGGGTGTCGGGAGCGAGCGGCCAAGAGCGATCTGCTGCGCATCGTGGCGATCGAGGACGAATGCGTCCCCGATCCACGCGGTACGCTGCCCGGCCGGGGTGCCTACGTGCACCCCGCCGCGGTCTGCCTCGACCAGGCGGTCCGCCGCAGAGCGTTCCCCCGGGCCCTTCGGTCCGCCGGAGCGCTCGACACGACGGAACTGCGCAAAGCCCTGGCCGGTGAGGCCGGGGCGACACCGTAAGAAGTAGTACGGCACGGATACCCCGTGCGGTCAGGTACCTCGCGAGTTGGAAGTAGGTCGAGATTGCGATGAGCACTCGATGAGTACGCGATGAGTACGCCCATGAAGTAGCGACGGTCCGGCGTAACCCGGACCTAAAAGGAGCGAAGTGGCTAAGGTCCGGGTATACGAACTCGCCAAGGAGTTCGGGGTAGAGAGCAAGGTCGTCATGGCCAAGCTCCAAGAACTCGGTGAATTCGTCCGTTCGGCGTCCTCGACGATCGAGGCGCCGGTTGTACGCAAGTTGACTGACGCACTGCAGGGGCCCGGCACCGCCGGCAAGTCCGCTGCAAAGCCCGGCGCGCCCCGCAAGGCCGCGCCCGCCAAGCCCGCGGCGCCCTCCCCGGCCGCCGCGGCACGTCCTGCTGCCCCGAAGCCCGGCGCACCGGTGGCTCCCAAGCCCCCCGTTGCCGAGGCTCCGGCCGTCAGCGCCCCGGTGACCCCGGCCGCACCCGGCCCGCGTCCCGGTCCCAAGGCTCCGGCCGCCCCGAAGCCCGCTCCGGCGGCTCCCGTGGCGACCGAGTTCTCCGCGCCTCCGGCGGCCCCGGCCGCCCCGGCGCGCACCGAGCGTCCCGCCGCGGCCCCCGGCCCCCGTCCGGCGCAGCAGCGTCCGGCTCAGGGTCAGGGTGGCCAGGCCGGTGCCCGTCCCGGCGCCCCGCGTCCGGCCGGCGCCACGCCCGGTGCCCAGGCCCCGCGCCCCCAGGGCGCTCAGGCCCCGCGCCCCCAGGGCGCCCGTCCGGCCGGTCCCCGTCCGGGCAACAACCCGTTCACCTCTGGTGGCTCCACCGGCATGGCGCGCCCGCAGGCGCCCCGTCCGGCCGGCGCTCCCCGTCCCGGTGCCCCCGGCGCCGGTGGCGGCCAGGGTGCTCCCCGCCCGCAGGGTGGTCCCGGTGGCGCTCCGCGTCCGCAGGGTCCCGGTGCGGGTCGTCCGACCCCGGGCGGCATGCCCCGTCCGCAGGGCGGCGCCCCGCGTCCGGGTGGTGCCCCCGGTGGTAACCGTCCGAACCCGGGCATGATGCCGCAGCGTCCCGCTGCCGGTGGTCCCGGTCCCCGTCCCGGTGGCGGCCCCGGTGGCCGTGGTCCCGGTGCGGGCGGTCCGCGTCCCGGTGGCGCCGGTCGTCCCGCGGGCGGCGGCTTCGCCGGTCGTCCGGCCGGTCCGGGCTCCCGTCCCGGCGGCGGTGGCGGCTTCGGTGGCCCCCGTCCGGGTGGCGGCGGCTTCGGCGGCGGTCCGGCCGGTGCCGGTGGCGGCGGTCGTCCCGGCTTCGGCGGGCGTCCCGGTGGTCCCGGTGCCCGTGGTGGCACGCAGGGTGCCTTCGGCCGTCCCGGCGGTCCGGCCCGTCGTGGTCGCAAGTCCAAGCGTCAGAGGCGCCAGGAGTACGAGGCCATGCAGGCCCCGTCCGTCGGCGGCGTGATGCTGCCCCGCGGCAACGGCGAGACCGTTCGCCTGTCGCGCGGTGCTTCCCTCACCGACTTCGCGGAGAAGATCAACGCCAACCCGGCGTCGCTCGTCGCCGTGATGATGAACCTCGGCGAGATGGTCACTGCCACGCAGTCCGTCTCCGACGAGACGCTCGAGATGCTGGCCGGCGAGATGAACTACCAGGTTCAGATCGTCAGCCCGGAGGAAGAGGACCGCGAGCTCCTCGAGACCTTCGACATCGAGTTCGGCGAGGACGAGGGCGGCGAGGAATACCTCATGCCGCGTCCGCCGGTCGTGACCGTCATGGGTCACGTCGACCACGGTAAGACCCGACTGCTCGACGCCATCCGCAAGACGAACGTCGTCGCGGGCGAGGCCGGTGGCATCACGCAGCACATCGGTGCGTACCAGGTCTCCACCGAGGTCAACGACGAAGAGCGTCGCATCACCTTCATCGACACCCCGGGTCACGAGGCGTTCACCGCCATGCGTGCCCGTGGTGCCAAGTCGACCGACATCGCGATCCTCGTGGTCGCGGCCAACGACGGCGTCATGCCGCAGACGATCGAGGCGCTCAACCACGCCAAGGCCGCCGGCGTCCCGATCGTCGTCGCGGTCAACAAGATCGACGTCGAGGGTGCCGACCCGGTCAAGGTGCGCGGTCAGCTCACCGAGTTCGGTCTGGTCGCTGAGGAGTACGGCGGCGACACGATGTTCGTCGACATCTCCGCCAAGCAGGGTCTGCACATCGACTCCCTGCTCGAGGCCGTCGTCCTCACCGCCGACGCCTCGCTCGACCTGCGTGCCAACCCGGAGCAGGACGCTCAGGGTATTGCGATCGAGTCCCACCTCGACCGCGGCCGCGGCGCCGTCGCCACCGTCCTCGTCCAGCGCGGTACCCTCCGCGTCGGCGACACGATGGTCGTGGGCGACGCCTACGGCCGAGTGCGCGCCATGCTCGACGACAAGGGCAACAACGTCGAGGAAGCGGGTCCGTCGACCCCCGTCCTGGTCCTGGGTCTCACCAACGTCCCCGGCGCCGGCGACAACTTCCTCGTCGTGGACGAGGACCGTACGGCCCGTCAGATCGCCGAGAAGCGTGCTGCGCGTGAGCGCAACGCCAACTTCGCCAAGCGCGTCCGCCGGGTGTCCCTGGAAGACCTCGACTCGGTCCTCAAGGCCGGTCTCGTCCAGGAACTCAACCTCATCATCAAGGGCGACGCGTCCGGTGCGGTCGAGGCTCTCGAGTCCTCGCTGCTCCAGCTCGACGTCGGTGAAGAGGTCGACATCCGCGTCCTGCACCGCGGTGTGGGTGCGGTCACCGAGTCCGACATCGCCCTGGCGATGGGCTCCGACGCCATCGTCATCGGTTACAACGTCCGTGCGGCCGGCCGTGCCGCGCAGATGGCGGACCGCGAGGGCGTCGACGTCCGCTACTACTCGGTGATCTACCAGGCCATCGAGGAGATCGAGGCGGCCCTGAAGGGTCTCCTCAAGCCGGAGTACGAAGAGGTCGAGCTCGGTACGGCGGAGGTCCGCGAGATCTTCCGCTCGTCCAAGCTGGGCAACATCGCGGGTGTTCTCATCCGCTCCGGCGAGGTCAAGCGCAACACCAAGGCGCGCCTGCTGCGCGATGGCAAGGTCATCGCGGAGAACCTCACGATCTCCGGTCTGCGCCGCTTCAAGGACGACGTCACCGAGATCCGCGAGGGCTTCGAGGGTGGTATCAACCTCGGTTCCTTCAACGACATCAAGATCGACGACGTCATCGCGACGTACGAGATGCGCGAGAAGCCGCGCGCGTAAGCGCGAGGCGGTTCGCACCGTGTCGTAACACCGGGGCCGGTCGGCGGAATATCCGTCGATCGGCCCCGGCCGTTGCGTGTACGGTTCTGGTGACCCGGCCGCGCGAGCGCCGGGTGATCCTGCCGGACGACGGCCCGGCAGGCCACCGAACCCGCACCGGCGGGATATCCGGAACTGCATGTACGTGGGGACTCTGTCCTTCGATCTGCTCCTCGGCGACGTTCACTCGCTGAAGGAGAAACGCTCCGTCGTCCGGCCCATCGTGGCCGAGCTCCAACGCAAGTTCTCGGTGAGCGCGGCCGAGGTGGGCGACCAGGACCTGCACCGCAGGGCCCGCCTGGGGGTCGCCCTGGTGAGTGGGGACGCGGGGTTCGTGTCGGACGTACTGGACCGCTGTGAGCGGCTGGTCGCGGCGCGTCCGGAAGTGGAACTGCTGTCGGTACGACGGCGGCTCCACGGTGATGAAGACTGACTGCAAGAAAAGAAGGAGACGGACCAGTGGCCGACAATGCGCGGGCGAAGAAGCTGGCAGACCTCATCCGGGAGGTGGTGGCCGAGAAGCTGCAGCGTGGTGTCAAGGACCCGCGGCTCGGTACGCACGTGACCATCACGGACACCCGGGTCACCGGCGACCTGCGGGAGGCCACGGTCTTCTACACGGTCTACGGCGACGACGAGGACCGTGCCAGCGCGGCGGCGGGCCTGGAGAGCGCCAAGGGCGTCCTGCGCTCCGCGGTCGGCCGGGCGGCGGGAACCAAGTTCACGCCCACCCTGACCTTCGTCGCCGACGCCCTCCCGGAGAACGCGAAGACCATCGAGGAGCTCCTCGACAAGGCGCGCGCCTCCGACGCCCAGGTGCGGGAGGTGTCCTCCGGTGCCCAGTACGCCGGCGAGGCCGACCCGTACAAGAAGCCGGGCGAGGACGACGACGAGGACGCAGCCGCGGAATGAGCAGCAACGCAGGGAAGACGCCGGACGGCCTTGTCATCGTCGACAAGCCGTCCGGCTTCACGTCGCACGACGTGGTGGCCAAGATGCGCGGGATCGCCAAGACCCGCCGCGTCGGGCACGCCGGCACGCTCGACCCGATGGCCACGGGCGTCCTCGTCCTGGGCGTCGAGAAGGCGACCAAGCTGCTGGGCCACCTGGCGCTGACGGAGAAGGAGTACCTCGGGACGATCCGTCTCGGGCAGAACACCCTCACCGACGACGCCGAGGGCGAGATCACCTCGTCGGCGGACGCCTCCGCGGTCACCCGCGAGGCCGTCGACAAGGGCATCGCCAAGCTGTCCGGCGAGATCATGCAGGTCCCGTCCAAGGTCAGCGCCATCAAGATCAAGGGTGTGCGCTCCTACAAGCGCGCCCGCGACGGCGAGGACTTCGAGATCCCGGCCCGGCCGGTGACCATCTCGTCGTTCCGCGTGTACGACATGCGGGACGCGGAGGCCGAGGACGGCACCAAGGTCATCGACCTCGTCGTCTCCGTCGTCTGCTCCAGCGGTACGTACATCCGCGCCCTGGCGCGCGACCTCGGCGCCGACCTCGGCGTCGGCGGGCACCTGACGGCGCTGCGCCGCACGCGCGTCGGGCCCTACAAGCTCGACCGGGCGCGGACGCTGGACCAGCTCCAGGAGGAGCTGACCGTCATGCCGATCGGCGAGGCGGCGGCCGCGGCTTTCCCGCGCTGGGACCTGGACGCGCGGCGGGCCTCGCTGCTCGCCAACGGCGTGCGGATCGAGATGCCGGAGGAGTACGAGGAGGGCAAGACCGTCGCGGTCTTCGGACCGGGTGGGCAGCTGCTCGGGCTCGTGGAGAGCAAGGGCGGCAAGGCGAAGTCGCTGGCGGTCTTCGTCTGAGGCGCCGTCTTCGTCGGAAGCGCCGTCTCGTCCGAGGCGCCGTTTTCCCCTGCTCCGCTGCTCTGCCGCGCTGTTGATCTGCGCAGTGCCGATTGACGTGGAGCGGTGAGCGCACATGGTCTGCTGCTCACCGCTCCACGACCCCCCTCGGGTAGGTCTCTATCCATCCGGGGCCTCGTATTCACCCGTCCGAGCAGGCGCTCGGAGTGAATGGAGGGAGCGTTAGGGGGCGCTTTCGCCCCGCGTGCTTTTCCTGCTGATCTTCACCTGCCTACCGTCATGAGCACGGGGCGTGGCGGGGGAGTGGTGCGGCAATGGCGGAGCTCGTGAGGATCTGCGATCTTGCCGGGCGGCCGCGCGGCAGCGGATTCGTCGCGGACGACCGCGGGACGGTGATCACCAGCCACGAGGCCGTCGACGGACTGGCCCGGGTGGTCCTGCACGGCCCCGGCGAGCGGACTTGGCTCGCGGAGGCGCAGGACGTGACCCCGCTGCCGGGGCTGGCGCTGGCGCTGGTGCGGACGGACGGGCTCGGGGTGGCGCCGCTGCCCGTCGCGATGTGCGAGCTGATCCTTCCGGGGACTTACGTACGGCTGCCCGCGCGGGGCTGGCGCCAGGCGCGGGTGCTCTCGGCGGACGCGGAGGCCACCTACACCGCGACGGACCGTTTCCATGTGCTGCCGGCGGTGGTCGAGCTGGCCATCGGCACCGACGGGCGGGATGCGCTGCGGCTGGGGGGCGAGGCCTGCGGCGGGCCGGTGCTGGACGCCGAGACCGGAGCGGTGCTCGCGGTCCTGGGCACCGCTCTCCAGGCGGAGCGGCGCTCCGGCGGTTTGGCGGTGCCGTTGCGCGCGGCCGCGGCGGCCGATCCGGGCGGTGCGCTGGCGGCGCTGCTGGAGCGCAACGCGGCCAGTGTCCCCGGGTACGGGGCGGACCTGAACCTGGCGGGCGCGCTCGAACTGACCGGGACCACGGTCGGCGCCGCCCTCACCCCGGAGCAGCCCGAACCGGTGCCCCGGCCGGGGATCGCGGCCGAGCTGGCCGCGTTCACCGCCGGGGACCGGCCCGTCCTCGGCCTCGTCGGAGACCCCGGGACCGGCCGCACGACCGCCCTGGCCGCCCTCGCGGCGGCCCGCGCGCGCGGCGCGTACCCGGCGCCGACCCTGTGGCTGCGCGGCGCGGACCTCCTGGCGGGGGACGCCTCCCTGGCCGACGCCGTCACCCGCACCCTGGAATCGGCGGCCCGGATCGTCTCCTGTGCCACCCCCGCCGCCGCCCCGGCCGGGCCTGACGACGACGGCACCGGCCCGCCGGCCCCCGACGCCGCCCGCCGGAACTCCGACCGGTCTGCGAAGCCGAGCGCCCACGCCCGCCGCCGCACCCGCCCGTGGCCGAGCCCCGGCGGGGCCGCCGCCGGCCGAGCGCAGGCGCCGGCCCCCGACACCGGCCGCCGACCCGCCGCGCCCGCGCACGAACCGGACCCCGCAGGGTCTGCGGGCGGTTCCGGTGGGGTGGCCGGCGGGTGGGGCGCGGGGTCGGGCGATGCCGGAGGCGGACGCGGCGGTGTTGCGTCGGCGTCTGAGGGAGGCTCTGCGGGGGCTGCCGCGAGGGCGTCCGGGGTGGGGCCTGGGGGCGGTGCCGGTGGGGTGGCCGGCGGTCGGGTGCCGGAGCAGCGCAGCGGCGCGGGTGCCGGAGAGGCTGCGGGGGTGGTGGCCGGGCCGGAGCCTGCTGGGGTTGGCGCGGGGGCGTCCGGGGCGGCGCGCGGGCCGGGGGCCGAGGGGGCGGGTGGCGGTGTGGGTGGTCGGCGGGTTGCCGGGGCCGTGGGGGAGCGGGGTTCTGACGGGGCGTTCGGAGGCGGGTGTGGGGGGTGGGGAGCGGCGCGGGCTGTCGGCGCCTCGGGCCGGGGTGGAGCTGCGACAGCTCCCGCGCGGTCGGCCGCGCCGTCCGGGGCGGACCCGGGCGAGGGGATCGCCGGGCGGGTGGCGCGGTTGGCGGGCGGGGCCGGGCGGGCGTTGCTGGTGGTGCTGGACGCGCCCGAGGAGATGCCGTCGCAGCTGACCCACCGGCTCGGGGAGTGGACCGACGCCACCACCGCCTGGCTGCGCGGTACCGGGGCGCGGCTCGTCGTAGGGGCGCGGCCCGAGTTCTGGGAGCGGGCCGGCGCGCTGTATCCGCCCGAGGCACTGCACACCCCGGCCCGCGCCGCCCGGCGGATGCCGCCCGCGCTCGCGGTCGGCGATCTCACCCCCGCCGAGGCGGAACTCGCCAGAGCCCGCCTCGGGATCCCCGCCGGCGCCGTACAGGAGGCCGACGCGCGGCATCCGCTCACCCTGCGCCTGCTCGCCGGTGTCCGCGCCGCCGAGGTCACGGCCGGCCGGCCCGGCCGCGACGACGTGTTCGGCGCCCACCTGGACCTGCTCGCCCTCCGCGTCGCGGTGCGCATCGCCGCCTCGGCCTCCGCACGCGTGCACGGCCCCGGCGTACGGCGGCTGGCCGCCCGGGTCGCCGGACGGGTGCACGAGGCCGCCCGCCGCTGCCTCGGCCCGGGCCAGGGCGAGCTGGACCGGGCCTCCTTCGAGGAGCTGTTCCCCTGGCGCACCGGCTGGGCCTCCGCCGTGCTCACCGAGGGGCTGCTCGTCCCCGCCGGGCCCGGCTACCGCTTCGCCCACGAGGAACTGTCCGACTGGCTCCAGGCCGGCCACCTCGACGTGCCGGCCGCCCTCGACTGCCTCGTCCACCGGCCCGCCGCACCCGGCCTGCCCGTCCCCCGGCACCGCATCGGCCCCGTCCTGGAGGCCCTGCGCCGGCTGCCGCGCGCCGAGATGCGGAACCAGTTGATGCGACTGCTCGGCGCCCTCAACGCCTTCGCCGAGGAGCGGACGGGCGGCGCCGTCCACCCCGACCGGGCCTGGTGGGCCGCCCGGCTGCTGCGCGAGACCCTGCTGCGCGCCCCCGACGCCGTACCCCACCTGCCCGTCCTGCACGCCCTCGCCGAGCACGTGGCGCGGACCGCCCACGCGACGCACGCGGTGCAGGCGCCCGATGCAACCCGTCCGACCCGTCCAACCCGTCCAACTCCTCCAACCCACGCAGGCCACCGCACCGGCCCCGGTCCCGACCCGTACGACACCTTCGGCGGCTGGTTCTGGAACCGGCTCCGCCTCCCCGAGCCCGACCGCCTCGACCTCCTGCGCCGCCTGCTGCCCTCGGACCACCGCTACCTCGACGCCGCCGCCCGACGCCTCGCCCGCGACCCCCGCTTCGTACAGCCCCTGCTCTGCGCCTGGTTCACCGACGAGCGCCGGCTGCGCGGCCGCCCCGGGGCCACCGTCGCCACCGCCGCCCAGGCCCTCCTGCACACCCACCGCCGCCCGGCCGTGGACGACCTCACCGAGGCCCTCGTCGCCGCCGCGCACTCCCGCGCCGACGAGCTGCTCGCCGTACTCGCCGAGGAGGAACCCTCCGCGCTGTGCCGGGCCGTGGACCGCTGGGCCCACGACGAACGGCCCGGGCGGCGGGTCGCCGCCGCCGCGTACGGGCTGGCCACCGCCCCGCACGTGCGCACCCCCGCCGACCGGGAACTCCTGCGCCACGCCGCCCAGGCGCTGCTCGCCCGCCCCGGCGACGCGACCCTGCACGGCAGCGCCCTCGGGATGCTGCTGCGCGACCCCCAGGTCCGCGCCCGCTACCTCCCCGACGCCCTCGCCTGCTTCCGCGACCCCGAGCGCGGCTCCCGGCTGCCCGCGACCGCGCTGGTCTCGGCGCTGCCCGTACTGCCCGACCCGGACGCCGTGTTCGACGCCCTGCGGGCCCGGGCCGACGGGGAGGTGCTCCGGGCCCTGGCCGCGCTGAGCACGCCCGGGCTGGCCCGCCGCGCGGGGGACCTCGTACGGGACCACCTCGCGCGCCATCCCGGGGACGCCCCGCACGCCGCCGCCTTCGTCGACCGGCGCCTCGAACACGGCCTGGCGGCGGGACCGGTGCTGCGCCCGCTCGTGCTGGACCTGCTCCGGACCGGCCCGGTGTCCGTACGGGCCGCGCTGGCCGCCGTACTGGCCGCGCCCGGCGGGGAGCCCTCGCACGCGCTACGGGGCGAGCTGGCCGACGTACTGCTCGCGCAGGAGGCGGATCCGCAGGTGCTGGGCGCGTTCCTGGAGGCCGTCGCCACCGGGGCCGCCGGGCGCCCCGAGGACCGCACCCGCGAGCTGCTGCGCCGCACCGGGCGGCAGCTGCTGCGGGTCCCGGGCGGACCGGCGGTCTTCGAGCGGCGGACGGTGGAGCTGGCCCGGACCGACCCGGCCTTCGGCGCGCTGGTCGCCCGCTGGCTCGCGGAGGCCGGCCCGGCGGCCGCGGCGCTGCTCGGGCCGAGCGCGCGGCGCACGGTGGAGACCCTCAGCAGAGCCGCCTGCGATGTGACCTGAACCGCAGGTCCGGGGCCCCGCGAGCGGCCCGGCCTGACGGGGAGCGGCCGGGACCCGACGCCGATGCGGGGCCCCGCGCACCGGCATGGCAGTCTTAGACGTGCAATCAGGACAGGGACTACACGGGTTCGGGCGAGGAGCGGTCACAGTGCAGCGCTGGCGTGGCTTGGAGGACATCCCCCAGGACTGGGGACGCAGCGTCGTCACCATCGGCTCCTACGACGGCGTGCACCGGGGACATCAGCTGATCATCGGCCGGGCCGTCGCCCGAGCGCGCGAGCTCGGCGTCCCCTCGGTCGTCGTCACCTTCGACCCGCACCCGAGCGAGGTCGTGCGCCCCGGCAGCCACCCGCCGATCCTGGCCCCGTACGACCGGCGGGCCGAACTGATGGCCGGGCTGGGCGTCGACGCGCTGCTGATCCTGCCGTTCACGGCGGAGTTCTCGCAGCTGTCCCCGGCCGACTTCATCGTGAAGGTGCTCGTCGACAAGCTGCACGCGCGCGCCGTCATCGAGGGACCGAACTTCCGCTTCGGCCACAAGGCCGCCGGGAACGTCGACTTCCTGCGCGAGCTGGGCGGCACCTACGACTACGAGGTCGACGTCGTCGACCTGGTCGAGCGGGGCGACGCGGGCGGCGGCGTGCCGTTCTCCTCGACGCTGGCGCGGCGGCTCGTCGCCGAGGGCGACATGGACGGCGCCGCCGAGATCCTGGGGCGGCCGCACCGGGTCGAGGGCGTCGTGGTGCGCGGCGCCCAGCGCGGGCGCGAGCTCGGCTACCCGACGGCGAACGTGGAGACGCGGCCGCACACCGCGATCCCGGCGGACGGCGTGTACGCGGGCTGGCTGACGGCGGACGGCGAGCGGATGCCGGCGGCGATCTCGGTGGGGACGAACCTGCAGTTCGACGCGACCGACCGGACGGTGGAGGCGTACGCGATCGACCGGATCGGGCTGGACCTGTACGGCAAGCACGTGACCGTCGACTTCCTCGCGTACGTGCGGGGGATGGCGAAGTTCGAGTCGCTGGACGGGCTGCTGGAGGCGATCGCGGACGACGTGAAGCGGGCGCGGGTGCTGACGGAGGCGTACGACGCGCCGCGGCGCGGCTGAGCGGCTGAACGCTGAACGGGCAAGGGCCCGTACCGTCCTGGGGTTCCAGGGTCGGTACGGGCCCTTCTCGCTGCGGTGCCGCTATCCGCCGAGGCGCGGGTCGCGCGGGGGCTGACCGGGCTGCGGGGCCTGCGGGGCCTGTGGCTGCCAGGGCTGGCCGGGCTGCGGGTAGGGCTGGGCGTACGGCTGGGGCTGCTGCGGGGGCTGCTGGTACTGCGGCTGGGGGGCCTGCGGTTGCTGCGGTTGCTGGGCCTGGGGCTGCTGCGGGGCGCTCCAGTTGGCCTGCGGAGGCTGCTGCTGTGCGCGCAGGAAGTCCTCGGCCACCAGGGCGGAGAGGTTGAAGTACGCCTCGCGGGTCTTGGGCCGCATCAGGTCCAGATCCACCTCGGCGCCGGTCGCGAGGTGCTCGTCGAACGGGACCACGACCACGCCGCGGCAGCGGGTCTCGAAGTGCTGGACGATGTCCTCGATCTTGATCATCTTGCTGGACTCGCGAACACCCGAGATGACGGTGAGCGAGCGCGAGACCAGCTCGGAATACCCGTGCGCCGAGAGCCAGTCGAGCGTGGTGCTCGCGCTGCTGGCCCCGTCCACGGACGGCGTCGAGATGATGATCAGCTGATCGGCCAGGTCCAGGACGCCGCGCATGGCGGAGTAGAGGAGTCCGGTGCCCGAGTCGGTGAGGATGATCGGGTACTGGCGGCCGAGCGTCTCTATGACGCGGCGGTAGTCCTCGTCGTTGAAGGTCGTCGAGACGGCCGGGTCCACGTCGTTGGCGATGATCTCCAGGCCGGAGGGCGCCTGCGAGGTGAACCGCCGGATGTCCATGTACGAGTTCAGGTACGGGATCGCCTGCACGAGGTCCCGGATCGTCGCACCGGTCTCGCGGCGCACGCGACGGCCGAGGGTTCCCGCGTCGGGGTTCGCGTCGATGGCCAGGATCTTGTCCTGGCGCTCGGTGGCGAGGGTGGCGCCGAGGGCGGTGGTGGTCGTGGTCTTGCCGACGCCGCCCTTGAGGCTGATGACGGCGATGCGGTAGCAGGACAGGACCGGCGTACGGATCGCCTCCAGCTTGCGCAGCCGCTCGGCCTCGGCCGCCTTGCCGCCGAAGCGGAAGCCGGAGCGCTGGGGCTTGGCCTTCTGCTTGCCGCGCAGCAGGCGGTCGGAGGACAGCTCGACGGCCGCGGTGTACCCGAGCGGCGCCCCACCGGCGGCTTGGGCGGCCGGGTAGTGGGAGTCGTACTGCTGGGGCTGCGGGTACGGCTGCTGCGTCCACTGCGCCTGGGCCTGCGGATCGTACGCGGCCTGGGGCTGCGGCTGTGCCTGTGCCTGCGGCTGCTCAGGCTGCGGTGCCGGGAATCCGTACCCGTGGGGCTGCTGTGCCTGCGGCTGCTCAGGCTGCGGTGCCGGGAATCCGTACCCATGGGGCTGCTGTGCCTGCGGCTGCTCAGGCTGCGGTGCCGGGAATCCGTACCCGTGGGGCTGCTGGGGCTGCGCCTCCTCAGGCAGCGGTGCCGGGAACCCGTACCCGTGCGGCTGCTGGGGCTGGTTCTGCTCCGGCGGCGGGAACCCGTAGCCGTCCTGCGGCCCGGCACCCGCGAACTGCGGTGGCAACGCCGACAGTTCCCCACCGGGTACCGGTGCGGGCGCGGCATAGGGATTGTCCGCGACGGGCGCGGGCGCCGCGTCGCCCGGAGCCCCGAAAGACGCCGGAGCCGGCGCGGCGTCAACCGGGCCAGGCCCCCCGAACGGAGCGGGTGCGGGGGAGTCGCCGACGGGAGCCGGGGCCGGTGCCGCGTCTACGGGGGCGGGCCCCCCATACGGGTTGGGCGAGGGCGCATCGCTGACCGGGGCCGGAGCCGGGGGCGTGAAGGGTGCGGGAGCCGGCGCCGCGTCAACCGGGGCCGAGGCTGCGAGGGGTGCTGAGGCAGGTGCGGGCGCCGTGTCAACCGGGGCAGGTCCCCCGTACGGGTTGGGCGTCGGTGCGGGCGCCGCGTCGGCCGGAGCCGGAGGTGCGAACGATGCCGGTGCGGGCGCCGCGTCAACCGGGGCAGGTCCCCCGTACGGGTTGGGCATCGGAGTGGGCGCAGCGTCGCTCGGAGCCGGAGGACCGAACGGTGCGGCGGCCGGCGCCGCCTCGACCGGGGAGGGCGCCCCGTAGGGGTTGGGTGCGGGCGCCGCGTCAACCGGCGCCGGAGGCGCGAACGGTGCGGGCGCGGCCGCCGCGTCGACCGGGGTGGGTCCCCCGTACGGGTTGGGTGCGGGCGCGTCACTGACCGGAGTCGGAGCCGGGGGCGTGAACGGTCCGGGAGCCGGGGCCGCATGAACCTGGGCAGGGGCAGGGGCAGACGCATCAGCGACGGGAGTCTCGGCAGCCGCTGCCGCGACCGGTGCGGGCGTTTCGACTGCCTCGGCAACCGTCACCGGCGGAGCCGGGACGGCGGCCTCGGGTGCCGGAGCAGGGGGTTCCACGGCCGGGGCGGGGAAGGCGCCAGGCGGCTTCGGCGCGCCCCCCTCGTCGCCGGGGGTGCGCTGCGCGGGCGGGCCGATCCGCATGGTCGGCGGAGCGGCCACCTCCGAAGGGTGGTGGGGTTCGAAGCCGCTGCCTTCGGGGAGACCCGGCACCGGCGTGGTCGGGGCAGGAGCCGCCGCACCCTGCGTGTACCAGGCCGGCGGGGTGTAGTCGATGGTGAACTCGCCCGTCGTCTCGGGCTCCGCGTCGGACTGATCGTCCGTCGGGACGTCCCACGTCCCGCCGCGCCTCTCGTTCCGATCGCCGCTCACTGGTCCTCCTGGTCTGTCGAACACTGGTCCGGCGCCCACCTCAACGCCGCGCCCACGCTCAGCCTAATCGTGCCCGGCCGCCGAAGTCCGCTCCGGTGGCCGCCCCCGGCCGCGTCGGCCGTGTCGGCTCGCGCTGTGGGGGTCGATCTCCTGCCTACAGGGCGTGCAGGCCCTCCGGCAACCGAACTTTCCGGCGCCCGCGCCCGACAGGGACCCCGACCCCACCACCAGACTCCGCCCCTGGTGGCCAACCTCCGTCAGCTCGCCTTGCGGGGGAGCGCCAATCTCCCGCTCACGGCGGCGCGTTGCCCTCCGGCGACCGAACTACCCCGCTCCCGAGCCCGCAGTAGGACCGCTGCCTCCGCCACCGAAGTCCGCGACCGGTCTCGGCCCAGCACCCGCCACCCAGGCAACGAGCCTCGCAGGGACTCGCCCTACCAAGACCTGCCTCGCCGAAACCTGCCCACCGAAACCTGCCCGCCGGGAACCTGGAGCGCAGGCAACTGGCCTTACCAGCACCCGCCTGTTGGGACGAGCCCGCCGGGACCCCAGCCCCGGCCGGGCCCGGGGTCCCGTCGAGCCATGTTCCCGCCGGGCCCCGGACCTCGGACCCGCCGGGCCCCGGACCTCGGACCCGCCGGGAACCTGGCCGGCCGAACCCCGGGCCCGGCCGAACCTCAGGCCGTCGGGACCCCGGGCCGCCAGGCCCCCGCCCCGCCGGACCCCGCCCCGTGGGGAAGTGGCCTGAGGGGGGGCGACGTCCGTACCGAACCGCCCCGCAGGGAACCGGCAGGGAACCGTACGGAACCGGCCCGGAGCCCGTCAGTCGATGCGCCGCGGCGGCCCCAGCAGCTCCCGCTCCGTCTCGGTGCCCTCCGTCTTCACGAACGTCCGGTCGCGCAGGGTGCACCACAGGGTGACCCCGTCGCCCAATGCCGGCAGTGAATCCGCCGCCGGGTCCGGCAGGTTCATCAGGCGGCCGATCTGGTCCGCCTCGTCCGGGACACCCGCTGGACACCCACCAGCGCCGAGTTCCTCGGCAGCCGCGGCGCCGTCGGGCTCAGGTACGGCAGCAGCGTCAGCACCGATTGCCACAGCGCCGCCGACACCCGGCCGCGCGGGGGCTTCATGCCGCAGTCGCGGATCAACCGTGCCGGGCTGCCCGCCGACGCGCCCCCTGCGGCGGCACCCGCCCCACCTCGTACAGCGTCACGCACGGCTGCCCGTCACCCGCCGCCCGCGCCGGCCCGGACCACACCCCCGCCCGCCCGGTCTCCACCGCGCCCCGCGCACCCGTGGCCGCCGTCCGCAGCGCCAGCACCTGGGCCGTCCACAGCCCGCCGATCAGCGTCACCTCGTACGGCGTCGGCCGGTTCACGCCGAGCACCGCCGGACTGCCCTGCGCGTCCAGGTCCGCCGCCGGGACCGAATGCCGCTCCCGGCGCGGGCCCGGCAAGCCGTATCCGCCCCTCGTCGAGGCCCTCATCGCGTTCCTCCGAGCGGCAGCGAGGCCGGCAGTCCGACCCAGAGCCCGGCAGGCCGCCAAGTTCGGCGTCACTGCGCCCGGTGACCCGGACGTGCCCGGTCAGCGTGACGCCGTGCCGCTCCCCCCGGGCCATCGGCAGGCTGAAGTTCGTCGCCAGCGTCGGCACCGAGGCCATCGGCGCGCCGACCGGCGGGCGCGGGGCGGAGCCCCGGACGGCCGCCCGAGCCCCGAGCGTCCAGCCCGGACCCGAACCCGAACACGCCGACGGGGCGCACCCGAACCGGGCGCGCCCCGTCGGCGTTGCACCACGGGCCGACTACGTCAGGTCGAACTCGCCGTCCCTGGCCCCGAGTACGAACGCCTCCCACTCGGCCGCCGTGTAGCGCAGCACGGTGTCCGGGTCCAGCGAGGACCGCATGGCCACCGCGCCCCCGGGCAGCTTCGCGATCTCGACACGCTCCTCGCTCGGGCTCGTCCCGGGCGGCCCTTCCCACTCCACGCCGCTGATGTCGAGCGCGTACAGCTCGTCCTTCTCCTGCTGGGTGCCCATGTGCGGCCTTTCCCTCGGTGGTGCGGTGCTGCTGAGGTCTTCGCTGCCGATTATCGGTGCTGCGGGGCCCGCCGGGGGAGGGTTTCCCCAGCTCCCCCGTCACCGGCCGGATCCCATCGCGGGCATCCGCCCCAGCTGCACCAGCGAGGTGCTGCGCCTGCACGAGACGAAGTTGGCCCGTCCCGGCGGCATCGGGCGCGGGCGGACGCCGCCGCCGAGTTCCCCTCGGACGGGTTGCCCGACAGGATCAGGCCCTGCGCGCCCAGCTCCTTGATCCGCTGGGTGAACGGCTCGTACAGCGCCCGCGAGGCTCCGCCGAGTTGCGGGCGATGACGAAGCGCACCCCGGTGTCCGGGCGAACGACAGGTACTGGCTCGTGGCCACCAGGTCGTAGTCGTCGATCACGATGAACACGTCCGGGCCCGTCCACCAGCTGCGGTCGCGCAGCTGCCGCGGCGTGACGTGGCCGAACACCCCGGCCGGCGCCGCCATGTGCATCTGCAGGGAGTCGGCAGTCGGCGCCTACTCCAGCAGGTGCTCCTCCCGCCACCAGCAGGTTGCGCCGGCAGTCGCCGACCACGAGCTTCGCCCGCTCCGGCTGGTACCGGTGCGCGACCAGCCGCAGCAGGTTCGTCTGCCCGACTCGCTCTCGCCGAAGACGAGCAGGAACGGATCGGCGTCGAAGTCGAGGAACACCGGCTCCAGCGCCGTCTCGTCGATGCCGATCGACAGTCCGCCCGCTGGGTGCTCCCCGCCCCGGGCAGCCGGTCGGCGTGCAGCAGCCGCACGCCCGGAGCCGCGGCCCGCCCAGTTGGACGAGGTGCTCAGCCTGCGCCCCTTCGTCGACTCCCTGCCGCCCGCCGACGCCGACGCCGACGCCGTCTTCGACGCCGACCCTGTCTTCGACGCCGACGCCGACCCTGTCTTCGACGCCGACGCCGACCCTGTCTTCGACGCCGACCCTGTCTTCGACGCCGACGCCGACCCTGTCTTCGACGCCGACGCCGACCCTGTCTTCGACGCCGACCCTGTCTTCGACGCCGACGCCGACCCTGTCTTCGACGCCGACGCCGACGCCGACGCCGACGCCGACGCCGACCCTGTCTTCGACGCCGACGCCGACGCCGACGCCGACGCCGACGCCGTCGCCTCGGCGGTCGTCCGCGACCGGCGCCGCTGGAGCGACGACACGCGGCGCGGAGCGGGCCCGGCCAGCGCCGCCGTCCAGCCCGTCCTGCTCGGCTTCGTCCTCTGGTACGCCGACCCGGTCCGCCACGACACGCACAGCCTGCCCGGTGTCATCGCCGGAGCCGTCGACCTCCCCGTCACCGCCGCGTCCGGCGTGCGGGCCCGCGCCAACCGCGACCCGGGCTCCGCCGTCGCCCTCGGCCCCGACGCCCTGCCGCCCTGCCGCTGGCGCTGATCGCCGGCTCCGGCATCGTCGCCCCCGCCGCCGGCCAGGGACCCGGCCGCCTGCAGTTCCTGCTCGGCTGCGTCTGCGACCTCGTCGCCTACGTGACCCTGGTCGCGCTCACCCCGGCGGCGACGCCGCCTTCGTGGCCGCCGCCTTCCTCGCCGCCACCGGCGCCCTCGCCACCTTCGCGGCCATCGCCGCCGGGGCCTGCGCCACCGCCACCGCCACCGAGCCCGTCGCCATCGGAGCCGTCGCCTTTCTCCCCGCCCCGGCGACCCGCCTCGCCCGGCTCCCCATTCGACTACGCCGCCCCGCGGGGCTCCGTAGCGCCGTACGAGACCCCAGACCGTCACGCCGTCGACCCGTACGGTGAAGCCCCCGGCCCTGAGCGGCCCGGCCCTGAGCGGCCCGGCCCCGAGCCGCCCGAGGCCCGCCGCCACCCTCGACGCCGAGCTGATCGCAGCCCGGGCCCGCCGCAGCCACGAGAAGCTCCTCGGCCTCCTCGGCCCCCTCGCCCGCTGCGCGGCGGTCACCGCCGGCTCCGTCCCCGTCCTCGGCTTCTCCGGCGACGCCCGGGGCCGCCTCCTCGCCCTCGCCACCGGCCTGGCCCTGCGACCGCCGGCACGGCCTCCTCTTCGAGCTCGTCCACCACCACGACCGCCGCGGCATGGAACTCCGCACCATCCGGCTCTCGGCCGCCTTCACCGGCCGCTGCGGCCCTCCTCACCGGAATTTCGCTTGTCATCCCCCGCAAGGGCCTGTCACCCTTCTGGGGACGGCTGCTCGACCTCACCGAGGCCGCAGTACTGCTCAGCCTGGTCCCGCTGGCCCTGGCCGTGCTCGACGTCTACGCAAGGGCCCGCTCGCTCACCAGCCGAGATCCGGGGCCCGGCAGCCTGGTACGCTGTGTGACGGCCGTTTGTGTACGCGTCCCCCGGATTCCTCGACAGAGGGTCTGTGGACTGCGCCCAGCGGACCCCGCCTCCCGAGTTACGGAAGCTCCCCAGAGAATTCGACCTGGGGCACTCGGTGGCTACGAAGACCTATTACGAGGAGTACGCGTGCCGCTCGACGCCGCAACGAAGAAGCAGCTCATCGCAGAGTTTGGTGCCAAGGAGGGCGACACCGGCTCCCCCGAGGTCCAGGTCGCGATGCTGTCCCGCCGCATCTCGGACCTGACCGAGCACCTCAAGACCCACAAGCACGACCACCACTCCCGTCGTGGTCTGCTGATCCTGGTCGGCCAGCGTCGCCGCCTGCTGCAGTACCTGGCCAAGAAGGACATCCAGCGCTTCCGTACGCTGGTCGAGCGCCTCGGCATCCGCCGCGGTGCGGCCGGCGCCAAGTAAAGACGCTGTGAAGGGAGCGGACCCCACTCTGAGGGGGCCGCTCCCTTTGCTGTACGTGCGCGACGCACCGGACGCTTTGTAGTCTGAGAACGCGCACACCGAAGAGGAGGAGCGCCCTCCCTACGCCGCCGGTCCTCGGTAGTGGCATCCGGAAGGCCCCCACGGGCCACGCACCGGGTGCTTCGATCGAAGACCGGCCCGCACGCCAGGAGCGCTTCTCCGACACCGTCCTCCACCACACGGGTGGCGGACGGAGACGACGAATATGGAGAAAACGCTAGTGGAGAACGAGACCCACTACGCCGAGGCCGTCATTGACAACGGTTCCTTCGGCACCCGCACCATCCGCTTCGAGACGGGCCGTCTGGCCCGCCAGGCCGCCGGTTCCGCCGTTGCCTACCTGGACGACGACACGATGGTGCTCTCCGCCACCACCGCGTCGAAGAAGCCCAAGGACCAGCTCGACTTCTTCCCCCTGACGGTGGACGTCGAGGAGCGGCAGTACGCGGCCGGCAAGATCCCCGGCTCCTTCTTCCGTCGTGAGGGCCGGCCCTCCGAGGACGCGATCCTCACCTGCCGCCTGATCGACCGCCCCCTGCGCCCGTCCTTCAAGAAGGGCCTGCGCAACGAGATCCAGGTCGTCGCGACGATCATGGCCCTCAACCCCGACCACCTGTACGACGTCGTGGCGATCAACGCCGCCTCCGCGTCCACGCAGCTGGCCGGTCTGCCCTTCTCCGGCCCGATCGGCGGCGTCCGCGTCGCGCTGATCCGCGGCCAGTGGGTCGCGTTCCCGACGCACACCGAGCTCGAGGACGCCGTCTTCGACATGGTCGTCGCCGGTCGCGTCCTGGAGGACGGCGACGTCGCGATCATGATGGTCGAGGCCGAGGCCACCGAGAAGACCATCGCCCTCGTCAAGGGCGGCGCCGAGGCGCCGACCGAGGAGATCGTCGCCGCCGGTCTGGACGCCGCGAAGCCGTTCATCAAGGTCCTGTGCAAGGCCCAGTCGGACCTCGCCGCCAAGGCCGCCAAGCCCGAGGGCGAGTTCCCGGTCTTCCTGGACTACCAGGACGACGTGTACGAGGCCCTCGCGGCCGCGGTCAAGGGCGACCTCACCCAGGCGCTGACCATCGCGGGCAAGCAGGACCGCGAGGCCGAGCTGGACCGCGTCAAGGAGATCGCCGCCGAGAAGCTCCTCCCGGCCTTCGAGGGCCGCGAGAAGGAGATCTCCGCCGCCTACCGCAGCCTGACCAAGGCCCTGGTGCGCGAGCGCGTCATCAAGGACAAGGTCCGCATCGACGGCCGCGGGATCACGGACATCCGTACCCTCGCCGCCGAGGTCGAGGCCATCCCGCGCGTGCACGGCTCGGCGCTGTTCGAGCGTGGCGAGACCCAGATCCTGGGCGTCACCACCCTCAACATGCTCCGCATGGAGCAGCAGCTGGACACCCTCTCCCCGGTGACCCGCAAGCGCTACATGCACAACTACAACTTCCCGCCGTACTCCGTCGGTGAGACCGGCCGCGTCGGTTCGCCGAAGCGCCGCGAGATCGGCCACGGCGCGCTCGCCGAGCGCGCGATCGTGCCGGTCCTCCCGACCCGCGAGGAGTTCCCGTACGCGATCCGTCAGGTGTCCGAGGCCCTCGGCTCCAACGGTTCGACGTCCATGGGCTCGGTCTGCGCCTCCACCATGTCGCTGCTGAACGCCGGTGTGCCCCTCAAGGCCCCCGTCGCCGGCATCGCCATGGGTCTGATCTCCCAGGAGATCGACGGCAAGACCCACTACGTCGCCCTCACCGACATCCTCGGTGCGGAGGACGCGTTCGGCGACATGGACTTCAAGGTCGCCGGCACCAAGGAGTTCGTCACCGCGCTCCAGCTGGACACCAAGCTCGACGGCATCCCGGCCTCCGTCCTGGCCGCCGCCCTCAAGCAGGCCCGCGACGCCCGCCTCCACATCCTCGACGTGATGATGGAAGCGATCGACACGCCGGACGAGATGTCCCCCAACGCCCCGCGGATCATCACCGTCAAGATCCCGGTGGACAAGATCGGTGAGGTCATCGGCCCCAAGGGCAAGATGATCAACCAGATCCAGGAGGACACCGGCGCCGAGATCACGATCGAGGACGACGGCACCATCTACATCGGTGCCGCCGACGGCCCGGCCGCCGAGGCCGCCCGCGCCACGATCAACGCGATCGCCAACCCGACCATGCCGGAGGTCGGCGAGCGGTACCTGGGTACGGTCGTCAAGACCACCACCTTCGGTGCCTTCGTCTCCCTCATGCCCGGCAAGGACGGTCTGCTCCACATCTCGCAGATCCGCAAGCTCGCCGGTGGCAAGCGCGTGGAGAACGTCGAGGACGTGGTCGCGGTCGGTACCAAGGTCCAGGTCGAGATCGCCGAGATCGACTCCCGCGGCAAGCTCTCCCTGATCCCCGTGATCGAGGGCGAAGCGGCCGACGCCGATGCCGACAAGGACGACTCCGACAAGTGACGTCGCGTAGTTCCCGTGTGACGGCCCGCCCCTCTTCGGAGGGGCGGGCCGTCGCCCGTACCCAAACCCTCCTCAAGGGGCAGGGCGGCATCGGCACCGTCCGCCGCACGGTCCTCCCCGGCGGACTGCGCGTCGTCACCGAGACGCTGCCCTCCGTCCGCTCCGCCACGTTCGGCATCTGGGCGCACGTCGGCTCCCGCGACGAGACGCCCACGCTGAACGGCGCCACGCACTACCTGGAGCACCTCCTCTTCAAGGGCACCGAGAAGCGCAGTGCCCTCGACATCTCCTCCGCGATCGACGCGGTCGGCGGGGAGATGAACGCCTTCACGGCGAAGGAGTACACCTGCTACTACGCGCGGGTGCTCGACACCGACCTGCCGCTGGCCATCGACGTGGTCTGCGACATGCTCACCGGCTCGCTGATCCTCGAATCCGACGTCGACGCCGAGCGCGGCGTCATCCTCGAAGAGATCGCGATGACCGAGGACGACCCGGGCGACTGCGTGCACGACCTGTTCGCGCAGACCATGTTCGGCGACACCCCCCTGGGGCGTCCCGTCCTCGGCACCGTCGACACGATCAACGCCCTCACGGCCGACCGGATCCGCCGCTTCTACAAGAAGCACTACGACCCGACCCACCTGGTCGTGGCCGCCGCCGGCAACGTCGACCACAACAAGGTCGTACGCCAGGTCCGCGCCGCCTTCGAGAAGGCCGGCGCGCTGACCCGCACCGACGCCGAGCCGATCGGCCCGCGCGGCGGCACCAAGCGGATCCGCACCTCCGGCCGCGTCGAGCTGATCAACCGCAAGACCGAGCAGGCCCACGTGGTCCTCGGCATGCCCGGCCTGGCCCGGACCGACGAGCGACGCTGGGCCCTGGGCGTGCTGAACACCGCCCTCGGCGGCGGCATGTCCTCCCGGCTCTTCCAGGAGGTCCGGGAGAAGCGCGGCCTGGCCTACAGCGTGTACTCGTACACCTCCGGCTTCGCCGACACCGGACTCTTCGGGGTCTACGCCGGCTGCCGGCCCAGCCAGGTCCACGACGTGCTGCGGATCTGCCGCGAGGAGCTCGACAAGGTCGCCGCCGACGGTCTCACCGACGACGAGATCAGGCGGGCCATCGGCCAGCTCTCCGGCTCCACGGTCCTCGGCCTGGAGGACACCGGTGCCATCATGAACCGCATCGGCAAGAGCGAGCTGTGCTGGGGCGACCAGATGTCCGTCGACGACATGCTGGCGCGGATCGCCGCCGTGACCCCGGACGACGTCCGTGCGGTCGCCCGCGATGTACTGGCCCAGCGGCCGTCGCTCGCGGTGATCGGCCCGCTGAAGGAGAAGCAGGCCGCCCGCCTCGACGAAGCGGTGGTCTGAGACCCGGAGACCCGGACCCCCTGGGGCCGGGCACCGGCCGCCGGCCGGTGCCCGGCCCGTACGACAGAAAGCGAAGACGCATGAGCAGCAAGCTGCGGGTAGCGGTTCTCGGAGCCAAGGGGCGCATCGGCGCCGAGGCCGTCAGGGCCGTCGAGGCCGCCGAGGACATGGAACTGGTCGCCGCCCTCTCCCGCGGCGACAAGCTGGAGACGCTGGCCGAGACCGGCGCCCAGGTCGCCGTCGAGCTGACCACCCCCGCCTCCGTCATGGGCAACCTCGACTTCTGCATCCGCCACGGCATCCACGCCGTGGTCGGCACCACCGGCTGGACCGACGACCGCCTCGCCCAGCTGAACGGCTGGCTGGCCGGCTCCCCGGAGACCGGTGTGCTCATCGCCCCGAACTTCTCCATCGGCGCCGTCCTCACCATGAAGTTCGCCGCCCAGGCCGCCCGCTACTTCGAGTCCGTCGAGGTCGTCGAACTCCACCACCCCAACAAGGTGGACGCCCCCTCCGGCACCGCGGCCCGTACGGCGCAGCTGATCGCCGCCGCCCGCGCCGAGGCCGGCTGCGCCCCGCAGCCCGACGCCACCGTCACCGCCCTCGACGGCGCCCGCGGCGCCAACGTCGACGGCGTCCCGGTGCACGCCATCCGCCTGCGCGGCCTCCTGGCCCACCAGGAGGTGCTGCTCGGCGGCGAGGGCGAGACCCTCACCATCCGTCACGACTCCCTGCACCACAGCAGCTTCATGCCGGGCATCCTGCTCGGCGCGCGCCGCGTGACGCAGACCCCGGGCCTCACCTTCGGCCTGGAACACTTCCTCGACCTCGGCTGATGAGCAGGCAGTAGTACCCATGCGCGCGAAGATCACCTACTTCATCACGGCCGCCGTCCTGGCCCTCTACTTCGTCCTGGTCGGCAGCCGGGGCCTGATGCTGATCCGGCAGGGCACCCTGCTCACCGTCACCTTCGGGGTGGCGGTGCTGATCCTGCCGGTCATCGGCGTCTGGTTCCTCTGGAAGAACACCCAGTTCGTCACCCGGGCCAACCAGCTCGCGACCGAGCTGGAGTCCGAGGGCGGACTCCCCGTCGACGAGCTGGAGCGGGACCAGTACGGCCGGATCCTGCGGGACTCCGCCGACGAGGTCTTCGCGCGCCGCAAGGCCGAGACCGAGGACGCGCCGGGGGACTGGCGCAGCTGGTTCCGGCTCGCCGTCGCCTACCACGACGCCCGCGACACCCCGCGGGCCCGCAAGGCGATGCAGCGGGCGATCGCCCTGCACGACGGAAAGCCCGCACAGGCCTGATCAGGTCCTGTACGGGCTTCCCCGTGCCGCGGTGTCGTCGCTCCTACGCGGCGGCCACGGCCCGGTACTCGTCCGCCCAGGCCTCGACCGCGTGCGCGGCCCGGTCGAAGGCCTCCGTCCGCGACAGGAAGTCGGCGTTGTGGTCGGTGAGCAGCACCGGCAGCTCCGCGCCGCCGCGCGCGGCCACCGTCAGCGCCTGCCCCTGTACGGTCCTCGGCAGCCCGAGCCAGCGCACCGGCTGCTGGACGGTACGGACCGCGTCGATCTCGCTCCAGGCGAGGGAACGGGTCCGCAGGAAGGCCACCCGGCGCAGCCCCGAGGGGCTCACCCAGACGCCCGCGAGCAGGATCCGCAGCGCGGACCCGATCACGGCGAGCGCGGCGGCGAGGCAGGCCACGGCCCCGGTCCAGGCACCCACGAAGGCGATGATCATTGTGGAGAGCAGCATGAAGGCGGCCAGCAGGAGCAGCAGGGCGGCGGCGGCCACCCGCCAGGGGCCGGGCCGGTAGGGCCGGCGCCAGCGGTCGTGGTCGACGTGGGCGAGGGCATCGTCTTCATGCGCTTCGAATACGCCGTCGGCCGTCAAAAAGGGCAGGGGCACGGCTGGACCTCACTCACATGCACGTTCGGTTGGGCTGTGACGTGAGGCTACCGCCCCTGGGAGGCCTCGGACTTCTGCGGCGCGTTGCTGGGCTGAAGTGCGGGCATTCCGAGGAGCAACGAGCCGACGAGCCCGGCCACCACGGTCAGGCCCACCAGACTACGGGCGGCCATCTGGCTCTTGCTCAGAGTTTCGCGTGGCGGCGGAGTGACGTTGCTGCGGAATCGGTCGGCTTCGGCGACGAATGCGAACGGGACGGGTTCGCGCCGGCTGAACATGGGAGCGACTCTCCTCACGATCGATGCCGCCGGCTCTCCGGCGGCGGGACGGGCTGGCGTTCTGTGAGGTAAGACGAGTGGCGGGCCCAATCGGTGCCGGATTTCGGGGCATTAACCAAAATTCATGGCGAGGCGTCAGCTGTCCGGGTGACGCGGCACCCGAGTGGGTCTGCGCGAGCGCTCGCACGGGGCGACGTAGAGTGGGCGCGCCCAGCCCGTGCATGTTCGGAAGGACCCCCGGTGAGCGAGACCGCCGCTTCAGACCTGAAACCCAGCTTCCGCAGCGATGTGACGGTGGAGCTGGTGAAGCACTCCGCCGCCGACTCCGACGTGCTGTGGGCCGCCCGGGTCTCCACGGCCGGCGAGCAGTCCCTGGAGGAGCTCCAGAAGGACCCGGAGCGCTCCAAGGGCCTCATCAACTACCTGATGCGCGACCGCCACGGCAGCCCCTTCGAGCACAACTCGATGACGTTCTTCATCAGCGCCCCCATCTTCGTGTTCCGCGAGTTCATGCGGCACCGCGTCGGCTGGTCCTACAACGAGGAATCCGGCCGCTACAGGGAGCTGGAGCCGGTCTTCTACGTCCCGGACACCGAGCGCAAGCTCGTCCAGGAGGGCCGCCCGGGCAAGTACGTCTTCGTCGAGGGCACCCAGGCGCAGCAGGAACTGACGGGCCGGGTCATGGAGGACTCGTACCGGCAGGCCTACGAGGCCTACCAGGAGATGCTGGCGGCGGGCGTGGCCCGCGAGGTTGCCCGTTCGGTCCTGCCGGTCGGACTTTTCTCCTCGATGTACGCCACCTGCAACGCGCGCTCGCTGATGCACTTCCTCGGCCTGCGCACCCAGCACGAGCTGGCGGCGGTCCCGTCCTTCCCGCAGCGGGAGATCGAGATGGTCGGCGAGAAGATGGAGCAGCACTGGGCGAAGCTCATGCCGCTCACGTACGCCGCCTTCAACGGCAACGGGCGCGTTGCCCCATAAGGGCTGATGCACCCATGGCGTACTGATGTACGGAGCGAAGTCCCAAGTGTCCGTATTGCGGCGTTTCGTAAAGTTCATCTAGGCTGATCAAACGGACCCGGCACTGCTTGAACCCCCGAGCAGGCAGTGCCGGGCTCCAACACCACCTCGCCGTTACAGGGAGGTGTCCCTGTTGACGTCCCCCGAGGGGACACCGCGAGCGTGGCAGCGAGTAGCGTGTTACCCATGGCTCCGATCTCGACTCCGCAGACCCCCTTCGGGCGGGTCCTCACCGCCATGATCACGCCGTTTACGGCGGATGGCGCACTCGACCTCGACGGCGCGCAGCGGCTCGCCGTCCACCTGGTGGACGCAGGCAACGACGGCCTGATCATCAACGGCACCACCGGTGAGTCGCCCACCACCACCGACGCGGAGAAAAACGACCTCGTACGAGCCGTACTCGAAGCGGTCGGTGACCGCGCCCACGTGGTCGCCGGCATCGGCACCAACGACACCCGCCACACCCTGGAACTCGCCCGCCAGGCCGAGCGCACCGGAGCCCACGGCCTGCTCGCGGTGACCCCGTACTACAGCAAGCCGTCGCAGGAGGGCCTCTTCCGGCACTTCACCGCGATCGCCGACGCGACCGGCCTGCCGGTCATGCTCTACGACATCCCCGGCCGCAGCGGTGTCCCGATCGAGACGGAAACCCTCGTCCGGCTGGCCGAGCACCCCCGTATCGTGGCCAACAAGGACGCCAAGGGCGACCTCGGCCGCGCCAGCTGGGCCATCGCGCAGAGCGGCCTGGCCTGGTACTCCGGCGACGACATGCTGAACCTGCCGCTCCTGTCGGTCGGCGCGGTCGGCTTCGTCTCCGTGGTCGGCCACGTGGTCACCCCGGACCTGCGCGCCATGCTCGAAGCCCACCTGGGCGGGGACGTCCAGAAGGCCACCGAGATCCACCAGAAGCTGCTCCCCGTCTTCACCGGCATGTTCCGCACCCAGGGTGTGATGACCACCAAGGGCGCCCTGAACCTCCAGGGCCTGCCCGCGGGCCCGCTTCGGCTCCCGCTGGTCGAGCTGAGCGCCGAAGAGACGGCTCAGCTCAAGATCGATCTTGCCGCCGGCGGGGTACAGCTCTGACAACAGACTTCACAACTGAACAAGCACGACCGCGAAGCATTGAATCAAGAACAAGACAGACAACAGATAGTGCACGAATGACATGCGCGCCACGTGCCTCAAGGGGTACGTGGCGCGCGTGGTGAGGAGATACTTTTGAGCCATCCGCATCCTGAACTCGGCCCGCCGCCGAAGCTGCCCAAGGGCGGCCTCCGTGTCACCCCCCTGGGTGGCCTCGGCGAGATCGGCCGCAACATGACCGTCTTCGAGTTCGACGGCCGCCTGCTGATCGTCGACTGCGGCGTGCTCTTCCCCGAGGAGGAGCAGCCCGGCATCGACCTGATCCTTCCGGACTTCTCGTCCATCAGGGACCGGCTCGACGACATCGAGGGCATCGTCCTCACGCACGGCCACGAAGACCACATCGGCGCCGTCCCCTACCTCCTCCGGGAGAAGCCGGACATCCCGCTGATCGGCTCCAAGCTGACGCTGGCCCTCATCGAGGCGAAGCTCCAGGAGCACCGCATCCGCCCCTACACCCTCGAGGTGAAGGAAGGCGAGCGCGAGAACCTCGGCCCCTTCGACTGCGAGTTCATCGCCGTCAACCACTCCATCCCGGACGCGCTGGCCGTGGCCATCCGCACCGGCGCCGGCCTGGTCGTGGCCACCGGCGACTTCAAGATGGACCAGCTGCCGCTGGACAAGCGCCTCACCGACCTGCACGCCTTCGCGCGTCTGAGCGAAGAGGGCATCGACCTCCTCCTCTCGGACTCGACGAACGCCGAGGTCCCGGGCTTCGTCCCGCCCGAGCGCGAGATCTCCAACGTCCTGCGCACGGTCTTCGCGAACGCCCACAGCCGGATCATCGTGGCCAGCTTCGCCAGCCACGTGCACCGCATCCAGCAGATCCTCGACGCCGCCCACGAATACGGCCGCCGGGTCGCCTTCGTCGGCCGCTCGATGGTCCGCAACATGGGCATCGCCCGCGACCTGGGCTACCTGCGGGTCCCCGCCGGTCTCGTCGTGGACGTGAAGACCCTCGACGACCTGCCGGCCCACGAGGTCGTCCTGGTCTGCACGGGTTCGCAGGGCGAGCCGATGGCGGCCCTGTCCCGGATGGCCAACCGCGACCACCAGATCCGGATCGTCCCCGGCGACACCGTGATCCTGGCGTCGTCCCTGATCCCGGGCAACGAGAACGCGGTCTACCGCGTGATCAACGGCCTGACCCGCTGGGGCGCCAACGTCGTCCACAAGGGCAACGCCAAGGTGCACGTTTCCGGCCACGCCTCCGCCGGCGAGCTGCTGTACTTCTACAACATCTGCAAGCCGCGGAACCTGATGCCGGTCCACGGCGAATGGCGCCACCTGCGCGCCAACGCCGAGCTCGGTGCCATGACGGGCGTCCCGAAGGACCGCATCGTCATCGCCGAGGACGGCGTGGTCGTCGACCTGATCGACGGCAAGGCCCGGATCTCCGGCAAGGTCCAGGCCGGCTACGTGTACGTGGACGGCCTCTCGGTCGGCGACGTCACGGAGACCTCGCTCAAGGACCGCCGGATCCTCGGTGACGAGGGCATCATCTCGGTCTACGTCGTGGTCGACAGCTCCACCGGCAAGGTCGTGAGCGGCCCGAACATCCAGGCCAGGGGTTCCGGCATCGAGGACTCGGCCTTCGGCGCGGTCAGCGCGAAGATCGAGGAAGCCATCGCCCGCGCCGCCGCCGACGGCGTCGCCGAGCCGCACCAGATCCAGCAGCTCATCCGCCGGACCATGGGCAAGTGGGTGTCGGACAGCTACCGCCGCCGCCCGATGATCCTCCCGGTCGTCGTCGAGGTCTGAGCCTCGCCGTAGCGACCTCACTGGAGCGGGGCAACCGGATTTGCATCCGGGGGCCCCGCTCCAGTACGTTTACGTCTCCACCTCGCACGGCACCCGGGCACACACGTGTGCCCGGACGGGCATGTGCGGGCGGGTGGGAATCAGCACTCAGGGAGACCTGATAAAGTCTGATCCACCCGAAAGGGAAAGGCCCTCCAACGGCCGCCGAATTCAAATCCAAGTCGGAAACGGCGCGGAAATGATCTGGTAAGGTTGGAATCGCCGGAAAGGGAAAACGCGAAAGCGAAGAACCTGGAAAGCGAGCGGGACTGACTCTGATAGAGTCGGAAACGCAAGAACGAAGAACGAAAGCCCGGAGGAAAGCCCGCGAGGGTGAGTACAAAGGAAGCGTCCGTTCCTTGAGAACTCAACAGCGTGCCAAAAATCAACGCCAGAAGTTGATACCCCGTCCACTTCGGTGGATGAGGTTCCTTT